>NZ_JARQWV010000005.1 GCF_029543245.1 Caulobacter endophyticus
TACGCCCGCCCGGGGTTCGGGCCCCCCCCCGGTGTCTGGGGGGGGGGGGGGGGGGGGGGTTTCGCCGGGGGCGGGGGGGGGCCCCGGGACGGAGCGCCGTGCGCGCCGCCGCCCCCTCCACCGGCTTCGCCGGTCCCCCTCCCCCGCGAGCGGGGGAGGAGCACCATGCTCACAGCCGTCCCCGCGCCCCGCCTTTCAGGGCGTCGATCTTGCGTTCGGGCCGGGGCGGCGAGGGTGGAAGCTCCAGCCCGGCCGGGAGACCGCTGGCCGGCCGCGCCGCGCGCTCGGGCGGCAGGGCCTGGACGATCTTGCGCACCGTGCCGGCCATCTGGCCCAGCAGCCGCACCTTCTCGGAGGCCTTGCGGAAGGCCTCCCGGTCGAGGCCCGCCTCCATGGCGGCCCAAAGCTCATCCATCGCCGCCATCAGCCGCTGCTGGATCTTCGCGCACCAGGCGCGGGAGGTTTCGCTGGTCATGCCGACAAGCATGAGGCCGCTTTCAGGGCGTCGGATAGGAAACCTGCGTTTTCGTGTAGGGCGTTGAATTCGTTGGTGGCGAAGCGGGGATCCGCGGGGATAGACCCTCTCCCATAGGGAGAGGGAGGGGCCCAGGCGAAGCCTGGGAGGGTGAGGGGTTACACCGCCAGCCGGCGCGCCGGCACGCCGTCGACCGTCCCTAACCCCTCATCCTCCCACGCCTGCGGCGCGGGCCCCTCCTTCTCCCTCTGGGAGAAGGTGAGACAGGGGCGTCCCTGTGGATAACTTTCACCCCCTACCGCTTGCGCCCGCTCTCCGTCTCGTACGGCGTCCCGTCCCGATGCCGATAGGTCTCCTCGCCCGGGTGGATGACCAGATCCAGGTCCGGATAGTCGCAGCCGTCCTCGTCCGGCCGGCGTGAGCCCATCTCCAGCAGCATGGCCGGCGCGTCCGAGCGGTTCTGGATCTGGTGGCCGTTGGGCACGCCGGCCTTGAAGCCCGCGCAGTCGCCGGCCCGAAGGATCGTTTCGCCCCCTTCCTCGACCAGCACCACCTCGCCCTCGACCACCCAGACGAACTCGTCCTCCGCCGTATGCCAGTGGCGCTGGCTGGACCAGGTTCCCGGCTCAAGCCGCATCAGGTTGACCCCGAACTGGGTCAGGCCCACGGCGTCGCCCAGCTTCCAGCGCTTGCGCGCCCGGCACGGCAGATCGAAGGGCGCGGGATAGGCCGTGCCGTGACGGGTGGGCGCCTGGTCGATGTCGATCTTGGGCATGGTCGGCCTTGGTATGATCGTGCGCGGTTTGCGTCCCGCCGATGGGAAGCCTAAAGCCTGCAACATGACCAGCCCCGCGCCCGTTTCCGTCAGCATCGACCCCGTCGAGCTCGCCCAGGCCCTGATCCGCCGCCCGTCCGTCACCCCCGCCGACGAGGGCGCGATGGACGTGCTGCAACGACAGCTGGAAGGGCTGGGCTTTACCTGCCGCCGCATGAAGTTCGGCGAGATCGAGAACCTCTACGCCAAGCGCGGGACGGCCCGACCCAACCTCTGCTTCGCCGGTCACACCGACGTGGTGCCGGTGGGCGACGACGCGGCCTGGACGGCCGGGCCGTTCGAAGCCGAGATCAAGGACGGGGTGCTGTACGGCCGCGGCGCGGTCGACATGAAGTCGGCCATCGCCGCCTTCGTCTCGGCGGTGGCCCACACCGAGGAGGTCCCCGGCTCGATCAGCTTCCTGATCACCGGCGACGAGGAGGGCGTGGCCGAGGACGGCACGGTCAAGGTCGTCGAGGCCCTGGCCGCCGAGGGCGAGATCATCGACCACTGCATCGTCGGCGAACCGACCAGCGCCAGCCTGCTGGGCGACATGGTCAAGATCGGCCGCCGCGGCAGCATCAACGCCTGGATCGCCGTCGACGGCCGCCAGGGCCACGTGGCTTATCCGCATCGCGCCGCCAACCCGATCCCGGTGATGGTCGACATCCTCTCGCGCCTGCAGGCCCGCGTGCTGGACGACGGCTATACCGGCTTCCAGCCGTCGAACCTGGAGGTCACCACGGTCGACGTCGGCAACCCGGCCACCAACGTCATTCCGGCCAGCGCCAAGGCCCGCATCAACATCCGCTTCAACCCGGCCCACAAGGGCAAGGACCTGGCCGCCTGGATCGAGCAGGAGTGCCGCGAGGCCGCCGAGGGTTTCTCGGGCCGCGTCGAGGCCCTGTGCAAGATCAGCGGCGAGGCCTTCCTGACCGAGCCGGGCGCTTTCACCGACGTCATCGTCGGCGCCGTGGGCGACGCCACCGGCCGCGTGCCCGAACTGTCGACCACCGGCGGCACCAGCGACGCCCGCTTCATCCGCGCCCTCTGCCCGGTGGTGGAGTTCGGCCTCGTGGGCTCGACCATGCACCAGGTCGACGAGCGCGTGCCGGTGGAAGAAGTCCGCCAACTGGCCGGCGCCTACACCGCCCTGATCCGGCGCTATTTCGAGGCGTTTTCGGGCTGAGGGACAAAACCCTCGTCCTTCGACAAGCTCAGGATGAGGGTTTTGACTGCACGGCCCATGCAATAGCCCTCATCCTGAGCCTGTCGAAGGACGAGGGCGGACCCGCTGACGGAACCGAGCCATGAACGAGCTCTCCATCGACGAAGTCCTGGCCGAGGTCGCCGTGCTGGTGAAGCCGCACTTCGGCAAGGGGCGGGTGCCCGACTACATCCCGCAACTGGCCACCGTGCCGGGGACGAAGTTCGGCATGGCCGTGCGCACGGTCGACGGCGGTGAGCACGTGATCGGCGACGCCGACGAGGGCTTCTCCGTCCAGAGCATCACCAAGGTGCTGTCTCTGGGCCTGGCGCTCAACCGCATCGGCGACGAGGTCTGGACCCGGGTGGGCAAGGAGCCCTCGGGCACGCCGTTCAACCACCTCTCCCTGCTGGAGGCCGAGGGCGGCTTTCCGCGCAATCCGTTCATCAACGCCGGCGCCCTGGCGGTGACCGACATCCTGCTGGGCAAGGTCAGAGACCCCGCCGCCCTGGTGCGCGGCTTCGCCGCCTTTCTGAGCGACGGCCCGGTGGCGATCGACGAGGCGGTGGCCGCCTCCGAGCTCGACAACGCCTGGCAGAACCGGGCGATCGCCAACCTGATGCGCGGCAAGGGCACGGTGCGCCACGATCCGGAAGCCGTGGTCGCCGCCTATAGCCGCCAGTGCGCCCTGACCATGAGCTGCCGCCAGCTGGCGCGGGCCTTCCTGCCGCTGGCGGCGGGCGGCTTCTCGCCGGTGGTCGAGGAGACGATCTTCCCCGAGCGCCTGACCCGGCGCCTCAACGCCCTGCTGCTGACCTGCGGCATCTATGACAGCGTCGGCAGCTTCGCCTACCGCGTCGGCCTGCCGGCCAAGAGCGGCGTCGGCGGGGGCGTCGTCGCGGTGGTTCCCGGCAAGGCGACAATCGCCGTCTGGTCCCCCGAACTCGACCGCTTCGGCACCTCGGTGGTCGGCGCCAGCGCGCTGGAGGCCTTCAGCCAGCTGACGAATTGCTCGGTGCTGTGAAAACCCCTCTCTCATGGAGAGAGGGAGGGGCCCGCGCCGCAGGCGTGGGAGGGAGAGAGGGTACGCTCTCTCCAGAAAGGACACCTAAAGATCGTCATCCCGGAAAGCCCGCAGGCTTATCCGGGACCCAGGGGACCGGGCTCGAAGCTTGGTTCAAACACCCGGTGGCGCGCCCCAAGCACTGCGGCGGCCCCTGGGTCCCGGGTCTGCGCTTCGCTTCGCCCGGGATGACGGCATAGGGACGGAAGGGTGGAGATCTCCAGGCCGACGGTGAAACCTCTCACCCTCCCACCGCTTCGCGGCGGGCCCCTCCCTCTCTCAAAGAGAGAGGGGATCTCTGGTTGACCCAGATCAAGGCGACCCACTCCGCGCCGGCGCAACCTCCATCCGTTCCCCGATGGAGCCCGCCATGCCGATCGCCCAGCTCGCCTATCTCGGTTTCGTTCTCGCCGCCTTCGGCGTGTTCATGCTGGCGCTGGGATCGGTCTGGATCGCCGAGCGCCTGTCGGACGACTGACGCCTTTCGAAAGCCCCGGTTCCCTCCACCTACGGGGCTTTCACCCGGGGGCCGATGTCGGTCGGTCTCCGGTTCCTCGCGGCCTTCGCCGGATGTCGAGCCGGTGGAGGTCGCGGGCCCTTGGCCTTCAGTCCTCGTAGCCCACGCCCACCAGATAGAGCCCGTCGGCCGGAGCCACCGGCCCGCAGGCGCGCCTGTCCTTCGCCTCGAGCGCCTTCTTGACGTCGCCGACGGCCCAGCGGCCGGCGCCCACCTCGACCAGCGTGCCGGTCATCGACCGTACCTGGCGGTGCAGGAACGAGCGCGCCTCGAAGTCGAGATGGATCTCCTCGCCCACCCGCCGCACGCGGGCGACGTCCAGGGTCTTCATCGGGCTCTGGGCCTGGCAGTGCATGTCGCGGAAGGTGGTGAAGTCGTGCAGGCCGACGAGGGCCTGGGCCGCCGCATGCATGGCCTCGTGGTCGAGGTCCTTCTTCATGTGCCAGACCTTGCCCTTGTCGAGGGCCGGCGGGGCGCGGCGGTTGAGGATCCGGTAGAGGTAGCGCCGCTCGTTGGCCGAGAACCGCGCGTGCCAGCCCTCGGGCGCGACCTGCGCGTCGAGGATCGACACCGCCTCGCGGGTGAGGTGGGCGTTGAGCGCGTTCATCACCGTCTGGGCCGGCCAGTCGCGCTCGAGATCCACATGCACCACCTGGCCCGTCGCATGCACGCCGGTGTCGGTGCGGCCGGCCGCGGCGATGCGCAACTCCTGGCCGGAAAAGGCCTTCACCGCCGCCTCGATCGCCCCCTGCACGCTGGGCAGGGTCGCCTGGGCCTGGAAGCCCGAATAGGGACGGCCGTCGTACTCGACGAGGAGGCGGTAGCGGGGCATCAGGCCAGGACCGTCCCGGTCGCCAGCGGGAAGCCGCGCACGAACACCTCGGCCTCCTGCACGCCCTTGCCCTCGCGCTGGGCCTTCAGCAGGCGCACCGCGCCCTCGCCGCAGGCGACCAGCAGGGCGTCGTCCAGCACCGTTCCGGGCGCGCCTTCCGCGTCCTCGACCTTCGACAGCAGGGCCTTCACCCGGACGGGGCCCTTGTCCGACGGGGCCTCGAACCAGGCGCCGGGGAAGGGCGACAGGCCGCGAATGTGGCGGTCGACCTCGGCGGCCGGACGCGTCCAGTCGATGCGGGCCTCGGCCGGCTTGATCTTCTTGGCGTAGGTGACGCCGTCCTCGCTCTGCGGAGTCTCGATCGCGCCGCCGCGCTCGATGGCGGCCAGGGCCACCGGCAGGATGCGCGCGCCGACGGCGGCCAGACGGTCGTGCAGGCTGGCCACGGTGTCCAGCGCGTCGATGCGCACGGTCTCCGACAGCAGGACGGGGCCTTCGTCGAGACCCTCGCTCATCCGCATCACCTGGACGCCCGTCACGGGATCCCCGGCCATGATCGCCCGCTGGATCGGGGCCGCGCCCCGCCAGCGCGGCAGCAGGCTGGCGTGGAGGTTGAAGCAGCCCAGGCGCGGCGCCTCCAGCACGTCCTTCACCAGGATCTGGCCGAAGGCGACGACCACGGCGGCGTCGAGGTCGAGCGCCTGGAAGGCCTCGATCTCCTCGGGGGTCTTCATCGAGACCGGCGTGCGCACCGGCAGCCCCAGCCCTTCGGCGAAGGCGTGGACCGGCGAGGGCTTCAATTCCTGGCCGCGGCCGCGCGGGGCGGGCGGCTGGCTGTAGACGCAGACGATCTCATGGCCGCTGGCGACCAGTTCGGCCAGGCAGGCGACGGCGAAATCGGGGGTTCCGAGAAAGGCGATGCGCATGGCGGGGGTTTAGCGGTCGGAAGGCCCGGGGGAAAGCCGTGCAGGTTCCCAGAGTCGGAACCTCGACCGTTCGACCGCCGTTCTCTGCCCGACGGGTATCAACCAAGACGTCGGAGGAACACTAGATGCGCACCCTCGCCCTGATCGCCGCTTCCGCCCTCGCCCTGTCGGCCGCCGCCTGCTCGGACCAGCACGCCCAGCAGATCAAGGAAGGCGCCAGCGCCGCCGGCCAGGACATCAAGGACGCCGCCAACGAGATCAAGAACGACCCGGACGTCAAGGAAGCCGGCACGGCGCTGAAGGAAAGCAGCAAGGAGACCGCCGCCGGGCTGAAGGCCGCCGCCGGCGACGCCGTCGACGCGGCCAAGGAAGCCGGCTCCAAGGCCGGCGACGCCGCCCAGGAAGCCGGCAAGGACATCACCCGCGAGAGCAAGGAAGCCGGCCAGGCGGCCAAGAAGGAAGTCCACGAGGCGACCCGCTAGGGACACTCGTCCGGCCGCCATCTCAAACCCGTCCTTCCCCGCGCAGGCGGGGACCCAAGCGGAGTCTGCGGGCGGCGCACGGCCGCGCCTTGTCCTGACCCACAGCTTGGATCCCCGCCTTCGCGGGGAACCTCGGTAACAGATGGCCCGAATGCCGGGCGCTTTCCCCTACCGCCGCGCGGGCTCGGCGCCGTAGCGGTTGTCGCCCCGCGCCCCGCGCAGGAAGCCCAGCTCGACCCAGGCCCAGATCGACAGGATGACGGCCGCCAGGGCCAGCAGCGGCGCGGCCAGGATCAGCGCCGATCCGCTGGCGTAAAGCCCGCTCGCCACGCCGCTCAGCGCATAGGGGCCGACGCCGAAGACCAGCACCCACCAGCCCGGCTTGCCCCGGTCGTGCAGCCGGCGAACCGCGACGGCGACCCCGGCCGCCACGACCGGCAGGAACAGCAGGCACGGAACCGCCCCAAGCCAGCCGCCGGCCATGGTCGCCAGCACGGTGAGGGTCAGCAGCACGGCCGTAGCCAGGGCCAGCCGGACCTGCGTGCGCCAGTAGTCCAGCCGCGAGGCGCGGCCCGAGACGGCGAAGATCGGTTTCAGCTTTTCGACGAGGCCGGGCATGGCGCCACTAGAGCCTGTGTCGGGCGATCAGGAAAGGGCCGCCAGGGCCTGGGCCATCGACGGCCGCGCAGCGCCGTCCGGCTGGACGCAGTCCGCCTCCAGGGCGCGCAGGTCGGCCGGCGTCTCGCCGTCGATCCGGTCCAGCAGTTCGCCCAGCAGCAGGCCGAAGGCCCGCACGTCCAGCGGCGTCCACCGCTGCCCGGCGTCGGCGGGCAGGAAGGCCGCAGCGCCGAAATCGCTGAGCACGGCTGCGCCGTCGGTCCCGTCCCACAGCACGTTGTGGGCGTAGAGGTCGCCGTGCTGCAGACCCCGGGCGTGCAGGTGGGCGGCGCCGGCCGCCACGTCGCGGGCGATCCGGCGAGCGACCTGCGGCGGCAGGGCGAGGTCGGAGGCGTAGACGTCGCGGCTGCAGCTTTCCAGGCTGGGCGGCCCGGCCAGCACCCGCCAGCTTTCCGGCAGCAGCGGCATCAGCAGGCCTTCGGCGCCGTCGGGATGGTCCTCGATCCGGCCCAGGGCGCCGGTCAGGTTGGGATGCTCGCCGGCGGCCATGCAGGCGGCCATCTCGCGCTCGGGCAGGCCGTCGCTGGTCATAGCGCCGCGAAACAGCTTCAGGGCCGCAGGCCGGCCGCTCCAGGCGGCTTCGAAGACGTCGCCGGAGGCGCCGCGTCCCAGCGGCCTGCCGATGGTCAGCTGGCCCCAGGCGGCGGGGGGCGCAGCGCGGGCCGGGGACTGGGCGTCGAACGGATTGCCCGACCAGGCCAGCCAGGCCAGGGCCGGCAGCTCCGCCAGCCAGGCCGGCGGGGCGTCGAAGCGGTTGGCGGCGATGCGCAGCAGTTCGAGGTCGCCTGCCTGGGCCAGGCTTTCAGGCAGGGCGGCCAGGCGGTTGCCCGACAGCAGCAGCTTGCGCAGGTCCGGGCGCTCGCCCAGGGCGTCGGGCAGCAGCGCGATGCGGTTGTCGGTCAGGGTCAGCCAGCGCAGGGCCGGCGGCAGGGCCTCGGCGGGAACCTCAACCAGCCCGCAGCCGCGGAAGCCCACCTGGCTCAGGGCCGGGCAGTCGCCCAGCGCCTCGGGCAGGCGCCGGAACGGTGCGCCGGAGGCGAACACCGCCCTCAGCCGCTTCAGGCGGGAAAGATCGTGTGGCAGGCGGTCGATGCGGGTGCGGCTGATGTCCAGCACCTCGAGCGTATCGGCCAGGCCGAAGACCTCTGCGGGGAGCTCGGCGAGGTCCGCGTCGCAGAGGTCCAGCCTGGTCGCGCCGGCCAGGTCGCCGGCGCGCAGGGCGGCCAGGGTGTCGTTCGCGGCCGCCCCCATGGTCGCGATCAGTCTCGCAGCAGGTCGTTGATCGAGGTCTTCGAGCGGGTCTGGGCGTCGACCGTCTTGACGATCACGGCGCAGTACAGGCTCGGGCCGCCGTTCTTGTCGGGCAGGCTGCCCGGCACCACGACGCTGTAGGGCGGCACCTTGCCGATGTGGATCTCGCCGGTCTTGCGGTCGACGATCTTGGTCGAGGCCGACAGGTAGACGCCCATCGACAGGACCGAGCCTTCGCCCACGACCACGCCTTCGACGACTTCCGAGCGGGCGCCGATGAAGCAGTTGTCCTCGATGATGGTCGGGTTGGCCTGCAGCGGCTCCAGCACGCCGCCGATGCCGACGCCGCCCGACAGGTGGACGTGCTTGCCGATCTGGGCGCACGAACCGACCGTCACCCAGGTGTCGACCATGGTGCCCTCGTCGACGAAGGCGCCGATGTTCACGAACGACGGCATCAGGATGACGTTCTTGGAGATGTGCGAGCCGCGGCGGACGATGGCGCCCGGCACGGCGCGGAAGCCGCCGGCCTCGAACTGCGGGGCTTCCCAGCCGTCGAACTTGTTGGGCACCTTGTCCCACCACGGACCCACGCCGCCGCCCAGGGCGCCCGAGCGCATGACGGTGTTGGGGTTCAGGCGGAACGACAGCAGCACGGCCTTCTTCAGCCACTGGTGGGTGGTCCACTCGCCGTCGATCTTTTCCGAGACGCGGGCCTTGCCGCTGTCGAGCAGCAGCAGGGCTTCTTCCACGGCGGTGCGCACCGGGCCGGTGGTGGCGGTCGAGACGCCGTCGCGGGCTTCCCAGGCGGCTTCGATCTCGGTCTGGAGGTCGGCGAGGGTGAGGGCGGTCATGCGGGGGTTCCCTTCAGGCGCGCCGAGCTCAGGAACCCGGCGAGGTCGTTGGTGCGGTGATGGACGTGTTCGGAGGGGCAGGCGGCCGCGTGGGCGCCGACCAGGACGGTGGTCATGCCCAGCCGCGCGGCGGGCACGAGGTTCTTCTCGCTGTCCTCGAAGAAGGCCGTGGTCGCCGGATCGATGGCGTGCAGCTTGGTGATCTTGTCGAAGGTCGCCAGCGAGGGCTTGGGGATGTAGTCGGCCGTCTCGATGGCGAAGACGTCCTCGAACAGCTCCCGCAGTCCCAGGTGACCCAGCACCCGCTCGGCGTGGCCCAGCGAGCCGTTGGTGAACACCAGCCGGCGGCCGGGCAGGGCGTTGATGGCCTCATGCAGCGCCTGGTCGGGGACCAGGTTTTCCATCGACACGTCGTGCACCTCCTCCAGGAACTGGGCGGGGTCCATGCCGTGATAGGTCATCAGCCCGGCCAGGGTGGTGCCGTGCTCGAGGTAGTACTTCTTCTGCAGCGCCCGGGCCTCTTCGCGGGGCAGGCCCGTGAAGCGCTCGACGAAGTCGGTCATCCGACCCTCGATCAGGCCCATGAACTGCGTCTCGGCCGGATAGAGGGTGTTGTCGAGGTCGAACAGCCAGGTGTCGACGTGGGTGAGGTCCACCATCACACCCTCTCCCATGGGGAGAGGGAGGGGCCCATGGCGAAGCCATGGGAGGGTGAGGGGGTAAGGCGTTCGACGGCGTGTCGGCAGGGCGTGGGGAATGGGCGGTCAGGGCGTAACCCCTCACCCTCCCACGCTGCGCGCGGACCCCTCCCTCTCCCTCTGGGAGAGGGTCCCTTCACCTCGACCATCATTTCGAGATCAGCGTGCCCGCGCCGTGCTCGCTGAACAGTTCGACCAGCATGGCGTGCGGGCGGCGGCCGTCGAGGATGACCACGGCCTCGACGCCGCTCTCCACGGCGTGGATGGCGTTCTCGAGCTTGGGGATCATGCCGCCGGTGGCCACGCCGTCGGCGATCAGCTGGCGGGCCTGCTCGATCGTCATCTCGCGGATCAGCTCGCCATTGGCGTCGAGCACGCCCTTGATGTCGGTCAGCATCAGCATCCGCTTGGCCTTCAGGGCGCCCGCCAGGGCGCCGGCGACCGTGTCGGCGTTGATGTTGAAGGTCTCGCCCTGGGCCGAGACGCCGATCGGCGCGACGACCGGGATGTAGTCGGTTTCCGAGGTCAGCAGGGCCTGGATCAGGTGCGGGTCGACCTTGGTCGGCTCGCCCACGAAGCCCAGGTCGACGACCTGCTCGATATTGCTGTCCGGATCCTTGCGGGTGCGGGTCACCTTCTCGGCGGTGATCAGGCGGGCGTCCTTGCCCGACAGGCCCACGCCGCGCACGTCGGCCTCGGCGCCGGCGAGCGTGATCCAGTTGGCGATTTCCTTGTTGATGGCCCCCGACAGGACCATCTCGGCCACTTCCATGGTGGCTTCGTCGGTGACGCGCAGGCCGTCGATGAAGGTCGACTTGACGCCGGCCTTGTCGAGCATGCGGCTGATCTGCGGACCGCCGCCATGGACCACCACAGGGTGCACGCCCAGGAGCTTCAGCAGCACGGCGTCGGCCGCGAACAGCTTGGCGACCTCTTCCTGACCCATGGCGTGGCCGCCGTATTTGATCACGACCGTCTCACGGTCGTAGATCTGGATGTAGGGCAGGGCCTCGGCCAGGGTCTTGGCGGTGGCCCAGCCAGCTTCCTCGGCGACGTTGGTCAAGGGCGGTGGTCCTGGTGCGCGAAATTAGGCGCGCCTCGATAGCGGACCCCGTCCCCCCTGTCACCCTTTGACGTCGTTCCCGGATCGTCCGCGTCCGTAGCGCCATTTGAGCGCGAGCACGGCGGCCGACATCACAAGGCAGGCCAGGTTCGAGGCCGCCACCGGCCAGGCCTTGATCATAAGGCCGTAGGTCAGCCAGCAGCCAAAGCCCGTCACGGTCACCACATAGGTCCGCAGCGACACCGACGAGGCGTCCTTCTCCTTCCAGATCTTGACGATCTGCGGGGCGAAGCTGGTGATCGACAACAATGCGGCGGCGGTGCCGACGAAGACGGCGACCGGGTGGGCGGCGGCCATCAGGCCGTGCGCGGCATTTCGGTCAGGCCCCACAGCTGCGCATAGGCCGGCGCCAGCTCCAGGCCCACAGGCGGCAGGCCCGGCGCATGGCCCTCTTCCAGGCAAACGGCCAGATAGGCCAGGGCGGTCTTCACCCCGTGCTCGGAATAGGGCTTGCCGATCACCCCGCAGGCCCCGGCGAAGTCCTCCGGCAGACGCTTGACGTTGGCGGTCATGAACAGGGCCACGCAGCCGCAGTCGTCGTGGATCTTGCGCACCACCTCCACGCCCGTGGGGCCGTCGCGCAGGTGGACGTCGACGAGGGCCAGATCCGGATGCAGCGACTTGGCCAGGTCCACCGCCTCGTCCGAGCTCATGGCGCAGCCGACGGGGTGGTAGCCGGCTTCCTGCACCAGGAACTCCAGCTCGGTGGCCAGAAGGACCTCGTCCTCGACGATCAACACATCCAACGCGCGCCCTGGCATGGGTCTACTGGTTCCTAATGATGCGCGCCGTTGACGGGCAGGTTGACGACGACGCGGGTTCCGGGCTCGGCTGCCGTGGTCTCGGACCGGGCCTTCAGCTGCTGGCAGAGCAGCTGGACGATGGTCAGTCCAAAACCCGACGTCCGGGCCCCTTCAGCCATTCCAACGCCGTCATCGGCGATTTCGATCCGGAACTCGCCGTTCGTGCGAGTGATCGATACCGAAATGTGGCCCGAACGCCCCTCCGGAAAGCCGTGGCGCAGGGCGTTGGAGAACAGCTCGCTGATCACCAGGGCCAGGGGCGCGGCTTTCGAGGCCGGCACGTCCACCCGTTCCAGGTCCAGGCTGACGCGGATCTCGTCGCGATTGGCCGAGCCGGCCATGTCCGACACCAGGTCGCGCACGAAGGCCGAGACGTCGAAGCGCTCGACGTCCTCGCTCTGGAACAGCCGGCGATGCACGGTGGCGATGGCGTTCACCCGCTCCAGCATGCCGCGCAGGCTGTGCTTGACCGCCGGCTCCTTCTCGCGCCGGTTCTGCAGCAGCAGAAGCGACGAGATGAGCTGCAGGTTGTTCTTCACCCGGTGGTCGACCTCGTGCAGCAGGGCGGTCTTCTGCTCCAGGGCCTGGGAAAGCTCGCGGGTGCGGGCCTCGACGGCGTCTTCCAGGTCGCTGCGGGTCTCGCGCAGGTGCTGTTCGGTCTGCTTCTTCTCGCTGACGTCCAGCTGCGAGCCGAAGAAGTAGATGATCTGCCCCAGCTTGTTGCGCACGGGGCTGAGGTACAGCGCGTTCCAGAACGTCGAGCCGTCCTTGCGGTAGTTGAGGATGTCGATGGCGATGTCCTCGCCCGCGCCGATGGCCAGGCGCAGCTCGCCGATGGCGGCCGGGCTGGTGTCGGGCCCTTGCAGGAAGCGGCAGTTGCGGCCGATCACCTCCGAGCGCGAATAGCCGGTCAGCCGCAGGAAGGCGTCGTTGGCGAAGATGATCGGATTGTCGGCCTGGGTGGCGTCGGTGACGATCATCGCCATGCGGGTGGCGCGGATGGCCGCGGCGAAGGGGTCGTCGATGCCGTGCTCGGCCGCGAGCTGATCGCCCGCCCGCTGAGACTTCAGATAATCCGTCATTCCTGAGCCCGACCCCGGCCTTGTTCCATGGACGCCCCGTCAACGGCTCAACGCCTGGCCTTGAGTCGGGTTCCCGACCAAGCTTGGGCATGGAAACGCAAAACGCGGCGGCCCCATGGGGACCGCCGCGCCGGCAATGGTCAAGTTTGGAGAGGGGATGGGCTACACTGGAGACCCGACGCCCCTCCATCCGTGTTTCCCCGCGAAGGCGGGGATCCAAGCCGAGCCGGCGGCTCGCGACCACCGTGCCTGTCCTGACATCCAGCTTGGGTCCCCGCCTTCGCGGGGAAACTCGGCGAAGATGGCCGGGCCTGTGAGTTCCCCCGACGCCCCTACCTCGGACGGTAGATGCGGTCGAACACGCCGCCGTCCGCGAAGTGGGTCGCCTGGGCCTTCTTCCAGCCGCCGAAGGTGTCGTCGATGGTCGACAGCGGGATCGCCTTGAACTTGCCGGCGTACTTCTTGGCCACGGCCGCGTTGCGCGGGCGGTAGTGGTGCTTGGCGATCAGCTCCTGGGCCAGCGGGCTGTAGAGGAAGTTGAGGTAACCCGTCGCCGCCAGACGGGTCTTGTGGCGGTCGACATTGCGGTCGACCAGGGCCACCGGCGGCTCGGCCAGGATCGAGCGCGAGGGCACCACGATCTCGAACTGGCCCGGCAGTTCCTCCAGCGCCAGGAAGGCCTCGTTCTCCCAGGCCAGCAGCACGTCGCCGATGCCGCGCTGGGTGAAGGTGGTGGTGGCGCCGCGCGCCCCGGTGTCGAGCACCGGCACGTGGACGAACAGGTCCTTCACATAGGCCTCGGCCTTGGCCGGATTGCCGCCCGGCTGCTTCAGCGCCCAGGCCCAGGCGGCCAGGTAGTTCCAGCGCGCCCCGCCCGAGGTCTTGGGGTTGGGGGTGATGACGCCGACGCCCGGCTTGACCAGGTCCGGCCAGTCCTTGATGCGCTTGGGGTTGCCCTTGCGGACCAGGAACACGATCGTCGAGGTGTAGGGCGTCGAGTTCTGCGGCAGGCGCGACTGCCAGTTGGCCGGCAGCAGCTTGGCGCGCTCGGCGATCTCGTCGATGTCATAGGCGAGCGCGAGGGTGACCACATCGGCCTGCAGGCCGTCGATCACCGAGCGGGCCTGCTTGCCCGAACCGCCGTGGCTCTGGTTGATGGTCAGGGTCTGGCCGACCTTGTCCTTCCAGTACTTGGCGTAGGCGGTGTTGATGTCCTTGTAGAGCTCGCGCGTGGGGTCGTAGCTGACGTTCAGCAGGGTCAGGGATCCTGCCGCCTGGGCCTGGCCCGCCAGCAGGGCGGGGGCCCCCAGAGCGGCCGCGCCGGCGCCGGCCGCGCCGAGCAGGCCGCGCCGGGTGGGAGACTTGAAGGCGTTGGTCATGGCGATGTCGCTCTTGGCTCCGATGGGTCCGGGCGATTAACGCACGAACCGGATGGAGGCGTCATACCCTATTGTCCAGGTAGGCTTCACGCCCAAGAAGACTCTTACGGCCGGTAGATTTGATCGAAGACGCCGCCGTCCGCGAAGTGCCGGGCTTGGGCCTTCTTCCAGCCGCCGAACTGGTCGTCGATGGTGGCCAGCGGGATCTTCGGGAACTTGGCGGCGTACTTGGCCGCCGCCTGGGCGTTGCGCGGCCGGTAGTGATGCTTGCCGATCAGGTCCTGGGCCAGCGGGCTGTAGAGGAAGTTCAGGTAGCCCTCGGCGACCAGCTTCGTGCCGCGCCGTTTCACCACGCTGTCGATCACCGCCACCGACGGCTCGGCCAGGATCGAGCGCGACGGGTAGACGATCTCCAGCCCGTCGGCGGCGAACTCCTGGCGGGCCAGGTGCGCCTCGTTCTCCCAGGTCAGCAGCACGTCGCCGACGCCCCGCTGGGCGAAGGTGGTCATCGAGCCGCGCGCCCCGCTGTCGAGCACCGGCACCTGGCGATAGAGCTGGCGCACGAAGGCCTGGGCCGAGGCGTCGTTGCCGCCCGGCTGCTTCAGCGCCCAGGCCCAGGCGGCCAGATAGGCCCAGCGCGGCGCGCCGCCGGTCTTGGGATTGGGGGTGATGATCTGGACGCCGGGCCTTGTGATGTCGCCCCAGTCCTTGATCCGTTTGGGATTGCCCTTGCGCACCAGGAACACGATCGTCGAGGTGTAGGGGGCCGAGTTCTGCGGCAGGCGCGACTGCCAGTTGGCCGCCGTCAGGCCGCGGGCGGCGATCTGGTCGATGTCGTCCGCCAGCGCCAGGGTGACCACGTCGGCCTGCAACCCGTCGATCACCGAGCGCGCCTGCTTGCCCGAGCCGCCGTGGCTCTGGCGGATCTCCAGCGTCTGGCCCACCCGGCGCTTCCAGTAGGCGGCGAAGGCCGGGTTGATGTCCTGGTAGAGCTCTCGCGTGGGGTCGTAGCTGACGTTCAGCAGGGTGACGACCTTGGGCGCCTTCTGGGCCAGCGCGCTCGCGGGCGCCGCCGCCAGGGCGCCCGCGCCAAGGGCGACGTCCCGGCGGGTGGGAAGGCGAAGCAGGCTCATCGGGCGTCCTTGTGCAGGTGACGCCGAAACCTTGGCCGATGCGCGGCTGCAACGCGCGCGAGTGTTTCTGAGGACGGGATCAGAAAGGGAGCTGTCGCTTCCCTCCCCTCGATGGGGGAGGGGCAGGGGTGGGGGTGATCTGCTGAGTTGGCGACCGGGCGGCTTCTGACGCCGCAGTCACCCCCATCCCCGACCCTTCCCCCATCAAGGGGGAAGGGGGGAGAGCCCTAGAACGCGAACTGGCTGCGCAGGTTGACCGCCTGATAGCCCTGGCTCAGCGGAACGACGCCGCCGGCCGGATCCAGCCGGTCGATGTCGACGTCCAGGTAGTCGAGCGAGACCTTGGTCACCGAGTTGGGGAACCAGTTCACGCCCGCGCTCCAGATCGTCTGCTCGCCGCCGCGCACCCGGTCGGCCGCCAGGGCGGCCAGCTCGTGGTGGTTGAGGTCCAGCACCGAATAGCGCGCCGCCAGCTCCCAGGCGCCCCATTGGCCGGCCTTCGGGTCGAAGGGGTGGGCGATGGACGGGGCGTCGAAGGCGAAGGTGGCGGCGTTGTAGCGGCGGCTCTCGCCGGTCAGCACCAGGCCGCCCTCGACGTACCAGCCGCCGAACTTCGGATCGCTGACCCCGGCGGCGGCGTTGCGCCGCTCCAGCGCGATGTCGAACACCTCGCTCTGGATCAACAGGCTCTTGTGCTGAACGGCCAGTTCCGCGCCCAGGTGGCGCAGGTTCTTGGCGTCGAGAGCGCCGGTCGAGACCAGGGTGGTCCCGTCGACGCGCAGTTCGGGCCGCTCGGCCAGGGTCAGGGCGTAGGCCCCGCCCACCGCCGTCTGGGCCGGGGTGGCGATGTAGCCGCCGTTGACGCCCAGGTGCAGCAGCCAGTCCTTGTTCTTGACGGGAGCGAAGGCGGCGCGGCCGACATAGGCCTGCTGCTCGTCGAAGGTCTGGGCGTCGCCGCTCTTGCCGCCGGTGGCGGCGGCAGACAGCAGCCAGTTCTCGCCCGAGGCCTGCACCTGCAGCCCATAGCGGCGGTCGGCAGAGGCCAGGCCCCGCACCATCTCGGCGATCGCCGCGCGCTCGGGGAACAGTGCGCTGTTCTGCGAGGCCGCGTCGCTGAGGCCGACATTGGGCGCGAAGGCGCCGGCGCGCACCCTGAAGGGCGCGTAGTTGTACTGGACGAACAGCTCTTGCAGCATGCCGGGGCCGTCGGTCCCGTTGCCGCCGAAGTCGAGCAGGATCGAGTAGTCGAAGTTCCGGAAGAACCGGCCGTCCAGGCCCAGGCGCGCGCGGCGGAAGTTGCTGCCGCTGTTGAGGTCGCGGCCGTTGCCGATCACCGCCGGCAGGCCCTTGTCCTGGAAGTAGTGGGCGGTGTCGAGCTGCATCACCCCGTGCAGGCTGGCGGTGAAGGCGCCGTCGGTCGAGGCGATGGTCGGGCGGCCGGCGGCGATGCTGACGGTGGCGGCCGGCAGAGGCGAAGCGGCCTTCGGAGCAGGGGCGAGGGCGGGCGCGGCGGTGGCGACCTGGACCGGCGGCGCGGGGCGCGCGGCGGCAGGGGCCGTGGCGACCGGCGCGCCGGCGACGGTGGTCGCCTTAAGGTCGTTGATCTGCTGCTGCAGGAACTTCAGCTGCGCTTCCAGCGCCTCGATGCGGGCCTGCTGGTCGCCGGGTTGCGGCGGCGCGGGCGTCTGGGCCTGGGCGCCGCCCGCCATCGCCAGCGTCGAGACGCAGGCGATCAGGGCCATGCGCGAGGCAAGGCGGTTGATGGTCACGGTCTTCCCCTCGCGGCGGCTTGCGCCACCGTCCTATTGCTCAGGAGAAGATGACTAACGGGCAGGCTCTAAATGGAGCTTTGACGATCCAAGTCCTTGGTTTTCCTAGGTGCTGCGGCGAAACGTCGCTCCGAGGGCGGATGATCCAAAGAAAAAGGCCCCGCACGTTGTGCGAGGCCTTTCACTCCACCTGGATGGCGGGACGATCAGAACATCGTCCGGCCGGTGAGCTTCACATTGTAGCGCTTCTGGCGCTTGGTGCTTTCCGCGCCGCCTTCCAGGGCGACGTAGGACATCGCCGTGCCGGCCCGCAGGGCGAAGCCCAGGGTCAGGGCGCCCTGGCGGTTGTCGAAGGCCTCCAGAACGATCTTGCCGTTCTTCTTGGTCACGACGGTGTCGGCCAGGCTGCCGGCGATGGTCTTGCGGTAGCCGACGCGCACTTCGGGGCGCAGCCACACGTCGCGGCCGAAGTCGGCGCCCAGGACAAGGCCCAGGTCGCTCGACAGGTTGCTCCACTTGCGGGCGGCGATGATGCCGTCCAGCACGTCGCCGCCGCCGGTTTCCTCGTGGCCGTCCTCGTTCAGGTAGGTGTAGTCCACACGCGCCTCGGGGCGGGTGAAGAAGCGGCCCAGCTTGGCCTCGTAGGCGGCGCCGGCGAAGGCGTTGGCGGTCACCGCGCCCCAGTCGGAGTTGGCCGTGCGGGTGGCGTCGAGGGCGCCGGTGGTCGGGTTGCGGATGAACAGCACGCGGGTGCTGTCGAACCAGGCGTAGCCGGCGCCGCCGCCGGCGTTGAACCGCCAGGGGCCGACCGACCGGCGCCAGTAGACGCCGCCCTGCACCACCGAGGCGGTGCTCTGCTCGCCCACCTGGGCGACGCTGTCGTGTTCTTCCAGCGCGGTATAGGCCAGGGTCACGCCCAGGGCGCCGCCCGCGTCGCCCATGGCCTCATAGCCGGCGACGAAACCGAAGGCCTGGGTGTCGGTGCCCAGGGTCTCGCCGTCCTCGCGGCGGACCAGGCCGTTGATCTCCTGCACCCAGATGCTGTCGGGGCCGTAGCGATCGCCCGGATCGGGCCGGATCGAGGTGGCGTGCGAGATCTGCTGGTTGATGTTCTGCAGGGTGGCGAACATGCCTTCGCCCTGGTCCGGCAGCAGCTGGTTGTAGTTGTGAAGGAACGTGGCCTTGTCGTTGATGCCCAGGAACTGGTCGGCCACTTGCTTGTCGCCGGCCAGCGAGCCGAACAGGGTGTCGTAGGCGGCCGCGCCCGAGCGGGCCAGGCCGATCTCGGCGGCGGTGCGGCGGCGCACGTCCAGATAGACGTCGTTGCCGGCGGCGCGGGCGCTGGCGACGTACATGTACGGCGCGTTGTCCAGCAGGCCCTGGCCGAAGGTTCCGGCGGTCAGCGAGCCGGCGCTGATCACCTTGTACGAGGTCTCGTCGGTCAGCAGGCTGGTCAGGCGCAGGCCAAGCTGCGCGCCGCTGGCGATGTTGGCCGAGCCCGAGACCACCAGGCTGGTGTTGGTCTTGGCGGTCGGGTCGGCGGTGAACACCACCTTGCTGTCGGCGCCCAGGGTCAGGCTCGAGATGTTGATCGCCTGGGCGTTGCTCAGGCCCAGCGAGCCCTTGCCGATGGTGATGTCGAGCTGGCCGTCGCCGCTGTCGAGCGAACCGACCACGGCCGCGCCGCCGTCGATGCGGAACTTGTCGGCGCCGGCGCCGAACGAGATGTCGCCGATCACGGCGCCGTTCAGCACGTTGAAGGTGTCGGCGCCCGAGCCGAAGCGGACCTGGCCGATGATCGCCGGCTCGGCGCTGTCGGGCACGCCGTCGCCGTCGGCGTCGGGCAGGGTCTTGTCGCTGCTGACGACGCCGTTCTGGGTCAGGGTGACGCCGGTGGTGTTGCGGCTGACGTCGATCGCCACGGCCTTGCCGGTGATCGTCTCGTTCGAGGGATCGAGGTCGGCGTCGTCGGTATCGCTGGCGTCGTCGGTGGGCGAGATGGCCGCGATGATCGAGCCGGTGTTCTCGATCGAGGTCAGGCCGCCGGAGTAGTCGACCACGCCGTAGGCGGAGCCCTTCTCGCCGACGACGCTGGCGTTGATCACGCCGCCGTTGCGCAGGACGGGCGCGTTGGCGCCGGCCTCGATGACGATGCCGCGCGAGTCGAACACGCCTTCGGAGACGCTGTAGGTGGTGATGGTGCCGCGGTTGTCGATCACCGGCACGTTGGCGCCGGCGGTGACCCGCACGCCGTTGGCGTTGGCCTCGTAGGCCTGCGAGGTCAGCGTGGTCTCGAGGCGGGCGCCATTGGCGATGTTCGTCGCCTGGCCGGTGGCGCCGCCCAGCTGGATGGCGGTCGAGGTGATCCCGTCATAGACGCCGTTGGCCGTGATCACGCCGCGGGCGCGCAGGCCGTAGGCGTTGTCGCCCGTGCCGATGACGCCGATGTTGATCGCGCCGGTGTCCGAGCCGATCAGCAGGGCCGGGGCCGAGCCGTAGACGGCCAGGGCTGAGTTGCCCTCGTTGGCGTCCTCGACGCCGTCGCCGTCCTCGTCGGTCTTGGTGCTGTCGCTGTCGGCCGGGCGGATGTCGAGCAGTACGCCGCCGGTGACGCTGCCGGCCACGCGGACGGCCGGGCCGCCCTGCAGCAGGTCGTCGGCGTCGAGCTTGTCGCGGACCGTCTTGTCGGCCGGGCGGGTGGTGTAGCGATAGCCGGTCGCGGAGATCGCGCCCTGGACCACGAACGCGCCGTTGATGTTGTTGTCGATCGCCACGGCGGTGGAGTTTCCGCCCAGCACCGAGACGCTGCCGTTGACGGTGACCTTGCCGGTCACCGGCGCGTTGACGTGGATGCCGTAGCTGTTGTTGCCGGTGACGGCGATCGCGCTGCCGTTGGTCAGGTTGCCGTTCAGCGCGCTGTCCAGCTTGATGCCGGCCGAGTTGTTGCCCTCGACGGTGATCGCGCCGCCGGTGGCCAGGATGTCGCCGGTGAAGGCGCCCGGACCGGTCAGGCGGATGCCGTAGCGGTTCTGGCCCAGCGCGAAGGCGCCGTCGACGTCGCCGTCCGAGTCGGCGTCGGTCGGGGTGTAGTCCTCGTCGAGCGTGATCGAGCCGGTGCTGGTGACCGTGCCGGTCGTGCCGCCGTTGATCAGGATGCCCGTCGAGTCGTTGACGCCCTGGGTGCTCAGCGCACCGGCGTTGTTGACCTTATTGTTGCTGTTCAGCGTCACCAGCGCGCCGCCGGCGGTCAGCTTGATCGAGCCGGCCGTGTCGATCTTGACATCATCGGCCGCGCCGTTCGTCCCGGCGCTGCCGGTGGCGATCGGCGTGGTCCGTGCGGTGTTCACCACCGTCTCGGCCTGCGCGGCCAAGGCCATGGCCATCAGAGGAGCGGCCGCGACCGTCGCGACCAGGACCTTGCGCTGCATACGAACAGACCACCCTAAGGAGAATACCCTCGACCCCTGAGATTGCGTCAGGTTGCGGCGAAATTGCGGTGACTTCCGCGACCGACACGCATCCAGGGGTTCCCCGTCTATCCCAAGCCATCGGGCGGCGCCATATCTGGTTCGTCGAATCATCGCATCGTCACAAAACTGGCCTACGAGCCTTGGCCCCCGTCCAGGGCTTCGCCCGGGCCTCGTCCTTCCAGGGAGCACGCTGCTCGCCATGCCTACCGTCACCCCCCTCTCGCCGGTCGCGCCGGAGCGCTGGGGCGGCGGCCTGGCCGGCGCCTGGGCCGGGGCGTGGACTGCGGTGGCCGCGGGGCCGACCGCGCTGCTGGCCATGACCGCCCTGGGCGCGGCCGAGCCGGGCGTGGCCCTGCCGGCGGCGATTCTGCTCGGCGGAGGCGGGGCGATCCTGCTGCGCCGGCTGCGTCGCCGGCTCGACGACTCCGCCTTTAGCCTGGCGCCCGCCGCGGCCTCGGCCGATCGCGCCCCGCCCTTCGCCGTCATTCTCGAGAATCTGCCCGACCCGCTGATGGTCATCGCCGCCGAGGAGGCCGACGACCTGACGGGCCGGCGCTTCGTGTTCGCCAACGCCGCCGCCCGTGAGCGCTTCCGCATCAAGGAGGGGGCCCTGCTGGTCACCGCCGTGCGCAGCCCGCGGGTGCTGGAGGCCGTGGACGAGGCCCTGTTCGGCGGCGTCGAGCGCACCGTCGAATGGACCGGGGTCGGGTCGCAGGGGCGCGACTGGGCCGCCCAGGCCGTTCCGCTGGGCCGTGACGAGGCCGGCTCGCACCTGGCCCTGCTGGTGCTGCGCGACGAGACCGACGTACGCCGAACCGAGCGCACCCGCGCCGACTTCCTGGCCAACGCCAGCCACGAGCTGCGCACGCCCCTGGCCTCGCTGTCGGGCTTCATCGAGACCCTGCGCGGCCACGCCAAGGAGGATCCGGGCGCCCGCGACAAGTTCTTAGGGATCATGCAGGCCCAGGCCGAGCGGATGTCGCGCCTGATCGACGACCTGATGAGCCTGTCGCGCATCGAGCTGAACGAGCACATCGCGCCGGCCGGCCGCGTCGACCTGGCCATGGCCGCCCAGGACGTCATCGACGCCCTCGCGCCCCAGGCCCGGGGCAAGCAGGTCGGCTTCGACGCCGTGCTGCCGCCGCGTGGCGCGGCCGTGGTCGAGGGCGACCGCGACCAGATCGTCCAGGTGATCCAGAACCTCGTCGACAACGCCATCAAGTACACCCCCAAGGACGGGACGGTGCGGGTCGAGATCTTCCCCGGCCTGAGCCCGGCCACGGCCGTCGCGCCGCGCGATCCGGCCGCCGCGCGGCTGTCGCTGCTGACCCCCGACCATTCCGACGTCGAGGAGTTCTACGCCGGCCTGCGGGTCTCCGACCGCGGGCCGGGCATCGCCCGCGAACACCTGCCGCGCCTGACCGAGCGCTTCTATCGCGTCGAGGGGCAGAAGAGCGGCGAGCGCCAGGGCACGGGCCTGGGCCTGGCGATCGTCAAGCACATCATCAACCGCCACCGGGGCGGGCTGCACGTGGAGTCCGTCAAGGGCGAGGGGGCCACCTTCGGGGTCTATCTGCCGATGGCCAAGGCCTTGGCGGACAAGGGTTCGGCGGGGGCGGAAGAGCCTGCGCCGGCCGGTGTCGTAAAACTGTCGTAGAAACGTCGCATAAGGTCGTGGCCCGGCCGGCATAGATCGGTTGACGGGCGGGGCGGTGCAACGGGCGCCGTCTTCGCATCCAGCGCAAGACCGCTTCACGCATGCTGACCTGGCTCTCGCTCCTGTTCCTGGCGCTGTTCGCGCTGGCGGCGTTCCTGCTCGGCCGCGGCCGGGCGCTCAAGGCCGCCGGCGGCGCTTCGGTGCGCCTGCACTCGCTGCCCAACTATTACGGCGCCTATGCCGCTTTGTGGGCCGGCGCGCCCGCCGCCCTGCTGCTCCTGCTCGGCGCCGTGTTCGGCGGCCGCATCGAGGAAGCGGTGCTGCAGGCCGAGCGTCCGGCCGCCATCGCCTCTCTGACCCCCGACCGCCAGGACGTGTTCTTCAGCGACGCCCGGGCCATCGCGGCCAAGGAAGCCCCGTCGGAAGTCGTCTACGAGGGCGAGCTGAAGACCGCGCTCGACGCCAAGGTGGCCGAGTCGCGCAAGATCACCGCCACGGTGCGCTACACCACGATCGGCCTTGCCGCCCTGGTGGCCCTGATCGGCGTGCTGCTGGCCCTGCCGCGCGTGGGCCTGGAGTTCCGCGCCCGCAACCGCGTCGAGGGTTGGATCAACGGCCTCCTGATCGCCTGCTCGGTCGCCGCCGTGCTGACCACCCTGGGCATCGTGCTGTCGCTGGTCTGGGAAAGCTGGCGCTTCTTCCAGAGCGTCAATCCGCTGTCGTTCCTGTTCGGCACCGAGTGGAGCCCGCAGATCGCCATGCGCGCCGACCAGGTAGCCTCGTCGGGCGCCTTCGGGGCCGTGCCGCTGTTCGCCGGCACCTTCCTGATCATGCTGATCGCCATGCTGGTGGCCGCGCCCGTCGGCCTCTACTCGGCGATCTATCTGTCGGAATACGCAGACCGCCGCGTGCGCTCGATCGTCAAGCCGCTGCTCGAGGTGCTGGCCGGCGTGCCGACCGTCGTCTACGGCTTCTTCGCCGCCCTGACCGTGGGCCCGCTGTTCCGCGCCTTCTTCAATGCGATCGGCGAAGGCATGGCCGGCGGCCCGCTGGACGGGATCGCCCAGTACCTGATGCAGGTGCAGAACCAGATGGCCCTGGTGGCCGGCGTGGTGATGGGGATCATGCTGATCCCGTTCGTCTCGTCGCTGTCGGACGACATCATCAACGCCGTGCCGCAGTCCCTGCGCGACGGCAGCTACGCCATGGGCGCCACCAAGTCCGAGACGGTCAAGAAGGTCATTCTTCCCGCCGCCCTGCCGGGCATCATGGCCGCCATGCTGCTGGCCGTGTCCCGCGCCGTCGGCGAGACCATGATCGTCACGATGGCCGCCGGCCTGCAGGCCAAGCTGACCGCCAACCCGCTGGACACCGTCACCACCGTCACGGTGCAGATCGTCACCCTGCTGACCGGCGACCAGGAGTTCGACAGCCCCAAGACCCTCTCGGCCTTCGGCCTGGGCCTGACGCTGTTCGTCGTGACCCTGGCGCTCAACATCATCGCCCTGCGCATCGTCCAGAAGTATCGGGAACAATATGACTGACGCCGCCATCAACGCCGGCGCCGCCCCGCGCGAGCAGGGTCCCCGCCCGCAGCTCTCGGCCGCCGAGGCGCGCCTGAAGAAGCGCTACCGCTCGGAGATGTGGTTCAAGGCGCAAGGGATCGCCGCCATCGTCGTGGCGATGATCTTCCTGGTCGTGCTGGTCGGCCGCATCGTCGCCCAGGGCTACACCACCTTCGAGACCCACTCGATCAGCGTGCCGGTCTACCTGAACCCGGACCGCATCGACCGCACGGCGCTGGACGGGGTCAATTACGACTACATCGTCGCCGAGGCGGTGATGAAGAAGCTGAACATCCAGGACGACGACCTGGGCACGACGTCGAGCAAGGTCATGGACCTGGTTTCGCGCGATCTCGGCTTCCAGCTGCTCGACAAGATCAAGGCCGACCCGTCGGTGATCGGCAAGACGATCACCGTCACAGGCCCGGTCAAGGCCGACGCCGATCTCTACTTCAAGGGCGAGATCAAGCGCTCTACGGCTGAGGAAGACCGCAAGCTCGACAACCAGCAGCTCGCCTGGCTGGACCAGCTGGAGAAGGACGGCACCGTCAAGGGCGGCTTCAACTTCGGCTTCTTCACCAAGTCCGACTCCACCGAGCCCGAACAGGCCGGCGTGCTGGGCGCGGTGGTCGGTTCGGCCCTGATGCTGGTCATCACCGCCCTGATCGCAGTGCCGGTCGGCGTGCTGGCCGCCGTCTACCTGGAAGAGTTCGCGCCGAAGAACCGCTGGACCGACGTCATCGAGGTCAACATCAACAACCTCGCGGCCGTGCCCTCGATCGTCTACGGCCTGCTGGGCCTGGCCCTGTTCATCAACTGGCTGCACGTGCCGCGCAGCTCGCCGCTGGTCGGCGGCCTGGTGCTGGCCCTGATGGCCCTGCCGACCGTGATCATCGCCACCCGCTCGGCGCTCAAGGCCGTGCCGCCCTCGATCCGCGAAGCCGCCCTCGGCGTCGGCGCCTCCAAGGCTCAGACCGTGTTCCACCACGTGCTGCCGCTGGCCATGCCCGGCGTGATGACCGGCGCCATCCTGTCGCTGGCCCACGCGCTGGGCGAGACCGCCCCGCTGCTGATGATCGGCATGGTCTCGTTCGTGCCGGGCGTGCCGGAAGGCTTCACCGGCGCCTCGACCGTGCTGCCGGTGCAGGTGTTCATCTGGGAGAACGCCTCGGAGCGGGCCTTCCACGAGCGCACCGCCGCGGCCATTCTCGTCCTCCTGATCTTCATGATCGTCATGAACGCCGCGGCCGTCATCCTGCGCCGCCGCTTCGAACGCCGGTGGTAGGATCCCGATGACCTTCACCAACCCCAACGCTCCGGCCCTCGTCCAGGGACACGCCATGCCGACCCAGAACCGCGACGCCTCCGTCGCCGCGCCCGTCATCCACACCGCCGTGCCGCAAGGCCATGGCGTGGTCGAGAGCCGCGATTTCAAGATCCGCGCCCGCGACGTCAGCGTCTTCTACGGCGAGAAGCAGGCGCTGTTCGACGTCAACCTCGACATCCCGGCCAAGTCGGTCACCGCCTTCATCGGCCCGTCGGGCTGCGGCAAGTCGACCTTCCTGCGCTGCATCAACCGGATGAACGACACCATCCCGTCGGCCCGCGTGCAGGGCTCGATCGAGATCGACGGCGCCGACGTCAACGCCAAGAGCGTCGATCCCGTCGTGCTGCGCTCGCGCGTCGGCATGGTGTTCCAGAAGCCGAACCCGTTCCCCAAGACCATCTTCGAGAACGTCGCCTACGGCCCGAAAATCCACGGCCTGGCCACCCGCAAGGACGAGCTGGAAGGCATCGTCGAGAGCAGCCTCAAGAAGGCCGGTCTCTGGAACGAGGTCGCCGACCGCCTGCACCAGCCCGGCACCGGCCTGTCGGGCGGCCAGCAGCAGCGCCTGGTCATCGCCCGCGCCATCGCCGTGTCGCCCGAAGTGATCCTGATGGACGAGCCCTGCTCGGCGCTGGACCCGATCGCCACGGCCAAGATCGAGGAACTGATCGACGAACTGCGCAGCCAGTTCTGCATCGTCATCGTCACCCACTCGATGGCCCAGGCCGCCCGCGTGTCGCAGAAGACGGCCTTCTTCCACCTGGGCAAGCTGGTCGAGAGCGGCCCGACCGAGGAGATGTTCACCAATCCTCGCGACAGCCGCACCCAGGACTACATCACCGGCCGCTTCGGCTGACCCGGGGACCAAGGACATGACCGAGCATACCGTCAAATCCTACGGCGAAGAGCTGAACCACCTGACCGCCGAGGTGACCCGCATGGGCGGCCTCGCCGAGGCCCAGGTCGCCGACGCCGTCGACTGCATCGCCCGCCGCGACGCGCCGCTGGCCCAGCTGGTGGTCGGCCGCGACGAGCGTCTCGACACGCTGCAGACCGAGATCGAGCGCAAGGCCTTCCGTCTGATCGCCCTGCGCCAGCCGATGGCCAAGGACCTGCGCCACGCCGTCGCCGCCCTGAAGATCTCGATGAGCCTCGAGCGCTGCGGCGACATGGCCAAGAACATCGGCAAGCGCGCCCTGATCCTGACCGAGGCCGAGCCGATGAGCGCCCTGACCCGCTCGATCGAGCGCATGGGCCGCCTGGTGCAGAGCCGCCTGAAGGACGTGCTCGACGCCTACACCGCCTCGGACCTGCAGCGCGCCATCAACGTCTGGAGCAGCGACGAGGAAGTCGACGAGCACTACAACTCGATCTTCCGCGAACTGCTGACCTACATGATGGGCGATCCGCGCACGATCAACGCGTGCACGCATCTGCTGTTCGTCGCCAAGAACCTCGAGCGGATCGGCGATCACGCCACCAACATCGCCGAGATCATCCATTTCGAGCTGACGGGCGAGGAGATCATCTCCCAGCGTCCCAAGCTCGACGTCGTCGCTCAGTAAGCTTTCGGGAGGCCTTTAGAAGTGACTCCGTACGTTCTGGTGGTCGAGGACGAGGACGCCCTGGCCACCCTGCTTCACTACAACCTCGACAAGGAGGGCTATCAGGTCGCGGTCGCCTCCGACGGCGAGGAAGCCCTGACCCTGGCCAGCGAACGCGCGCCCGACCTCGTCATCCTCGACTGGATGCTGCCCAAGGTCTCGGGCATCGAGGTCTGCCGCCGCCTGCGCGGCCGCACCGACACCCGCAACGTGCCGATCATCATGCTGACGGCGCGCGGCGAGGAGAGCGACCGCATCCGCGGCCTCGACACCGGCGCCGACGACTATGTGGTCAAGCCGTTCTCGATGGTCGAGCTGACCGCCCGGGTCCGCGCCGTGATGCGCCGCATCCGTCCGGCCCTGGCCGACGACCGCATCACGGTCGGCGACATCGTCATCGACCGGGTCGCCCACCGCGTGAAGCGCCAGGGCAAGGAAGTGCACCTTGGCCCGACCGAGTTCCGCCTGCTCGACTACCTGATGCAGCACCCGGGCCGGGTGTTCAGCCGCGAACAGCTGCTGGACGCCGTCTGGGGCTCGGACGTCTATGTCGAGGCCCGCACGGTCGACGTCCACATCGGCCGTCTGCGCAAGGCGCTGAACGGCTCCACCGAAGCCGACCCGATCCGCACCGTCCGCTCGGCCGGCTACTCGCTGGACGTCGAGGCGGCTTAAACCGGAGCCCCCTCTCTCTTTGAGAGAGGGAGGGGCCCATGGCGAAGCCATGGGAGGGTGAGAGGTAACAAACTCACCGGACGGGGCGCGGCCCCCTAAACCACCCGTCGTCCCGGAAAGCCCGCAGGCTTAACCGGGACCCAGGGGCCGACGCAGTGCGGCGCCCCGTGGGTCCGACTCTACGGTTCGCTGCTGGCGGGATGACGATAGAGGAACGGTCTGAGGTTTCCCGGCTAGCGGTGAAACCTCTCACCCTCCCACCGCTCGCGCGGCGGGCCCCTCCCTCTCTCAAAGAGAGAGGGATTTATTACCGTCCCCGCAGCCGGCCGATGATTTCGCAGTCCGCCACCGTGTCGGCGCGGCAGTGGCCCAGCATGTCCTGCAGTTCGGCGCGCATGGCCGTCAGGTCGGCGATCTTGCGCTCGACCTCGGCAAGCTGGTCGCGGGCCAGGGCGTCGACCTCGCCGCAGGGACGGTCGGCGCCGTCGGCGAGATCCAGCAGGGCGCGGATGGCGTCGAGCCCGAACCCGAGATCGCGCGAGCGCTTGACGAAGGCCAGCCGCCGCTCGTGCGCCGCCTCGTAAGCGCGGTAGTTGCCTTCCGTGCGCGGCGGCTTGGGCAGCAGGCCCATGCGTTCGTAATAGCGGATGGTCTCGACCGGCACGCCGGTGCGGCGGGCGAGGTCCCCGATGGAAAGCGCAGGCATGCTCTTGACCCTGTAGCGACTACAGGGTGCAGAGATGGGGCCTTCTCGAAGGAGGTCCAGATGTCCGGCTGCTGCGGCGACGATCTTTGCAAGCCTGAGAGCGCTCCGCCGGCAGGCCGCTGGCGCCTGGCGCTGTGGATCGCCCTGGTGGTGAACGGCGGGATGTTCCTGGTCGAGGGCAGCGCAGGCCTGTTGTCAGGCTCAGCGGCGCTGCAGGCCGACAGCCTCGATTTCCTGGGCGACGCGGCCAACTACGCCATCAGCCTGGGCGTGGCCGGCATGGCCCTGGCCTGGCGGGCGCGGGCGGCGATGCTGAAGGGCGTGACCATGCTCGCCTTCGGGGCCTGGGTGTCGGCCACGACGCTGTGGGGCGTGTTCGAGGGGCGCACGCCCGAGGCCCCGGTGATGGGCGCCCTGGGCCTGGCCGCCCTGGTCGCCAATGTCGCCGTGGCGATCATGCTGTTCGGTTTCCGCACCGGCGACGCCAACATGCGCTCGGTATGGATCTGCTCGCGCAACGACGCCGTCGGCAACCTGGCGGTCATGCTGGCGGCGCTGGGGGTGTTCGGCACGAACTCACGCTGGCCCGACCTGCTGGTGGCCGCGATCATGGCCGTCCTGGCCCTGCACGGCGGCTGGCAGATCGTCCGCCAGGCCACCGGCGAGCTGCGCCGGGCCAAGGCTCCGCCGGCGCCCGCGCGGTTCACGGTGGCGACGCGGAAGCGGTAGGGGCGGCTCGACTTCCCATTATCTCCGAGCATCCCCGCGAAGGCGGGGATCCAAGCCGAGCTCGCAGCACGTTCACGGCCCCGCCACATCCTGAAATCCAGCTTGGATCCCCGCCTGCGCGGGGAAGGACGGATTTGGTGCGGTGGCTTGAAGCCGAACTACCCACCCGCCAGCGCCGCCGTCACCGCCTCGGCCGTCAGTATGGCGTGGGCGTAGGTCGGGGCGTTGATGGCGTGGGCCGCGTGCAGGGCCTCGTCGGTGAAGGCCGCCGTGGCGTCGGTGACCAGGGTGACGTGGTAGCCCAGCTCCGAGGCGAAGCGGCCGGTGCCCTCAATGCAGGTGTTGGCCACCAGGCCGATCAGGATCACGTGGGTGATCTCGCGCTGCTTGAGGCGATAGTCGAGGTCGGTGTTGGCGAAGCCGCTGGAGCCCCAGTGCTCGGTGACGATCACGTCGCCGGGCAGGGGCGCGAAGTCGGGATGCCACTGGCCGCCCCAGCCGTCCTTCTCGAACACCATCGCCCGGGCGCTGCCTTGCAGATAGGGCGAGGGATGCTTCCAGCCGTCCAGGTCGCCCAGGGCGAAGCGGTGGTGGGGCACGATGAACACCGGCAGCCCGGCCGCCCGCGCCGCGGCCGTCACGGCCGCCAGCCGCCCATGCAGTCCCTCGGCCCCTTTCGTCGCCGCCACGCGTGGCCACAGCTTGCCGCCGTCGGCCAGGAAGTCGTTGTAGGGATCCACGAACAGCAGGGCGGTGCGCCCTTGGGGATAGGCTTCGGGCATGGCGGCCTCCTGACGGCGTTCGGCCGCCAGGAGGCGCGCGATCGGCGCGGAAGGCTTGGACGATCCGGTCGCCCGATGGCCGGCCTAGACCCGAGCCGGCGCCGGCTCGATCGTCCAGACGTCGCCCTTGGCGTTGGTCGTCAGCCACTTGCCCCGGTCGCGCCGCCGGTCATGGGCCAGCCAGCCACGGACCGGATAGCGAGCGTTCTTCAGATAGATCCGGTCGCCATAGCGGAGCGGCTGGTCCGTGTGGTCCAGCTTTTGGATCACCCAGGTCTGCCGGCTGATCGCGTCGCCCCAGGCGTATTCCTTGTCGTAGTAGCAGTCCCAGCAGTCGCTCCAGGCGCCCAGCGCGTTGAGCGATCCGGCCCGGGACTCTCGTGTCACCAGCATGCCCCGCGCGCCGTGGGCGATGCGGGTCGGCGGGTCGGCCTCCCGGGCGACGAAGGACAGCAGGGCCTTCTCCTGGCCCAGCACCGGGAACAGGGCGGCGATCCCCAGGTCCACGGCCGCGTCCATCAGGTCGCCAGGCAGGAGCTTGCCGTCGCCGGCGACCTTCATGGCCGGCTGCAGCGGGGCCAGGTACTGGCCGCTCGAGTTGCGCAGGACGAAGGTCTGGCCATAGCCGACCGGCTCGCCGACCTTGCGGGCGACGTCCAGGAAGGCCAGGGCTCGTGCGTCGGTGCGCGGGCGATCGAGCGTCAATGCATCGGCGAAGCTGGGAGCGGCCTTGGTCCGCTCTCCGAACCGTTCGACCAGATCGGGACGGTCGATCGCCTCCAGGGTCGTGCGGATCACCGAGGTATGGTCGAACGGCGTCTCGGTGGGCGAGCGGAACACCGTGCCGCGCTGGACCCAGGGCGAGACCACGATGGTGGGGACGCGCGCGCCCAGCCGGTCGAACTGGAAGCCGTGCCGGTTCTGGTGCGGCGGATGTCGGCCGGGCGGCCAGGGCGGCTTGACGACGCCGGGCCGCAGGTCGGCGGTCTGGTGATCGAACGATCCGACGAACTCGTCGAAGGTGATCAGCAGAAGGGTCTTCTTCCAGGCCTCTTCGTTGGCGATCAGGCTGGTGTAGACCTCCTTCACGAACTGCTCGCCGACCAGCACGCTGCCGGGCGGGTGGTAGTCGTCGCCGAGCGCGGTGAAGAGGTTCTTCAACGGCCCGGAGTCGGTGGTGCTGTGGGCGACCGACCAGGCGGGTTCGATGTAGCTGAACCTGGGCAGGGTTCCGGCGCGGGCCTGCTGGTGGAAGCTCGCCAGCTTCTGGAACCTGTCCTTGGCGCCGGGAATCCCGTCCTTGATGTGCGGGAACAGCCGCCATGTGTAGCAGGATTCCACATCCCCCGAAGACAGGCTGGTGAGGTAGGGAATGTGGGGCCTGAGCAGATTGAGGGCGATCCGGGCCGCACGATGGCCAGGCAGGGGCAGCGCCCCCAGCACCTTCAGGATCGTGTCCAGATTGGCGAGCAGCGGGGCGATCTTCGGCGGCAGATAGCCGGTCTGGTAGAACACCGTCCAGTCGACGCCGGCCTCGTGCAGCGCGTTGAAGATGGTGGGGGCTTCGACGCGATCGTCGCCGATGGCCATTTTCAGGATCTTCTCCACGGCCTTGGCCTCGGGCGAGGTTTCCAGGTCGCCGTTGTCGGTCATGCCGTTGGAGGTGCCGCACATCAGGAAGGCGCGGTTCGGATTGGTCTGGGACGGGACGGAGGCGTGCCAGGCGTCGCTCACGGCGTAGTGGCGGGCCAGCTGGTTCAGCACGGGGGCCTGCGCGGGCGTATAGCTCTCCATGATCGTGGCGCTCTGCGCCTGCATGCGCGCGCGCAGCTTGAGGATTTCGCCCGGCGGGACGCCGATGAGCGAGATAAGCTGCGGGCCGACGATGTCGGCGAAATCCGCCAGCACGCCCTTCATGTCGGGCTCTTGGCCGACCTTGGCGCCTGGCCCGTAGAACTGCCGCAGGACGTGGTCGAAGTCCTCGCCGGGGGCGAAGGTGGGGACCGTGAAGCCGCTCGCCCCGCGCTTGGGCCTGGCCTGGAAGCGGCCGATCAGCTGGGCGGCGTTGACGAACTTGCCCAGGTCGACGTCCTGCAGCCCGCGATAGCGCCTGTCGGTCGTCGCCGGCACGAAATGCTCGGGGTCCTCGTGCTCGTAGAGCCAGCCCAGCATGCTGTCGAACGAGCGGTTCTCCAGCATCAGCACGACGACGTGTTCGATATTCTCCATGGACATGGCGGCCCCCCTCACTGGTCACGGTGACGAGGGATCGGCTACGGCGGCCGCGCCGGGCGCGTATGTGCCTATCTACACAGCTGAAGGTTGCCGTCCGGCGGCGCCCGTCAGCCGGGCTCGGCGGCCAGTTCGCAGGCTTCGGCTATGGCGTCGAACAGGGCCGAGACGGTGATCGGCTTGGCCAGGTGCAGGTCGGCGCCGGCCGAAAGGCACGCCTCCACCTGATGGGGCATGGCGTTGGCGGTCAGCGAGATGATCGGGATGCGCGGCCGGCCGGCGGCGCGTTCGCGCTGGCGGATCTCCTGGATCGCCGTCAGGCCGTCCATCACCGGCATCTGGGTGTCCATAAGCACGAGGTCGAAGTCCTGCTCCTGGTAGGCCCGCAGCGCCGCTTCGCCGTCGCCGGTGACGACCACGTCGGCGACGCCGTCGAGCATCAGCTCGACCACCCGCTGGTTGGTCGGGTGGTCTTCGGCCAGCAGCACCCGCAGGCGCTCGGGCATGGCGGCCTTGGGCGCGCGACGGGCCGTGGCGGGCGCCTCGGGGGCGGCGGCCGCCAGGCGAGTGGTCAGGGTGAAGCGGGCGCCCTCGCCGGGCGTAGAGACGCAGGTGATGTCGCCGCCCATCAGCTTGGCGAAGCGCAGGGCGATCGACAGCCCCAGGCCCGAGCCGCCGAACCGCCGGGTGATCGAGCCGTCGCCCTGCACGAAGCGCTCGAACAGGCTGGCCTGCACCTCGGGGGTGAAGCCCTCGCCGGTGTCCTCGACGGTCACCGTCAGCAGCACGTCCTGGCCGTCCGCCTCGGTACGGGCGTGGACGGCGACCGAGCCTTCGCTGGTGAACTTCACCGCGTTGCTGATCAGGTTGTTGACGATCTGGCCGAACTTCAGCGCGTCGCCGGTCACGCGATCATGGAAGCCGTCGTCGAAATCGAGGCCGAAGGTCAGGCCCTTCTGATGAGCCAGGCCTTCGAAGGTGGCGGCCGAGGCGGTCAGGGCGGCGCGCAGGTCGAAGGGCGCGGCCTCCAGCTCGACCTCGCCGGCCTCGACCTTGGCCAGGTCTAGAATATCGCTGAGCAGGGCGTTCAGCGTGCGGCCCGAGGTCAGGATTGCGTCCATCATCTCGCGCTGGCGCGGGGTCAGCTCGGTCTGGGCCAGCACCTGGGCCATGCCCAGCACGCCGTTCAGGGGCGTGCGGATCTCGTGGCTCATATTGGCCAGGAACTCGGACTTGGCGATGCTGGCGGCGCGGGAACGCTCCAGCGCGGCCTCCAGTGCGATGGCCGATTTCTTCCGCTCGGTGATGTCCTCGCTGATGATCAGCAGCAGCTTCTCGTCGCCGTCGCCGGGAATGGCGATCTTCTTGGTCTGCAGCCAGCGGTCGCCGTTGTGAGGGGTCTTCAGGGGCTCCTCGTCGATCACCCACAGGCGGTCGCTGGCCAGGACCTTGGCGTCCATCTCGGCGAAGAAGGCGGCCTGCTCGGGTGGGAAGAAGTCGGCGTCGCAGCGACCGATCAGGTCCTCTCGCGGCACGCCCAGCAGCTCCTCGCCGGTGCGGTTGACCAGCACGAAGCGGCCGTCGCGGCCGTTCTTGACCACCAGCATGGCCGGTACGCTCTCGACCACGGCGTCGAGGAAGGCCCAGGAGTGCAGGGCCTTGGCCGGATGGGAAGCGGCGTCCGTCGCGGCCGCCGGGGCGCGCGGAAGGTGATGGTCGTCCTTGGCCATGTGTCTTTAAGATAGCCCCGTGGAGCACGTCCTGCCCTGGATGTGCGAATTTGCACGTGAAGAAGCCCGCGCGCGGGGCGGCTGGCAATCGGGCCAAGCGTCGCAGGATGGGTGATGGACGATCAGACGCAGCGGATGCTTGACCCGCGCCCCAGCCCGCGCGACATCCCCGGCTCATGGAAAAGCTGACCATCCTCCTCGTCGGGTCCGGCGGGCGCGAGCACGCCCTGGCCTGGAAGATCGCGCAATCGCCGCTGTGCGGCCGCCTCGTCGCCGCTCCGGGCAATCCCGGCATCGCGCCCGTGGCCGAGCTGAAGCCCGTGAAGGCCACAGACGCCGACGGCCTGGTCGCCCTGGCCCAGGAGATCGGCGCCGACCTGGTGGTGGTCGGTCCGGAGTCGGCGCTCGAAGTGGGTCTCGCCGACAAGCTCGCCGAGATCGGCATTCCCTGTTTCGGCGGCAGCCAGCGCGCCGCCCAGCTGGAGACCTCCAAGGCCTTCACCAAGGACTTCTGCAAGCGCCACGACCTGCCGACCGCCGCCTACGGCGTGTTCGAGGACGCGGCTTCCGCTGGTGAGTTCCTCGACACCCTGGAAGCGCCGTTCGTGATCAAGGCCGACGGCCTGGCCGCCGGCAAGGGCGTGGTCATCGCTCCCGACCGGGCCGCCGCCGACGCCGCGGTGGTCGACATGCTGGGCGGCCGGTTCGGCTCGGCCGGGGCCCGGGTGGTCATCGAAGAGTTCATGCACGGCGAGGAGGCCTCGCTGTTCGCGGTGTGCGACGGCAAGACCGCCGTGCTGTTCGGCGCGGCCCAGGACCACAAGCGCGCCTATGACGGCGACGAAGGCCCCAACACCGGCGGCATGGGCACCTACTCGCCGCCGCCCGTGCTGACGCAGGCCCTGATCGAGCAGGCCTGGCGCGAGCTGATCGTGCCGACCGTCGAGGGCATGGCCGCCGAGGGCAACCCGTATGTGGGCGTGCTCTATGCCGGCCTGATGCTCACCGCCACGGGCCCCAAGCTCGTGGAATACAACGCCCGCTTCGGCGACCCTGAATGCCAGGTGCTGATGCTGCGCCTGGAAAGCGACATCGTCCCGACCCTGCTGGCGGCCGCCAAGGGTGAGCTGGCCAGCGCCGAGCCGCCCAAGTGGCGCGACGAGGCGGCGATCTGCGTGGTGCTGGCCGCCGAGGGCTACCCCGACGCCCCCAAGACCGGCGGGCTGATCCAGGGCGCCGAGGCCGACTACGGCCATGAGGCCGAGATCTTCCACGCCGGCACGACCCGCGATGCCGAGGGCCGTCTGGTGGCGTCCGGCGGCCGGGTGCTCAACGTCTGCGCCCTGGGCGCGACCCTGCACGAGGCCCGCGACGTGGCCTATGCCGCCCTGGGCACGGTGTCGCTGGAGGGCGGCTTCTATCGCAGCGACATCGGCTGGCGGGCGCTCAGCCAGCATTGATTGTGAACCCCCTCTCCCCTTGCGGGAGAGGGTGGCCTCACGGAGTGAGGTCGGGTGAGGGGTCTCTCAAACCTCTCCCGACAGGCCTTTCGACCCCTCATCCGTCGGCCTTCGGCCGCCACCTTCTCCCGCAAGGGGAGAAGGACTTGCGTGTCCGTCCCCACCCTCTAAACTCCCATTCAAACAAACGTTGGGAGTGAAGCGCCGTGGCCGAGCCGTCCGCTCAGGAGCTGAATTCGGGCACCAAGCCGGTCGATCCGCGCCATGCGATCGACGAGGCCGCCCTGGCCGCCTGGCTGGAGGCGAACGTCGAGGGCTATGCCGGCCCGCTGGAGGTGCGCCAGTTCAAGGGCGGGCAGAGCAATCCCACCTACCAGCTGGTGACGCCGGCCAAGCGCTACGTCCTGCGCCGCAAGCCGCCCGGCAAGCTCCTGCCCAGCGCCCACGCCGTCGACCGCGAGTTCAAGGTGATCTCGGGCCTGCATCAGGCCAGCTTCCCGGTCGCCCGGCCCTACGCCCTGTGCATGGACGAGGGCGTGATCGGCACGATCTTCTACGTGATGGACAACGTCGAGGGCCGCATTCTGTGGGACGGCACGCTGCCGGACTACCAGCCGGCCGAGCGGCGGGCGATCTACGAGGCTCAGATCGACACCCTGGCGGCGCTGCACAATGTCGACTACGCCGCCGTGGGCCTGGCCGACTACGGCAAGCCCGGCAACTACTTCACCCGCCAGATCGACCGCTGGACCAAGCAGTACCGCGCCAGCGAGACGACCAAGATCGACGAGATGGACCGGCTGATCGACTGGCTGCCGGCCAGCGCGCCCGCCGACGACCAGACCTCGATCGTCCACGGCGACTACCGCCTCGACAACATGATCCTGCATCCTGCCGAGCCGCGCGTGATCGCGGTGCTGGACTGGGAGCTGTCGACCCTGGGCAATCCGCTGGCCGACTTCACCTACTTCCTGATGAACTGGGTGATGCCGTCCGACCAGCGCGGGGGCCTGGCCGAGATCACCGACCTGACCGCCTACGGAATCCCCACCATCGAGGAGGCCGTGGCCCGCTATTGCGCCGCGACGGGGCGCCAGGGCCTGCCGCAGCTGGACTGGTACTTCAGCTACAATCTCTTCCGCCTGGCCGGCATCTGCCAGGGCATCGTCGGTCGGGTGCGCGACGGCACCGCCGCCAGCGCCCATGCGCAGCTGATGGAGGCCCGGGTGCCGGTGCTGGCGAAGGGGGCGTGGGCCTTCGCGCAGAAGGCGGGGGCTTAGTTCTCGCGACCTAAACACTCGCCTTCCTGGGCCTTGTGCCCAGGATCCATGGTTCAACCTGCTCAGACCTTTCAAGCTTGGCCTGGATCTGAGCTGAGGCCGGCATGGGCCCTCGCCACAAGGGCGAGGGAGGCGGTGATTTTGGGCGCACTCCGTCACGCGCGCCTGCCTTTGTCGAAAGAAAATGGCGTGACAGCCTCGCCCTGACCCCGCCATCCTGCCGCAAACGCCCCTGGGGAGGGGCGAGATCGTTCAGAGGGGCTCTCTTCATGCGTATCCGTTTCCTGGCCGCCGCCGCGCTCGGCGTCGCGGCCGCCGCCCTGTCGTTCGCCGCGGCTCAGGCCGCTGGCCCGCTGACCTTCGTCCAGGCCGGCAAGCTGCTGGCCGATCCGGCCAGCGGCAAGGTCGAGACCGCCAAGACCGTGGTGCTGCAGGACGGCAAGGTGGTGCGGATCGCCGACGGCTACGTGTCCGAACCCGGTGGGGTGGTGGTCGACCTCAAGGACCGCTTCGTGCTGCCCGGCTTCATCGACAGCCACGTGCACCTGACCGGCCAGCAGGGCCCGACCTCGCGCCTCGACGAGGTGACCCAGTCGTCGGCCGACCAGGCGATGGTCGGGGCCGGCTACGCCCGCAAGACCCTGATGGCCGGCTTCACCACCGTCGCCGACCTGGGCGCCGACAACGCCGCCATCTTCGCCCTGCGCGCAGGGATCAAGCGCGGCGACGTGGTGGGCCCGCGGATCATCGCCGCCGGCTCGGCCGTGTCGATCCACGGCGGTCACGGCGACGTCAACGGCTACAGCGAGGAGGTCATGCACGTGCTGCGGCCGGAATCGGTGTGCTCCGGCCCCGACGACTGCCGCCGCGCGGTGCGCGAGCAGGTCTGGCGCGGCGCCGACATCATCAAGATCACCGCCACCGGCGGTGTGCTGTCCAACACCGCCGCGGGCCTGTCGCAGCAATTCAGCGACGGCGAGCTTTCGGCCATCGTCGAGAGCGCCCACCGCATGGGCCGCCGGGTCACCGCGCATGCCCACGGCGTTGACGGCATCAACGCCTTCCTCAAGGCCGGCGGCGATTCCATCGAGCACGGCACCTATCTCGACAACGAGAGCATCGCCCTCTTCAAGAAGAACGGCGCCTATCTGGTGCCCACCCTGATGGCCGGCGACTACGTGGCCCGCATCGCCGCCAGCCCGGGCAACTTCTTCACGCCCGCCCAGACCGCCAAGGCCCTGGAAGCCGGCCCCAAGATGCTGGACATGGCCCGCCGGGCCAACGCCGGCGGCGTCAAGATCGCCTTCGGCACCGACAGCGGCGTCAGCGCCCACGGCGACAACGCCTACGAGTTCGTGCTGCTGAACCGCGCGGGCCTGTCGCCGCTGGACGCCATCCGCGCCGCCACCGTCAACGCCGCCGACCACCTGGGCGTCTCGGCCGAGATCGGCTCGCTGGCCCCGGGCAAGGCGGCAGACCTGGTGGCCGTGTCGGGCGACCCGCTGGCCGACGTCTCCGTGCTCCAGAAGGTGGAGACGGTGATCAAGGGCGGGGTGGTCGTCAAATAAGCTAAGTGATCCCTCTCCCCTTGCGGGAGAGGGTGGCCTCCCGGAGGGAGGTCGGGTGAGGGGTCTCTCAGAAGGTTGCGGACGGGCCTTTCGACCCCTCATCCGTCAGCTTCTCTGACACCTTCTCCCGCAAGGGGAGAAGGATCAGGAAATCCCCGCCAGCACCCGCGCCAGCGCTGCCTCATCCTCGAACCGCGCCCGCACGGGCCAGGCCGCCACCCGCTCGCGCCAGGCTGGGGGCAGGCGGATCCAGTCCTTTTCGGTGGTGATCAGGCTGGCGCCGAGGTCGCGGGCGCGTTCGGCGAGGCTCCGCAGGGTGTCCTCGCTATAGGCGCCGTGGTCGGGGAAGGGGGCGAAGTCGACGAGGTCGCAGCCGGCGGCCTGCAGGGCGCGCTCGACCTTCCAGGGCTTGCCGACCCCGGCGAAGCCGACCTGCGGCCCGCCCGGCGGCGGGGCGGCCGGTTCCAGCCGGGCGATCAGCAGCGGCTTGGAGGCCAGCAGGGCCAGGAGCTGCGGATCGGCTTCCGGCAGGTCGGCCGGCAGCAGCACGATCACCGCGTCGGCGCGGGCCAGGCCCACGGCCAGCGGCTCGCGCATGGGTCCAGCGGGGAACACCCGCCCGTCGCCGAACGGCCATTCGTCGTCGCGGGTCTCGCCGTCGACCACCACCAGAGACAGGGTCTTGGCCAGGTCAGGGTTCTGGTGGCCGTCGTCCATGACGATGACCTGGGCGCCGGCCGCGGCGGCGGCGGTTGCGCCGGCCACGCGGTCGCGCGACACCCAGATCGGGAAATCCTGGGCCAGCATCAGCGGCTCGTCGCCGACCTCGCCGGCCTTGTGGCGGGAGGGATCGACGCGCAGCGGGCCCTTCAGCGAACCGCCATAGCCGCGCGACAGGCCATGGGCCGCCACGCCGCCGTTGTTCAGCACCAGCAGCAGCTCGCGCACGATCGGGGTCTTGCCGACGCCGCCGGCGGTGAGGTTGCCCACGCAGATCACCGGCGCGCCCGGATCGGCCGGGGTCGCCCTGGCGATGCGGCGGGCGGTGGCGGCCGCCCAGATCCACGACAGCGGGGTCAGCAGGGCGCGGGTCAGCGGGGCTGGGCCGCCTTCGCGGCGATACCACCAGCGGGGGGTCGAGAGCTTCATGCGGAAACCCCTTGCTCAAGGTTGGGCGGCACGAGGTCGAGAATGCGGGAAAGGCCGGCGCGAGCAGCGGCGTCGCGGGCCTCGACGAAGGCCTTGGCCCGGGCGGCCTGGGCCTTCAGACGCTCGGGAGTCTCGAAGAGGTCCGACAGCCGGCGCCCCAGCACCGCGCCGTCGGCATAGGTCACGCCCTCGGCGGCGGCGAGGTCGCCATAGGCCGTCAGCCAGTTCTCGACATGGGGGCCCGAGACGATCGGGCAGTCCAGCCGGGCCGGCTCCAGCGGGTTGTGGCCGCCGATCCCGAGAACCAGGCTGCCGCAGACCAAAGCCAGGTCGGCCAGGCGGTACCACAGGCCCATCTCGCCCAGGGTGTCGGCGACGATCACCTCGGCCACCGTGTTCGGGGCCTGGCTGCGGCGCACGGCCTGTAGACCGCGTTCGCGCGCCATCTCCAGGATCGCCTCGCCGCGCGCCGGGTGGCGCGGAACGATCACCAGGCGCGGGGCCAGGTGGAAACCGGCCACGGCGTCGAGCACCAGCTCGTCCTCGCCCGGGTGGGTGCTGGCGGCCAGCAGCAGCGGCCGGTCGGTCAGTTGGAAGCGTAGGCGGGCATACTCGGCCTCGTCCACCGGCAGGGACGGCGAGCCGAACTTGAGATCCGCTTCCCCCGCGACGGTCCCGCCGAGGCTGGCGAAGCGGTCGGCGGCGCGGCCGTCCTGGGCCAGGATCAGATCAAAGCCCGCGAACAGCCAGGCGGCCGCCAGCGGCCGGGCCTGCCAGCTGCGATAGCTCTTGTCCGACAGCTTGGCCGAGACCAGGGCCAGTTTCGTCCCCCGCGCCTTGGCCCCGAGCAGCAGGTTGGGCCACAGCTCGCTCTCGACGAAGACGGCCAGGTCCGGCCGCCAGTGGTCGAGGAAGCGGGCCGCGCCGCCGGGCGTGTCGACCGGCAGGTACTGGTGGATCGCGCCCGGCGGCAGGCGCTTGGCCAGGAGCTCGGCGGAGGTGACGGTGCCCGAGGTGACCAGCACGCTCGCGTCCGGCCGCTCGGCGCGCAGGCGCTCGACCAGCGGCAGGATCGACAGGCTCTCGCCGACGCTGGCCCCGTGCAGCCAGACCAGCACGCCGGGCGGGCGCGGGATGGCGGGGCGGCCGAGGCGTTCGTTCAGGCGGGCCGGATCCTCCTTGCCCTTGCCGGCCCGATTGCGCAGCAGGGCCGGCGCGATCGGCGTCAGGGCCGTGGTCGCGGCGCGATAGACGGCCAGGGAGAAGGGCAGGCTCACACGCTGCCTTCGGCGGCCAGGGCGCAGGGGTGGGCGTGGCCGCCGCGCTCGATCTGGATGGTCGAGTGGCCGATGTTGAAGCGCTTGGACAGCTGCCCGCAGACATCGTGCAGGAACTGGTCGTGGTCGCTCCCGTCGGGGCGCACCAGATGGGCGGTCATCGCCGTCTCGGTGGTGCTCATGGCCCAGATGTGCAGGTCGTGCACCTCGGCCACGCCCGGCTGGGCGGCCAGCCAGTCGGCGACGGCCCTGGGATCGATGCCGCGCGGGGCGGCGTCCAAGGCCAGGTCCAGCGAGTCGCGCAGCAGGCCCCAGGTGCCCAGCACGATGACCACGACGATGGCCAGGCTGACCACGGGGTCCAGCCACAGCCAGCCGGTGGCCCACATGGCCAGGGCCGCGATCACCACCCCGGCCGAAACGGCGGCGTCGGCGGCCATGTGCAGGAAGGCGCCCCGGACGTTGAGGTCGTCCTTGCTGCCCTTCATGAACATCAGGGCCGTGGCGGTGTTGATGGCGATGCCGATGGCCGCGACGATCATCACCGGGCCGGTCTGCACGGGCTGCGGATCGGCGAAGCGGCGCACGGCCTCCCAGGCGATGGCGCCGACGGCCACCAGCAGCAGGGCGGCGTTGGTCAGCGAGGCCAGGATCGTGCCCTTGCGCAGGCCGTAGGTGCGGCGGCCCGTGGGCGCGCGCTTGGCCAGCACCGCAGCCCCCCAGGCCAGCAGCAGGCCCAGCACGTCCGACAGATTGTGGCCGGCGTCGGCCAGCAGGGCCAGCGAGCCTGTGAAGAAGCCGGCGGCGGCCTCGGCCGCCACGAAGGCCAGGTTCAGCGCCGTGCCGATGGCGAAGGCGCGGCCGAAGTCGGCGGGGGCGTGGCTGTGGCCGTGGTGTCCGTGGCCATGTCCGTGATGGTGGTGACCGTGGCCATGCGAGTGGCCGTGGGCGTGCCCATCGGCGTGATCGTGGTCATGACCATGGTCGTGGTCATGATGATCGTGGTCGTGATCGTGGCCCGGATGGTCGTGCGGCATGGGGTCTACATCCCACCAAGGCGGGCGGGGATCAACATTCCAAGTCCCTCTCCCCTTGCGGGAGAGGGTGGCCTCCCGGAGGGAGGTCGGGTGAGGGGTCTCTCAGAAGTCGGCGGAAAGGTCTTTCGACCCCTCATCCGACGGCCTTCGGCCGCCACCTTCTCCCGCAAGGGGAGAAGGGGTCCCGATACTCAGTCCTCCAACCCCACGATCTCCTCGGCCCGCCGGGTCACGGCCGAGAGGCGGTCGGCCCAGTCCTCGGCCAGGGTGTCGGGGTCGTCGCCGCGGCCGGCGGCCGTGGGGCCGTCCCAGACCATGGCGGCCTTGGCGAAGGGCAGGGGGATCAGTGTGCGGTCCCACGAGCCCAGGCGGATGCAGGGCTTGGCGGCCAGGCCGACGAAGATCACCGGCGCGCCGGTGACGCGGGCCAGGGACGGGGTGCCTTTCTCCATGTGCTCGGCCGGACCGCGCGGGCCGTCGGGGGTGATGGCGATGCCGCCGCCGTCCTTCACCCACTTGACCATGTCGCGGAAGGCCTGCTCGCCGTGCTTGTTCTTGGCCAGGTCCGTCTTCTTGGCCGACGAGCCGCGGATCGACGGGAAGCCGAGCTTTTCCACCGTGCGGGCGATGAACTCGCCGTCGTTGGACAGCGAGATCAGGGCGCGCATGTCCTGGCGGGCCGGGCTCTGCGGCCAGGACAGCGGCGACATCGGGATACGCGAGTGCCAGAAGCACAGGATCGCGCCCGTGCCCTTGGTGCGGCCCTGGGCCCACACGGCCTCGGCCTTGTCCTGCCCCTCGACGGTCATGCGCAGCGTCGAGAAGACGAGCTTGGAGTAGCCGGCGAAGATCGAGGACAGGATCTTGATGACCAGGGGGGAACGCAGAGGCCTCAAGAGGCGGTCTCCTCGGAATCCGGAGTGGGGGCGTGGTCGAGGTCCTGGGCCTTGGCCAGGCGGGCGTAGAGGCCCTTGCCGCGCAAGAGGCCCGCATGGGTCCCGGTCTCGACGACGCGGCCCTTGTCGATGACGTAGATGCGGTCGGCGTGCTTCACGGTCGACAGGCGGTGGGCGATCAGGATGGTGGCGCGGCCGGCCATCAGCCGCTCCAGCGCCGCCTGGACCAGGGCCTCGCTCTCGGTGTCGAGGGCGCTGGTGGCCTCGTCGAGCAGCAGGATCGGGGCGTTCTTCAGGAAGGCGCGGGCGATGGCGATGCGCTGGCGCTGGCCGCCCGAAAGCCGCGTCCCGGCCTCGCCGACGCGGGTGGCGTAGCCTTCGGGCAGGGCGGAAACGAAGTCGTGGGCGGCGGCCTGACGGGCGGCGGCCTCGATCTCGTCGTCGGTCGCGTCCGGCTTGGCGTAGGCGATGTTGGCGCGGATGGTGTCGTCGAACAGGAACGGCTCCTGGGTCACCAGGGCGATGCGGTCGCGCAGGGAGGCGAGGGTCACCGAGCGCACGTCGTGGCCGTCGATGCTCACCGAGCCGCCGGTGACGTCGTAGAAGCGCGGGATCAGGTTGAGGATCGAGCTCTTGCCGCCGCCGGACGGGCCGACCAGGGCCACGGTCTCGCCCCGGCGCACCCGCAGCGACACGTCCGACAGGGCCGGCGCGCCTTCCCCGTAGGCGAAGTCGACATGGTCGAGGCTGACCGAGCCGTCGCCGGGCGGCAGCGGCGCGGCGCCGGCGGGCTCGACGATCGTCGGCGCGACGTCGAGGGCGGCGAACAGGCGGCGGGCGGCGGTGAAGCCCTCGGCCATCACCGTCTGCAGGTTGGTCACCTGGCGCAGGGATTGGCCCGCGGCCATCAGCGCGGCCAGGAAGGCGGTGAAGTCACCGGCGGTGATGCCGCCCGTCATGGCGCGCCAGCCGGTGTAGAGCAGCACCAGGGCGACGATGATCGTCGTGAAGGCCTCGGTGGCCGGGGCGGCCATCGACTTGGCGTTGCTGCCCTTAACCAAGTGCTTCTGGCGGCGGGCGATGACCTCGCCGACCCGGGCTTCCTCGTCGGCCTCGCGGTTCTCGATCTTGACGATCTTGATGCCGTCCAGGCTTTCCATGATCGCCGTCGACAGGTTCGAGGTCTCGCCCATGGCGCCCTTGGCGGCCTTGGTGGTCTTCTTGGAAAAACGGCGGGTGATCATGCTGACCACCGGGGCGATCAGCAGCACCGCGCCGGTCAGGACCGGGTCGTACCAGAACATCGTGCCGATGGCGCCGATGACCACCAGGCTCTCGCGCACGTAGTTGACCACGCCGGTGGTCGAGGCCTCGCGGATCAGGCCGGCGTCATAGAGCACTGAGGCGACGTAGGAGCCCGAGTGGGCGCCGCGCAGCCGCGCCAGGTCGGCGCGGACCAGCCGGCTGAACAGCCCGACCTGGACGTCGCCGACGATGCCGTTGCCGATGCCGTTGATGATCCGGGCCTGCAGTACCTGGAAGACCGCGCGGAAGACGGCGATACAGGCGATCGCCAGCGGGATGGTCCAGATGGCCTGCCGCGTCGGATGGGTGATCAGCTTGTCCACCGCCGGGCCGACCAGCCACAGCAGAAGCGCCGTCAGGCCGGCGACGATGGCGGCGCAGACGACCGAGACGACGAACCCCTTCCAGCGCGGCCGCAGGTAGTCGCGCCAGACCCGCGCGGCCAGGGCGCGGTTGGAAAGCTCGGTCGCGGGGGTGTCGGTCATGGGCGAGGGGTCGGATTTCACAGGGAGACTGTCAAGGACGCGGGCGCATCAGTGCACGGCCAAACGACGCGGGGGTTTTGCAATAATCCCCCGTGGGCCCTATCTAGGCGCGTTTTCAGAGGATCGCCACTTGGCCGGTTTCGACCTTTCCACGCGCTGGGGGCGCTTCAAGACCTATCTCCACTTCCTGTGGAACGACCACGCCTATCTGCGCGTGGGCTTCACCAACGCCCACTGGATCAGCCCGGAACTGGTGCGCACCAACCAGCCCTGGCCGTTCCAGCTGGCCTGGTGGAAGAAGCAGGGCGTCAAGACGGTGGTGAACCTGCGCGGCGGCTTCGACGGCAGCTTCTACGCGCTGGAGAAGGACGCCTGCGAGCGCCTGGGCATCAAGATGGTCGATTTCGTGATCACCTCGCGCGAGGTGCCGATCCGGCAGCGCGTGCACGGCGCCAAGGAACTGTTCGAGACGATCGAGTATCCGGCCCTGATCCACTGCAAGTCGGGGGCCGACCGGGCGGGCATCATGAGCGTGCTCTACGCCCACTATCGCCTGGGCCTGCCGATCGAGGAGGCCAAGAAGCAGCTGTCGGGCCGCTATCTCCACATCAAGGAGGGCAACACCGGGGTGCTCGACTACACCTTCGACCAGTACCTGGAGAAAGGCGCGCCCAAGGGCCTGACCTTCACCCAGTGGGTCGACAGCGACGACTACGATCCGGTGGAAATGAAGAAGACCTTCCGCGCCGGCATGCTGGGCAAGGTGCTGACCGACAAGCTGCTGCGGCGGGAGTGATATCGTCCCTCTCCCCTTGCGGGAGAGGGTGGCCTCCCGGAGGGAGGTCGGGTGAGGGGTCTCTCAGAACTCCGGGAGAAGAGCCCTGCGGACAGGCCTTTCGACCCCTCATCCGTCATCCTGCGGATGACACCTTCTCCCGCAAGGGGAGAAGGATCCGCTCAATTAAGCCGCGCTCGGATCCAGCAGCTTGTGGGCGTGGATGATGAAGTAGCGGGCGTGGGCGTTGTCGACGGTGGCCTGGGCCTTGGCCTTCCAGGCGGCGTGGGCGTCGTTGTAGGTCGGGTAGGCGCCGACGAACTCGACCTTCGAGAGGTCGCGGAATTCGGTGCCGGCGACATCCTTCAGTTCGCCACCGATCACGATATGAAGAAGCTGCTTGTCGGACATGGGGGAGCAAGATCCTGCGGAGTTTTTGATTATGGCAGGTCGATATGCCCGACGCGTGACAGGATCAACGGGTGAAGCGCCCTATTCGCGCAAACCAGGCTCGGAACCGTCGGATTCGGTCGATTATAGGCGAATTTTCGCCCGAGGTGATCGGTGAGCAACGCTCCGGCCTCGCCGCAGATCAGGTCGGCGGCGGCCAGGTCCCACTCGCTCTTGGGGGTCAGGGCGATGGCCGCGTCGAAGGCGCCGGCCGCCACCAGGCAGATGCGGTAGGCGATCGAATTGCGGGCCTCGACCCGCATGGCCGGCCAGGGCGTGGGCCAGGCCGGGTGGGCGAACATCTTGGCGTCGCCCAGCATGGCCGCGCCGTCGAGCACGGTCGAAAGGCTGGGGACGAGGGGCGCGCCGTTAAGGGTGGCGCCGCCGCCCGCGACGGCCGCATAGGTCTCGTCCAGGGCGGGCGCATGGACGACCCCGGCGATGGGCCGGCCGTCCTCGACAACGGCCACCGAGACGGCGAACCAGGGCTTGTCCTTCATGAAGGCGACGGTGCCGTCGATCGGGTCGACCACGAACTGGCGGCCGGTGGCCAGGCGGGCCGGGTCGTCGACCGTCTCCTCCGACAGCCAGCCGTAGTCGGGCCGGGCCGCGCCCAGGCGTTCCTTCAAGAGGGCGTCGACCGCCAGGTCGGCGTCGGTGACCGGCGAGCCGCCGTCCTTCGACCAGATCTTCACGCCCTTGGCCCGGGCCGCCAGGGCCAGGGCCCCGGCCTCGCGGGCCGCGTCGAGAATCAGGTCGAGGTCGCTCATCATTTGCCTGCGATCGCCAGGGCGTCGACCAGCAGCGACGGGCTGTTGCTGGCGCCGCGCAGCTCCAGGTCCGAACCCACGACCAGCCGGCCATAGATGTCGATCAGGTTGCCGGCCACGGTGATCTCGGTGACCGGATAGGCGATCTGGCCGTTCTCGAACCAGAAGCCCGAGCAGCCCACCGACCAGTCGCCGGTGTTGCCGTTCAGCGAGGGGCCGAACATCGAGGTGACCAGCAGGCCGTCCTTGGCCTGGCCCATCAGGCCGGCCAGATCCAGCTGCCCCGGCTCCAGGGTCAGGTTGTGGGTCGAGACGCCCGGCGCCCCGGCCGAGCCGCGCGAGGCATGGCCCGTGGTCTCCAGGCCCAGCTGGCGGGCGCTGGCGCTGTTGAGCAGCCAGGTGGTCAGCACGCCGTCGTCGATCAGGGCGCGGCGCACGGTGGTCACGCCCTCGTCGTCGAAGGGGGCCGAGCCCAGGCCCCGCACGCGGTGCGGGTCGTCGGTCAGCTGCACGCCGGCGGCGAAGATCTTCTGGTTCAGCTTGTCCTTCAGGAACGAGGTGCCGCGGGCGATGGCCGGACCCGAGATCGCGCCGACCAGCGGGCTGATCAGCGACATGGCCAGGCGGTTCTCGAAGATCACCGGGGCGGTGGTCGAGCCGATCTTGCGCGCGCCCAGGCGCGAGACGGCCTGCTGGCCGGCCTTGGCGCCGATGGCCTCGGGCGAGGGCAGGTCTTCGGCGTGGCGCACCGAACGGCCCTCGCCGCCGCGTTCCATGCCCGCGCCCTCGCCGGCGATGGCCGAGGCGGAGATGCCAAAGCCCGTGGCCGCGTGCTGGCCGTAGAAGCCGTCGCTGGTCACCAGGCGCCAGACGGTCGAGCTCCAGCTCGACGAGCCGCCGTCGGAATTGGTCACGCCCTCGATGGCGCGGGCGGCGGCCTCGGCGGCGCGGGCCTGATCTTCCAGGGTCTCGGCCGAGGGCTCGTAGGCGTCGATCAGATCAAGGTCGGGGAACGGGCCCTTGGCCAGGCGGTCCTTCGGCGCGAAGCCGGCATAGGGATCCTCGGGGGCCAGGCGGGCCATGGCGACGGCGCGCTCGACCAGCTTGGCGCGGGCCTCGGGGCTGACGTCGGAACCGGAGACGGTCGCGCTGCGGCGGCCGACGAAGACGCGCAGGCCCAGGTCCTTGGCCTCCTCGCGCTCGACTTCCTCCAGCTCGCCCAGGCGCACGCCCACCGAAAGGGACTGGCGCTCGGCGAACACGGCCTCGGCGGCGTCGGCCCCGGCCTTGCGCGCGGCGGCGACGACGTCATGCAACAGGTTTTCGTCCATGGCGTCTTATGGCGAGGCGGGAAGGGCGGAGCAAGGCGCCGCCCTCCGGATTGTCAGGGAATGGCGTAGAACAGCAGGATGACACCGCCGAAGACGTAGGCCAGCCAGGTGCAGATCATGCCGATGGCGCGGGGCACCGAGGCGCCGCCGCTGCGCGACAGGCCCACGGCGTGGATCAGGCGGCCGGCGAAGAGAACCAGGCCCACGCCGTGGATGGCGATGGCCGGCGCGCCGACCACGGCCAGCACCGCAAGGACGCCCAGGCCCGTGGGCACGTACTCGCTGGCGTTGCCGAAAGCCCGCACGGCCTGGGCCAGCTCGGGCACGCCGCCGTCGCCCAGGGCCACCTTGTGCTTCTGGCGGCCGCGCACGACCAGCAGCGACAGCACCAGCAGCAGGAAGACATGCAGGCCGGCCCACAGGGCGGCGGCATGACCGGAAGCGGAAACGTCCATCGACGGACCCTTCGTACAGAAAGCGGGGCCGCATAAGGCCCTGGCTTACCCGCCGATGGCAACTGGTGACGTGACGGAAGCTTGAGCTTGAGGGCGGCGGGGCGGATATGAAATCCCTCTCTCTAAGAGAGAGGGATTCCGGACCGCGCCAATCCGCCACAAGGGCGGGAATGACAGGAGGGCTTAGCCGAATCCTCAGCGCAGGCTGTAGCCGCCGTCCGCGAACAGCGTCGTTCCCGTGGTGAAGCCGTTGGTCAGCAGGAACAGCACCGCCTGGGCGATCTCGGCCTCGGTTCCGGGGCGGCCGGCCAGCGAGCCGGCGGCCTGGCCGGCGAAGGCGGCGTCGCGGACCTCGGCGGGGCGGCGGGCCCAGAGGTCGCCGTCGATCGTGCCTGGCGCGACGACATTGACCCGCACGGGCGCGAGATCCACCGCCAGGCCGCGCCCCAAGGCCTCGATCGCGCCGTTGGCGGCGGCGTATAGCGCCGCGCCCTTCGGCGGCCGGGCGCTGGCGGCGCCGGACATCAGCACCACCGAGCCGTCGGGCGCCAGTTTCGGCGCCGCGGCCCGCACGCAGCGGACCTGACCCCAGAACTTGCCGTCGAACGGCGAGGCCAGCGCCGCCTCGTCGGGATGGTCGAAGGGGGCGATCGTGTAGGTCGCGGCCGGGGTGAACAGGTGGTCGATGCGATCGAGGCGGTCGAAAAAGGCCGCCACCGAGCCGGTGTCGAACAGATCGACCGCCGCCGCCCGGGCCTTGGCGCCCAATCGCTCGCGGGCGGCCTCCAGCCGAGCGAGCGAGCGGCCGCCGATCACCACCTGTCCGCCGCCTTCGACGAAGGCCTTCGCCGTGGCCAGCCCGATCCCCGAGCCGCCGCCGATCACCACCAGGGTCTTGTCATCGTATCGCATGGCCCAAGGCTTAGGCGGCGATGCGCGGCGACGGAAACGACTTGAATTCGGTTCATTGCGGACGTCAGTTCGGGAATGACCTCGATCCCCTCCCTCGACGGATATAGCGGCCTGCGCGCCTTCGTGGCCGTGGCCGAGCATGGCGGCTTCGCGGCCGCGGCGCCGGTTCTGGGCCTGTCGCCGTCGGCCGTGGGCAAGGCCGTGCAGCGGCTGGAGGCCCGGCTGGGTGTGCGCCTTCTGGCCCGCACCACCCGCAGCGTGGCCCTGACGCAGGACGGCCGCCTCTATCACGCCCGTTGCGTGGCGGCCCTGGCGGCGCTCGCCCAGGCCGAGGCCGAGCTGAAGCAGGGCCGGGGCGAGCCGTCGGGCCTGCTGCGCGTGGCCCTGCCGCCGCTGCTGGGCCGGGCCTTCGTCATGCCGGTGTTGCTGGACCTGCTGTCCCGCTGGCCGGCCTTGCGGCTGGAGGCGAGCTTCGACGCCCGCCCGGTCGACCTGACCGGCGAGGGCGTCGACCTGGCTGTGCGGATCGGCGCGCTGGACGACCGCGCCGGCCTCGTGGCCCGGTCGCTGGGCGTGCAGCGGCGGGTGGTCTGCGCGACCCCGGCCTATCTCGACGCGCGCGGACGGCCACAGACCATCGAGGATCTCGCCGCCCACGATTGCCTGGTCGAGGCCCGCGACGGCCGCCCCACGCCCTGGCCTTATGTCGACGCGGACGGCGTGGCGCGCAGCCTGTCGGTCGACGGCCGGGTGCGGCTGGGCGATGCTCAGATGCTGGCCCAGGCGGCGCTGGCCGGCGCGGGGATCGCCATGGTCCCCCGCTGGCTGGTCGCCGCAGACCTTGCGGCCGGGCGCCTGAAGACGGTGCTCGACGGGGTGTTCGACAGCCCCCTGCCGGTCAACCTCGTCTGGCCCCGCACGCCATACCCGAGCGCCAAGCTGCGGGCGGCGGTAGATGCGCTGGTCGAGCGATATGGGGCGGTGAGGCCCTGGGAGGGGTGATTTTGTCCGGGGAACCCTCTCTCAAAGAGAGAGGGTTTCTCTTCCTACTTCTCCCGGGCGATCGGGTAGAGCAGGTGGCGCTGATCGTAGAAGGGCGTGCGCTTGTAGAACCAGGCCAGGCGCGCGTCGGGATCGGCGGCGAACTTGGGCTCGGCCTTGAGCTTGGCTTCGAACTCGGCTTTCAGCGCCGGATCGGCGGCCATCATCTTCTCGGCCAGCGGGGCGATGGCGTAGGGCTCGATATACTCCACCCGGCTCAGCACCTCGGGGACCATGCCCCAGGCGAAGACGCTCTCGCTGGACTGCGGCTCGAGCAGCAGCACCACGAGGTCGCCCAGCGGCTGGTCGGTCGAGACCCGCACCGAGCCCTTGGGGAAGGTCCAGTCGCGCTGTTGCGTCGTCACCTGCTCGACGCTCATCTGCACGTGGCCCTCGTTGGCGCGCGGGGCGAGCTTGGGCTCGACGAGGCGCAGCATCTCGACGGGCACGGTCTTGGGCGCGTCCAGCGTCTCGACCTTCACCCCGTGCAGCTTCAGGCGCTCGATGATGTCGGCGCGATAGCTGGGCACCCAGTAGGCCTTGGGGCGGGCCAGCTGCAGCGTGGGGTGGGAGCTGTAGAACGGCAGCTGCCACAGCTCCGGATCGGCCTGCCCCAGCCAGCGGATCTCGGTCGCTCCCGAGGCGACGCTGTCATAGGTCTCGTAGCGGATGCCCTTGAAGGCGCGGGTGAGGCTCGGCTTGTCGTCGGCGACGAAATTGGCTGGGATGGTCGCCGGGCGCAGGGCGCTGTCGGCGGCGATCGCGGCGCGCAAGGACTCGCCCTTCTGCGCCAGCAGCTTCAGCGCCGTCTCGATGAAGACATAGGTCCCGAGCACCCGCTGGGCGTGGGGTTTCAGGCTGTGGTTCTCGATCAGGATGGTCGGCACGTGGGCGGCGCTGCCCCAGCCGTTGGAGAACCGCTCGCCAAGACCCCCGTCCGACAGGCCGGCCTTGGGGTTGCGCTCGTCGATGCCGAACACCAGCTCGCCCGGGATGTGGCCCTCGGCCTCCAGGCTCTGGTTCATCGCCGGCTTGAAGGCGTCGTCCAGCCACTTGGCGGTGGCCGGCGAGCGCGACCAGACGCCGTCCTCGCCGTTGTAGCCGTAGGTGACGTCGTACTGGTAATCCATGCCGTCGGTGACGTGGACGTCGACGTAAAGGTCGGCCTTGTACTTGGCCTGAAGCCGCTTCAGCGCCTGCATCTCGGGCTGGTCGAGCTTCATGAAGTCGCGGTTGAGGTTCTGGTTGGTGGCGGTGTTGCGCCAGCCCTGGATGCGCGGCCCGCGCTGGTTGGGGCGCGAATAGGGGCCCGAGCGCTCGTGGCCGTCGACCGACAGGATCGGGATCAGCACCAGATTGACCTTGTCGAGCAGGCCGTCCTTGCCGTGAAAGGCCATGTCGCGCAGCAGCATCATGCCCGCGTCCTTGCCGTCGATCTCGCCGGGGTGGATGCCGCACTGCACGAGCAGCAGGGGCTTTTTCGGGTCGAGCTTGTCGCCGTCCTTGCTGGCGATCACCGCGAAGATCGGCCGGCCCTCGGGCGAGACGCCGAAGTCCTCGACGCGCACCAGCTTGGTGGCCTTGTCCAGCTTGTCGAACCAGGCCCGGGTGTCGACGTAGTTGGGCGAGAAGTCGTGGCCCGGATCGGCCTCGAAGGCGGTGACCCACGGATCGGAGGCGTCGCGGATCAGCGCCTGGCTAGCGCCCTGCCATTGCGGGGCCGGAGGCAGGAAGGCTTCGTCCCAGGGGGCTTTGGCGGCGGGGGTCTGGGCCATGGCGGGCGTTCCCAATGCAAGCAGGGCGAGGGTGAGGAGAGCGGTCGAGCGCATGACGCCTGTCGTCGCGCCTCGCTGGCGGGATGGCAAGGGGTCAGCCTCCCATCAGCAGCCAGCCGCCCTTGGCGATCAGGGACTTGGCCGAGATGAAGATCTGCCAGGTCTGGTAGGTCAGCAGCACGCCCAGCGCGGCGGTGACGATCCAGCGCCGGCGGGCCAGGGCCGCGACCAGGGTCAGGATCATGAACATCGGGGTGCCTAGCCACAAACCGAGCGAGAGCCGCAGCTTGGCGATCTCGCCGTTCAGAAAGAGCAGACCTATGAACAGGAACAGGATCAGCAGGTTGGCGCCCATGACGCTCAGCAGCACCAGGCGCTTGCGGGCCCAGAAGTGGTCGTCCAGATCCTCGCCCGGCTTCAGTTCGCGCGGAAACACCTGGGTGGCGGCGACATAGAAGGTGCTGGCCACCACCAGGCCGACGATCAGCAGGGCGTAGTTGTAGGGCGCGGGGCGGAAGATCACCCAGGCCTGGTTCCAGAAGCTGGCGATGTCGATGGCCACGAACAGAGCCAGCAGCGGGGTCAGATAGCCGAACCGCACCGTGCGCCGCTCGTGCAGCAGCCGCGCGAACCCGCCCACCAGCTCGGCCACCGAGAAGCCGAGCAGCAGGCCGTAGAAGCTGAAGAAGAACTCGAACGGGTCCACGAAATCCCCCGATTTCAGACGCTGCGGACTACTTGCCCTTCCAGATCGGCTTGCCCTCGCCGGGCAGGCCCAGGCGCGACCATTTCTCGCTGACCGCGTCGATCACCGACTGGTCCATGCGGATCTCCTCGCCCCACTCGCGATTGGTCTCGGGCTCCCACTTGTCGGTGGCGTCGAGGCCGATCTTGCTGCCCAGGCCGCTGACCGGGCTGGCGAAGTCGAGATAGTCGATGGGCGTGTGCTCGATCACCGTGATGTCCCGCGCGGGATCCATCTTGGTGCTGATCGCCCACATCACGTCCTTCCAGTCGCGGGCGTTGATGTCGTGGTCCACGACGATCACCCACTTGGTGTACATGAACTGGCGCAGATAGCTCCACACGCCCAGCATCACCCGCTTGGCGTGGCCCGGATAGGCCTTCTTCATCGACACCACGGCGATGCGGTAGCTGCAGCCCTCGGGCGGCAGCCAGAAGTCGACGATCTCGGGGAACTGCTGGCGGATCAGCGGGATGAACACCTCGTTCAGCGCCTCGCCGAGCACGCTAGGCTCGTCCGGCGGCCGGCCGGTGAAGGTGGTCAGATAGATTGGGTCCTTGCGCATGGTGATCGCCGTCACCTGGAAGACCGGGAACTTCTCGACGCTGTTGTAGTAGCCGGTGTGGTCGCCGTAGGGGCCCTCGTCCTCGTACTCGTCGAGCAGGACGTGGCCCTCCAGCACGATCTCGGCCTGGGCCGGGACCATCAGCGGCACGGTCTTGCAGGGAACGAGGTCCAGCTTGGCGCCGCGCATCAGGCCGGCGAACTGGTATTCCGAAAGCGTGTCGGGCACCGGCGTCACGGCGGCCAGGATCGTGCCGGGATCAGCGCCCAGCACGACGGCGCAGGGCAGGGGCTCCTTCTTGCCGGCCTTCTTGTGGCGGGCGTAGTGCTGGGCCCCGCCGCGGTGGGCCAGCCAGCGCATGATCGCCTTGTCCTTGCCCAGCACCTGCATGCGGTAGATGCCGAGGTTGAAGTCGTCCTCGCGGTCGTCGCTGGGGCCCTTGGTGACCACCAGGCCCCAGGTGATCAGCGGCGCAGGCTCGCCCGGCCAGCAGGTCTGCACCGGCAGCTTGGCCAGGTCGATCTGGTCGCCGGTCAGCACGACCTCCTGCACCGGCGCCTTCTTGACCGTGCCGGGGCGCATCGACAGCACCGTCTTGGCCAGCGGCAGCATGTCGATGGCGTCCTTCAGGCCCTTGGGCGGCTGGGGCTGGCGCAGGAAGGCGAGAAGCTCGCCCACCTCACGCAGCTCGCCGGCGGTGGTGCGCGGCTCGCCGCCGAGCGTGACGCCCATGGCCACGCGCTTGACCGTGCCGAACAGGTTGGCCAGGGCCGGCATCGAAGACCGCGTCCCGTCGGGCAGCAGCACATGCTCGAACAGCACCGCCGGGCCGCCGGTGGCCAGCAGCCGGGTCTGGATCTCGGTCATCTCCAGGACGGACGAGACCGGCTCCTTGACCCGCACCAGCTCGCCCTGGGCCTCCAGCACGTCGATGAATTCGCGAAGCGAGCGGTAGGCCATGGGCGGGAAACTCCTGGAACGGCGCGGAACCTAGAAGCGGGCGTGCGTCGGGGCAAGGCGAAGCGGCAAGCTTCGCGCTAGTCGCGCCCCGGTGGCTGTGCTCAGTTGCGAACGCCTTCCAGAGTTGAGTAGAGCGCCAGATGACCGACACAGCGACCGAGATCGTCGCCAACCCCAAGGCGGCGCGCCGCGCGGGCCTCATCCGGCTGGCGACGGGGCTGGTCCAGGGCGTCTTGCTTTACGCCCTGTATGAGGCCTCGGAGCGCAAGGTGTGGCCATCGAACACGCCGATGCTGTTCGCGGCCCTGGCGCTGGCGGCGATGTACGCGCCCTTCGTGGTGCTGGCCGGGGCGTCAAGCTTGCGGCCGCGCACCCTGATCGGCTGGACGGCGGCGGCGGTGCTGCTCGCCGCCGGCCTGACCGCCTACGATATCTGGACCGTGCCGCATTTCATGGGCGGGCGCGACGTGGTGCGCAACCTGCCGGACGGGTCGGTGTTCTGCGCCGTCGCGGCCCTGCTGTTCATCGGCCACCATCTGGTGCAACCCGCCGACATGGAGCGGCGGCCCATCGCCCGCTTCGCCACATATTTCGACGTCACTTGGAAGCACGGGGTGCAGCTGGCCCTGTCGCTGCTGTTCACCGGCGCCTTCTGGCTGCTGCTGTTCCTGGCTGGGCAGCTCTTCAAGCTGATCGGGATCGACGCCATCGAGCGGCTGATCCGAGAGGAGGCCTTCTCGTTCCCGGCCACCACGGTGATGTTCGCCGCCGCCGTGCAGCTCACTGACGTGCGGGCCAATCTGGTGCGCGGGGTGCGGACGGTGTCGCTGACCCTGCTGGCCTGGCTGCTGCCGCTGATGGTGCTGATCGCCGGCGGCTTCCTGCTCAGCCTGCCGTTCACCGGCCTCGCGCCGCTGTGGGCCACGCGCAAGGCCGCGGCCCTGTTGCTGACGGCGGCGGCCTTCCTGATCGTGCTGACCAACGCGGCCTACCAGGACGGGGCGGAGCGGCCGTCGCCGGTGCTGGCCTGGGCCGCGCGGATCGCGGGGTTGCTGCTGGCGCCGATCACGGCCCTGGCGGCCTACGCCGTCTGGCTGCGCGTCGCCCAGTACGGCCTGACGCCCGAGCGCGTCTACGGTCTGGCCTGCATCGTCGTCGCCGTCGGCTATGCCGTGGGCTACGCGATCGCGGCCGTGCGCCCAGGCGCCTGGATGAAGCCGCTGGAGACTACCAACATCGCCATGGCCTTTGCGACGGTCGGTGTGCTGCTGGCGCTGTTCACCTCGCTGGCCGACCCGCGCCGCGTCTCGGTGTCAGACCAGGTGAGCCGGCTGGAACGCGGCGCGGTCAAGGCCGAGACCTTCGACTTCGATTTCCTGCGCTTCGGCTCTGCGCGCTTCGGCCGCGAGGCGCTGGACCGGCTGAAGACCAGCGCCGATCCGAAGATCGCCGAGTTGGCCAAGGCCAGCGCGACGCGGTCGGAGCCGTTGCCCCGCGGCGACCGGCCGGTCGACACGCCGCCCGACATCGTCTTCCATCCGGCCGGAACGCCGGCGCCGGACGGTTTCCTGACGCGGGTCGAGCCCCGTCGTCGCTATGACACCTGCTTCGGCGGCGACGGTCAGAAATGCGACGCGCGCCTGCTCGACGTCACTGGCGACGGACGGCCCGAGGTGCTGCTGTCCAGCGCCTGGTCGATCGAGGTCTACGCCCAGGACGCCGACGGCGGCTGGCGACGGCTGGGACAATTCACCCAATCCTGCGGCAGCTTCGATGCCCGGGAGGCCATCCGGGAGGGACGGCTGAGCACGGCCGCGCCGGCCGTCAGCGACCTCGTCGGCCCGCGGGGCGCGATGCGGTTCGAATGGCAGGACCAGGGTTGCCCGCCCCAGGTCAAGCCGCCGCAAAAGCCCTGAAGGTTCAGGCCCCTTCGCTGACCGCGTTCAGCCGTGCATAGACGCCGCCGGCGGCCTTGAGGTCGGCGTGGCGGCCTTCCTCGACGACGCGGCCGTTCTGGAAGACCAGGATGCGGTCGGCGCCGCGCACGGTCGACAGGCGGTGGGCGATGACGATCGTCGTGCGGCCCTGCATCAGGGCCTCGGCGGCCTCCTGCACCAGGGCCTCGGTCTCGACGTCGAGCGACGAGGTGGCCTCGTCCAGAACCAGGATCGGAGCGTCGGTCAGGAAGGCGCGGGCGATGGCCACGCGCTGGCGCTCGCCGCCCGACAGCTTGATGCCGCGCTCGCCGACCAGGGTGTCGTAGCCGTGCGGCAGCTTGAGGATGAAGTCGTGGGCGCGGGCCTTTTTCGCGGCCTCCACCACCTGGTCGAAGGTGGCGTCGGGGCGACCATAGGCGATGTTGTCGAGCAAGCTGCGGTGGAACAGGGCCGGGTCCTGCGGCACCACGGCGATGGCGCGGCGCAAGCTGCCTTGCGTCACCCGGGCCACGTCCTGGCCGTCGATCAGGATTCGCCCGCCTTGCAGGTCGTGCAGGCGCTGGATCAGCTTGACGAAGGTCGACTTGCCCGAGCCCGTGGGGCCGACCAGGGCCACCTTCTCGCCCGGCGCGATGTCGAGCGAGAAGCGGTCGTACAGCGGCGCGCCGGCGTTGCGGTAGGCGAAGGTCACGCCCTGGAAGGCGATCTCGCCGGGGCCGGGCACGAAGTCGGGCGCGCCGGCAACGTCGGCGATCTGCGGCGGCAGGGTGGCCCAGGCGGCGGCGTCCTCGCTGTCGTCCAGGCCCTTCTGCAACATGCGGATGTTCTCGCCCATGTTGCGCAGATAGCCGCTCATCAGCAGGAAGGCGGTGATGGCGAAGGCGACGTCGCCGGGGCCGGCCTTGCCTTGCAGCCAGCTCCAGATCATCGCGCCCGACAGGCCGGCCTGTAGAACGACCAGCAGCAGGTTCTGGCCCAGCCATACGTCGGTGAAGCGGTTCCAGGTGACCATCACCGCGTCGCGCCAGGCGGCGGTGACCTGGGCCAGGCGCTCGGTCTCGCGGGTCTCGGCGCCGAAGGCCTTGACCGTGGGGTTGGAGGTGACGGCGTCGGCCAGGGCCCCGCCGATGGCGGAATCGAGGGCGTTGGACTTCAGGTTCGACGGGCGGACATAGCGCTCGGTGATCCACAGGTTCACGGCCAGGTACAGCACGACCACGACCAGCGAGATGGCGCCGGCCAGGGGCTGGCGCACCAGCATCATCACCGACAGGCCGACCAGCACGATCAGGCTGGGCGCCAGCCAGATGGTGAAGGCGTCGGTGACGCTGTCATAGCCCCACATGGCGCGGGTCAGCTTGCGCACCGTGGCTCCGGCGAAGCTGTCGGCGTGCCAGTCGGACGAGAAGGCCTGGACGCGGGCGAAGCCCTCGTTGGTCATCTCCTCCATGTTGCGGGCGGCCAGCGGGATCCAGAACCGGTGGGCGACGTTGCGGATCAGCGAGAAGGCCAGGTAGACGCCGACGAAGGCCGCCCAGGCGCCCCAGGCCTGGCCCTTCTGGCCGGCGGCGACCACGTCGATCAGCTTGCCCGAGGCCCAGGGCAGGGCCAGGTCGAAGGCCACCGCCACCAGGGTCAGGATCACGCCGGCGGCGAAGATCGCTTTGCGGCGCAGCCAGAACCGCGCCAGGAAGCCCAGCACCTGGCCGTTGGACAGCGCCCGGCGCTTGCCGGTGGTCTCGTCTTCGTCGTCGAAATCGCTCATGGGCGGCTAGATAGGCATGTTGGGGGCGGCTGGGAACGTCCTGCCGACAGGCTGCTGCCGGGTTTTGGCGTGGAGCGGCGGGTTCTGGTTCCTCCCCCGTGAAACGGGGGAGGGGGACCGCCCCCGGGTCGCGCGAAGCGCGCCCGAGGACAGGCTCCGCGGTGGAGGGGGCGTGACCGGGCTCAGCGCTTCGTCACTCGCCCCCTCCGTCACGCTGCGTATCCGCAGCGCGCCACCTCCCCCGTTTTACGGGGAAGGAGCTGGGAGGTGGCCTCAAGCGACTGAGCGCGGCCAAGTCTGCGGCGGCTGAAAACGTCCCCCCTCCGGCCCTCCGGGCCACCTCCCCCAGAGGGGGAGGATCTTTTATTCGAAGCCGGTAGCGCTCCAGACGGCCAGTTCGTTGCCGGCCGGGTCGATGAAGTGGAAGCGGCGGCCGCCCGGGAACTCGAAGATCGGCTTCACGATCACGCCGCCAGCGGCCGTGACCTTGGCCTCCATGGCTTCCAGGTCGTTGGCGTAGAGGATGACCAGCGGCTTGGCCGGCTCCTCGGTGATGTCGCCCACGAAGCCGCCGTCGGCGCCCTGGCCTTCGAAGGCGGTGTAGCCGGGGCCGTAGTCGGTGAAGCTCCAGCCGAAGGCGGCGGCGTAGAAGGCCTTGGTCGCCGGCAGCTCGCCGCCCGCCCATTCGATGTAGTCGATCTTGCCGTCTTCGCGCATGGGCGTGCCTCTCAGAATGTTCTTATTATGTTCTAATTGCCGCTCACGGCAGAGTCCAGATGCTGGTGCGCTTGATCGCCAGGTCTTCGAGCTCGCGGGTGGTGGGGACCTGGTATTCGGCCAGCTTTTCCAGGCCGTCCTTGGGGAAGTAGGTGCGGCCCGGATCGCCGACCAGCACCGTGGCCCCGGCCGCGCGGCCCTGGGCCAGCCAGGCCATGACGGCCGTCGCCATCGGCCCCTCGTAGCAGATGTCGCCGGCCAGCAGCACGTCGGCCGCTGGCGGCGGGGCGTCCAGCAGGTTGGCGTCGGTGAAGGCGATCTCGACGCCGTTGGCCGCCGCGTTCATGGCCACGGCCGCTTCGCAGAAGACGTCGATGTCGGCGGCCAGCACGCTCTTGGCCCCCGCCTTCATGGCCGCGACGGCGACGATGCCCGAGCCGGTGGCGAAGTCGATCACGGTCTTGCCGCGCACGATCTCGGGGTGGTCGAGCACGTAGCGCGCCAGGGCCTGGCCGCCCGCCCAGGCGAAGGCCCAGAACGGCGGCGGCAGGCCGATCTCCTCCAACGCCTCTTCCGTCAGCTTCCACAGCGGCGTGATCTCGTCGGCCAGGTGCAGCACCAGTTCCGGCGCGTGCGGCGTGGGCAGCAGGCGGGTGTTGTCGGCGATGAAGGCCCGGCGGCCTTCCAGGGTCTGGACGATCATGCGGCGGGTTATAGGCGGCAACTCCTCCCCCGCGAAACGGGGGAGGTGGCGCGCTGCGGATACGCAGCGTGACGGAGGGGGCGACAGCTTCCGCGGAGCCCAGTTTCGCCCCCTGCACCGCAGGCGGGGGAGGAGCTAGGTGCTCACCTTCCCCGACGCCGCCTTCAGCACCGTCAGATACCCGGGCGCGGTCAGCATGCCGTCCGTGAGCCCCTTCTCCCGCAGCAGCCGGTGCGCCCTGGGCAGGTTCCAGCAGGGCACGTGCATGAACAGGTGATGCTCGGCGTGGAAATTGACGTGGTAGGGCGCCACGAGGGCCCGCTCGAGCCAGTTGGCGCGGGTGGTGCGGGCGTGGCGGAACGGGTCGGGCTCGTCCTTGGCCACAAGCGCGTGCTCTGCGATGTTGCGCAGGCGGGTGACCAGCGGGAACCAGGTGGCCATCGGCACGATCCACAGCGCCGGCCAGGCCCACCACAGGCCCGCCGCGCTGAGCACGACCAGCATGGCCAGGTTGATCAGCAGGAACCGCTTCTGGCCCGCCGCCGCGCGGGCGAAGATCGCGCCCGGGGCCTGGCCGTGGCTACGCTTCTTCAGGCCGGCGATGATCGGCCCCAGCCGCTGCTTGAAGAAGGTCTGGCCCGTGAGGTCGCGGATGATCTTGCGGCGCAGCGAGGCGCGGGTGGTTGGGAAGGGCGCCGACAGCACGAGGTCCGGATCCTCGGCCTGCTGGGCGAACTTGTGGTGGGTCAGGTGATAGGGGCGGTAGGCGTTCAGCGAAGCGCCCAGGGGCGCCGCGCACAGCCACTCGCCCAGCCAGTCGTTGACCTTGAGGTTGGGGTGCAGGCCCCCGTGCGCGGCTTCGTGCATCAGGATCGCCAGGCCCAGCTGCCGCGCACCGATCAGCATCACCGCGGCGATGTAGGTCAGCGGGTTGGGCCAGATCACGAAGAGGGCGCCGGCAGCCAGGATCACGCCCCAGGCGTGGGCGACCATGGCGATCCCGCGCCAGGATGAGCGCGCCGACAGGCGGGCCCATTCCTCGGGCGCGAACAGCTCTTGCGGCTTGATGCGAGCGGCGACGGCCATGGAACGGATCATCGCACATTCAGGTTCTGGCCGACAGAATGCCGTTAGGTCAGGTCCGTTTCCGGAGGATATTCATGCGCTTGCTCGTCGCCGCCGCCCTCGTTTCGCTTGGTCTCGCCGGAGGCGCCCACGCGGCCAGCTTCGACTGCGCCAAGGCCCGGCGGGCCGACGAGCGGGCTATCTGCGCCGACCGCGGTCTGGACAACAAGGACGTGCGGATGAGCGTGCTCTACGACATCAACAAGCGCACCATGGGCATGGGCGCGCGCGGGGCGCTGATGGACGGCCAGCAGGCCTGGCTGAACGATCGCGCGAACTGCAAGGCCAACCGGGCGTGCCTGAACCGGGCCTATGACCGCCGGCTGGGCGAGCTGGAGCGGTCGATGGAGCGGATCTATCGCGCGGGGCCGTTCTAGAAATGCGGGCCCTTCTCCCCTTGCGGGAGAAGGTGGCGGCCGAAGGCCGACGGATGAGGGGTCTCTCAGAAACCCAAAGCCGCGCCTGGCTGATCGATCGTCAAGTCTGACAGGGCTTTCGACCCCTCACCCGACCTCCCTTGCGGGAGGCCACCCTCTCCCGCAAGGGGAGAGGGGTCTCGCTCTAGAACCCTGCCGGCGTCCACAGCCCGGCCACCAGGGCCAGGACCAGGATCGCGCCGGCCTGGGCGTTGGACTTGAAGATCTTCAGCGCGCCGGGGCCGTCGTCGACATTAGTGGCCAGCGCCTGGCGCGACAGGTGCAGGCCAAAGAGCCCCAGAAGCGGCAGGAACAGCGGGCCCAGCCCGCCGACCCAGGCGGCGGCCAGGGCCAGCACGAAGGCCAGGACGTAGAAGATGGCCACGCCCTCGCGGACCTTGGAGCCAAGGCGGCGGGTCGACGACTTCACCCCGGCCAGGGCGTCGTCCTCGATGTCCTGGATGGCGTAGATCGTGTCGTAGCCCAGGGTCCAGAAGATGCCCGAGGCGTAGAGCAGGGCGGCCGACCACGACAGGGTGTGGGTGGCGGCGGCGTAGCCCAGCAGGGCGCCCCAGTTGAAGGTCAGGCCCAGCCACGCCTGCGGCCACCAGGTAATCCGCTTCATGAACGGATAGCCGGCCACCAGCAGCAGCGAGGCCACGCCCAGGCCGATGGCCACCCAGCCCAGGCAGATCAGGATGAGGAAACTCGTCAGGCTGCATCCCACCAGGAACAGCCAGGCCTGCTTGACGGTGATCAGGCCGGCCGGGATCGGGCGCAGGGCGGTGCGGGCCACCTGGGCGTCGAAGTCGCGGTCGACGATGTCGTTGAAGGCGCAGCCGGCCGCCCGCATCAGCGCCGCCCCGACGAAGAAGGCGATCAGCAGCCAGGGATTGGGCAGCTGGCCCTTCTCGGCCGCGGCCAGGGCGATGCCCTGCCAGCCGGGCAGCATCAGGAGCCAGATGCCGGCCGGACGGTCGAAGCGGCCCAGCTTGAGCCAGGGGCGCAAGGATTGCGGGGCGTAGCGGTCGACCCAGTTGGCGGCGGCGGCGTCGGGCAGGATGGCGGTCATGCCGGAGGCTTAGACCGCCGGGCCCGCCGGGTCGAGCCAGTGGTTCGCTTCAAGAAGCGCAGGATCGTCCGGGCTATGGTTCGATAAGATTTTCCGATCTTGCCGCGAAAAACGATCAATTGGATTTATCGAACGCCGCCCCCGACAGTGGCGCTACGAAGTTCGACGAGGGCGACATGACCAAGACCATCCTGACCACCACGGCCGGCGCGCCCGTCGCGGACAACCAGAACAGCCTGTCGGCCGGCCCGCGCGGCCCGCTGCTGATGCAGGACTACCAGCTGATCGAGAAGCTGGCGCACCAGAACCGCGAGCGCATTCCCGAGCGCGTCGTCCATGCCAAGGGCTCGGCCGCCTACGGCGCGCTGACCATCACCCACGACATCAGCCGCTACACCAAGGCCAAGGCCTTGCAGCCGGGCGCGCAGTCCAAAGTGTTGCTGCGCTTTTCCACCGTGGCCGGCGAGCGCGGCGCGGCCGACGCCGAGCGCGACGTGCGCGGTTTCGCCCTCAAGGTCTATACCGAGGAGGGCAACTGGGACCTGGTGGGCAACAACACCCCGGTGTTCTTCATCCGCGACCCGCTGAAGTTCCCCGACTTCATCCGCACCCAGAAGCGCCACCCGGTGTCGAACCTGCGCTCGCCGACGGCGATGTGGGACTTCTGGAGCCTGTCGCCCGAAAGCCTGCACCAGGTGACGATCCTGTTCTCGGACCGCGGCCTGCCGCAGGGCTATCGCCACATGCACGGCTTTGGCAGCCACACCTACAGCTTCATCAACGACGCCAATGAGCGGGTCTGGGTGAAGTTCCACTTCAAGTCCCAGCAGGGGATCCGCACCTGGACCAACGAAGAGGGCAACGCCGTGATCGCGGGCGACCGCGAGAGCGCCCAGCGCGACCTGTTCGAGGCCATCGAGGGCGGCGACTACCCGCGCTGGACCCTGAAGGTGCAGGTGATGACGCAGGCCCAGGCGCGCGAGACGGCCTTCGACCCGTTCGACCTGACCAAGGTGTGGCCGCATGCCGACTTCCCGCTGATCGAGGTCGGCGTGCTGGAGCTGAACCGCAACCCGGACAACTATTTCGCCGAGGTCGAGCAGAGCTCGTTTTCGCCGTCGAACATCGTGCCGGGGATCGGCTTCTCTCCCGACAAGGTGCTGCAGGGCCGGCTGTTCGCCTATGCCGACGCACACCGCTACCGGGTGGGCACGCATTACGAGGCGCTGCCGGTCAATCGTCCGCGCTGCCCGGTGAACCACTACCACGCCGACGGGGCCATGCGCTTCGACGCGCCGAAGCGCACCGAGGCCTGGTACGAGCCGAGCAGCTTCGGCGGGCCGGTGCAGGAGCCGTCGGTGGCCGAGCCGCCGCTGCCGCTGTACGGCGACGCCGACCGGTTCGATCACCGCGCCGGCAATGACGACTACGCCCAGCCGGGCGCCCTCTTCCGGCTGATGAGCCCGGCCCAGCAGGCGGCGTTGTTTGGCAACATCGCCGCGGCCATGCAGGGCGTTCCCGAGGCGATCGTGCGTCGCCAGCTGGTTCACTTCCACCGCGCCGACCCGGCCTATGCCGCCGGCGTCGCGCAGAGACTGGGGATCGCGTTCGACGCGGCTCCCATCGCCGCCGAGTAAACGCTCGCTCGGCGGCCCGAGGAGGATCGCCACCCGCCCAGCCCCCGGCGGTCCTCCTCCACCCCATGAAAGGAGACATCCGATGACCCGTCCCGACCCGATCTCGAACCGCATCGCCGGCTACGGCCTGCTGGCTCTGGGCCTGGCGGCGGGCGTCGTCCTGCCGCATCCGGCCACCACGGCGCTTTGGTCAGCCTCGGCCAGGGCGTTCCGCCGCGCCGGCGACGAGGCGATGGTCTCGCGCCTGCTGTCGGCCACGAAGTTCGGGCCGCGGATCCGTCGTGGCCTGAAGCGGCCGACGGCGGGGATGCTGTATTATGGCCGGGCGGGATTGGCTTAGGCTTGGGGGGCCTTCTCCCCTTGCGGGAGAAGGTGTCGGCGGTAGCCGACGGATGAGGGGTCTCTCAAAACCTCAACGCCGCATCCAGCGGAGCAGCCGTCGCGGCGGAGAGGGCTTTCGACCCCTCACCCGACCCGCTTCGCGGGCCACCCTCTCCCGCAAGGGGAGAGGGGGTCAGAACCGCGGCCGGAAATCCCTCGGGCTCCACCCGAAATCCCTGACCGCATCGCCGGCGTCGAACGTCAGGTCCTGGCTCATCCGCGCGCCCATGGCCGCCGTCGCTCCCGGGAAGAACGGCCGCGCCAGGGTCAGCAGCAGGGAAAACAGCCAGGGCGGCAGAACCAGGATGGCCGGCCGCCGGCCCAGGCCCTCGAACACCCGGCGGGCCATCTCGCGATAGGGCAGGGTCTCGCCGCCGACCAGGGCGTAGGCGCGGTCGAAGGCGGCCGGCGCCGTGGCCGCGGCGATGGCGCCGGCGGCCAGGTCGTCGGCGTGCACCGGCTGGCGCAGCCCCTCGCCGGCGCCCGACAGCGGCAGCACCTTGAATCGGCGAATCAGGCCGGCCAGGCGGCTGACATTGCCGTCGCGACCCTCGGCGTAGATCAGGGTCGGGCGCAGGATGGTCCAGGCCACGCCGTGCTGCGAACAGAAGGCTTCGACGGCGTCCTCCGCATCGGCCAGGGCCTTGGCCACCGCGCGCTCGGAGGCCTCGGGCGAGTCCTGCTTGGTGAAGCGGCTGGTCGAGGAGAAGGCCACCAGGCGCTTCATGCCGCGCGCCTTCAGGAGCGGCAGCACGGCCGGCAGCAGCCAGATCGGCGACAGCGAGAACACGGTAGCCGCGCCGGGCAGCTGTTCGGCGAGATCGTCGCCCTTGAGGTCGGCGTCGATCCAGCAGGCGTCTCCGCCAGGTGGGCGGCGCGACAGGCCCATGGGCTCGTGGCCGGCGGCTTGCAGCCGGTCCATCAGGAAAGTCCCGATCAGGCTGGTGGCCCCCAGCACGAGGATCGGCGTCTTCAGGGTGTTTTCCGCGCTCATGGTCCCTCTATAGTCGCGGAAACGAAGCTTCGCCCATGCCCATCACCTATGACGAGGTCCGCGCCTTCGCCTTGGCCCTGCCGCTGGTCGCGGATGGGACGTCCTATGGCTATCCCTGCCTCAAGGCGAACGGCAAGTTCCTGACCCGGCTGAAGGAGGACGGCGACACCCTGGTGCTGCCCGGCGTGCCCTTCGATGAGCGCGAGATGCTGATCGAGGCCGCGCCCGAGGCGTTCTACGTCACCGACCACTATCGCAACTATCCGACGGTGCTGGCGCGGCTGTCGGCGGTGGAGGCGGGAACGGTCAAGCGCCTGATCGAGCGTCACTGGCGCGCCTGCGTGCCCAAGAAGGTCGCCAGGGCCCATGACGAAGGCGCGTGAGGGCGCCTATATCCGCCTGACCAGATTTTGCGGAGCTTCCCATGTCGAACCCCACCCCCGGCGTCCGTTCGGGCGACGTCGAGATCCCCGCCATCGGCCTGGGCACCTACCAGCTGGAAAACGGCGTGGCCCAGACCATGACGGAAAAGGCGCTGGAGGTCGGCTATCGCCATGTCGACACCGCCCAGATCTACGGCAACGAGCAGGACGTCGGCGCGGCCCTGGCGGCTACCGGCGTGGCGCGCGGCGAGATCTTCGTCACCACCAAGGTGTGGATCGACAAGTTCGCCGACGGCGACTTGCAGCGCTCGGTCGACGAGAGCCTGAAGAAGCTGCGGGTCGACCAGGTCGACCTCCTGCTGCTGCACTGGCCCAAGCCCAAGCCGGCGCTGGCCGAGACCATCGCCGCCCTCAACGCGGTGAAGGCCGACGGCCGCACCCGGGCCATCGGCCTGTCGAACTTCCCCTCGGCGCTGATGCAGGAGGCCGCCGGCCTGTCGGAGGCCCCGCTGGCCACCAACCAGGTCGAGTACCACCCCTATCTGTCGCAGAAGACCCTGCGGGCCACGGCCGACAAGCTGGGCGCCTCGATCACCGCCTGGTCGCCCCTGGCCCAGGGCAAGGTCGGCGATGATCCGGTGCTGAAGGCTATCGGCGAGAAGTACGGCAAGACGCCGGGCCAGGTGACCCTGCGCTGGCAGGTGCAGCAGGGCGTGGTCACCATCCCGCGCACCAAGAACCCGGCTCGCCTGGCCGAGAACTTCGCGATCTTCGACTTCGCCCTGACGGATGAGGAGATGGCGGCGGTCTACGGCCTGGCTCGTCCGGACGGCCGCATCGGCGACTGGATCGATGCGGCGTTCCGGTGGGATGCTGATTGATAGACGCTCTCCCTGAAGGGGGAGCTGTCGGCGAAGCCGACTGAGGGGGAGTTGATAGCGGCGCTTCAGCAGCCGCTTCCCCCTCCGGCCCTCCGGGCCACCTCCCCCTTCAGGGGGAGGACCAAAGAAAAAGGGGCCGCTTTCGCGGCCCCTTCGTCGTTCTGGGATGACCAGACCCTTACAGGTCCAGCAGCAGGCGCTGCGGGTCTTCCAGGGCTTCCTTGACCTTCACGAGGAAGGTCACGGCGCCGGCGCCGTCGACGACGCGGTGGTCGTACGACAGGGCCAGGTACATCATCGGGCGGATCTCGATCTTGCCGTTGACGACCATGGCGCGTTCCTTGATCGCGTGCATGCCCAGGATGCCCGACTGCGGCGCGTTCAGGATCGGGGTCGACATCAGCGAGCCGTAGATGCCGCCGTTGGTGATCGTGAAGGTGCCGCCCTGCATGTCCTCGATGGCCAGGCCGCCGGTGCGGGCCTTCTTGCCGAGGTCGCCGATGGTCTTTTCGATCTCGGCCAGGTTCAGCACGTCGGCGTCACGGACGACCGGAACCACCAGGCCCTTGTCGGTGCCGACGGCGACGCCGATGTCGTAGTGGTTCTTGTAGATGACGTCCTGGCCGTCGATCTCGGCGTTGACGTCCGGGATCGCCTTCAGCGCGGCCACGACGGCCTTGGTGAAGAACGACATGAAGCCCAGCTTCACGCCGTGACGCTTTTCGAACACGTCCTTGTACTGGGCGCGCAGGGCCATGACCGCGCTCATGTCGACCTCGTTGAAGGTCGTCAGCATGGCGGCCGTGTTCTGGGCTTCCTTCAGGCGGCGAGCGATCGTCTGACGCAGGCGCGTCATCTTCACGCGCTCTTCGCGCTCGTGCAGGGCGCGCGGCGCGGCCGGAGCGGCGGCCGGAGCCGGGGCGCTGGCGCGGGCTTCCAGGGCGGCGAGAGCGTCGCCCTTGGTCACGCGACCGTCCTTGCCGGTGCCGACGACCTTCGACAGGTCGAGGTTGTTCTCGGCGGCGACGCGGGCCGGGGCCGGGCTGACCGGAGCGGCGACCGGAGCAGCAGGCGCGGCGGCGGCGGCGGGGGCCGGAGCCGGGGCGGGAGCCGGAGCAGCGGCCGGGGCCGGAGCGGCGGCGGCCGGAGCGGCCGAGGCGGTCGCGCCTTCGGTCACCACGCCCAGGACCGTGCCCGGAACCACGGTGGCGCCTGCTTCGGCGCTGATCGCGGCCAGGACGCCGTCGGCCGGCGAGACCACTTCGAGGCTGACCTTGTCGGTTTCCAGCTCGACGAGCAGCTCGTCCTTCTTCACGGCCTCCCCGGCCTTCTTGGTCCAGCGGGCGACCGTCGCTTCGGTGACGGATTCGCCCAGGGCGGGGGTCATGATGTCGGCCATGTCAGGTTCCGATGTCTCTTTGATCTGGCGGTCGGGGGTCTAAACGAACTTAGGCCGCCGCGCCTATCGAACAAGTCTAAGGACGCGGCGGCTTGAAGGTTGGTGCTCTTAGGCGAAGGCTTCGGTGAGGAAGGCTTCGAGCTCCTTGAGGTGGCGGCTCATCAGGCCGGCGGCGGTCGAGGCGCTGGCCGGACGGCCGACGTAGCGGGCCCGCTTGGCCTTGATGTCCATCTTGTCGAGGGTCAGCTCGATCCACGGATCGACGAAGGTCCAGCCGCCCATGTTCTTCGGCTCTTCCTGCACCCACACCAGCTCGGCGTTCTTGAAGCGGTTCAGGACGCCCATGACCGACTTCATCGGCCACGGATAGAACTGCTCCAGGCGCAGGATGTAGACGTCGTCGCGGCCGGTCTTGGCGCGCTGGTCCACCAGGTCGAAGTAGACCTTGCCCGAGCACATGATGACGCGCTTGATCTGATCGTCGCTCTTCAGCGTGATGCCGCCGACGTCGCAGCCGGCCTCGGCGCCGTCCACCATCACGCGGTGGAAGGCGGTGCCTTCGGCCAGGTCGCTCAGGTTCGAGACGGCGCGCTTGTGGCGCAGCAGGCTCTTGGGCGACATCACGATCAGCGGCTTGCGGTACTCACGGTGCATCTGGCGACGCAGGGCGTGGAAGTAGTTGGCCGGCGTGGTGCAGTTGACGACCTGCATGTTGTCTTCCGCGCACGACTGCAGGAAGCGCTCGAGGCGGGCCGAGCTGTGCTCGGGGCCCTGGCCTTCGTAGCCGTGCGGCAGCAGCATCACGAGGCCGCTCATGCGCAGCCACTTGCGTTCGCCCGAGCTGATGAACTGGTCGATCACCACCTGGGCGCCGTTCACGAAGTCGCCGAACTGGCCTTCCCACAGGGTCAGGGTGTTTGGGTCGGCCAGCGAGAAGCCGTACTCGAAGCCCAGCACCGCCTCTTCCGACAGGGCCGAGTCGATGACTTCGTAGTTGGCCTGGCCGGCGCGGATGTTGTTCAGCGGCGTGTAGTGCTCTTCGGTCTTCTGGTCGATGACGTCGGAGTGGCGTTGGGTGAAGGTGCCGCGGACCGAGTCCTGGCCCGACAGGCGGACCGGGAAGCCCTCGTCGAGCAGGGTGGCGAACGCCAGGTGCTCGGCCGTGCCCCAGTCGAGGCCTTCGCCCTTGCTGATGGCGTCGCGGCGGTTCTCGATGGCGCGCTTGACGGTCTTGTGGGCCTCGATGCGCTCCGGGATCGCCGTGATCTTGGCGCCCAGTTCCTGCAGCTTGGCGAGCGGCACGTCGGTCTTGCCGCGGCGCTCTTCGTCGCCCGGCTGGGCCAGGCCCTTCCACTTGCCGTCGAGCCAGTCGGCCTTGTTGGCCTTGTAGCTCTTGCCGGCCTCGAATTCCTTGTCGAGGAAGGTCTCGAACTCGCCGACCCAGGCGTCGGACTCAGCCTGGGTGACCAGGCCTTCGGCGACCAGGCGGGTGGCGTACAGTTCGCGGGTCGAGGGGTGACCCTTGATCTTCGCGTACATCAGCGGCGACGTCATGGTCGGATCGTCGCCTTCGTTGTGACCGAAGCGACGGTAGCAGACCATGTCGATGACCACGTCCTTGCCGAACATCTGGCGATATTCGGTGGCGACCTTGGCCGCGAACACCACGGCTTCGGGATCGTCGCCGTTCACGTGGAAGATCGGGGCCTCGACCATCAGGGCCATGTCGCTCGGATACGGCGACGAGCGCGAGTAGCGCGGGCTGGTGGTGAAGCCGATCTGGTTGTTGACGATGAAGTGGATGGTGCCGCCCGTACGGTAGCCCTTCAGGCCCGACAGGGTGAAGCACTCGGCCACGACGCCCTGGCCGGCGAAGGCCGCATCGCCGTGCAGCAGCAGCGGCAGCACGTGGCCGCGGCCGGCGTCCGGCTGTTCGCGCAGGGTGAAGGCCTGCTTGGCGCGGGCCTTGCCGATCACGACCGGGTTGACGATTTCCAGGTGCGACGGGTTGGCGGTCAGCGACAGGTGGACCTTGTTGTCGTCGAACTCACGGTCCGACGAGGCGCCCATGTGGTACTTCACGTCGCCCGAGCCCTCGACGTCCGAGGGGACGCTGGAGCCGCCTTGGAATTCGTGGAAGATCACGTGGTAGGGCTTGCCCATCACGGCGGCCAGCACGTTCAGGCGGCCGCGGTGCGGCATGCCCAGGACGATGTCCTTCACGCCCAGCGAACCGCCGCGCTTGATGATCTGTTCCATGGCCGGGACCATGGCTTCGCCGCCGTCGAGGCCGAAGCGCTTGGTGCCGGGGAAACGCTTGTGCAGGAAGCGTTCGAAGCCTTCGGCCTCGATCAGCTTCTTGAGGATGGCGACCTTGCCTTCCTTGGAGAAGGTGATTTCCTTGTCGCGGCCCTCGATGCGCTCCTGCAGCCAGGCCTTCTCGGCCGGGTCGGAGATGTGCATGTACTGGACGCCGACATTGCCGCAGTAGGTGCGGCGCAGGATCGACAGGATCTCGCGGATCGTGGCGGTCTCCAGACCCAGCACGAAGTCGAGGAAGATCGGACGGTCGTAGTCGGCCTCGGCGAAGCCGTAGGTGGCCGGGTCGAGTTCGCTGGCGTCCTTGGCGGGATCCAGGCCCAGCGGGTCGAGGTTGGCGGCCAGGTGGCCGCGCATCCGGTAGGCCCGGATCATCATGATGGCGCGCAGGCTGTCCAGCGTGGCGGCGCGGACGGCTTCGGCGGAAGCGCCGGGAGCCTTGGCCTCGACGGCCTTGGAAATCTTGGCTTCGACGGCCGGCGCGACGCTGGCCCATTGGCCGTCAAGCGCGGAGAGCCAGTCGGGGCGGGCGGTGGGGACGCTCTTGGGCGTCCAGGCCGGGTCCTTGGCGGCGCGCTTGACCTGGTCGGCCTGCTCGGCGAGCGAGGCGAAGAAGGCGTTCCAAGAGGGCTCGACCGACCCGGGGTTCTCCGCCCACTGGGCGTAGAGATCCTCAACAAAGGCGGCGTTCGCGCCGTAGAGGAAGGAGGTCTCGGTCAAGACCTGATTGATGATGCCTGCGTCGTCCGCCATCGTCTTCGCCTCGATGCTCGCCCGCCGAGGCCATCCGGCGGGATCACGAGCTCGTTTCAAACATGAAGCGCGACGACCGGTTGGCCGCTATCCATTTTCGGCCGCTGCGCTTCGGATCCGTTTACGGGACCGGTTAGACACCGGTCCCGTAAATATAGTCTCTCAATCTCCCGTCGCCCGCGCCTTGCGGCGGGCCCAGGTGATTTTTTCGGATCGTCGACTGGCGGTCGCAAAAAACCTGGGCCCCGCGCGAGGCGGGGTTTCGGTAGTCTAGTCTATTAGCCCTTGAGGACTTCGAGCAGGGTCTCGCCCAGCTTCGCCGGCGACGGCGAGACGCGGATGCCCGCTTCTTCCATCGCAGCGATCTTGTCCTCGGCGCCGCCCTTGCCGCCCGAGATGATGGCGCCGGCGTGACCCATGTGACGGCCCGGAGGAGCCGTGCGACCGGCGATGAAGCCGACCATGGGCTTCTTGCGGCCGCGCTTGGCTTCGTCCTTCAGGAACTGAGCCGCTTCTTCTTCGGCCGAGCCGCCGATTTCACCGATCATGACGATCGACTTGGTGGCTTCGTCGGCCAGGAACAGTTCCAGCACGTCGATGAACTCGGTGCCCTTGACCGGGTCGCCGCCGATGCCGACGGCGGTCGTCTGACCGAGACCGGCGTTGGTGGTCTGGAACACGGCTTCGTAGGTCAGGGTGCCCGAACGCGACACGACGCCGACCGAGCCTTCCGAGAAGATCGAACCCGGCATGATGCCGATCTTGCACTGGTTCGGGGTCAGGACGCCCGGGCAGTTCGGGCCGATCAGGCGCGAACGCGAACCTTGCAGGGCCTTCTTCACCTTGACCATGTCCAGCACCGGGATGCCCTCGGTGATGCAGACGATCAGCGGGATTTCGGCGTCGATGGCTTCCAGGATCGAGTCGGCCGCGAAGGGCGGCGGGACATAGATCACCGAGGCGTCGGCGCCGGTGGCTTCCTTGGCTTCGCCGACGGTGTCGAACACCGGCAGGCCGATGTGCGTCTGGCCGCCCTTACCCGGGGTGACGCCGCCGACCATCTTGGTGCCGTAGGCGATGGCTTGTTCCGAGTGGAACGTGCCCTGGGCGCCGGTGAAGCCCTGGGTGATGACCTTGGTTTCAGAACCGATAAGGATCGACATGATTAGCGAGCACCCTTCACGGCCGCGACGATCTTTTCGGCGCCGTCAGACAGATCGTTGGCGGCGATGACGTTCAGGCCGCTTTCCGAGATGATTTTCTTACCCAGTTCGACGTTGGTGCCTTCCAGGCGAACGACGAGCGGAACCGACAGGCCGACTTCCTTCACGGCGGCGATGACGCCTTCCGCGATGATGTCGCAGCGCATGATGCCGCCGAAGATGTTGACCAGGATGCCCTTCACGGCCGGATCGGCGGTGATGATCTTGAAGGCCGCGGTGACCTTCTCCTTGGAAGCGCCGCCGCCGACATCGAGGAAGTTGGCCGGCTCGGCGCCGTACAGCTTGATGATGTCCATGGTGGCCATGGCCAGGCCCGCGCCGTTGACCATGCAGCCGATTTCGCCGTCGAGGGCGATGTAGGCCAGGTCGTACTTGCTGGCTTCGATTTCCTTGGGGTCTTCTTCGGTCTCGTCGCGCAGCTCGCGGATGTCCGGGTGACGGAACAGCGAGTTGCCGTCGAACGACAGCTTGGCGTCCAGGACGCGCAGGTGGTCGTCGGCGGTGACGATCAGCGGGTTGATTTCCAGCATCGCCATGTCCTTGGCCATGAAGGCCGTGAACAGCTGGTTCAGCAGGACGGCGGCTTCCTTGGCCAGGCCGCCGGTCAGGCCCAGGGCCTTGGCCAGCGCGCGCTGGTGGGTCGGCCACACGCCGGTCGCCGGATCGATGGTGAAGGTGTGGATCTTTTCCGGGGTCGAGGCGGCGACGTCCTCGATGTCCATGCCGCCTTCGGTCGAAGCGACGACCGAGACCTTGCTCGAGGCGCGGTCAACCAGCAGCGACAGGTAGAATTCCTTGGCGATCGCGGCGCCTTCCTCGATGTAGAGGCGGTTCACCTGCTTGCCCTTGGGGCCGGTCTGGTGCGTCACCAGCACGCGGCCGAGCATTTCGGCGGCGTTGGTCTTGACGTCTTCGACCGACTTGACGACGCGGACGCCGCCCTTGGCGTCGGGGCCGAGGCCCTCGAACTTGCCCTTGCCGCGGCCGCCGGCGTGGATCTGGCTCTTCACGACGAAGACCGGACCGCCCAGCTTCTCGGCGGCGGCGACGGCTTCATCGACGGTGAACGCCGCGAAGCCACGCGGGACGGGGGCGCCGAACTCCGCGAGGACGGCTTTAGCTTGATGCTCGTGAATGTTCATGAGGGACCGGTCTTCCGCGACGGTTCTTGAATGTGGCGGCGTTATAGGAGCGTGATTTCGCAGGCGCAACCGCACTTGGACGATAACCGCCCCCCATATTTTCGATCCGTTGTCCGAACGGACAACGGCGCCGCCTTCCTGGGCCGGGTGATCGAAAAGCCTGATCTTTTCGGAAATCGTCCACAGGCCGGGCCTGGCAAGGCGTTGGGGCCCGAGCGGCGCTTGCGCGAACGATGTTACCGTTCACTTTTATCGCGAGAGCTTGCCTGCTTGTGCACTGCGGTTGCGCTTTTCGGCCGGTCGGGCGCATTTGCCGCGCTTCGTGACGAAGTATTGCTGCGGCGCTGGCCTGCAACGCTGCGTCGCTTTGAAAAACAACGACTTAAATACGATGCATTTTGTGCAAAACCGGAGAACCGGGGCAGGATATACTCGGTGCGACGCCGTGGCTTGAAAGTATCAATCATTTATTGACCGTCTCGAAGCTTCTTCTTGCCGGATGCGCCCAGGGAAAAATCCCGGATAGGCATTGGAAGGGCTTCCATGTTCAACCGCTCGCAAGTGCAGGCCGTCGAGACCCTCGCGGCCCTCGACCGGTCGCTGGCGACCATCGAGTTCGACCCCAAGGGCCGGATCCTGACGGCGAACGAGAACTTCTGTTCGGCCATGGGCTACGACCTGGCCGAGATCGTCGGCAAGCACCACAGCCTGTTCGTCGAGCCCGACTACGCCGCCAGCAGCGACTATGCGGCGTTCTGGGCCAAGCTCGGCCGCGGCGAGTTCGACGCCCGCGAATACCTGCGGGTGGGCAAGGGCGGCCGCGAGGTCTGGATCCAGGCCTCGTACAATCCGATCCGCAACGCGCGCGGCGCGGTGACCCGGATCGTCAAGATCGCCACCGACATCACCGACCAGAAGCGCCGCGCCGCCGAGCAGCACGGCAAGATGGAGGCCATCGGCCGGGCCCAGGCGGTGATCGAGTTCACCCCGGCCGGCGAGATCCTGACCGCCAACCAGAACTTCCTCGACGCGCTGGGCTACTCGCTGGGCGAGATCCAGGGGCGGCATCACCGGATGTTCGTCGAGCCGGCCGAGGCCAATGCGCCCGGCTACGCCGCCTTCTGGGCCCGGCTGAACGCGGGCGAATTCGTCGCCGCCGAGTTCAAGCGCCTGGGCAAGGGCGGCCGCGCGGTATGGATCCAGGCCTCGTACAACCCGATCTTCGACCACAAGCGCCGCATCGCCAAGGTCGTGAAGTTCGCCACCGTGGTCACCGGCCGCGTCGACGCCGTCAACGAGATCGCCGCGGGCCTGGACCATCTGGCCCGCAACGACCTGACCTACCGCATCGAAAAGCCGGTCGACCCGCAGTTCGCCAAGGTGCGCGACGACTTCAACAGCGCCATGTCGGCGCTGGACGGGGCCATGGGCGTGGTGGCCTCGGCCACCCAGAGCGTCGGGGCCGGGGCGCAGGAGATCTCGATCGCCGCCGACGACCTGTCGCGCCGCACCGAGATCCAGGCCTCGAACCTCGAGGAGGCCGCCGCCGCCCTCGACCAGATCACCGCCACCGTCAACCGCAGCGCCGAGGGCGCGCGCGAGGTCTCGCAGGTGGCCTCGGCCGCCCGCATCGACGCCACCCGCTCGGGCGAGATCGTCGGCGAGGCCGTCGCGGCCATGGGCGAGATCGAGGAAAGCTCGGGCAAGATCACCAGCATCATCGGCGTGATCGACGAGATCGCCTTCCAGACCAACCTCCTGGCGCTCAACGCCGGGGTCGAGGCCGCTCGCGCGGGCGACGCGGGCAAGGGTTTTGCGGTCGTGGCCTCCGAGGTTCGGGCCCTGGCCCAGCGCTCGGCGGAAGCCGCCAAGGAGATCAAGGCCCTGATCGCCAGGAGCACCTCGCAGGTGGGCCGCGGCGTGCGCCTGGTCGGCGAGACCGGCGAGGCCTTGGCCACCATCGTCGACAAGGTCGGCAGGATCGACGGCCTGATCCTGGAGATCGCCCAGTCCTCGCGCGAACAGGCCACCGGCCTGTCGGAGGTCAACACCGCCGTCAACCGTATGGACGAGGTCACCCAGCGCAACTCGGCCATGGTCGAGGAAGCCACCGTCGCCTCGGCCAGCCTGAAGCTGGAAGCCGGCGAGTTGGCGGAGCTGGTGTCGCGCTTCGAGGTCAGCAGCGGCGGGGCGGTGAAGCAAGCCGTGAGGCGGCGGGCTTAAGCCTCTCTCCCTTCCCCCTTGATGGGGGAAGGGTCGGGGATGGGGGTGACGCGGCGGTTCGGCCGCCGCCGCCCTAGCCACCCCCACCCAACCCTCCCCATCGAGGGGGAGGGCTTTGCATTTTCACTTCACCGCCACGGTCGCGCGGCGTTCCAGCTTGCCCCAGCCGACGCGGCCGCCGCGCACGGCGGTCAGCACCGATTTCACCACCACGTAGTACATCAGCTGGCGGTAGCCGAAGCGCTGCACCGGCAGGTAGGGCAGGTCGGCCCACGGCGCGCGCTTCTCGAGGGCCATGCCCAGGGCGCCGGCCGACAGGTCGACGAGAATGAACACCGCCCAGTAGAGCAGGCCGCGCACCATGTCGTCGGGCCGCCATTCCAGCGGGTGGGCGAGCGCCGCGTAGAGGCCCGAGACCAGGCTCCAGACCACGGCCAGGTCGACCAGAGGCGCGGCCACGGCCAGCAGGATCTGGAACAGCCAGATCTGCGGCAGGGCCACGAAACCCAGCACCGGGGTCTTGGGATTGAACAGCGCCGCGCGGTGCTTCCACACGCACTGCAGGGTGCCGAACGACCAGCGGAAGCGCTGCTTGAGCAGGCCGCTCACCGTGTCGGGGGCCTCGGTATAGGCGCGGGCGGCCGGATCGAAGGCCACCTTCCAGCCGGCGCGCTGGCAGGCGATGGTCAGGTCCTGGTCCTCGGCCAGGGTGTCGGAGGGATAGCCGCCCAGGACGTCGAGCACGCTCTTGCGCCAGGCCCCGACGGCGCCCGGCACCACGGTCACCGCCCCCAGGGCCGCCAGCGCCCTCCGCTCCAGGTTCTGGGCGGTGACATATTCCAGGGCCTGCCAGCGGGTGACGATGTTGAGGCGATTGCCGACGATGGCGTTGCCGGCCACCGCCCCGATCTTCGGATCGGCGAACCAGCGCACCAGCCGGCCGATGGTCGACTTGGGGAACTGGGTGTCGGCGTCCAGGGCCACCACGAACTCGCCCTTGGCCACGGCCAGGCCCCGGTTGACGGCGCGGGCCTTGCCGCCGTTCTCGAACGACAGCAGCGTCACGCGCGGATCGCCCGCGAAGTGGTCGCGCACCTCCTGGGCCGTGCGGTCCTTGGAGCCGTCGTCGAGGACCAGCACCTCGATGTTCTTCCAGTCGCTCTCCAGGATCCGCGCCACCGAGGCGGCGATCACCTTCTCCTCGTTGAAGCAGGGGATAAGCACGCTGACCAGCGGGCCGCTCGCGGGATCCAGATCCTGCGGCGTGCGCTCGGTCGCCTTGTGGACCAGGGCCAGGCACGCCAGGAAGACGAGGCGCGCGACACCAAGAGCAATGGCAGTGATGAAGAGCCCGACCAGCAGGGCGTTCAGCCCCCGGAAGAAGCCGAAGCCCAGGCGATCCAGCGCCAGGCCGACCGGGTCGCGCTCGCTCCTGGGCATCACCTGCTCAGGCGTCATGCCGGCCAGCTCGCCGACCGTGACCAGCCGGTAGCCGCGGGCGCGGATGCCGTCGATCAGGCCGGGCAGGGCCTTGATGGTGTTCTCGCGATTGCCGCCGGCGTCGTGCAGCAGCACCACCTGGCCGGGATTGGCGCCCGGATGGTCCAGGCGGTCCAGCGCGCGGTCGATGATCACCTGCGGCGGGGGCTTCTGCCAGTCGTCGGTGTCGATCCGCAGGCCGACGATCAGGTAGCCGAGGGTCTGGGCGATCACCAGCGGATCGACCTCGCGCGGGGTCGAGGGCTCGGCGTCGCCGAAGAACGGCGGGCGGAACAGGCGCATCGAGCGGCCGGTGACCACCTCGAACAGGCGCTGGGTGGCGTTCAGCTCGACCTGGGTCTGGGGCAGCGGCGTTTCGCCGATATTGGGGTGGGTCCAGGTGTGGCCGCCCACATCGTGACCCTCGCGGATCTCGCGCTCCACCAGGCCCGGATGCTTCTGCATGTTCTGGCCGATGACGAAGAAGGTCGCCGGGGCGTTCTTTGCTTTCAGAATATCGAGGATCTTCGGTGTCCAGCGCGGGTCGGGGCCGTCGTCGAAGGTCAGGGCCACCAGGCCCGGCTTCTGGCCGTAGCGCTCGATGACGTAGGAACTGGGCAGGACGTCGTAGGTCTCGCCCGAGATCAGGCCGGTGTCGGGATCGAATTCCAGCGAACGCTTGCCGGGCGTGGGCAGGGACGAGACGCGCAGCACCTCGCCGCCGCCGTCGAAATCGACGCTCTGGCCGGCCGGGATGCGGGCCAGAGCGGCGGCCGTTCCCTTGCCGTAGGGCTGGCCCAGCACGCTCCACACGCCGGGATCCTCGCCGCCCATGCGCCACAGGCCATAGCCGCGCGGCCGGAACGGGTCGGTGGCCTTGATCTGGTTGAACAGGGTGGCCGCGTCGAGGAACCACACCACGTGCTTGTCGCCGTTGTCGGCGGCGTAGGCGTAGGTGGGGTTGAGGGCGTTGTCGTCCATGCGGATGTCCGCGCCGGCGTCCTGGGCGTTGCGGATCGCCTCGTGGAAGGTGGCCGCGTCGCCGCTGGCCGCCGCGCCGTCGGCCTTCAGCGTCCAGTCGTAGCCGTAGGCGCCCAGCGCCAGCACGGTGCGGGCCGGGTCGAGGGTGGAGAAGCGCTTGTCGAGCTCGCTCTCGTACCAGTCCTGGCCGGCGTTGGGGCCGGGGTCGCCGCCGCCGTAGTGCTGGTCGTAGGCCATCAGCACGATGGTGTCGGCCGACTGCTGCAGGCGCTTCAGCGGCCAGCCCTGCTCGTCGAAGGGGGCGGTGACCCAGACCTCGCGGCCCGAGGCCTTGAAGGCCGCGCGGGCCTCGTCCAGCAGCAGCGGGTAGTTGGAGAGGCCCTTGGGCGACAAGGCCTCGAGGTCGAAGATGTAGCCGCCGAAGCCGCGCCGCTGGGCCAGGGCGACCAGGTTGTCGATCAGCGCCTTGCGGGCGGCCGGATCGGCCAGCAGGGCGTCGGCCATCGGGCCGTTGAACGCAGCGTCAGCCGAGTTGTGGACCAGCGGCAGCACCGTCGGGTGATTGGGGGCGGCGGCGATGCGGGCCGTGCCGACCGGGTCGTCGTCGACATTGATCTGGCCCTTGGGACCGTTCAGCGCCACCCACTGGGGCGAGACGACGTCGAGGCCGGCGATGTGCCGGCGCAGGGACTCGCGGCTGTCCTCGTCCCAGGGCACGTAGAAGCCGACGCTGAGCGGCTTGGCCGCGCCGATGGCGGCGGGCGTCTTGGGGGCGGGCAGGGCGCGCCAGGCCGGCGGCTTGCCGGGCTTGAGGCGATGGGCCGTCTCCTCGTGCAGCGCCGACAGCACGTGCGGATCCTTCAGCGTCACCGCAGGCAGGCGCGGGGCGAAGGCCAGGGTGGCCAGGAAGCCGGCCACGATCGCCGCCACCAGCGACAGCGCTATGCCCGCCGCCAGGGTGAACCTGCGCCGCCGCTTGCCGGTGGGGTCATGGAAGATGTGCCGATCGTCGCCGCTCATCGCGCCGTACCCCGCTCATACCGCTGATAACACGGTTTCGGCGGCGCAATGATCCTGGATCATGTCCGAACGGTGGCGCTTGAACGGCCTTGAAGCGACTGCGACTTTTTGGCTGTGAGCTTCAGTCTGCGCTCCAAGGGTCGTCATCCCGGCCGTAGCGAAGCGGAGAGCCGGGACCCAGGGGCGACCGCAATGCACCGGCCCCTGGGTCCCGGGTCTACGGCGCTACGCGCCTTCGCCCGGGATGACGGAAAAATGGGAGGCCTTCAGTCCACCCAGTCCTTCTCCAGCCGCTTGCTGGCCAGGAAGAACAGGCCTGCCGCCACGAGGTAGAAGCCCATGCCGGTATAGATCGACCAGCGCAGCGACTCCGCGCCGAACATCGGCTTGAGGAGGTCGGAGACCAGGCCGAAATAGTAGATGCCGACGGCGATGCCCAAGAGGTTGTTGATCAGCAGGAACAGGGCCGAGGCGGTGGTGCGCATCGGCGCCGGGGCCAGGTGCTGGACGGCGGCCGTGATGGGGCCAAGCCAGGCCAGGTTCAGGCCCGTCGGGATCAGGAAGATCAGGAAGGCGGCGGTCATGGCCGCGCTCTTGCCCAGGCCGCCGAACAGCGCGCCGCTGTTCATGGCCAGCAGGAAGCAGGGCACCGAGATCAGGAAGGCGATGGCCGGGGTGATCGGATAGCCCGACTTGGACTTGGCCCCCAGCTTGTCGGCCACCACGCCGCCCAGCCAGATGCCCAGCAGGCCGCCGAACAGGGCGATGCCCGAATAGTACCAGGCGGTCTGCGACAGGGTGAGGCCGAGGCTCCGCATGAAGAAGCTGGGCAGCCAGGCGGCGACGCCGTAGCCGCAGACCGACGAGGCGGCCGCGCCGAACGACAGCAGCCAGAACGACGGCTTGGCCGCCAGCAGGCGCACCGCGTCGCCGAACGGCGGGGGCGGCGCGGGCGGCACCGGGGGCGCGGCGCTCTCGATGCGGTCGGCGCCGCCGCGCGGCGGATCCTTGACGATGGCCCGGAAGATCGGGGCCAGCACCACGCCCAGCAGACCCACGACGATGAAGGCCGTGCGCCAGCCATAGGTCGCGGCCAGCAGGCCGCCGACCAGCGTGCCCAGGCCAGAGCCCAGCGGGATGCCGAAGGCGTAGGCGGCCAGGGCGCGCGCCCGCTGGCTCTTGGGGAAGTAGTCGGCGATCAGCGAATAGGCCGGAGCCACGCCGCCGGCCTCGCCGACGCCGACGCCCATGCGCGAGAAAAACAGCTGCCAGAACCCGCCGGCGAAGCCGCACAGGGCGGTGAAGCCGCTCCACACGGTGAGCGCCGCGGTCATGATCCACACGCGGCTGAAGCGGTCGGCCAGCCAGGCGATGGGGATGGCCAGGGTGGTGTAGAGCAGGGCGAAGGCCAGGCCCCCCATCAGGCCGAACTGGCCGTCGGTGAGGCCGAACTCGTCCTTGATCGGCTTGGCCAGGATCCCGAGGATCTGCCGGTCGAGGAAGTTCAGGGTGTAGACGAGGATCAGCGTGGCCAGCACCACGTAGCGATAGCTCGGGGCCGGCGCGGCCTCGTCAGGTTTGCGACCGTCGTCCATCGCCATGCCCCCAGGGAATCAAACTCGGCTTTTGTGTAGCCCGGATAAGAAAAGGGCGACGGCCTGTTGCAGCAAGCCGTCGCCCGAGGCGTTCGCCTAGAACTTCACTTCGAACGACGCCGTCACCGTGCGCGGCGGGCCGTAGAAGGCGCTGACGGAGTTGCCGTAGAACACGGCCGCCGACTGCGGGAAGTTGTAGCCGCCGATGCGATAGCGCTCGTCGCCCAGGTTCTTGCCGGTCAGGGCGGCCTTGTAGCGGCCCTGCGCCGAGGTCCAGATCAGGCTGGCGTCATAGAGCCAGTAGGACCCCTGATCGAGCGCCGAGGGGATCTCGAACATGTGGTAGGACGAGCGGTACGAGGCCGTCGGGGTGAAGGTGATCGAGCCGTTGTCGCCCAGGTCGTGGCTGAAGTTCAGGCCGAAATTGCCCGTCCACTTCGGGGTGTTCTGGAACACCCGCGAGTCGGAGAAGTCGCGCACCACCGGCGGCGTCGAGGTCAGGTCCAGGGCCTTGTACTCGTCGAATTCGGCCTTGATGTAGCCCAGCGAGACGTTGGCGCTGACCCAGTGGGCCAGCTTGGCGATCCCCTCGACCTCGAAGCCCGACATGTGGGCGCGGCCGACGTTCAGCACCTGGCTGGCGATCGAGGCGCCGACCGGGGTCTGCTGGGTGACCTGCATGTCCTTGTACTTGGAGTAGAACACCGCGGTGTTCAGGCTCAGGCGACGGTCGAAGAAGTAGCCCTTCAGGCCGCCTTCGAACGAGTCGACGGTCTCGGGCTCGTAGCCGTCGGCCGAGTTGGGCGTCAGGATCTGGTCGGAGCGCATGTCGAAGCCGCCCGACTTGAAGCCCTGGCTGTAGGAGACATAGGCGTTCAGGTCGTCGCTGATCTCGTACTTGGCGCTGAGGCGCGGGGTGAACTTCGAGAAGGTCTTCTTGTTGGTGAAGCTCGAGCGCAGCAGGCCGGGCACGGCGGCGTTGTTGCCGAACAGCGGGCTGCGGATGCCCGTGAAGTTCTGGCGATAGACGCGGCCGTACTTCTCGTCGCGGGTCATGCGGCCGCCGACCGAGACCGACAGGCGCTCGGTCAGGTCGTAGCTGACGTCGGCGAAGGCCGAATAGCTTTCGGTGTCGACATTGCCGGCGGTGGCGATGGTCGTGTTGATCTGGCTGACCACGGTGTCGAAGGCGCCCGCGGCGGTGGCGTTCATGTAGTAGACGCCGGCCACGCCCTGCCAGCGGTCGCCGGTGAACAGCGCCTGGAATTCCTGGCTGAACTGGTGGTCGTTGTAGCGGCCCGGGATGTCGAGATAGGCGCCCGGCAGTTCGTCGAAGTCGATGGTGCCCTCGGTATTGCCCGAGCGGTAGGCGGTGATCGACTTGACGGTGATCAGGTCGTTGATCGTCCACTGGCCCAGCAGCGACACGCCGCTGTTCTCGACGCGGTTGCTGTCGCCCGAGCCGGCGCGGGTGTCGTAGACGTCGGGCAGCACCTCGCCGCCGGGGATCGGCTGGCCCAGCACGTTCAGGGCCTGCACCTCGCGGTGGCCGTGGCGGGGGTTGGACTTGTCGCGGGTGGTGTCGGCCGACAGCCGGAAGAACAGCGCCTCGTTCGGCGTGTACTCGACGCTGACGCGGCCGGTGGCGACGTCCTTGTCGTAGTGCTCGGCGCCGGTGTTGAGGTTCTTGCCGTAGCCGTCGTGATCGAAGCTGGCGGCGGCGAAGCTGACCGCCAGCTTGTCGCCGATCGGGGCCTTGGCCGAGACTAGGAAATCACGCTGGTCGTAGCTGCCCAGCGAGGCCTTCAGGCGCAGTTCCGGCTCGGGGCCGATCTTGCGGGTCACGTACTTCACCGCGCCGCCGATGGTGTTGCGGCCGTAGAGGGTGCCCTGCGGGCCGCGCAGCACTTCGATGCGCTCGATGTCGAATACGTCGAGCACCGCGCCCTGCGGACGGGCGATGTAGACGTCGTCGACATAGAGGCCCACGCCGGGCTCGAAGCCCCACAGCGGGTCCTGCTGGCCGACGCCGCGGATGAACGAGATCAGGGTCGAGTTGGAGCCGCGCGCCACCTGCAGGGTGAGGTTCGGGGTCGACTGCTGCAGGCTGGTGATGTCCGAGGCGCCCATGCGCTCCAGCGCGGCGGCGCCATAGGCCGAGACGGCCACCGGCACGTCCTTCAGGGTTTCTTCGCGCCGGCGGGCGGTGACGACCACCTCTTCGACGCCGACGCCCGTTTCTCCGGTCGTGGTCGCCTGTTCCTGCGCAACCGCGAGATTACTCGCGGCGCCCCACGCCGCGCCGGCCAGCAGCGCAGCCTTCCACATCGTTTTCATGGACAGCCCCTCTTACCTAGATGCGTTTCGTCCCTCACGCCGGCCGGGCCGTCTCAAGCAGCCTCGTTTCCAGCGTTTCCCGCACGATTTCACCGTCGCGGGAATTCGACTTCACTGTCACCTAGGTTGAGGAAATGCGCCAGCCTTTTTTCACCAGGTGGTGAAAAGCGTAATCCGCGGGCGGAAGGTAAGGCGTTCAGGCCTTGCCGGACCTGGCCACGACCGCCTCGAAACCAGCCGCGCAATAGGCGAACAGGCGGGCGCGCACGGCCTCCAGGTCGCTGGAATGGCACAGGCCTTCCGACAGCGAGTCGATCCGCCCGGTCTCCGACAGGGCCAGCATCATCGAGCCGGTCAGGAACTGGTAGCACCAGTAGAGGTCGCGATATTCCGCGTCGGGACGGACGATCTTCAGCGTGTCGACCAACTGGTGGACGACGGGATCGAAGAACCGGGCCATGGTTTCGCCGCCCCAGGCCGGGGTGTTGTTCACCTGGGCGACCAGGGCGAAATAGCTCTTCCAGCCGCCGCCGCCCTCCTGCGAGATGCGCAGCAGGGGGTCGATGAAGGCGGTGATCACCCCCTCCACCGTCATGCGCGGGCCGAAGGTCTCGACATAGGCGTTCATCGAGACGCTGCGGGCCTGGTTGAGAATGTCGGCCCGGCGCAGGAACACCGCGTCGAACAGCTCGCGCTTGGCGCCGAAATAGTAGTGGATCAGGGCGGTGTCGACGCCGGCCTCCGAGGCCACCTGGCGGGTGGTCACGCCGTGGAAGCCATGGCGCGCGAACAGGCCCTCGGCGGAGTCGAGGATGGTCTCCTTCAGGTCCAGGCCCGTGGCCTTGGAAGGACGGCCCCGCCCGCCGGAGCGGGCGCGGGTCTTGGCGGCGGTCATGTGGAAGAGACCCATCCGTGAACAGCGTTGTTCCCCGGATAGGCCCGCTTCCGGCGCCCTGGCAAGAGCGCGGCCGTTTCGAGGATGTCGGGTCAGGCCGTGAAATTCCCTTGGAATCCCATAGGCAAGGCTGGGTTCGACCGTCAGGCGGCCAGCGCCTCAGCGCAGCGTCACGGCGTGGGCGTTCTCGCCGGGCGCGACAGTGAAGGCGGCGGCCTCGAACGGAGGCGGGCCCATGCCGACCTTGGCGTCGTTGGAAAAGCCGTAGGGTTCGGCGGGAATGCCGAAGGCGTTGGTTCCCAGGCGGCCGTCGCCGTCGACGTCGTGGTAGACGCGCACGGCGTAGGTCCCGGCCGGCAGGTCCAGGCGGATGGTCGGCTGGGGCTCGGCCGCCGGAACGCTCGCCGAAGCTACGGCCTTTCCGCCCTTCCAGGCCTGGGCGCTGTCGTAGACGGCCACCTGCAGCGCGCCGGTATGGGCCTTCAGCGCCGGGAAGGTCAGGGTCAGGCTGGCGTCGGCCGGTGCGGCCGGTGCGGCCGGCGCGGCCGGGGGCGCGTCGATCACGGGGATGTCCTGGCACAGGCCGGCGGCCGGAGCGGCGAGGAGGGCGGCGCAGGCCAGGAGCGGAAGAAGACGCATGACGGGGTCCTTGAAGGCGCGGACGAAACAGAGACCGCGAAATGCAAACGCGCTCAACCGAAGAAAACCCTCCACAGGAGGCGGCCGGGCAGGAAGGTGAAGCCGCCGGCGATCAGCAGGCCGCCGACGAACAGGCCGGTCATGAAGCGCCGGTGCAGGTGAACCTTGTGGCGGCGGGCGGCGTAGACGGCCATCGGCAGGGCGACGATCGTCCAGCCGGACAAGAGGTGGATCCAGCTCATGGCGCCGTGGTTCATCTCGCGAATGAACAGAGAGCTGACGGCGGTGGTCGCCATGGCCGCTACCCAGGTCCAGCCCAGGGTCCGATGCAGGCGCGTGCCCTTCACCCCGATCATCAGCATCGTGCCGATCGCCAGCGCCGTCAGGGCGGCGAGGATGTGGACCTGAATCTTCAGCGGCGCGGCGGCGACCAGGGCGAGGTTGGGCAGGTGGGCGCCCAGGCGGGGCGCCAGGAAGGGGGCGGCGGCCAGCGCGGTGGCGGCGAGCACGCCCGCCACGCCTCGGCGGCGGAGGCCGCGGGCGGCGGCGTGCATTGACAGGTTGGTCTCTGGCATCTTGATCTCCGTCCGGCGGCGGGCTGCGTCGCCGTCTCGAAGATCGGTAGGAGCCGCCGGGTCCGTGTCTCAATCGCCGTTACGTGAGCAGGCGGCTCCGCTTCGCCAATCGCCGCCGCCCGCCGTTCACGCTTCGCGAATGGCGGCCCTGGCGGCGCGGCACGGACGCGGTATCCTGGTGGCGGGGGTCGCCGGGCTGTTCCTGGCCTTCGCCGGGGCGTTCGGCACCAGCGCCGCGCCGCTGTGGATCCGCGTCATCTACTGGCTGGTGCTGTGCTGGTCGGGCGCGGCGGCCGGGGCGGCCGTGGGCGCGGTCGTGCAGAACAGCGGCCTGACCGAGCGGCGGCCCTTCGTCGGCGGCGCGGTCATCACCCTGGGCGTGGCCCTGCCCGGCACGCTCTACGTCTGGGCGATGTCGAGCCTGATGTTCGGCGCTTTGCCGCGCACGGCCAACCTGCCCCACTACTTCCTGCCGGTTCTGGTCATCACCGCGGCGATCACGGCGCTGAACTTCCTGGTCGCCCGCAGGCCGATCGAGACCCGCGCGGCCGCCGCCGAGGCCCCGCCGCCGCGCTTTCTCGAACGCCTGCCGCCCAAGCTGCGCGGGGCGAGGCTCTACGCCGTCGAGGCCCAGGACCACTATCTGCGCCTGCACACCTCCAGGGGCGAGGACCTGATCCTGATGCGGCTGTCCGACGCCGTCGCCGAGCTGGAAGGCATCGAAGGCGCCCAGACCCACCGCTCGTGGTGGGTGGCGCGCGCGGCGGTGGTCGAGGCCAGGCGCGGCGACGGCCGGGCCGTGCTGACCCTGGCCGGCGGCGCCGAGGCCCCCGTCAGCCGCGCCTACGCCAAGGCCCTGCGCGAAGCGGGCTGGTTCTAGCGGGGCAGCTCCTGGATGTCGCCGCATGGCAGCTTGTGGGTCGTGCGGACCACGCCGTGGGGACGGCAGAGGTCCTGCATGCGGCACATGGCGGGCATGTAGACGCCGAACGCATTGCTCTGCTTGAACCGTACGCTTTCGCCCTCGCCGCCGAAGTCGCGAATTTCGCTGGCCGGCGGCAGGGCGCTGATCAGGAAGTCGCGCATCTGCTCGAGTCTGGGCGCGCCCGCGACCCGTCCGCGTTCGCCCAGGATGTAGAAGCGGAAGTCGCGGCTGAACTCCTTCGGATCGGCCATCTCGGCGTCCGGCCGCGACAGGTAGTAGTCGAAGATCGCGCCGCCGGGCAGTTGCTGGCGATCGTAGTCGGGGACGCGGCGGGGGCTCTCGCCGGCCTGTCGGGCGTTGCGGATGCGGTCGCGGTTCTCCCAGCGCGTGACCTCTCCGAAGACCTTGCAGATCTGCTGCTCGCTCGATCCCAGCGGCATCCACTCCGTGGCCTTGTAGCTTTCCTCGCGCAGCGGCTTGGTGCCTTCGCAGGAGGAGGCCACGAGCGTCGCGTCGACGGTCTTGGGCGCTTCGTCCAGCGCTTCGGGCAGGTCGAAGGCGTCGTAGGGAATGTGGGTGTTCTGGGCGTAGCCCTTGACCAGCCGCACGACGCAGTCGCGCTCGCAGCGTCCGACCGCGCCTGATTTCAGCGGGTAGCGCTTGCCGGCGACCTCCAGCACGACGGGACCGCCGCCCGGTCCGCCGGTCAGGACCCAGTCCTCGATCATGCAGACAGGCTTTTCGTCGACGGCGTCGAACGTCAGCGAGATGATGCGGCGTTCCGGCCGGTCGACCACCTTGTGAGGGAGGATCTCAGGCGCAGGCGCCGAGGAGGCGAGCGCCAGGGCCGATAGCGCCAGCCCGATCATCCGCAGTCGCATTCGATGTCCCCCGACACGATCCGGCCCCGACTGGAGACCGATGTTCGGTACGTGGTTCATCTCGTCGCCGCGCGCAACGAAAAAGGGCGGCCCCTGCGAGCCGCCCTTTCCGTTTCCGGCTGAGCTTTTCGGCTCAGAACTCTTCCCACTCGTCGACCTTGGTCGCCAGGGCGGCCGAGCCGCCGGGGCGGCCCGGACGGACGAAGGTCTGGGCGCGGGCCTGGGCGGCGTGCACCGGGTTGGCGCGCGGCGCGGCCGGGGCGGCCGGGGTCGCGGCGCGGGCGGCGCCTTCGGCCCCGACCTTGAAGCGGCCGACCAGGGCGGCCAGCTCGCCGGTCTCGCCCTTCAGCGAGTGGGTGGCGGCGGTGGCTTCCTCGACCATGGCGGCGTTCTGCTGAACCACCTGGTCCATCTGGTTCACGGCGGTGTTGACCTGGTGCAGGCCCGTGGACTGCTCGGTGGCCGAGGCGGAGATCTCGGTGACCAGGCTGTCAATGGTGGCGACCTGGTCGACGATGCGCTGCAGGGCCTCGCCGGTCTGGCCGACCAGGGCCACGCCCGCACCGACCTGCTGGCTGGAGGTCGAGATCAGGGTCTTGATCTCCTTGGCCGCTTCGGCCGAGCGCTGGGCGAGCGCCCGCACTTCCTGGGCGACGACCGCGAAGCCCTTGCCCGCATCACCCGCACGCGCGGCTTCGACGCCGGCGTTCAGGGCCAGCAGGTTGGTCTGGAAGGCGATCTCGTCGATCACGCCGATGATGTTGCCGATCTGGCCCGAGGACTGCTCGATCTCGGTCATGGCGCTGACGGCCTGGCTGACGATGGCGCCCGAGCGCTCGGCGTCGGCGCGGGCGGCGGCGACCACGCTGGAGGCTTCCTTGGCGCCGGCGGCGGTCTTGCGGACGGTGGCGGTGATCTCGTCGAGGGCGGCGGCGGTCTCTTCCAGGCTGGCGGCCTGCTGCTCGGTGCGGCGCGACAGGTCGTCCGAAGCCTGGGCGATCTCTTCGGAGCCGGCGCGGATGCCGCCGGTGGCGCCGTTGATGCCGCGCAGGGCGTCTTGCAGGCGGCCGGCGGCGGCGTTGAAGTCGCTCTTCAGCTGCTGGGCCTTCGGCGCGAACTCGGCGTTGATGCGGTAGGTCAGGTCGCCGTCGGCCAGCGAGCCGAGCGCCTCGGCCAGGGCGGTGATGGCGATGCGGTCGACCTCGGCCTCGGCGGCCTTCTCGGCCTCGCGCTCGACCCGCTCGCGTTCGGTGCGGGCGGCGGCGGCGGCGGCCTCCTCTTCCAGGCGCAGCTTGTGGATGGCGGCGTCCTTGAAGGTGGCGACGGCGCCGGCCATCTCGCCGATCTCGTCCTTGCGGCCCGAGGCCGGCACGGCGACGCTGTTGTCACCCGAGGCCAGGCGGCGCATGGCGGTGGTCATGGCCGCGACCGGGGCGGCGATGCCGCCGGTCAGCATCAGGCCGCCGCCGATTGCGACCGCCAGGGCGATGGCGATGCCGCCGGCCAGGACCAGGGTGCTGCGCAGCGAGGCGGCGGCCTGGGCGGCGGTCTCGGCGGCGACGACGGCCTCGGCGTCGGTGGTGATGGCTTCGATGGCGTTTTCGACCGGCTCGACGGCCTTGTCGGCGACGCCGTCATGCTTGACCAGGTCGATGGCCTGGGCGCGGGTCGCCGGATCGGCGCCCAGCTTCTCGGCCGGCTCGATGGCCTGGGCGCGATAGTTGGCGTAGGCGGCGTCGACGGCGGCGATGCGGGCCAGATCCGCCTCGTCCTTGCCGGCCAGCTTGCGCAGCTCGTCCAGCGCGGCCACGAACTTGGGCTTGTGAGCGTTTTCCAGGCGGTCGACGTAGTAGGCGTCGCCCGACAGAAGGAAGCCGCGCAGCGAGTTCTCCTGGCGGGTCAGGCGGAAGGCGGCGGTGTCGGCGGCGCGCAGGCTGGCGTGCGCCACGGCCGTGCGCTGCACCGAGCCCTTGTAGGCTTGCTGGTTAACGAACAGCGTAACGCCCATCGCCACGATCGCGGCCAGCATCACGCCGAACACGACCATCAGCTTCTGGGGAATCTTCAAGTCACCAAAACGCACGTCCCGCCTCCGGATATCTGCCCCGACGATGTGCGCAACAGCACACGTCCTCGCTGCAAGCTCTGGCGAGATCGCGGTTTCCACGGGATTAACCGTGCCGTGGCGGAATGTCGCACCCGGCGACCCGGGTTATATGCCGCCGATCGGCGACCAGGCGTTTTCGACTCCCCAGGGTTGCGGTGTGTAAGGTGTTACCGCTGATAACCAGTGTCCCGCTCCACCTGTGGCGGAGCGAGGGTGCGACAAAAATTCGGCCTGAAAATATTCCGGGCCGGGGGCGAAGTTAGTGGGCCTCGTCCCAGTTCGCTGCGGCGCGCGCCTCGACGGTCAGGGGCACCGACAGCGCCACCGCCGGTTCGGCCGCGCCCTCCATCACCCGGCGGGCGACCGCACAGACCGCGTCGGCCTCTTCCTGCGGAGCCTCGAACACCAGTTCGTCGTGCACCTGCAGCAGCATGCGGGCCTTCAGGCCCTCCTGCTCGAGCGCGGCGGGCATGCGGGCCATGGCCCGGCGCATGACGTCGGCGGCCGCGCCCTGGATCGGGGCGTTGATGGCCGCCCGCTCGGAGAACTGCCGCTGGCCCACCGACTTGGCGTGGATGTCGGGGATGTTGATCTTGCGGCCGAAGATCGTGGTCACGTAGCCGTGCTCGCGCACGAAGGCCTTGGTGGCGTCCATATAGGCCTGGATGCCGGGGAAGCGCTCGAAATAGGTCTTGATATAGGCCCCGGCCTCGCCCTGGCCGATGCCCAGCTGGTTGGCCAGGCCGAAGGCGCTGATGCCGTAGACGATGCCGAAGTTGATGGCCTTGGCCCGGCGGCGGATCAGCGGGTCCATGCCCTCGATCGGGGTGTCGAACATCTCCGAGGCCGTCATGGCGTGGATGTCGAGGCCGTCGCGGAAGGCCTGCTGCAGCTGCGGGATCTGGCCGATGTGGGCCAGCAGGCGCAGCTCGATCTGGCTGTAGTCGGCGCTGATCAGCACCTTGCCGGGCTCGGCCACGAAGGCCTTGCGGATCTTGCGGCCTTCCTCGGTGCGCACCGGGATGTTCTGAAGGTTCGGGTCCGACGACGACAGGCGGCCCGTGGTGGTGGCGGCCAGGGCGTAGGAGGTGTGCACCCGGCCCGTGCGCTCGCTGATCGCGGCGATCAGGTTCTCGGTATAGGTGCCCTTCAGCTTGGACAGCTGGCGCCAGTCGAGCAGCACGCGCGGCAGCTCGTGTTCGTTGGCCAGGCTTTCCAGCACGTCGCTGTCGGTCGACCACTGGCCCGTGGCGGTCTTCTTGCCGCCCTTCATGTTCAGCTCGCCGAACAGCACGTCGCCGATCTGCTTGGGGCTGCCCAGGTTGAACGGGCGGCCGGCCAGCTTTTGGGCCTGCTCCTCGAAGTCGGCCATGCGCAGCGAGAACTCGTTGGACAGGCGGCGCAGGGTCTCGGGATCGACGCGGACGCCGTCGTTCTCCATGGTCGCCAGCACGCCCGGCATCGGCCGCTCGAGGGTCTCGTAGACCGTCAGCAGGCCCTCGGCCGCCAGGCGCGGGCGCAGGACGTTGTAGAGCCGCAGGGTGACGTCGGCGTCCTCGGCGGCATAGGCCGTGGCCTTGTCCAGCGCCACGTGCTTGAAGCTGATCTGGCTCTTGCCCGTGCCGGCCACCTCCTTGAAGGGGATCGGCTTGTGGCCCAGCCACAGCTCCGAAAGCTCGTCCATGCCGTGGCCGTGCAGGCCCGCTTCCAGCACGTAGCTGATCAGCATGGTGTCTTCGATCGGGGCGACGGCGATCCCCCGGCGGGCCATCACCGCGATGTCGTACTTGGCGTTCTGCGCGACCTTCAGCACCGAAGGGTCTTCCAGCAGCGGCTTCAGCGCGGCCAGAGCCTCCTCCTCGGAGATCTGCTCCAGCTTGGCCGGGGCCTCGAAGGCCAGGCCCCCGTCCTGCGGCTTCTCCTCGTGGCTGACGGGGATATAGCAGGCCTCGCCAGGCGCGATGGCCAGCGACACGCCGCACAGGCCGGCATTGGCCGACGACAGGGCGTCGGTCTCGGTGTCGAAGGCGACGATCCCCTTGGCCCGGGCCTTGTCGATCCAGACCTGCAAGGTTGGCAGGTCGCGCACGCAGACATAGGCCGCGGTGTCGATGGCGACGGGCTCGGCGACCGGATTGGCCGCGGCGCGGGCGGCGGCCGAGACGTAGGATACGCTGGTCACCGGGGCGGTTACCGGCTTGTCCGAGGGGCGCGTATCGAGCGTGCGCGGGGCGGCCGCGGCGTTGCCGTCGCCCACCCGGCGGGCGAGCGTCCTGAACTCCATCTCTTCGAGGAAGGCGGCCAGCACCGCCTTGTCGGGCTCGCGCACGACCAGGTCGTCCAGCGGCTCGGGCAGGGGGGTGTTGCAGTCCAGCGTGACCAGCGCCTTGGACAGGCGGATCTGGTCGGCGAAGTTGATCAGGGTCTCGCGGCGCTTGGGCTGCTTGATCTCGCCGGCCCGGGCCAGCAGCGTGTCGAGGTCGCCGTATTCGGTGATCAGCTGGGCGGCGGTCTTGACGCCGATGCCGGGGGCGCCGGGCACGTTGTCGACGCTGTCGCCGCACAGCGACTGCACGTCGACCACCTGCTCGGGATAGACGCCGAACTTCTCGAACACCTCGTTGCGGCCGATCCGGACGCCCTTCATCGGGTCGAACATCGAGACGCTGTCGCCGACCAGCTGCATCAGGTCCTTGTCGGACGAGACGATGACGGCCTCGCCGCCGGCGTCGCGCGCGGCGCAGGCATAGGCGGCGATCAGGTCGTCAGCCTCGTAGCCGGGCAGTTCGATGGCGGGCACGCCGAAGGCCCGGGTGGCGTCGCGCACCAGCGGGAACTGCGGGATCAGGTCTTCCGGCGGCGGCGGACGGTTGGCCTTGTAGAGGTCGTACAGCTTGTTGCGGAACGTCTTTTCCGAGTGGTCCCAGATCACCGCCAGGTGCGTGGGGGCGTCGCCCTGCATGTCGCGCATCAGCTTCCACAGCATGTTGCAGAAGCCCTGCACCGCGCCGACGGGCAGGCCGTCGCTCTTGCGGGTCAGGGGCGGCAGGGCGTGATAGGCGCGGAACAGATAGGCCGAGCCGTCCACCAGGAACAGGCGCAGGGGAGGGCCGTCCTGGGTGAGGGGGCGGGTCTGGGCGGATTCGGGCGCGGCGGCGTCGGTCATGGCGGCGAACATAAGGGGATCGGGGCTGCGCCGGAACCCTCGCTGGGCGCGTCGCGAACGGTTGCTGACGCGCGACGGCGATGCGCCTCACGGCGAGGCTATGCAACCACTGTTCGCCCAAATGAGGCGAGATCGCCCTTAAGGCGCCCCATGCTGGACCTGTGGATGGTTTACAGGCAAAAGCACGTCCGCCCGTGAGATGGACGTGATCCCTCTGGCGGGACCTGGGAACCTCAGGGCCCATCAGAGGCTTGGTTCCTGGTGAGTAAAAGCGCCCTCCCCGACGCGGATACTTTTTGAGCATGACCTTGAAGAAGACCATAGCCCTGGGCCTTGGCCTGGGAAGTTGCAGCCTTATGGTCGCCGGTGTGCTGGCGACCGGAATCCTGGCTCCGGCCCCCGCGCCCGACACGCTGACCAGCGAGCCCGTCGAACTGCGCGCGCCGCTGGCCCCGGCCGAACAGGGCGCGCCTCTGCCAAAGCAGTACGAGGTCTGAGGCTCGGGCCTCCCTGACCTCCTGACCTCCCGTCATTCCCGGCCTTGTGGCGGACTGGCGCGGTCCGGAATCCCTCTCTCTTAGAGAGAGGGAGGGGCCCATCGCGTAGCGATGGGAGGGTGAGTGGTTACACCCTCAGCCGGCGTGCCGGCACATCGCCCGCAACGGCGCCAAGATTTCCCGAGGGCTTCGCCTACCCACTCACCCTCCCACGCCTTCGGCGCGGGCCCCTCCCTCTCTCCATGAGAGAGGGATTTGATCTCCGCAAACCACCCTTGGAGGTCCTCGGTTCCAGACGGCAACGAAGGGTATCTACGGCTTCGACTTCGCCGGCTCGCCCTCTTCGGGCGCCGGGGCGGGTTCCGGCGTACCCGCTAGGGTAAGGTCGAACACCGAGCCGCCGGGGCCGGTTTCGACCAGCGCAAGATCCCCGCCGTGGCCCTGGGCCAGCTCGCGGGCGATGGCTAGGCCCAGGCCCGTGCCGCCGCGGCGCACCGAGCCCACGAACGGCTGGAACAGGTTGGCCCGCGCCCGGGCCGGCACGCCGGGGCCGTCGTCCGACAGTCTAAGGTGGCTCATGCCGTCGGCGCGGCGCAGCTCGACGAACACCCGGCCCTTGCCGCTGCGGTCGGGCGCGCCCTCGATGGCCTCGCGGGCGTTACGCAGCAGGTTGGTGAGGATGCGATGCAGCTGGTCGGGGTCGGCCTGGATCTGCTCGCGGGCGTCGATCACCGTCTCCAGGGCCACGCCCTGCGGGGTGAGGCCGGAGTCTTCGGCCGCCATGTCCAGCGCCGCGCGCAGGGCCACGGTGCGGATCACCGGGGCCGGCTCCTTGGACTTGCCGTAGGCCATGACGTCGCTGGCCAGGGTGATGGCGCGGTCCAGGGCCCGTTCGAGGCGCGGCAGGGCCTGGGCCACCTTGGGATCGCCCAGGGCGGCCAGGCGGTCCGAGGCCATCTGGGCGCTGGTCAGCATGTTGCGCAGGTCGTGATTGATCTTGGCCACCGCCTCGCCCAGGGCGGCCAGGCGGGCCTTGGCCTGCAAGGCGGTGCGCAGGTCGGTCTGCATGGCGTCGAGCTCGGCCTCGGCGCGGCCGATCTCGTCGCGGCGGCGCGACACCACCACCCGGGCCTCGGGATCCTCGGGATCGGCGCGGAAGCGCTCCATGGCCTTGGTGATGCGCTGCATGGGCCGCACCAGCAGGAAGTTCAGCGACAGATAGATCAGCCCCCCGGCCAGGCCGGCTGCGAACAGGGTCACCCCCGCCAGTCGCCAGAAGTTGGCGATCAGGTGGGCCTTCAGCGGGGCGTCGGGCAGCACGATCTCGACGAACTCGGCCTCCTGGCGGAAGCGCGGCTCGGCCATGACGCGCACCAGGCTGCCGGGCTTGCTTTTCAGGGTGAAGAACGGGGCGGCCAGCCACGAGCCGGGGTTCTGGCCGCGCAGGTCGACGAGGTAGGGCTGTTCGATGGCGCGCGGCTCGGTGGGGAGCACCAGGCGGCGGGCGCCGTCGACCTGCAAGGCCACGATGATCACCCCGGCCTGGTCGAGCAGGCGTTGCGAGACCTGGTCGGTGACCCGGCGCTCGGGATCGGCGTCGGCGATGGTCGAGGCCAGTTCGGCCGACCGCACCCGGTCGAGCAGCCACTGCTTTTCGAGGTCGGCCAGGGCCGGCGGCAGGATGAAGGCGCCGGCCACGAATACGAAGAGGGCGGTCAGCAGCAGCAGGCGCGCCGACAGGCCGCCGGGCCACGGAAGGCGTCTTCCGGGCGGCTTGTGGGGAGCGACGGGCGGCGTGACCGGTTCGGCCATTCGTCTGGGTTACTTCACGTCGGCGGCGGGGGCAACGCGGCGCCTGCGCGCGGCCTTCCAAAGCGGCGGCAGCAGGGCCAGCACGCCCAGGCCGATGATCGGCAGGTAGATGCGCGGCGAGGCCAGGGTGGCCAGGGTCACCGGATCGCCCTCGGCGAACAGGTGGCCCAGGCCCGAACCGATCCCGGCATAGACGAACGAGCTGGGCGCCATGCCCAGCACCGAGGCCAGCAGGTAGGTGCGCAGCGGGATCTTCATCAGGCCCGAGGCGACATTGACCAGCAGCAGCGGAAAGGCCGGGATCAGCCGCAAGGTCAAAAGGTAGGAGAAGGCGTCGGCCCTGAACCCCTCCTCGATGCGCGTCAGCAGGGCCCCGGGCCTGCGCCGCAGGAAGTCGCCGAAGGCGGTGCGGCAGGCGGCGTAGACCACGGTCGAGCCGCCGGTCACCCCGGTCAGGGCCAGGAAGCCGCCCAGCGGTCCGAACAGAAATCCGGAGCTGAGCGAAAGGATCAGGGCGCCGGGCAGCGAGACCGACACCGTGGCCACGTAGATCAGCACGAAGGCCACGGCGCATTGCAGCGGATGATGGTGGGCGAAGGCCTGCAAGGCCTCGCCCTCGGCCTGCAGGGTCTCCAGGGAAAGCTTGCCGGCCACGCCCGAAGCCAGAGCCGCCACGAGCAACAGCGCCAGGACCGCCAGCGGTCCGAAGCGTCGCAGCCAGGCCAGGCTCTGGTCAGGGGTCATGCGGTCCCGATCGCGTCCGAAACGCTGGTGAAGCCCTCGGCCCGCAGGCGGGCGGCGAGATCCTTCTTGATCCGCACCACCAGGCCCGGGCCGCCATAAACGAGGGCCGAATAGAGCTGCACCGCGCAGGCGCCGGCCTTGATCTTGGCCAGGGCGTCGGCGCCGCTGGCGACGCCGCCGGCCCCGATCAGCGCCACGCGGCCCTTGGCGGCGGCGTGGAATTCGGCCAGCACCCGGGTCGAGGCGACCAGCAGCGGCGCGCCCGAAAGCCCGCCGCCCTCGCCCTTCTGCGCCGACTTCAGCGTGTCGGGGCGGGCGATGGTGGTGTTGGAGACGATGATGCCGTTCAGGCCGCAGGCCAGCACGGTCTCGACGATGGCCTCGACCTCGCCCTCTTCCAGGTCGGGGGCGACCTTGAGGAAGATCGGATAGTCGGCGCCGTCCTTCTTCAGCTCGGCCCGGGCCTGCGCCAGACGGCCCAGCAGTTCCTCCAGCGCCGCCTTGGTCTGCAAGGCGCGCAGGCCCGGCGTGTTGGGCGAGGAGATGTTGACCGTGAAGTAGTCCGACAGGCCCCACAGGCGGGAGAGGCCGGTGACGTAGTCGCCGATGCGGTCGGTCGCGTCCTTGTTGGCCCCGATATTGGCGCCGAACACGCCAAGCCGGTCGGCGTGGGCGTGCTTGCGGGCGGCCAGGCGCGCGGCGAATGGCTCGAGCCCCTCGTTGTTGAAGCCCATGCGGTTGATCACCGCCTGGTCCTCGGTGAGGCGGAACAGGCGCGGGCGCGGATTGCCGGCCTGGGCCAGGGGGGTGACCGTGCCGGCCTCCACGAAGCCGAAGCCGGCGGCCAGCATGGCGTCGGGAACCTCGGCGTTCTTGTCGAAGCCGGCGGCCAGGCCCACGCAGTTGGCCAGCGGCAGGCCCGCGACGCTGGTCGCCAGGATCGGATCGTCGACGCCGCCGTCGCGCGGGCCAAGGCCCCACTTCAGGCCGCGGATCGCCCAGCCGTGGGCGTCTTCGGGATCCAGCGCGTGCAGGGCGCGGGCGGCGATGTCGTGCAGGGCCATCAGGAAAGGCCCAACTGCGGCACGCCGTCGGCGTCGAGCGCCAGCGGCTTTTCCGAGATCGCCTCGTCGGGCGACAGGCTGCGGAAGAGGTGCGGGAACAACGCTCCGCCGCGCGAGGCCTCCCACTTCAGCTCGGGACCGAGCGCATCGGCGTCGAAGCCGACCAGCAGCAGGTCTTCCTGGCCCTTGAAATAGAGGGCGGCGGTTTCCTGGGCCTGCTCGGCGGCCGACAGGTGGATGTAGCCGTCGGCGTGGTCGATGGGCGCGCCGGTGAACTGGCCGGCCGCCTTGGCCTCGTCCCAGAGCGTCTTCGGAAGGATCTTGTAGACCAGGGTCATTCGCCGCCGTGCCCGCCGTGTTCGGATGCGTAGAAGACGCGCGCCAGCCGCGGGGCGCCGGACGCGTCGATGTCGAAGACCGCCGCCGTGGCGGTAGGGAAGCGCGAGCGCAGCTTGGCGAGCTCGGCCGGCTCGGCCGGACCGCCCTGTGCCTGCCCCCCTTGGGCCAGTCGCAGCGAAAGATCGTGCAGGCCGGGATTGTGGCCGACCACCATCACCGTGCCGGCGGGCGCGTCGGCCTCGCGCACGGCGGCCAGCACCTCCTGCGCCTCGGCGTGATAGAGATTGCGCAGGACCTCGGCCGTCGCGCCCGGGAAGGCGCCGGCGGCGGCCTCCCAGGTCTCGCGGGTGCGGCGGGCGGCCGAGACCAGGGCGAGGTCCGGCGAAAGGCCTTCCGAGGCCAGGGCCGAGGCGATCAACGCCACGTCCTGGCGGCCGCGCTCGGCGAGCGCGCGCTCGAAGTCGCCGCCCTGGGCGGCGTGCCGCTCGGCCTTGCCGTGGCGCATCAGGATCAGACGGTCCATGGCGCACTCCATAAAGCGGTTTTAAAGCTGGGCAAATGGCGAGAAACGCCGTCTTCGTCATCTCCTCATACGAGCCCGCCGCCCAGGCGCAAAGCGCATGGTTGACACCTTCGTCGACAGGCGGTCCAAGGCGACATGGCCGACCTTGATCTGGACGTTTCCGCGCCGCTCGGCGGCGGTGTCTGGCGCTTCCCCGCCGACCGGCCGCTGGTGCTGGATTCCGGGGCGAAGATCAGCGGCCTCGAGGTGGCCTACCAGACCTACGGCTCGCTGAACGAGGACGGGACCAACGCCGTCCTGATCTGCCACGCCCTGACCGGCGACCAGTACGTGGCCTCCACCCACCCGACCACCGGCAAGCCCGGCTGGTGGACGCGCCTCGTCGGTCCCGGCAAGCCGATCGACCCGGCCCGGCACTTCGTCATCTGCGCCAACGTCATCGGCGGCTGCATGGGCTCCACGGGGCCGGCCTCGGTCAATCCGGCGACCGGCGAGCCCTACGGCCTGTCGTTCCCGATCATCACCATCGCCGACATGGTGCGGGCCCAGGCCATGCTGATCGACGCCCTGGGGGTCGACACCCTGCTGGCGGTGGTCGGCGGCTCGATGGGCGGCATGCAGGTGCAGCAGTGGGCGGTGGACTATCCGCAGAAGGTGTTCAGCGCCGTCGTCGTGGCCTCGACCTCGCGCCACTCGGCCCAGAACATCGCCTTCCACGAGGTGGGCCGCCAGGCGATCATGGCCGATCCCGAATGGCGCGGCGGCGCCTATGCGGCCCAAGGCTCACGGCCCGAGAAGGGCCTGGCCGTGGCCCGCATGGCCGCCCACATCACCTATGTCTCCGAGCCGGCCCTGCAGCGCAAGTTCGGCAGAGAGCTTCAGCGCGACGGCCTGTCCTGGGGCTTCGACGCCGACTTCCAGGTCGAGAGCTACCTGCGCCACCAGGGGGCTGCGTTCGTCGACCGCTTCGACGCCAACTCCTATCTCTACATCACCCGGGCCATGGACTATTTCGACCTGGCCGCGCCGCACGGCGGGGTGCTGGCCAACGCCTTCAAGGCCGCGCGCGACGTGCGGTTCTGCGTGCTCAGCTTCACCAGCGACTGGCTGTATCCGACCGCCGAGAGCCGCCATATCGTCCGCGCCCTGACCGCCGCGGGCTGCCGCGCCGCCTTCGCCGAGATCGACAGCGACAAGGGCCACGACGCCTTCCTGCTGGACGAGCCGGTGATGGACGCGGCCCTGACGGGCTTCATGGCGTCGGTGGAACGCGAGCGGGGGATCGGGCGATGAGGGCGCTGTTCAGGATGCTCCCCCTGAAGGGGGAGCTGTCGGCGAAGCCGACTGAGGGGGAAGTCTTTGCGATGTCGGCCAGCGTCTCGGAAGCTGAAAACGGCCCCCCTCCGGCCCTCCGGGCCACCTCCCCCAGAGGGGGAGGATCTTGGTGATGATCCGCGAAGACTTCCGCGAGATCCTGCGCCTGGTGCGTCCCGGCGCGCGGGTGCTCGACGTCGGTTGCGGCGAGGGGGCGCTCCTGGAGCTGCTGACCCAACAGAAGGAGGTCGATGGCCGGGGGCTGGAGATCAGCGCCCACGGGGTGGCCGCCTGCATGGCGCGAGGGCTGTCGGTGGTGCAGGGCGACGCCGACCAAGACCTCGACCACTTCCCCGACAAGACCTTCGACTACGCGGTGCTGTCCCAGACCCTGCAAGCCACACGCAATCCGCGCCACGTGCTGGACGAGCTGCTGCGCATCGCCGACCGGGCGATCGTGTCGTTCCCCAATTTCGGCCACTGGAGCGTGCGCTGGTCGCTGCTCAGCCGGGGACGGATGCCGACGACCAAGGCCCTGCCGGTCCCGTGGTGGGCCACGCCCAACATCCACCTGTGCACCCTGGCCGACTTCATGGCCCTGACCGAAGACCTCGGCGTGCGCGTGGACTCCAGCGCCGCCTTCGCCGGAAACGGCCCCGCACGGCCGATCGACCCGACCAAGGCGCTGGAAAACTGGCGCTCGGAGACCTGTCTTTTCCTGCTCAGCCGCGGGGCGCCCGCTGAGCGTGTGGAACCCGGCGCGGTTTCAGGCGATCTTCTGGTCCCATGAAGCTGCGGCTGATGACCTACAACGTCCACCGTTGCGTGGGCGGCGACCGCAGGCTCGACGTGGAACGCGTGGCCGAGGTGATCTCGGCCCACGAGCCCGACGTCGTGGCCTTGCAGGAACTCGACGTCGGCCGGCTGCGCACCGGCCATGTCGATCAGGCCCATCGCTTGGCCGAACTCCTGAAGATGGGCTTCCACTTCCACCCGGCGATGACGGTGGAGGAAGAGCTCTATGGCGACGCCATCCTTACCCACCTGCCCGAAAAGCTGATCAAGTTCGGCCCGCTGCCGTTCTATCGCGCCGTGCCGGGGCTGGAGCCGCGCGGGGCGCTGTGGATCGAGGTGATGGTCGGCGACACCCCGGTGCAGATCATCAACACCCACCTTGGCCTGATCCCGCAGGAGCAGAAGCGCCAGGCCGCCGCCCTGGTCGGCGAGGCCTGGATGGCGTCCGACCGCTGGAAGGCGCCGGGCGTGCTGCTGGGCGACTTCAACGCCACGCCCTATTCGGCCACCTACCGCCTGCTGAAAGCCGCCGCCCGCGACGCCCAGAGCGTCTCGGCCGGCTGGGCCAAGGCGCCCACGGCGACCTTCCCATCGACCTTCCCGTTCATGCGCATCGACCACGTCTTTCTCACGAAGGGCCTGAAGACGCTGAACGTGTTCTCGCCCTATGACGCCCTGGCCCGGGTGGCGTCGGACCACCTGCCGCTGGTGGTGGATCTGGAGATCGAAGCGTAAATACCCTCTCTCTTTGAGAGAGGTAGGGGCCCGCCGCGAAGCGGTGGGAGGGTGAGAGGTTTCAACTCTGGCCGGAAGGCCTCGACCTTTTTCCGTCATTCCAGCTGGGGTGCTTGACCCAACCCCAGAGCCCAGTCCCCTAGGTCCCGGATAAGCCCTGCGGGCTTTCCGGGATGACGGTGGTTGGGATTTAAAGCTGAAGATGCTCCGGCGGCTCCGGCGGAGGGGCGGTCAGCCTGGCCAGGTCGTGCTTCAGGCGCTTGCGGCGGCCCCAGGGGCGCCAGGCGTCATCGGGGGCGATGGCGTCGCCCAGGCTCCAGTCGGCGACGAACTTCTTCATCCCCTTCAGCGGCATGACGCCCACGGGCTCCAGCCGGCGCGGGCCGGTCCTGCCGTCCAGCGCCTCGATGGCGGGGCCAAGGCCGCCTTGCTCGATGAAGGCCTCGAGCACCAACTCGGTCTCGACCCCAAGGAAGTGGCCGATCAGCCGGCCCAGGAAGGCGGCGATGGCCAGGCGCTGGTCCTCGTCGCGAGCCTCGAAACCGATGTCGCATTCGGTGTCGAGGCCGATCGAGCGGTTGTTGAGATTGGCCGAGCCCAGACGCAGCACCCGATCGTCGGCGACCGCCACCTTGGAGTGGACGATGATCGGCGCGCCCTTGGGCGTGCGGGCGCTGAAGGCGTAGAAGCGGCCGTGGACGTCGACCTCGCGCAGGCGGTTGATGGCCGCGGTGCGGGCGCTGTCCATGGTGATCTGGTCGAAGTAGCTGGGGCTGCGGGCGGGGCCCACCGTCACCACCTCGGGTCCGTCGGGCTCGGCCAGGCGCTCGGCCAGGGCTTCGACCACGATCGGCGAGGTCAGGTACTGGTTTTCGATATAGATCAGCCACTGGGCGGTGCGGATCATCTCCAGGTGCAGCAGCAGGCACTCGTTGATCTCGGCGTCGCGACGCCAGTGCGGCTGGGTGCGGGCGATGGCCACCGGCAGGCGGCGCAGCACCGGCGCCAGGTGCTCGGGCCAGGGGGCGACCAGCGGGCGTTCGGGCGGATCCAGGGTCTCGCCTGTGGCCTTGCGCCAGCGCTCGGCGAACAGCTCGGCCAGGGCCGCTGCGACCGGGCCATCGACCAGGGCGGCGACCTCGTGGCGGGCCGGATAGTGGTGGCCGGTCGGCAGGCGCCGGCGCGGGTCGTTGTCGAGGTGGGCGGTGGTGTCCCAGCGGTCGACGCCGATGTCGCCGCCGCTGACCAGGGCCGTGACGCCGTCGATCACCACCACCTTCTGGTGATGGCAGGCGCTGGCGGGCAGGGTGTTGTCCAGGCGGTACTTGACCTTGGAGCCGGCGAAGAAGGCCGCGCCCCGCTGCGGGCCGAACAGCTGCGAAGCCGCGATCGGGAACGGCATGTCCCAGGCCAGCACCCGCACGTCCAGCGCCGGGTTCAGCGCCGCTTGACGACGCAGCAGAAGGCCGATGCGGTCGGCGTGGACGGGGTCGCGGCTCTTCTTCACGCGGTCGGGGTCGAGCCGCGTCAGCGGATCGAACACCCAGGCCAGGATCCAGATCGAGTGCTTGGCCGACAGCAGCAGGGCCTTTAGCGCGTCGAAGGCCTCGTCGTTGTCGATGAACAGCGCCAGACGCTCGGCGGTCTCGACCCGCCAGCAGGTCGAGCCCGGAGTGAAGACGGTTTCGATTTGCGCCATGTCGCCCCTACGCCCGTACTGCTGCTGCAACGCGCGAGGCAGTGTAAAGCTCCGCTTGTGACCGCGGCTTGTCCTGAATCATCCCGCCTGAGCGGCGCGTGATCAGCCGGCGATGGCGGCCGCGTCGCGCTCGCCCGTGCGGATGCGCAGGGCTTGTTCCAGATCGAGGACGAAGACCTTGCCGTCGCCGATCTTGCCAGTGTTGGCGGTGCGTTGCAGGGCCTCGATCACCGCGTCGGCCACGTCGGTGGGCACGGCGATCTCCAGCTTGACCTTGGGCAGCAGCTTCACCTCGTACTCGGCGCCGCGATAGACCTCGGTCTTGCCCTTCTGGCGGCCGTAGCCGCGCACCTCGGTCACCGTCAGGCCCGAAGCGCCCGCCTCGGTGACCGCCTCGAGCACGGCGTCCAGGCGGCTGGGCTTGATAACGGCGACGATCATCTTCATGGCGCGAATTCCCCTTTACGCGGCCGGTTTACGGCTTGGTCGGCGACTCAAGGCTAGGCCCTGGCGCCACAGCTTCCAATAGTATTCCGGTCCTTACGGTTCCCGGCGCCTTTCGAACAGGCGCCACGCCCGCCGGGACGGGGGGCATGACCGGCGCGAACACCCGCGCCCGGGCCCGCGTGCCGCGCGGCTTGACCGCGAAGGTCTGCTTGACCGCTTCCATCAGGATCAGGCCCGCGAAGCGCGGCCAAAGGCGCGCGCCGACCTGTTCGAAGCCCTCGGCCCAGCCGACGGTGAAGCCGGCCGGCGGCGCATAGAGCGCCCGGGTCCAGCCGGCGGGCTCCAGGTCGGCTTCGCGCAGCAGGTTCTCCAACTGGCTGCGGCTGAACGGACGGCCGTGGCCGAAGGGCGTGCCCTCGGCGCGGGCCCAGACGCCGTCGCGCGAGGCCACCGCGACGATCAAGCGGCCCGACGGCGCCATCACCCGCCACAGTTCGCGCAGCACGGCGGAAGGGTCGTCGGCCTCCTCCAGCGCGTGGACGGCCAGGATCCGGTCGAACATGGCGTTGGGAAAGGGCAGGGCGGTTTCTTCGACCAGGGCGGCCTGGTTGCGCTCGCCCACCGGCCAGACCTCGACGCCTTGCGTGGCGGGCATGGCGGCCACCACCCGGCGGGCCTTGGCGCGGCATTCGTCGAGGAAGGGCGTGGCGTAGCCCAGGCCCAGCACGTCCAGGCCATTGGCGTCGCCCCAGGCCTCGGCCACCTTGCGGCCGAGCATCTCCCGCGCCACCCGGCCCAGCGGGGCGGCATAGAAGGCTCTGAGGTCGAGCACGTCGCGGCGCATTGTCTCTCCGTGGCGTCGAGGCCATCTATGTAGGCGGGCGAATCCTCCGCGTCACGCCCGCCAACCCCCGTCCGTGACCGAGGCTGCTCGCATGCCGCTGCAAATCCACCAGTTTCCCTGCCTCTCCGACAATTACGGCTTTCTCGTGCGCGACGTGGCGAGCGGCAAGACCGCCTGCATCGACACGCCGGAGGCCGACGCCATACTGATGCAGCTGGAGAAGCTGGGCTGGGGGCTCGACTTCATCCTCAACACCCACTGGCACCCCGATCACGCCGGCGGCAACGAGGCGGTCAAGGCCGCCACCGGCGCGACCATCGTCGGCCCGCAGGAGGTGACCCGCATCGCGCCCCTGGATCGCGTGGTGGCCGGCGGCGACGTGGTCGAACTGGGCGAGACGAAGTTCATCGTCATCGACAGCGGCGGCCATACCCTGGGCCACGTGGCCTATCACGACGCCGAGGACGGCGTGGCCTTCGTCGGCGACACCCTGTTCGCCTTGGGCTGCGGCAGGATGTTCGAGGGCGATCCCGAGCAGATGTGGGCCTCGCTGTCGCGACTGGCCGACCTGCCCGACGACACCACCGTCTACTGCGCCCACGAATACACTGCGTCGAACGCCCGCTTCGCCCTGTCGGTCGACAGCGATCCGGCCCTGAAGGCCCGCACCGAGCAGGTGTTCGCCGCCCGCGAGCGCGGCGAGGCCACCGTGCCCACCACCATCGGCCTGGAGAAGGCCACCAATCCGTTCCTGCGCGCCCCGGCGCTGCGGCCGGGCCTCGCGCCCGCCCAGGCCTTCGCCGAGATCCGCGCGGCCAAGGACAGTTTCAAGGGATGAGTACGATGAGCGTTGCGGGGATTTCGGGCGATCTGGGCGCCAAGGAGATTGTGCGCCTGCTGGGCATGGCGCCCCACCCCGAGGGCGGCTGGTACGTGCGGATGTTCGAGGACGCCCCCGGCCCCGACGGTCGTCCGGCCTCGACGGCGATCTACTACCTGCTGGAGGCCGAGCAGATGTCGGCCTGGCACCGCATTGACGCGGTCGAGGTCTGGCACTGGTATGCCGGCGCCCCGATCCGCCTGACCCTGTCGCCCCCCGATGGCGTCGGCGCCACGCCCCACACGCTGGGCCCGGACCTGCGCGCCGGCTGCCGCCCGCAGGTGGTGGTGCCGGTCGGCTGGTGGCAGACGGCGGTGTCGCTGGGGGCCTGGACCCTGGTCGGCTGCACCGTGGCGCCGGGCTTCCGCTTCGAGGGCTTCGAACTGGCGCCGGAGGACTGGCGGCCGAAGGTTTAGGGGGGCCAATAGATCCTCCCCCTCTGGGGGAGGTGGCCCGGAGGGCCGGAGGGGGGACGTTTTCAGCTTCCCGAGAGGCGGCTTGTTTCGCAAGCACACCCCTCTCCGTCGGCTTCGCCGACACCTCTCCCTTCAGGGAGAGGGTCTTTAGCCCCGCCCCTTCCACTCCGCGCGGGTCTGCCCCCACACCTCGTTGGGCAGATCCTGGTACGGCGCGGGCAGCGGATGCGGTCCCCGGTTTTTCGCCCCCAGTCGCACGGCCACCTGCTGGGACGGCGTGTTTTCGGGGTGGATGCAGTGGATCACCTCGTCCCAGCCCAGGTGGTCGAAGGCCCAGTCGACGGCGGCCGTGGCGGCTTCCACCGCATAGCCCTTGCCCCAGGCGCTGCGCAGCAGGCCCCAGCCGACCTCCGTGCCGGGCCAGCCTTCCGGGCGCCAGGGGCCGATGCGGCCCACCCATTGCCCGGTGTCCTTGGCGATCAGCGAGAACATGCCGAAACCGTTGATCGCCCACGAGCCGGCCATGCAGGCCATGCCCCGCCAGGCGGCCTCGCGGGTCTGATAGCCGCCGATGTACTGGGCGGCGTCGGCGTCGCCCATCAATTCGGCCCAGCCGTCGAGGTCCTCGGCGGCGGTCGGGCGCAGGATCAGGCGGGCGGTCTCCAGCGTGGGACCGGGCGCTGTGGCCATTGTCGTTTCCTCCCGTTGCGCGAAACCCTCGTCCTTCGACAGGCTCAGGAAGAAGTTTTCGAATGTCGTTCAGTCGCCCTCATCCTGAGCCCGTCGAAGGATAAGGGGCGGTTCCTCAGATCACGCAGGCAGCCAGGCCGTCGCGGCGCACCGTGCCCGAGGCGGCGCCGATCCGCCGCGAGCGCTTCTGGACGTAGCGGCCGGGCTTGACCGCCTTCCACTTCAGGGGGCTGGGCAGGATCGCCGCCAGCCTGGCCGACTGGGCCGGGGTCAGCTTGGCGGCGCTGACGCCGAAATAGCGCTGGGCGGCGGCTTCCGCGCCATAGATGCCGGGGCCGAACTCGATGGAGTTCAGATAGACCTCCATGATCCGCTGCTTGCCCCAGCCCACTTCGATCAGCACCGTGAACCAGGCTTCCAGGCCCTTGCGCAGGTACGAGCGGTCCGGCCACAGGAAGACGTTCTTGGCGGTCTGCTGGCTGATGGTCGAGCCGCCGCGCACCTTCTTGCCCTTCTCGTTGTTCTCATAGGCCTTCTGCAGGGCCTCGACGTCGAAGCCGTGGTGCTCGCAGAAGCGGGCGTCCTCGGCGGCGATCAGGGCGCGCGGCAGGCTGGGCGAGACCTTGCTCAGCGGCCGCCAGCGGTGGTCCCAGCCCTTGCCCTCGACGGCGCGAATGACCATCAGCGGCGTCGCGGGCACCGGCACGAAGCGATAGATCAGCACCGCCAGGATCGGCCCGGCCACCAGCACGATGAACAGCGCCAGGAAGATGTTGCGCAGCAGAACTTTCAAAACTTGGGCGCCCCTTGCCTTGACCTTGCGGCCGGATGCTAACCAACGAGGAAGACAGCCGATAGGGTGCGTTGGTTAGGGAGGCCTTGATGCCAGATTCAGTGACCGTGTCGCAGGCCGTCGCCGCGCGGTTCTCGGCGCGGGCGTTCAAGCCCGACCCGGTCTCGGGAGAAACGGTGCGGGCCATCCTCGAGGCCGCCGCCCGCGCGCCCTCCGGCGGCAATCTCCAGCCCTGGCGGGTGCACGCCATTGCCGGTGACGTGCTCGCCGAGTTCAAGGCCAAGGTCGCCGCTCGCCTGGGCTCGCCCGACGAGGCGCAGTACGCGGTCTATCCGGCCAACCTCTGGGAGCCGTTCCGCACCCGCCGCTTTCAGGTCGGCGAGGACCTCTACGGGGCGCTGGAAATTCCCCGCGAGGACAAGATCGGCCGTCTCAAGCAGTTCGCCCGCAACGCCGAGTTCTTCGGGGCGCCGGTGGGCCTGTTCTTCTCCATCGACCGCAAGCTGGGTCCGCCGCAGTGGTCGGACCTGGGCATGTACATGCAGACGGTGATGCTGCTGGCCACCGAAGCGGGCCTGGCCACCTGCGCCCAGGAGTTCTGGTCGGCCTATGGCGCCCTCTCCGCCGAATTCCTTGGGCTGCCCGACGACCACATGGTGTTTTCCGGCATGGCGCTGGGCGTCGCCGACGAGGCCGCGCCGGTGAACCAGTGGCGCTCACGGCGGGATGATTTCGAGACCTGGGGGGAATTGCGGGGCTTCTAGGTGTCGCAACCTTGCCGAGGGTGTTGCGCACTCAAGGTTGAGGGCCTAGCGTCGCCAAAAGCGTTGGAGGAAGTGACCCCATGAAGATGATCCTCGCGGGCCTGGCCGCCCTGTCGTTCGTCGCCCCGGCCGCGGCCCAGGAATGGCCCCAGCAGGACTGGCGGGTCAGCAAGATCACCAACATGTCGGTTCAGCTGCCGATCAGCGCCCTTTCCGATGGCGGCGTCAGCATGACCTACCCGGCGGGGCTCTACAGCCCGGAGCGGCGCAACATTCGCCCCGCGCCCGCCGGCCGCCAGAACCTTGCCGTGGACGTCGGCTCGATCCAGCGCCAGGGCAAGGTCGCGCTCGTCCGCTACTTCGTGTGGCCGGAGGACAAGTCGAGCTACACCGAGATCTCCTCGCGGATCGACTGCGGCCGCACCGGCGAGCAGATCAACGCCGTGCGCGTCTATGACGAGGGCTTCAGCCTGATCGGCGGCCACGACCAGAAGCTGCGGCGCACCGACGCCACGGCCCGCGCCGTGGCCACCCAGGTCTGCGGCGCGGCCCGCACCAATGTCAGCGGCAAGTCGCTGCCGGAAATCGTCAAGGGCGGCTGAGGCCGAGCGGGTTTCGAGCAACAAAAAGCCCCGGCCGAAAGACCGGGGCTTCTTCTTTTCGAGGCGAGGCCGCGCTTAGGCGGTCTGCTTGACGCCGGCTTCGGCCAGCCACTCGACGATCTTGCTCTTGGGCATGGCGCCGACCTTCATCGAGGTCATCTGGCCGCCGCGGAACAGCATCATCGTCGGGATGCCGCGCACGCCGTAGCGGGCGGGGGTCATCTGGTTCTCGTCGATGTCGATCTTGGCGACCACGACCTGGTCGGCGAGCTCTTCGGAGATCTGCTCCAGGGCCGGGGCGATCTGCTTGCACGGGCCGCACCACGTGGCCCAGAAGTCGACGAGCACGGGGCCCTCGGCTTGCAGGACGTCTTGTTCGAAGGTGGCGTCGGTCACCGCAACGGTGCTCATGGTCTGGCTCCTGGCTGGCGCGGCGGGTCGGGGGGATCGTCGCGCTAAATTGATAACAGTGGCGGTTGCGACCGCCTCTTGATCGAAGATGTAGGCGCGGGGGACGCGTCCGGCAATAACTCAGAAGAGGCGCGAAAGCGCCGCGGCCCGCACGTTTTCTGGAACGACCATCAGTTTGGGACCGTCCGTCCACACGATCGCCGCCTCGATTCGGCGGCCCGGGAAGATCTCGGCCAGCACCGCCGCATAGACCGCCATCTGCGACAGATAGGCCGGATCGGCGTCCTCGATGCGGTCGGGCGAGGGGCGGTTGGTCTTGTAGTCGACCACCAGCACCCGCTCGGGATCGACCACCAGTCGGTCGACCCGGCCCGAGATCGCCATGCCCGCCGGCAGGGCCGCGGCGGCCCCGGCCAGCGAGGCTTCGGCGCGAGAGCCGGGGCCGAACACGGCGGCGAAGCGGTCGTCCTCCAGCACGCCGAAGGCGGCGGCGGTCATCTCGGTGCGCTGGGCGTCGGTCAGGTCGCGCTCGGCGGCCAGCAGGCGCGCGGCCGCGGCCCGTCGCCCGGCCGGGACGATATCGGGCAGCAGCTGCAGCAGCCGGTGGATGATCTCGCCCCGGCGATAGCGGCCCAGGCCCTCGATCTTCGCCAAGGGGGAAGGCGCCGAGCCGACCGCCTCCTCCTCGGCCTCCAGCGCCGAGGGCGCGGCCCAGCGGGCGCCGGCCGAGACGGGATCCGCAGCCCGCCGGGCCCAGTCGGGCAGGGGGGCGGGCGGCGTCTCGACCAGCTCGGCGGCCGGGGGGGCGGGCAGGGGATCGGGGCCGTAGCGCAGCACCCCGGTCTCCTCGTCGATCGTCCGCACGTCACCCTCGACCTTGGGATGGGCGAAGGCGGCGCGGGCGGCGGCGTACCAGCCGCCGACGTTTTCGTCCTTGGTCCGCGCGTCGATGCGGCCGCACAGCACCAGACGATCCCGCGCCCGCGTCAGGCCCACATAGAGCAGGCGGTAAGCCTCCTGCTGGGCCTTGTCTTCGCGCAGTTTCCGCGCCGCCGCCGAGGCCTCGCAGTCCTGCTTGCCCGAGGCGCACCACAGGAAGCCCTTGTCCGCGGTGGCCAGCAGCGGCGAGCCGCGCGCCCCGCCCTTCATCGTCGTTTCGGGCAGGAAGACGATCGGCGCCTCCAGGCCCTTGGCGCCGTGGGCGGTCATCACCCGCACCTGCCGGCGCACGCCCTCCATCTCGCGCTTGACGACGATGTCCAGCGCGGCGAACTCGGCCACCAGGGTCTCCAGGTCGCGCACGCCGCGGGCCTCGGCGTTGGTGATCTGGGCCAGGAACTCGTCCAGGGCGTCGGCGGCCTCCTCGCCCAGGCGGGTGAGGGCGCGGGCGCGGTTGCTGACGTGGTTGGCGTCGAGCTTGCCCAGGAACAGGGCGTAGAATTCGTAAGGCTGACGACGACGGCGGGCGGTCAGCGCCCAGTCCAGCAGGGCGTGGGCCTCGCGCCAGGCCGGACGCTCGTCGGCCCGCGCCGACAGCACGCCCCACAGCGTTCCTTTCCGCCCTTTGGCCAGGGCGTAGAGATCATCGTCGGTCAGGGCGCAGAACGGGCTCTTGAGCAGCGCCGCCAGCGTCAGATCATCGTCCGGGAACAGGCAGAAGCGGCCCAGCGCCAGGAGGTCGTCGAACACGATGTGGGCCGACAGCGACAGCCGGTCGGCGCCGGCCACCGGCACGCCACGCCGCTTCAGCGCCCGCAGCACCTCCTCGAACAGCGCCTTGCGCCGCCGCACCAGCACCAGCACGTCGCCGTAGTGGGCGGGGCGCCAGACGCGGGCGTCCTTGTCGAACACCGCGTCGCCGCGCTCGACCAGGGCCTTGATCTCGGCGGCGATCTTTTCGGCCAGGCGGCGGTTGGCGCCCTGCTCGGTCTCGACGTCGAGCGGCGCGTCCCAGGCCTCCCGCTCGGCGGCGACCGGTTCGCGCTCCAGCGGCCACAGGTCGACGCAGCCCGGATGGTCCTTGCGGAAGGCCACGTGGGCGGGGATGTCCTCGCCCGTGGGGGCCAGGCCCAGCCGGGCGTCGGGCGCCTCGAACAGGGCGTCGACGAAATCCAGCACCTGGCGTGTCGAGCGGTACGAAGTCGACAGCGGCACGGCCCGCCCCACCCGGCCGACGGCCTCGATGCGGGCGATGTACTGTTGCGTCTCGATCAGCAGCCGCTCGGGCTGGGCGCCCTGGAACGAATAGATCGACTGCTTCTCGTCGCCGACGATGAACAGGGTGCGGCCGTCGGCGGCCTTGCCGTCGCGGCCCGGCGCCCCGGCCCCGGCGAAGAAGTCCTCGGTCAGGGCCGACAGGATCTCCCACTGCTCGGGGGCGGTGTCCTGGGCCTCGTCCAGCAGGATGTGGGATACCCCGCCGTCCAGCTTGTAGAGCACCCAGGCCGCGTCGACCTTGCGGGTCAGCAGGTCGCGGGTCTTCTCGATCAGGTCGGAGAAGTCGAGCGCGCCATGGGCCTGCTTCTGCGCGATGAACTCGGCCAGATAGAGCGCCGCCAGCCGCATGGCCGCGACGCTGTCCTCGGCCACCTTGGCGGCGCGGAGGAACTCACGGGCCTCCTCCAGGCGCTCCTGCTCGGCCAGCAGCTGCTCGCGCAGGTCCTCGCGGCTTTTCAGGCCCGAGGTCTTGCCGACCCAGGTCGCCGGCGTGCCGACGCCCTTCTCGGTGAACAGCACGGCCAGGGCGTCGTCGAGCGTGGCGGCGGGATTGGTCGCCACCGCCCGCATCTGGTCGGCGCACTTGATGTCGGTCTTGCCGCCGCCCGACAGCACGTCGGCGACCGAGCGCCAGAACACCGGATCCAGGTCGTCCATGGCCTGGGCGGCGATCTCTTCGGCGGTGGTCGGCTCGGGAAAGCCGCAGGCTTGCCAGATGTCGGCGATCACGCCCTCCAGGCCGCCGGCGCGGTCGAGATAGGCGGCGATGTTGGCGCGCTGGTGCTCGAAGGTGGCGAACATCGCCTCGAACGAGGCGAAGTCCAGCGCCACCGAGAAGCGGGCATAGGCCTGGGAGAATTCGTTGTCGGTGGCGGTGACGAAGGCGGCCAGCTTGTGCAGGGCGGCCTGGGCCACGGCGGCCGAAGCGCCGTCGTCCATCACCTCGAAGCCTGGCGAGACGCCGGCCTCGATCGGAAAACGCCGCAGCAGCTTCTCGCAGAAGGCGTGGATGGTCTGGATCTTCAGGCCGCCGGGCGTCTCCAGCGCCTTGGCGAACAGGCTGCGGGCCTTCGACAGGGCCAGGGCGTCGAAGTCGCTTTCCGGGCGGTCGACCAGACCCGCGATCTCGGCGCGCAGGGCCTCGTCGGGCGTGACGCACCACTTGCCCAGGCGGTCGAACAGCCGGTGCTGCATCTCGGCGGCGGCGGCCTTGGTGTAGGTCACGCACAGGATCGCCGCCGGCTCGGCGCCGCCCAGCAGCAGGCGCGCGACCCGGTCGATCAGGGTCTTGGTCTTGCCCGAACCGGCGTTGGCCGTGACGAAGGCCGAGATGGCGGGGTCAGCGGCGAGGCGTTGGGGGTCGAGGACGGTCATGGGCGAACTCCTCCCCCGCAAAGCGGGGGAGGTGGCGCGCTGCGAATACGCAGCGTGACGGAGGGGGCGACCGCCGCTGCCCCGCCCAGTCTCGGGGCCGGGCGCGCGGCGGGGGCCGCCGGGCGCGGGCCACCGCGGCCGGGCGGGGGGGGGAGGGCCAGGTCGAGCGCGCGCCGGACGCGGCCCCGCCCAGTCTCGCCCCCTCCACCACTTCGTGGTCCCCCTCCCCCGGTCCACGGGGGAGGAGATTGCCGTGTCGCGCCAGGTCCAGCGCCCTCATTCCCCGTCCCCCTCGTCGCCGCTGGTCGACCACTCGAACACCCGGGCCAGGTGGCCGTAGTCGCCGGCATGGTCGTGCACGAACTGCGGCGCGGTGCGCGACAGGTAGGGACGGTCGGGATCGTCGTACTTGCGGATCAGCTCCACGAGGCCGTCGAAGGCCTTGCGGGCGGCCTCCTCGCTTTCGGGGCCGGCGGCGGCGCGGGTCTGTTCCTCGCCGGCCGGGCGGCGGCCGGTGACGCGCACATAGGTCAGGTCGCCCGGCGCGCGCGGGCCGATGTCCTTGAAGCCGCCGTTCTGCAGGATGGCGGCCGTCAGGGTCAGCTGCGGCGAGAAGCCGGTGTCGACCTGCTTCTGGCTGGGGGCCGCGCCGGTCTTGTAGTCGAGGATGTGGGCGGCGTCGCCGTCGCGGGTGGGCTCGATGCGGTCGGTCTTGGCCGTCAGGGTGAAGGGCCGGCCGTCGACCTGGAAGGCGATCTCGCCGGCGGCCTCGACCACGATCTTCTGCGCCCCCGCGCGGCGGCGGGCCTCCAGCTCCATGACCCACAGGGCGGCTTCGCGGGCCAGGGCGCGTTCACGCGCCAGGGCCGAGGGCGGCATGCCGGCGGCGACCAGTTCGGCGATGTAGAGGCCCTCGAATATCTCCGCGCCATCGGCCGGCAGGGCGTCGGGATAGGTCAAGGCGAACACCTCGAACGCCGCGTGGATCGCCGTGCCGCGCGCCCGCGCCTCCACCGGCTCGTCCGGACGGTCGAGGGGATAGAGCTTGAGGATGTCGCGCGCCCACACCGAATAGGGATCGCGGGTCAGGGCCTCGACGCGGGTGACGGCCATCCTGCGCGGGCGGTCCTCGACCGGCGGGCAGGGGGCGGGCCGCTTGACCGGGGCGTAAGGGCCGGGTGCGTCCAGGGCGCGGGCCCAGTCCAGCACGTCGGAGCGCTCGGTCAGGGAGAGGCCCGCGCCGCGCGCCAGGGTCTTCATCCGCCACAGCCAGCGGCTCTCGACGGCCGGCGCGCCGCCGCGACGCTGGCTGTGCACCAGGATCACGTCGGGGGCGCTGGCGGCCTGGGCGAAGTCGTGGGCGGTCAGGCCGATCTTCCGCTCGGGCGGCGGCAGGCCGAGCTTGCCGCGCATCGGCCGCGACAGGAACGGGTCGATCGGCGCGGCCTGCGGCCAGACGCCTTCCTCCAGCCCCGCCAGGATCAGGCGGTCGGCGCGGACGAGACGGGCCTCGATGGCGCCCAGCATGCGCAGCTGCGGATGGGTGGCGCCGCCGACGCGCAGGGTCTCCTCGTCGACCAGCCGGCCCAGCAGGTCGAGGAAGCCCAGCGGATTGGTCGGCGGCAGGGCCTGGCCGTCGTCGATCAGCGCCGAGACCAGCGCCGCCAGCGCCTCGCCGCCCGAACCGGCCCACAGCTGTGACGGCTCGACCAGGCTTTCCAGCGCTTTCGCCAGCGCTTCGGCGGCCAGGTGCGGCGGGGCGACGGGACCGGCGGCATAGGGGGCGCAGGCGATCTCGACGGCGGCGTGGATGCGGCGGGCCAGGTCCTGGGCCTCGGGGTGTTCGGCGATCCGGCGTTCCAGGGCGGCGGCGTCCACCGGCGCGGGGCCGCGCAGGCCCTTGAGCTCCAGCGTCCGGGCGGCCTCGTCGGCCTTCAGCAGCGGGTGCTTGGCCACCGACAGCAGGCCGACGGGATCCAGCGGGGCCAGCACCAGGGCGGCCAGCTTGCGGGCCAGCACCGCCGGGGCCGAGGCCGCCAGCGGCGCGCCGGCCGAGCTGTCGGGCACGACGCCCCAGCGGGCCAGATAGAGACCCGCCCGGCGGGCCAGCTGCTGGTCGGGGGTGACGAGGGCGGCGGTCTTGCCCGGGGTCTCCAGCGCCTCGCGCAGCAGCAGGGCGCAGGCCAGGGCGGCCTCTTCCTCGCCCGAGGCGTTGACGAGGGACAGGCCCGACAGGCCCTCGGCGATCGGGTCGACTCTGGCGGACTCCGCCCGCAGCTTGGCGATCTGGGCCAGCCAGTCGGCGGTGGCCTCGGCCGGGCGCAGGGCCTCGTTGACCAGGCGGCGGCGCCAGCGGCCGCGGCTGTCGGCCTCGTTGCGCCAGCGGCGGACGACGCCGCGATCGACGCCCGCACGGTGGAGAAGTCGGCGCATGGCCCCCTGGGGGTGCTGCTCGCCGACCTGGTCCCAGGCCTCGCCGGCCAGGTCTTCGTCCAGGCCCGGCAGCACAACGCAGCCCTGCGGCGCATTGGCGACGGCGATCAGCAGGTCGGCGGTGGCCGGCGCGGTGCCGGTCGAGCCGGCGGCGACCAGCACGCCCGGCGGCGGATTGGCCATCCACTGCTTGGCCAGTTCCCGCAGCAGGGCGACGCGACGGGCGCTGACGTCCATCATCTGGAGGTCTTGCAGACGGGAGGACCAGCCCTCGACCATGGCCCGGATGAAGCGGGCCGAGACCTGCCAGTGGGCGGCCAGGTCCCCGTCGGCCAGACCATCGAGGCGCTCGATGATCGGCACCTCCTCGATCTGGCAGCTGTCGAGCAGGTCGGACACGGCCTTGGCCATCTCCAGGGCCTGGCCGGCGCTGGGCGGGCTGTCGAGCAGCGAGGCGTTGTCGTGCACCAGCCGCGCCAGCTCGAACCGGCGGCGGCGACCCGAGACGGCCGGGGGCAGGTCCAGCGCCAGGTCGCCCGGCTCGAACGGCGGCTCGCCCTCGTCAAGGTCGCCCAGCGGGCGGATCTGCGGCAGCAGCACGGCCCGCCCGCCGTTCACCGCCAGGAAGGCGTCGGCCAGAGCTCGTGCGCCGCGCCGGGTGGGGGTCAGCAGGGTGGCGTGCGACAGGGCGTCGGGGCCCAGGTGCGAAAGGCGCTCCACGAGGCCGGCGGCCACGTCGTCGACGAACGGCCGGTGGGCTGGGATCGAGAACCAGCCGGAGCCGGCCGGGCCGCTCATTGCGCCAGCTTCGCCTCGGCCTCGTCGCGCGCGCCGGGATCGCCGACATGCATCCAGAAGCCGTCCATCACCACGCCGTGCACGCGGCCCAGCGGCGCCAGCCTGCGCCAGATGGTCGCCAGCGAGAACGCGCCGTCGGGGCCGTCGTCGACCAGGCCCGGCTTGCAGATGTGCACGCCCATATAGGCGAAAGGCGCGCTGGCGGCCTCGCCCCGGAAGGTCAGGGCGCCGTCGCCCGCCATGAAGAAGTCGCCGGCCCCGTCGAAGCCCAGGGTGCGGTCCAGCCGCGCCAGCAGCAGGCAGACGTCCATCTTTTCCGGATCCCAGGCCTTGGCCAGGGTCTCGATCGCGGGGGCGCCATCCTCGGTCCACACTGAGTCGATATTGGCGACGAACACCGGATCCTCGCCCAGCAGCGGCCGAGCCTTGCGCAGGCCGCCGCCGGTTTCGAGCAGTTCGCCGCGCTCGTCGGAGATGACGATCGCAGGCGCGCCCGTGCGGGTCTTCAGGTGGGCTTCCAGGCGGTCGGCGAAGGCGTGGACGTTGACCACGGCCGTCTCGACGCCCGCTTCGGCCAGACGGTCGAGCATGTGGTCGATCAGGGTGCGGCCGGCGACCTCGACCAGCGCCTTGGGCCGGTCGTTGGTCAGCGGGCGCATCCGGGTGCCCAGGCCGGCGGCCAGGACCATCGCTTTCTTCGGAGAGGTCATGCGCGGGCCTCCGCCGGGACGTGGGCGTCGAACCAGGACTTCAGCCCCGCCAGCGCCGGATCGGCCAGGCAGCTGTCGAGATAGCGCCACAGGCGCGGCATGAAGCTCTCGTACTTGGGCTTGCCGTCGCGGGTGACCAGGCGCGCGAAGATGCCGAGGATGCGGGCGATGTTGAGCGCCCCCAACGCGTGATAGTCGGCCAGGAACTGCGTGCGATCCAGGTCCGGCCGGGCGGCCAGGTAGCGGTCGAGGCCGCGCTGCTCGATCTGCGGCGACACGTCGCGGCGGGCGTCGTGCAGCAGCATAGAGAAGTCCCAGGCCGGGTGGGCGACCACGGCGTCCTGGAAGTCGATCAGGCCGACGCGGGCCGGGCCCTCGCGAGCCGGCAGCCACAGCAGGTTCTCGGCGTGATAGTCGCGGTGGCAGAAGACGCTGGCGCCGGCCTCGGCGCGGGCGCGGATCGGCGTCCACAGCGCCTGCCAGTCGGCGAGGGCCGCGGCGTCGAAGGTAACCGGCTTCAGCTTGGGCAGCCACTCGACGAACAGGTCCTGGGCCATCTGCAGCGCCAGGTCGTCATAGGTCAGCAGCGGCCAGGTCGAGCCGCCGGCCTCCAGCACCGCTGGGGGCCTGGCCGCGTGCAGGGCGACCAGGGCGTCGACGGCGGCGTCGTACATCAGGGGCTCGTCGCCGCCGTTGGCGATCACGGTGGCGTAGAGGTCGTCGCCCAGGTCTTCCAGCACGGCCAGGCCCAGGGCCGGCTCGGCGGCCAGCACCTCGGGGGCGGAAAGGCCTTGGGCCCGCAGCCAGCCGGCCACGGCCACGAAGGCGTCCACCCGGCCGGCGGCCAGGCGATAGGCGGCGTTGAAGCCCAGCGCGCGGCGCTCGTCGGGCGTGGCGCCGGGCGGGCAGGGGGCGGTCTCCAGGGCCGGCGGCTGGTCCATGAAGATGAAGGTCGCCTCGCCGCGATACAGGCGCTCGTACGAACGGGTCGAGGCGTCGCCGCCCAGCGGCTGGCGGCGTACGTCGCCATAGCCGTTACGGGCCAGGAAGTCGGCCTTCAGGGTCTCGCGGTCAGAGCTCAAGCTTGCGTTCCTTGAAGGCGCCGAAGGGGGTGATGCGGACGCGGCGCGCTTCGCCAGCCGTATCGTCCAGAACAGGCGAAATCTCTACATCGAGTCGGTGCGGGGGCAGGCGGCCCTCCAGGCGCTGGGGCCACTCGATCAGGGCCGCGCCGTCCTCCAGCGCCTCGAGCAGGCCGATCTCGTAGGCCTCGTCCGGGTCCTCCAGGCGATAGAGGTCGAAATGGGCCAGGGGGAACTCGGCCGCCTCGTAGAACTGCACCAGGGTGAAGGTCGGGCTGGGCACCTCTTCCTCGGGCGAGGTCAGGGCGCGTACCAGGGCCCGGGCCAGGGTCGACTTGCCCGCGCCGAGCGGGCCGTACAGGCACAGGGCCGCGCCGGGGAACAGCACGGCGGCCAGGCTCGCGCCCAGCGCCTTGGTCGCGGCCTCGTCGGCCAGGTCGATTTCGAGGGAGGCGGCGCCCCCGGGCGCCTGTGGCGTAGACATCGCGCCAATCTAGAGTCCCCCGCGCGGGCCTCAAGCGGCTTTCAGGAATTTTGCCGTCGCCGGGGCGCGCGGGGCGTCCTATCACCAGGGGAACAATCCCGAGAGGATCGGTCGAGATGAAGAACTGGAAGCTGTGGGCCGGCCTCGCCGCCGTGGTCGTGGTGATCGGCGCCGGCTGGTGGGCGTGGTGGAACTTCGAGCTGCGCTGGCGGCCCAAGACCATCACCAAGAACCAGGCCGAGATCGCCAGGATCCTCGAAGGCTCGGGCTGGGTGTCGCCGGGCCTGAAGGGCCCCAAGCTCTACATGATCAGCTTCCGCACCTGCCCCGACTGCGTCCGCTTCAAGAAGGAAGAGTACCCGGGCCTGCACAAGGCCGGGGTCGACACCCGCCTGATCGAGATCGCCCGCGCCGACCGCAACGGCGTGCCGAAGTCGACGCCGGTCGAGCGCGCGACGGTGGCCGAGCTGTGGCTCAACCGCTCGTGGGAACTGTCGGAAAAGTGGGACGCCACCCCCGTCGACGCCTGGACGGCCCCGGGCCTCAAGCCCGCCGACGGCGACATCGCCCGCACCGCCGTCATCGAGGCTGGCCGCAAGTCGGTCGAGGACCTGGTTCCGCTGCTCAAGAAGAACGGCGTCAACTTCGCCTATCCGCTGCTGGTCTGGTGGACGCCCGACGGCCAGATGAAGGCCTGCGCCTGCGAGCGGCGCGAGACCTATCGTTTCGTGCGGAAGGATCTGGGTCTGTAGATTTCGGGCTTGAATTGAGCCCGCCGTTTCCGTCTCGTGGCGGGCGAGTGAAACGGAGTAGAGCGTATGCGTCGGCTGTCCCTGGCGATTTCCCTGGTCCTGGCCCTGGCTGGGACCAGCGCCCATGCGGCGCCGGCCTTCGCGGCCCCAGCTGATCCCGCCCTCGGCGAACTGGGCAAGACCGACCGGCGCGCGCCCTTTCCCAAGCCGATGCAGGGCCGTTGGCGCGAGGCCGGCGATCCGTCCGTCGAGCTGATCGTGTCCGGCGGCGAGATCGTCTGGCAGGGCCGGGTGGTGGACTACGACAGCAAGGAAGTGACCCAGGAAGAGGGCGGGCTGACCGTCACCCTCGAGGTCTGGGGCTGGGAGCGGCAGGAAGCCCTGAAGCGCAGCATCACCGGCCTGGTGATCACGCCGGAGGGCGAGTTCCAGATCTTCAATCCCAAGTTCGCGGCGACCTTCGAGCGTCGCTAGGGGCGAAACCCTCGTCCTTCGACAGGCTCAGGATGAGGGTTTCGACTGCGGCTCGGCGCCGGCATTGGTCCTCACCCTGAGCGCGTCGAAGGGCGAGGACCAAGCGCGAGGGATCAGAAGATCTCGAACAGGCCGGCGGCGCCCATCCCGCCGCCGATGCACATGGTCACCACGCCCAGCTTGGCCTTGCGGCGCTTGCCTTCCAGCAGCAGGTGGCCGGCGCAGCGGGCGCCGGTCATGCCGAAGGGGTGGCCGATGGCGATCGAGCCGCCGTTGACGTTGTACTTCTCCGGATCGATGCCCAGGCGGTCGCGGCTGTAGAGGCACTGGCTGGCGAAAGCCTCGTTCAGCTCCCACAGATCGATGTCGTCGACCTTCAGGCCGTGGCGTTCCAGCAGACGCGGCACGGCGAACACGGGGCCGATGCCCATTTCGTCGGGCTCGCAGCCGGCGATGGCGAAGCCCTTGAACAGGCCCAGCGGCTCGAGATTGCGGCGGGCGGCCTCCTTGGCCTCCATCACCACCACGGCGGCCGCGCCGTCCGACAGCTGGCTGGCGTTGCCGGCGGTGATGAAGTTGCCCGGACCCTTGACGGGTTCAAGCTTGGCCAGGCCTTCGAGGGTGGTCTCGGGACGATTGCACTCGTCCTTGGTGACGGCGTAGTCGACCAGGCTCTCTTCCTTGGTCTCCTTGTTGACCACCTTCATCTTGGTGGCCATCGGCACGATCTCGTCGGCGAACAGGCCGGCGGCCTGGGCGGCGGCGATGCGCTGCTGGCTACGCAGCGCGTATTCGTCCTGGTATTCGCGGCTGACGTTGTAGCGCTTGGCGACGATGTCGGCGGTGTCGATCATCGCCATCCACAGGGCCGGCTTTTCCTTCATCAGCTTGTCTTCGGTGATGTGGAAGCGGTTCATGTGGCCGCCGCCCTGCACCAGCGAGATCGACTCCACGCCGCCGCCGATCGCCACCGGCGCGCCGTCGTTGCGGACGTAGTTGGCCGCGGTCGCGATGGCTTGCAGGCCCGACGAGCAGAAGCGGTTGACGGTCTGGCCCGAGGTGGTCACCGGCAGGCCGGCCCAGATGGCGGCGTTGCGGGCCACGTTCATGCCGGTGGCGCCTTCGGGGCCGCCGCAGCCCAGCACCACGTCCTCCACTTCCGGGCCGTCGAGGCCGGCGCGCGACACGGCGTGCTGGATGGCGTGGCCGGCCATGGCCGCGCCGTGGGTGTTGTTGAAGCCGCCGCGATTGGACTTGGCCAGGCCCGTCCGGGCGTAGGAGACGATGACCGCTTCGCGCATGGCGCTTCTTCCCTGTTTAAACGTTAGTTTGAATTTTCGTCACCGTAGGCCGGAAATTCGCCGGGGGAAAGATCACGTAAGCGTAAGGCGTGAGGCTCAGCGCAGGATGGTCGGGGTGTCGGACAGTTCGTTGCGATCCTCGCCGCCGGCGCGCGGCGCGTGCTCGGCCAGGATGGCGCCGGCGCGGCCGACCGCGGCGATGAAGCCGTCGGCGGTCCGGCCGGCCTTGAGGCCCGCGACGAGGTCGGCGACGACGCCGGACCAGGCGTCCTTGGGCGCCAGGCCGTGAATGCCCTCGTCGGCCAGCACCTCGACGCGGTGCTCGGCCAGGGCGGCGAAGATCAGCACGCCGGTGCGGCCTTGCGTGGCCCTCAGGTCGCTGGACAGGAAGTAGTCCAGGGCCGCGCGCCGCACGCGTTCGGCGTCGCTCTCGCCGGTGGGCAGCCGCGCCCGCAGCGGCGGGATCGACAGCACGGCGGTGGCCAGGGCGAACACGGCCGCCTGCAGGGTCAGATAGACCAGCAGGGCCGACAGGATCGCGCCGTCCTGGGCGGCGGCGTGACCGACGCTCCAGCCGCCGAACAGGCGGGTCAGCCACTCGGGGCGCAGGCCGGCCAGCAGGCCGAAGGCCGGCAGCAGCAGGGCCGCGCCCGCCGCCCAGGCCAGGATGGGCGCGGGACGGTCGGGTTCGATGCGCGGGGCCAGCACGCAGCGGATCTCGCCGATCGTGCCGGCCTCGGCGGCGCGCACGGCCTGCGCGATGCGCAGCTGGTCGGGGCGGGAAAGAATGTCGCTCATCACCAGCTCCCCGAGGATCCGCCGCCGCCGAACGAGCCGCCGCCGCCGGAGAACCCGCCGCCGCCTCCGCCGCCGCGACCGCCGCCGCCGCTGGTCAGGGCGTTGATCAGGATCCAGGGCAGGGCCTCGCCGACCGCCGCGCCAAGGCCGCTGCGCCGCCGGCGGCGGCCGAACATGCCGCGCAGGATCATGACGACGACGATGAAGACGATGAAGATCGCCACGACCGGCACGCCGCCGCCGTCGTCCTGGCGTTCGGCGTCCGCCGCCTGGGCGACCTGGGCCCTGGCCTCGCCGTCGGGCAACGACAGCTGCTTTACGATGGCGTCGGTCCCGGCGACGATGCCGCCCTCCATGTCGCCGGCCTTGAAGCGCGGCAGGATGGCGCTCTGGATGATGACGCTGGACAGGGCGTCGGTCAGAACCGGCTCCAGGCCGTAGCCGACCTCGATGCGGACCTTGCGCTCATTGGGCGCCACGATCAGCAGGGCGCCGGTGTTCCTGTCCTTCTCGCCGATCCCCCAGGCCCGGCCCAGCTGGTAGCCGTAGTCCTCGATCTCGTAGCCTTGCAGGCTGGACAGGGTGGCGACCACCAGCTGGCGGCCGGTCTGTTTCTCCAGCGTCGCCAGCTCGTCGGTCAGCCGCTGCTCGGCGGCGGGCGACAGTATGCCGGCCTGGTCGACCACCCGGCCGCTCAGCGGCGGGAAGGTCGGGGCGGCGAAGGCGGCGGTGCAGACAAGAAGAGCGATGAACCCGAAGGCGAGGGCGGCCAGCCAGTTCCTCCCTCGCGAAGCGGGGGAGGTGGCGCGCTGCGGATACGCAGCGTGACGGAGGGGGCGAGTGACGGGGCGCGGCGCCCAGTCTCGCCCCCTCCACCACTTCGTGGTCCCCCTCCCCCGCAGGCGGGGGAGGAGTTGGGCCGTCGCCGTCACCCTAGTGCGCCGGGGCCGGCTGGGACGGGGCGGCGGGCGCGGCGGGGGCGTCGAAGCTGACGGTCGGGGCGGTCTGGGCCGCGGCCGAGGCCTCGAACAGCTGGGCCGGCTTCTGGCCGCCATAGACGGTCTTGGCCCAGAGGATGGTCGGGAAGGTGCGCAAGGACGTGTTGTAGACCCGCGCGGTCTCGTTGTAGTCGCGCCGCGCGATGGTGATGCGGTTCTCGGTGCCTTCCAGCTGGCTCTGCAGGGCCAGGAAGTTCTGGTTCGACTTCAGGTCGGGGTACTGCTCCTGGATCACCATCAGCCGGCCGAGCACCCCGGTCAGCTGGTCCTGGGCGGCGGCGTACTTCTGGAAGGCGGCCGGATCGGTGATGGTCGAGGCGTCGACCTTGACCTGGGTGGCGCTGGCGCGGGCCTGGGTCACCGAGGTCAGGACGTCCTTCTCCTGGGCCGCGTAGCCCTTCACGGTGGCCACCAGGTTGGGGATCAGGTCCGACCGGCGCTGGTACTGGTTCTGCACCTCGGCCCAGGCGGCCTTGGTCTTCTCGTCCTGGGTGGGGATGGTGTTGATCCCGCAGCCGGCCAGGGTCACGGCCAGGGCGGCGGCGGCAAGGGCCAGGCGGGCCGGCGAACGCAGCTGCGACATGAAGGCTCCCTCGTGGGGCGGCCCACGGCCGCCGATCGCATTTATATGGCCCCGTCTCCGGCTCGCGTCATCCGCGCATCGGATTAACTCGCGTCCATGCGGGGCTTAACTCCGTCTTGACCAGAGGGGTTCAGGATCCGCCGCATGATCCTGATGGTCGCCTTCGCCCTGACGGGAGCCCTGCTCGGGCTCTTCTGGCGCCCCCGCCTCGTGGGGGTGATCGTCGCCGTGGTCGCGGCCGGCGTCGTGCAGGGCATCGCGGCCTGGTCGCTGCATTTCCTGTCGCAACAGGTCAATCGCGAGCACCTGCTGGGCCAGCTGCACGCCATCTTCGGCGAAAGCGCCATCGACCTGGCCGGGCCGGTGCTGGCCGCCGCCGTCGGCGCGGTGTTCGCCGCCCTGCTGGGCGGCCTGGCCGATGCGCGCAAGCCGCCGGTGCTGGTCACCGCCGACGGGATCCGCCGCCAGGCCGGCAAGGACGGCCGCTACGCCCGCATGGAAGGCATGGTCCAGGACCGCGCCATCCACGCCAAGGCCGAAAGCCGGATCGACTCCATCCTGGGGCTGTAGAGGGCGTAGGCCCCCGCCCGAAAATCTCAGTTTCGATAAAATATGCGCACGCGAACAAAAACCGGCTTGCGCGATTTCTGAACGCTGATATCTAAGCAGTGCTTAGTTCGGTTTCGCGGCGCCGGTGGGGATAACTGGCGTCCACATCCCACGGGACCGGGCGGCCAGTACAGCTTACGCCGCGATCATCGATCTTTCCATCATCCCCGAAGCTGGAGGGCTTTGTCCATGAAGCTCCGCGCCCTGGCGGCTGTCGCCGCCCTGTCCGTTTCCGCGTTCGTCGCGGCCCCCGCCCTGGCCGATGGCCGCCTGGCGGTCACTTTGGAAAAGCCCGTCTCCGCCAAGACCAAGATCGTCGCCGGCGGCGCGGTCTTCGTCTGCGAGGATGCGGCCTGCGTCGCCACCTCCGCCCCGTCGCGGGCCCTCAGCGTCGCCTCGTGCAAGGCGCTGGCGAAAGAGGCCGGCCGGGTCTCGGCCTTCGGCGGCGACGCCAAGGCCCTGGCCGCCGAAGAGCTGGAGCGCTGCAACGCCTCGGCCAAGGCCGCCTGATCTCTCATTCCTAGTAAGGCGTACCCAGAGGCTTTCTCTTCTCTGGCTGTTTCCTCGACCATTCGCCTGACAGGGCGGCGGAGCGCTTCCGCCGCCCTTTTTCTTGGTTCCGCCTTTACGTCTTCGTCCGCGCAAGGATTAGATCGACGCCATGACCCAGCCGCTGACCCTCCAGCTCGAAGACGCCTTGCGCCAGGCCGCGGGCGCCGACACGGCGCCGGTGTCGCTGACCATCGATTACGCCGGGGCCGACGCTGAGGCGGATCTTTCCGCCCGCGGCTGGATCGAACGGGCCACGCGCAGCCTGGTGTTCGCCCAGGCCGAGGCGCGCACCGCCGACGGGATCCTGGCCGGCGCGGCCTCGGGCGTGTTCCGCCGCGTCAACGTCTGACGGATAAACACATTTTTTCGCGAACTTGGCCGAACACGATCACCTCGGCTTGGTTGCGACTGCGAACACCCCGTGTTATCAGGCGCCGGGCTTCGGGAAGGGCAGCGTGAATGCGCGGGCCGCCCGTGCGCTTTTCTCAAGCGCGATCAAGTCTTTAAGCCGGGAAGAGGGGGCAGCTTCTTTTCCGCGGCGATTGCAACGCACACCGGGCGGAACAAGTGGCGGAAGAAACCAAGGCGACGGATGCGGGTCAGCGTTACGCGCAGTCCCTGTTCGAACTGACGATCGAAGGCGGCAACCTGGCGAAGGTCGAGAGCGACCTGAAGACCCTCAAGGGTCTGGTCGCCGAAAGCGCCGACCTGCGCCGTCTGATCGACTCGCCCGCGTTCTCGGCCGAGGACAAGGCCAAGGGCCTGACCGCCGTCGCCGTGAAGGCCGGTTTCGACATCCTGACCGCCAAGTTCCTGGGCCTGATCGCCACCAACGGCCGTGCGGCCGAGCTGGTCGGCGCGATCAACGCCTTCGTGGCCCTGTCGGCCAAGCACCGCGGCGTGGTCGCCGCCGAGGTCACCTCGGCCGCTCCGCTGAGCGCCGCCCAGCTGAAGGCCGTCACGGCCGCCGTGTCGAGCGCGCTCGGCCAGACCCCCGAAATCTCGACCCGCGTCGACCCGTCCATCCTGGGCGGCGTCAAGGTGCGCGTCGGTTCCCGACTGTTCGACGCTTCGGTTCGCTCGAAGCTCGATTCCCTGAAATTCGCCCTCAAGCGCGCCTAAGCGTATAACCGCGCAAAAACGTACGTACGCAGAGAGCCTCAAGAAAGAGCCCGACCCAGCCATGGATATCCGCGCCGCCGAAATCTCGGCCATCCTCAAGTCGCAGATCGCCAACTTCGGCGAGGAAGCCGCCGTTTCGGACGTCGGTCAGGTCCTGTCGGTCGGCGACGGTATCGCCCGCATCTACGGCCTGGACAACGTCCAAGCCGGTGAAATGGTCGAATTCCCGAAGGCCGGCGTGAAGGGCATGGCCCTGAACCTCGAGCGCGACAATGTCGGCGCCGTGATCTTCGGCGCCGACGCCGAGATCAAGGAAGGCGACGAAGTCCGCCGCCTCGGCGAGATCGTCGACGTGCCGGTCGGCAAGGGCCTGCTGGGCCGCGTCGTCAACCCGCTGGGCGAGCCGATCGACGGCAAGGGCCCGATCCAGTACACCGAGCGTCGCCGCGTCGACGTGAAGGCCCCGGGCATCATCCCGCGCAAGTCGGTGCACGAGCCCGTGCAGACCGGCCTGAAGTCGATCGACACCCTGATCCCGGTCGGCCGCGGCCAGCGCGAGCTGATCATCGGTGACCGTCAGACCGGCAAGACCGCCGTCGCCATCGACACCATCCTGAACCAGAAGGCCGCCAACGCCGGCAAGGACGAGAGCGCCAAGCTCTACTGCGTCTACGTCGCCATCGGCCAGAAGCGCTCGACCGTCGCCCAGATCGTCAAGACCCTGGAAGAGCAAGGCGCCCTGGAATACACGACCGTCGTCGTGGCCTCGGCCTCGGAGCCGGCCCCGCTGCAATACCTGGCCCCGTTCGCCGGCTGCGCCATGGGCGAGTGGTTCCGCGACAACGGCCTGCACGGCCTGATCATCTATGACGACCTGTCCAAGCAGGCCGTCGCCTACCGTCAGATGTCGCTGCTGCTGCGCCGCCCGCCGGGCCGCGAAGCCTATCCGGGCGACGTGTTCTACCTGCACTCGCGCCTGCTGGAACGCGCCGCGAAGCTGAACGAAGACAACGGTTCGGGCTCGCTGACGGCTCTGCCGATCATCGAAACCCAGGCCAACGACGTGTCGGCCTACATCCCGACCAACGTGATCTCGATCACCGACGGCCAGATCTTCCTGGAAACCGACCTGTTCTACCAAGGCATCCGTCCGGCCGTGAACGTCGGCATCTCGGTGTCGCGCGTCGGTTCGTCGGCCCAGATCAAGGCCATGAAGCAGGTCGCCGGTCCGATTAAGGGCGAGCTGGCCCAGTATCGTGAAATGGCCGCCTTCGCGAAGTTCGGTTCGGACCTCGACGCCTCGACCCAGAAGATGCTGGCTCGCGGCGAGCGCCTGACCGAGCTGCTGAAGCAGCCGCAATACGCGCCGCTGTCGGTCGAAGAGCAGGTCTGCGTGATCTACGCCGGCACCCGCGGCTATCTCGACAAGATCCCGACCTCGTCGGTGCGTCGCTTCGAGACCGAGTTCCTGGCCCGCCTGCACAGCGCCCATCAGGACCTGCTGACCGGCATCGCCACCAAGAAGGCCCTCGACAAGGACCTGGAAGCGTCGCTGAAGAGCGCGCTCGACAGCTTCTCGTCGACCTTCGCCTAAGCCCCCTCGGAACCGCTCGGAGAGAGTAGCGCCGAATGGCCAGCTTGAAGGAAATGCGCAATCGGATCTCGAGCGTCAAAGCGACGCAAAAGATCACGAAAGCGATGCAGATGGTGGCGGCTGCCAAGCTGCGCCGGAGCCAGGACGCGGCGGAAGCCGCCCGTCCGTACGCTCGGCGTCTGGCCAGCGTCATCGCCAACCTCGCGACCGGCGTGTCGGGCGACGGCGCTCCGGCGCTGCTGGCCGGCACCGGCCGCGACGACCGTCACCTGGTGGTGGTGGCCGCGGCCGACCGTGGTCTCGCCGGCGGCTTCACCTCGTCGATCGTGCGCGCGGCCCGCGCCCACATCGACGGGCTGATCGCCCAGGGCAAGGACGTGAAGATCGTCTGCGTCGGCAAGAAGGTGACCGCCCAGCTGAAGCGCCCCTACGGCGACAAGGTGGTGGATAACTTCGACCTGTCGGCCTACCGCCAGATCACCCTGTCGGTCGCCCAGCCGATCGCCGACGTCGTCACCAAGCTTTACGAAGCCGGCGACATCGACGTGGTCACCCTGTTCTACAGCCGCTTCAAGTCGGTGGTGCAGCAGGTTCCGACCGCGCTGCAGCTGATCCCGGCGGTTGTCGAGGGCGGCGCCGAAGTCGCGTCGGGTCCGGCCGCGGTCTACGAGTACGAGCCCTCGGAAGAGGCCATCCTCGAGACCCTGCTGCCGCGCAACCTGACGGTCCAGATCCTGTCGGCCCTGCTCGACAACATGGCCGGCTTCTACGCCAGCCAGATGACGGCGATGGACAACGCCACGCGGAACGCGGGCGACATGATCAAGCGCTACACCCTCGAGTACAACCGTTCCCGCCAGGCCCAGATCACCAAGGAGCTGATCGAGATCATCTCCGGCGCCGAAGCCGTCTGATCTAGCCTAACGCCAAAAACGCACGCAGAGACGCACGAAAGACCCGCACGCCATGGCCAAGACCCCTGCTAAGGCTCCCGAAGCCGCCGCCGAAAAGCCGGCCGCCGCCAAGAAGCCCGCCGCCACGAAGGCCGCCGCCGCTCCGGCCGCTGCTGCTGCTCCCAAGGCTCCGGCCGCCAAGAAGCCGGCCGCCCCGAAGGCCGCCGCCGCTCCCAAGGCCGCCGCTCCGGTCGCCGGTGAAGCCACCGGCAAGCTGGTGCAGATCATCGGCGCCGTCGTCGACATCGAGTTCACCGGCGCCCTGCCGGCGATCCTGAACGCCGTCGAGACCACCAACATCGCCACCGGCCAGCGCCTGGTGTTCGAAGTCGCCCAGCACCTGGGCCAGAACACCGTCCGCGCCATCGCCATGGACGCCACCGAAGGTCTGGTCCGCGGCCAAGCCGTGCGCGACACCGGCGAAGCCATCCGCGTTCCGGTCGGTCCGGGCACCCTGGGCCGCATCATGAACGTCATCGGCGAGCCGATCGACGAACAGGGCCCGATCCAGTCGGACCTGTCGCGCCCGATCCACCGCGACGCCCCGACCTTCGCCGAGCAGACCAACACCGCTGAAGTGCTGGTCACCGGCATCAAGGTCATCGACCTGATGTGCCCCTACACCAAGGGCGGCAAGATCGGCCTGTTCGGCGGCGCCGGCGTCGGCAAGACCGTGACGATGCAGGAACTGATCAACAACATCGCCAAGGCTTACGGCGGTTACTCGGTTCTGGCCGGCGTGGGCGAACGCACCCGCGAAGGCAACGACCTCTATCACGAGATGATCGAGTCGAACGTCAACGTCGACCCGAAGGCCAACAACGGCTCGACCGAAGGCTCGCGCTGCGCCCTCGTCTACGGCCAGATGAACGAACCCCCGGGCGCCCGCGCCCGCGTCGCCCTGACCGGCCTGTCGATCGCGGAATACTTCCGCGACGAAGAAGGCAAGGACGTGCTGCTGTTCGTCGACAACATCTTCCGCTTCACCCAAGCCGGCGCCGAAGTGTCGGCTCTGCTGGGCCGCATCCCCTCGGCCGTGGGCTACCAGCCCACCCTGGCCACCGAGATGGGCAACCTGCAGGAGCGCATCACCTCGACCAACAAGGGTTCGATCACCTCGGTCCAGGCCATCTACGTTCCCGCCGACGACCTGACCGACCCGGCCCCGGCCGCTTCGTTCGCCCACCTGGACGCCACCACCGTTCTGTCGCGCGACATCGCCGCCCAGGCCATCTTCCCGGCCGTCGACCCGCTGGACTCGACCTCGCGGATCATGGACCCGCTGGTCATCGGCGAAGAGCACTACACGGTCGCTCGCCGCGTCCAGGAAGTGCTCCAGCAGTACAAGGCCCTGAAGGACATCATCGCCATCCTGGGCATGGACGAACTGTCGGAAGAGGACAAGCTGACGGTCGCCCGCGCCCGTAAGATCAGCCGCTTCCTGTCGCAGCCGTTCCACGTGGCCGAGCAGTTCACCAACACGCCGGGCGCCTTCGTCCAGCTGAAGGACACGATCCGCTCGTTCAAGGGCATCGTGGACGGTGAATACGACCACCTGCCGGAAGGCGCCTTCTACATGGTCGGCCCGATCGAGGAAGCCGTGGCCAAGGCCGAAAAGATGGCGGCGGAAGCCTGATGAGCGAAGAAGACGGCGATCTGGCCCACTTCTGCTGCGACGAGCTGGAGGACGCGGTGTCTTCGGACGCCGAGGCCTCCCTCATCGAGCACGACAGCGGCCTGATCCTGTTGAACCTGGGTCAACGGGAAGTCGATGGTGAGACGGGCGCTGTCCTGACCACCATCCGCTTCTGTCCGTTCTGCGGCACCGAGATCCAGACCGACGAAGACATCGAAGCGGCCCTGGGCGCCGTGGAGACCTACGACTGATGGCCAAGCTGCACTTCTCCCTCGTCGCGCCCGAGCGCGAACTGTTCTCGGCCGATGTCGACCAGGTCGACGCGCCGGGCACGGAAGGCGATTTCGGCGTGCTGCCGAACCACGCCCCGTTCATGACCACGCTGCGCGAGGGTCGGGTGACGGTGCGCGATGGCTCGACCGTCAAGCTGTTCGACATCCAGGGCGGTTTCGCCGACGTGGGTCCGGATGGCTTCACGATCCTGGCCGAGCACGCGGTGGAAGTGGCCTCGTAAGAGCCGCTTCTTCCGGAAGACTTCGAAAGCGCCCTCGCTGGAAACAGCGGGGGCGTTTTTCGTTTCCGAAGATCCTCCCCCTCTGGGGGAGGTGGCCCGAAGGGCCGGAGGGGGGCGTTTTCAGCTGCCGGCGAGGCTGCCGATTTCGTCCTCAGCTTCCCCCTCAGTCGCTTCGCGACAGCTCCCCCTTCAGGGAGAGCGATAAAAAATTACGTTTGTGACCCCATCCCCGCCGTAATCGGCCACCATAAGGGTTGCGAGGGAACGCTCGTCGGTTTTAATGCCGACCTCCAAGTCTCTAGGGGATATCCGACCTATGCGCCTTGCGCTCGCCAGCCTGATCGCCCTCGGCGTCGTTTCGACCGCCGTCGCCCAGGAGCAACCCGCTCCCGCCGCCGCCCCGGCTCCCGCCCCGGCCGCCGCGCCCGTTGATCAGGCCGCGCCTGCCGATCAAGCCACGCCCGTCGTCCCGGCGCCCGCCGCCGGCACCCCGGAAGCCGCCGCCGCCGCGGCCGCTCCGGAAGCGGTGCGTCCGCCGCCGCCGACCGACCCGGTCTCGGTGAAGATCCTCAGCGTCCTCGACACCGTCTGCAAGCCGTCCGTCGTCGGCGGCGACTTCCCCGCCCTGGCCAAGGCCGCGGGCTTCAAGAAGAAGCGCGACCTGTGGACCCTGGATCTGGGCAAGCCCTACCAGATCGTCCTCGACAACCCGGGTTCGAACAAGAACGTCTGCACCCTGAACGTCCAGCACGCCCAGGGCCCGGACCAGGCCCAGCACCTGGCCACCGCCCTGCACGACTGGGCGACCTGGGAGAACAGCCCGCAACTGAAGCTGATCCGCAACGACCAGCTGGTCACCGACGTCAAGCGCCTGACCGTGACCTGGGACAACAACGCCGCCGGCGGCAAGGCCGGCCTCGTCTACGTCCGCATCAAGAAGCTGGACGACAGCTCGATCGGCAAGAACTTCGAACAGGCCCAGATCCTCTACACCACCCAGTGATGGTCAGAGGTTCTCTGAGCTGAAATGCGAAAGGCGCGGAGGGTGACCTCCGCGCCTTTTTCGTTGTCTCGCGACCCTCCCCCTGAAGGGGGAGGTGGCCCGAAGGGCCGGAGGGGGAAGTCTCTGCTGACGTCGAGGCGGTGCTGGCTCACAGGTTACATCCCCCTCCGTCGGCTTCGCCGACACCTCCCCCTTCAGGGGCAGGGTCTGGGCCTTACGCCGCCGCCCGATCCTCCGCCGCGATGAAGTCCAGGCAAAGCGCCGCCACGGCCTCCCAGCCCGGCTCGCCCGGCAGCCAGTGGCTCATCTCGGGGAACTCGTGGAACACCCCGCCCAGGCGCGCGGCGGTCTGGCGGACGGTGGCGGGCGGGTGGACGACGTCCTGGCCGCCGGCGATGGCCAGCACGGGCGCCTTCACCGCGCCGGGGCTGGTGGTCATGAACGGGTCCAGCCACCAGTTCAGCGTCTCCCACAGCGCCCGGCCGCTTTCCGAGGTCATGCGGGCGTAGAGGGCGCGGCGCTTGTCGCGCGGCAGGCGGTCGAGGCTGTAGCGGCGCACCACGCCGTAGTCGGGCGCGATGGCCTGCAGCCAGTAGGGGCCCAGCGCATAGAGGCTGACGGCCGAGACCGCCTCCTCCAGGCTGGCGCCATGCACGCCCCAGGGCGGCGAAGGGGCCAGCAGGATCAGGCGCTCGACCGGGGCCCGGCCGGCGGCCAGCTGAGCGACCAGGCCGCCCATGGAGTGGCCGATCAGGATCGGCGGCCGCTCGCACGACCGGATCAGGCGGGCGATCTCGCGCGCGTAGTCGCTCATCGACAGGCCGACGACCGAACCGCCGGGACCGCGTCCCGGCAGGTCAGGGGTGAGCACCTTGTGGCCGGCGGCCTCGAACGGCTCTCGGAAACTGTCGAACGTCCAGCCGCCGCAGAAGGCGCCGTGGACCATAATCACCGGAGCCTTCACGCCCGCCTCTTAGGTCAACTTTCGCCCGCGTGACTGATACGGGCGTTTCAATGGAGCCTACACGCTCTTCTTGCCGCGTGGCGAAGTTTTGGCGGGCGCCGTTGTCGCAGGCTTGGATTTGGCGGTCGCCTTGGCCTTGGCAGGCTTGCCGCCAGGGGCCTCGGCCGCCTTCATGAGCTCCGGATTGACGTTGTTGCGCATCTTGGCAGCCGCCGGCTTGGGGGGGGCGGCCTTGACCTTTGGCGCAGCTTTCGCGGCTTCGGGTTTGGCCGCTGTGGCGGCCTTCGGCTTGGCCGGAGCCTTGGCGGGCTTGGCCGGAACGGTCACGGGAGCCGCCTTGGCCTTGGAGGGGGCCTTGGAGGGGGCCTTCGGCTTGGGCGCGGTCTTGGCCGGAGCCGCCTTCGCGGCCGCCTTGGGCGTTTTCGCGGCGGGCGCGGCCTTGGCCTTCGGCGGGGCCTTGGGCTTGGCCGGAGCCTCGACGCTGGGTTCGGCGACCACGGCCTTGGCGCGGCTAGGCGTCTTGGCCTTGGCCGGGGCGCGGGGCTTGGACGCCGTCGGGGTGGCGACGGCGCTCGGCTCGGCGGCGGGCGCCTGCGGCTCGGCAGGAGGCGCGACCGGTGCGGGTTCGGCCTTGGCCTTGGAGGGCGGCGCCGACGAGGCCGGGCCCAGGCCCTTTTCCGACAGCCACGACTGCACGGTCGCCAGCAACGCATCGCTGCCCGGCTCGTCGATCAGCCAGTGGGCGTGGTCGGGATACTCGCGATAGTCGGCGCCGGCGTACTTGCGGCCGACCAGGCGCATGTCCTCGACCGGCGTGGTGCGGTCTTTCGCCCCGGCCAGCACCAGAACCGGCACGCTTACCTTGGCGGCGTCGACGTGGACGGTGCGCGACGGATCGCGGTCCGGATAGGCCAGGTCCTGAAGCACCCGGCCGGAGTCGTAGACCGCCTTGGCGTAGAGCGCGTCGTGGCGGGCGGCCGGCACGGCGTTGACGACGCCGAACTTGAAGCCGGTCTTCCACATCTTCACCGCCTTGGGCGCGCCGCCCTGGGTGAGCACGGCGTTGAGGAAGGTGATGATCGGCGACAGCTTGGGCTTGCCGCGTGCGTCGGCCGGCGAGGCCGGCGCGAACAGCACGACGCCCGAGGTCAGCCCGCTCTCGGCCAGCTTCTGGGCGATCAGCCCGCCCATGGAATGGCCGAAGACGATCGGCTTGACCCCGTCGCGGGCCGCCGTGACGGCCGCCGCGGCGCTGAGCTCGGCGACGTAGTCGGCCAGCGACAGGCCCGCCAGGTCCGGCGAGGGCGGCCCGGCCGTGCGCAGGGCGGGCCGGATGGTCGGCGTCTCGACCGCATAGCCCGCCTTGCGGAAGGTCTCGGCCACGGGCTCCCAGCTGTCGCCGGTCATGCCGTAGCCATGGATCATCAGGATGGTTCTGCTCAAGCCCGCGCCTCCCAAACCCCGTTGAGGCATGGCGCGCCGAGCCTTCGGTGTCAGGCGGTGCGCGCGAACCCCGAGAAAGCGGCGACCATCTGTTCGTAGACGCCGCGCTTGAAGGGTACGATCAGTTCGGGCGTTTCGTCGAGAGCGCCCCAGCGCCAGGCGTCGAACTCGATGTCGCCGTGGGCTGCCAGATCGATCTCGCTTTCCTCGCCGGTGAAGCGGAAGGCGAACCAGACCTGCTTCTGGCCCAGATAGCCTCGCGCGCGCTTGGAGCCCATGAAGTCGGCCGGATAGTCGTAGGTCAGCCAGCCTTCGGTGCGGCCCAGAAGCTCTGCCGACTTCACGCCGGTCTCTTCGTAGAGCTCGCGGCGGGCGGCGGTTTCCAGGTCCTCGCCCTCGTCGACACCGCCCTGCGGCAGCTGCCAGTTGTAGGGCGGCTCCTGCTTGTGGCGCATGCCCAGCCAGACGCGGCCGTCGGTGGGGTGGAAGAGGGCGACGCCCACGTTCGGGCGGTAGAGCGAGAGGTCGTTTTCGGCGGTCATCGCTTGGCGATAGCCGAAGCCGGCGCCAGTTGCACGCCCCGCGCATTTAGGCCGCCGGCCCAGTTGCGCACCTGGCTGATGGTCACCGGATAGGCGAAGCCGACGCCCAGCGACTGGCCGCGCGCGCTGGCGCCGGATTCCAGGGCCCGCAACTGGCCTTCGATGGCCTCGGCCGACAGGTCGTCGTCGATGCCGCGCTCGGCCGAGGCGCGGGGGATCGGGCCGCCACGGCGGGCGGCCGCGCCGTCGTCGATGAAGGCCAGGCCCCGGGCTTTCAGGGCCGTGGTGAAGGTGGCCATGGCCGGGTCGGAATCGAGGAACTTCGAGCCCAGATAGTTGGTCAGGCCGAAATAGCCCGTGGCCCGCGACATCAGCCATTCCAGCTTGCGCACCGTCTCGTCGGGGCGGTTGGCGGCGATCAGGGTGTAGGGGCCCGGATCGTTGGCCGGATAGTCGTTGGGCTCCATCGGCGTTTCGAGCAGCACTTCGTGGCCGTGCGAGCGGGCGAGATCGATCCAGCCCTGCAGCCCTTCGGCATAGGGGGCGAACGACAGGGTGATCTCGGGCGGCAGGGTCTCGATGGCGGCGCGGGTAGTCTGGGCGTTGAGGCCCAGGCCCCCGATCACCAGGGCCACGCGCGGGCGGCCGTCGGGCGTGAACGGGCGGGCATAGGCCTCGGCGACCGTGCGGCCGTCGGGCGCGATCACCGGCAGCGGTCCGCCGCCGGGGCCGGGCGCCGACAGGCCGGCCAGCGGGGCCTGGGGCAGGGCGCCGCCCGAGGGAACGGGCGCGGCGGCTAGGTCGGTGAAGGCTTCGGCGGTCTCTTCGGTCGACGCCTGGCGGGCGAAGGGCTGGGTGGACAGGTCCATCTGGCCGGGCAGCAGCGGGGCTTCGTCGGCGCCTTCGGCGCCCAGGGCTTCGCGCCAGCCGTCGGGCGCGCCCTTGGTGGCGCCGATCTCCGACAGCGACAGGCGGATGGTCGGGGCGCCGGCCTTGGGGTCGCCCGTGACCAGCACCAGGACCGCCAGGCTCAGCAGGAACAGGAAGGCCGCGGCGCTGGCGCCGATATAGGGATTAGCCGCGGCCGCCAGCAGGCGCGCGCGCAGGTCGCCGCCATCGGCGGGTTCGGGCGCGGCGGCGGCATAGGCGGGCTTGCGGGAAAACACGGCGGCCATGGGATGGGCTTAGCGGGCAAGCTTCCAAGATATGGTTAACAGGGTTCGCCGAAGGCTGCGGCGAAATGGCGATCCGCTGCTTTTCTCAGCGAAGCGCGGCGCGGAAATGACCGACAGGCGGGGTTGCGCGCAAAAGCGGTGGCGAGGCCTTCCCGCCGGCCGATCCTCGGGCGCAAACTTCTCGTGAGGAGACCTCGCCATGAGCCTGACCGAGTTCGCCCGTTTCGCCGATCCCGCCGACGCGCAGGAACGCGCCGTGTGTCTCGCCGCCGTGCTGCGGGCGGGCGTGGGGCTCGCCATCGGCCTGGCCGTGGTGGTGATCGCGGCGCTGGGGATGGGCTGAAGCTACCCTCTCCCGCTGGGAGAGGTTTGAGGGAAGCGGGAGAGGTCCCAAAGAAAAAGCCGCCCATCTTTCGACGGGCGGCTCGTTCCTCTGAGCTCGAAAGCCCTACTTCTTCTCGACCGGGGGCTTTCCACCGCCGACGGCCGCGGCCTTGGCGGTGACCTCGGCGATCTTGGGCTGCGGCTTGGGCAGCTTCGGCACGGCCTCGACCGAACCGGCCTTCAGCACGGCCAGGGCCCGCGACAGCTGGAAGTCGTCCTTCTTCTCGTCGAAGCCGGCCGGCGGCGCCTCGGCTGGGACGTGGGCGCCCTTGCGGGTCTTGCCCTCGTCGGCGTTGAGCGCGTTCTTGAAGCTGGCCTCGCTGAACCACACGCGGTTGGCGATGTCCTGGGCCTGGTCCTTGGTCTGGGCCACTTCCAGGTCGGGCTCGATGCCGGTCTTCTGGATCGAGCGGCCCGACGGGGTGAAGTAGCGGGCCGTGGTCAGCTTCAGCGCGCCGTCGGCGCCGCCGCGCAGCGGGATCACGGTCTGCACCGAGCCCTTGCCGAAGCTGGTGATGCCCACCAGTTCCGCCCGGTGACGGTCCTGCAAGGCGCCGGCGACGATTTCGGCCGCCGAGGCCGAGCCCTGGTTGATCAGCACCACCATCGGCAGGCCGTTCAGGATATCGCCCGGGGTGGCGTTCAGGCGCTGGATGTCGCGCGGATTGCGGCCGCGCTGGCTGACGACCTCGCCGCCTTCCAGGAACAGGTCGGCGACCCCGCGCGCCTGGTCGAGCAGGCCGCCCGGATTGTTGCGCAGGTCGAAGACCAGGCCCTTCATCTGCGGATTCTTGGCCTGCAGGTCCTTGATGGACGCGGCCAGGGCGTCAGTGGACTTCTCGTTGAAGCCGGGCAGGCGCACATAGCCGTAGTCGCCTTCCATGCGGGCGATGGCGGCCTTGGGCTTGATGACCTCGCGCACCAGCTTCAGTTCGATCGGGTCGGACTTCTCGCGGGCGATGGTGATGGCCACCGTCTCGCCGGCCGGGCCGCGCATCTGCTTGACGGCCTCGTTGACCGTCAGGCCCAGCACCGACTGGCCGTTGACGGCGGTGATGTAGTCGCCGGCCTGGACGCCGGCCCGGGCGGCGGGCGTGCCGTCCATCGGCGAGATGACCTTGACCACGCCTTCCTCGCTGGTGACCTCGATACCGAGGCCGCCGTATTCGCCGCGGGTGGTGTCCTGCATGTCCTCGAAGCTGTCGGGCGACAGATAGCCCGAGTGCGGGTCGAGGCTGGTCAGCATGCCGTCGAGGGCGGCCTCGATCAGCTTCTTGTCGTCGACCTCGGTGACATACTGGTCTTCCACCGTGGCGAGCACGTCGCCGAACAGTTCGAGCAGCTTGTAGGTCTTGGCCTTCTGCGAGGGGATGGTCGCTTGGGCGATGGGGCTGACATAGGCCATGGTCCCCGCGCCGAGGACAAAGGCCGAAACACCGATGAGCAGGTACTTGCGCATAAGGCCAGAATGGCTCCCTGGCGGCGCGGACGCCGCGTTCGATACTCAAGCGGCGCGAACGCCGCCGCCTATACTCCGGCCCCGTCCATCCCCGACGCGGGCCGCGTCATGATGAACGCCCATCATTGCTGAAAAAGTCGTCTACCGCGACTCCTGCTTCAGCCAGCGCCCCGGATCGGCCGGAACGCCGTTCTCACGCACTTCAAGATAGAGCTCCGGCTCCAAAGGTCCACGGTCCGTCATGCGTCCGAGGCTGGCGCCGGCTGCGACTGATTGTCCGGGCGCCACCGAAACGTCGGCCATGCCGGCCATGACCAGGTGGTAGGCGCCCTGGGCGCGGACGATCACCACCATGTCCCAGCCGTTCAGCGGACCGGCGTACTCGACCACGCCGGCCGCGGGGCTGCCGACGCTCTGACCCTTGATGGTGCGGATCGACAGGCCCTCTGCCTTGCCGCCGACGGGCAGGGCGTCGCCCCAGCGGCGGACCACCTCGCCGGGCGCCGGAACCCGCAGCGCCAGCGGGCCGGTGGCGCCGCCGGTCGCCAGGCCGTCGGTCAGGGCGCCCAGGGTCTGGCGTTCCTGGTCGGCGGCGATGGCGTCCTGGGCGTAGGCGCGCTCCAGCTGGGTCTTCTCGACGATCATCCGCTCCAGCTCGCCGCGGCGGTCGGCCATGGCGCTCTCGGCGGTGAACAACTGCTCGGAAGCCGCGGCGGCCTCGCGGCGCAGGGCCCCGACGGCGCGGGCCTGGCGGGCGTAGGCGTCGGCGCGGGCCTGCAGGTCGGGGGTCATGGCCCGGATCAGGATCGCCGCCCGCACCGCGTCGCGCGCGTCGCCGGGATTGACCAGCAGGGCCGGCGGCGGGTTGCGGCGGAAAAGCTGCAGGGCGCTGAGCAGCCGGGCCAGCTGGCCCCGGTCGCGGCCCAGTTCGCCGACCAGCGCCGACTCCCGCCGATGCAGGGTCTCCAGCCGGGCGCGCTTGACGTCGACATCGGCCCCGGCCGAGACCTGCTGCTGGTTCAGCCGGGAAAGCTCGGCCCGCAGGTCCTCGATCTCGCGGCGGGTGTCGGCGGCCTGTTGCAGGTCGCGGGTGCGCTGGTCGCCGACCTGCTGCGCGACGACGGCCCCGGCTCCAACCAGAAGCAGGGCGCAGGCGCTGACGGCGAGGATCGCGGGGCGGCGGAGCATCGAATCCCTATCTGCCTGAGCATGCGGCGGTTTCAAAGGGCGCAACAAGCAAGCCCCTCTCCCAGAGGGAGAGGGAGGGGCCCGCCGCGCAGCGGTGGGAGGGTGAGGGGTTACGAGGTTTGACGACGTGCCGGCTCTCCGTCGGGCGCCGTAACCCCTCACCCCGGCCCTCTCCCTATGGGAGAGGGAGCGCGTCCTCGTTCCCGCCCGTTCAATCCCGGTGATAGGGCGAGCCGCCCAGGATGGTGGCGGCGCGGTAGATCTGTTCGGCCAGCATGGCGCGGGCCAGGGCATGGGGCCAGGTCTGGGGGCCGAAGGCCAGCAGTTCGTTGGCCTGCGCCAGGATCGACGGATCCAGCCCGTCGGCGCCGCCGATCAGGAACACGATCCTGCGCTGGCCGTCGTCGCGCAGCCGCTCCAGCCGTCCGGCGAAGGCGCGCGAGGTGTGGACCTTGCCGTGTTCGTCGCAGGCGATCACGTAGGCGCCCTCCAGGTGCGGGCGCAGCACCTCGGCCTCGGCGGCCTTGCCGGGCTTGCGGGCCTCGACCTCGAGGATCTCGACGGGACCCAGCGCCAGGGCGCGGCCGGACGCGGTGGCGCGGGACGCGTAGTCCAGCGCCAACTGCGCCTCGACCATGCGGCCGAGCTTCCCGACGGTGAGGATGGTGATCTTCATTCTGGGAAAGGTGCGTTGAAACCCTCGTCCTTCGACGGGCTCAGGATGAGGGTTTCAAGAGCATGGCCTTAGACCTCACCCTGAGCTTGTCGAAGGGCGAGGTCGCTTGGCGCCGTCAGTTCGACGACGCGGCCGGCATCCGGTGCGGGGCGTCGACGGCCCAGATCTTCTCGATGTTGTAGAAGCTGCGCACTTCGGGGCGGAACAGGTGAACGACGACGTCGCCGGCGTCGATCAGCACCCAGTCGCAGTGCGGCAGGCCTTCGACCCGGGCCTTGCCCAGGCCATGGTCCTTCAGCGCGCGCAGCACGTGGTCGGCGAGAGCGCCGACGTGACGATGCGAGCGGCCCGAAGCCACGATCAGGCTGTCGGCCACGGAGCTCTTGTCCGTCAGGTCGATGTGGACGATGTCCTGGGCCTTGTCGTCGTCGAGGCGGTCCAGGATCAGGCGCTCCAGCGCCTTGATGTTCAGGTCCGTACTGAGCGTCGGATTTTCAGTCGAGGATTCGGCATTGGCCGTTCCCTCGTGCGCCGTCGGCGCGGGGTCGCTACGCAGCGGAATGCTCCTTATTGGCTTCGCGCAAAGCCCCTCATAGCACGGAAAGACTCGAAAGGTGAGGGGGGTCGTGGTCGCAGGGCCGTCGGGCGGGGATTCCTGGCCTCGGGGCTCGCGGCGCGCTAGAGCTTGAGGCCGGGTTCGAGGGAGCGTTGATGAAGTACGAAGCCAGTCTGCTCGCGCACCTGCGTCAGTCAGTTCTCACCGCGTTCCTTCTTGTCCTGGCCGCGCCGCCGACCCTGGCGGCCGAGCCGCCCCTGACCCTGAAGGAACTGCGCGCCCTGCCGCCTGAGCAGGTCATCGCCCGCGCCTTCGCCTCGTCCCTCGAGACGGAGCCGCGGGCCACGATCATCGACACCCTGCCCGACAGCTATGCGCTGAGCACGGTCGAGACCCCTCTGGCGCTGCGCCCGGTCGCCGACCGCGTGTGCCGTCAGCAGGTCCTGACCTTCCGGTTCTCGCCCCTGTCGGCCACGACGACGGCTCGCGTCATCGATCCGCCGTCCGTCGTCGACCGGCTGACGGTCGTCGAGCACTATCGGCTGGTCGCGCCGGGGCGTTCGGATTGCGCCGGCGCCGCCTGGCCGCCGTTCAAGGCCTCGTCCGACATCGTGGCTCGCGACGGCGTCCGCCGACTGGAGGCGTTGCTGGCCGCGCCCGAGCGCTGGCGGTTCAGCTGCGTTCAGCCCGGCTGCGACCTTTCGAAGATACGGATCCAGGACCTGCGCAGCATTTGGGGCGAGCGCGGCGGCGAACTGACCCTCAACGGCGAGATGGCCGGGCGGACCGGCTGGATGATCATGATTTCGGCGCAGGACGACGTCGCCACCCTGTGGACCGGGCCGATCGCGCCTAACTAGCCCTTGGTCTGGCGCGCCCGCAGGGCCGTGGACGAGGCGAAGTTCAGCGGGCCGGTGAGGTAGACCCAGGCCGGGACGTCGGCGTCGGCGATGGTCGCCGCGGCGCTGGCCGGGCGGCGGGCGAAGGCGAAGCGGCGGGCCGCCGGCGAGGTGCGGGCCTTCAGCGCCGCCCACGGCCGCGAGATCACCGCGACGGGGACCTCGCGCATGATCTGGGTCCAGCCGCGCCAGCGGTGGAAGGTGGCCAGGCTGTCGGCGCCCATCACCCAGACGAATTTCACGCCCGGGAAGCGGGCCTTCAGCACCCGTAGGGTGTCGATGGTGTATTGCGAGCCCAACCGCGTCTCGGCGTCGGAGACGATCATGCTCGAGCCCCGCGCCCAGCGGCGGGCCTCGTCCATGCGCTCGGCCAGGGGCCGCGTCTCGCGCGAGGACTTCAGCGGGTTCTGCGGCGAGACCAGCCAGATCACCTTGTCGAGGTTCAGGCGATGCAAGGCGGTCTCGGCCACGTGGGCGTGGCCCTCGTGCGCCGGGTTGAAGCTGCCGCCGAACAGCCCGACGCGCATGCCCGGCTCCAGGTGGAAACCGAGGCGATGGGCGCTGGGGCGGCCGGCTTCAGGGACGAGTCTGGCCGGTCCCGCGAACCACATACTTGAACGTCGTCAGTTGCTCGGCCCCGACCGGGCCGCGGGCATGAAGCTTGTCGGTGGCGATGCCGATCTCGGCCCCGAAGCCGAACTCGCCGCCGTCGGCGAACTGGGTGGAGGCGTTGACCAGCACGATGGCGCTGTCGACCTTGGCGATGAACGCCTCGGCGGTCGCCGCGTCCTCGGTGACGATGGCGTCGGTGTGGCCAGAGCCATAGGTGGCGATGTGAGCCGCCGCGCCCTCGACGCCGTCGACCACGGCCACGGCGATGATCGGGGCCAGGTACTCGGTGGTCCAGTCCTCGACCGTGGCGGCCTTGAGCTCGGGCTCGATGGCGCGGGCGGCCGCGTCGCCGCGGATCTCGCAGCCGGCCTTGATCAGTGCGTCGGCGATCGGCGGCAGCAGCTTGCCGGCCGCGGCGGCGTCGATCAGCAGGGTCTCGGCCGAGCCGCACACCGACACGCGGCGCATCTTGGCGTTCAGCACGATGTCGGCGGCCTTCTTCAGGTCGGCGGCCGCGTGCACGAAGACGTGGTTGAGGCCTTCCAGATGGCCCAGCACCGGAGCGCGGGCCTCGGCCTGCACGCGGGCGACTAGGCTCTTGCCGCCACGCGGGATGATCAGGTCGATCGACCGGTCCAGGCCCGACAGGATGGCGCCGACGGCGGCGCGGTCGGTGGTGCGAACCATCTGCACCACGTTCGCAGGCAGGCCGGCGGCCGCCAGGCCCTTCAGCACGGCGGCGTGGATGGCGAGGTTGGACTCGATGCACTCCGAGCCGCCGCGCAGGATCACCGCGTTGCCAGACCGCAGGGTCAGGGCCGCGGCGTCGGCCGTCACGTTGGGCCGGCTCTCGTAGATCATGGCGATGACGCCGATCGGCGTGCGCACGCGGGCGATGTCCAGGCCGTTGGGCCGGGTCCAGCGGGAGGTCTCGATGCCCAGGGGATCGGGAATGGCGGCCACGGCCTCGACGCCGGCGGCCACGCCTTCAAGGCGGGCTTCGTTCAGCATCAGCCGTTCGATCATCGGCGGCGTCAGGCCGTTGGCGCCGGCCTTCTCCAGGTCGCGGGCGTTGGCGGCCAGGATGGCCGGGGCCTCGGCGCGGATGGCGGCGGCGATGGCGACGAGGGCGGCGGTGCGCTGGGCTGGCGTGGCGAGGCGAAGCGCGCGCGCGCCTTCGCGGGCCGCCTGGCCCATCGCTCTCATCGTCGCCTGCAGGCCCCCGGCCGCGTCGTCCATGGCTCGTCCGTCCCCGGATATGCTCAGATTGAGGCTTACCTAGGCTTTTTGCTCCCCCGGGGAAATGGCCAATTGCTGGCGAGTGGCCGAGAAAGCCTGAATGGCGTGTCAGGAGATCCCGACATCATGTCAGGTTGACATGACATTTTGATCGTGTCAGGTTTGCCTTACATCAACGGGAGGCGAGCCATGCTGGCGATCGGAAAGTTCCAGACCTCGGCGCACAGGCGCTACGTGATCCGCACCCTGGCGTTCATGATCCCCTACGTGCTGGTCAACACCGGCGCGATCTTCGGCGCTTTCGACGACATCAGGACGCCGGTGGCGGCCTGGGCGCTGGCGCTGGTGGTTTCGGCCCCGGTGATCGGGCAGATCTGGGCGACCCTGGCCCTGATGGCCGAGTCCGACGAGTTCGTCCGCGCCCTGGTCGCCCGGCAGTTCATCGTCGCCTCGGGCGTGGCCATGGCCCTGTTCTCGGTCTGGGGTTTCGGCGAGAGCTACGCCCACGCGCCGCACCTGCCGGGCTGGCTGATCTATCCGCTGTTCTGGGCCGTGTTCGGGGTGGTCTCGCCCTTCATCCGGAGCACGCGATGAAGAACCGCCTGAAGCTGCTGCGCGTCGAGCGGGGCTGGACCCAGGAACAGCTCGGTCAGCAGCTGAACGTCTCGCGCCAGGCGGTCAACGCCCTGGAGACCGAGAAGCACGACCCGTCCCTCGATCTCGCCTACCGCATCGCCGCCGTCTTCGAGCGGCCGATCGAAGAGATCTTCGAGAACCCGCACGTCCGCTGAGGACGTTCCCAACCCGAGTTCAGGAGCAACACCCATGTCGTTCGCCTTCTTCGGCGGTCGTGCGATCGCGCGCGCCTGCATCGTCTTCTTCGCCGCCCTGCTGGTTCTGGGGATCACGGTCTCGGTCGTCCGGGCGCAGCCGGCCTTCACCTCCGAGCGCCTGACGGTCGAGGTCGTGGGGCAGGGGGGCGACGTGATCCTGGTGCCGGGCCTTGCCTCCTCGCGCGAGGCGTTCCGGCCGCTGGCCGACCGGCTGAAGGCCACGCACCGCGTGCATCTGGTGCAGCTGTCGGGCTTCGCCGGCCAGCCCTGGACCGGCGGCGACGGGCCGTTCGTCGACCCGGCGGTCGAGGCCCTGGCGGCCTACATCCGCTCGGCCGGCCTCAAGCAGCCGGCGGTGATCGGCCATTCGATGGGCGGGCTGTCGGCCCTGCTGCTGGCCCAGCGTCATCCCGGGCTCGTGGGCCGGGTGATGACCGTCGACAGCCTGCCATTCTACAGCGCCATGTTCGGACCGACCGCGACGAGCGCCACCGCCAAGCCGTTCGCCGACCGCATGGCCGCCGGCGTCCTGTCGGCCAGCCCCGAGGCCTTCGCCGCCCAGCAGGCCGCCGCCGCCAAGGGCCTGTCGAAGACCCCGGCCATGCAGGAGACCATCGTCGCCTGGTCGCTGGCCTCCGACCGCAAGGCTATGGCCAAGGCGATCTCGGAGGTGATGACGCTGGACGCCCGTCCGGGCCTGGCGGCGATGAAGGTTCCGGTCACCGCCCTCTACGCCGTCGACGCCGAGGGCGCCCTGCCGCCGGCCGTGGTCGGGGCGCTGTGGATGCGCGAGTACGACGCCCTGCCCGGCGTGAAGCTGGTCCGTGTCGACAGCAGCCGCCACTTCATCATGGCCGACCAGCCCGAGGCGTTCGCCAAGGCCGTGGATGGGTTTTTGAAGTAGAAGATCCTCCCCCTGAAGGGGGAGGATCTTTGGCTCGGCGACTGAGGGGGCCTTACCCCCCCACCGCCAGGTCGTCGGCGTGGATCATCGGGCCTTCGGTGAAGCCCAGTTCGGCCTCGATGGCGTCGCTGCGCAGGCCGGCGATCTTATGGGCGTCGGCGCTGTCGTAGCGCACCAGGCCGCGGGCGACCTCGCGGCCGGTCTCGTCGCGGACGCGGACGGCGTCGCCCTTTTCGAACGGGCCCTCGACGGCGCGCACGCCGGCGGACAGCAGGCTCTTGCCGGTCTTCAGGGCGGCTGCGGCGCCGGCGTCGACCGTCACCCAGCCCTGCGGGGCCAGCGAACCGGCGATCCAGGCCTTGTAGGCGGCGGCGGGCGAGGCGGCGGCCTCGATCAGGGTGGCGGGCGCACCCTCCTCGATGGCGGCCAGCGGACGCGGGCGCGAGCCCAGGGTGATCAGGGTGGCGCAGCCGGCGGCCCGGGCGATGCGGGCGGCGGCGATCTTGGTGGCCATGCCGCCGGTGCCCACGCCGGCGGCGGCGTTTGCGCCCTCGGCCATGGCGGCGATCGCCGGGGTGATCTCCGAGACGCGCGGAATGTGGGTGGCGGCCGGGTCGCGGCGCGGGTCGGCGGTGTAGAGGCCGTCGATGTCCGACAGCAGCACCAGCAGGTCGGCGCCCGCCAGCTGGCCGACGCGGGCGGCCAGGCGGTCGTTGTCGCCATAGCGGATCTCTTCGGTCGCCACCGTGTCGTTCTCGTTGACGACGGGAACCACGCCCAGCGACAGCAGGGTCTCGACCGTGGCGCGGGCGTTCAGCCAGCGGCGGCGGGTCTCGGTGTCGTCGCGGGTCATCAGGATCTGGGCGACGCCGACGCCGTGCGGCTCGAACGCCTCTTCCCAGGCCCGCATCAGGAGGCTCTGGCCGGCGGCGGCCGCGGCCTGCTTCTCCGGCAGGGTGATCTTGCGGCCCGACAGGCCAAGGCGCCGGCGCCCCAGCGCCCCCGCGCCGGACGAGACCACGACCACCTGCTTGCCGGCCGCGCGCAGGGCCGCGGCGTCGGCGCAGAACGCCTCCAGCCAGCCCTTGTTGGCCGCGCCGGTGGCGGCGTCGACCAGCAGGGCCGAGCCGACCTTGAACACGATCCTCCGGGCCTGGCCCAGAGGTCCCCCGACCCCCAGGTTCACGGCTGCCAGCCCCCCGGCGTCTCCTCGATGTGGTCCTCGTCTTCCTCGATCTCGGCCACGGCGTCGCCGCGGCGCACGCGCACCTGGCGATAGGCCGCGCGCAGGAGCTCGGTGACCCCTTCGCCCGACACGCCGGAGATCAGCAGCGGCTTGACGCCGGCCACGGCCTCGAGCTCGGCCTGCTTGGCCGCGCGGGTCTCGTCGTCCAGGGCGTCGATCTTGTTCAGCGCCAGGATCTCGGACTTGTCGCCCAGCTCGTCGCCATAGGCTTCGAGCTCGCCGCGGATCGTGGTCCAGGCGCCGACGATGTCGTCCTGGGTGGCGTCCACCAGATGGATCAAGGTGGCCGAGCGCTCGACGTGGCCCAGGAACCGGGTGCCCAGACCTGCGCCTTCCGACGCGCCCTCGATCAGGCCGGGGATGTCGGCCAGCACGAAGCGCTCGCTGGTCGACAGGTCCACGACGCCCAGGTTCGGGGTCAGGGTGGTGAAGGGATAGTCGGCGATCTTCGGCTTGGCGGCGCTGGCGGCCGCCAGGAAGGTCGACTTGCCGGCGTTGGGCAGGCCCACCAGGCCGACGTCGGCGATCAGCTTGAGGCGCAGCCACAGCCAGCGCTCCTCGCCCTCCTGGCCGGGATTGGCCCACATCGGGGCCTGGTTCACCGGACCCTTGAAGTGCAGGTTGCCCCAGCCGCCGTTGCCGCCCTTGGCCAGCAGCACGCGCATGCCCGCCTGGTCGAGGTCGACGATCAGGGTCTCCTTGTCCTCTTCCAGCACCTCGGTGCCGACCGGGACCTTCAGGACGATGTCGTCGCCGGCCGCGCCGTGGCGTTGGCGGCCCATGCCGTGCACGCCGGTGCCGGCCTTGAAGTGCTGCTGGTAGCGATAGTCGATCAGGGTGTTGAGGCCCTCGACGGCCTCGATCCAGATGTCGCCGCCGCGACCGCCGTCCCCGCCGTCGGGGCCGCCGTATTCGATGTACTTCTCGCGTCGGAAAGACACCGACCCGCCGCCGCCGTTTCCGGAGCGGATGAAGATCTTGCATTGATCCAGGAATTTCATGGGCGTCTTTTGTCCCAACACGGGTTTCGCGTCGAGCAAAATGGACCTGGCGCAACCTGTGGAACGCGCGACCAAGCGCCGCCCGTGTCGATATTGCGACAAACAAGCGCTGCCTTGAACGCTGTTCGGCGTTGTGACGAAATGTTAAACACGCGGTGCGACAAACAGTCTCGGGGCGAAAATTCTCTATTTCTCGTGGAGGGGGGAGGCGTCCGTTGTCGACGGAAGCGAACGTCAGGGATGAACTCGATCAGGACCTCAAGGACCTGACGCTGCAGACGCTATGCCGCAAATATGCGGGCGAGGCGTCGATCCACCGTAACATCCTGATGAGCCGTGGCACCGGCGTGACCGGGACGTGGCGCGACTTCCGCGCGTTCCTGGGCGACATCGGCCGCAAGCCGTCCGAAAACCACGTCCTGGTGCTGATCAATCGGCTCGAGCGCACCTACGGCCCCGGGCGGGCCCGCTGGATGACGCCCGACGAGCAGGCCGCGCACGAGGCCGAGTTCGATCGCATCCAGGCCGAAAAGAAGCGCGAGTCCCAGAAGCTCGAGCACGAAGCCGCCGCCATTCGCCGGGCCAAGGCGCCCAACGCGCCCAATTTCGGCCAGTTCACGCCGATGGGCGGCCAGCAGGTCAGCTTCACCGACGTCGCGCGCAAGCTGAACATTCCGGTCGCGGCCCTGTCGAAGACCATGGCCGGCGGCCGCAGCGCCGACGAGCTGGTCAAGCGCGCGGCCAGCGCCGCCGAGGTGATCAACACCGAGGCTAGCTGGCTGCCGCCGGATCCGGCTCGCAAGGCCAATTTCTTCGAGGCCTTCCGCATCTGGCACATGCAGGTGCAGCCCCAGTTCAGCCGCGCGGCCACCCCGACCTTCCTGTTCCTCTACATCGCCCTGCCGGTGATGAAGGAATGCCGCGACGAGCTGGTCGACCTGAACCTGTGGAACCCGCTGGGCCAGCGCGCCCTGACCGCCCGCGACAACCACATCTCGTGGAAGAAATACTGCGAGTTCATGCCGCGCGCGCAGGTGGCGATGATGGAGATCCCCATCTACGCCACATATTCGCTGCTCAGCGACCTCGACGCCCTGTGCGAGCGCATCGTGACGGCCGAGAAGCGGTTCCGCGAAGGCCCGCAGAAGGTGATCCACACGCATCGGGCGGCTTGATCAGATACTCCCCCTGATCAAGTCCACCTCTCCCATAGGGAGAGGGAGGGGCCCAGGCGATAGCCTGGGAGGGTGAGGGGTTTCACACTTTCCGATTTCGCACGTTGAACGGGTGACGGGACCGCCGACGGCGTACGCCCTCACCCTCCCACGCCTTCGGCGCGGGCCCCTCCCTCTCCCCACGGGAGAGGTGTTCAATTGCGCGCCGCCTTCAGGCCCTTCTTCACGACGGCCTCGCGGTTGATCGTAAGCCAGCCGTCCTTGCCGACCTTCAGTTCGCCCAGCTGGATCACCGTGCGCTGGTTCCACACCGGATCGGTCTTGGCTTCGTCCTCCTTGCCCTGGCCGACGAAGTAGTAGAGCAGCGCCCGGCCGTCGTTGACGACCACGTCGGGGTGATGGCCCAGGTCCCGATCGGTGGGCGCAGCGCCCGGCTTGTCGAGGATGAAGCCCGGCTGGCGCTCCCAGGTCACGGCGTCCTTGGAGCGCAGCACCGCCAGGCCCTTCCAGGCGTCGGCGATCATCCACCAGGAGCCTTCGAAGAAGAACACCTTGGGGCCCTCGCCGGCGAAGTCGGCGACGAAGCCAGGCTGGCGGGTCCAGGTCTTCAGGTCCGGGCTGTCGGCGAAGAAGATGCGGCTGTCCTTGCGCTCGTCCTTGAACCACATCCGGTAGCCGCCCTGCGGGGCCTTGATGACGCCGGCGTCGATCACCCGGTCAGAGCCCAGGTCGAGGGTGTCGGCGCAGGTCCAGGCCGCAAGATCGGTGGAGGTCAGGTGGACGATCTTCGCGCCGGCTTCCGGCAGGTTCCAGCGGTGGAAGATGCCCGGCACCACGGTCAGGAACATGTGGTGGACGCCGTTCTCGGTGAAGATCTCGGGCGCCCACAGGGTTTCGCCGGTGCAGGCTGAGGGGATGTTGGCCGTGCCGGCGTAGGTCCAGGCCAAGCCGTCCTTGGAGGTGGCCACGCCGATGGCGGTGGCGTGCAGCCAGGCGACGTCCTTGGGGTCCTCCAGTTTCAGCGTCGCGCGGCGGTTGGTGTAGAACATCCGCCACAGCTTGCCCGATTTGTCCCAGGCGATGGCCACGTCGGCCGCGCCGTCGAACACCGGGTCGCGGTAGAGCGGCTTTTTCGCCTGCGCGAGCGCGGCGGCGGGCGCCGTGAGGGTCAGAACAAGCGCCAGACCGGCCAGAACGCGACGATGCATGATGCCTCCCATATTATGGGGATGCATCTTACATGATGTTGCAGGTTTGCCCACTGAGGGCTGCCTTCTGATCCCTCTTCCATAGGGAGAGGGAGGGGGCCGCCGCGAAGCGGTGGGAGGGTGAGGGGTTTCAGCGTGGGCGGATGTTCCGCCGACCCGCCGCGCTTCATCCGGTGAGTTTGTTGCCTCTCACCCTCCCATGGCTTCGCCATGGGCCCCTCCCTCTCTCAAAGAGAGAGGGGGCCTCTAGGCCAGCCAGACCATCATCCGCGTCGGCACGCTGGCCCCGCGGGACACCGAGTCTTTTTCCGTGACGACGCCGGTGTAGAGGAAGCCGGCCTTGACCAGCACCTGGCCCGAGGCGGGATTGTCGGCGAAGTGGCCGGCGACGACCAGCTTGCGCCGCCAGTCGTGGGCGGCCCAGGAGAGGGCGCCTTGCAGGGCCTCGGTCGCCAGGCCGCGGCCCCAGAACGGCCGGCCGATCCAGTAGCCGACCTCGAGCCGGCCGTCCTCGTTGGGGAAGAAGCCCAGCACGCCGACGACCCCGGCGTCCTCCAGGTCGATGACGAAGGTGGCGTTGCGGCTCCAGTCCTGGGCCTGGACGCGGGCCACGAACTCTTCGGCGTCAGCCTGGCCGTAGGGCCAGGGCATGCGGGTGGTCATCTTGGGGATGGCGTAGTCGGCGCCCAGGCTGGCGATGCGCGGCGCGTCGGACATGTCCGGCGCCCGCAGGGCGAGCCGCCGCGTCTCTATGACGGGACTTCTTTCGATCACGCACATGGCGCGTCTCCCTTTCCCGGCCCTTCTTCACGCGAGGCGCCGATACTGCGACGCGCCTCAGATAGTGCGGGACCGTGACGCTCCAATTGCCTGGATGAGGCTTTTTCTGGAGCATGGACAAACAAAAGCGGGGAGTCCGGCGTCCGGACTCCCCGCTTCGTATTCGTCGCGTCCGGATCGTCTTCGTTTAGGAAGCACGATCCGAAGAGAGACTTCAGATCGTACTATTCGGCGGCCTGGGCCACCGGGGCCACGGTCACGTAGGTACGGTTCTGCTTCTTGGTCACAAAGCCCACGGCGCCTTCGACGAGGGCGAAGAGGGTGTGATCCTTACCCATGCCGACGTTGGCGCCCGGGTAGAACTTGGTGCCGCGCTGACGAACGAGGATGTTGCCGGCGAGAACCTTCTCGCCGCCGAACTTCTTTACGCCAAGGCGCTTCGATTCTGAGTCGCGACCGTTACTGGACGAGCCGCCAGATTTCTTGTGAGCCATGATGCTCTCCTAATCTTTGACCCGGTTTCCGACGCGCGGACCTTGAGTCAGATCAATCCAAAAAGATCCTGGCGGATCTTAAGCTTCAGCTTCCGGAGCGGGGGCGGCGGCCTTCTTCGGCGCGGCCTTCTTCTTCGGAGCGGCGGCTTCAGCCTTGGCGGCCGGAGCTTCCGGGATGGTGAAGGGCACGGCGGCGTCGCCGAGACCGCGGGCGCGGGCGTCGAGGATGACCTTCGGGGTCAGGTCGATCGTGCCGTCCCACTTGCTTTCCTTGCCGGCGCCGGCGACCGACGTCACGCGCAGGACCGTTTCGGTCTGGCGGTGACCGCGGGTGCGGCGGTAGCCCTGACGGCGGATCTTCTTGAAGATCTTCACCTTCTCGCCCTTGCGGGTTTCGATCAGGGTGGCGTTGACGACGGCGCCGTCAACGGTGGGGGCGCCGACCGTCACGGCCTCGCCTTCGCCCAGCAGCAGAACTTCGCCAAACGCGACTTCCGCGCCAGGTTGACCGTCGAGCTTCTCGACGACCAGCAGGTCGCCGGCTTGGACCCGGTACTGCTTGCCGCCGGTTTTGATGACCGCGTACATAGGTTAGCGCCTTAAATAACGTGCTGTTCGCAAAATACGGAACGCCCGCTAGGAAACCCGGCGGGCGAGAGGGGCGCACTTATAGCGTCGAAAGGCTGTGAGTCAACGGCCAAGGACGCGTCTAAAGCCCTTGACTGGATTCAAGCCGGAGCCTGTGTCGCGCGGCCCGCATGACTCCTCTGGCTCGTTATTTTGTAACAGGCTATAGCGCGGGCGTGACGTCCGCCTTCTTCGCCTCGATCGCGGCCACCGGCTTCATGGTGGCCTTCCTGCACGCGGCCCTGCCAACCCATTGGCTGCCGTTCGTGCTGGTCGGCCGCGCGCAGAAATGGTCGGCGGGGCGCACGCTTGGCGTGACTCTGCTGGCCGGCCTGGGCCACGTGGCCCTGACCATCCTGCTGGGCTTGGTTCTGGTGATCGCGGGCCTGGCCCTTGAGCCGCGCCTTGGCCACCTCTTCCACTGGATCGTCGGCGGGCTGATGGTGGCGGTGGGTCTCTTCTATATAGCGCGCGGCAGGCACAGCCACGCCCTGCCCGAGGCCGGCCGGCGGACCTACGCGTCGGACCGCGCGGCCATCACCGCCCTGGTGGTGCTGCTGACGCTGTCGCCGTGCGAGGCCTTCCTGCCCTACTATCTGGCCGGGATGAAGCACGGCTGGGGCGCGTTCCTGCTGCTCAGCGTGGTGCTGCTGGCGGCGACGGCGGCGGGGATGCTGCTGTTCACGGGCCTTTCCCTGGCCGGCGTGCGCCGCCTGAACCTCGACTGGCTGGAGCGCTACGAGGAGACGATCCTGGGCGCGGCCCTGGTGCTGGTCGGCCTGGCGGTGGCGTTTCTGAAGACGTGAGTGGCGTGGTCGAACTGATCCGCTTGAAGCCCGGCGAACAGGCGCCCGATTTTTCCGACGAAGAGCCCTGGCTCGTCATCGAGGCCAGCGACGACGGCCGTTTCTTCGGAACGGGTCGTGGCGAGACGGAAGACGGCAAGACGATCTTCTATGTCTCGCTCGCCGAAGACGACCATGACCAGGACCGCGCGATCGCGGCGGCCGAGCGGTGGGCGGTCGCGCGCGGCGTGAAGCGGATCTGCGTGCAGGCGCATCCGGCCGACTGATCCCGGCGAGCAGAAACCACGGGTGAGACGGGGCAAGGGCGCCATCACCCGCTTTCGCTTCGTCGCTCGCCGCCCTAAATACCCGCCATGACCCAGACCGCTCCCGCTCCCGGCAAGATCCCCGTCACCGTGCTGACCGGCTATCTCGGCGCCGGCAAGACCACGCTGCTCAACCGCATCCTCACCGAGGAGCACGGCAAGCGCTACGCCGTGATCGTCAACGAGTTCGGCGAGGTCGGCATCGACAACGACCTGGTGGTCGGCGCCGATGAAGAAGTGTTCGAGATGAACAACGGCTGCGTCTGCTGCACGGTGCGCGGCGACCTGATCCGGGTGCTGTCGGGCCTGATGAAGCGCAAGGGCGGCTTCGACGCCATCGTCGTCGAGACCACGGGCCTGGCCGATCCCGGCCCGGTGGCCCAGACCTTCTTCGTCGACGAGGACGTCAAGGCCCGCACCTATCTGGACTCGGTCACCGCCCTGGTCGACGCCAAGCACATCATGCTGCGTCTGAGCGACAGCAAGGAAGCCGTCGAGCAGATCGCCTTCGCCGACCAGATCGTGCTCAACAAGACCGACCTGGTGGCCGAGGACGACCTGCGCCACGTCGAGGCGCGGATCCGCAAGATCAACCCGCTGGCGCCGATCCACCGCGCCGAGCGCTCGAACGTCCCGCTGACCGCCATCATCGGCAAGCACAGCTTCGACCTGGAGCGGATCACCGAACTGGAGCCGGATTTCCTCAATCCCGCCCACGGCGAGCCGGGCCACGTTCATGACGAGCACTGCGGCCACGACCACGGGCACCATCACCACGACCATGACCACGTGCACGACGAGCACTGCGGTCATGACCACCACCACCATGGCCACGACCACAAGAGCGACATCCACGACGACGGGGTGAAGGGCATTTCCCTGACCCTCGACAAGCCGGTGGACGGCCAGAAGGTCACCGTCTGGCTGAACGAGCTGCTGGCCGCCAAGGGCGTCGACATCCTGCGCGCCAAGGGCATCATCGACGTGAAGGGCGAGGAGCGCCGGCTGGTGTTCCAGGCCGTGCACATGATCCTGGAAGGCGACTTCCAGCGCCCCTGGACCGACAAGGACAACCGCTACAGCCGCATGGTCTTCATCGGCCGCGACCTCGACGAGGCCGAGCTGAAGAAGGGCTTCGAGGCCTGCGTGGCTTAAAGCCTGATCCCTCTCCCCTTGTGGGAGAGGGTGGCCTCCCGGAGGGAGGTCGGGTGAGGGGTCTCTCAAACGCAAGACGCCGCGGCAGCCGACAAGCTGCCGCGGCGTTTTTCGTGGGTGCGACCCCTCATCCGTCGGCTTTCGCCGACACCTTCTCCCGCAAGGGGAGAAGGGCGCGTTTCGACTTACTGCCCCGGAGCCGGCCGCTGGATGGTCGGTTCGAGGTTCTTGATGATCTCGCGGGCGTCGTAGGCGCGCGGGTCGCCCGAGGGCTTGGCGCCCTTGTGCAGGACGATCTCGGTGCTGGCCTCGAACTTCTCGATCGTGCGGACCTCGGCGCGGTTGGCGAAGAAGGGGTCGCCCCAGAAGGGGTCCCAGGCGCGCCAGCCGCCGTAGCGGGGGCCGTAATAGCGCCAGGACGGGCGCCAGTAGCCATACGGATAGCCGTAGCCGAAGCCCGGCCGCATGAACGGATCCTCGTCGATCACCGTGCGGGCCGTGCGGTCGGTGCGGCGGTCGGCGGTCTCGAACCAGTCGTAGCCCTGCTCGACGGTCACCTCGGCGGCCCGGTACAGCAGGTAGCGCTCGACGGTCTCGCGGCTGGTCAGGCTGTTGCCCGCGAAGCCGACCCGGTAGCGGTCGCCCTCGAGGCGCATTTCGGTGAAGCCGCCCGAGGCCTTCTGGCCCGGAATGGCCGGCTGATAGGGGGTGGCGGTGGCGCAGGCGCTCAGCGCGGCGGCGACCGCCGCGAGCGCGAGCCATTTGGCCTTCTTGATGGGCATGACGCGTTCCTCTGGGACGACACTATACTCCCGTACCACAATGCATGGCTGAGCTTTGCGGTTTCGCCAAGGCGAACACGTTGCCGCGATGTAAAAAGAGATTGCCGGCCGACTCTAGAAAGCCGGCCTTCAGCCCCGGGCCACGATCAGGCCGGCGGCGGTGATCAGCAGGACCCCCACCAGGATGCCGAAGCCCTTGCGGAAGGCCGGCTCGTTCATCCGCGAGGCCAGGGCCGCGCCGCCCAGGCCGTAGGCGCTCATACTGATCAGGTCCATGCCGATGGTGGCGGCGGCGAACATGACGAGCTGCGGGACCAGCGGCCGCTGCACGTCGATGAACGGCGGCAGCACCGCGCCGAAGAACAGCAGGATCTTGGGGTTGGCGATCTGCACGGTGAAGCCGTCGCGGAAGGCCGAGCGGCTGGACGACATGCGCACGCCGGCCAGGGCCTGTCCCTCGGCGTTGGCCGGCTTCAGCGCGCCGCGGATCGACTTGATCCCCAGCCAGACCAGGTAGGCGGCGCCGGCCAGGGCCAGGACGTGGAAGGCGGCCGGGAAGGCGGCGATCAGGGCGCCCAGGCCCAGCGCCGCGAACACGAACCACACCAGGCTGGCGGTGTTCATGCCCACCACGCCCAGCAGTGCGGCGCCCTTGCCCTTCTCCATGCCGGTGGCGATGGCGAACAGGTTGGCGGGTCCCGGCGTGATGGCCATCACGAACATGGCCGCCAGGAAGGCGCTGTAGCGGGCGGGATCGACGGGCAGGACCATGGCGGGGCTATAGGCTTTTGAGAGCTTTCCCTCAATTTCCTTCGCGCCAACACAAAGCCCGTCATCCCGGCCGCAGCGGAGCGGAGAGCCGGGACCCAGGGGCCGCCGCATCGTATCGGCCACCGCCAATGGGGGCGAGCCTGGACGCTGAGCCTAGTCCCCTGGGTCCCGGATAAGCCCTGCGGGCTTTCCGGGATGACGAGCCTTTTTCCTCGACGGCCGTCGTGACGGTCTTTCTACATCCCCACGGTCACCGCCACCCAGATCGCCCGGCCCAGCGCGCCCAGCAGCAGGGCGAAGGTGGTGAAGGCCTGGATGGCGAAGCCCAGGCCCCGCTTCTTCGGGTCGGCGGCGTAGGACAGGGCGTAGACGATCCGGCCGAGGATCCACACCGCGCCGGCGGCGGCGGCGAAGAGGTCGTTCCAGTAGATCGCGAACAGCCACAGCGACGGCAGGAAGATCACCAGCCATTCCAGGGTGTTGGCCTGCACCCGCACGGCGCGTTCCAGGTCGGGGTGGCCGGTCATGGCCGGGGCGTCGATCTTGGTGCGGGCGCGGGCGGCGCCCACGCGCAGGATCATCCAGATGTAGCAGATCAGCGCCGCCAGGGTGACGATGGCCACGAGGGCATGGGTTTGCATGAGCTTGGCGGTCCTCCCCGAACCTTTGATGCGGCGCAAGGACGGCCGCGCGCGGGGAGCTTAAGCTTATTCACGCCCGATGCTCAAAGCCGTGACGGCAAGGGGCGGAACCGCCGGCCCGGCCCACGCGCTTTCAGCCTTGTAGGCCCTCGTCCGAACCCTTTCCGAAGAAAGGTCTCGCACATGCTCGTCGACTCCACCGCGATCCGCGCGATCGACTACGAACCCGAACACGGCAAGCTCATCGTCACCTTCATCGACGGCGACGAGTACGTCTATGTCGGCGTGCCCGAGCGGGTGACGGCGGCCTTCACGCGATCGCGCTCGAAGGGACGCTTCTTCCAGCGGATGATCCGGGATCGGTATCCGTACAACCGGATCTGAGCGCCCACGTCCCCTTCGGTCGTCATCCCGGGCGGAGGGCCGCGAAGCGGACCGCAGACCCGGGACCCAGGAGACTGGGCGCGGCGCTTGATCGACCCATTCCGCAGCTGACCATGCGGTGCGGCGGCCCCTGGGTCCCGGCTCTTCGCTACGCTTCGGCCGGGATGACGAGCGGCGCTGGCAAGAAGAAAGCCGCCGCCCTTTGGGGCGACGGCTTCCGATGGTCCGCAGTGAGGAGAAGGCCTACGCCTCCTCGTCGGCTTCCTCTTCTTCCTCGACCGCCACCGGCGCGGCGATCGCGGCGGGTTTGGCCTTCTTGACGCGGCGCGGGGCCGGGACGCCGTCGATGGCGGCGGGGGTCGGAGCGACCTCGGCCAGCGGGGCGGTGAGGCCCGGCAGGGTCGCGCCGTTCAGGCCCACCTCGGCCATCAGCTGGTCGAGCAGCGGGGCCTGAGCCCGGTAGCGCAGGGCGCCGCTGACCACCTGGTCGGCCAGGTTGCCGCCGCCGTTCGAACTGCCGCCGGCGTCGTTGGCCGCAGCAGCGCCGGTCGCGCCGTTCAGGCCGTCGACCTGGACGATGCGGATCGAGTCGATCGCTTCCAGCGGCTTGACGGACTCGGCGATGATCCGGTCGAGGTTCTCGATCAGCTTGATCCGGATGGCCATGGCCACCTGGTCGGCCGACAGCAGGTTGGCGGCCTTGTTGAGGGCTTCCTGACCCGAGGCGTCGACGTCGTAGCGCACGCGGGCGGCCTCGGCGGCCAGGCGGACGGACTCCGCCGAGGCTTCGGCCTCGATGCGGGTCTTGTCGGCCGCGCCCTTGGCTTCCTCGCGCAGGGCCTCGGCCCGGTCGGAGGCGGCGGTCTTCTCGGCCTCGGCGGCCACCTTGACGGCGATGGCCTCGCGCTCGGCCTCCTTGGTCGCCTCGATCAGCTCGATGATCTTCTGGCGGTCGGCGGCCTCGCGTTCGCGGACGGTCTTGACCTGTTCCTCGGCGGCGACGGCGAGGGCAAGCGCCTTGTCGGCGTCGGCCTGGGCCTCGGACTGGGCGCGCGACTTTTCGGCCACGGCGATGGCGCGGTCCTGTTCCGACAGCTCGATGGCCTTGGCCTTCTCGATCGTCTGGGTCTCAACGGCGCGTTCCTTGGCGATCTCGCGCTCGCCCAGTTCCTGCTCCATGGCGATGCGCTGCTGGGCCACGGCGCGATCGGCGGTGATCTTGGCCTGCTCGATCTGCTGCTCGCTGGCGATCTTGGCCTGTTCGGCTTCCTGGGTCTTTTCGGCCTGCTGGCGGGCGACCTCGGCCGATTGCTCGGCGCGACGGGTGGCCAGTTCGCGCTCCTGCTCGAGCTTGGCGTATTCTTCGTCGCGGGTGATCTGCAGGGTCTGGCGCTGGGCTTCCAGGTTCTTGGTGCGGATCTGCACCTGGGTGTCCTGCTCGATGTCGTTGCGCAGCTTCTTGCGCAGCTCGATCTCTTCGGTCAGCCGCGTCAGGCCTTCGGCGTCGAAGGCGTTCGAGGGGTTGAAGTACTCCATGGCGGTCTGGTCGAGGCCGGTCAGCGACACGGTCTCCAGCTCCAGGCCGTTCTTCAGCAGGTCCTCGGACGAGACCTGCTGCACCTTCTGGACGAAGTGGGTGCGCTGCTCGTGCAGCTCGGTCATGGTCAGCTCGGCGGCCACCGAGCGCAGGGCGTCGACGAACTTGCCCTCGACCAGTTCCTTCAACTGCTCGGGGTGCATGGTGCGCTGGCCAAGCGTCTGGGCGGCGCTGGCGATGGCCTCGGAGCTCGGCTGAACGCGCACGTAGAACTCGGCCAGCACGTCGACGCGCATGCGGTCCTTGGTGATCAGGGCCTGCTCGTTGTTGCGGGCGACGGCCAGGCGCAGGGTGTTCATGTTGACCGGAATGGTCTCGTGGAACACCGGCAGGATCAGCGCGCCGCCGTTCATGACGACCTTCTCACCGCCAAAGCCCGTGCGGACGAAGGACGTCTCCTTGGAAGCGCGCTTGTAGAGGCGGGCCAGGATCAGGCCGAGGATGAGGAGGCCGACGAGGCTCCCCCCGGCGATGACGGCGATCTCGATCAGGGCAGGCATGCGGATTTACCCCCGAAGTTTGGGAAAGCGGAAAAGGAAGAACAGCAGGAAGGCGAAGGCGGGCGTCACAGCAGCGCCTCGCTCTCGTTGCGGATGGCCAGGAACCGGGCGCCGGCGTTGCGCACGATGATGACGCTGGCGCCTTGCGCGAAGGTCTCGCCGTCCTCGTCGGGCTCGACCATCACGTAGTGGGTCTGGCCGTGGGCGTCGCGCACCCGGGCCTGGGCGGGCGAGCCGACCCTGGCCTCGCCGGTGACGATCACGGCGACGCGGCCGACCAGGGTCTCGCGCGAGACGGCGGTGGTCTCGTCGCCCGGCAGGATGCGGGCCAGCACGCGGCTCAGCACCCGGGTGAAGGGCAGGGCGACCGCGGCCGCCAGCGGTCCGGCCAGCCAGGCCGGGGCCGGGTGGCGGAAGACGCCGGCGATCAGCTGTTGCAGCACGAGGCCCGTCACCCCGAAGGCGAACAGGAAGACCACGATCACCATCAGTAGCGGCAGGCGGCCGACGTTCAGCCAGTTCAGCAGCGAGGCGTCGTTTCCGTCCAGGCCGTCGTGGCCCAGGCCCGCGCCCAGGCCGGCGGCCTCGACCGCGCCGATCAGCAGCATCAGCAGCAGGGCGGCCAGGAAGATCGTGTTGCCGTCGGCCGACAGGAACCCCCACATCGGCTCAACCTCCCGAGCGGCGGGCGGCGCGGAGCGCGGCGAGGCGCTCGTCCACCCGGTGGCCGCGGGCCAGGCGCTCCAGTTCCGACAGCTTGGCGCCGCGCGCCAGCTCGGCGTCGGTGGGCGGCTGCGGGGCCTTGGCGCGGGCGGCCGTCAGGTCGGTCAGGTCCTCGGCCATTTCGCGGCGGGTGGCCTGCAGGGCGGCCAGATAGCCTTCCAGCTCGGCCTGGCGCTGGGCGGCGTCGGCGACGGCGGTCTCCAGCACCGGGATCTGGGCCTCGATGTCCAGCTGGTGCTCCAGCGCGGCGCGGATCAGGTCCTCGCGGTCCTGGGAGAGGGCCAGCTCGATCTGGGCCGACAGGTCGTCGTGGCGGCTGGACTGCTCGGTCAGCCGCTTGGCGGCCAGGTGGCGGGCGGCGATGGCGCGGCCGAGTTCGGCGCGCACCTCGTCGATGGCCTGGTCGACCTCGCGCAGGGCCTGTTGGCCCAGCGCGTCGGGCATCACCTCTTCCAGGGCGTCGATCAGGGCGTGGGCGCCGCCGCTGACGATGCGTCCCACTCGGGCGCGCAGGGTGTCTGCCATCAGGAACCTCGTCAGGCGGCCGACGGGCGGTCGCCCGCGGCGGTGATCAGGCGGGTCAGCTCGCCCAGGGCGGCGACACGGCGGGAGACGATCGTCGGATCGTAGGCGGGGGCGCTGGGGGTCACGCCCCAGCGCAGCATCTGTTCGGTCAGGCGCGCTGCGCAGTCGACGAGGCGGGCCTCGTGCCGGGCCAGGGCCTGTGGATCCGCGCCCGCCAGCTCGGCCGGGGCGGCCAGCAGCACGGCCAGCATCTCCTCGACGGCGGAGGTCAGGGCCAGGGCGACGGTGGAGTGGCGGTCGGTCGCCAGCTCGGCCGCGCGCAGGGCCTTCAGGGCAGGGGCGGCGATGTCGTGGGCGGCGGCCAGGGCCGCGTCCCAGCCGGCCGGCGTCTCGGCCCGGCGGCGGGCGAGGCGGATCAGGCCGCGCACCTTGTCGCTGGCCGTGATGGCGCCCTCCAGTTCGAGACCGGCGAGAAAAAGGGCGTCCTCTTCGGACAACCTGACACTCAAAGGCGTGTTCAGCGCGACCATGAGTGGCAATGTGGGGCGTTGTAATACGTTTGTAAACAGCTGAGCCTTTCAGCCTGAGATTACATCTTCGTCATGTGCTCGCCGCTGCGTTCGCCAGCGCCGTTGCCGTCTCCGGATCGGCGGGAAAGAAGGTCTCCAGGGTCAGTTCCGCCAGGGTGACGTCGACAGCGTCGCCGAACACGGTGGTCGTGCTGATGAACGACAACACCCGATCGCCGTCGACCAGGCGCAAAGGAACCGCCAGGCCGCCCAGGTCGTCGCCGCGCCGGTCGCCGGCCGGGGGCGTGGGATAGGCCGAGACCTCGTCCAGCAGGTCGGCAAGCACCGGATCGGCGCTGTGGGCGACCTGTCGGCGCAGGCGTTCGATCAAGTGACGCCGCCACTCGGCCGGATTGACCGTCCTGCGCATCAGGCCGTCCGGATGCAGGCCCACGCGCATGACGTTGGGCGGCGGGCCGAGCAGGCTGGGAGGAACGCCCTCCATCAGGGCCAGCGCGGCGGGATTGGCGGCGACCAAGTTCCAGGCCCGGTCGGCGGCCAGGGCTGGATAGGGCATGTGAGCGGCCAGGATCAGTTCCACCGCCCTGCGGGCGGCCGCCAACTGGACGTCTCCCAGGTCGCGCTCGGGATAGACGGGGGCGAAGCCGGCGGCGACCAGCAGGCGGTTGCGCTCGCGCAGCGGCGTCTCCAGCCGTTCGGACAGGTTCAGCACCATCTCGCGGCTGGGTTGGGCGCGACCCGTCTCGAGGAACGACAGGTGGCGGGTCGAGATCTCCGCCTCGAGGGCCAGGTCCATCTGGCTCATTCGCCGCCGCTGACGCCAGGCGCGCAGGTGGTCTCCGAAGGTTTCGGGCATGGGCTTCCTCGTTCGCCGGCACCCTAGAACGCCGCCGCGCAGCTTGCCCATTACCTCCCGCGTAATCGACGGGCCGCGCGGCGGCGGCGACTTTCCCCCCGTCTTCAACGGAGGGCCTAGCCCATGACCGCCGATCTTTCCTTCGTCCGCCGCGTTCTCGCCGCCGACGCCGTCACCTGCGCCGCCGCCGGAGCGCTGATGGCCCTGGCCGCCGCGCCGCTGGCCGGGCCGTTGGGCCTGCCGCAGCCGCTGCTGTTTCTGGCCGGCCTGTCGCTGTTTCCGGTGGCGGCGCTGTTCGCCTGGATGAGCCGCACCCGCCTGCTGAATCCCGGTCTCGTGTGGCTGGCGGTGGCGGGCAACGCCGGTTGGGTGGTCGGCAGCCTGGCGGTGGTGGCGACCTGCAAGCCGACCGTCCTGGGCGCGGCCTTCGTCCTGGCCCAGGCCGGCGCCGTCGCGGTGCTGGCGGCGCTGGAGCACGCCGGCCTGAACCGGGGACGTCGGCAGGCGCACGGCGCTTGAGTCGCGGTCTCGTTCGCTCTGGATCAAGTTCCTTGGTCCCGCCGTGGGCGAAAGCCGCGCATGGCGGGACAAATCCTGGGCGTCTCGAACATTTTGAGTGAAATTACAGATGCCGCCCCGGACGCCGGGAACGGGGCGAGGCGATGGTTTCTGCAAGAGGCGTCGCTCTGGGGATAACCGCCGAGGGCGGGAGTGCGACGGCCTTGAACGAGGACCGTCATGTCGAACCAAGGAATGCTGCTCGCGGGCTGCTCGGCCGCCGTTCTGCTCGCCCTGGCCGGCGGCGCCCACGCGGCCGAGCCGGACCCCGTCGCCACCGCGCCGGACGCCGTCGACGAGATCGTGGTCCGGGCCCGCGACAAGGCCGGCCTGATCGAGAAGGAACCCAACAACACCGTCTTCGGCCTCGACAAGCCGCTGATCGAGACGCCGCGCTCGGCCAGTTTCGTGTCGGGCCTGACGCTGCAACGCTACGGCATCGAGAGCATCGACGGCCTGACCGCCGTCTCGCCCGGAACCTACACCGCCAGCTTCTACGGCGTGCCCGGCGCGCTCAACATTCGCGGCACCCTTGCCGAGAACTATTTCCGCGGCTTCAAGCGCATCGAGAACCGCGGCACCTACGCCACCCCGATCGGCGCGGCCGACCAGATCCAGATCGTGCGCGGCCCGCCGACCCCGATCTACGGCTCGGGCAAGGTCGGCGGCATGCTCAACTTCATCCCCAAGTCGGGGAAGGGCGAGGGCGGCTACCTGTCCGAGCCCGTGGGCGAGGTCACGGCCACCTACGGCAGCTACAACCGCAAGAACGCCACCGCCCAGATCGGCCTGCCGGTGAACCTCGGCGAGGTGGTCGGCGGCGTCCACGTCTATGGCGAGGTCGAGGACAGCCACAGCTATTACAAGGGGATCTATCCCCGCCGGCAGACCCTGCAGGCCTCGTCCGACTTCGACCTCGGCAACGGCTGGAGCACGGCGCTGGGCGGCATGGTCTATCGCTCGAAGGGCGACGTGCAGACGCCGGGCTGGAACCGTCTGACCCAGGACCTGATCGACAACGGGACCTACATCACCGGCCGCGACACCAGCCTGGTCGACGCCGACGGCAATGGCCGCCTGACCCCCAGCGAGATCGGCTTCTATCCGTACGCCAGCGCCATGTACCTGGCCTATTACGGCTTCCCGACCACCGACGCCAAGCACACGCTGGACACCGGCGTCGGCACGACCAAGCTGTCGCCGCGCACGGTCTACATCTCGGGCGCCGACTTCTCGAAGACGCAGACTAACACCCTCTATTTCGACGTCGCCAAGGAGCTGTCGCCCGACAGCTCGATCAAGCTGCAACTGTTCTACGACGCCCTGGAGAACAAGCGCTTCGTCTCCTACGGCTATCCGGCCTGGTTCGACAGCGACGTCTGGGAAGCCCGCCTGACCTGGAACTTCGCCAACGAGGCCTTCGATGGCCTGGTGAAGGCCAAGTCGTTCGTCGGCGCCTCCTACCGCAGCTTCGACGGCCGCCGGCGCGAGAGCTACAACAGCGGGCTGATCGCACTGGACCGCCGCGACATCGCCTTCGGCGCTACCCCCACCGACCTCATCGGCAGCCCCTTCAATCCGGGCGACGGCGTGCAGTGGGAGAACGACAACCGCTCGGAATGGAGCCAAGCGGGCCTCTTCTTCACCACCGACATCATGGTCGGCGAGAAGCTGAACCTGATGCTGGGCGGCCGCTACGACGACTACGACGTCACCTCGCACGACACGGGCTTCCTTTCGTACACCGTGGCCGGTGAGCAGAAGGCCTCGAAGGGCAAGGGGACCTACACCGCCAGCGCCACCTACAAGGCGCCGCTGGGCCTGATGCCCTACATCACCTACGCCAAGGCCAGCGCCCTGGAGATGAGCCAGGCCGGCGACATCGCGCCCGGCCTGGTGGCCGACGCCGGCGACGCCTGGCTGTCGGACGGCGACCTGGCCGAGGCGGGCGTGAAGTTCCAGTGGCTGCAGGGCACGCTTGTGGGTTCGCTGGCCGGCTATCGCCAGAACCGCACCCAGCTGACCGGCATCACCCAGACCCCGACCGGCACCCGCGCCAAGGGCGTCGAGCTGGAGGTCCGCTGGCTGGCCAGCGAGCACTTCAGCTTCACCTTCTCGGGCAACACCCAGCACACCACGGTGAAGGGCCCAGACACCTCGTTCCAGTACGTGCCGGTGCACACCGTCGGCGTCACGGGCGCCAACGGCTTCGGCGGCTCGTACGTGGTGTGGAGCTTCGACAGCGTCCGGCCGGGCGACTACGACTACACCCTGATCCCCAAGTCGGTGCTCAGCCTCTACGGGGCCTACACCTCCGACGCCTACGACTGGGGCAAGGTCGCCGCGACGCTCGGCGTGACCCGGGTGACCAAGACCTCGGGCACCGTGCCGGGCGCGGTGGTCTATCCGGACTACGCCGTGGCCAGCGGCTCGGTCGCCTACGAGTACGGGCCGTACACCGCCACGCTCAACGTCGATAACCTGCTGGACAAGCTCTACTTCACGCCGGTCGGCGACACCTACGCCAACCTGGCGGCCCTGCCGTCCAAGGGCCGCGAGTGGCGCGTGACCCTGTCCCGGAAGTTCTAGTTCCCCCTGCGGCGCGCTCGCTGCAACGGGCGCGCCGCTCCTTGTCCTGTTCTCCAAGGAGTCCTGCCATGTCGACCTCCCCCTGGCGTCCCTGGCTGATCCTGTCGGTCTTCGCCCTGCTGCTGTTCCTGATCACCGCCTCGACCTTCTCGTCGCTGGGCGTGGTGTTGCCGGCGATGATCAAGGAGCAGGGCTGGGGCTTTGGTCCGGCCTTCCTGGGCTTCACCCTGCTGGGCGCCTTCTGCGGCGGCTCGTCGTGGCTGCCGGCCCTGCTGATCCGCAAGCTCGGGGTGCGGCCGACCATAATCGCCGGCTCGGCGGTGATGGTGGCGGGCTTTTCCTGCCTGGCCGCGACGCCGGGGCTGACCGTCTACCTGGTCGGCACGGCCCTGCTGGGCGTCGGCTACCAGATGATGGCCCTGATCCCCGGCACCCACGTGCTCTCCATGCTGTTCAAGAAGCGCGCCCTGCCGTTCGGGATCTATTTCACCATCGGTTCGCTGGGCGGGGTCGTCGGACCGTGGATGGCGCTGTCGGGCATGGAGATCGCCGGCGGCGCCTGGCGGCCCTACTGGTGGATGCAGGCGGCCGCCTCGCTGGTCGTGGGCCTGCTGTGCACCGCCCTGGTGGGCGGCAAGGCCTGGCTGGCCGCCGCCGCCGCCGAGACCGACAAGGCCGTGGCGGAAGAGATCGAGAACGCGCCGGCGACCAGCAAGGTCTACCGCACCGCTGTCGACTGGACGGTGAAAGAGGCCGTCCGCACCCCGCAGTTCTGGGTGATCCTGGCGGCTTATTTCGCCCACCTGCTGGGCGGGGTCACCGCCGTCAGCCTGGCGCCGAGCCACTTCGGTGAGCTGGGCGTGCCGGCCACCATCGCCATCTCGGCGATCAGCCTCGAGGCGCTGATGCAGGTGGCCGCCCGCGCCGGCGGGGGCCTCGTCGGCGACCGCATCGATCCGCGCTGGCTGCTGGCGGGCGCGCAGGGGGTGATGGCCGTCGGCCTCCTGGCCCTGACCCACGCCACGACCTGGCCGGTGATGATGGTGTTCGCCGTCGGGGTGGGGATCGGCTTTGGCATGACCGTGCTGGCCGTCAGCATCCTGCTGCTCAATTACTATGGCCGGAAGAACAACCTCGAGCTCTTCTCGATGGTCTGCCTGGTCGGCGCCGTCTCGGCCCTGGGGCCGGTGATCGGCGGGCTGATGCGCGACCAGCTGGGCGGCTTCGCCCCCACCTTCCAGCTCTTCGCCGCGGTGATCGGCCTGATCTTCGTCGCGGCCCTCTTCATGCGCCCGCCGCGCAAGGCCACCGAGGCCGAGCCTGTCGGCGAGCCCGTTCCCAACCTGCTGCAAGACGCCGCCTAGCCGAGGATGCCCGCCATGTATCACAGCCCTTCCAAGCACAAGGACTTCGGGGTGTTCCTGCCGGTGGCCAACGGCGGCTGGATCATCTCCAAGACCACCCCCGTCCTCGACGGCCTCTATGCGACCAACAAGGCCGCGGCCGTGAAGGCCGACGAGGTCGGCATGGACTTCGTCATGTCGATGGGCAAGTTCCGCGGCTTCGGCGGCGAGACCGACCATTGGGGCACGGCCCTGGAGTCCGTCACCATGATGGCCGGCATCGCCGAGGCCACCAAGAACGTCCGCATCTGGGCCACCATCCACCCGCTGCTGCAGAACCCGGCCGTGGCGGCCAAGATGATCGCCACGCTCGACCACATCAGCGGCGGCCGCGCCGGCCTCAACATCGTGGCCGGCGCCTATCGCGGCGAGTTCGCCCAGATGGGGGCCTGGGACGACGCCCTGACCCACGACGACCGCTACGTCCTGACCGAGGAGTGGACGAAGATCGTCAAGCGCCTGTGGAGCGAGGACAGCGTCGATTTCGACGGCAAGTTCTTCACGATGAAGGACTGCCAGTCCAAGCCCAAGCCGCTCAGCAAGCCGCGTCCGGAACTGATCTGCGCGGGCATGAGCGATCGCGGCTTCCAGTTTTCGGTGCGCGAGGCCGATGTCTGCTTCATCGGCGGCCGCACGCCCGAAGAGCGCCGCGACGCCAGCCGCCGGGCCAAGATCGCCGCCGAGGGCATGGGCAAGACCATCAAGACCTACGCCATGTGCACCGTCGTCCACGCCGAGAGCGACGCCGGAGCCGAGGCGCTGGTCGAACGCTACAAGGGCGGGGCCGACATGGGCGCCATCCTGGCCATGCTGGAAAGCTGGGGCGTGCCGGCCGAGAAGCTGTCGACCGTCGCCGCCCAGCAGGGCGCCTTCATGACCCACACCGTGGTCGGCTCGCCCGCCACCTGCGCCGAGCAGGTGCAGGCCTTCGTCACCGACTGCGAGCTGGACGGGCTGATGCTGATCTTCCCCGACTACGTGGAAGGCCTCTCCATGTTCGGCTCGGAGATCCTGCCGGGCCTGCGCTCGGTGTTCTCGTGAGCGCGCTGCCGGCCTGGATCGCGCCGGGCCGCACGGCGCTGGCGGTGATCGACATCCAGGTCGACTTCGCCTCGCCCGACGGCCTGCTGGGCCAGTACGGCGTCGACATGGGCATGGCCGCACCCGCCGTGGACGCGGCCGGCCGCCTGGTCGAGGCGGCGCGTGCGGCGGGCGTCCCCGTCGTGTTCGTCGGCCTGTTCACGGCGCCGGAGACCGACAGCCCGTCGTGGAACGAGCGCATGCGGCGACGGGGCGGGGATCCCGACAGCGAGGCGGCCCTGTGCCGCGCCGGCCAGCCGGGTAGCGCCTTCTATGGACCCCAGCCGGCAGACGGCGAGCTGGTGGTGGCCAAGACCCGCTACAGCGCCTTTGTCGGCACGGACTTCGACGCCCGCCTGAAGGCCATGGGCGTCGACACGCTGGTCGTCTGCGGCCTGACCACCGAGTGCTGCGTGGCCGCCACCGCCGCCGACGCCTTCGACCTCGACTACCACGTCTTCGTCGCCGCCGACGCCTGCGCGGCCTACGAGCCCGACCTGCACGAGGTCGCTCTGAAGACGATGGGGCTCAACACCGCGATCCTCACCGACAGCGTCGAGGTCGCCAAAGCCTGGAAGGAGGCCGCGTGATGGCCGACGGGTTCGCCAACCTCGCGGGCGTCGCCGCCCCCTATGTCGTCACCGAAGCCGACCGCGCCGCCATCGCCGCCGCGATCAGCGAGAGCGAGATCGTCGAGCTGGCCCTGACCCTGGGCAACATCCCCGCGCCGTCTGGCAAGGAGCTGGAGGCCGCAAACTACGTCTATGACTGGATGGCGCGCGAGGGTTTCTCGCCGCGCAAGGTCGGAGCCACGCCCGAGCGTCCCAATGTCATCGGCACGCACGGCGGCAAGGGTGTGGGCAAGAACCTCCTCTTTACCGCCCACCTCGACACCGAGGCGCCGACCTGGAACCCGGATCTGGACGCCTACAAGTACAGCCCCGCCACCCTGGCCAATCCCGAGTGGGAGAAGTGCTGGCTGGAGGACGGCAAGCTCTATGGCTATCCGATCGCCAACGACCGCGGGCCGATGGCCTGTTTCCTGATCGCCGCCAAGGCGCTGAAGGCGGCCGGTTACGAGCTGGCCGGCAAGATGTACCTGACCGCCTGCCCCGGCGAGATCGGCCCCGAGCCGATCGAGGAGCACCGCGGCGTCGCCTACATGGGCAAGGACATCGGCGCCCATTACCTGTTCCACCACGGCGGGGTCGCCCCCGACTACGCCATCGCCGCCGAGGGTTGCGACTTCGGCCTGACCTGGGTGGGCTGCGGCTATGCGGTGTTCCGGATCACCGTCTGGGGCGAGGGGGTGTTCACCCCGCTGCTGTCTCACCCGGCCAGCGCCGAGGCGCACCCCAACCCGATCTACAAGCTGGGCAAGCTGACCGAGGCCATCCACGCCTGGAGTGGCCGGTGGGAGAAGGCCAGCCTCTACGAGAGCCCCGGCGGCGTGGCCCAGCCCAAGTCGCAGCTGTCCTCGGTGCGCGGCGGTATCCCGTACGCCTTCGGGGCCGGCACCGAGCGGGTGAACCTCTATCTGGAGGTGGGCCTCAACCCCCGCCAGCGCGTGGCCGACATCCAGCATTCGCTCGAAGCCATGGTCCGCGAGACCGGCATGACGGGGATCGAGATCGAACCGGTAGTCGTGCGCCACGGCTTCGAGGCCGACGCCGCCGAGGTGGCGCCGTTGGTCGGGGCGGTGGACGTCGCCACCCAGCTGTCGCTGGGCCATCCGGTGGCCCGCGCGGCCAGCGTCTATTCCAGCATGTGGCGCGACCACAACGTCTTCAACATGCACCGCATCCCGGCCATCACCACGGGCTTTTCCCGCTGGCGGCCGACGCCGAAGGACCTCGTGGACAGCGCCCTGGTCTACGCCCTGACGGCCCTGGCGGTCTGCGGCCGGGCCGAGACCGGGGATACGACCAACCGCGCCCCGCCGGTCTATGGCGACAACCCGTTCGGGGGTGAGTGATGGGCGCGGCCCAGGCCTTGGAGCTTCCCGACGTCGCCTTGTTCCGCAAGGCCATGGGCGGCTTCGCGGCCGGCGTTACGGTGGTGACCACGGCGCTGGACGGACGCCTGTCGGGCACGACGGTCAGCGCCTTCTCGTCGCTGTCGATGGACCCGCCGCTGGTGTTGGCCTGCCTCAAGCGCGGCAGCCGCACCCTGGCCGCCGTCAGCGAGGCGGGCGTCTTCTGCGTCAACATCCTGGCCGCCGACCAGGGCGAGCTGGCCTACGCCTTCGCCAAGTCGGGCTGCGACGAGCGCTTCGCCCTGGCGGCGCTGGAGCCCGGCGCGACCGCCGCCCCAGTGCTGGCCGGCTGCGTGGCGGTGGTCGAGTGCGAGCTTCACGCCGCCCACGACGGCGGCGACCACGAGATCCTCGTCGGCCGGGTCGTCTCGGTCCGCATCGACGAGTCCAGGCCGCCGCTCGTCTATGTGCGCGGCCAGTTCCTGAAATCCTGAGAGAGTCCGCGATGGCGTACGACGTTCTGGAAGTGAAGCCGATGACCCGCCGGATCGGCGCCGAGGTGTTCGGCGTCGACCTGGGCCAGCCGCTGTCGAACCGGCAGTTCGAGGAGCTGCACCAGGCCCTGACGCAATACCAGGTACTGTTCTTCCGCGACCAGGAAATGACCCACGACGCCCACAAGGCGCTGGGCCGCAAGTTCGGGCCGCTGGCGATCCATTCGGGCGTGCCGGGCCTGGCCGACCATCCCGAGGTGGTGGCCATCCACGCCGACGAGAATTCCAAATTCGTGGCCGGCGAGAGCTGGCATTCGGACCTGACCTGCGATCCCGAGCCGCCGCTGGGCAGCATACTGCACATGCCGATCGTGCCCGACGACGGCGGCGACACCGTCTTCGCCAGCATGTACGCGGCCTACGACACCCTGTCGGACCGGATGAAGGCCTATCTGGAGGGCCTCACCGCCGTCCACGACGCCAACCCGATCTACAAGGCGCTCTTCCCGGACATCGACCGGCAGTACAACCGCACCGCCCACCCAGTGGTGCGCACCCATCCGGTCAGCGGCAGGAAGAGCCTGTTCGTCAACCCGTCCTACACCACCCATATCGTCGGCCTGCCCAAGGCCGAGAGCGCGGCGATCCTTTCCTACCTCTACCACCACGCCGGTAACCCGGACTTCCAGGTGCGCTTCCGTTGGCGGCCCAATTCGGTGGCCTTCTGGGACAACCGCTGCACCTGGCACCAGGCGATCTGGGACTATTTCCCCGACGTGCGCTCGGGCTTCCGGGTGACGATCGCCGGCGATCGGCCGGTTTGAGGAATAAAGATGCTCCCCCTGAAGGGGGAGCTGTCGCGGAGCGACTGAGGGGGAAGGCGGTCAGCTTCAGCTGAGGCTGAAAACGTCCCCCCTCCGGCCCTTCGGGCCACCTCCCCCCAGGGGGAGGATCTTGTTGACCCGGCCGTCGGTCTCGTCGTTGATGCACGCCTGGGTTTCAAGGGGCTTTCGATGACGAAAAAGGGTGGCGTGGGCTTTGTCCTGGGCGTGTGCGGCGGGATCATCTTCGGCGCGCTGATCGACAACATGGCCATCGGCCTGATCCTGGGCTTCGCGGTCGGCTTCGGTCTCCTGAAGTTCGGCGGCGGCAAGAAGACCTCCGAATAGCGCCTACCGCCGACGGAAGTCGGCCGTGCGCTTGCCCATGAAGGCGGCGATGGCCTCCTGGTGGTCGCCGCTGGCGATCAGGGCCGGCAGTTCCTCTTCCACATAGGCCTTGCCGTCGACCACTCGCTTGGTGGCCTCGACGGCCAGGGGCGCGCGCGACGAGATCGCCTCGGCCAGCTTCATGGCCTCGCGCAGCAGCGTGCCGGGCGTGTGCACCGCCGCGACGATCCCGTCGAACAGCGCCCGCGCGGCGTCGAACTGGGCGCCGGTCAGCAGGTGAGCCTTGGCCCGCGCGGCGCCGATCAGGCGGGGCAGGCGCGTGGCCGAGGCCACCAGGCCGATGTTCACGCCCGAGGCGGCGAAGGTCGCCCGATCGCTGGCCAGGCGGATGTCGCAGGCGAGCGCCAGCTCCAGCCCGCCGCCGAAGCACCAGCCGTCGACGGCGGCGATGGTCGGCACCCGCAGGGCCTCGACCCAGTCCATCAGCCGGTTGAAGTCTTCCACCGCCGCCAGGGCGCCGTCGCCGCGTACGGCGGCCTCGCGCAGATCATCGCCCGCGCAGAACACCCCGCCGCGCCCGGTCAGCACCACGGCGCGGACGTCGTCGTCGGTGGCGATCTCGTCCAGCGCCTTCACCAGTTGGGCGCGCAGGGCCAGGCCCAGCGCATTGGCCGGCGGGGCGTCCAGCTCCAGCAGGATGATCGAGCCGGTGGGGCGCGAAACGTGAAGCATCGGGGGGATCGTCTGCGTCATGGCGCCAACCTCGCCCGACGCGCCGCGAATGGGAAGCGCGCAACCTGCGGGACGGCGGATCGTTTCATTCGCAACCATGTTGCGACGCACAAGGATTCCGCTTGCCAGATCGGAAGCCTTGTCTCAGCCTCGCCCGTACCGGCCTGCCGAGCGTGGCCGGAGAACACGATAAGAACGACGGTCCGGCGGCGCATTTCTTCCTGGCGTCGCACCGTACCGCGGAGCGCAAACAGCCACTACGGCGTTCATGTTGCAGCGCCGAAGAGCCGGGGAGTGACATGACGACCGCGACCCTCGAGACCACCGCGTCTCCCGTCAAGGACCTGTACGAGATCGGCGAGATCCCGCCGCCGTTCCATGTGCCCAAGTCGATGTACGCCTGGACGATCCGCAAGGAGCGCCACGGCCCGCCGGGCTCGGCCATGCAGGTCGAGGTGGTGCCCACCTGGGAGATCGGCGAGGACGAGGTGCTGGTCCTCGTGATGGCCGCCGGCGTCAACTACAACGGCATTTGGGCCGCCTTGGGCGAGCCGATCAGCCCGCTCGACGGCCACAAGCATCCCTTCCACATCGCCGGTTCCGACGCCTCGGGCATCGTCTGGGCGGTGGGCGCCAAGGTGAAGCGCTGGAAGCTGGGCGACGAGGTCGTCATCCACTGCAATCAGGACGACGGCGACGACGAGGAGTGCAACGGCGGCGACCCGATGTATTCGTCCAGCCAGCGCATCTGGGGCTACGAGACGCCGGACGGCAGCTTCGCCCAGTTCTGCCGGGTGCAGTCGCGCCAGCTGATGCCCAGGCCCCGGCACCTGACCTGGGAAGAGGCCGCCTGCTACACCCTGACCCTGGCCACCGCCTATCGCATGCTGTTCGGCCACAAGCCGCATGAGCTCAAGCCCGGCCAGAACGTGCTGGTTTGGGGCGCTTCGGGAGGGCTCGGCGTCTTCGCCGTGCAGCTGGCCGCCGTCGCGGGGGCCAATGCGATCGGCGTGGTCAGCGACGACGACAAGCGCGAGTTCGTGCTGTCGATGGGCGCCAAGGCGGTGCTGAACCGCAAGGAGTTCAACTGCTGGGGCCAGCTGCCCAAGGTCAACGGCCCCGAGTTCGCCGACTACATGAAGGAGAGCCGCAAGTTCGGCAAAGCCATCTGGCAGATCACCGGCAACCGCGACGTCGACCTGGTGTTCGAGCACCCAGGGGAATCGACCTTCCCGGTCAGCGTGTTCGTCGTGAAGCGCGGCGGCATGGTCGCCATCTGCGCCGGCACCAGCGGCTTCAACCTGACCATGGACGCCCGCTTCCTGTGGATGCGCCAGAAGCGGGTTCAGGGGTCGCACTTCGCCAACCTGATGCAGGCCAGCGCCGCCAACCAGCTGGTCATCGACCGCCGCGTCGATCCCTGCCTGTCGGAAGTGTTCCCCTGGGACCAGATCCCCGCCGCCCACGAGAAGATGCTGGCCAACCAGCACCTGCCTGGAAACATGGGCGTGCTGGTCTGCGCCCAGCGGCCGGGCCTGCGCACCTTCGAGGAGGTGCAGGAGCTGAGCGGCGAGGGGTGAGCGCATGGAAACGGGGGAACGCAGCGCCTGCATGCAAGACGCCGGCCCGGAACCAGGGCCTCTTCCCTTCAGTTTCGAGACCGAAGGAGTGCGCCATGACCGACATCACCTACACCATCGTCGAGCACGACGGCGGCTGGGCCTACAAGCTGGGCGCGGTCTTCTCGGAGACCTATCCCACCCATGACGCCGCCCTGGCCGCCGCCAAGCGCGTGGCCGGCGAGCAGAAGGTGGCGGGCGATACGGTCGGCATCACCTATGAGGACGACCGCGGCCAGTGGCGCGAAGAGCTGTCCGACGGCCACGACCGTCCGACCACCCACGTGAAGGGCTGAGGCTCTTCGCATCCGAGAACGATGTTCTCTCGTAGCTCCCTTCGGCGGCGCCTCGCCGTCGCAGGGAGGACGACGATGACCAAGACCTTCAAGGCCGTGGCCCTGGCGCTTGTCGCCAGCGCCGCCTGCGCTGGCGTGGCGCAGGCCCAAGGCATGGCCGGCGAGTGGAGCGGGCCCTATGTCGGGGCGCTGTTCGGCTACGCCAAGACGGCCGACAACACCGGCGAACAGGTGGTGTTCGACAAGAATCTCGACGGTCAGTACGGCGACACCGTCACCACGGCGGCCGGGGCCAATGCATTCTCTCCAGGGTTCTGCGACGGGTTCGCCAAGGGGCCGACTCCGGCCGGCGGCTGCGTCGGCGATGATGACAACGGCTGGGAAATCGGGCTGCGCGGCGGCTACGACTGGCAGTTCGGCAGTTTCGTGATCGGCGGCGTGGCCGAGATCGAGCGCCTGCGGCTTCAGGACGACGTCACGGCCTTTTCGACGACGCCGGCCTTCTACAGTTTCGATCGAAAGCTGAAGTCGCTGGCCGCCCTGCGCGTTCGCGGCGGCTACGCCATGGGCCCCTATCTTGCCTACGCGACGGGCGGCGTGGCGCGGGGTGATCTGGAGCACGCCTTCCGCAGCAGCAACACGGTCAACACCTTCGTGCCCGACACGGATGACAAGGCCGACGGGTACCAGGCGGGCCTCGGGCTCGAGCGGCAACTGGACGGGCGCGTGCGGCTGGGACTGGAGTATCTGTATACGCGCCTTGAGGACGACAGCGGCCCCGTGCGGGTGCAGGGGCCGGCGCCGGCCACCAATCCGTTCATCCTGACCAATGCGGCCGGCACCGACATGCAGCGCGGCGAAGACCTGATCGAGGTCCACAGCGTGCGCATGACCGCCAGCTATCGCTTCTGATCGATCAATCCCTATTTCGATCCATCACGTATCGAAATAGGGATTGGCAACCTCGCCGCCCCGTCGCACAGTTGCGCCCTGACATTTTGGCGGAGGGGCGTCATGGGGTGGAAGAGCAAGGTCGCGCTGGGCGCGGTCGGGGTGGTCGCGGTGCTGGCCGGGGTGGTGGTCGTGCGGACCGTCACCTTCAAGCCGCCAGCCCAGGCGGGCGAGGTTGCGCTCGCCGCCGCGCGTCCGTTCGACGCGGCCAGGGCCGCCGCGCACCTGGGCGAGGCCATCCGCTTCCAGACCGTCAGCCACCAGAACGCCGCCGAAAACGACTTGGCCCAATGGGACGCCCTGCACGCCTGGCTGCAGGCGACCTATCCCGCCGCCCACAAGGCCATGACCCGCGAGGTCGTCGGCGGTCACGCCCTGATCTACACCTGGAAGGGCTCGGACCCGTCGCTGGCGCCAATCGTGCTGATGGCCCACCAGGACGTGGTGCCGATCACGCCCGGCACCGAGAAGGACTGGAAGCATCCGCCGTTCGGCGGCGTGGTGGCCGACGGCGCGGTCTGGGGACGCGGCGCGGTCGACGACAAGGGCTCGCTGATCGGCCTCTTCGAAGCCGTAGACGGCCTGGCGGCCGGCGGCTTTGCGCCCAAGCGCACCGTGATCATCGCCAGCGGCCATGACGAGGAGGTCGGCGGGGCCGGGGCCCGGGCCGTGGCCGCCACGCTGAAGGCGCGGGGCGTCAAGGCCTGGTTCGTGCTCGACGAGGGCATGGTGGTGGTGGCCGACAACCCGGTCACCAAGGGGCCGGCCGCGATCATCGGCGTCGCCGAGAAGGGCTATGGCACGCTGAAGGTCACCGCGCCTGCGCCCGGCGGCCATTCCTCGACCCCGCCGCCGCAGACGGGCGTCACCACCCTGGCCCGCGCCGTGCTGGCCATCGCCGACCATCCCCATCCGATGAAGTTCGAAGGCCCCGGCGCCGAGATGCTGAAGTCGCTGGCCCCCAGCGCTTCGCCGACGGTGAAGATGGCGGCGGCCAACAGCTGGCTGTTCTCGCCGCTGCTGGTCCAGCAGACGGCCAGGAGCCCGGCGGGCGCGGCCATGCTGCACACCACCATCGCGCCGACCATGCTGAAGGGCTCGCCCAAGGAGAACGTGCTGCCCCAGGACGCCACGGCCTGGATCAACTACCGCATCGCACCTGGCGACAACTCCGCCGCCGTCATGGCCCGCGCCAAGGACGCGGTGGGCGACCTGCCGGTGCAACTGGCCTGGGAGCGCCAGTTGAACGAGCCCTCGCCGGTGTCGTCGACGACCTCGGAAGGCTGGAAGACCCTGGCTTCGCTGGCCGGGAACGAGAGCGGCGCGCCGGTCGCGCCGGGCCTAGTCATCGCCGCCACCGACAGCCGCTTCATGTCGCCGATCGCCGACGACATCTACCGCTTCCAGCCGATCACCCTGTCGATGGACGGCACCAAGATGATCCACGGCACCAACGAGCACATGACCCTGGCCAATCTGGAAGAGATGGTGCGGTTCTATCAGCGGCTGGTGGAGACGGCGGGGAAGTAGGCGGAGATTGTCTCCTTTCTCCGAGCATCCCCGCGAAGGCGGGGATCCAAGCGGACACGCAGCCAAGCTCAGATTTATCCTGCAAATCAGCTTGGGTCTCCGCCTTCGCGGGGATTTTTCGGGGGTGTACTGCCTGTCGAGACTTAAAAGGCGCATGGACTGGCGCTAGCATCCGCACATGCCCGCTGAGGACGACGCCTCTTCTGAAATCAAAGTTGCCGCCCGCTTGTCCGAGCATGAGCAGGCGCGGCCGAGTGATTTGATCGATTTCCTGGACCGTGCGCCTGAGGTTGCGCCAATGGAGGGCGACGCGCTGAACAAGGCGTCGTAAGAACCGCCGTTCCTCTCTCCAGTTGACACTCATGCCCGCTGACGACGCTCCCGCCGCGACCAAGACCGCCAAGGCCCCGCCCGCCAAGTTCGGCAAGGGCTTCCTGTTCGACGCCTGGTACTATGCGGCCCTGTCGCGCGAGGTGAAGACGGGCAAGCTCACCCGCTACGAGATCCTGGGCGAGCCGGTGCTGGTCAGCCGGGGCAAGGACGGCAAGGTGTTCGCGATCCGCGACGTCTGCCCGCATCGCGCCGCGCCCCTGTCGGGCGGCAAGCTGACGCAGGAGGCCGACGGCCGTTCCAGCGTCGAGTGTCCCTATCACGGTTGGCGGTTCGGCTCGGATGGCGTCTGCGCCTCGATCCCGTCGCTGACCAGCGACCAGAGCCTCGAGGTCTCGCGCATCCGCGTGCGGCGCTATCCGGCGGCCGAGAGCCAGGGGATGGTGTTCGTCTGGATCAGCGCCGACCCGCGCTTCGACGGCGAACCGCCGGAGCCGCCGCCGGCCTTTCCCGGCGTGGTGGGCGGGCAGGCCAAGATCGTCGACTCGATGATCTTCGAGACCCACATGGACCACGCGGTGGTCGGCCTGATGGACCCCACCCACGCGCCCTATGTGCACGAGGCCTGGTGGGCGCGCTCGTCCAAGCGCCAGTCGGAAAAGACCAAGGTCTTCGCGCCCTCGCCGGAGGGCTTCGTCATGCGCCGCCACGGGCGCAGCAAGGCCAACCGCCTCTATGACATCCTCGGCGGCGCGCCGGAGATCGAGATCACCTTCCGCCTGCCCGGCTATCGCTGGGAGCACATCGTGGTGGGCAAGCGTCAGGTGCTGGCCCTGACCTGCCTCACGCCGCTGACCGAGACCTCGACCCGTATCAGCCAGCTGATCTGGTCGGACCATCCGGTGATGGCCTTCCGCGCCCTGATCGCCCCCTTCGCCCGCGAGTTCCTGCGCCAGGACGGCCGCATGGTGAACCTGCAGAACGAGGGGCTGAAGTACGACCCGGCCCTGATCTGGATCGACGACGCCGACACCCAGGCCAAGTGGTACCAGCAGCTGAAGCGCGAATGGACGGCCAGCCGCGCCGAGGGCCGGCCGTTCGTCAATCCGGTCAAGGAAACCACGCTGAAGTGGCGCAGCTGAGCGGCTCGCTCAACGTCCATCTGGGCGACGAATACGATCGCGACCTGCGCGCGGCGCTGCTGAACGCGTTGCTGGAAAGCGGCGCGACCCTGAAGGACCGCTGGCAGGGTGTGGGCGGCTCGCAGGACGTTTCCCAGGAGGAATGGGAAACCGCCGACGGCGTCGTGGTGGTCGAGGCCGAGACCTATGTCGGCCTGTCGATCCAGGGACCGGAAGCGGCGGTGACGCCTGTCGTGCGGCGGCTGGGCCGATGAGGCGCGCCGGGCGACGGCTCGCGCAGGTGCTGACGATTTTGCCAGACGCGGCAGGCTGGCGGTGGTGCGCCTTGACCGCCGTGGTCTGCGGCGCGGTGATGGCGGCGATCGGCTTTTCGACCGGCCTCTATCGCCTGACCGAGACCGCGCCCGGTTTGATGATCCGCCTGCTGATCGTGTGGATCGTGCCGGCCGTGGGCGAGGAGATCCCGTTTCGCGGCCTGCTGCTGCCCGGCCGCGACGAGACCAGGCGGCCCTGGCTGTGGGTCGCCGTCTCGACCGCGCTCTATGTCGCCTGGCATCCCTTCGAGACCCTGACCTTCCTGCCGCACGCGACGACGTTCCTGCGCTGGGATTTCCTGCTGTGCACGGCGATCCTGGGTCTGGCCTGCGCCCTGATGCGCCTGCGCACCGGTTCGCTGTGGCCGGCGGTGCTGCTGCACGGTGGCTTCGTGGTGGTGTGGCAGACCTGGCTGGGCGGGGTCAGCGCGCTGGGGTGAACGAGCCTCCCCCAAACGCGCGAAAAGCCCGCCTGGTCGGGGGACCAGGCGGGCTCGCACGGGGCGCGCAGGGGGGACGGGGCGCGCCCCGAACCTCGATTAGGCGCGGTAGACGTAGGCGCTGGAGACGTAGCCGACGCCGACGCCGTTCTGGCCGACCAGGATCCACTGGCCGTCGCTGGTGCGGCCCAGGGCCTGGAAGGTCTCGCCGGCGACGACCGAGCCGACGCGCTGGCCGCGGGTCGAGGCCGAGGCGCGCAGGTTCAGGGTCGAGCGGGCGACGTACTTGCCGGTGATCTTGGTCATCGGCGCGGAGTCGACGTTGTGCGAGATCTTGATGCCGTTGCTGGTCTTGTAGGAGCCGCCGACGTCGTTCGAAGCCTGCTTCTTCTGCATGCTGCAGCCGACGTAGGAACCGGCGCCCGCGCCGACCACGGCGCCGATGGCGGTGCCCGTGCCGCGGTCGTTCTTGGCCAGGTTCGAGCCGGCGACGGCGCCCAGCAGGCCGCCGATCACGGCGCCCGCTTCCTGCTTCTTGCCCGAGGCGTCGCAGCCGACGACGCCGCCCAGGCGCTGTTCGACGGCGTTGGCGGCCGGGGCCGAGGCCATGGTGAAGGCGGTGGCGGCGGCGATGGTCAGGCCGATGGTCTTGATCTTGTTGGTCTTGTGCATGGCGGTGGTCTTTCGTCCCGTATGATTTGTTCGGAGCCGTCGGCCCCGTGAGACGCACCATCGCAGGCCGAAGCTGAACCGAGCCGTCAGGCCGTTCGACAGAATTCGTTCATGTTGGAATTTTTTCGAAACACCGCGCGCATGGCCTCGAAAGTCGTGGTGCGCAAATGCACAACCAGCGAGGGTGTTTCGGGGGTAGGATGCCTCGATGGCGCGGCATGCAACACCGCGTCGGGGAAGGGGACCGACCCATGAGGAAGATCGCGATCGCGACGGCCGCCGCCGTCGCCCTGGGCGCCGGACTGGCCGGCTGCGGCAAGACGCCCGAAGCGCCGCCCAAGACCGAGGCGCTGCTGGACGTGGCCGTCATCACGCCGGTGCCGCTGCCGACCACGGCCGACTATCCGGTGGCCGCCGCCACCATCAACGGATGGATCGCCAACGCCGACACCGCCGCGATGCGCAACCACGCCTGGCAGCTCTGGCAGGCCATGGCCCAGCCGTCCGGCCAGTCGTTCAACGGCCAGTCGCTGCCGATCTGGGAAACCTGGGCCGGCACCAACGACATCTTCCCGCCCGCGCCGGCGGCCGGAACCGTGGCGGCCGCCGCCACCACGACGGTGGCTCAGCGCGTGGCCGCGCCGCGCAAGCTGCGCGTCTTCCAGCAGCCCAACCAGTTCCACCACGGCCGTGGCGGCATCACGCCGACCAAGTTCGACACCACGGTGACATCGTTCAACAAGTTCAGCCCCGAAGCGGCGGCCTTCCTCGACGCCTCGCATCCGGGGCCGGGCGGCGTGTCGTACCGCTACTCCAGCACCTCGGACATGCAGAAGCTGAACACCTCGTGGCCGGCGGGCACGACCCCGCAGAACCGGGGCGTGCAGGAGTTCCCGGTGCGCGGTCTCGAGCTGAAGCCGGTGTTCGGCCTGGTCCACGCCAGCGGCCTGACCCCGCAACCGCTGTGGCAGGGGCCGGCGGCCTCGACCAACGCCCAGAACCCCGAGCCCCAGACCTGGACCACCTGCGTGCTCGTCGCGCCGACCGGCCAGGGCCCGGTGCGCCCGGCCACCCCGCGCGAGATCGCCAGCATCCGCAACCCGGGCGCCTGCAAGACCTTCCTGTGGGCCCCGATGAGCACCTTCTACTCGGTCAAGCTCAGCGCCGCCGAGGCTGCGGACTACAACACCGCCAACGGCCTGACCGGCGCCAACGCGGCCGCGGCCGGCGACTTCGCCGTGCTGCAGGCCATGCATGTCAACAGCAAGGAAATCCCGTTCTGGACCTGGCAGACCTTCTGGTGGCAGCCGGGCGCCGACACGCCGAACGGCTTCCCGGGCAGCAAGCAGGGCCAGCCGGCCAGCCTGACGGGGCCGTGGACCAACTACGCCACCTGCACGGCCTATGACCAGACGACCACCCAAGGCGGCTCGACCATGACCGTCTGCTTCAACCCCTATCTGGAGACCAGCACCGGCATCCCGGCCGGCATCACCTCCAACTGCATGAGCTGCCACGGCGTGGCCGTGATCACGGCCGGCAATGCGCCCTATCCGGCCGACTACAAGAAGCCGATCGCGTTCTTCAGCGACCCGCTCTACTTCACGACCAGCAACACCCACGCCGACTTCTCGTGGGCCCTGGCCAGCAATTCCGACCCGAACTGACGACACCGCGCCCGTCCCTTCGGGGGCGGGCGCGCGCCCTCCCGATCCCGGCTCCCGCGCAACCGCATGCTGCGTCGCGGCATTGCTCGCAGGTGCGAAAGGGATCACAGTGCCGGAAAACATAAGTACGGCGCAGGGGAGTTTGAGAGCATGACCGACGCGGTCGCCCAGGAGTCCAAGTCCCTGATCCTGCCGGGCCTGACGGGCCTGCTGCGTGAGGCGGCGACCAGCGCCCAGACCTTCGTCGCCGAGGCCCGGCCCGCCGTGAAGGCCGCCATCGCCGGCGCCGACGGCAGGATCGACCGCAAGCTCGCCGACGCCCAGCAGCATGCCGTGCACGGCTTTGGCTGGTACGCAGCCTATGCCGAGCTGATGAATCAGGTCGCCGGCTGGGCCGAGCGGCTGGAGAGCGAGGGGCGTTTCGGCGAGATCGAGGCCTTGCTGGCCCAGCTGCTGTTCTCCGAATACGCCGCCCAGCTGATCGGCGGCGTGCCGATGAACCAGGGCGAGATCGTCCGTCCCGCCCATCTGGTCACCGACCGCGCGGTGATGAACCGTCTGTTCTCGAACGGCATCATGAAGCTGATGGTCGAGGGCGGGACGCAAGCGGTTAAGACCCGCATCGCCCAGCGCCTGGCCGAGGCGCGCGGTCGCCCGACCCTGGAGCACACCGGTCTCGACGAGACCTTCGAGATGATCCGCGACCAGTTCCACGCCTTCGCCGAGGAGAAGGTCACGCCTTTCGCCCACGAGTGGCACCTGAAGGACCAGCTGATTCCGATCGAGCTGGTCGAGGAGTTGGGCGAGCTGGGCGTCTTCGGCCTGACCATTCCCGAAGAGTTCGGCGGCAGCGGCATGGGCAAGACGGCCATGTGCGTGGTGTCCGAAGAGCTGTCGCGGGCCTGGATCGGCGTCGGCTCGCTGGCCACCCGCTCGGAGATCGCCGGCGAGCTGATCCTGACCGGCGGCACGGACGAGCAGAAGCAGTACTGGCTGCCCAGGATCGCGTCGGCCGAGATCCTGCCGACGGCGGTGTTCACCGAGCCCAACACCGGTTCGGACCTTGGCTCCCTGCGCACCCGCGCCGTGCTGGAGGGCGACCGTTACGTGGTGACCGGGAACAAGACCTGGATCACCCACGCCGCCCGCGCCGACGTCATGACCCTGCTGGTGCGCACCGATCCGGCCACCAGCGACTATCGCGGGCTTTCGATGCTGCTGGCCCCCAAGCCGCGCGGCGTCGAGGGCGACGACTTCCCGGCCCAGGGCATGAGCGGCGGAGAGATCGGCGTCATCGGCTATCGCGGCATGAAGGAATACGAGCTCGCCTTCGACGGCTTTTCCGTGCCCGCCGAGAACCTGCTGGGCGGCGTGCCCGGCCAGGGCTTCAAGCAGCTGATGGCCACCTTCGAGAGCGCCCGCATCCAGACGGCGGCGCGGGCGGTGGGCGTTGCCCAGGCGGGGCTGGAGGTGGGGCTTTCCTACGCGCTGGACCGCAAGCAGTTCGGTGACGCGATCTTCGCCTTCCCCCGGGTGCACAACAAGCTGGCCATGATGGCCGCCGAGATCATGGGCGTGCGCCAGCTGACCTATTTCGCCGCCCGCCAGAAGGACGAGGGCAAGCGCTGCGACCTGGAGGCCGGCATGGCCAAGCTGGTCGCCGCCCGCGTGGCCTGGGCCGCCGCCGACAACGCCCTGCAGATCCACGGCGGCAACGGCTTTGCGATGGAGTACGCCGCCAGCCGTCTGCTGGCCGACGCCCGCATCCTCAACATCTTCGAGGGGGCCGGCGAGATCCAGGCCCAGGTCATCGCCCGCCGCCTGCTGGAAGACGGGAACTAGGCGGCCGCTGAAAGCAAGGGTTGCCAGCGCTGGGGCGTGTCCGTCGCCCGAAGCCTGGTGCGAACGGGGAACTAAGTCGGCCCAGCGACACTTTGGCTTCGATTGTGCCGCTTGCCGCGATCACCTAGGGTCCCGCCCTGGATGCGCATCGCCTGCCTGGGCGGCCGCCACCGAGGGGAGTTTCGGACAGTGCAGTCGGCTGCCAGCCTCCTGGAGGCTGTGGATTGGGACCATCACCTGCTGGGCCCGCGAGAGGCTTGGCCGGCGCCTCTGAAGCTGGTCGTCAACTCGCTGCTCGGCTCGCCGGAGTCGATGTATCTGGTCTGGGGGGCCGACCGGACCTTCATGTTCAACGACGCCTATCGGCCGATCCTGGGTCCGCGACTGGAAACCGCCCAGGGGGCGCGGTTCGAGGCGCTGTGGGCCGACGCCTGGCCCACCGTCGAGGCCATGTATCTGGCGGCGGAGGCGGGACGAGCCTCGCGCGTCGTCGATCTCTACATTCCCATGGCCCGCTACGGCGAGCCCGAGGACACCTGGTGGACCTTCTCCTACACGCCCGTGCGCGACGACGACGGGGCGGTGCTGGGCGTGCTTTGCGTGACCAACGAGACCTCCGACAAGGTGCGGGCCGAGGCCGCGCGCGCCGAGGCCGTGGCCCAGCAGGAGCTGCTGAACCACGAGCTCAGCCATCGGGTGAAGAACATCATGTCGATGGTCCAGGCCATCGCCGCCCAGAGCCTGAAGACGGTGGAGGACAAGGGCGCGGTCCGGGCCTTCGAGGATCGCCTGATCGCCCTGGGTCACGCCCATGACGTCCTGCTGCAGCACCAGTGGCGGCCGGCGTCCGTGCGCTCGGTGATCGGGCCGATGCTGGCCCTGCACGACGGGCGAGGGCAGTTCCGCATCGAGGGGCCCGACGTTCTGTTGGCCGCCGACGCCAGCCTGTCGCTGTCGCTGCTGCTGCACGAGCTGGCGACTAACGCCGCCAAGCACGGGGCCCTGTCGGTCGAGGGCGGCCGGGTGTCGCTGAACTGGGCGATCGAGGGCGACCGGTTCGTGCTCGAATGGCGCGAAGCCGGCGGTCCGCCCGTCACGCCTCCGGTGCGCAAGGGCTTCGGCTCGCGCCTGATCGCCGCGGGCCTGCGGGCCGCCCGCGAAGCCGAGCTGGTCTATGCCCCGGAGGGCTTTCCGGCCCGCTTCACCGCCCCGCTGGAGCGGATGACGCGGGACTGACCTGCGCCTGGTCGGCCAGCGCGATGCCGCGTTCCAGCACCTCGTCGCGGCCGGCGCGGATCCCCGCCAGGGTCGGCTCGACCGGATCGGTGGGGGCCACCCCCACCCCGTGATAGGTCGAGCCGTCGTGCTTGCGCACCCGCAGGCCGGTGAAGATCATCTGGTAGCCGCCGGGCAGGTTCAGGCGGTTGATGTCGCCATTGGTTCCGGCGGTGGTCGAGCCGACGATCGGCCCCAGCTTCTCGCCTTCGAAGATGCTGGCGTAGCTTTCGCACTGGCTCATCGAGCCCGCGCCGACCAGCAGCACCAGGCGCCCCGTCGCGACCGGCGTCTTCGGTTCCAGCGCCCAGCGCCCCCGGCCGTCGAACACCACGTTCTTGCGGTCCGGCAGGATGGCGATCGGCGTCTCGAAGATCGGCGAGCGCAGCGTGCGGTCGCGCAGGTGGAAAAAGAGCTCGCGCGCCGCCGGCGACGGATAGCGCCGGACGTCCAGCACCACGCCCCGCGCTCGCGCCAGGACGTCCAGCCTGTCGGTCAGGTCCTCGGGCGTCACGCGGTTGAGGTCGATATAGAGCAGGCCGGGGCGCGGCTGCGAGAAGTGCGCCGTGCGGCGGCCGGCCTTGATCCATTCGGCCACCTCCAGGCCCGGGCGCGGCGCCAGCGTCGCGCGCAGCCGCGCGCCGTCGGGGCCCTGGCCTTCCAGCCGGGCGGGCGTCCCGTCGGGGCGGCGGCCCAGCAGCTGCACCGCCTTGGCGCGGCGCCATTGCGGCGTGGCCGAGGCGATCAGCGGCTCTATCCGAGCCAGCCGTTCGGTCACGGGCGTTCCGTCGATGCGGTCGACGATGCTGCCGACGGGCAGGCCGGGCGCGCCGACCGTGACCACCAGCCGCCGCTCGATCCAGCTCCATTCGGCCGGCAGGTACGGCACGGCGGCGCCGCGCGTGACCATGCCGTGGCCGTCGTGCAGGGCCACGGTCATGCGCTCCAGCGTGCGCTTGAAGGCCTCGGCGTCGGGGTCGGTGGCGGCCGTGCGCAGGGCCTTGGGCAGCTCGGCGTCCCAGTCGGTCTGCACGACGTCGAAATAGGGATAGAAGTGCTGCAGCACGCCCCAGGCGATCGCCACGCCGGCCAGGCGCACGGCGCGGTCGTCGGGCGAATAGCTGTCCAGTGGTGGCGACGGGGTTTGCGGCTGGAGCGCGGGATCGGCGCTGTAGGCCGTCACCGGCATCACCGCCGTCACCCCGCCGCCGAGATCCAGCAGCATGATCCGGGGCTTGCCGCCGGGCACGGGAATGCGGGCGCTGTTGTAGAGCGGATTGGTCTTCAGCCCGACGCCGCGGTGGCGCCACATGACCAGGGTCCGGCCGTCGGTCGGTTCCTCCGCCGGCTTGGCCGCGGGCGGCGGGCCGCCGTGGATGGTCATTCTCGGCGTCAGCGGGCCGAAGGCCTCGCCCAGCCGTGCGGCTAGGTCGCCCGGGGAGGCGGCCGTCTCGACGGTCTCGATCGTCGACACCGCGAAGGCGTTCCAGTCGGCGCTCGCCGCTGCGTCGCCGGCATGGAAGAAGCGCACATGGGCCATCAGCCGCGCGAAGGCGGCGAGATTGACCTCGCCCTGCGCGGTCAGCGGTCGAACCCGCGACGGCGGCGCCGCGGAGGCGGAGCTCGCCAGCGCGGCGGCCGGCAGGCCGGCCAGGACGTCACGCCGATTGACCATGGTTCTCCCCCCACTTCTGTCGTGGGAGGAGCCAAGCGGGGCAGGTGGGCGAAACTGTGACGCTTCGCAGCCTTGGGTCGAGCGGGCTAGCGCGGCGTCCAGCCGGCGGCGACCAGCGCGACCTGCTTGTCCATGATGGCCGACATCTCGTCGGCGCCGGCGCCGCGCGCGGCCGCCATGCGGTAGTTGGAGGCGTAGCAGGCCTTGAGCACTTCCACGGTCAAGGCCAGGTCAAGGTCGCCGCGCACGTCGCCGCGCGCCACGCCTTCGCGCAGCACCTGTTCGAGCATGTCCGACAGCCGCTCGTTACGACCGTAGGGCTTCACGCCCGGGTCGTTGCTGGGGCTGTAGGATGCGGCGATGTGGGCCAGGAACAGCCGCACGCGCCGGGTCTCGAACTCGTAGTGGATGGCGAAGATCGAGCATAGCCGATCGGCCGTGGAGCCGCGCAGGAACGGCAGCACCCGGTCGAATTCGGCATAGAGATCGCCCAGGCGCCGTTCCATCACGTGGCTGAGCACCTCGGCCTTGGAAGCGAAGGTCGTGAAGACGCTGCCCACCGACACGCTCGCCCGTTCGGCGATGGCGCGGATCGTAGTCTCTTCGTAACCGGTCTCGTTGAACAGGTCTCGCGCGGCTTCGAGCACGCGCTCGCGCGTCGCCTGTTTCTGTTCGTCGCGTACGCCCACGCAGTTCCCCCTCCGGACACGCAGCGCTGATTTCAACACATCGAAACGCACGCCCGACCCCAACGGGCGCATGTCTCGTTCTTCTTTTCGTTGACCTGGACGACCGGGGGACGCTTCCGCCCCCCGGCGGAACCGTCCCTAGGCGCGCACGCCGGCGAGGATCAGCTTCAGCTGTTCGCGCAGGTGAGCCACCAGGTTCTCGACCGTCCAGCCATCGTAGACGGCGCGGCGGTAGTTGGCGACATACACGTCCCAAGCGATCTCGGCCACGAGTTTCGCGTCCACGTCGGCCTTCAGTTCACCGGCCTGCACGCCGCGCTCCAGAGCGTCGGTGATCAGGGCGAACAGTTGCTTGATATCCGTGCGGGCGCGCTTTTCGGCGGCGTCCGAGCGGGTCCAGCTGACGGCGATGCTGGCTTGCAGCAGCGGCAGTTGCTCCAGGTGGAAGCTGTAGGCCACGCCGAACAGGCCCAGCAGGGCGTCGGCGACGGTCTCGCCGTCACGGGCGGCCTGCTTCATCTGGGCGTAGATGACTTCGTAGTCGGCGGTCAGGATCTCGTCGAACAGCTCGGACTTGTCCGAGAAGCTGGCGAACACCGCGCCGGTCGACATGCCGGCGGCCTGGGCGATGTCACGGATCGTGGCGCCTTCGTAGCCGCGCTCGCTGAACAGCTGGCGGGCGGCCGACAGGACGCGTTCGCGGGTGCGCTGCTTGGCGAGCGCCCGGCGGGTCAGCTTCACCGGGGTTTCGGAACCGGACTCGATGTTGACGGAAACAAAGCTCATGCGGCGGCCTCCAGGCGGGCGAGCGCGGCTTCGGCGCGCTTCTCAAATTCGATGCAGTACTCGTCGACGACGTTTTGCAGGACGTCGGCGTAGCGGCGGGCGAGATCGCGCCCGTCCTGGGCGGCGTCTCGAAGGTCGGTAATCAGTTGGCGGACTTCCGCGAGGGCTTCTTCCCTCTCCGTCCCGTTCCCTTCGGAACGGACCGCGGCGAGCCGGGCGCTCTGCGACATGACTTCTCTCTCCAGGCCGGCCGCGGGGAACAAACTGCGCTGAACGATCCGCGGCTTGGCGTCGATCATGTTCAACGAACGCGCACTGTGAATTCAGGTGGGGCCGTCTACCCTTGTGTGCAAGGGAATTCAACCCACAAAACGTGTCAAAGTCTGTCAAACTTTGCTGGAAATCGTTCTATGGTAGCGCTCCTCATTCGTCGATGCGGCAAATGCGCTCAACGAACGCACTCGCCGAACATGTTTTGCGATTTTGAGGCGAGCGGGGCGGCGCTGGCGTTCGTAGAACGAGAGGCCTAGGTTGAGCGCTATGGCCAACCTGTTCCAAATCGCCATCCCCATCGCCCTGTTCGCCGTGCTGGCGACGCTGTGCGTGGGGATCTACGCCCTGTTCCGCGGCGGCGACTTCGGACGTTCCTATTCCAATCGACTGATGCGCCTTCGCGTGGTGCTTCAGTTCGTGGCGGTGCTGGTCCTGGTCGCAGCCTTCTGGTGGAGCCACCGGTAGAGGTCTAGCCGGCTGATTTTGCAGCTTTGTTTCAGGAGGTGACGCCGTGGTCGTGCTCAACCGCATCTATACGCGCACGGGCGACAAGGGCTCGACCCGGCTGTCGACCGGCGAGCCGGTCAGCAAGGCCTCCCTGCGGGTCGAGGCCTATGGCGGGGTCGACGAGACCAACGCCTTCATCGGCGTGGCCCGTCAGCACGCGGGCGAGGACGCCGAGCTCGACGCCATGCTCGAGCGCATCCAGAACGACCTCTTCGACCTCGGCGCGGACCTGGCCACGCCTGAGCAGAACGGAAAGCCCGAGTGGGAGCCGCTGCGCGTGGTCGAGGCCCAGGTCGAGCGGCTGGAGGCCGAGATCGACCTGATCAACGCGCGCCTCTCGCCCCTGACCTCGTTCGTGCTGCCGGCCGGCTCGGCCCTGTCGGCCGCCCTGCACGTGGCCCGCACGGTCTGCCGCCGGGCCGAGCGCGCCTGCGTGGCCCTGGCCGCGACGGAAGGCGAGATCGTCGGCCAGCCGGCGTTAAAATACCTAAATCGACTGTCGGACCTCTTGTTCGTCGCCGCCCGGCGCGCCAATTCCGACGGCGCGCGGGACGTGTTGTGGAAGCCCGGCGCGACGCGATAGGACGCACGGACGACGATGCGCATCGGCCTTCTGGAAACGGGCGAGCCGCCCGAAAGCCTGATCTCCGCCTACGGCCGCTATGGCGGCATGTTCCAGCGCCTGCTGGGGCCGGGCCATGACTACACCACCTTCGACGTCCAGGCCGGGGTGCTGCCCAAGGCGATCGACGCCTGCGACGCCTATGTCGTCACCGGCAGCTCGGCCGGCGTCTATGACGACCTGCCGTGGATCGACCCGCTGAAGGGTTTTCTCGCCACCGCCCGCGATCAGGTTCCGCTGGTCGGGGTGTGCTTCGGCCACCAGGTGATGGCAGAGGCCTTCGGCGGCAGCGCGGTGAAGTCCGACAAGGGCTGGGGCATCGGCCTGCAGAGCTATTCGGTGTCGAAGGCCGCGCCGTGGATGGACGACGTCGCCCATGTCAGCGCGCCGGGCTCGCACCAGGACCAGGTCGTGGCCCTGGCGCCGGGCGGCCAGGTGCTGGCCGGCAGCGATTTCACCCCGTTCGGCGTGCTGGCCTATGGCGACAAGGCCATCTCGATGCAGTTCCACCCGGAGTTCGATCCCGCCTACGCCACGGCCCTGATCGAAAGCCGGCGCGGCACGCGCTTTTCGCAGGAGCAGGCCGACGCGGCCGTAGCCTCGCTGGCCGCGCCCAACGACAGCAACCGCGTCGCCGGCTGGATCGGGACATTTCTGGCCGGAGCGTGGCAGCCGAAAGTGTGAGCGGTTTCGGCTGCCACGCTCCAGATGATCGAGGAGGAGCCTGTCTATGGACAGGCTCCAGCGCAACCAAGGCCTGACTTGGCCGTTGCGGCTGGGCAAGCGGGAGAACAACGCCATGCGTCTCGCCACCGTGATGCTCGCCGCCGGTCTGACCCTGGCGGGCGGCGCCGTGATCGCCATGACCCAGGGCGCGGCCGGTCCCGCGCCCGCCGCGCCGCCGGCCGAGGGGCTGAAGACCGTCGCCAGCTTTCAGTCGATCAAGGACCCGGCCGCCCGTTCGGTCGCCCTGTTCACCGAGGCCGGCAAGGTGATCCAGAGCCCGCGCTGCCTGAACTGCCATCCGGCCACTCGCGCGCCCACTCAAGGCGACGACCTGCATCCGCACAATCCGCCGATGGTCGCCGGCCAGAGCGGCCATGGCCCCACCGGCATGCCCTGCCTGTCGTGCCACGGCCCGGCCAACGTCAAGACCTTCGGCGAGCAGGTCAAAAGCATCCCCGGCGACCCTCACTGGGCGCTGGCGCCGGCCGAGATGGCCTGGCAGGGCAAGTCGCTCGCTCAGATCTGCGCCCAGCTGAAGGATCCGGCCCGCAACGGCGGCAAGACCCTGGCCCAGATCCACGAGCACATGGCCCGCGACCATCTGGTCGGCTGGGGCTGGAACCCCGGCGAGGGCCGCAAGCCGGCGCCGGGCACGCAAGGTCAGTTCGGCGAGATCATCAAGGCCTGGATCGACACCGGGGCGAAGTGTCCGAAGGCGTGATCGGTCGCTTCTCTACTCCCGTCATTCCTGCCCTTGTGACTTGGCGGCTGGCAGGGAGGTTCTCGCCACAAGGGCGGGTGTTGACCGAGACAGACACTCGCTTGCGACGGTGATTTGATTGTCCGGGATGGGCGGCGGAGCCAACTTCGGTTCACGACCCATCGCAGACTGTCAGAATGGCTGTTAGCTTCGTCGAATGAGCAAACCCCGCATCACCATGACCATCTCGGATGATGGCTCGTTCTTTGAGCTGTATCTCAACGAAGCAGGGCGTTCGAAGCTGATCAGCGAACTGCAAGCGCTCGATGAGACCGACGAACATCTCCATCTCGATCCTGATGGGGTCGGCGACGTCGTTATGTCCACAAAAGCTTACGATGATAGGCAGACGGTGATCAGCTATGGGAAGATCTATTTGCGGAAAGACGAATGGGATGCAAAGTACTTCCCCCATGTCATGAACTCAGGCGAATAGGCCCAACGCCACCTGATCACCTATTGCAGATCATTGCATGGGCGGCAATTATGACTTCCAGAGAGAGAACTAAATCGCCGATCGAACTAATCGTGGCGGCGGACGAACCGGCGCTACTTTTCTCATCCGTCGATGCCGCAGAGCGATATCTCGAAGCGACGTCCGTGACGGTGTTTACACAGCGGCCTATGGACCAGCAGGTGAGCTTTTCAGCATCACCGCTGTCGGTGACAACGTCATAATCCGACAAAGCACCGACGAGCCACTTCCAAACCAGCTCGTCCAACTGCTTCAGAAGCTTTTGCCACCTGAAGAACGGTCAGGCGACCTTGCTATCCTATTGGAACGCCTTTCCTTGCATGTGTCGGCCTAGCCAAAGTCCGCTCCCCGCCCATAGCAACATCAAATCCGTCCGCTCATTGGGGCTGTGTCGATAGTAGTGGAGACCCCCGGTTCCGGGGCGGGAATGACGGAAAGATTCGAGATGGCGGCCTAGACAATCCGTAATCGGCCTGACCAATATTCCGCCCAATGACAACGTTGGCATTACCAGCGTTGCGAAGGCAGGGAGAGGTGGATGCGGCGGGTGTTCGAGCGCGTTCTGACGGCTGCGGCCGTGCTGGTCATGGCCGCGTCGGCGGCGCAGGCGGGGCCGACCCTGACACGGGCCGACCGGCGCGAGGGCCAGGACCTGTCGGGAACCTGGAACTATTCGGTCGACCCCTATCGCGACGGGATCGCCGGCTTCCACCGCGGTCCGCCCGGCGTCGGCCACCGCCGCTATGACGACAGCGACGTCGAGCAGGTCACCCGCGCCGATCCCAAGGCGCTATACGAATACGACATGCAGCGCTCGCCGACCGCGACCCTGCCGGCCTCGTGGCTGACCCACGGGCCCGAGATGCGTCACTACCAGGGCCTCGTCTGGTACCAGCGGCAGTTCGAGACGTCGGCGCTGAAGCCCGGCCAGCGGGCCTTCCTGCGCTTCGAGGCCGCCAACTATACCGCCAAGGTCTATCTGAACGGCCAGGCCGTGGGCGAGCACGAGGGCGGCTTCACCCCCTTCTCGCTGGAGGTGACCAAGCGTCTGCGGGCCGGTTCGAACCAGGTGACGGTCGGCGTCGACTCCACCCCCGCTGTCGACGGCGCGCCGCCGCCGGTCACCGACTGGGAAAACTACGGCGGCATCACCCGGCCGGTGCGGCTGGTGATCACCCCCGCCACCTTCGTCGACGAGGCCTGGGTGCGCCTGACCCGCGACGGCAAGACGATCGCCGCCGACGTTCGCCTGGACGGTCCCGCCGCCGCCGGCCAGGCGGTCAGCGTCAAGGTCGCCGGTCTGAACCTGACGCTCTCCGGCCAGGCCGGTTCGGACGGCGTGGCCAGGCTGTCGTCCCCCGCGCCCAAGGGGCTCAAGCGCTGGGCGCCCGGCGCGCCGGTGCTCTACGACGTGCGCATCGAGGCGGGGCAGGACGTGCTGACCGACCGTGTCGGCTTCCGCACCGTCGAGGTGCGCGGCGGCGAAATCCTGGTCAACGGCAAGCCGGTGTTCCTGCGCGGCATCTGCCTGCACGAGGAGGAGCTGGGTGAGAACCCGGCCCGCACCATCACCGAGGCCTCCGCCCACGCCCTGCTGGCCGAGGCCCGCGATGGCCTGCACGCCAACTTCGTGCGCCTGGCCCACTATCCGCACTCGGAGGTGACCACGCGCCTGGCCGACGAGATGGGCCTGCTGGTCTGGAGCGAGATCCCGATCTACTGGCTGGTCGATTTTAGCAACGCCCGCACCCTGAAACTGGCGCGCGACATGCTGGCCGACTCCATTCGCCGCGACCGCAACCGCGCCTCGATCGTGCTGTGGAGCGTGGCCAACGAAACCCCGATCAGCGACGCCCGCAACGCCTTCCTGGGAACCCTGGCCGACGACGTCCGCGCGCTGGACGACACCCGGCTGGTCACCGCCGCCCTGCTGGCCGACCGCAAGATCGAGGGCGGCCGCCAAGTGATGGGCATCGACGATCCGCTGGCCGCCAAGCTCGACGTGCTGGCGGTCAACACCTATGCCGGCTGGTATTCCGACGACAGCTTCGAGGCGGTGGCCAGGATCGCCTGGCGGCCCACCGAAAAGCCGATGGTGTTCTCCGAGTTCGGCGCCGACGCCCTGGCGGGCTTCAGCGACCCGGCGCTGATGCGCAAGTTCTCCGAGGACTTCCAGGCCCGCTACTACGTCCAGACCCTGGCCATGGCGGCCAACGCCCCCTCGTTGCGCGGCATGTCGCCGTGGATCCTCAAGGACTTCCGCTCGCCGCGCCGCCAGCACCCGGTCTACCAGCAGGGCTGGAACCGCAAGGGCCTGATCTCGCCCACCGGCCGGCGCAAGGCCGCCTTCAAGGTGCTGGCCGACTATTACGAGAAGCTGGCGGGGGAGGGGCGGTAGCGGGCCGAGGCAGACGCAGACGTCGTCCTGGCATGGCCGCGTTTTAATTGGCTGTCCCAACGGGGCCGCGATAGACCACGATCGGTTGAGTCGCTTGGGGGCGTGCGCGTGCGGAGAGTTTGTCGGGGTCTGTCGGGCGTCCTTCTGGCCACCCTTGCCGCTTTTGCGAACAGCGCAGTGGCCGAGGAGGCGACGCCATCGCCCTTCTCTTCGCGCCTCGCCCAGGCGATCGCGCCTCTGGACGTCAATCCGGACGGCCTGTCGGGCGCGGGGGCGCTCGTCCTGTCGGAGGCCGTCGCCGCCAGCCGCTACGTGCTGATCGGCGAGAGCCACCACAGCCGCGAGATCCCGGCCCTTACGACCCAGATCTGCCGCCTGATGGCGCCCTCCGGCCTGACCGCCATGGCTATCGAGACCGGACCGGAAGCGGCCCGTGTCGTCGATTCCGCCATGCGATCGAAGGACCGCGAAGCCCGGGTCGCCGATTTCATGCGCGCGCACCCGGACGGCGTCGCCTTCTTCAACGGACGCGATGAAGTCCGTATGGCCGGCGATTGCGCCGCCGCCGCCGGACAAAAGTTCGAGCTCTGGGGACTGGACCAGGAGTTCCTCGGATCCAGCGGCCATCTGCTCGAGGAAATGCTGGCCGCGAAGCCTGGGCCCCTCGCCCGGGCCGCCCTCACCGGTCTGGCCGCCCAGGACCGGAAAGCCACCGCCGCAGCCCTCGCATCAGGCTCGCCTTTCGACCTTTTCCTGCTGTCGGCCACGCAGGCCGATCTTGATCAGGCCGCCGCCGCCGTCGCGCGGGATGGCGGGCCGCGCGTGCGCCATCTGTTCGGCCTGCTGACGGAGACCCGCGCCATCTACCAGGCGTCGCGGTCGGGCCAGGGCGACGCCAACGGCCGCCGCGCGAGGCTGATGAAGCGCACCTTCGCCGCCCGTCTCGCCGAAAATCCCGAGGCGAGAGTCCTGCTGAAGTTCGGCGCCAACCATGCCTACAAGTCGCTCAATCCGCTCAATCAGCGCGACCTCGGCGCCTATGTGGCCGAGCGCGCCGAGGGCGAAGGCGTCTTAGCGCTGCACATCATGGTGCTGGGGGCCAGGGGCTCGGTGGGGGGCTATGGCGGCGTCGGGCGGCCCGCCGTCGTGCATGCCTTCGACATGGCCGACGACAAGGACCCGGACTGGCGCAAGGACGCCACGCTGGCGCGGGCGGCCAAGGCCGCGCCGGGATCGTGGATGCTCGTGGATCTTCGGCCGCTCAGGACCAAGGCCTTGCTGGCGTCGGCGCCGCCGGAATGGCGTGAACTGGCGCTTGGCTACGATATCGCCATCCTGGCCCCGACGTTCACCGCATCCAGCCTGCTCGGCGTGGAGACCCCCGCGACGCGTTGATCTCATCGCTCCGATCTGACCGTCCGAAACAGGCGGCGGAGCCTATTCCTCTTCACGACCCGCTGCGGACGTCTGGCGCAACGACCCTCTCTCTTAGAGAGAGGGAGGGGCCCATGCGAAGCATGGGAGGGTGAGTGGTTACACCTTCGGCCGGAGCGCCGGCACGTAGCCCCAACAGCACCAAGACTTCCCAAGGGCTTCGCCTACCCACTCACCCTCCCACGCCTCGCGGCGCGGGCCCCTCCCTCTCTCCATGAGAGAGGGATTTTATGATCGCTTCCCACCCTTCGCGGACACCGATGGCGTCCGCTCACCGGGGCCATGTCGGTAGCGGTGGAGGTCCCCGGTTCTAGGGCGGGAAGGGCGGAAGGAAAGAGGTCCCCTCCTAAAGCCTCGCCGCCAGGGCCGCCATCTGGTCGGCGGCGACGCCCCAGCCTTCGTGGAAGCCCATCTGCTCGTGCATGGCCTTGTCCTCGGCCGACCAGTGGCGGGCGATGGCGGTGTAGCGGGTCTGGCCGCCGCCCAGGTCCTCGAAGCGGACGATGCCCACCATGAACGGCTTTTCGGACGGGACCCAGGCGCTGGTGAAGGCGTCGGTGAAGACGATCAGCTGGTTCTCGATCACTTCCAGATAGACGCCCTGGTTCGGCATCTCCTCGCCGTCCGGACCGCTCATGACGATCAGGCTGGAACCGCCGGTGCGCACGTCCATCTCGGCGTGGCTGACGCGCCAGGGCGGCGGGCAGAACCACTCGGGCAGCAGCTCGGGCGTGGTCCAGCACTTGAAGAGCTTTTCGGCCGGCTGGTCGATGATCCGGGTCAGGACCAGTTCGTGAGCGGCGGCGGGGGCGGCGTCGAGGGCCATGGCGTTTTCTCCGTATCGTTGGAAGCAGTGTTCGGCCCAAGGACGGCCGGCGTCGACCGTTCCCGACAGGCCCAGCGCATTTTTTCGAAGCCGGTTGACCCGCTTCTTCGCCAGGGTCACTGTGCCGGCAATTCAAACAAACGTTTAGGGAGCGCGCCGTGAGCCTCTTCGACCTGTCCGGCAAGGTAGCCATCATCACCGGATCCTCGCGCGGGATCGGCAAGGCCATCGCCGAGCGCATGGCCGAGCACGGCGCCAAGGTGGTGATCTCGTCGCGCAAGGCTGGTCCCTGCGAGGAGGTGGCGACAGCTCTCAATGAGAAGCACGGCGCCGGAACCGCCATCGCCGTGCCGGCCAACATCGCCTCCAAAGAGGACCTGCAGCGCCTGGTCGACGAGACCCGCGCCGCCTTCGGCCGGATCGACATCTGCGTCTGCAACGCCGCCAGCAATCCGTATTACGGCCCGCTGGCCGGGATCAGCGACGACCAGTTCCGCAAGATCCTCGACAACAACATCATCAGCAATCACTGGCTGATCTCGATGGTCGCGCCCGAGATGCGCGAGCGCAGGGACGGGTCGATCGTCATCGTCAGCTCGATCGGCGGCCTGCGCGGCAACGCCATCATCGGGGCCTACAATATCTCCAAGGCCGCCGACTTCCAGCTGGCCCGGAACCTCGCCCACGAGTTCGGCCCCGACAACGTGCGGGTCAACTGCATCGCGCCGGGCCTGATCAAGACCGACTTCGCCAAGGCCCTGTGGGACGACCCCAAGACCCTGGAGCGCTCGACCGCCGGGGTTCCGCTGCGCCGGATCGGCGAGCCCGACGAGATCGCCGGGGCGGCGGTCTATCTCGCGTCGAGCGCGGGTAGTTTCATGACGGGGCAAGCCCTGGTGGTGGATGGCGGGGCGACCATCTGAGCCAAGCTCCACCGGCGCGCGATAACGACGGTTTCCTGTGCGGCCTAGGGACGCGCCCCGCCGAAAATTAACCGCCAGCGTAAGAGGTTGCCGCTAGGACGGTCGGGTCAATCGAGGACCCGCCGCTTGAAGCGCATCCTGCCCTTGCTGCTCGCGATCGTCGCCCTGGCCGGCGTGGCGCCGGCCCGCGCCGCCGCGCCGGAAATCGGCGGCCAGGCCAGCAAGCTGCAGACGCTCTATCGCGAGATCGGCGTGCAGCGGGCCGGACCGGCCCCGCACGCCAACGAGGACGTCGAGCGGGCCGGCCGCCGAGCGCTGCGCCAGCGCGGCGACACCCGGCTCTACGCCCTGTGGCGGGTGCTCTACGCCTACAAGAGCAATCATGTAGACCAGGCCTTCAAAGACTGGACCGCCACGGTTCGCGCCACGGCTCATGCCGACGGCGACGCCGAGCTGACCGTCCTGGCCGAGATGATGGAGGCCGCCTACGAGCTGGAGACCCGCGGTCCCAGTGGCGTCGACGACGCCCGCTGGGCGCGGTTCCTGGAGGGCTCTGGCCGCGAGATCGGCCTGATGGCGGGGGTCGAGCGGATCCGCCTGCTGGCCCGCAGCGGCCGCTGGACCCAGGCCAGCCAGTTCGCCGGCGAGCTGTTCGAAAACCTGGAGGAGCGCGGCTCCATCGCCCGGCCGCTGCTGGCCGAGGCCCATCAGGTGCACTCCTACACGCTGTCGGAAATCGGCGACAAGGACGGGGCCCTGGACCATATGGCCGAGGCCGCGCGCCTGGACGAGCGCGACGCCTTCTACATGCGCAAGATCGAGCGGCTGTACGACATCGCCTACACCGCCGCCGAGCTGGGCGAGATCCAGGCCGCCGAGCGCTTCGCCGACATGCACCATCGAATGAGCGAGGCCACCGGCGACCGGGACCTGCTGACCTGGGACCAGAACCTGTGCGCGCTGATCGCCGACGCCCGCGACGACCCGCGCGCCGTGCTGCGCTGCCTGGTCGACGCCGGACCGGCCCTGGCCGCGCCGCGTGACCGGGTATCGGTGTCGATGCTGCGCCTGAGGGCCAAGGCCCTGGCCAGGACCGGCTATGCGACCCGGGCGCGGAGAGACCTCGCCGTGCTCGACCAGGCTCCGGCCCGCGCCGCGCGGCCTGATCCGGTCGGCCGGATGTTGATCGAGGCCTACATCGCCAACGCCGAGGGGCGCGGCAAGGACGCCTTCGCCCTGTTCGACCGTTGGCGCGCCACCTACGCCCGCGAGGCCAGCGCCACCCAGGCCGCCACCGCCGCCCAGATCTCTTCGGCCCTGGAGGCAGAACTGCGGGCCAAGCGCAGCGAGAGCCGTCGCCTGACCGCCGAGGTCGAGCTGACCCGGCGCCTGGCCCAGGCCACCGGCGTCATCGCCGCCCTGATGGCCCTGCTGGTGGTCGGCGGGATCGCCTGGGCGCTCTACATGCGCCGGGCCCAGGCCAATCTGAAGGACGCCCGCGGCCGGGCCGAGGCGGCCAGCGACGCCAAGTCCTCGTTCCTGGCGGTGATGAGCCATGAGCTGCGTACGCCGCTGAACGGCATGCTGGGCATGGCCCAGGCCCTGCGCGCCGACGACCTGGCCGCCCGCCAGCGCGAGCAGGTCGATCTGTTGATCGACTCCGGCGAGACCCTGCTGGTGCTGCTGAACGACATCCTCGACCTGTCGAAGATCGAGGCCGGCAAGCTGGAGATCGCGCCCACCGCCGGCGACCTGGTCCAGACCGTCGGCCGGCTGATCAACGGCTTCCAGCCGACCGCGGGCGAGAAGGGCATCGTCCTGTCGTTCAATGTCGACGGCGATCCGCCGCCCTGCCTGATGTTCGACGTGGTGCGGGTGCGCCAGTGCGTGGCCAACCTGGTGTCGAACGCCCTGAAGTTCACCAGCGAGGGCCGGGTCGAGGTGACCCTGTCCTGCGCCCTGGAGCCCAGCAGCGGCCGCCAGGCCGTACGGCTGACCGTCAGCGACACCGGCATCGGCATGAGCACCGCCACGCTGGACAAGCTGTTCGGCGCCTTCACCCAGGCCGACGCCTCGACCACCCGCAACTACGGCGGCTCGGGCCTGGGCCTGAACATCACCCGGCGGCTGGCCGAGCTGATGGGCGGCTCGGTCAATGTGCGCAGCCGCGAGGGCGAGGGCTCGCTGTTCACCCTGCGGTTCATCGCCGACGTGGCCGACACCCCGATCGCCGCCGTTCCGGCCGCAGCGCCCGCGGTGATGTTCGAACTGGACGCCCTGGCCTCGCTGAGCGGCCGGCGGGTGCTGGTGGTCGACGACCATCCGGTCAATCGTCGGGTCATCCGCCTGTTCCTCGAGCCGTTCGGCTGCGAGCTGGTCGAGGTCGAGAACGGCCAGGAGGCGCTGGCCGCCGTCGAGGCCGAGGCCTTCGACATCGTGCTGATGGACGTCAACATGCCGGTGATGGACGGCCTGGAGGCCACGCGCCGCCTGCGCGCTGATCCGCGCTGGCGCAACCTGCCGATCGTGGCCCTGACCGCCGACGTGATGAGCACCCAGATCCGCACCTGCCTGGAGGCGGGCATGGACGCCCACGTCGCCAAGCCGATCGACATGCGCAACCTGCTGACAATCCTGGCCCAGGTCGTGGTCGCCGCCCAGGCGCGGACGGCGGCGCGCCCGCGAAAGGTCGCGGCAGGCTGAGGGGAGAGGTGTCTCGACCCTCTCGGCCATTTTCTCCGAGGCTCCCCGCGAAGGCGGGGATCCAAGCCGTGCTTGAGGAAGCGGCGCGGCCGTGATCGACCCACAGACCCCGCTTGGGTCCCCGCCTTCGCGGGGAGGGACGGATCTGGGGGCGGCTAATCGATCTCGAAGGTGTCGGGCTGGCGTGGGGCGGCGGGCGCGGCGACCGGCGCGGGCGGCGGCGTGGCGGCCTTGGGTTCGTGGCTCAGCAGGGCGTTGACCCGCTTGGAGAGGTCGGCGGCGGTGAACGGCTTGACGATATAGCCGTTGGCGCCCTCGTTCAGGGCCAGCTTGACGGTGTCGATATCGCCGCGGGCGGTGATCATCATCACCGGCGTGCGCAGCTTGCGGTGCTTGCGCATCAGCCGCAGCACCTCCAGCCCGCTCATGCCGGGCATCTGGATGTCGAGCAGGACGAGGTCGGCCCGTGCGTGACTGAGGGTCTCCAGGCCGATCGTGCCGTTGGGCGCGGCCGAGACGCGATGGCCCGACTGGCTCAGCACCAGGTCGACGAAGTCGCGGATCAGGGGATCATCGTCGATCACCAGGACGGAGTGCGGCATCGGCGGGATTTCCAGAATCGGCGCGTCGGGTACTCGACCAACTATAGCGCGCGTCGAGCGCGTGTCGCACCCCTGCGTGCGCCGCGCTTATTGTCGCGGGATCAGCGGCACAGACGATAGGGGCTGAGGTCGACATGCAGATGATCGGCGTGGGCGGCGTTGTAGTCGGGGCCCAGCACCGCGCCGAACAGTTCGCACGCCCCAGCCCTGGCGACGCGCAGGAAGCGGCCCTCGGGGCCAGGGTCCCTGAAATCGCCGGCTATGGTCAGCCGGCGTCCGTCGGCCAGGCGAACGCCGGAAACGTCGAGGGCCGAAGCGCCGGCGTGCTGGCTGGGCCGGGCGCCCGTGCGGCCGTAGATCGTGCGGCAGGCATAGGTTCCCAGATGCTCGACCCGGGCAAGCCGGCTGTCCAGCAGGCGCTGTGCGGCCGGTTCCAGCACCTGCCGTTCCCAGACGGCGTAGCGCAGGGCCAGCGGACAGGTCATGACCGGGGCGGCGGGCGACAGCCGGCTTTGGGCTCTCACCGTGTCGCGCGTCGAGCAGAAGCCGTCTTCCCGAACCGGCTGGTCGATGGGCGCGATCCCGCCTGCGCGCAGGGCCGCGCGGCAGGCCGCCGGATCGGCGCCGATCCGCGCCAGCTTGCCTTCCGTGGCCAGGCCCAGCGGCTGGTCGATGGAGAATGGCTTCCAGGCCAGGTCCTGCGGCGGCGCGATGCGGTCGATGAGGGCGAGCAGCAGCAGGCCGGCCAGGGCGACGTCCAGGAGGAAGCCGCCGATCTCGGCCAGCGCCAGGGCTTGGGGCGAAGCGGGTTTCACACGCACCGCAACGGCCGGGCGAGCCGTCCGGTTCGCCGCGACGGCTTGGCGAGCGGGGCGGAAACGGGCATGACCGCCTGCCCGGTCCGCAGGGACCGTCCCAGAGACCGTCGATGTCCGTCGCCGCCGACCGCACCGTCTTGCTCGACCGCGCCTTGCTGCCGCGCTTCGGCCTGCTGTGCCTGGGCATCTGGCTGAACGCCGCCGACACCCTGGTCACCGCCACCATCATGCCCAGCGTCGCCCGCGAGATCGGCGGCCACCAGTATTTCGGCTGGTCGGTGGCGGCCTATCTGATCGGTTCGATCGTAGCCGGGGCGTGCAGCGGCAAGCTTTCGCAGGGTCTGGGCCTGCGCCGCGCCACGGCCTTCGCCGGCGTCATCTACGCCCTGGGCTGCGCCATGAGCGCGCTGGCGCCCGACTTCGTCACCTTCGTCACCGGCCGGCTGGTGCAGGGGCTGGGCGCGGGGGCGGTGGTGGCGCTGTGCTACGTGGCGATCACCGCCCTGTTTCCCGAAAGCCTGTGGCCGCGTGTCTATGGCGCGGTGGCCGGGGTGTGGGGCGGGGCGACGCTGCTGGGGCCGATGCTGGGCGGGCTGTTCGCCGCCGCCGGCTTCTGGCGCGGGGCGTTCTGGGCGTTCGTCATCCAGGGCGTGGTCTTCGTGGCGGCCGTGCTGGCCATGCTGCCGGGCGAGAAGCGGCAGGCCGGCCGCACCCGCATTCCCAGCCGCCAGTTGCTGCTGCTGGTCGTCGGCGTAGGGCTGATCGGCGCGGCCGGGGTCGTGGCCTCGTCGGCCGTGGCGGGCGCCTGCGCGGCCTTCGGGGTCGTGGCCATGGCGGCCATGCTGGCCGTCAACCGCGCCTCGCCCGACCGTCTGCTGCCGCGCTCTGCCGCCGACCTGTCGACCGCCACCGGCCTTGGCCTTCTGACCATGTTCGCCTGTGAGGCCGCCGCCATCGGCTTCACCGTCTATGGCCCCGCCTTCATCCAGGCCCGTCACGGCGCCTCGCCGCTGGTCGCCGGCTATGTCACCGGCGGCATCGCCGCCGGCTGGACGGTCTGCGCCATGCTGGTGGCCCGGCTGAAGGCCGAGCGTGAGCCCCTGGCCATCCGCGCCGGCGCGCTGGTGATCCTGGCCGGGGTGGCGCTGGCCGCCCTGGCGGTGACGCGCGGCGGCCTGTGGAGCACGGGCCTGTCGCTGCTGGCCGTCGGCTGCGGCTTTGGCCTCTGCTGGGCGTTCCTGGCCCGCCGCACCATCGCCGGCGCGCCGATCGAGGAGCAGGCCCTGGCCTCGTCGGCCGTGCCCACGGTGCAACTGATCGGCGGGGCGGCCGGCTCGGCCGCCGCCGGGGCCATGGCCAACCTGCTGGGCTTCGGCCACGGCATTGACCAGGCCGCCGCCTTCGCCCACGGCCCCTGGCTGTTCGCCGCCTTCACGCCCCTGGCCCTGGTGGGCTGCCTCGCGGCCTGGCGCCTGGCGCGGAACTGACGTCTCTACTCGCTGGACCCCAGCGACAGCAGGATCGCCGGGTTCTGGGCGATCAGCAGGGCCCCGACGGCGCCGAGCGCCGCCTCGTCGTGCTGGTCGGACTCGGTGGCCGCGCCGGTGATGGGGGCGACGATGAGGCCACCGGGCGGGTCGGCCGGCGGCGTGGCTTCGAGCTCGGGGCGGTGGCGGAAGATCTCGGCCCGGATCGCGTCGACGGCCAAGGCCATCGGCGCCAGGTCGATCTCGATGTCGGTTCCCACCGTCCGGTCGGCGAGGCTGAGGTTCGGCAGTTCGCTGGGACCCAGCCGCAGGCCGAGCTTCCCGCGCCGGTCGCGGCTGCGCGGACGCACCGCCTGGATGGCGTCCCACGGAATGGTCCAGCCCAGGCCGCGGTCATAGATCCCAGCTTCGTCGATCCTCAGCTCGACCGCGCCGGCCTCAAGCGGCGGGCGTCGCCAGATCAGCCAGCCGAAGGCCAGGCTCAGCGCCATGGCGTAGATCACGCCCCACAGGTCGCCGTACCACCAGGACTGGCCGGTCAGCAGCAGGGCGATGGCCAGGCCGGCGAAGGGGAGGCGGCGCTTCCAGCGCGCCTCGAACTGGGCCTTGCGGCTGGCGCGCCAGACGCCGGGCGCGGGCTGGTCGGGCGTATCCTCGCTTCGCCCGTTGATCCAGATGGTCAGGGCCAGTCCGACGCCCGCGATCCACAGCGGCGGCTGCACTTCCGGAGAGCCGCCCCAGACGCCCAGCCCCAGGCATCCCCAGATCGCGGTCGGCGCGATCTCGCGGCCGAGCTCGGCCGCGGACATGTGGACGCGGATGCCGTCCGAAACCTTGCGAAGCGGGTTCATGCGCGGAAAGGTAGCGCTTGCCTGGGCAGACTCAAGCCTGCTCCAGCGCCGTCGCCTCGACCAGCCTGACCACGTCGCCCATGATTTCGGTGATGCGAAAATCCTTTGGGGTGTAGATCCGCGCCACGCCCATCTGCTTGAGGATCAGGGCGTCGGCCTCGGGGATGATGCCGCCGGCCACGACGGGCACGTGTTCCAGCCCCTCGGCCCGCATCAGCCGCACCACTTCCTGCACGAGATCCAGGTGCGAGCCCGACAGGATCGACAGGCCCACCACGTGGGCGCGGCTTTCCTTGGCGCGGCGAACGATCTCTTCCGGCGTCGAGCGGATGCCGTCATAGACGACCTCCATGCCGCAGGCCCGGGCGCGGGTGGCTATCTGCTCGGCGCCGTTGGAGTGGCCGTCCAGGCCCGGCTTGCCGACCAGATAGGTCAGGGTGCGGCCCAGCACTTGCGACACCCGCTCGACCTCGGCCTTCACCGCCTCCACATCCTCGGCCTCGCCGGTGGAGACGACGACGGCCACGCCGGTCGGGCCGCGGTACTCGCCGAACACCTCGCGCAGGGCGCCGGCCCACTCGCCGGTGGTGACCCCCGCCCGGGCGGCGGTGATCGAGGGCTCCATGATGTTTCGGCCATCCGCCGCGGCGGCCTTCAGGTCAGCCAGGGCGGCCTCGACGGCGGCGCCATCGCGGGCCGTGCGCCAGGCCTGGATGCGGGCGACGACCTCGGCTTCCAGCTTCGGATCGATCGTCTCGATGTTTCCTTCGCCGGCCGACAGGGGCGAGGGCTCGCTGTCGGTCCAGCGGTTGACGCCGACCACGGTCAGCTCGCCGGTCTCGACGGCTCGTACGCGTTTGGCGTTCGACCCGACCAGCTCGGCTTTCATGTAGTCGATGGCGCTGGCCGCCCCGCCCATTTCGTCGATCAGGGCCAGTTGCTCAAGCGCCCCTTTCGACAGTTCCGCGACCTTGGCCTCGACCACGTGGGAGCCGGCGAACAGGTCCTCGTATTCCAAAAGGTCGGTCTCGTAGGCCAGCACCTGTTGCAGCCGCAGCGACCACTGCTGGTCCCAGGGGCGCGGCAGGCCCAGGGCCTCGTTCCAGGCCGGCAGCTGCAGGGCCCGGCAGCGGGCGTCCTTGCTGAGGGTGACGGCCAGGGCCTCTATGAGAATGCGATAGACGTTGTTCTCGGGCTGCGGCTCGGTCAGGCCCAGGCTGTTGACCTGCACCCCGTAGCGAAAGCGCCGGGCCTTCTTGTCCTGCACGCCATAGCGCTCCAGCAGGATCTGGTCCCAAAGCTGGGTGAAGCTGCGCATCTTGCAGAGCTCGGTGACGAACCGCACGCCGGCGTTGACGAAGAAGCTGATCCGCGAGGCGACGATCTCGAAGTCTTCTTCCGGCACCTGGCCGCCGGCGCGGACGGCGTCGAGCACCGAGATGGCGGTGGCGAGAGCGAAGGCCAGCTCCTGCTCCGGCGTCGCCCCGGCCTCCTGCAGGTGGTAGCTGCAGACGTTCATCGGGTTCCATTTCGGAACCTCGCGATAGCACCAGGCGATCATGTCGCCGATCAGCCTAAGGCTCGGCCCCGGCGGGAAGATGTAGGTGCCGCGGGAGAGATACTCCTTGATCAGGTCGTTCTGGGTGGTGCCCTGAAGCAAGCGCCGATCGGCGCCTTGCTCGTCGGCCAGGGCCACGTACATCGCCAGCAGCCAGGCGGCCGGGGCGTTGATGGTCATGGAGGTGTTCATCTTCTCCAGCGGGATCTCGCTGAAGAGGGCGCGCATGTCGCCCAGATGGCTGATCGGCACGCCCACCTTGCCGACCTCGCCACGCGACAGGATGTGGTCGGGATCGTAGCCGGTCTGGGTCGGCAGGTCGAAGGCCACCGACAGGCCGGTCTGGCCGCGCGCCAGGTTCGAGCGGTAGAGCGCGTTGGACTTTTCCGCCGTCGAGTGGCCGGCATAGGTGCGGAAGATCCACGGCGGATCGGGCGCGTGCTGAAAGGCCTTGTCCGACATCCTCGCGCTCCCGGCGGTCTTTTCTGGTTATCGCGGGATGATGCGCCGGTGTTGGGTGCGGTGCAATATGGGGCTTCGCAGGTGCGATGCAGGATCCTTCTCCCCTTGCGGGAGAAGGTGTCATCCGAAGGATGACGGATGAGGGGTCTCTCAGACTTTTGAAGCCGCACCCAGCCTGCCCGTCGTCACGGCGGACAGGCCTGTCGACCCCTCACCCGACCCGCTTCGCGGGCCACCCTCTCCCACAAGGGGAGAGGGATCATTCTTTGGTGAAGCTCGCCGGAATTTCCGGGTCCGCCCCCGCCTTGCCCCACAGCACGATCTCATTCCCCCAGGGGTCGCGGAAGGCGTGGTTGTAGCCGTTGAACTCGGCCCAGTAGTGGTCGCGCCAGAGCAGGGTGGCGCCCAGGCTCTGCGCGGTTTCCAGGATCCGGTCGGCGCTGTCGTCGTCGCCGATCAGGATCCAGATGCGCGGCTTGCGGCCGTCGCTCGACAGGGTGCGCGGCTCGACGCCGGCGCCTTGCGGATGCGGACGGGCGTTGGCGGCGTCGAAGATGCCCAGGTGCAGGTTGCCGATCTGGCTGTCGCTGCCGTCCGGGTTCTTGAACTGACCGCCCGGGACCATGCGGTGATAGATCCCCTGCGGCCGGGCGTCGTTCTGCCAGCCGAACACCTTTGCATAGAACTCGCCGGCCTTGGCGGGGTCGTCGCTGGCCAGGTCGACGAAGATCAGGGTGTTGGTCACGGGGAAGTCCTCGTTCAGTCGAAGCCGATGGAAAGGGAGAGGTCGCGCCAGGCGTCGATGTCGGCCTTCAGGCCGTCGGCGGCGTAGGCGGCGTATTTCAGGGCGTCTTCGCCCAGCAGCAGATGCAGGGGTGGATCTTCCGCGTCGACGATGGCCAGCACGGCCAGGGCGGCCTTCTTCGGATCGCCGGGCTCGGAGCCCGCGTGGTCGGCCATGATCCGCTCGGCGTCGCGCGCCAGGCCGTCATAGTCGGCGATCTTGTCGGCCACGATGGTCTTGGAGCCCTTGGCGAAGCTGGTGCGCAGGCCGCCGGGGGCGACGTTGACGACCTTGATCCCCAGCTCGGCGACCTCGGCCGCCAGCGACTGGGTCAGGCCCTCCAGCGCCCACTTGCTGGCGCAATAGACGCCGGTGCCGGCCCAGACCGCCAGGCCCGAGACCGAGGTGATGTTGACGATCCGGCCCGAGCGCCGCGCCCGCATGGCCGGCAGCACGGCTTTCAGCACCGACAGGGGGCCGAAGACGTTGGTCTCGAACTGGGCGCGGACCTCGGCGAGGGAGGCCTCTTCCACCGCGCCCACCAGGCCGTAGCCGGCGTTGTTGACCAGCACGTCGATCCGGCCGGTCAGAGCCTCCGCCGCCTTCACGGCGTTCTCGACCGCCACAGGGTCGGTGACGTCCATCACCAGGCCATGGGCGCGGCCCGGCGCGATGGCCTCGAAGGCGGCGACGTCGACGGCCTTGCGCACCGTGCCGGCGACGACGTCGCCCCGCGCCAGAGCCGCGGCGGCGATCTCGTGCCCGAGCCCGCCGGACACGCCGGTGATTAGCCAGGTCTGGGTCATGTTCGCATTTCCTATTGCTCGTCATCCCGGCCCCCCGGGTCGCGTATAACGCGCCCGAGGGTAAACTCCGCGCAGCGGAGAGCCGGGACCCAGGGGCGACAGCAGTGCGCCGGCCCCTGGGTCCCGGATAAGCCCTTCGGGCTTTCCGGGATGACGGCCTTTGATGATCTCTAAAACGGCGCGTCGCCCTTCACCCACAGGCGGTGCATCGTCCGGAAGTACTTCTTGTCGTCGTACAGCGTCCCCGTGTGCAGGGTGCAGCGGTTGTCCCACATCAGGAGGTCGCCGACGCGCCACTTGTGGCGGTGGACGAAGCGCTCCTGCGTCATGAACTCGACCAGCTCGTCCAGCAAAGCGAGGCCTTCGGGACCCGGCTTGCCGATCACCTCGGTGACCGTGCCGGTCGAGGGCCACAGCGCCTTGCGGCCGTCGGCCGGGTGGGTGCGGATCAGCGGGTGCTCGACGTCGGGATTGGCCGCCTCCATCTCGGGCGACAGGATCTGGGCCCCGAACTCGCGGGTGGCCATGAAGTGCTTGTAGCTGTGGTGAAGGCGCAGCGGCAGCAGCTCGGCCTGCTTTTCCGCGCTCAGCGCCTCCCAGGCCGCGCAGCCGTCGGCCAGCAGGGTGTCGGAGCCTTCCTCCGGCGCCTCCACGCAATAGAGCATGGTCAGCATCACCGGCTGCGGCTTGTAGCTGTAGTCGGTGTGCCAGCCGACGCCGTCGTTGTGGGCCCCGATCGGCTTTCCGTCGACTACGCGGTTGGAGAGGATGAAGATCTTCGGATAGCCGGGCAGGGTGAAGCGGGTCTGGGTATGATCCTCCGGATCGCCGAACCGGCCGATGAAGGCCATCAGGTCGTCGGGGGTCATCTTCTGGTCGCGCACCAGCACCGCGCCGTGGGCATGGAAGGCGGCCACCACGCCGTCCAGCTCGGCGTCGGTCGCCGTCGGCAGTTCGATGTCGAGGATCTCGGCGCCGAAGTCGTCTTTCAGCGGCTTCTTGGCCAGGGCGGGCAGGGCTTGCGCGAGCATGTCGGCGACCTTCGGTGACTGTCTGGCCTTGAGCCTAGGCGGCTGAAAAATCACGGTCTTGCCTCAGCGCGTACTGTCTCTTGCCTGCCTCTCGTGCGCGTACGGTCAAAAGTGGGGTCCTTGCGCAGCGCGGCGACAGCAGCGCCCGATCGGCGGGCGACCGTGCGGCCCGGGCCTGCCGCTGACCAAGTTTTCGTGCGCGCTGGAGCAAGACCGGGGCGGGGCGGGGCGCCAGCCTTGAGGGGTCTTCTTCCCCAAAGCGAGCGCCCGGCCGTGACCCTGTTCAGCGACGCCTTCTTCGACGGGCTGTCCAGCTCCACCCACGAGGTGGGCGCGGCCGAAACCCTGCCGCCGGCCTGCTACACCGACGCGGCGTTCTACGAGTTCGAGAAGGCCGCCCTGTTCGACCGCGAATGGCTGTGCGTGGGCCGGGTGGACCAGGTGCAGGAGCCCGGCGACTTCTTCACCACCGAGATCGTCGGCGAGCCGATCCTGGTCACCCGCAACCGGGCCGGCGAGATCAAGGCGATGTCGTCGGTGTGCCAGCACCGCGCCATGCTGGTGGCCGAGGGCAAGGGCAACGCCCGCGGCTTCGTCTGCCCCTATCACCACTGGGTCTATTCGCTGAACGGCGACCTGGTGAACGCACCGGCCATGGACCGCACCTGCGGCTTCGACAAGAAGAAGATCAGCCTGCCGACCTTCAAGGTCGAGATCTGGCTGGGCTTCATCTTCGTCAATTTCGATGCGGACGCAGAGCCGCTGGCGCCGCGCCTGGCCGCCGTGGAAGCCGCCATCGCCAATTTCGACCTCGAGACCGCCGAGGCGCTCGTGCCCATGACCGGCCAGTTCGCCTGGAACTGGAAGGTGATGTTCGAGAACAACAACGACGGCTACCACGCCAGCAAGCTGCATCGCGGCGTGCTGCACGACTTCATTCCCAGCGAGCTGGCCAGTTTCCCGGAAGCCGCGCCGGGCGATGCGGGCTTCCTGCGCTACAACGGCACCCTGCACCCGGACGCCAGCTTCAACCCGACCCAGAAGGCGGTGCTGCCGATCTTCCCCAAGCTGTCGGACGAGGACCGCGGCCGGGCGACCTTCGCCAACATCCCGCCGACCCTGTCTCTGGTGATGACCAGCGACATGGTCATCTACCTGATCCTGCGGCCCACGGGGCCTGAGACCATGGCCCAGGACACCGGCATCCTGGTCGCCCCCGGCGCGCGCGACAGCTACGGCTTCAAGGAACGGCTGGAGATGATCATGACCTCGGCGGGCCAGATCATCGCCCAGGACATGCATGTGGACGAGCTGGTCCAGAAGGGCCTGCGCTCGCGCTTCGCCATCCGTGGCCGCTACTCCTGGCAGGAGGGGGCGCAGGTGCAGTTCAACCGCTGGCTCGCCCCGCGCTACCAGGCCCAGTGGGATCGGATGAAGGGCGCGCCCGCCGCGTCTTCCACCCCGGTGGAGGCCGCCTGAGATGACCGCGCGCCTTCCCGTCGTCTTCTTCGGTCACGGCAGCCCGATGATCGCGCTCGAGACCAACGACACCACCAAGACCTGGCGGGCGATGGCTCAAGAGATCGAGGCCAAGCACGGCAAGCCCAAGGCCATCCTCTGCGTCTCGGCCCACTGGATCACCCGGGGCGTCGGGGTCACGGCGATGAGCCAGCCCCGCACCATCCACGACTTCGGCGCCTCGTTCCCGCGCGCCCTGTTCGAGGTGCAGTACCCCGCGCCGGGCTCGCCCGAGCTGGCGGCGCGGGTGCGCGACCTGCTGTCGCCCGAGATTCCCGTGGTGCTGGACGAGCGTCAGTGGGGCCTGGATCACGGAACCTGGTCGGTGCTGTGCAAGGCCTATCCCGAAGCCGACGTGCCGGTGATCCAGCTGTCGATGGACGGGAACAGGTCGCCGGAATGGCACTACGAGATGGGCCAGCGCCTCGCCCCGCTAAGGGATGAGGGCGTGCTGATCGTCGGCACCGGCAACATCGTCCACAACCTGCCGGCCATGGACTGGGGCGACCGCCATTGCGCGCCCTACGACTGGTCGCAGCGCTTCAATGAGGCGATCAAGGCGGCGATCGCCGAGGACCGGCCGCTGACCGCCGTCGAGTTCGAGAAGTTGGGCGAGGACGCGCGTCGCTCCGTGCCGACGCCCGACCACTACTGGCCGCTGCTCTATGTGCTGGGCGCGCGCCTGCCCGGCGACGTCGCCCGCTTTTCCCCCGACCACATCGAGCACGGCTCGCTGAGCATGACCAGCGTGACCCTGAAGCCTGCTTACCAGCAGGCTTCAGCTTCCAGTTAGCGCGCGCCCGGGCGGGTTAACCGCTCACACTTAACCCTGGCGCGCTTCCCGGCCGCCTGAGAGGACACTTCCGATGCCCTTCATCTGCGAACCCGGCCAGGTCCGCCCCGACGTCGCCCCCGGCGCCCTGCACCACCTGAAGGCCACGCCCGAGACCATCCACTGGGGCTACTTCGACCCGTCGATCAAACCGGCCCTGCGCATCAAGAGCGGCGACCTGATCCAGGCCGAGGCCATCACCCACCACGCCGGCGACGCCCCCGAACTGATGATGGATGAGGCGGTGACGCGGATCTTCACCAAGGTGCCCGAGGACGACCGCAACCCCGGCGTCCACATCATGACCGGCCCGATCTATGTCGAAGACGCCAAGCCCGGCGACGTGCTGGAGGTGCGCTATCTGCGCATGGCGCCGCGCAACCGCTACGGCTCCAACCTCGCGGCCAACTGGGGCTATCTCTACAAGGAGTTCGGCGAGAAGGAGCGGGTGACGATCTACGAGCTGGACGCCGACTTCAACACCGCCAGCGCCCTCTACGCCTACGACTTTCCGGGCAAGTACCTGACGCCCGGCACGATCACCAACTGTCCCGAATGCGACCGCCAGAGCGCGCTGCCGGGCGTGCGCATCCCGGCCCGTCCGCACCTGGGCACGGCGGGCGTCGCGCCGGCCGTCGACGGCCGCGTCAGCACCATCCCGCCCGGCCTGCATGGCGGCAATATCGACAACTGGCGCATCGGGGCGGGCGCGACGATGTACTATCCCGTGCAGGTGGAGGGCGGCCTCTTCTCCATCGGAGATCCCCATGTCAGCCAGGGGGATGGCGAACTTTCAGGCACCGCGATCGAAAGTTCGCTCAACGTCCTGATGCAGATCGTGCTGCGGAAGGATTTCGAGACCCCCGGGCCTTTGCTGGAGACCCCCAAGTGGTGGATCGTCCACGGGTTCGACGAGGACCTCAACGTGGCCATGAAGCAAGCCTCCCTCAACATGCTGAGCCTGCTGTCCGATCACGTGGGCCTGTCCAAGAACGACGCCTATTCGCTGATGAGCGTGGCCTCCGACTTCGGGGTGACCCAGGTGGTCGACGGCAAGCAGGGCTGCCACGTGCGCATCCCGCGCGACATCTTCCCGACCAAGGCCTGATCCGCCTTGCGGGCCTGGTCGTTCAGCACCGACAGCTATCCCCGCGCCGAGCGTTCGGACGCCTGGCGCGAGGCCATGTCGCGCCTGGGCCTGCCGGTCGAGGGGCTGTCGGAGCTGGAGCCGGCCTCGACCTCGGTGGTCTGCCTGACCAGCCCGCTGGGCATCGAGTTCGCCTTGGTCAACGCCGGGGCCCAGACCATCTCGGGCCGCCTGACCAACCAGCCGGCGGCGGTGTGGATGGCGGTGCTGCTCGACGGCCAGGCGGCGGTGGTCAGCGACGATCTCGCCGAAGACCTGACGATCGGCGACATTGCTTTCGGTCCTACCGGCCAGGCGGCGGCCCTGCGTCTTTCCACCCGCTGCCGGCTGATGTTCGTCCGCGCGCCGCGCGTCGCCTTGAACCATCGCCTGGTCGCGCCCCGAGCCCTGCGCGTGGGTCGTCTGCGCGGCGAGGGCGGGGTCAAGCACATCCTGTCGGGCCTGCTGCGCTCGACGGCGGACTCGCTGGAGGACCTGACCGTCGACCAACTGCGCCCCGTCGAACTGGCCTTGGCCGAGTTCCTGGGCCTGTGCCTGCTGGAGGCCGGCGAGGAGCGCGGCGCGGCCTGGCCCACCGACGCCCGCAGCGCCCATCTACAGCGCCTGCGCCAGACCATCGAGACCCTGCTGCCCGACCCGAACCTGACCATCCGCCGGGTGGCCGACGAGGAGGGCGTCTCGCCGCGCTACGTGCAGAAGCTGTTCGAGGGGGTGGAAGAGACCTTCAGCCACTACCTGCGCACCCGCCGGCTGGAGCGCTGCCGCAACGACCTGGCCAGTCCGCAGTTCGCCCGGCTGTCGATCTCGGAGATCTGCTTCCGCTGGGGCTTCAACGGCAGCGCCCATTTCAGCCGCGCCTTCCGCGACCAGTACGGCTGCTCGCCGCGCGACTTTCGGCGAAGCGTGCGGGATGAGGAGCGGGTGGCGGCCTGAGGGGGGCGCGCCTACCCGGAAAGGGAGCGGCGCCCAAACGATCGCCGCCGCCGTGCGGCGGCCGCTAAGGCCCGGATAAGCGCTGTGCGCTCGAAGAAGGGTGGCAAGCGGTTCTAGCCGCCCTTCGCCCCCGCCAGCCGCTCGACCGCCGCGTCCAGCACATCATCCCCCTTGGCGAAGCACAGCCGCAGGACGCTGGTCACCGGATCCTGCGCATAGAAGGCCGAGACCGGGATCGCCGCCACGCCGTGCTCGCGCACGGCCCGAAGGGCGAAGGCGCGGTCGGGCTCGTCGATCCCCGAGGCGAGGAGGTCGATGTTGAGGAAGTAGGTCCCGCCGCTGTCGAGCACCGTGAACCCCGCCTGCCGCAGGCCCGCGGCCAGCCGGTCGCGCGAGCGCTGAAGGCCGGCCGGCATGGTCTCGAACCAGTCGCCGGGCTCGTCCAGGCCGAAGGCGACGGCGGCCTGCAGGTTGGGCGGGGTGGTGAAGGTCAGGAACTGGTGGGCGCCGGCCAGGGCCTTGGCCAGCGGCGGGGCGGCGCACAGGAAGCCGACCTTCCACCCCGTCATGCCGAAAAGTTTGCCGGCCGAGCCGATCTTCACCGTCCGCTCGCGCATGCCGGGGAAGGTCATCAGGGGGCGGTGGACGCGACCGTCGAAGACCACGGCCTCCCAGACCTCGTCACAGACGGCGATGACGTCGTGGCGCACGCAGAACTCGGCCAGCAGGGCCAGGTCCTGCTCGGGCATGACGACGCCGGCCGGATTGAGCGGGCTGTTGAGCACCACGAGCTTCGTCCTGTCGCTGAACGCCGCCTCCAGCATCGCCCGGTCGAACCGCCAGTGCGGCGGAGACAGGCGCACCAGGCGCGGGACGCCGCCCGCGCGCCGCACCATCGGCAGGTAGGCGTCGTACAGCGGCTGGAACAGCACCACCTCGTCGCCGGGCGAGATCAGCGACAGGAAAGCCGCCGCCAGGGCCTCGGTCGCCCCCGAGGTGACGATGACCTCGCGGTCGGGGTCGAGATCTAGACCCTGCGTGCGCCCGTAGTGTCTGGCCACGGCGCGGCGAAGCTCGGGAAGACCGCGCATCGGCGGATACTGGTTGGAGCCCTCGATCAGCGCCTCGCCCGCCTTGCGCCGCAGGGCGATCGGTCCCTGGTCGTCGGGAAAGCCTTGGCCCAGATTGATCGCCCCCAACTCGCGGGCGAGACCGCTCATCTCCTCGAACACGGTGACGGGCAGGTCGGCGAAGACGGGGTGGACCATGGGGCGCTCGTGATGTGGGCGGCGACCATGGCGCGGGCCGCCGTTGGAGCCAAGGCTCTAGATCATCCCCCTCTGGGGGAGGTGGCCCGGAGGGGCGCAAGGGGGCCGTTTTCAGCCGCCGGGCGGTGGCCGTCCTCCCCCCCCACCGATCGCTGCGCGATCGCCTCCCCCAGAGGGGGAGGTTCCTGACGGACCACGCAACCTGCGCCGCGCCCCGCGCATTTCCCTCACGCCAAGGGGTTAACAGGAGTCGACGGCATGAACGGCGTGGGTTTCATCGGCGCGATCATCATCGGCATCTTCGCCGGCTGGCTGGCCGAGAAGATCATGAAACGCGACCACGGGCTGCTGACCAACCTGGTCGTGGGTCTCGTCGGTTCGCTGATCGGGGCGTTTCTGGCCAGCATGGTCGGCCTGGGCGCGACCGGCTGGATCGGCAGCCTGGTGATCTCGACGATCGGCGCGGTGGTGTTGCTGGCCCTGCTGGGCCTTTTCCGTCGACGCGCCTGATGCGGGTTCTTCTGGTCGCCGCCGCGAGCGCGGCGGTGTTGAGCCTGGCGGCCTGCGGCGAGCGGGCCGACCTCGACGTGGCCGCCGGCACCGGCGCCAATCCGCAGCTGCCGGCGCCCAAGAAGACGCTGCTGCCGACCCTGAACATCGCGCCGGCCAAGGGCTGGCCGGCGGGCGGCGCGCCCAATCCCGCCGAGGGCCTGGTCGTGCAGGCCTTTGCCGACAAGCTGGATCACCCCCGCTGGATCCACGTCCTGCCCAACGGCGACGTTCTGGTCGCCGAGACCAACGCCCCGCCCAAGCCCGAGGACCAGAAGGGCCTCCGGGCCAAGATCCAGGGCATGGTCATGAAGCGGGCCGGGGCGGTGACCAAGAGCGCCAACCGCATCACCCTGCTGCGCGACACCAACGGCGACGGCGTCGCCGACCTGCGCTCGACCTTCCTGTCGGGTTTGAACTCGCCGTTCGGCATGGCCCTGGTGGGCGACACCTTCTACGTGGCCGACACCGACGCGGTGCTGGCCTTCCCGTACAAGGAAGGCGAGACCGCCATCACCGCGCCGCGTCGACGGGTGACCGACCTGCCGGGCGGGCCGCGCAACCACCACTGGACGAAGGCGCTGATCGCCAGTCCGGACGGCGGGCGCCTCTATGCAACCGTCGGCTCCAACAGCAATGTCGCCGAGAACGGCATGGCCGAGGAGGAGGGCAGGGCCGCCATCTGGGAAATCGATGTCGCCACCGGCGCCAAGCGCCTGTTCGCAACCGGCCTGCGCAATCCCAACGGCATGGGCTGGGAGCCGACCTCCGGCGCCCTGTGGACTGTGGTCAACGAGCGCGACGAGATCGGCAGCGACCTTGTGCCCGACTACATGACCTCGGTGAAGGATGGCGGCTTTTACGGCTGGCCCTACAGCTATTACGGGCAGCACGTGGACGAGCGGGTCAAGCCGCCGCGGCCCGACCTGGTGGCCAGGGCCATCAAGCCCGACTACGCGCTGGGTCCGCACACCGCCTCGCTCGGCTTCACCTTCGACACCGCCTCGGCCTTCCCTGCGCCGCTGAAGGGCGGGGCGTTTATCGGCCAGCACGGCTCGTGGAACCGAAAGCCCCACAGCGGCTACAAGGTGATCTTCGTGCCTTTCGCCGGCGGCAAGCCGTCGGGGCCGCCTCGTGACGTGCTGACGGGCTTCCTCAACGCGGAAGGCGAGGCCCTGGGCCGGCCGGTAGGCGTCGAGTTCGACAAGCGCGGCGACCTGCTGGTGGCCGACGACGTCGGCAACATCATCTGGCGGGTCTCGCGACGCTGATCCGATTCATTCTGAACGCGGGCGGCGCCCAAAAGCCGGGCGTTCGCTCGCGCACCCTTCCCGCCGCCAACGGCGAGGCGTTGTCATTCACAACTTCAGTGATGAAAATCGTAACAACAGATATCGATGTATTTCTAAAGTGAATCTATAAAACTATTAAATAGAACACATGTCGTTCGGTTGGGAGATAACGACCGAACTGTGACGAACTAATGTCCTACCCATGATCTTCGGCGGCTAACTGTTGCTGTCGAGGGCGGCTTTGTTGGGAAATTTGGGTGAAAAGTCGACTTGAGGGGCGCGTTTGCGCTTCTTCCGCGGCTTCAGCGTCCTAAAGACCCCGGCAGGGCAGGAACTTCGCGAGGGGCGAAGTTTCCACGCAAACCTATCCATGGGGGCATATTCTAGATGCTTGATCGCAAGTTGCTGCTGGCCTCGTCGGTGATCGCCGGCCTGGGGCTGGCGCCCGTCGGCGCATGGGCGCAGGCCCAGACCCAGACGAAGTCCGACAAGGCCGCGGCCTCGAACACCGACGACGCCGCCGATGTCGAGGCCATCGTCGTGACCGGCTCGCGCATCAAGCGCAACGCCTACAACAGCGCCTCGCCGATCCAGGTGATCACCTCGGAGCAGAGCGAACTCGAGGGCCTGGTCAACACCACCGAGATCATCCAGAGCTCGTCGCTGGCCAGCGGCTCGTTCCAGGTGGCCGACGAGATGACGGGCTACAACGTCACCGGCGGTCCGGGCGTCAACACCATCTCGCTGCGCGGCCTGGGGGCCAACCGCACCCTGGTGCTGCTGAACGGCCGTCGCCTGACGCCGTCGGGCGTGCGCGGCACGGTCGGCCCGGTCGACCTGAACACCATTCCCAACGCCATGATCGACCGCGTCGAGATCCTCAAGGACGGCGCCTCGTCGATCTATGGCTCGGACGCCGTGGCTGGCGTCGTCAACTACATCACCAAGACCAACTATGACGGCGGCCGCGTGCGGGTGTACGGCAACGCGCCCTTCGCCAAGGGCGGCGGCGGCCAGGAGTATTCGGCCGAAGCTTCGTGGGGCAAGACCTTCGAACGCGGCTATCTCAGCGCCTCGGCCAGCTACTACAAGCAGATGGCCCTGCGTCGCGGCGACCGCGACTACACCTCCTGCTCGGCCGACAACTACTACAGCACGACCACGGGCGCGCGCGTCGACCTGACCGATCCGGCCACGGGCAGCTACAAGTGCTTCAACCAGATCAACAACGTCGCCTATACCAGCGGCTACGGCGGCTACTTCCAGTACATGCAGCCGGGCACGAGCTACTCGTACACCGGCAACACCGCGCCGAACTTCGTGGCCAGCAACGCCGCCTTCGCCAACCTGGCCCGCGTGGCGCGCGCCAACTATCCGGAGACCTACCGCGTCGCCAACTACGACTCGTCGGTCTGGCAGCGGGCCACGGTCATCAGCCCGGTCGAGCGCGCCAGCTTCTACGTGACCGGCGGCTATGACCTGGGCGCCGGCGTCGAGGCCTATGGCGAGCTGCTCTACAACCGCCGCAACTCCGAACAGAACGGCGCCCGCCAGCTGTTCCCGACCGTCAGCACCACCAACCCGAACAACATCTTCGGCGCGGCCGGCGGCACGGCCTATCCGGTCATCGCGGTGGCCTACGACTCGATCCAGAAGGTCGACTACTACCGGGGCCTGGGCGGCCTGCGCGGCGACTTCAAGTTCCTGGAAGGCTCCAAGCTGGGCTTCCTGAGCGGCTGGGACTGGGACGTCTACGGCCAGTACGGCAAGTCGGACGGGACCTATTCGGTCAGCTCGATCAACAGCGACGCGATCGCCGCCACCACCTCGGCGGGCTCGTACTGTAACCAGTCGCTGGTGACGATCTCGGGCGGCAGCTGCTCGACCCTGCCGACCGGCATCCCGTGGTTCAGCTCGCGCGTGCTGGCGGGCCAGTTCACCGACGCCGAAAAGGCCTTCCTGTTCGGCGTGGACGTCGGCCACACCACCTATGAGCAGTCGCTGGTCGAGGCCAGCTTCTCGGGCGAGCTGTTCAGCCTGCCGGCCGGCAAGGTCGGGGCCGCCTTCGGCTTCACCTGGCGTCACGACGACTTCGACGACAGCCCGGGCACGGCGTCGCTGAACAACAACAACTGGAACCTGACCCGCGCCGGCCACACCTTCGGCACCGACACCACCACCGAAGCCTTCGCCGAGATCGACGTGCCGATCCTGAAGGACCTGTTCCTGGTCAAGAGCCTGGATCTGCAGGTCTCGGGCCGTCACACCGAGGTCGACAGCTACGGCGACAGCGACACCTACAAGATCGGCCTGAACTGGCAGATCACCCCGACCTGGCGTCTGCGCATGAGCGACGGCACCTCGTTCCGCGCCCCGTCGCTGTACGAGCTCTACCTCGCCGACCAGACCGGCTACAGCGTCGCCGACCCCTGCATCCTCTACGGCAGCAGCGGCGCCAGCCAGACCATCGTCACCAACTGCGCCGCCCAGGGCGTGTCGGCCAGCCAGGCCAGCTACTCCACCCTGGTCACGGCCGGCGGCGGCAAGGGCATACTGAAGGCCGAGACCTCGGAGTCGAAGACCATCGGCGTGGTGTTCACCCCGAGCTTCATCAACCTGAAGGTCGCGGTCGACTACGCCGACATCGACATCAGCAACGAGATCACCCAGTTCGGCGCGGCCAAGATCGCTTCGCGCTGCTACGAGTCGGTGGGCCTCTCCAGCCCGTTCTGCCAGCTGGTGACGCGCGATCCGACCACGCACCAGCTGACTCTGGTCAAGAACGACTATGTCAACGTCGCCTCGCAGAAGAGCCGCGCGATCGACCTGACCACCGACTACCGCCACGACTTCGACAACGGCGGGCAGCTCTATTTCAACAGCCAGTTCAGCTGGCAGCTGCAGGACACCTCGAACCTGTTCGGCGAGACCGAGGAGGACGACTACAACGGCACGACCTACATCTACGACGGCCCGGACTTCTCCGGTAAGGCCAGCCTGTCGTACCGCAAGGGGCCGTGGACCTACACCTGGTCGTCGACCATCACCGGCAAGGCCTCGGACGCCGAAATCCTGGGCGACACCGTCGGCAGCGCCAAGTACGCCACCTCCACCAGCTACGACTACGTGGTCGGCTCGACCTACTACAAGTACGTCCACGTGAAGTACCACACCGAGTTCATGGCCTATCACAACGTCTCGGCCCGCAAGGTGATCGACGACAAGACGACCATGACCTTCGGCGTGCAGAACCTGTTCGACGAGGCCCCGCCCTCGATCTCGAGCAGCTATCGCGTCGGCAACTCGGAAGTCTGGGGCTACGAGCTGCGGGGCCGCCGCGGCTTCCTCAGCATCGAGCGCAGCTGGTAGGCGTATCCCGGTCTGAAAGCCGGAAAGGCCGTCGCCCTCGCGGGCGGCGGCCTTTTCTTTTGGGTTCAAGCTCCTCCCTCGCGAAGCGGGGGAGGTGGCGCGCTGCGGATACGCAGCGTGACGGAGGGGGCGAGTTCAAGCTCGGCGCCCAGTCTCGCCCCCTCCACCGGCTTCGCCGGTCCCCCTCCCCCGCGAGCGGGGGAGGAGCGGGCCTTCGCCCACGAAAAAGGCCGCCGACCCGGAAGGTCGGCGGCCCGTTTCAGATCCCGAAGGAGCCTGGGAAGACTAGTCTTCCTTGACGCGCTTCTTGCGGAACGACGGGTTCAGGGTCTGCTTGCGCAGACGGATGTTCTTCGGGGTCACTTCGACCAGTTCGTCTTCCTCGATGTAGGCGATGGCCTGTTCGAGGGTCATCTTGCGCGGCGGGGTCAGGCGGATCGACTCGTCCTTGCCCGAGGCGCGGACGTTGGTCAGCTGCTTGGCCTTCATCGGGTTGACGTCCATGTCATCCGAGCGGGCGTTTTCGCCGATGATCATGCCCTGATAGGTCTTCTCGCCGGCGCCGACGAACATGGTGCCGCGCTCTTCCAGGTTCCACAGCGCGTAGGCCGCGGTTTCACCGTCCGAGTTGCTGATAAGCACGCCCTTGCGCTGTTGGTCGATCGCGCCCTTGTAGGGCTCGTAGTGGCTGAACACGCGGTTCAGCACGCCCGAACCGCGCGTGTCGGTCAGGAACTCGCCCTGATAGCCGATCAGCGAGCGCGAAGGAGCGGTCAGCTGGATGCGGGTCTTGCCGGCGCCCGACGGACCCATGTCCTTCAGCTCGGCCTTACGCAGCGACAGCTTCTCGATGACGATGCCCGAGAACTCGTCGTCGACGTCGATCATGACGTCTTCCATCGGCTCGAGGCGCTTGCCGGTTTCCGGATCGGCCTGGAACACGACGCGCGGACGCGAGATCGAGACCTCGAAGCCTTCGCGGCGCATGTTTTCGATCAGCACGCCCAGCTGCAGTTCGCCGCGGCCAGAGACTTCGTAGGCGTCGCCTTCGGTGCTCTCGGTCACCCGGATGGCGACGTTGCTCTCGGCTTCCTTCAGCAGGCGGTCACGGATGACGCGCGACTGCACCTTGTCGCCTTCGCGACCGGCCAGCGGGCTGTCGTTGACCGAGACGGTCATCGAGATGGTCGGCGGGTCGATCGGCTGCGAGGGCAGGGCCTCGGTGACTTCCATGGCGCACAGGGTGTCGGCCACGGTCGCCTTGGACATGCCGGCGATGGCGACGATGTCGCCCGCTTCCGCGCCCTCGTCGATCGGCTGGCGCTTCAGGCCGCGGAAGGCCAGCACCTTGGTGATGCGGCCGCGCTCGATTTCCTTGCCGTTACGGTCCAGGGCGTGGATGGCCATGCCGGGGACGGCGCGGCCGCTCTCGATGCGGCCGGTCAGCAGGCGGCCCAGGAACGGGTCGCTTTCGATCAGCACGTTCAGGATCTGGAACGGCTCGTCGCGCTTGGCGATCTGCTTGGGTTCCGGCACGTGGCGGACGATCAGGTCGAACAGCGGGGCGAGGTTGTCGCTGGGCACGTTCATGTCCAGCGTGGCCCAGCCCGAACGGCCCGAAGCGTAGATGTGCGGGAAGTCCAGCTGCTCGTCCGTGGCGCCGATGGCGGCGAACAGGTCGAAGGCGGCGTTGTGGACGCGGTCCGGATCGGCGTGGGCGCGGTCGACCTTGTTGATGCAGAGGATCGGGCGCAGGCCCATCTTCAGCGCCTTGGTCAGCACGAACTTGGTCTGCGGCATGACGCCTTCTTCGGCGTCGATCAGCAGGACGCAGCCGTCCACCATGCCGAGGATCCGCTCGACCTCGCCGCCGAAGTCGGCGTGGCCGGGGGTGTCGATGATGTTGATGCGGGTTTCGCCCGCTTCACCGTTCCACAGGACGCTGGTGCACTTGGCCAGGATGGTGATGCCGCGTTCGCGCTCCTGGTCGTTGGAGTCCATGGCGCGTTCGGTCGTCGCCTCGTTGGCGCGGAACACGCCCGACTGGGCCAGCAGCTGGTCGACGAGGGTGGTCTTGCCATGATCGACGTGCGCGATGATGGCGATATTTCGCATGGACATGGGAGGACGGCGGGCTTTCGGAGAAAATCGGATGAGACGCTGCGCGCGTCAGGCGCGCGGCTTTTACGCGACTGCGCTGCGTTTATCCACCCCGCCCGTAAGGCGCCTTGTGTCGCGGTTACCGGTGTCAACTCGCAAACCCTTATTCCTACCGGGTTTGAGGTGGTTTCTGGCGGATGTCGTTTCTTAGGCAACTAATGCTGCAGCGCAGCAATGCCTATTTTGTGGTCAAGCTTGAAGATCGACGTTCTCCGATCCTTGCTGCGCAAAGGGTTGCTTCAGGTTGTCGCGGAAAATTCGACAACGTTGTCCAACTTTCCGCTTGCCCGATTTCGCAGCGCACCCTATAAGGAAGGTGTGAGGCGGCGCTGCCGCTTCTGCCCTTCCTGGGCGTTTCCTCCCTAATGAACTAGCCCGGCCTTACCGCCGGGCTTTTTTTTGGCCTGAGCCCGACGGGCCGCGAGTTTGCAGCACTTTGCGGCGGTTTGCGGGCGGGAGGGGGCCGTTCAGTTGGCCTCCAGGGTCGGGAACGCACGATCGAACCGGCCCCGCGCCAGGTCTTCCTGCGAGATCCAGAAGCTCAGCACGGCGCCGCCCGTCCAGGTGCGACTGGGCGTGTCGGCGAGCTGCATCAGCAGGACATGATCACGATACTGCTCGGCCGCTTCATGCACAGGCGCGCCATAGCCGAACATCTGGTCGAGGTTGGGCTGGTCCATCCAGTCCCAGCTCTGGCGCATCGCCTCGGGCAGCACCTCGAGCGGCGCGCCGTGCTCCAGCACCTGATAGGCGGAATAGCGGCTGTGCCATTCGTCTTTTCCAAGGAACTCAGGATAGAAGGCGAGGCGATATCCGCCGGTCTTCTCGCGCGGCATGGCCTCGACACGAGCGGTCACCGAGTCCGCCCAGGTGCGGAAGGCCTTGCGTTCGCCAGCGCTGAGCGGCGTGAAGCGGCGCAAGCTCCAGGTCGCGGCCTGCGCCCTGGCCTCCCGTTCCAGCTGTTCACGTAGGGCACGCCCCTCGGGCGCCCACTCAGGGCCGTCCTGCGCGGGCGTGTGCAATTCGGCGGGGATGCTGAGGGCGGCCGTTTCGGCGAACACGCCGGCCTGGGGCCAGGCGTCGGAGCCGGTTGGAGGCCAGGTCTTGGTGATGGTTCGCCAGTCGATCCCGCCATGTTCAGGCGACATGTAAACCGACGGCCCGATCCTGGGCTGGCCGCCCAGGGCCGCCTTCAGGTCTTCCTCGCGGAAGATCTTGATCAACTCCTGCGGTTGGTCGGGATAGAATGTGTTGCGATCGGCCGCCGCGTCGTAGCACTTGTGGGCCACCAGGCGCATCGGGGTCTTAAGGATGATGCTCGCCCTCGGGTCGCCCTTGGGAAAGGCGTCGTAGGGCCAGGCGTCTTCCCGCACCGGCCCCAGGTCCTTCGGCGGGGCGCGTTCGGGCCAGGGCTCGCGCCGCGCGGGCCTGTAGAGCACGGCCACCTGCTCGCGCTCTTCCATCAGGTAGTCGAGGGCGGCGAAGAACCACAGCGTGCCGGTTTTGGGCATGCCCGGCGGTCGCGCGGCGTCTGGAACTTCCGCAAGATCGACCTGGGCCAGGAAGGTCATGGGCTTGCGCGTCGACCGCTGGCGCGGCCAGTCCAGGCCGGCGGGCATGCGCGGCAGGCCGCCGAACCAGCTCCTGGCGTCGGCGGAGCGGGGGCCCGGCGCGTCTTCCAGCAGGGCGACTGCCTGGCGCGCGGTCCTGTCCAGGACCTTTCGGACCTCGGCGCGGTGCGCGGCCGTGGCGGCGATTTCCTGCGGCGTCGGCGGCTTGGGCGGCGGATACATTTCCTGGAGGTAGGCGGATTCCTCGGCCGTCAGCTGACGGGGCGCCGGATCCTGGCCGGCGGCGGGGCCGGTGGTCAGGGCGGTCACGAGCAGGCAGGCCAGGGCGAGGTTTTTCATCGCGCCGCCTTATCGTGAAGGTTGCGCCAGCGCCACCGTCCGTTGTGGTTACTTCAGCGCCGCCCAGTCGGTCTGCGCCAGCAGCGCCGTCAGCTGGTCCACGTGCGCGGCCAGCACCGCCAGGCCCTCGGTCGGCTCGCGCGTGGTCTCGTTCATATAGAGCGCGCGGTTGATCTCGACCTGCAGCGCGTGGGTGCGCCGGGCGGGACGGCCGTAGTGCTCGGTGGTGTAGCCGCCGGCATAGGGGCTGTTGCGGGCCACGCGATAGCCCATGCCTTCCAGGGCTTCCTCGACCAGCCTGGTCAAGCCCGGCGCGCAGGCCGCCCCGAAGCGGTCGCCCAGCACGATGTCGCAGGGGCCGCCGGCCCTGGCCCGGGTGCCGCGGGTGGCCGCCGCCGGCATCGAGTGCCAGTCGATCAGCACCGCCAGGCCGTGGGCGGCGCGGGCCTGGGCCAGCAGGCGGTTGAGCATGTCGTGATAGGGGCGGTGGCCGTACTCGACGCGGGCCGTGGCCTCCTCGAAGGTCAGCTTGCGCTCGTAGATCGGCCGGCCGTCGGCGATGCGGGCGATCGCCCCCAGGCCGGCGGCGACGCGCGCGGTGCGGCCGCGGGCGAACTCTGGCAGGGCGTCGTCCTCGAACATCGCCGGATCCAGTTCCCACGGGTCGCGGTTGAGGTCGATATAGGATCTGGCCAGGCGCGAGCGGATGGTCGCCACGCCCCGGGCCGGCGCCCCGGCGATCAGCCGATCGACGAAGGCGTCCTCCGAGCCCTTCAGCACCGACTCGGGCAGACGGGCGGCGGCCATCATCTCGGGTGGATACAGCGCACCTGAATGCGGCGAGGCGAACACCACGGGCGTCGGCGGGCGCGACCCTTCCGGCGCGGCCCGCACGGCCTCGAACGCCGGTTCGCGCCCGGGCGCGGCGCCGCCGGCCTGGGCGGAGGCCGTTTCCGGCGTGATCGGGTCCCATGCGTTCATGCGTCACATAGTCGAGGGCGGCGGGCTTGCGGTCAAATGGCCTCGCGCCCCGTCGTATCTGTGGACGGACCGCGCAGGTTCACCGGCGATTTACCGTCCTGGACCTAGATTCGGCTTTCCAGAGATGAAGACTTAACGGACACGTAAGCGACATGGCCCGCATCCTCCTCGCCGAAGACGACGACTCGCTGCGCGGCTTCCTCGCCCGGGCCCTGGAGCGGGCCGGCTTCGAAGTCACCGCCTGCGCCGACGGCGAAGAGGCGGTCAGCCACCTCGAGCACCCGTGGGACCTGCTGCTGACCGACATCGTCATGCCCGGCATGGACGGCATCGAAGTGGCGCGCCAGGCCGCCGCCCGCGACCCGGCCCTGCGCATCATGTTCATCACCGGTTTCGCCGCCGTGGCCCTGTCGGCCCAGGACCGTGCACCGGCCGGCGCCAAGGTGCTGTCCAAGCCTGTCCACCTGCGCGACCTCGTCTCCGAGGTCGAAAAGATGATGGCCGCGTAAGGCTCCACACCTTTCGGAAAACTTCTCCGAAAAAGTTTCAAAGGCGGCTTGCGCCCCGGCCAAGCCGCCGCTATACCCCCACACCTTCCCGGCCGGGACGCCTTCACGAAGGCGCTTCGGATCGCTTCGGCGGACGCGTAGCTCAGCGGGAGAGCACTACGTTGACATCGTAGGGGTCACAGGTTCAATCCCTGTCGCGTCCACCATCCCTTCCTCTCTCAGAATTGCTGATCGTCGCGCGCTTGATCGCGCCGAGCCTGATTTCGGCTGGTCTGAGGTTCTCCAAATACATCTCCTGAGCGCCGACGTCCCGGTTCAGCCTGGGCAGCGCCAGGCGCCCTGATAGATCGAGCCGAGCAGGACGCCGCCCGGTCCCGGTACGCCCACGGAAACCGCAGACGGCCCGCCATCCTTCTTCAGCGCCGCCTTGGTGCTTCCATAGACAAGCGTCGCGGCGGGAGCTCGCTGAGCGAGGTCATATCGCAGCACCCGGCCGGGGGAGGGCGGGTGCTTGGGCTTGCGTTTCTTCCAACTGACGGCGTGGCCGCGGAAGTCCCAGACGTGGTCATGGGCCGTGACCCAGAGCCAGCGGCCGTCCTGCAGGTGCAGGTTGTCGGGCATCCTAGGGGCGGCAAGGCGACCGGCGGGCGCCAGGGTGGCGTCGTCGCGTACGGTGAATATCCGCACCTGGCTGCGGGTCAGTTCGCTGACATAGACCGTCTTGCCGTCGGGGGCGATCGCGACGCCGTTGGGAAAGGCCGCGCGGGCGGCCGTCTTGGTCGTGCGGGTCGCGAGGTCGACGTGAACGACCCTGGCGGTGCGCGCCGCGATGCCGTCCTCAATGATCTCCAGGGGGCCGGGCATCCAGCCTCGCCAGGGCGCGGCGTGATCGTTGGTCGCGTAGAAGGCCTTGGGCCCGGCGACCGCGATGTCGTTCGGGCGCTTGAGGTCCTTGTACGAGCCGCTTTCGGCCTCCGACCAGGTCAGTCGTCCGTCGGGACCCACGTCGAACACCTCTATGCGGGAGGGCGCCTTGTCGTTGTGATTGATCACGAAGAGGCGCGCGTCGCCGCCGTTCGCCGGGCGATAGAGGTCCAGGCCGTGCGGCGAGAACGGGACCGACATGGCCGGGGTGACGTTCTGCGGCGTCAGCTCGCCGTTTGCGGCGGGGACAAGCCTGTAGATCGCGCCGGGGCCCGTCGCGCCGCGCACCGCGCCGGCCCAGTCGGCGGCCGACAGGTAGAAGGCGCCGCTCGCCGGATCCTGATCGATGTCCTCGACGCCCAGACCCTGTCCGCCATCAGGCAGGGGGATCGACCTGCAAGGGTCATGGGTCTTGATCGCGACACGGGGCGAGACGGAGGTGTTCCAGGCCCCGCACGCCGAAAGGGTCATGGCCGCCATCAGCAAGGCGCCTGCGCCGATCCTCCGCATCTTCCTTCCCTCCGCTCCCCTGTCTGGCCCGCCGCGTTCCGCTATCCGCCCTTGCCGCTCGCCGTTAGAGCCCGGCCGTGCGCAGGTGTCCGAGGAGCTTGCGGGGGCGGGTGAAGCAGCCGTCCAAAACGCGTCGCATCGCGAACGCCGCCGAGGAAATACAGCCTCAAGCCACATTATGGTCAAGCTGCCCGCAATGGGTGTTTTTCCCGCCGCGTAGCGATTGCATGCGTCATGAACACAACCAATAATCGTGCCCGTCGGCCCGACGGGGCCGCGACTAGGGGGCGATCATGAGCAACACATCCGACATCCTCGATATCTGGGCCAAGTTCGGCGGCCCTGGCCCGGACGGGCAGGCGGAATTCTCGCTGGTCACGCACGACGCGACGACGGCCGAAGACCTGCAAGCCCGGATCGCGGCGGTGGTTCAGGACCGGCCGTTCGAGGTGCGCGAGGCCTTTACCGGCCTGCTGGCCGAAGAAACGGGTCACCGCTTCTGGATCCTGGCCTTCCCGGACCTGGACGCCGCCCGGGGCGAGGACCTTGCCTTCGAGGCCGCCCGGCAGCTGCAAGCCGATCTGGGCGTCCAGTCGGTGCGTCCGGTGATGATCGACTCGCTGGTCGGCGAGGCCATGGTCGCCCGTTCGCTGGGCCTGGAAGGCGTGCTCGACTGCTCCGACGACAACTGGGGGCCCGAGGCGCGCGGCTGGGCGCCGCGGGGGCTGGGCGTGCTGGAGGCCTGGAAGCACACCAAGGGCCAGGGCGTGACGATCGCCTCGATCGACACCGGCTACAGCAGCCACGTCGAACTGGCCGACGTGATCAGCGACAAGCAGCAGCTGAACCTTGTCGAGGGCGGGCACGACGCCAAGGACCGGTTCTCGACGGACGTCCTGCTGCCCAATCCGGGCCACGGCACCCTGGTGGCCAGCGTGGTCGCCAGCCGCGGCGGCATCGACGAGGCCACGGGAAACACCACCGGCCCCGGCGAGGTGACCGGCTCGGCCCCGCAGGCCAAGATCCTGCCCATCCGGGCCATCCGCTCGGTGGTGGACATCCGCCAGTCCCGCATTCCCGCGGCGATCGAGCACGCGATCGCCCAGGAGTGCGACGTCATCGTCATGGCGCTCGGCAGCGCCTTTCCGATCGAGCCGGTCGAGGTGGCGCTGCGCGCCGCGACCCAGCGCGGCGTCGTGGTGGTGTGCGCGGCGGGCAACTGCGTGGGCCAGGTGGTGTTTCCCGCCCGCTTCGCGCCGCAGGGGCTGTGCGCCGCCATCGCCGCGGTCGACCATGGCTATGCGCCCTGGAAGCGCACCTCGAAGGGCAAGGCCGTGACCGTAAGCGCCTTCGGCGAAGCGGTCTGGGGGGCGCGCAAGAACAGCGCTCAGGGCAGCGACACCCATGTCGACCGTTCGCAGGGCACGACCCTGGCCACCTCGCTAACCGGCGGCGTGGCGGCGCTGTGGATCGCCCACCACGGCGGTCGCCAGGCCCTGCTCGCCAAGGCCCGGGCCGCCGGCGTGACGGTGCAGAAGCTGTTCAATGAAGTCCTGCGCGCCAGCGCCTACAAGCCGCCGGGCTGGGGAGACGGCCTGGGGGCGGGCCTGGTCAACGCCGGCCGCCTGCTGGCCTTTCCGCTGACCTCGACGCTGGAAAGCGTGCTGATCGACGTGCCCCTGGACGAACAGCACGTCACGCCGCTCAAGCAGTATCTGGCGGCGAATCTGGACGAGACCGCATCCGTGGCGGGGCTCGAAGCGGCGGGTCTGGACGAAAGCCTGGCCGCCGAGGCTCTCTGGCGCAGCTATCTCGCCGTGGCCAAGACCCGCGCCGAGGCTTTCCGCGGAGCGAGCCTGGAGCAAGGCGCGCTCGAGAGCGTCGGGGCAGGTGGGCCGAAGGCCTCGCCGCGCCTGAGCGCGGCCCTGGCCGGCCGGCCGCATCTGGCCGATCAGATTGGCTCTCTCTGATCCAGGCTGAGCTGCGCCGGGGGCGGAGGTCCCCGGCGCAGTTCGTACCAGGACAGATAGGCGTCGCAGATCGGTCGCAGCGCGTGGTGGCCGCATACGGCGGGATCGGTCAGGAGGCGCGGCAGGGCGTCGGCCCGGTCCAGGAACTCGACGACGCGCCCCCACGGCCAGCGCCAGGTTTCGCCCCGGCGCGGGTACAGCGTCCCGAGCACGAAGTCGCTGGGTAGGGGGTCCAGAGCTCGTCGCAGGGCGTCGCTGAACACCCCGAGCGACAGGCTGTCCTTGAAGGTCTTCGAGAATGCCAGCCGCAGGGGCAGGCGCCACTCCGGGTCCAGGCCGCGGTCGGACGGCAGCACGCGCAGGGTTTCGGTCGGACTGTTGCGGGGAATGCTTCGAACCAAGGTCTCGGCGAAGCGATTGGCCCAGTGCCCCAGCAGGATCGTCGAACTCGTCCGTTCGGGATCGGCTAGGGCCATTTCGGACGTGAGCCTGTCGGTGAAATGATCGATCGCCTGGGACGAGTAGCCGTGGCCGGTCAGGGATTCAGAGACCGCTTTCAACCACCTTGTCGACGGACGAAAGGCTCCATTGAGCACCTTCAGGACGTCGATGTGCCGCCCGAGCGGCAAGCGTGCGCCGAGGGCGCGCAACTGCCACAGGTCGTTGGCCGTGATCGGTCCTCGCAGGTCGCCCGGATCGAGGCTGCGCAGTTCGAAGCGGCGATCGAATGAGAATACTGGCAGGAACGCCGGCGTCGGCAGCAGCGACAGGAAGTAGGCGTTTTCGATCTGGGCGCTTTCGACCACGCGGTCCTGGATTGCGCGACGGCTCTCGTCGATCGCGTTCCATAGCCGTTCGCAGCGTTCGTCCCGCACCGCCGGGTTGGGCGAAACATGGGTCAGCAGCACGTGGTACTTCAATCGCTTCAGGGGCTGAGCCGGCGGGTCGAAGATCCAGTCGTCCCACACCAGTCCCTGGAACGCGGCCTGGCAGCGCCAGTCTCCGACGGGCTCTCCCACGCCGTGGCGACGCCACAGGCTTAGCGCGCTCTTGGGAGAGCCGCGGGCGACCAGCCCTTCAGCCCGGGCGTTGGCCCACCGACCGCGGAGCGGTTGCGGCAGCGCGCAGGCTTGCTTTTCCGACAGGGGCAGGCCCAGCACCAGCCGCACCTGGGCGGCGACGCTGGGTTCGAAATCATCCAGGTCGGGCGTCAATCGCGCCAGGTGGTCGGCGGAGAAGACGTAGGAGTCGAGGATGTCGTTGCGTCCCATCAACGCCAGGCGATGATAGGTGGCCTCCAGCCTGGCGTCTTCGCCGGGCTGGCCTCGCCACCACTCGGCGGCGCGGGCGTGGACAGCGCGCAGACATTTGTACTGCGCCTTGTCCTTGCGCATGTAGTCCAGCATGGCGGCGCGGATCTGCGGACGATGCCGCAGCACCTCTCCTCTCCGCTCGACCAGCCAGACCTCGTCGCCGAGCTGCTTCAGCAGGGTTTTGGCCTTGCTGTCGGAAACATCGCCCAGCTTGCAGGGCTCGGCGAGCACCTCCTGGATCAGGACCGGCGTCACCTGTCGCAGCGCCAGTCCCGGATAGGCCAGCTTGCGCGCATCCGGATCTGCGATGTGGTTGAGGAAGCGCTGGTAGAGCACCCCTAGAACCAGGTTGCGGTCCATGCCGGAAAACGCTTCGGCTTCGTCGTTGAGAAAGCCGGCCCGGCGACCGGGCGGAAGGCTGGTGTAATAGTGGGCGGCCAGTTTCAGGACCAGGGGATTGCCCCCGACCGCCCGCTGGATCCTGACCGCGACCTTGGCTGGAAGCTTCATGCCGCGCAGGAAGCGGCGGGCGTCGGCGGCGGGCAGATCGCCCAGGGTGATGGCGGGCCGCCAGAACTCGAAACCCTTAAGGTTCCTGGGCGTGCGGCCGCTGACGATCACCCCGACCGCCAGGTCCAGCAGGGGTCCGATTTCGCGGATCCAGTTCACGATCCGCGTCAGGGGCGCGTCAGCTTCCAGCCCTCCGCCGTCACGTTCCCATTCCTCGAAGGTGTCGAGCACCAGGATCAGAGTCCGGTTCGGCAGCCCCTTGTCGAGCAGGACATCCGCCATCTGATCGTTGAAGGACCAGCTTCTACGGTCCGAGATATCGGCGGCCGATTCCAGCGTGACGGTCTCGCCGCGCTTCGTCTGCTGGCGACGCGACCGTTCACGCAAGCGCGCCAGGCTGTCGGCCAGATGCGGCGCGTAGAGGCCGATCTGGCGGCTGAGCTCGAACGACAGCTCCAGCTCACCGCCCTCGATCAGCAGGCGCCGGTCGAAGTCCATCGTCACGAACATCGGCGAGCGACCGGTGGACGCGAAGGCCTCCACAAGGCGCGGCCGTAGGGCCGCCGCCAGCAGTGTGGACTTGCCCGCCCCGCCGATCCCGTCGATCGACAGGATCGGGATGCGCTTGGCGTTCGGCGTCGCGTCGACGAAGCGGTGGATCTCCGCGATCTCGGCCTCCCGGCCATGGAACCCCGCGCTCAGCAGATGATCGTAGCCTTCCAGGGCCGCCTGGATGGCGATGCGGCGCTGGGCGACGGCCAGCAAGGCCTGCGGGTCGAAGGCGCGCGAGCGGGCCCAGCTCAGGGCCTGGGCCCAGGCCTCGGCGAGGCGGGCCGGGGCGCCGGCGAGAATGTCGGCCAGAACCTGGGGAGACGGCGCCTCTCCGCCGATCAGCTGGCGAAGGATCGCCTCGGCCTCGCTGGCCGGCGGCAGGCGCTTGGTCAGCCGCTGCAGCGAGAGGCGGCGGGATTCCGCATCGCCTTGCGCCAGCACGCCGAGCGCCAGGAAACGGCGGTCGGCTCGCAGCGTCCACAGCCAGCGCCGATCGCGGCTGGAACGGTCGAAGCGCGTCGCCAGGGCCTCCAGCTCGACGGGCGAGCCGCCGAGCGCCTCGGCGATTTCCTTCAGGAGCTGGGGCGCTATCGGGCCGGTCAGCGCCGCGATCGTCTCGATCTCCAGGACCTCCGCGCCGTCCGGTCCGGCCGGCGCCTGGCTGGGCGCGTGGTCGATCTCCGCGGCCCGGGCGCGCCGCTCGGCCTCGGGCCGGACGGCCCAGGCTTCGGAGAGCGCCTTGCGCAGCACGTCCAGAGCCGTGGCCTGCGGGTCGGGCGCCGCTGCGGATTCACGGCTCATGGCGTTCGTCCTTGGCCAGAGCCAGCTTCACCATCGGCGCCATCGAGCCGAGAACGGTTCGCGCCCGCTCGACCGCGGTCGGATAGTCGCCCGGCCCGCCCAACATCGACACCGCGCTCTTGAGGAGGTTGGCCACATCCGGCGACATGGGCGCCTCTGGAGGCGCCAGGCACAGCCAGACGTGGTCGGCGATATCCTGGGCCGATGGTCCAGACGCCAGATCCTCGACGCACGCCGTGCGGCCGGGGCCCACCTGGACCGCGCCCTGCCAGCCGGCCAGCACCAGGCGCAGGTTGGGCGCGGTGGGCGAGGCGCAGATCAGGGCCTCGACCAGCTGCTGCACAGGACCTGAAAGCGGCAGGTTGCTCTGCTTGAAACCGTCCAGGAAAATCCACAGCGGGCTTCCCGCGGCCACGCGCTCCAGTTCCGCCAGCAGGGTGGGGACCAGGCCGTTGCGCAGGCCCCGCGCCAGGGTGGTCAGGCCGTCCGGGGCGGTCGCGTGCGGGTCCAGCTGCACCCCGACCCCGCCGAGGACGAGTTCGGCGAACGCCACGGCGTCGTCGGCCTGCACGTTCTGCATCTCGAAAACCACCAGCCGTTGCCCCGCCTGCACCGCCAGGGACCTCAGCAGCAGCCGTGTGAAGGTCTTTCCCGCGTGGTCGGGACCTCTGATGACGAAGACCTGATCCTCGTCGGCGCGGGTCATGGACGCCCAGAAGCTTCTCTGGATGTCCCGCCGCCCCAGCACGGGCCTCGTCAGGCCGTCGATCTCCAGGACCTCGCGCAGATAGGGCGTTTCGTCGTCTTCGTTCGCGGCGGCCGCCAGATCGTCCAGCCATCTGTGTACGGGCACGGCGCGATTGATCTGGTCGGCTTTGGCGATGTCGTCGCTGCCGCCCTGATGAAGGGCCACGATCCGCCAGTTCTGGTCGAAACAGGGCGCGCCCGACGAGCCGCCGTCGGTGTTGGCGTCATGCAGGAGGCGCAAGGTGGTCGGATCGCCGAGCGCTTTCTTGGCCGCGCCGACCGACCACAGCAGGGGCATGGCCGCCAGGCCGTGGGTGGCGGGATGGTGCAGGATGTGGATGCCGAACTGCGGCGCGGGCGTGGGATGCTCGTAGATCTTCGCGCCCGACTGGCCCTGGCGCGGCGGGTTCATCAGATGGATCAGGGCCCAGTCCCAAGGCCCCTTCTCGTCGAGCCCCTCGATGCCGTCGATCTCGGCGCCGAGGCCGTCGGCGCGCCCCTGGGGGCTGTAGCGCCTAAGCCAGCGCGAGCGCAGCCGGGCAGGAACGGGCCGGGGCGCTTCCTCTTCGGAATCCGGATCGGTGAAGGTCAGCCGCAGGCGGTCCAGCGAGCCTTCGATTTCCTTGCTGTCCTGAACCAGAGGGGCGATCACATGGGCGGCGGTGGCCACCAGGGTGGGGGCGATCAGCACGCCGGTGCCCTTGTGCTGACCGTCGATCGTGATCGTGCAGACGTGGTCGCAGGCCTCGGCCGCCGCGCGCAGGGTGGCGTGCGCGAACTGGCTTGGCCAGGCGGGATTGACGTAGCGCTGGGGCTGCAAGCCGCCGGTGTAGAACTGCGCGGCCAGCTCGTCGAAGCCGTCCTTCAGCAGGCCGCGCGCCTCGAGCCTCGTGGCGAACTTGCGCAGCCGCCCCCTGGCGATCGTCACCCCCAGGGCCTCGGCGAGGAAGCCGCGCACGTCGATCGCGCCGGTGTCGGCGCGCAGTTGAAACCCGAACTCCACGCGGAAGAGTTCCCAGACGCCCTGGATCTGCGCCCAATCAGGCGCGATGAGGTCGATCAGCTTATCGATCTGGGTCGAAGAGGCCGTCGGTGGGGACGCATCGTCCATGCCTGGCTCCCTACAGCTCGACGCCTTCGGCTTGCAGAATCTCGCCCAAAGGCTTGGAGGACGGCAGGCACGGCGCAACAAGGCAGTGCTGGAGCAGGTGGCACCAGTTGACCCTGTCTTCCAGGGCTGCGCCGCCGTAGTGGAGGCCGCGGACCTTCAGCGCGCCGGTCCCCAGAACCGCCATGGGCGAGCCGGAATTGCCCCTCAGCGTGGTGGCGTCGTGCAGGCCGGTCCAAGAGGGCTCGCCGCCCGGCGTGGCGAGCATGCCCTGGGACAGGCCCGGCGACAGCCGCTTGCTGCCCCCGTCGCCGGCCAGCAGCCGGGCCAGGACCGCGCCATGGGCTATCTGCAGTTGCTCGGGAACGGCGTCCTGCCAGGCTACGGGATAGCCGGCCGTGACCACCGACAGGCCGGGCTCCAGCGCGTCCTTGACCTTGGAGAGCTTCAGGAACCGCTGCTTGGCCGCCCCCGTCAGCGTCGACGGCGAGACCCGCAGCAGCGCCAGGTCGAGCCTGCGGTGGTCGACAATGAGGCCCTCGATGGTCTGGACGCCCATGGCGACGATCTCGAGCACCTTGCGCCGATCATGCGTCGCCCGGCCCTGATACTCACGACCGAAGTCCAGGTTCGTGCCGGGATAGATCTGACGACCCTCCTCGCCCGCGAAGCTGATCGATTGGACGACGTGGCGGTTGGTGAGCACCAGTTCGGGGCCGATCAGGAAGGCGGTGCCGATATGGATTTCCCCGCGCTCCACGCGACCCACGCAGGCGGCCATGTCGTTGAGATGCGTCAGGAACGGCGCAAGCTCGGTACGCCAGCGCTCCACGGCATAGGCGCCCTCCAGTTGGACCTCGCCGTTCTGGACCAGGAACGAAGGGCGTGTCCCGTCGAAGGCGACGACAGCCTCCAGACTGATCCAGTTCGGCGGGGCGGCGGGGGTGATGTCCGCCTGCAACAGAGCCGTGGCTTCGCGGGCGTCGATGGCCAGCGCCTCGACTCCGTCGAGCAGGGCCTGGTCGCCGCCGAACTGGGTGTTGACCAGTTCGCGCATCTGCGCCCGCGCCCGTTCAATGCGTTCCTCGGGCGGCCCATGCTCGTCGGTCGCGGCCTCGAGCGCCATGGCGCCGGCCGCTCGGTCGCCGGGGCCCTCGCCGGAGTCACGGCTGTTCGCCGTGGCCTCGAGGATCGGGGCCCTGGCCGCCTGGCCGATGCCCAGGCGTGCGCGCCAGGCGTCGGCTTTCTGCGTGAGATCCTTGCCGTCGGCTGGATCGTCCGTGGATGTGGTCACGACTTCGCCCCCCCAGGCCATGATGCGACCGGAGGATTCAGAGCGATCAGGCCGGGAAGTCAATCATGAATTGCATTTTAGCCATCGCTCTCCTTTTTGGCCGGTTAGTCCAGCTCCCTCAGCCAGCCGTCCCAGCGCTGCTTGGCGACGCCCGGGTCGTCGTGGGGCTTGTCGTCGAGGGCGGCGCGGTAGGCGGCCGGAGCGGCGCCATAGGCCTCGGCGAACAGGCGGGCCATCTGGGCGGGGCCGGCGAAACCCAGGCGCTCGGCCAGGGCGGCCTCGTCGGGCGCGGCAGGGTCCTGAGCGTCCAGGGCGCGGCGCAGGGCGTCCAGCCGGACCAGCTGGATGAAGCGAGCCACGCCGCCCTGTTTCTCGAACAGGCGATAGAGCGAGGAGCGCGAGATGCCGGCGCCGACGGCGATGGCCTCCACCGACAGTGCGCGGTCGGCCAGGCGTGGAACGACGAAGCGGCGCACGGCCTCGCGGCGGGCGAGATCGCGGCGCTGATCCTCGCGGCCAACGCGCGCCGCGTCGCCGCCCGCCGAGGCCAGGACGTCGACGAAGGCGCGGCCGAGCGCGGGCAGCGCGGTGGGCGCCAGGCTGTCGCCGCGCCGGGCCAGCGAGGCCAGGAAGTCGGCCAGCACCAGGTTGTCGGGCGCGGTCAGCACCTGGCCGTGCAGCCGGCCGGCCGGGCCCAGCGCGGCCTCGATCACGTCGCGGGCGATGCTGGCGGTCAGGATCAGGGCGTTCTCGTGCTCGGTGCGCATCGGGCGGCGGGTGTCGAGCAGCACGCCCGCCCCAGGCTCGAGCAGGCGGGGCGGGCCGGGGATCGCCAGCCGCACCTGGCCTTCGAGCACGTGGGTCAGCACGAAATGGTCGAAGCCGTCGCCGGCGATCCGTTCGCGCCGGGCATGGACCACCCCCGAGAGCCGGCGCTCGAACAGCAGCACCTTGTCCAGCCGCCAGCCGCGCACCTGGGCGAAGAACGGACCGGCGCCGCGGCTGACGTCGGAACCGCGCGAATAGAGGGCGGCGTAGAGAGCGAAGGCTTCGTCGGCCGGATGGTCGTTGCTGGAGAAGCGGAAGCTTTCAGCGGTCGCGGCGGCGGGCATGTCAGGCGCTCGCCAGGGCGCGGGTCTCGCCGGCCAGCCGTCGCCAGGGCGCGGCGCCGAGCAGGGCGGACAGCGTCGCCAGGGTCGCCGCCCCGCTGGTGACGACGGCCAGGGCCATGGCCAGGCCGTGCGGGCCGCTGAATAGGCGGTCGCTGGCCAGGCCGGTCAGCAGCGGGCCAAGGCCCAGGCCGACGACGGTGACGAAGGCGAGGTAGAGGCCGGTCATCGGCGGACGCAGCGGGGCGGGGCAGATCGGTTGCAGGCCCGCCAGGGCGGCCAGGGCCGCGCCGCCGCCGCCGGCGGTGAGCAGAAACAGGGCCGCGGCCGCGCTCGCCGGCGCGCTGGCGTCCGCCAGCAGGACCGCGCCCAGCACGGCCAGGCCCAGGCCGCCGGCCAGGACCAGGACGGGACCGCCGTCGGCGCGCAACCGGCGGTCCATCAGCCAGCCGGCGGCCAGGTGCCCCGTCGGGGCGGCGACCAGGACGACGGCGCCGGCCAGCAGGGCGCTGGCCGCGGGGCCCAGGCCGCAGGCGCGGTTGACGATCGACGGGGCCCAGGCCGCGCCGGCCTGCACCGCCAGGATCACGCCGCCCGCGGCCAGGAAGTGCAGGCCCAGGCCGGCGGGGCGCGCGGCCAGGCGGGCGAGGGCGTGTCCGAGCCCCGGGCCGTCGACGCCGGCCGGCGGCAGCTTCCGCAGCCGCCAGGCCAGCAGGGCCACCAGCAGCAGGTTGGGCAGGGTCAGCAGGATGATGGCGGCGCGCCAGGGCGACTGGCCCAAAGCGAGGGCGCCGACGCTCGACACCGCGCCCAGCGCCAGGCCGCCGGCAAGCAGGGCGCCGCTGCGGCCCATCGACGAGCCGGAGGTGAACATCGACACCCAGCGCGACAGCCGCCCGGGCGGCGCTGAGGCGACGATCAGGGCCAGGGCCGCGGGCGCGAAGGCGGCCTGGGCCAGGCCCAGCACTAGGCGGGCGGCCAGCAGGCCCCCGTAGTGCGGCGCAAAGGCCAGGGCGACCGTCGCGGCGCTCCACAGCGCCGCCGCGCCCGCCAGCAGCGGGGCGGGCCGCAGGCGGTGACCGCGATGTCCGGCCATCAGGGTGGCGGCGACGTAAAGCGCTACGAAGGCCGGGCCTTGCAGCGCGCCGAGCTGGGTGTCGGTCAGGTGGAATTCGGCCTTCAGCGCGGGGGCGTAGACGCTGGGAACCGCCCGGTCGACGAAGGCCATGAAGTGGCCGATCGCCAGCAGGGTCACGCCGGAGGCGTCGAGCAAGGGATCCGGACGCGGCCTCACGCTCTTCAGGCACCAATCTCCCGGACGCCGCGCCACCCCGCGCGGGCCTCGGGGATCGTAGTTAACCCAACCCCGGCGGCTGTCCACCCCTCGCCCGCCCGGCGGCTGGCGAAACGTTCCAGGTTTGGGACGCGACACGTCCCGGACAGCGATGTTAGCGGACGCGCGAAAGGTTCCGCCGCTCGGCGGGGCCTGGCTCTCCGCGCCGCCACGGGTCGTCGATCCCTCGAACCCCGCCGGCGCGAATGGGGGCGGCTCGGCGCTGTCGCGCACTCCACAGCGAGGCGGCGTCGAGGCGAACCCCTGCGAACTTCGCCGCATCCTCCAGCGCGGCGAGGGGTGGGATGGCCAAGGCCGGCGGTCGTGGGGGCGATCGCGCCTGAAGCTCTCGACCAGCGGCGCGCATGCCGCGCCGCTGGTCGCCTCCGCCCATGTGCGCGAACGGCGATCGCTGGTCGTTGATATCTGAAATAATCGCCTGGGTTGATCTGGATTTTGGCGCCGAAACACGCAACCATCGCCGCAGCGCGCCGAGGTTTGCGCCGCGCGGCGGCTAATGTCCGTGTTCCAATCGACGGGGCGAATTGTCGAGGATTCGACGAAACTGCCCCACTGTGGCGCTGGCGCCACATCCGATTTGCGAAGTCGTGCGTTTGTCGTCATGGAAGCCGCCCCGCGGGGGGCGTCCAGGCTAACTTTTTTAGAGGGTTCTCATCATGAAATTCGGGTTGCTGGCTGGCGTCGCAACCGTCGCGCTCTGCGCGGCGTCCGGCGCCTCCGCCCAAAGCGCGTTGAGCGGATGGTATGTGGCCGGCGACGTCGGTTACCACTCGACCGAGGGCGTTGAAGCGAGCTCGTCGGTGAACGCCACCGACGGCCGTCCTTACGACTGGACCTTCTCGACGGATGAAGACTGGGCGGGCTTTGCTCGTATCGGTTACCGCATCTCGCCGAACTGGCGCGTGGAAGGCGAATACGGCTACCGCGGCGGCGACATCGAGGGTGTCCGCTCGGAGGACGCCACGCGTCCCCAGCCGATCGGCCTCTGCACCGCCGGCATCGGTCGCACCGCGACCAATCCCACCTGCGGCGCGCCGAAGGGTGAGATGAAGGCCACCACCCTGATGGCCAACGTCATCTATGACTTCCTGCCCGACTCGTCGTGGCGTCCGTTCGTCGGCGCTGGCGTCGGTACGGCCTGGGTCCACAACAAGGTGTACGGCCAGCTGAGCGGCGTTCCCGCCGGCGGCGCCCGCTTCCAGAACACCAGCTTCGACGACACCGACCAGGGCTTCGCCTACCAGGGCCTGCTGGGCCTGGCCTGGGACGTCAGCCCGAACTGGTCGATCGACCTGACCGGCCGCTACCTGGTCGCCAAGAGCCTCAACTGGGGTTCGGTGACGGCCAACACCGGCCCGGCCGGTGGCTCGGTGACGGACGTCGGCACCTTCGAAGGCGACTACAAGGACACGTCGATCACCCTGGGTGTTCGCTACACCTTCGGCTCGCCGCCGCCCCCGCCGCCGCCGCCTCCCCCGCCGCCGCCCCCGCCGCCCCCGCCGCCCGAGCCCCCGGCTCCGCCGCCCCCGCCGCCGCCTCCGCCGGCGTATGAGGCCCGCGAGTTCGTGGTCTACTTCCCGTTCGATCAGTACGTGCTGACGCCGGAAGCCCAGGCCGTGGTGCAGCAGGCCGCCGACTACGCCAAGGGCGGCAACGCGACCAAGATCACGGTCGTGGGTCACACCGACACCTCGGGCTCGCCGAAGTACAACGTCCGCCTGTCGGAACGTCGTGCGAAGGCCGTGGCCGATGGTCTGGTCTCGCTGGGCGTGCCCGCCACGACCCTGGCCGTCGACTGGAAGGGTGAAACCGCTCCGGCCGTCGCCACCGGCGACGGCGTGAAGGAACCGCTGAACCGTCGTTCGACCATCTCGATCAACTTCTAAGATCGAGGTCGGACGGAAGTTCAGTCTTCCCGACGAATGCGAAGGCCCCGGAGGAAACTCCGGGGCCTTTTGCTTTTGCGCGGAGGGTCTCCCTTCCCCCTCGATGGGGGAAGGGCCGGGGATGGGGGTGATCTACCGAGCTGGCCCCGGCCAAGCGCCGACCGTCGCATCACCCCCACCCAACCCTCCCCCATCAAGGGGGAGGGCTATCGGTGGGGCTCCACCAGCGCCGCGAGGTCGCGCGGAAGCGGCGAGGGAATGTCCAGCATCAGCGCCACCACGTGCTCGGCCAGCAGCGGCGCGGTGGCGAAGCCCCGCCCGCCCAGGCCGCCCAGCACGAACAGGCCCGCCGGCGCGCCGGGAACCGCGCCGGCCAGCGGCAGGTGGTCGGCGGTGGTGGCGCGCACCGCCGCGCGGCCGTCCAGCGTCGTGTCGGCCAGGCGGACGGCGAGGGCGGAGCGGCCCTTGGCCAGGGCGGCGCGATTGCGCTCGTGGTCGGCGTCGCGCAGGTCGCTGGCCGTTTCTCCCCGGTCGTGGGTGGCGCCGAACAATACGCCGCCCTCACGGGTGGGAACGGCGTAGCCGCCAAAGGCGGCGGGGGTCACGGCCTCATCGGTCGGGCCGGTCCAGCTGGTCTGGCCGCGCACGGGGCGGATCGGCGCCTCGGGCCACAGGGCGGCCAGGTCCGCTCCGCCCGTCAGGATGACGGCGTCGGCGGTCGCCAGCATCGCGCCATCCGCGTCGAACAGGCGCCAGCCGTCCTCGGCCTTGTGCAGGCTGGCGACCTCGGCGGCGATCGCCTCGCCGCGCCAGGCGGCCAGGATGGCGGCGGGATCGACCACGCGGGCCAGGCCCATGCGCAGGGCGCCGGCGGCCGGCTCGCCCAACGCCGCGCCGGCCTCGTCGGCGTCAAGGACGGTCATCTCTCCGGCGGCGAAGAGGTCCTGGCCCGCAACGGCGGCGAAGCGGTCGGGATCGCGCGGGCCGGTGGCCAGGCGCAGCACGCCGCGCGCCAGCACCGCGCCCGGCAGGGCGTCATAGAGGGCGGCGGCGCGGGCGAGGGCCTGGGCGGGCAGGGCCGCGCGCGGGCCGCCGCCGGCGTCCAGGGCCGGGGTGACCAGGGCTGCGGGATTGCCGGAGGCCTTGGCCCGGTCGGCGTCGAATACGGTGACCGTCAGGCCCTCGGTACGGGCGGCGAGAGCCACGGCGGCGGCGGCGATCCCTCCGCCGACGACGGCCAGGGTCTTCGGGGACGTGGAGGCCGCGGCGTCGCCGGGGAAGGTCGCCTCCAGCCGCTCGCGCTTGCGGCCGAAGCCGGGGCGCTTTTCCCAGGCGAAGCCGGCGGCCGCCAGGCCTCGGCGCACGGCGCCGGCGACGGTGAAGGTGGCGGCGCGGCCGCCTGGGGCGGTGCGGGCGGCGACGGCGGCGAGGATCTCGTCGCTCCACATGGCCGGATTGAGCGCCGGCGAGAAGCCGTCCAGGAACCAGGCGTCGGCCCGGCCGCTCCAGGCCGCCAGGGCCTGGGCCACGTCCATGACGGCCAGATCCAGCACCGCCTCGAAGCCGGGCAGGTCGATACGGTGGAAGCCCCGCGCGTTGCTTGGCCAATGATCGAGCAGCACCTGGGCCGCATCGCCGAGTTCGGGCCAGACGGCCAGGGCGCGGGCGGCCTCGTCACGGGTGATCGGATGGGCCTCGATCGAGAAGATATGAAGACGGCCGCCGCCATCGGCGTCTCGGGCCGGCTTCTCGCGCCGCCACAGGTCCAGCAGGGCGGCGATGTTGAGCCCGGTCCCGAAACCCAGTTCCCCGACCGTGAAATGGTCGCGTCCAGCCCAGGCGCCTGGCAGGCCGCAGCCGTCCAGGAAGACCGCGCGGGTCTCGGCCAGGCCGTCGGCGCTGGAGAAGTAGACGTCGCCGTAGAGCCGCGACTGCGGCAGGCCGTCCTCGCGCCACACCAGGGGGGATTGGGAAGAGTCGGAAGTCATTGGGCCATCATGGAAGAAGGGCCGCCCTGATGGACGGCCCCTCGATCGTTCCGAAGACGGAAGGTAGGGGCTCAGTGGCCCTCGGTCTTCTTTTCCTCGGTCGCGGCCGGGGCCGTGCCGGGGGCTTCGGCGGCCGAGACGGCGTCCGGTTCGGCGGCGGCGTCGGCGGCGGCCTTGTTGGCGTCGGCGGTGGCCTGGTCGGTGGTGGCGGCGGCGTCGGCGGCCGTCACTTCGCTGGCGCCGGCGGCGGCGGCCGCGGCGGCCTTCTCGTCGGCCGCGGGAGCCTCGTCCTTCTTGCCGCAGGCGGCCAGCGACAGGGCGGTCATGGCCGCGCCGGCGATGAGAATCTTGCGGAGGACTTGGGTGGTCATCGGGGGCTTTCCTTGCGATTGGCCTTGCGACCGGAAACGGCGACGGCCCGGCGTCGAAGCCGGGCCGCACCATGGCAAGGAACCGCTTTTCCCGCGCCGTTGCAAGCCAAAGATCACGGCGGCGTGATCATGACGTGCACGGATGGGGCGCGGGGATCAGGCTTCGTTCGGGATCTGGGTCAGGGCCTCTTCCAGCTCGATGAAGCTGGGCTGGTGGACGCTGGGAACGTTGCCGCGGCCGATCTCGACGCTGATCTGGGCGGCGTTGCCGTGCAGGTGGGCGACCAGGACGGCCTGGATGATCTTGTAGAAGGCGCCGTCCTCGTTGACGACGGCCTGCAGGCGGGCGGCCATCGGGCCGACCAGGCCATAGGCCATGAACACGCCCAGGAAGGTGCCGACCAGGGCGCCGCCGATCATGCCGCCGAGCACAGCGGGCGGCTCGGTGATCGAGCCCATGGTCTTGATGACGCCGAGCACGGCGGCGACGATGCCCAGGGCGGGCAGGGCGTCGGCCATCGACTGCAGGGCGTGGGCCGGCTCGAGCGCCTCGTGGTGGTGCTTTTCGAGCTGCTTTTCCATCGCGTCCTCAACCTGGTGGGGATCCTCCAGGTTCATGGTCATCATCCGCAGGGTGTCGCAGATGAAGTCGACGGCGAAGTGGTCCTTCGAGATCTTGGGATAGCGCGAGAAGATCGAGCTCTCGTGCGGCTTTTCGATGTGGCTTTCCAGGGCGATGACGCCCTTGGACTTCATCGTCTTGGTCAGCAGGAACAGCAGGGACAAGAGGTCGCGATAGTCGCTGGCCTTCCACTTGGGGCCGGCGAAGATCTTGCCGAAGCCGCCGGCCGTGGCCTTGATCACCGTCATCGAGTTGGAGATCAGGAAGGCGGCGATGCCCGCGCCCAGGATGGCCATCAGTTCGTGCGGCGCGGCGTGAAGGATCACGTCCATCTTGCCGCCGCCCATCAGGTAGCTGCCGAACACCAGCGCGAAGAGCAGCACGATGCCGATGATCTGGAACATGACGAAAGAGAGCCCCGCGGATTTCAGCCGGCATCATCGCTGTTAATGCTTAATCCAAGGTATCGGGCCGTTCGCGCGATTCCGCGACAGGATGGCGCGGCGCCCGGAAGGCGAAAGCGGGGCCTTCCCCTGGGCGCGAACCCCCTCTAACGTTTGTTCGATGTCTGCCGCCGCTCAAGATCAACAGGTCAACCGGCGGGCCTTCGCCATCCTGTTCGGGGTGTCGGCGGCCACGGCGCTGGGCAATACGGGCATGCTGTCCGTGCTTCCCGCCATCGGCCGGCAGATCGGCATTCCCGACGCCATGGTGGCGGCGATCTTCTCGCTGTCGGCCCTTTTGTGGGCGATCTCCTCGCCGTTCTGGGCCAAGCGGTCGGACGTGCGGGGGCGAAAGCCCCTGATCCTCTTGGGGCTGGGCGGGTTCTGCGTGTCGATGACCCTGTGCGCCTTCGTGGTCAGCGCGGGGCTGCACCAGCTCATGCCGCCGATGGTGGTGTTCGTGCTGTTCCTGCTGGCGCGGGCGCTGTTTGGCCTGTTCGGCTCGGCCGCCAATCCGGCCACCCAGGCCTATCTGGCCGATCGCACCAGGCGCGAAGAGCGCACCCAGGCCATGGCCACCCTGGCCGGCGCCTTTGGCCTGGGCACCGTGGTCGGGCCGTTGCTGGCGCCGCTGTTCGTGCTGCCGGTGGTGGGGCTGGCCGGGCCGATGTTCGCCTTCGCGGGGCTGGCGGGGGTGATGATGTGGATCGTCAGGCGGGGCCTGGACGAGAGCACGCCGCCCGCCACCGCCGGCGAGCCGCAGCCGCGCGGCCGCCTGGCCTTTCCGTCGCTGCGGCGGGGCGACAGCCTGTGGCGCGACCCGCGCCTGGCCCCCTTTCTGATCTTCGGGTTCCTCGTCGCCACCTGCCAGACGGCCCAGACCCAGACCCTGGGCTTTCTGATCATCGACAAGCTGGGCGTGGCCCCGATCAAGGCCCAGGGCTTCATCACCCTGGCCATGGCGGCCGGCGCTGTGGCCGGCCTCTTGGCCCAGTGGGGCCTGATCCGGATGTTCTCGATGGGCCCGCGCGAGCTGATGCGCTGGGGCGTCGGCGTGGCGGCCCTGGGCAATGTCGTGGTCGCCTTCGCGCCGGACTATGCGGCGGTGGCCATCGGCTACGCGGTCTCGTCGCTGGGCTACGGCTTCGCGCGGCCGGGCTTCACGGCCGGCGCCTCGCTGTCGGTCGGGGCCAAGGACCAGGCCGGGGCGGCGGGCGCGATCGCCGCCATCAACGGCCTCAACGTGGTGGTCGCTCCGCTGTTCGTGCTGCTCTACGAGGCCGTCGGCTGGGCGCCGTTCGTGCTCAACGCGCTGATCTTGGCGGCCATGCTGGCCTACGCCCTGCGCCAGGCCGTGCTGCGCAAGGTCAGCGACGCCGAGGCCACGGACGAGGCGACCATCGCGGGCCTGGAGCGCGGCGACGAGGGCGGGGTCTAGGGATGACGATGCGCCGAGCTGTCGTCCTGGCCGTGATGCTGTCGGCGGCCTTGACCGGATCGGCCCTGGCCCAGGATGGACGTTTCGACGTCGGCGGCGGCCGGATGATCCGCCTCTCCTGCCAGGGCCAGGGCGCGCCGACCGTGGTGGTCGACGCCGGCATGGGGACCGCGCCGGTGGAGGACGAGGCCTGGCGCAGGATCGCCGCCCGCGTCTCCGAGACCGCCCGGATCTGCCTCTACGACCGCGCCGGCCTGGGCGCCAGCGACCCGGCCCCGGCGGGCAAGCCGCGCACCAGCGCCGACGCGGCCGCCGACCTGGAGACCGCCCTGCGTGCGGCCAAGGTCGCGCCGCCGTTCCTGCTGGCCGGCCACTCGATCGGCGGGCTGCACGCCCAGGTCTTCGCCGCTCGCTATCCGGATCAGGTGGCCGGACTGGTGCTGATCTCGTCGACCCATCCCGACCAGATGGACGCCTGGCTGGCCAGGCTGCCGGCCGTGGCGCCGGGCGAGGCGAAGGCGCTGTCCGACGCGCGCGGCTTTCTCACGCGGATGCCGCGCGATCCCAGCCTCAATCCGGAAAATCTCGACGTTGGCGCCAGTAACAGCCAGGCTCGCGCGTTGCGCTCGCTGGGCGACAAGCCGGTGATCGTGGCCACCCACAGCCCGAAGTGGCGGATGGTCCCCGACCTGCCCGAGCCCCTCGCGGTCGAGCTGGAGGCGGTCACCCAAGACCTGCAGAAGCAGTTCCTGACCCTGTCGTCCCGCGCGACCCAGACCATCGCGCCCACGGCTGGCCACGGCCTTCCGCACGAGGATCCCGGCTTCGTGGCCGAGGCGATCCTGAGCGGCGTGAAGGCGGTGCGCGAGGGGCGGTAGGCGTCCAGCAAGCTCTGGGATATACTGGCTGTATATCCAGGAGGCCGTGATGGTCCGAACGACACTGTTTCAGTCCAATCGATCCCAGGCGGTCCGCCTGCCGAAGGACGTGGCGTTTCCGGATGGCGTCCGCTCGGTGACGGTGCTGCGCGAAGGCAAGAGGCGCGTCATCGTGCCGTCGGATGCCGTCTGGGACGACTTCTTCGACGAGCCCGGCGTCGATCTCGGTGAACGCGATCAGCCCAAGACGCAGGATCGCGAAGGCTTCTGATGCTCCGCTACATGCTGGACACCAACCTGTGTATCCGCGTGCTCAGAGACCGTCCTCGCGAACTGGCGGAAAAGTTCAACGCTAACGCTGATGCGCTGTGCATCTCGACCATTGTCCTGATGGAGCTGCTGCACGGTGCAGCGAAATCCGCCCGGCCGGAGCATCACCGCGATCTGGTGGAGCGTTTCGCCGCCAAGCTGGAGGTTCTGTCCTTTGACGATGGCGCCGCCGATCACGCGGCCGATATTCGAGCCGGCCTCGAGCGTATTGGACGGCCGATCGGCAGCTATGACCTGTTGATCGCTGGCCATGCGCGTTCGCGCGGCCTCGTCGTAGTCACGGGCAATCTTGCGGAATTCGCGAGGGTCGAGGGCCTGCGCTGCGAGGACTGGACCGTCGGCCGGATCAGCTGACGGTCCCTACGCCTCAGCCCTTGCGGACGATGCGCGCGGCGGCGGCGTGGAAGGCCGCTTCGGTTTCGGCCAGGGCGGCCACGGCGCCGTGTCGGTCGGCGGCGACGCTCATGTTGGTCGCCACGTAGGACTTCGAGACCCGTCGGGCCTCTTCGCCGCGCAGGGCGGCGTTGGCGGCGGCGGTCTCGTGCCACTCGGCCAGTTCGGCTGCGGTCAGCGGGTGGTCTTCCGGGGCGTCGGGGTGGTGCACCACGTCGCCGAAGCCGATGGCCACGAAGCCGTGGATGACGCCGTAGTCTTCTTCCGACAGCAGGAAGGTGATCTGGCGTTCCTCGGTCTGGCCGGTATAGGCGTCCTCGGCCGGATCGAATTCGCGCAGCACCAGCACGTCGCCGACCTTGAATTCACGGTCGTTACGGCGGATTTCGAAGCGCTTCTTGCCCGAGCGCACGGCGGCGAAATACTGCGGCCAGGTCTTCAGTTCGTGACGGGTCATGGAGAAGTCTTTGAATTGGGCCGGCGGGACGCCGGAAAAATCGGAGGCGAGGCTCTTAGAGCGCGTCGGCGGCGAGGAAAAGGCCGTTTGTGACGCTCCGGCGACGCCCTCGATACGAAAAGGCCGCCGCGACACGGGTCGCGACGGCCGTTCTCTTAGCAGATGAGAGAGGCTTAGGCCTCGACCATGTTCTTGGCGATGGCCGCCTCGCGCATGGACTTCTGCAGCTTCTCGAAGGCGCGCACCTCGATCTGGCGGACCCGTTCGCGGCTGACGCCGTACTGGGCGGCCAGGTCTTCCAGGGTGGTGGGGTCGTCCTTCAGGCGGCGCTCGGTCAGGATATGCCGCTCGCGGTCGGTCAGCTCGACCATGGCCTCCTCCAGGAGGGTCATGCGCAGCGACTTTTCCTCGTTCTCGGCGACCATGGTCTCTTGCGAAACCTGCTCGTCGTCGGCCAGCCAATCCTGCCACTCGCTTTCGCCGTCGGCGCGCAGCGGCGCGTTCAGCGAGGCGTCGGGGCCCGACAGGCGGCGGTTCATCGAGATGACCTCGCTGTCCAGCACGCCCAGTTTGGTGGCGATGGCGCTGACCTGCTCGGGGCGCAGGTCGCCGTCCTCGAAGGCGCTGATCTGGCTCTTGGCCTTGCGCAGGTTGAAGAACAGCTTCTTCTGCGCGGCGGTCGTGCCCATCTTCACCAGCGACCACGAGCGCAGGATGTATTCCTGGATCGAGGCGCGGATCCACCACATGGCGTAGGTGGCCAGGCGGAAGCCCTTCTCGGGCTCGAACTTCTTGACCGCCTGCATCAGGCCGACATTGCCTTCGGAGATCACTTCCCCAATCGGCAGGCCGTAGCCGCGATAGCCCATGGCGATCTTGGCCACGAGGCGCAGGTGGCTGGTGACCATCTTGTGCGCGGCGTCGCTGTCCTGATGCTCTTTCCAGCGCTGGGCGAGCATGAACTCCTCGTCCTTCGCCAGCATCGGGAACTTGCGGATTTCGGTCAGGTAGCGCGACAGGCCGCCGTCCGGCGACATCACCGACAAGGAATTCACAGCCATGAGTTCAACATCCCCTGGGCTGGGCGCCAACTTGGCGTCCGGAGCCCACTTTCGAATGGGTGAGATAGGTACGGGTTGCGGCTAAAGTAAGGGCGATAACGCATTTGTAATGTCCGACACCCTGGCTCAGGTATTGGACATTTCGATGGCGGAATGAACGTTCATTCTCAAAAAAATGAACGATCATTCTCAAAATTGCAAGAGGCGCCGAGACGGGGCTCCGGCGCGCGGACGCGGAGGGAGCGCCGCGGAATTGTGGATTGCAAATGAAAAATTACACCCATAAACATAGTTTGCAATTTTGGATTGTGCAGTGGGGTGTGGGCGAGCGATGAAGGCTTGGTTCGATTTCAACGGCCGCGGCGACCGTGTCGATTTCCTGAGCACGGTCTGGCTGCTGGTCCCGGGGCTCGCGCTGCTGGGCGCGCCGCTGTTCCTGATGGGCATGGGCGCGACGCAGAAACTGGCCCTGCTCGCCTTCGACCTGCTGGCGCTCGGCCTGGGCCTGGCGGCCTTAGTCATCGCCATGGCGGGCGCGGCCCGCCGTCTGCAGGACCTGGGGGTCTCGGCCTGGTGGCTGGCTTTGGCCGTGCTGGTTCCGGTCGTCGGCCTGGTCGGCTTCGTCGTCCTGGCGCTGGTTCCGGGTTCCGAGCAGCCCAACGCCTACGGACCCTCGCCGAGACGACCGCTGCCGGCGCCGGCGCGCTAACCCGCCGGCGCGTCCAGTTCGGCGCGCACGCCCGGATTGTTGTCGTGATAGGCCAGGGATCCGGCCAGCTGGCGGACCATGGCGTCCATCATCTTGCTGCCGAAGCCGACGCGCGGGCCCTGCTTGCCGCCGCCCTGGTCGGCGACCAGGATGCGCACGCGGCCGCCCTGTTCGGTGAGGCCGATGTCGACCCGTCCGGGACGGCCGGCATAGGCGTACTTCACCGCATTGATCACCAGTTCGGTGACCACCAGGCCGATCGTCACGGCCTTGTCGGTAGAGACCGTGGCGGGGGCCGCGTCGACGCGGATCATCCGCGCCCATTCCCGGCCCAGCGACTCCACCAGTTCCTCGGCCAGCTCCACGAGGTAGCGGTCCAGAGAGACCGTCTCCAGCTGGTCGCCGCGATAGAGCCGGCGGTGCACCAGGCCCACGGCGGTCAGGCGGCGGCTGGCTTCCTCCAGCGGCGCGCGGGCGGCCGGATCGTCGATGGCCTTCATCTGGATGGTCAGGAACCCAGCGGCCAGGGCCAGGCTGTTCTGGACCCTGTGATTCACCTCGCGCAGCAGAAAGTCTTTCTGGCGCAGCAGGTCGTCCTTGTCGTCGAGGGTGGCGCGCAGCTGGCTGTTCAGCTCGGACGTACGGCGGGCGCGGCGCAGATCCAGGAGGTCCTGGCGCAGGCGCAGGGCGGCCTCGGTCTGCGAGGCGCTCCACGGGCGCGAGCGGCCGCGCACCGTTTCGGTCCAGGCGTCGAACGAGGCGCGCGGGGTCAGCGCCCCGTCGCCGCCGGCCGCCTTGGCGGTGCGGTAGGGATCGCCGGCCCAGCGCACGACCTCGACCTCCTCGGCGCGGGTCCACAGCACGGCCAGCAGCGGCGTGCGTTCGATCACCACGCCCATCAGGCCCGAGGCCCAGCTCCTGAACGCGCCGGCGCCGGGAAACAGGTTTTCGCTGCGCTCGGTGGCGATCACGCCGCCGGCGTCGACCTCCAGAAGCCAGTCGCGCAGCATCGCCAGGGCCGTATGCGGCGGCGTCTTGCCGGCCGTCTCGATCCGGTCGTCGCGGAACACCGCCACGCCGTCGGCGTCGCCCAGGGCGATCAGGTCGGAGGCGTGTTCCTCAAGCGACAGGTCGCCGACGTCGGACTGGGCCAGAACGGCCGTCAGGTCGTCGCCCAGGGCCCGCAGGCGCAGCTTCTCGCGCCAGGTCTCGGCTTCTTCCTTGGCCTTGATCTGGCGGGCAAGGCCACCGGCCAGCGCGCGGCAGGCGGCGCGGATCTCGTAGGGCAGCAGGCGCGGGCTGTTGTGGTGGCAGGCCACCAGGCCCCACAGGCGGCCGTCCTTGACGATCGAAACCGAGGCCGAGGCGACCACGCCCATGTTGCGCATGTACTGCATGTGGACGGGCGAGACGCTGCGCAGGGCCAGGTCGCTCATGTCGAGCGGAGCCTGCGGCGCGGGCTCCAGCGGGGCGGGCGCATAGGCGCAGTCGGGGATCACCCGCACCAGGTTGCGCACATAGAGGGCGCGGGCCTGCTTGGGGATGTCCGAACCCGGGAAGCGGTGGTTGAGGAAGCTCTTGAGGTGATGGGCGCGGTCCTCGCCGACCACCTCGCCGGCTTCGTCGTCGCCGAAGCGGTAGATCATCACCCGGTCGAAGCCGGTCAGGCGGCGAAATTCCAGCGCGGCGCGATCGTACAGCGTCTTCAGGCCGGGACAGCGCTCGAAGGCTGCGGCGGCGGCCTCAAGGTGGGCCAGGATCTGCGAACCGGCCATGGGGCGCTCCAGGCCCGGCTCGATCTCGAGCAGGACCAGATCGTCCTGCACCGTGGCGCTGAGGTCCAGATTGCGCCCGCCCAGGCGCAGGACCCCGATGAAGCCGCCGGCCGGACGCGAGTTCGAGATTGCGGCGACCTGGGCCGCCAACTCGTCGCCGATCAGGGCGCCGACCGCCTGGTCGAGCCAAGTATCGGCTTCCAGCAGGCCGGCGACGTCGCCGGCGGCCATGCGCACCGTCAGGGTGTCGCGATCGAGGGCCAGCAGCACACCGTGCGGCTGGATGGCCCCGGGGATGTGGATGGGTTCGCGGTCGCAGGCCTGAACCTGTTCAGGCGTCGGAGCCGCGGTCACGCGTAGCGCCGATCGGGTATCAGGAGGCGCGAAAGGGGGGCTGTGGTCACGGCGGCGGCTCCAAGCGGCCTAGGCCGGTTCTTCGACAGTACGCCGCATTGAACAGGTCCACCGTCGCCTTGTCGACATTTCGCATGGCTGGCGCGAAGGGGGCTTGTGCGCATCTTTCGCGAGCGTCAGGGTCGGCGCCGATTTCGGGGAGCACCGCATGACCGGCTTTCTCTTACGCGCCCTGTTCGCGGGCCTGGGCCTGTGGCTGGCCTCACGCATCGTGCCGGGCGTCCACGCCGCGGGCTGGCAGACGATCGCCATCGCCGCCGTGCTGCTGGGGCTGGTCAACGCCGTGGTGCGCCCCGTCGTGGTGCTGCTGACCCTGCCGATCACCCTGGTGACGCTGGGGCTGTTTCTGCTGGTGGTGAACGCCGCCATGCTGGGGCTGGTGGCTTACATACTGCCGGGCCTGGCGGTGAGCGGCTTCTGGGCCGGGATCTTCGGGGCGATCGTTATCGGCGTGGTCAGCTGGTTCGGCCACCTGCTGCTGGGCGAAGGGTCCGAGCGGGACTAACTGGCCGCGACCTCGATCCGCACGCGCACCCGGCCGTCTCCGCCCCGTACGGCCTGACTTTTGCCGGCGCGACGGGCGGCGACCTTTTCCTTCATGCCGTCAGGCCAGCGCGACACGTGGGCCAGGCGCACCTTGCGCGGCACGCGGGCGGCGGCCTTCAGCGGCAGGTCCTCGGCGCTGGCGAAGGTCTTGTCCAGGAAGTGGGCGGGGTTCAGCGGCCGGCCCTTGCGGCTGATCTCGAAATGCAGGTGCGAGCCGGTTGAGCGGCCGCTGTCGCCGACCACGGCGATCGGCGTGCCGCGCTTTACATAGACGCCCTTCTTCATGCCGAGATTGCGGCCGAGGTGCGCGTAGAGCGTGGCGAAGCCGTCCTTGTGCCGGACCTCGACGAAGCGGCCATAGCCGGGATCGGTCCCGGTGCGCGCGACGATGCCGTCGGCGGCGACCTTCACCGCCGTGCCGGACGGGGCGGCGATGTCGACGCCTTCGTGCAGGCGGCCTCCCTCTTCCCAGGGCAGCTGGCGCAGGCCGAAGGGCGAGGCGACCTCGCGGCCGGGCAGGGGCGCGTCGAAGGCGTAGGCGGGCGGAGGCGGCGGGGCCGGTTGCGGCGTCGCGGGGGCCGTCGCCACGGGCTCGACGATCGGCGCCGGGGCGATCAGGTCGGCCAGCGCGCGCGCCGCGGGTACGGACGCCGCGGCCAGCGCCACGGCGAAGCCGAGCGTCATGACCAGGGCGTAGTTGCGAGCGGGCTGGGCCTGTGTGTCTGGCGCCAAGGGGCGGAACCTCGTGGGTCGGTCGGAGGCCCTGGGGCGCGCTGCGGCGCGGCCGGGCGTTTGAAGTTGGGCCTGCTGATCGGCAGGCTGCGCGACCGGCGTCGTTTTTAGAGGCTTGGCCTTTCGCGATCGTGAACGCGGCTATCTGCACGAGCCATCGGGCGGAAAGGCGGCAGCTGCGCCTTAGCGCTGGCGAGAGCTTGGCTTTGCGATGTCGCGTATTTGTCAAACATTACGTAAATTTTAGAATATTAAATGTAGGAAATACTATGAATACGGAGTCATGAACGACACTTAACGGGACTCTTCAAGTATCATTCAGTACACCTTTGCTCATGGAGGCGCGGCGGACGCGCCCTGGAACAGAGGGAAGACCCAGATGCGCAAGTTCATGATCAGCCTCACCACCATCGCCACGCTGACCCTGGCCGCCGTGCCGCTGATCGGCATCACCCAGGCCGCCCACGCCGGCGAGCGCGCCATCACGGTCCGGGTCGGCGACCTGAACCTGGCCGACCCGGCCGACGCCGCCGAGTTCGACGCCCGCGCCGCCGACGCCACCAAGCGCTTCTGCCGCGCCCGCGCCTCCAAGGAGCGCCTCGACCTGCTGTCGCGTCGCGCCTGCGCCATCGAGGTGCGCGCCGAAATCAACGACAAGCTGTCGAAGAAGCAGCGTCAGGCCCTGGCCTCGGCCGGCCGCCTGGCTCCGGTCGCGGTGGCCGCTTACTGAAGCAGCCCATGCAGATCGATCCGCCGCGGAGGCCCCGGTAACAACCGGGGCCTTTGCTTTGCCGGAAACGAAAAAGCCCCGGCCTTTCGGCCGGGGCTTTCGTTTGTCCGAAGGCGAAGGGATCAGAGCCCCTTCACGATGCCTTCGACCATCTTCTTGGCGTCGGCGAACAGCATCATGGTGTTGTCCTTGAAGAACAGCTCGTTCTCGACGCCGGCATAGCCCGACGACATGCCGCGCTTGACGAAGAGGACGGTGCGGGCCTTCTCGACGTCCAGGATCGGCATGCCGAAGATGGCGCTGGTCGGGTCGGTCTTGGCGGCCGGGTTGGTGACGTCGTTGGCGCCGATCACGAAGGCGACGTCCGCCGTCGAGAACTCGCTGTTGATGTCTTCCAGCTCGAACACCTCGTCGTAAGGCACGTTGGCCTCGGCGAGCAGAACGTTCATGTGGCCCGGCATGCGGCCGGCGACGGGGTGGATGGCGTACTTCACCTCGACGCCCTCCTCCTTCAGCTTGTCGGCCATTTCGCGCAGGGCGTGCTGGGCCTGGGAAACGGCCATGCCGTAGCCCGGGACGATGATCACCTTGCTGGCGTTCTTCATGATGAAGGCCGCGTCGTCGGCCGAGCCCTGCTTGACGGGGCGGGTCTCGACCTTGCCGCCCGCGCCGGCCGCCGCGGCGTCGGCGCCGAAGCCGCCGAGGATCACCGAGACGAAACTGCGGTTCATGCCCTTGCACATGATGTAGGACAGGATCGCGCCCGACGAGCCGACGAGAGCGCCGGTGATGATCAGGGTGGTGTTTTCCAGCGTGAAGCCCAGCGCCGCCGCCGCCCAGCCCGAATAGCTGTTCAGCATCGACACCACGACCGGCATGTCGGCGCCGCCGATCGGAATGATCAGGGTGACGCCGATCAGCAAGGACAGGGCGAAGATGCCCCAGAACGCCCACTTGGCCTCTCCGCCCGTGACGACCAGCACCACGATCAGGGCGACGATGGCGGCCGCGATCAGGATGTTCAGCAGGTGGCGGGCCGGCAGCAGGATCGGCGCGCCGCCCATGTTGCCGTTCAGCTTGGCGAAGGCGATGACCGAGCCGGTGAAGGTGATGGCGCCGATGGCCAGGCCTAGCGACAGCTCGATCAGGCTGTTGAGGTGGATATGCCCGTCCTCGCCGACGATGCCGTAGGCGGCCGGCGTATAGATGGCGGCCACGGCCACAAGGCAGGCGGCCATGCCGACCAGGGAGTGGAAGGCGGCCACCAGCTGCGGCATCGAGGTCATCGGCACCTTGCGGGCGATCACCGCGCCCACGCCGCCGCCGACGGCGACGCCGCCGACGATCAGGCCCAGGGTCACGGCGTCGAGCGCGCCCTGGCTCCAGAGGGTGGCCAGGGTGGTGACCACGGCGATGGCCATGCCGACCATGCCGTAGGTGTTGCCCTTGCGGCTGGTCTCGGGGCTGGAAAGCCCGCGCAGGGCCAGGATGAACAGCACCCCGGAGACGAGGTACAGGACGGCGGCGAGATTGGCGTTCATGGTCTTTGCTCCCCCTCGGTCCGCTTACTTCTGCTTCTTCTTGTACATGGCCAGCATCCGCTGGGTGACGAGGAAGCCGCCGAAGATGTTGACCGCCGCGAAGGCCGCGGCGACAGCGCCGGCCCCCTTGGAGATCCACACCGAACCGGCGGCGGCCTCGCCCGTGGCGCCATGCGCGGCGGCCGCCAGCAAGGCGCCGACGATGATCACCGAGGAGATGGCGTTGGTGACGGCCATCAGCGGGGTATGCAGCGCGGGCGTCACGCTCCAGACCACGTAGTAGCCGACGAAGATGGCGAGCACGAAGATCGCCAGGCGGAACACGGTGGGGTCGACGGCTTCCATGGGAGCCTCCCTTTCTATGCCGGTTAGGCGGTCTTCAGGTTCGGATGGACGATCTCGCCGCCCTTGGTGACGACGGCGGCCTGCAGGATCTCGTCCTCGAAGTTGGGCGCGAAGGCGCCTTCCTTGTTGAGGAACAGGCTCGACAGGGCGAACAGGTTGCGGGCGTAGAGCGCGCTGGCGTCGGCGGCGATGCGGCCGGGCAGGTTGGCGTGGCCGAGGATCTTGGCGCCGTTGGCGGTGACCACGGTCTCGTTCAGCTTGGCGCCCTCGACATTGCCGCCCTGCTCGATGGCCAGGTCGACCAGGATCGAGCCGGCCTTCATCGAGGCCACCTGGGCGGCGCTGACCAGCTTAGGCGCGGGGCGGCCCGGGATCAGGGCGGTGGTGATGACGATGTCCTGCTTGGCGATGTGGCTGGAGACCAGCTCGGCCTGCTTGGCCTGGTACTCGGCCGACATCTCCTTGGCGTAGCCGCCGGCGGTCTGGGCGTTCTTGAACTCCTCGTCCTCGACGGCGAGGAACTTGGCGCCCAGGCTCTCGACCTGCTCCTTGGTGGCGGGGCGCACGTCCGTGGCGGTCACGACCGCTCCGAGGCGGCGAGCGGTGGCGATGGCCTGCAGGCCGGCGACGCCCACGCCCATGATGAACACCTTGGCCGCGGCGACGGTGCCGGCGGCGGTCATCATCATCGGCAGGGCCTTGCCATAGGCCTCGGCTCCCTCGATCACGGCGCGATAGCCGGCGAGGTTGGCCTGGCTGGACAGCATGTCCATCACCTGGGCCCGCGTGATGCGCGGGATGAACTCCATGGCGACGGCGCTGGCGCCCGCCTTTGCAAGCGCGTTCAGCGTGTCCTTGTCCTGGTAGGGATTGAGGGCCGCGGCGACGATCGCGCCGCTCTTCAGGGCCGCGATCTCGGCGGCCTCGGGCGCGCGGACCTTGAACAGGACGTCGGCGTCCTTGATCGCGTCCTTGGCGGACTTGGCCAGCTTGGCCCCGGCCGCCTCGTAGTCGGCGTCGAGATAGGAGGCGGCGGTTCCGGCGCCGGCCTCGACGGTCACCGAAAATCCGGCGCCGATCAGTTTCTTGACGGTCTCGGGCGTCGCGGCGACCCGCGTCTCGCCTGCGCGGGTTTCTTTCGTGACGGCGATGACGGCCATCGGCATACCTCCCCCGGAGCGTTGTTCGCTCTCCGAACCGGCGCGTTTCGCGCCGGTCCAAGATCCCAAAGTTGAAGCGACGTTCGACGAAAAGCTAACACTTTCGTCGAACGCCGCTCCAGCAGCTTGGAGCGCTCTTTAGGGGATGTTCTTGCCCTTTGTCGAGGATTGTCCGCGCATCGGGCGCAAAAAATTGCCGATGTCTACCGGTGTCAGTGAGCCGGGGCGGCTTTTTCCCGAAGGAACACAACGCCCAGAACGGCCAGCACGACGGCCGCGCCGGCCGCGCCGATGAAGCCGGCCGGGGTGCAGAACAGCAGGGTGATGAAGGTGAGCAGCACGGCGATGGCGAGCGAGCCCCACTTGGTCATCTTGCCGAACGCGTCATAGGTCGCGACCTGCTCGTGGATGTCCATTTCACCGCGGTGGTAGTCGCCGGCCATGTCGTTTCGTCCCTGTGGAAAAGAGTGTCGGATATCGCCGATACAACGGCGGGGCCCGGGGCTCAAGCGTCCACGACGGACCGATTGTCCCAGGTTTCGGCCACGAACCGGGCGCGCACGGCGTCCACGGCCTGGTCGACGGAGATGTCGGTGATGCGGCCCTGGCCGCCGTCGAGGATCGACAGCCAGCGCGAATAGGCGGGCACGGGGCTGGTGCCCATCAGGCCCACTGCGGGCGTGCCGACGGCGGCGGCGACGTTCAGCGGCCCCGAGTCGTTGCCCAGGAATCCGGCCGACAGGGCGATCAGCGCTGCCGACTGGTCCAGCGTCAGGTCGCAGGCCACGACATTGCCCGGCAGGTCGCCGATCGCGGCCTTCGCCCGTTCGGCCTCGTGCGGGCCGCCGATCCAGAACACCGTGCCGAAGAGGTCGGAGAGGGCGGCGGCGGTCTGGGCGAAGCGCTCGGCCGGCCAGGTGCGCGGCAGCTCGCTGGCCCCGATCCCCAGGGTCAGCCACGGGCCGGGCCTGTCGGCGTAGCGAGCGGCCACGGCGGCCAGAGCCTTGGGATCCAGCTTCAGTTCCGGCTCGCGGCTGGTCACCGTCAGGCCGTGAGCCTTCTCGAAGGCCGCGAGCTTGTCGATCCGGTGGGCCGGCCGCATGGCCTTGGGCAGATAGGGGCCGGTGTTCAGCCAGCCCTCCTGGCCGTGACCCAGGCCAAAGCCCCGCCGTTCGGGCACGCCGGCCAGGGCCGCGGCGATGGCGGGACGGTCGATCTTTTCCAGGATCCACACCGCGCGCGGCTTCTCGGTGCGGCAGATCTTCAGGAAGTCGAGCACCTCGCGGAAGCCCTTGAGCTTGTCCTTGTAGTTCGGCGCCAGGACGACCTTGGACACTGTCGGCTCGACCGCCAGCACCTCGGCGGCGCGGCTGGCGGGGCGGGCGGCCAGCACCACCTGGCCCTCGGGCGTCGTCGCGGCGATCGCCCGGATGGTCGGCAGGTGCCACATCAGGTCGCCGATGCCGCGATCGGGCGTGTAGACCAGCACCGGTCCGTTGGATTTCCCGCCCACGGTCAGGCCCAGGCGGCCAGCAGTCCGCGGAGCCCGGCGACGAAGGCCAGGGGCTGGTCGAGCATCACGTGGTGGTCGGCGTCGGGGATGGGCAAGCGCAGCACGTCCTTGGGCATCTGCGCGATCATATAATCCAAGGTCTCGGCGTGCATAAGCCCGGACCGCTCGCCCCACATCAGGGCGGCCGGGCAGGCGATCTGCGTCAGCATCTCGCCGAGATCCGGCATCGAGAACTTGTGCCAGATGGCGGGGTCGAACTTCCAGGTCCAACCGCCCTCGGTCTGCCGCAGCGAGCGGCGGGCGATGAAGTCGGCGATGTAGAGGTTCTCGCACGGCTGCGGCGGGGCCAGGCGGAAGCGCGACAAGGCGTCCTCCAGGCTGGGATAGATCGGCATGCCTTTGCCCGAGCGCGGCGGCGGACCCTTCCAGCGCTTCTCCGGCGGCTGGATGCTGCTGTCGACCAGGATCGCCCCGCGCAGCCGTTCGGCATGGCGAACAGCGCAGAAAAGGGTGGGAAAGCCGCCGAACGAGTGGCCGACGAAGATCGGCTTGTGTCCGCCCGCCTCAAGCTGCGCGGCCTCGACGGCGGCGAAGGCCTCGGCGGCGAAGGTGTCGGCGCTGTAGGCCTCCCGCCAGCCGCTGCTGCCCATGCCCGCCCACGAGATCGCCGCCACCCGCCAGTCCCTGGCGAAGGACGGGGCGATGAAGCTCCACCAGTCGGCGTGGGCGCCGTTGCCGTGCAGGAACAGCAGACCCGGCTTGCCGACCTCGCCCCAGGTCAGCAGCTCGATGTCGACGCCCTGGACTTCGATGGTCGAGCGCTCGGGCGCGATGGCGATCGCGTCCTCGAACCAGGCGGGCGCGGGCGGGGGCTTGCCTTCGAACGTGGCCAGCAGCGAGGCGGTCAGGGTCTGGTCGTCGGCCATGCTCAGGCCTCCTCGCGGAAGGCGATCTCGCCGGGACGGGGCTTGCGGGGCGACAGGGCCTTGAAGATCCCCGTGCCGGTCATCAGGGTGCGCTCGCCGGTCCAGATGCGGCCGCGCACGGTGAAGACCAGGTCTTCCTCGGCCAGCAGCTCGCCCCGGCCCTCGACGAATTCGCCCAGCTGGGCGCTCGACAGAAAGTCGGTCATCAGCCGCACCGTCACCCAGGAATAGGACTTCTTCAGCGAGATCAGCCGGCCCCAGGCCATGTCGGCGAAGCTCATCAGCATACCGCCGTGGCAGGCGCCCAGGCCGTTGGTGTGGTGCTCCTCGACCTGGAAGCCCAGGGTGGCCTCGCCGGGGCCGTCGGTGCGCTCGTACAGCGGCCCGATCTGTCGGCCGAACCCCCGCGTCCAGTTCAGCTGGGCGTAGCCGGGCGGGATGGCGGCGCTCTGGGCCTCGGTCAGGTCGTCGGACATGGGTGAAGTCTAACGGCCGTTTGAATAGGTGGGCAAGTTTCCTTTGAGGACGGCTACTTTTCTCCTCCCCCGCTTGCGGGGGAGGGGGACCGCGAAGCGGTGGAGGGGGCGAGACCGGGCTCGGCGCTCTGTCCCGGGGGCCCCCCCCCCCCCGCGGGGTCCCCCCCCCCCCCCCCCCCCCCCGGGGGGGGGGGGGTGGGGGGGGGGGGAGGGGGCCGCCT
>NZ_JARQWV010000006.1 GCF_029543245.1 Caulobacter endophyticus
GCGGCTGTCCTTGCCCGTGCGGGGCTGCCCCCCCCTCGTGTTGGGGGGGGTGGGGGGGGGGGGGGGATCGGCGGGGGGGGGGGGGGGCCCACGGCTGGCACGGCGTCCAGTCTCGCCCCCTCCACCACTTCGTGGTCCCCCTCCCCCGCAAGCGGGGGAGGAGCGGGCTGCCTGGCCGACGTCTGGGAAGCTGAAAACGTCCCCCCTCCGTCGCCTTTGGCGACACCTCCCCCAGAGGGGGAGGATCTTCAGAGCGCGCCGAACAGCCTTGCCTGAAGCTTGTCGCGCATCGCCCCGAACGCGGCCTCGCGGTCGGCGGGGGCGGCGAAGCGGAGTTTGCCGATCAGGCCGCTCATCAGGGTGGACCAGACCATGGCGTCCAGGCCGTCGGCGTCGTTGACGCCCTGGCGGCGCAGCATGCGCATCGAGGTGGCGCCGCGGGTGGCGCGGACGGCGGCGGCCAGGGGCTGGAGGGCCGGCTCGCGGGCGGCGGCCAGTTGCAGGGCGCCCAGCGCCCGCACCCGGGCCGAGAAGCCGCCGGTGGGGGCCATGACTGTGGCGACGCCGGTGTCGTCGGCCGAAGCCAGGACCTCGGCCCGCACCTGGCGATGCAGCTCGACCATGGCCGCCTCGACGAGGTCGGCCTTGGTGCGGAAGAAGTAGGTGGTGGCGGCCAGCGACACCCCGGCCCGGGCGGCGACGTCGCGCTGCGTCAGGCGGAAGACGCCCCGGTCGGCGATGCCGGCGATTGCCGCCTCGACGATGCGGCGGGCGGTGTCGTTGGCGTGCTCGCGCTCGGGCAGCACCTCGTCGGGCGCCGGCCCCGGCGGCGCGGGCTCGATCGGCGCCTTGGCCAGCCGCGCCCCCAGGCGCCGGAAGGCCGGGACCAGCCACAGCAGGCGCTCGCCGGCGTCGGGCTCGACATGCAGCAGGGTCGCCAGCCCCACCGCGAGGCCGGCCCAGCCCTCAGCCTCAACTTCGGACACGCCGAGCACCAGCGCCGTCTCACGCCAGAAGGCGAACTCGGCCTCGCCGCCCTGCCCGGCTGCGGCTTGCAGCTCGGGGTCGCCGCCGACCTCGGCCTCGATCTCGAACTCGCCCAGCAGCACGAAGCCCAGGCGGCCCACCTCCAGACGCTCGGCGACCAGCAGGGTCAGACGGTCGGCCACACTGTTCCAGCGCGGGCCGCGCGAGACGCCCTCCGCCAGCGCCGAACGCTGACGCGCCGCCTCTTCCAGGGCCAGGGCCTGGATCCGTCGCAGGAAGCCGGCGCGATCGCCGAAATGGTAGTTCACGGCCGAGGCGGCCGCCCCCGCGCGGGCGGCGGCGGTGCGCGCGCTGACGGTCCCCAACCCCTCTTCCAGGGCGATGCGGTAGCCCGCCTGCGCCAGTTGGTCGGCGGGATCCAAGTCTGCGAAAGCCATGCCCCGTGTGTGGCTGGACAGCCGTTCGAATGCAAGTCTGGACAAGCGTTCAAGTTGCGCACCTCCCGAAACGATAGGCGCTGCTGACCGTCCATATTATGTCCAATATAATCAGTTATTTGATGCACTTTACAAGATTCCGTCGTCTAAATTTCACGACAGTTTCACACGGTACATTCGTTCAAATTGCTATCCGCCCCTCGTCTTCATCGAGGGGAAGCCATCATGACCCGCGCCAGCCGAAGCGCCGCCAAGGCCCTGCTGCTCACCACCGCCGCGCTCGCCCTGCCGATCGCCGCCCATGCCGCCGATGCGGCCCAGCCCGCCGCGATCGCGACCGCCGCCATGGCCACCGGCCGGGTGATCGGCTCGGACGGCGCCTATCTGATCGCCGCCGAGGTCAGCGCGCCGCAGCTGGGCCTGCGCACCACCACCGACCGCGAAGGCCGCTTCGCCCTGGCCCTGCCGGCCGGTCCGCAGAAGCTGGTCGTGCGCTATCCCGGCCTGCCCGACCGCGAGATCGAGGCGACCGCCGGCGCCGCGCCGATCACCGTCAGCTACGCCGACGCCCAGGAGATGGAAGCGCTGGTGGTGACCGCCGGCCCGATCCTGGGCTCGCAGGCCGCGGCCATCGCCCAGCAGCGCGCCGCCGACAACATCATGAACGTGATCGCCGCCGACGCCATCGGCCGCTTCCCCGACCAGTCGGCCGCCTCGGCCCTGTCGCGCATTCCCGGCGTCGCCATCGAGCGCGACCAGGGCCAGGAGCGCTACGTCCAGCTGCGCGGCGCGCCCGAGCGCTGGACCGTGGTGTCGGTCGACGGGATGAACGTGCTGGGCGCCGAGGAACGGGTGTTCCGCTTCGACTCCGTGCCGGCCGTGGTCATCCAGACCATGGAGGTCAACAAGACCCTGACGCCCGACCAGCCGGCCGAGGCCCTGGCCGGCCGCATCAACATCGTCACCGCCTCGCCCTTCGACCGCCGCGGCTTCCACGTGTCGGGCGATATCGGCTACGGCGAGATGTCGCTGGGCGACGGCCCGCAGCGCCAGGGCTCGATCCGCGGCTCGTGGTCGAACGACAGGTTCGGCGTGGTCGCCGCGCTGGCCCACTACCGCCGCAACCAGACCACCGACAATCGCGAGATCAACTGGACCCGCGACGGCGACCTGAACACGCCCGACGACTTCTCCTTCCGCTCCTACCGCCTGGAGCGCGAGAACAACGCCGCGCAGCTGGGCCTGGAATACCGCCCCGACGGCGGCGGGCGGATCTTCTTCAACAGCCTGTATTCGGAATTCATCGACCGCGAACAGCGCAATCAGTACGACTTCCAGCTATCGCGCGCCCGCACCCAGACGGCGGCCAATCGCGGGGCCGACAGCGGCTTCGTCGACGGCGCGGCCTATACCGGCAGCTGGCAGTACGGCCGCTATTACAGCGACACCTTCGCCAACACCCTGGGCGGCGACCACGACTGGGCCGACACCTCGATCAAGTGGCGGCTGAACTACACCCACACCGACGCCGGCGCGTACCTGCCGCTGATCCAGCAGAACTTCGGCCGCCTGTCGCTGGTCTACAGCGGCGCGACCTCGGGCATTCCGGACCTGGATCTCTACACGACCAGCGGCTCGGGCACGACCTACACGCGGGGGACGGCGCTGAGCGCCCTGCCGCAGACCGGCTCGCAGGCCGACGTGCTGATCCCGATCGTCTACACCACCGACACCGACGCCTGGACGGGCCAGGTGGACATCGCCCGCGACTGGACCTCGCTGGGCGCGGCCTCGACCTTCAAGGCCGGGGTGAAGTACGACACCCGCAAGGCGACCGGGAACACCTTCTCGGGCGTGCCGGGCTCGACGCCGATCCTGCAGAGCCTGGCCGCCCAGACCGGCGGGACCTGGAGCGTCACGCCCCGCATCACCAGCGCCCAGTGGGCCAGCGACTTCGCACGCGGCTGGGGCGTCAACTACGTCGACAACATCGGCCTGCGCCAGGACCTGGACGCCCTGCTGGCCAAGGCCACGAACGCGGGCCTCTACAACGCCGCCGCCGCCGTGCAGCCGCAGGACCGCTTCGCCGTCGACGAGAACATCCTGTCGGCCTACGCCCAGAACAAGTGGCGGCTGGGCAAGTGGGAGGTGCTGGCCGGCCTGCGCGTCGAGAGCGTCGACCTGGAAAGCCGGGGCGTGGCGGTCGCCGGCGGCGTCCAGACCCCGATGACGGCCAAGCAGAGCTACACCGACCTGTTCCCCAGCCTGCACGTCAATTACGAGGTCACCGACGACGTCAAGGCGCGCTTCGCCCTGATCAGCGGCGTGGCCCGGCCCTCGTTCGGCGAGGTCCGCACCAGCGTGTCGGTCGACGACGTCGCCGAGACCATCAGCGGCGGCAACCCTGACCTGAAGCCCGAGCGCGCCTTCGGCTTCGACACGGCGCTGGAATGGTACCTGCCGGGCGCGGGCCTGCTGTCGGCCTCGGCCTTCTACCGCCGGATCGACGACGTGCTGTTCGACAGCGCCGCCATCATCCGCGACGACCGCTACGACGTCGGGACGCTGGACCGCACCGGCTACACCTACTCGACCACGCTGAACGGTTCGGACGGCAGGATGGCCGGCCTCGAACTGGCCTACATGCAGCAGTGGCGGTTCCTGCCGGGCGCGCTGAGCGGCTTCGGCTTCCAGGGCAACGTCACCTTCCTGGACGGCGAGTTCAAGACGCCCGACGGCGTCAAGAGCGCCTTCCCGGGCCTGTCGGACACCATCGTCAACGCCTCGATCTTCTACGAGAAGTACGGCCTGTCGGCCCGCCTGTCGTACCAGTGGCGCAACGACTGGCTGGACGAGCCGAGCGCCGACGCCACCGACCACACCTACTGGGCGGCCACCGAGCAACTGGACCTGTCGCTGCGCTACCAGGTGCGTGACGGCGTCACGGTCTATTTCGACGCCAGCAACCTCACCGACGAAACGGGCATGCGCTACCAGGGCGCCGCCAACCGTCCCATCGAAGCCGAGGGCGTGGGCCGCCGGTTCATGGGCGGCGTGCGGTTCAACTTCTAAATCGGGACATCGAAACCATGCTGATCCGCAACCTGCTGACGGCCGCCTGTGCGGCGGCCGTCCTCGCCGCCCCGGCCGTCCAGGCCCGCACGGCTTCCGCGTCGGTCACCGAAGCCTCGGTGGTGCTGAAGGACGGGACCTACCAGGTAGCCTGGAAGACCAGCCGCCCCGGCGCGCCGGTCGACCTCTATGTCGCCGGCTCGCCCGACGCCCCGCTGAAGGCCATGCGCAAGCTGGCCGACAACGACAAGGACGGCGCGGCGAGCGTGACCGCCGCCCAGGCCGGCGCGAACCGTCCCTATTTCTACGTCGTCGCCGATGGCGAGAAGACCGGCCTGCGCACCGCCACCCGCGTGGTGCCGCTGCAAGGCGCGGCCAATTTCCGTGACCTGGGCGGCTATTCGGCCGCCAACGGCAAGCACGTGCGCTGGGGCCAGGTGTTCCGCTCCAACGGCCTGTCGACCCTGACCGACGCCGACTACAAGACCGTCGGCGACCTGGACGTGCGTCTGGTCTGCGACCTGCGCACCGACCAGGAGCGCAAGACCCAGCCCACCGTCTGGCGTGGCGGCAAGGCGGTGCCGGTGTTCCTGAATTCGCCCAAGGCCGGGCTGGACATGGACATGCGGGCCCTGTTCGGAAACGGCCCGCCCAGCGCCCAGGCCGTGCGCGCCAACTTCATCGGCTTCTACAAGCTGATGCCGGACGCCTATGCCGGCGAGTACAAGGCGATGTTCGAGAAGCTGCTGGCGGGCGATGCGCCGATGCTGGTGCACTGCTCGGCGGGCAAGGACCGCACGGGCGTGGCCTCGGCCCTGATCCTGACCGCGCTGGGCGTGCCGCGCGCCCAGGTCACCGCGGACTACGCCATGAGCGAGACCCTGCTCGACACCGAGAGCGCCCGCCGGGCCATGGCCGCCGGCGCCAAGTCGGATGATCCGAACATGGCCATGTTCGCCAAGCTGCCGCCGGAGATCACCCGCGTGCTGATGCGCACCGAGCCGGCCTATGTGGAAGCCGCGCTGGACGCGGTGACCGAGAAGTACGGTTCGGTCGAGGCCTATCTGGACAAGGTGCTGGGCGTCGACGCCAAGGACCTGGCCAGCCTGCGGGCCCGCTATCTCGAATAGTAGTTTCATTTTGTGGGATAAACACTCACAAAATGAATGGATAATCCTCCAGATCGCTCTATGGTCTGACCAATTCGACCAAGCTGCCTGACAGCTTTGCGATCTGGAGGAAACCCATGCGGCTGACGTCGCTGCTGGCCGGCCTTGTCGCCGCCGTCTTCGCCACCACCGCCTGGGCGCAGGACGCCTGGATCAGCGACAAGCGCACGCCGGGCGCCTTTCCCATCGCCGGCGCCGAGATCATCCATGCCGAAGGCGACTTCCCCGTCGTCGGCCTGGCCGCCAGCGACCTGCGGGACGACCTGGGTGCGGTGCTCGGCAAGGCCCCTTCCCTTTCGACCGGCAAGCCGAACGGCAAGACCGCCATCATCGTCGGGACGCTGGGCAGGAACCCGCTGATCGACGGCCTGGCGCGCGAGGGCAAGCTGGACGTCGGCGACCTTCGCGGCGCCTGGGAAAGCTTCGTCATCGCCGTGGTCGACAAGCCCGCGCCCGGCCTCGACAAGGCCCTGGTCATCGCCGGCAGCGACCGGCGCGGAACCGCCTTCGGCGCCTATGAGCTGAGCCGCGCGGCCGGGGTTTCGCCCTGGACCTGGTGGGCGGACGTAAAGCCCCAGCGCAAGAAGGCGCTGTACGTCGCCGCCGACACACGCCGGTTCGGCCCGCCGTCGGTGAAGTACCGCGGCATCTTCATCAATGACGAGGACTGGGGCCTGCAGCCCTGGGCGGCCAAGACCTTCGACCCGGCCTATGGCGACATCGGGCCCAAGACCTACGAGAAGGTGTTCCAGCTGCTGCTGCGGCTGAAGGCCAACACCCTGTGGCCGGCCATGCACGAGGTGACCAAGCCCTTCAACGCCGACCCGGCCAACGCGGCCCTGGCCGACCGCTGGGGCATCGTCATGGGCTCGTCCCACGCCGAACCGATGCTGCGCAACAATGTCGGCGAGTGGAAAGCGGGCGCGGAGGCCTTCAACTACGCGGCCAATCCGGACGGCGTGCTCGACTACTGGCGCGAGCGGGCCAAGACCAACGGCCGCTACGAGAACGTCTACACCCTGGGCATGCGGGGCATCCACGACTCCGGCATGGTCGGCGGCGGCGACATCGACGGCCAGCGCGCACTGCTGGAGAAGATCATCACCGACCAGCGCGGGCTGATCGGCCAGTATGTCAGCCCCAAGGTCGAGACCGTCCCGCAGGTGTTCACCGCCTACAAGGAGGTGCTCGACATCTACCGTTCGGGCCTGAAGGTTCCCGACGACGTGACCCTGGTCTGGCCGGACGACAATTTCGGCTACATCCGCCAGCTGCCGAACGCTCAGGAGCGCAAGCGGCCCGGCGGCTCGGGCGTCTATTATCACCTGTCCTATCTGGGCGCACCGCTGTCGCACCTGTGGCTGTCGACCGTGCCGCCGGCCCTGGTGATCGAGGAGATGGGCCGCGCCTACGACCTGGACGCCCGCAAGCTGTGGGTGGTGAACGTCGGGGACATCAAGCCGGCCGAGCTGGGCACGCAGCTGTTCCTCGACATGGCCTGGGACGTGGAGCGCGTGCGCGGCCTGGGCGCCCACGGCTACGAGCAAGCCTTCGCGCGCGAGACCTTCGGGCCCGCGCAGGCCAAGGCGATCGCGGCGATCCTGGCCGAGCACCACCAGCTGAACTTCGAGCGCAAGCCCGAGCACCTGCAATGGTTCTGGGGCAAGGGTTCGACGCCGCGCTCCAGCCCGCTGTCGGTCGAGCAGGCGGACGTACGGCTGGCGCGGTTCGACGCCCTGGTGGCCGACCTCGACCGCGAAGCCGCCAGGATCCCGGCACAGCAGCGCGACGCCTGGTTCGAGCTGGTGGACTATCCGGTGCGGGCCGCGGCCCTGGCGAACCGCCGGTTCTTCGACGCCGAGGCCTTCGACCGGCTGATCGGCGCGCGGCCGGAGGAGGCGCATCGCCGCGCCGCCAGCGCCCGAGCGGCGGACGCGGAGATCACCGCCCTCACCCGCCGCTTCAACGAGGAGATCGCCGAAGGCAAGTGGCGCGGGATCATGTCGGTGGAGCCGGCCGACGGCTCGTGGACCTCGTTCCGCCAGCGGCCCTTCGCGGCCCCAGCGGCGGATGCGACCATGCCGCGCCTCCCGCCCTCGCCAGCAGAAGACGAAGGCCTGATCGTGGTCGAGGCAGAAACGGCCGGCGGACAGGGCTGGCGGCGGATCGACGGCCTGGGACGCGGCGGGGCGTCGATGGCGGCCGGCGACGTGCGGGAGGCCTCCGGCGGCGCGTCGCTGGACTATAGGGTGAAGCTGCCGGCCGGCGCCTGGGCGCTGGACCTCGACCTGCTGCCGACCTTCCCGCTGAACGGCCAGACGGCGCTGCGGCTGGCGGTCAGCGCCGACGGCGGCGCGCCGGCTGCCGTGGCTGCGCCGCGCAAGGTCGGCGACAAGGATTGGGCGCGGGGCGTAACCGACGGCCGCCTGCGGGTGGGCTCGGGCCTGACGCTGTGCGGCGGCGAGCGAACGGTGCGGGTGACGTCGGTGGATCCGGGGGTGGTGCTGGACGCGCTGGTGCTGCGGCCGGCGGGGGCGTGCGAGCAATGATCCTTCTCCCATAGGGAGAAGGTGGCCTGCGGAGCAGGTCGGATGAGGGGTTAGGGACTGAAGACGGCGTGCCGGCACGCCGGCTGGCGGCGTAACCCCTCACCCTCCCACGCTTCGCGCGGGCCCCTCCCTCTCCCTATGGGAGAGGGGTCAGAACGTCGCCTCGAAGGCTTCGAAGTCCTTCTCCAGCCGCCACTGCATCGCGGCCTTGAGGTTCTTGTTCAGGAACACGTCGCAGGCCGCGCCGGGCTTGGCGCATTCGGCCGCGCCGCGCAGGCTCTTGCCTGGCAGGAAGGCGTACTCCAGGCTGTCGCGGGCCATGGCCTTGAGGTCGGCGTAGCGCAGGCCGTGCTCGGTGGCGGCGCGGACGTATTCGTTGGTCAGGTCGATGCGCGAGACGCCCTCGTCGTCGGTCGACAGCACCACCGGCACGCCGGCCTGGCGATAGAGCGACAGCGGGTGGTCGGCGCCCTTGACGCCCAGGATGACGTCGTTGCTGGTCAGGTTGATCTCGACGGCGACCTTGTCCCTGGCCATCTGCTTGAGCAGGCCCGGCGCGTCGTGCTCATAGGCGATGTCGACGCCGTGGCCGATGCGCTTGGCGCCGGCCACCGTCACGGCCTGGCTGATGTGGAAGGTCAGGTCGCGCGGCGGCGTGAGACCCAGGGTCAGCTCGCCGGCGTGCAGCGCCATCGGAACCTTGGGATAGCGGCCCGACAGGTACTTCATCATCCGCATGTGCAGAGCGTAGTCGCCGAGCGAGACCGGGTGATCCTCGGGATTGACGATATTGACCCCGACGAAGCGCGGGTCGGCGTCGACCAGGGCGAAGGCGGCGGCCATCTGGGCGAAGACGAAGCCTGCCGGCTGGGCGCGTTCGACGAAGGGCTGGAAGCGCACCTCGACCGCGCAGGGGCCGGCGGTCCCGCTGTTCTGCGCGCAGTCCAGGCGCTTGTCGGCTTCGGTGAGGGCCGCGTCCATCTCCTTGCGCGAGGCCTCGACCATGGCCGGCAGGCCGGGCGCGAAGGCGGCGTAGGTCTTGGCGAAGTCGCCGGTCCAGCGGCCGGCCTCCCGCTCGGCGAAGGCGCGCATGGCGTTGGGATTGGCCGAGCTCTCGACATAGGAGACGCGGTCCTGGGCGGCGTATTCGCGGGTGACGGCGACCATCGGCCCGATATTGGGCACGGCGGCGGCGGCGAAGCGCTCGAAGGTCGAGAAGAACTGGTCGTGGCCCGAGGCGGCGGCGTGGTCGGACCCGCGGTCGTAGTTGCGCACCGACAGGCTGTCGATCACCCGGTTGTAGAGCGCCGGGTCGCGGCGGGCGAGGCCGGCGGCGGGGACGGCGGCCTTGCCGTCGCAAGGACCTCCGATCAGGGCCGGCGGCGTCGCGGTGGAGACGCAAAGCCCGCCCTCACCCGCCCAGGCGATGAAGTCCTCGGCATAGGGCGCGCCCCACAGGTGGTTGTGCAGGTCGCCGCCCTTGGGCATGGCCTGGAGGAAGAGCCGCAGCTTGGCCTTGTCGCCGGCCGCGGCGTCGAAGGCGGCCGATGCGCGCGCCTCTGACGGCGACGGAGCCGCGTGGGCGGGCAAGAGGGTCAACAGCCCGCCCGCGATCGCCATTCCGCTCGCCAGCCATTTCGTTCGCGCGCGCATCGTCCGCCCCCAGATCCTTTCCGCCTACCGACGATGATTTGCAGCGTTTGGCAAATCGCGGGCGGCGGAAAGGAGCAGAAGCGGGCCGCTGGTTCAGACCTCCAGCAGCGGGAAGCGCTCGGCCGCCTTAGCGTTGGTGGTCGAGCCTTCCGTCCCGCCCTCGGCCAGGGCCGCGACGCCGATGCCCAGCAGCCAGCCGGTCAGCATCAGGCCAAGGCCGGAGTTGAAGGCCTCCAGCGCCTCGCGCACCGGCTCCATGCCGGGCTTGGTCAGGTCGAAATCGGCCTGGCCGACGGCGGCGCCGGTGATGCTGCTGGTCCAGCCCGAAGAGGCGCCGTCGTTCTCGTGGATGACCAGACCGTCGTCATGGGCCGCGTCGAGCGCATAGCCGTTGCCGCCGAGAGTGACCGAGAAGTCGCCCTTGGTCTGCTCGCTGACCCCGTCGATGACGATGGCCTGGTCGCCGCGCGTGACCACCACCTGCTCGGCGTAGGTCATGTTGTTCCACTTGGAGGTCTCGGTGTTGATCGTGATCTTCGTGCCGTTCTCGAGCTGGAAGGTCGTGGTTCCCCAGAAGTCGCCGACGTGCTCGCCGTTGTAGCTGAAGTGCGGGTCGCCCCAGACGCGGGTGGCGTTGCCGTCGGCGTCGCGGACGACGATCTCAGAACTGGCTTCGTTGATCGACAGGGTATAGCCGTCGCCGATGTCGATCTCGGCCTTGCCCTCGCCGGGCATGCTGGCGGTGAACGGCTGCTGGGCGGGCGCGGGCTGGAACAGCCCGGCGACCATGGCCCCGAGCGTGAACTGCATGGCGCTGAAGGTCTTCAGCGACTGGCCCAGGCCCGCCCCCACGCCGGTGAGGATCGCCGCGTTGAGCGCCGTGTTCAAGGCGCCGTTGATGGTGGTCATCGCTCCTACCCCTGCTCGATCGGACGGCCGCGGTGCGCGGCCTGCGACGAAAGGTGGCGCCAAGCGGGGCGGTCCAGATAGCTGGGGCGTATCCCATCAGGGAAAACCCTAGGTCGTCATGAGGTCCTTCTCCCCTTGCGGGAGAAGGTGGCGGCCGAAGGCCGACGGATGAGGGGTCGCGCGGACGGTTCCGAGAGACCCCTCACCCGACCTCGCTCCGCGAGGCCACCCTCTCCCGCAGGGGGAGAGGGATCAGGGTTTCCCGTCCAGCCCCCGCAGCACCTCCAGGATCACCGTCGGCCGGGCGCCGATCTCGTTGAGCAGCAGCTGGACGAGGCCGGTCAGCATGGCCAGGACCACCGCCGTTGCGATCCACGACTTGATGGCCAGGCCCAGCGAGAAGACGTTGAGCTGCGGGGCGTAGCGGTTGATCAGGCCAAGGCCGCCGTCGACGAGGTAGAGGACGATCAGCGCCGGGGTCGCCAGCATCACGGCCATGACCATCAGCCGCGAGAACTCGCCCTCGAACAGCGACAGGCTGCGCAAGGAAAGGACCGGGGTCAGGCTGCCGATCGGCCACACCGCGTAGCTGTCGAGGATCACCCCGACCATCAGCAGGAGGCCGCCGCTGAACATGAAGACGAAGTTGGCCAGGCGGCTGAGGAACTCGCCGGTCAGCGAGGTCTGGTGGCCGCTAAGGGGGTCGACGACCTGAGCGATGGTGGCGCCGACCTTGGCGTCGATGATCTGGCCGGCGGCTTCCAGGGCCCACAGCATAGTCCCGAAGAAGAAGCCGATGACCAGGCCGACCAAGGCCTCCTTGGCGAAGATCATGATCCACTGGACCGTCGGCAGCTCCATCTGGGCCAGTTGGGGCTGCAAGGTGATGACGATGATCCCGAAGGCCAGGAAGATCGAGTTGCGCACCAGGGCCGGCACGGTCTCGGGGGACAGCAGCGGCAGCAGCATGAAGGCGGCCGCCACCCGGGTCGCGCCGACGGCCAGGATCAGGGTGTTCTCGAAGATCGCCCCGAGCCAGTCGGGGGCTCCAGTCATCTGCGGACCATGGCCGGGAATTCGGTGAACACCCGGTCGCCGAAGCGATAGAGCGTGCCGCCCAGCAGGCTGGCGGTGACGAAGATCGTCAGCACGATGGCGAAGAACTTGGCCGCGTACTGCAGGGTCTGCTCCTGCAGCTGGGTGGCCGACTGGATGACCGCCACGAAGAGCCCCACCAGCGAGGCGGCGACGATCGGCGGGGCCGACAGGATCAGCACCAGCCAGAGGGCCTGGTTGACGAGTTCGATGGCCTGGGCGTTCAGCATGACGCAGCTCCCGTCACGTGTAGGACAGCACGAGGCCGTGCGAGAGCTTCACCCAGCCGTCGATCAGCACGAACAGCAGGAGCTTGAACGGCAATGACACCGTCGTCGGCGACAGCATCATCATGCCCATGGCCAGCAGGATGTTGGAGACCACGAGATCGATGATCAGGAACGGCAGGAAGATCAAAAAGCCGATCTGGAAGGCCGCTGCCAGCTCCGACACGGTGAAGGCCGGGACGACGACGATGAAGTCGCGCTGGGTCAGGGCGCGGGCCTTTTCCGGGCCGTTGATGCGCTGGGCGGTCTTCAGGAAGAAGGCGCGCTCGCGGGGCGTCGAGTGCTTGATCAGGAACTCGCGCAGCGGCTCCTTGGCCTTGTCGGCATAGGTGAACAGGGCCTGGGTGTCGCTGCTGACGGCGGCGATCGGCTTGATGTCCTGGTTGGCGGCGGCCATCTGCTGGCCGACCGGATACATGACGTAGAGGGTCAGGATCAGGGCCAGGCCGTTGAGCACGATGTTGGGCGGCACCTGCTGGAGGCCCAGGGCATTGCGCAGCAGGCTCAGCGTGACGACGATCTTGGTGAACGAGGTGACCATCACCGCCACGAACGGCGCCAGCGCCAGCAGGATGACGGTGATGAGGGCCGAGCCGGGCGAGAATTGCGTCAGGTCCATCTGCGCTCAGCCCTCGCCGCCTATGGTCTCGACCAGCACGCCCCAGGCCCCGCCGACGGGGACAAGGCGGCCGCGGGCGATGGCGCGGTCGCCGGCCAGCAGCACGACGGGAGCGTCCTCGCGCGGGCCGGCCAGCACGACGGTCGAGCCGGGGCGCAGGCCCGCCAACTCCGACAGCGGCAGGCTGGCCTCGCCCAGCAGCACCTTCAGCGGCACGGGCAGGTCGGCAGGGGCGACCGGGGCGGCGTCGGGAGCGGCGTCTTCGGTCGGGGCGACGGCGATGTCGAGCGGCGGGGACATGGCGCTCTCCTCGATGGCGTTGAGCGTGAAGCGACGATGGGAAAGCTCGAACCGCCCGACAAGGCGGCGGTCGAACAGGGTCAGGGCGGCGAGACCCGGGCGGCTGGCCGACAGCGGGGTCAGCACGATGTCGCCCGGCCGCAGAGCGGCGGCCGTCTGGGCCGGCAGCTCGGGCCCGTCCAGCACCAGCGGTCCGGTCGCGGGGACGGCCAGATGCGCACCGGGGGCCCAGGGGTCGAAGATCGGCTGCGGCCAGGCGCGGGCGACTTCGGGATCAACGGCCAGCACTAGTCGGGCGAAGGGCGCGCTGTCCTGGGCCTCGACCACGATCGACAGGGCCAGCAGGCCGTCGGGCGCATCGGCCTCGACGCCCAGGGGCGACAGGCTTTCGGTGGTCGCCGCCTCGATGGCGGCCAGGACCGGCTCGATCCGGTCGAGGGCGACCAGCAGCTCGGCGTCGTCGGCCGACGCGAAGGCGGCCCCGGACAGGTCTCGGATGGCCAGGCGAAGGCTCGGCTCGTCCTCGCCGAACAGGATCCACGGCCCGGCGCCGACCTCGGCGTCGAGGGCGACGCGGGTGACGAGGCCGGGCGCGCGCAGGGCGGCCAGCACCGCCAGGGCGTGGTTGCGGGCGACGAGATCGGAAAGATCGGCGGCGGCGGGCGATGCGCCCTCCCCGGCCTGGAGGTCGAGGGAGGCGGTCATGCGTCGTCGTCCACGGTTCCGGTGACGGCCATGCGCACCAGCCGGGTCAGGCTGGTCGCCTCCATCTTGGTCATGATCCGCGAGCGGTGCAGCTCGACGGTCTTGGGGCTGATGCCGAGATCGTAGGCGATGACCTTGTTGACCTTGCCGGCCACCACCAGGGCCATGACCTCGCGCTCGCGCTCGGTGAGACCGGCGAGGCGGCGGGCATAGGCCTCCTGGCCGGGCGTCTGGGCAGGCCGGGCCTGGGCGAAGGCGCGTTCGAGGGCGGCTTCCAGCGCGGCCTCCTGGAACGGCTTTTCCAGGAAGGTGATCGCGCCCTTCTGCATGGCCTCGACCGCCAGGGGCACGTCGCCGTGGCCGGTCATGAAGATCACCGGCCGCTCGCAGCCCCGGGCCTTCAGCGCATCAAGCAGTTCCAGGCCCGACATGTCGGGCATGCGCACGTCGAGCAGCAGGCAGGCGTCGGGCGGCGGATCGCCGGCGTCGAGGAAGGCCCGGGCGCCGTCGAAGGTGGAGACGGCGTAGCCCAGACTTTCCAGCCACCAGGCGGCGGACTGACGAAACTCGCCGTGGTCGTCGACCAGGCAGACCGCGCCCAGGGCGCTGGGCTCGGGTGTCGATGCAGAGGGGGTGGTCATGGCTCCTCCTGGCGCGCCGCGGGCAGCGCGATGTGGAATACGGTCCCCCCCTCGGGATCCGGGGCGTGCCAGAGACGCCCGCGATGCAGTTCGACGATGGATCGGCAGATGCCTAAGCCCACGCCCATGCCGCCGGGCTTGGTCGAGAAGAACGGCGAGAACATCCGCCCCTCCGCGCCGGCCTCGACGCCCGGGCCGCTGTCGGCGACGGTCAGCTCGATCATGCGATCGCTGCCGTCCATGGGCGCGGCGGCGATGGTCAGGCGGCGGGGCCCGGGTCGGCCACGCATGGCGTCCAGGCCGTTGCGGGCGAGGTTGACCAGCACCTGCTGGATCATCACCGCGTCGCCCATCACCAGTGGCAGGGTCGAAAACTGGGCGCGGGCGACGACCTTGTCGCGGGCGATCTCCCAGTCGAGCAAGTCAAGGGTGGCGCGCACCAGCCGGGGCAGGTCCAGCGGCTCGACCTGGGGCTGGCGCTGCTCGACGAAGGAGCGCATGCGCTGGATGACGCCCGACGCGTAGAGCGCCTGCTCGGCGGCGCGATCCAGCGCCTCGACGCCTTCTTCCGTCGACAGCGCCCCGCGTGACAGCCGGGCCTTCAAGCCCCGCGCGATGTTGGCGATCGAGCCGATCGGCTGGTTCAGTTCGTGGGCGATCATGGTCGCCATCTCGCCCACCGACATGACACGCGAGGTCAGGAGCAGGCGCTCGCGGTCGGCGAGGCGCCGACCTTCCGCCTCCTGGCGTTCGGCGGCGCTGGACAGGATCAGGCAGATCCGGCCGTCGCCGTGCGCGGCCCGGGCCTCGAAGGCTTGGCCGTCGAGCTCCAGTGGAAAGAGACCGCCCTCGCCGCGCCGCGCCGCCTCGACCGCCGCCAGCAGGCCGCCGGCCGGGACCTGGCCGGGGCGCAGTTCGGGGGTCAGCCGCGCGAAGGCCGGCGAGCGCCAGGCCAGGCGCGGCGCGGCGGCGTCCTCGAAGGCGGCGACGGCCAGGCCCAGGACGTCCAGCGCCTCGGCCTCGGGCGATTGCGACAGGAGCGCGGCCAGGCCCGTCATGCGACACACTGGCCAGCTAGGGAAAACCCGACTGGCGGGCGCGCGTTGTCTTTCGTATCGAGAGACTGAAGGAGCTTGCCATGTCCGCCAGCCGTATCGACGCCCCGTCCGTCTCCGGCGTCTGGAGCCACGGTCTTTCCGGGATTTCCCCGGCCGGCGAGCCCTCGCGCGCCCAGGTTTTCGGCGACTTTTCCGGCTTCTCGCGCCATGACGGCCGCATCGGCCTTTCGGGCGCCTCGCGCGATCTGGACGACACCGCCCGCGCCGTGGCCGACCGCCTGACCGACACCCGCGACAACGGCCTGTTCTGAGGCTAGCTTTCCGGCGTGAACGCCGACCGCATCCTCAAGTCCGAGCCCGACTGGTTCGGCGCCGCCCAGGCGCTGGTAGAGGGCCTGCGGGGCCAGCCGACCCTGGACCGCCGCGTCGATGTGCTGGAGCGCGTCTGCACCGACCTGGGCGATGCGCTGTATCCCGGCTTCGCCAAGCTCTTGGCGGCAGTCGCCCATTTCGGCGAGCCGGAGGTCAAGGCGCTGGTCGCCGATGCGCTGGCCCAGGCCCTGCTGACCGCCCGCCTGCCCGCCGCGCGCGTGCCGGCCTGGGGCGCGGGCGGGTTCTCCGGATTGGGCGGCGGCCCCTTGCTCAGCAACAGCCGCAAGGTCGGGCCGTTGGAGTTCCTGTGCGTCTGGCTGGTGCGCGACATCGCCGACGCGCCGCTGGACGCCGAGGCCTTCGAGACGGCCGCGACCTACCTGCTGGACCTGGTCAGCGCCTCGCCCAAGGCGAGCGCGCTCTACATCGACAAGCTGCGCGCCGACGCGGCCGACCCGACCGAGGGCCTGCACAACGCCCAGAGCCGCCGGCTGATCGAGGTGCTGGCCGAGCGCTGGGCCGCCGGTGATCCGCCCGCCGAGGTGGCCCGGGCGGTGGCCAGAGCGGCGGAGGCCGATCAGGGCGTTGGGCGGTTCGGGCTGCCGTTCAGATAGGGCCTCCCCATTGATCCCGTCATTCCCGCCCTTGTGGCGGGAACCCCTGGTTCCGCTTCCACGGGAAGTGCAAGCGGCATGCTTGACATGCCGCCCCACCCGCTCTTGCGGCTGACAGAGGGGTTCCCGCCACAAGGGCGGGAATGACGGGAGATGGGGAATAGCGGGGCTGACGCTCAACGCACCCTCCGGATCAGGCTTTCCGGGTCCAGGCCGTCGTCGGCTTCCACGAAGAGATCCGCGAGCGTCAGGCCGCGCACTTCCAGGCGCTTGCGCAGGGCTTCCAGGGCCTTGGTCACCTCGGGCGTGGCGTCCGGCCGCGCCGCCAGGGTCAGGGAAATGGCGCCGTCGGGGGCGCGCGACAGGCCAAGGCCGGTCAGCAGCGAGGCCTTGTCGGCCACTCCCAGGGCCAGCGCCTTGCGGTCGCCGCCGGAGGCCAGCCAGGCCTTGTCCATGGCGGCGGTGAAGGCCTCGATGTCGGCCACGGTCGCGCCGGGCGACGACACGGGCGCTTCGAGGGCATTGCCGCCGGACCTGGTCAGGGCCGACAGGGCGTCGACGCCCGTGGCCTCCTGACCGCCTGTCACGTCCTGGAAGTCGCGGGCCGGGCCCAGCAGGGCCGAGAGGTCGACCTTGCCGTCGTCCTCGTCGCGCTCGGTTTCCTTGTCGCGTTCGGTGCGGCCGGTCTGGCGGGACAGAGGCTCGCGACGCTCGGCGGCCTGCTGCAACAGGGCCTGGAACTCCGACCCGCGCCAGGGCGTGGGCGGCTCGCTCGAACCACGCGGGCTCGGGCTGTTCGGACGATCAGCGGCGGCGTTGTCGCGGATGGTGGTCATCGGAAGCTCCTGAAGGCGCCGGCGTCCTCGATCTCGAGCTGCTCGCGAGCCTCGCGGTCGGCGGCGACCAGGGCGCGGGCGTGGTCGAGGCGGCCGTTCATGGCGTCGAAGCGGCCCTGGGCGCGGGCCAGGGCCTGGATGGCGGCGGTCAGGTCCTCGCGGGCCAGGTCCAGCGCCACGGCCTCCTGGTCGCGCAGCCGCTGTTCGGCGTCGCGGGCGAGCGCGACGGCTTCGCGCCGGGCCAGGGCGGACTCGACCAGATGGGCCGCGCCCGACAGGCCGCCGGCGAACCAGTCGTCGAGCCGGGTCTTTGCGACATCGTGGGCGGCGATGAGCCGATCCCGAGCCTCCAGCGCTTCGACGGCGAGCGCGACCGCGCGGCGGGCCTCGGCGGCCTCGCGCATGGCCTTCTCGACGCGGCGTTCACGCAGCTTGACCACCGGAACGAGGGCCTGGACCTGGGCGCGGGCGGTCATGCGGCGGTCTCCATCAGGCTGGAAAGCGCCTCGTCGAAGGCGACGGCGTCGTGCGCGCCCTGGCGCAGCAGCTCGGTGATGCGCGGCCGGCGGGCGATGGCCTCGTCGGCCAGCAGATCGCCGCCCGTCTTGTACTCGCCGATCTGAAGCAGGAACTCGATCTCGGCGTACTTGGCCATCCAGCCGCGCACCCTGGCGGCGGCGGCCTGCTGCTCGGAACCGGCGACGCGGGGATAGACGCGGCTGAGGCTGGCGGCGACGTCGATGGCCGGATAGTGGCCGGCCTGGCCCAGCTTGCGAGACAGGTAGATATGGCCGTCGAGGATCGAGCGGACCTCCTCGCCCACCGGATCCCCGCCCTCCTCGTCCTCGATCAGCACGGTGTAGAAGGCGGTGATCGCCCCGCCCTCGATCGCGCCGGCCCGCTCGAACAGGCGCGGCAGCTCAGCGAAGACCGACGGCGGAAAGCCCCGGCGCACGGCCGGCTCGCCCACCGACAGGCCGATCTCGCGCAGGGCGCGGGCGAAGCGGGTGACGCTGTCCATCTGGAGCATCACGCGGCGGCCTTCCGCCCGGAACCCCTCGGCGATGGCGGTGGCGACATGGGCGGCGCGCACCCGCTCCATGGCCGGGCGGTCGGAGGTCGAGACGATGACCACCGAGCGGGCAAGGCCCTCGGGGCCCAGGCAGTCGTCGAGGAACTCGCGCACCTCGCGGCCGCGCTCGCCGATCAGGGCGATGACGTTGACGTCGCTGCGGGCGTGGCGGGCGAACATGCCCAGCAAGGTCGACTTACCGCCGCCGGCCATGGCGAAGAGGCCCACGCGCTGGCCCTCGCCGGTGGTCAGCAGGGCGTCGACGCAGCGCACCCCGGTCGCGAACGGCCGGGCGATCGGCGGGCGGGCCAGCGGATTGGGGGCCTCGCCATAGACGGGGAACGGCCGCAGCGGGCCGGTGATCGGGCCAAGGCCGTCGAGCGGCTCGCCATGGGCGTCGAGCACGCGGCCCAAGAGCCCCTCTCCCACCCCGATCTCGCTACGGCGCGGACCAGCCACCACCTCGGCGTCGACGGCCACGCCCTCCAGGCGCGACAGCGGGGTCAGGATCGCCGCCCCGCCGTCGAGGCCGACGACCTGGGCTTTCACGACATTGCCGCCGGCGCGGTCGACGATCTCGCATTCCTGGCCGATGCGCACGTCCAGGCCCGTGGCGCGCACGGTGGTGCCGAAGGCCTGGGCGACGCGGCCGCGCCGCTCGACCGTGCGGGCGCCGCGCAGCGCGTCGCGCAGGCGCTCGTCGCTCGAGCGTTCCGAAGGGGGCGCGTCGAAGCTCATGCCGCGGCCTCGCCGGCCGGGACGTCGAACACCGCCTCCAGGGCCCGAAGCTGGGTTTCGAGCCCGGCGTGGGTGCGGCCCGAGGGGGTGTCGAGCACGCAGTCGCCGGCCGCCACGTCGGCGTCGGCCACCACCTCGATGCGGGCGTCGATCGACCACAGGCGGCGGGTGACCGCGCCGGCGGCGTCGGGCGCGACGCGGACGCGGATCGGCTCTTCGGGCAGGAGATCGCGGGCGGCCTGTTCGGCCAGGGCGGCCAGCACCTCGTCGGGGGCCAGGCCCGCGGCGATGCGGCGGACGATGTCAAGCGCCAGGGCGCCGGCGCTGGCGCGCAGGCGGTCGCGCTCGACCTGCAGGGCGGCGTGGATGCTGGCCAGCACCTGGGCGGTCTCGCGGGCCGCGGCGGCGGTTCCCTCGGCGTGGCCCTGGGCGAAGCCGTCGCGCAGGGCGGCCTCGCGGGTCGCCTGGCGCAGGGCGTCGAGGGCGGCGGTCAGCTCGGCCGCGTCGCGCACGGCGCCGACATCCTCGCGGCGGATCACCGGCTGGTCGGTCAGCAGCGCGCCCGAGGGACCGGAGGAGAGGAGCAGATAGGTCATGCGGCGGCCTCCAGGGCGCCGGCCTCGAAGGCCATGAAGAGCCCCCGCCCGGCATGCGCCGCGCCAAGGCCCCGGTCGGGATCGATCGCCAGCGGGGCGACCTCGAACAGTTCGGAAAGACGGGCGAGCGCGGCGGGACGGCGCCCGACTTCGGCCAGCAGCACGCCGGCGCCCAGGGCGGAAAAGGCCACGTCGTCGCCCAGCGCGCCTTGCGCCTGCGGGATCGTCGCCACCAGGCCCGGCGGCGAGGCCAGGACCGCGTCCAGGGCCGGCTCGCCGATACGGCGGGCGACGCGGGCCAGGCGCTTGCCGTCGATCGTGCGGCGCAGGATCTCGGTGCAGGCGGCGGCGGCGGCGAAGTCGGCCAGGCGCGCGCGGCGCTCGGCCGGCCAGGCGGCCCAGTCAGGCGCGGCGGCGATGTCGGCGAAGGCCAGCGGGGTGTCGGCGCGCCCGCTCAACCGCCGCGCCAGCCGCGCTGCGCGCGGACCGACCGGCGCGGGAAAGCCGATCACGCCCAGCAGGCGGGCCTGGTCGACCAGGCGACGGCGGTCGGCGCGGGCGTTCATGCGGCGGGCGTCCCCGGCTCGGCCAGGGTCTTCAGCTTGCGGCGCGGCTTGCCTCGGCTGGTGCGGCTGAAGACATAGGCCCCCACCCCGCCGATGGCGGCGAGGATGGCGACGGCCGGCATGGTGAAGGAGCGGATCGGCGAGGCCGGGGCCGCCACCATCACCGGCTTGGCCGGGAACATCACCACCGTCACCTTGTCGTAGGGCAGGCCCTCGATCGAGTTGGTGACCAGGGCCTTGATCGAGCCCACCTGGCCGGAGAGGTCAACGTCGGGATTGTGGCGGATGAACACCGAGGCCGAGGACGGCTTCTGCTGCTCGGCCAGCGGATCGGCCTCGGGCACGGCGATGTGCACGCGGGCCTGCACCACGCCATCGATCGACGAGATGGTCTGGCTGAGCTCCTGGGACAGGCCGTACATCAGCCGCGCCCGCTGCTCCATCGGCGAGGAGACGAAGCCCTCCTTCTTGAAGACCTCGCCCAGGCTCTCGAACTTGTCGCGCGGATAGCCCTGGTCGTGCAGCACGGCGACGGCCGACGAGAACTGCTCGGCGCGGGTCTTCAGCGCCCAGACCTTGCCGTCCTTGCTGCTCTTGGAGGCGGCGACATTGGCGTTCTGGAGCACGGCGACCATCTCGTTGGCCTCGCGCTCGGTGAGCCCGCCGTAGAGCTCCTTCTCGGCGCAGGCCGTAAGGCCCAGAGCGGCGGCCACGAGCACGGCCGGCAGGATCTTGCGCATGGCCGTCACCCTAGGCTTGCTGCCGGAACAGCTGCTGCAGGCCGTCGGACGTGCGGTTGGCGATGTTCGAGGTCAGCTGGCAGTTGAACATGAACTCGTGGCACTGGACGGTCAGGCCGATCATCTCGCCGGGGGTGATCGCCGCGCCCTTGGCCTCGGCGGCCTTGGCGTGAGCGGCCAGGTTCGAGGCCTGGCTGTTGACGAACTCCAGCTGGTTGAAGACGCCCTTCATGGCCGGGGCCAGGGCTTCGGGGCCGCCGAGCCCCGCCACCTGCGAGGCGCCGGCGGTGTGCAGGGCGTTCTGGAACTGGACGGCGTCGGTGAGGCTGGCGCCGTAGCCGACCTGGGCCACCTGGGACGCGGCTTCCTGGGGCATGGCCAGGGCGGCGGCCGAAACGGGATCGAAGGACATGGCGTCCTCTCCTGAAAGACGCGCTTAGTTCTTGCGGGCCATGGTTTCGAGGGCGCGGCCGACGCTGTCGACCGAGGTGGATTCCGAGTTGGCCATGAAATTCATCCGCAGGCTCTCGGCGGTCAGCTGGGCCATGACCGAGGGCTTGTCCTCGCCGCCGGGGCCGATCTGGTCGGAAAGCTCGGTGATCCGAACGGCCTGCTGGTCGAGCACCTGGCCCCAGGCATGGGCCATGGCTTCGAACCAGCTGCCGGGGCGGTTCTTGTTGTTGGACCCCAGCAGGCTGGGCGCGACGCCCGTGCTGCCGAAACCGGAAATGCTGCTGTCGGACATGATCGCTTCTCCTCGTATCTCGTTGGATTTTCAGAACATCAGGCGGGTGGTCGCGCCGTCTTTCTCGACGACGACGGCCTGGCTCTCGACGCCGACGATGCGGTCGCCCGTGGGCAGGGTGGAGCCGGCGAAGTAGCGGGCGCCGTCGGCGGTGGCGACGTAGCCGGCCTCGCCGCCGACCACCGCCACCACGCGCTTGCCGGGGCCCTGGTCGAAGACGGCGCCGAAGCGGTCGCCGCCGGCCGCGCGGGCCACGTCGAGGTCGCGCAGGCCCTTGACGTCGTGCAGGGCGATCTTCTCGACCTTGGCGACCTCGTCGGAGGAACCGGTGACCTGCACCTGGACGCGGCCCAGGCCGTTGGGACGGGCGGTGGCGGCCAGGCCGTTGGCCTGGAAGACGTCCTCGACGTTCTGGGCCAGGCCCTCGCTGGTCACGACCTCGACGCGGGCGGGCAGCTCGCGGGAGCTGACCAGGCGGGCCAGGCGGGCCTTCTCGGCGTCGCGGTTGAGCACGCCGGCGATCACCAGCTTGCCGTCTGCCTCGGGCTGCACGGCCAGGGCGCCGTAGCCTTCCTGGCGCAGCAGGGCGTGGACCTTGGAGGGGCTGGCCTCCTGGCCGCCGAACCGGGGCACGTTGGCGACGGCGTAAGTGACGCAGGCCAGGGCCGCGCCGAACACCAGGGCCGGCACGAGGTGCGGCGTCGAGCCCACCACCTGGACGCCGCGATCAAGCGTGCGGCGCAGCAGGCTGCGGCCATCTTCGAAGAGATCGCCGCCCTCCTCCTCCGACGGCGCGGCGGCCTCGCCTTGAACGGAAGCGGCCAGCAGCCGTTCGGCCTCGCGCCAGCGGGGGCTTTCCTCGACGCCCAGGGCCAGGGCGTTGTCGCCGACGATCAGCGGCACGTAGCAGGGCAGCACCGCGCGGGCCGGCGCCTCCAGCCGATGGCCGAGCATCTCGACCTGGCCGGAGACGACCTCGATCTCGGCGGCCTCCTCGCCGGCGGTCAGGCGCACGCGCACGCCCTTGGCGCTGGGATCGCGCAGAACGATGTCGGCGTCGAAGCCGTGGCCGAGCTCGGCGCTTTCGCCGGCCGGCAGCGGCAGGACGGCGCCGGCCACGCGGCCGGACAGCACCCTGACGACCAGCGCCTCGGACGGCGTGGCGGCGGGGATTTCGGTCGGTTCGTCGGACAGCAGGGCTTGATCGGTCATGGGCCTAGCTCGGATTGGGGATGGGTTTCATCGTGCCGTAGGGCGGCTGCGCGGCCGCGGGCGCGGGCGGCAGCATCTGGGCGGGCGCCCCGGGGGCGACCTTGGCGGGCTTGCGGTTGGACGGCAGGGTCGGCGCCGCCGGCAGCGGGGCGCTCTCGAAGCCCGAGGCCGGCGCGTCGTAGCGCAGGCCGGCCGGCGTGGTGGAGCGCGGCGCGGCGATCGAGGCCAGGCGCGGGGTGATCAGGAACATCCGCTCGATGCGGCCGCTGCTGCGCGACTGCACCTTGAACAGGTTGCCCAGCACCGGGATGTTGCCCAGCACCGGGATCTTCTGAGCGCCGGTGGTGTCGGACTGCACGGTCATGCCGCCCAGCAGCAGGCTCTGGCCTTCCTGGATCAGGGCCTGGGTGTTGAGCGCGGCGCGGCGGACAACGGGGATGTTGTCGACGCTGGCGTTGGTCAGCGAGCCGTCCTCGATGGTCACAAGCATGCGGATGCGGGTCTGGGTCCCGTCGCGGGTGACGTGCGGGGTGACGCGCAGGGTGGTGCCGGCCGTGACGTTGAAGAGGTCGACGTCGCGCTCGCCGGCCAGACGGACGTAGAAGTCGCGGCTGTTCTCGAACACGGCCTCGACGTTCGACAGGGTGACGATCTGCGGCCGCGACACGACACGGGCCACGCCTTCGGTCTCCAGGGCGTTGAGGCGGGCGGCGAAGTAGTCGCCGTTGCCGATGATGGTCGAAGCCACCAGGCCGGTCGCCGACTTGGGCGAGGTATTGCCGCGCACCAGGTTGCCGTCCTCAAGGCCGGCCGGCGCATCGGGACCACGCCCGAACTGGATGCCGCCGTTGCCGTCGTCGAAGCGCCAGTTGACGCCCAGGTCGCGGGCCTTGGTGGTGTCGATGTCGATGATCGCCGCCTCGACCTCGAGCAGCTGCGGCTCGACGTCCAGCGCGCGGACGAGTTCCTCATAGGCCGACATGCGCTCGGCCACGTCGCGGACGATGACGGCGTTGAGGCGGGTGTCGGCCTGCACGCGGACGGGATTCTGCGGCGAGTAGACGCCGGTCTGCTCGTTGGCCAGCGGCGTGCCCAGGGTCTCCTGGCCGCCGTAGAAAGCGCCGCCGGCGTTGGGCGTGCCCAGCGTCGCCAGGCCCTGGCCGCGCAGGCCCTGGACGGCGGCGGGGATCGGGGTCTCGCTGCGGGCGGCCGCCCCGGCCCGCTCGTTGGGATCGGAGCTGACCAGCGAGCGGATGATCGAGGCCACGCCGGGGATGGTCACCTGCTTGGCGCCGACCGTCAGGTTCACGTCGTCGGCCCAGCCGTAGCGCAGGTAGAAGACGCGATATTGCAGGGTCGGCGACGCGGCTTCGGCCTGGACGCCGCCTCGGGCCAGCTCGTCGACCTGCTGGAGAAAGCGTGGCGCACCGGTGGCCACCAGCATGTCGCCGGTGGTGCGCAGGGTGTTGCGGTTGTCGAGCAGACCCAGCTGCCGGGCCGCCCGGTCCACCCGCCGCGAGGCCGAGCCCGAGATCGGGAAGCTGCGGCTGGACAGCTGGGCGGCGGTGTAAACATACGCCGCCCCACCGTCGTAATAGGTGACGAGGTCGAAGGCCTTGGCGATGTCGGCGTCGATCTTGGCGGCCGGGCCGCGGAACACGCCGTTGATGGTGCCGGTGACCTGCGAGGAGATCACCACCGGCACGCCGATCTGGTTGTAGAAGTTCTGCAGGAACTGGGCGATCGGCTGTTCGCGCGCGGTCAGGTCGACGCTGCGGGCGCCCAGCGGGACCTCGCCCGCATGCCCCTGAGGCGCTGTCGCGGCCAGGGCGGCGGCGACCGCCGCGGCCACGCCCATCCGGGCGGCGCGGCGAACAGCAGTTCTATCCTTCGGAAGCGACATTCTGTCTCCGGGTTCAGGCGGCCGCGGACGCGGGCGGCGGCGGGTCGGGATCGTTGGGCACTACGGTCAGGGGCTCGCGCGGGAAGGCCACGCGGCCGGCCACGTCCAGCCGCAGGGTCGGCAGCAGTTCGTGGAAGGACAGGACGCCCAGGTCGAAGGCGCGGGCCTCGATCAGCTTGCGCACGTGTCGGCGCAGGTCGATGGCGGCCAGGACGACGGTGGCCCCCGTCTCCTCGACCTTGGCCAGCAGGGCGTCAGTGACGCGGCGGCTCATCTCCGGATCCAGCGCCAGTTGCTGGGCGCCGCCGCCGGTGCGGATGGCCTCGCGCAGGTGCTGTTCCAGCGCCGGCTCGAGCACGACCGCCCGCAGCTCGCCGTCGGGAGCGTAGCGGTGGCTGATCTGGCGGCGCAGGGCGACGCGGGCGAACTCGGTCAGGGCCAGCGGATCCTTCTCGCGCTGGCCGGCGTCGGCCAGGGCCTCAAGGATGTCGCGCTGATTGCGCAGCGGCACCTCTTCCTCGGCCAGGCGGCGCATGACCTCGGCGATGCGGGCCAGAGGCAGGGCGCGGGCGGCTTCCTTGACCACCTCGGGGTATTCGCCGCCGGCCCGGGTCAGGAGGTTGCTGGCCTCCTGGATGCCGACGAACAGGCCGGCGTTGCGGCGCAAGGCCTGGCGCACGGCGTCCTGAAGTTCCGAAAGATCAGCCGGATGGGCCAGTTCGCCGGCGCCGATCGGGGCCTCGAAGGCCAGCAGCCGCCAGCGCGGCGCACCGCCCCCCTCGCCGTAATGGAACGAGGCGCGCGGCAAAGCGACGCCAAGGCGCAGCTCGAACTCTTCCAGCACCTCCTCCAGGCCCCGGGTCATGACGGCGGCCTCGTGGCGGCGCACGGCCTCGCCGTCGAGTTCCAGCAGCAGCGGCACCACCGGCTGGGTCTCGGTGACCTTGGTGCGGGCGGCGGCCGGCGAGGCCTTGGCCTCTTCGGCGGCGGCGCGACCCGGCGCGATCTTGCGGGTGACCCGGGCGCGGATGTCGGCGTCGACCAGGGCGCCGGTGACGATGGCCACGCCGCCCAGCAGCAGGAACACGATCACCGGGAAGCCGGGCACCAGGGCCATCAGCCAGCAGATGCCGCCGGCCACCAGGAACACCCGGGGCTTGGCCGCGAACTGACGGCGCATGGCGTCGCCCAGGTGGGTCTCGCTGTCTTCGTCAGTGGTGCGGGTGACGATCAGGCCGGCGGCCATGGCGCCCAGCAGCGCCGGGATCTGGGTGACCATGCCGTCGCCGATGGTCAGGATCGAGTACTTGTGGATCGCCGAGCCGAAGTCGAGGCCCTGTTGCAGCATGCCGATGGCCAGGCCGCCCAGCAGGTTGATGACCACGATGATGATGCTGGCGATGGCGTCGCCTTTGACGAACTTCATCGCGCCGTCGAGGCTGCCGTGGAGCTTGCTCTCCATCTCCAGCACGCGCCGGCGGCGCTTGGCCTCGTCCTTGTCGATCATGCCCGAGCGCAGGTCGCTGTCGATCGACAGCTGCTTGCCCGGCATGGCGTCGAGGCTGAAGCGCGCGGCCACCTCGGCCACCCGCTCGGCGCCCTTGGCGATGACGATGAACTGCACGACGGTGATGATCAGGAACACCACCAGGCCGACCACCAGATTGCCGCCGGCGACCATGGTGCCGAAGGTGTCGATGATGTGCCCGGCGTGGCCCTCGATCAGGATCATCCGGGTCGTGGCGATCGACAGGGCCAGCCGGTAGAGGGTGGTGATCAGCAGCAGGCTCGGGAACACCGAGAACTCGACGATCGTTGAGATATAGATCGCCACCAGCAGCAGCATGACGCCGAAGCAGATGTTGACCGCCACCAGCGCGTCGAGCGCCAGGGCCGGCAGCGGCAGGATCATCAGGGCGACGATCGCCACGACGCCGGCCACCAGGAACAGGTCGCTGAAGCGCGCCATGACGCCCTGGCGCGGACGCCTTTGCAGGCGCTTGAGATAGCCTTCGACGCTCATGGGGAAATGGTCCTCAGAAGCCGCCGCGGGCTGAAACCAGGCCGCGATAGCGGTCGAGGACGCTGGCGACGTACCCTTGCGTCTCGCGATAGGGCGGGATCTTGCGGCCGTACTTGATGACGGCCCCCTCGCCGGCGTTGTAGGCCGCCAGCACCAGTTCCAGGTCGTTGCCGAAATGGCCCTGCAGGGTCTTGAGGTAGGCCGCGCCGGTGCGGATGTTGACCATCGGGTCGCCCAGCTCGACGTCCGGATCGCGCACCCCGAAGCGCTTGGCGGTGGCGGGCATGATCTGCATCAGCCCCCGCGCGCCCTTGGGCGAGATCGCTCCCGGATTGGCCCGGGATTCCACGTGCATGACCGCCTGCAGCAGGTCGGGATCGATGTCGAAGTCGCGGCCGGCGGCGGCCACGAGGGGCGCGTAGAGGGCCGGTCCGCGAGCGCCCCTTGCGATGACGACCGGCGCCGCCGCGACACGTCCAGCCGAGATAACGGCGGTCGCCACCTGGGGGCCGTCATAGAGACGGAGCTGTTCGGACACCCCCGTCGGTTGTGTTTCCTCAACGCAATCTATGCGCGCCAGCGAGAACTTTTCATTGATCGGGAGAGCGCTGCTGAACTTCAAGCCGTCGGCAGTCACGCATTCATATGCGAACACTGGACTTGAAGAAAATAAGACTAAACACACGCTCGACGCCACCACGCGGAACTTGCGCATAAATTTGTCCCTCTATGCAGCGCCCCGCCTGTGCATACTACCCATTCAAAAGCTAACTTTGGCGCATCAATCCTGTCAACCTCGGAGTTAAAACAATTTTCATACTCAGTATACTGCTTACCGGACAACAAATTCTATGGCTCAGCTTAACTACTACTATGGCTAAGCTCGCCGCTTTTTCGCCACGATTGGCGCCATTGTCGGCATCTCACCGGTCGGCGAACGTCCGACGCCCTTCGCGATGACGCCAGAACACACGCTATGGCTGAAAAGAACGACGGCGGAGACAAGACGGAGAAGCCGACACCCAAGCGGCTGTCGGACGCCCGCAAGAAGGGCGACGTTCCCAAGTCCAAGGACCTGACCTCGACCGCCGTGCTCGGGGTCTGGCTGCTGCTGGGGGCGATGACGGCGGGCTTCGCCTTCGACCGGCTGGGCGGCCTCTTCGACGAGGTGTTCGCGGTGATGGACAGGCCATTCGCCGAGGCCTGGCCGATCGCCGGCGCGGCCGCCGGCAAGGCCTTCGTCCTGCTGACGGCGATCACCTTCGTACCCGTGGCGATCTTCGGCATGCTGGCCGAGTTCGGCCAGGTGGGCCCGGTCTTCACCTTCGAGAAGATGAGCCCGAAGATGTCGCACATGAACCCCGGCGAGGGGCTCAAGCGCATGTTCAGCCTCGACAACCTGTTCGAGGTGGCCAAGTCGCTGGCCAAGACCCTGCTGCTGGGCGTGTTTACCTGGATCGTCGTGGCGCTGTCGTTCGACCAGTTGATGGCCCTGCCCTCCGGCGAGGCCGACGGCGCGCTGTCGGCCTATGGCGGCCTCACCTTCAAGCTGCTGGCCGGAACGGTGGTGCTGTTCGTCTTCGTGTCGCTGCTGGACCTGGCCTACCAGCGCCACAGCTTCACCAAGAAGATGCGGATGAGCCGGCGCGACATCCGCCAGGAGATGAAGGATTCCGAGGGCGATCCGCACGTGAAGGCCCACCGGCGGCAGCTGCACCAGGAGTGGGCGCAGCAGAACGCCGCCCAGGCCGCGCGCGACGCCTCGGTGCTGGTGGTGAACCCCACCCACATCGCCTGCGCCCTGGCCTACGACCCGGCCGAACACGCCGCCCCAGTGCTGCTGGGCAAGGGCGAAGGGCCGATCGCCCAGACCATGCGCGAGGCGGCCGAGGAAGCCGGCGTGCCGATCATCCGCAATGTCGAGCTGGCCCGCGCCCTGCGCGACAAGGCCGCCATCGACGACATCGTGCCCCAGGACCTGTTCGCCGCCGTGGCCGAGGTGATCCTCTGGGCCCGCAGGCTGAAGGACGAGCAGGCCAGAGCCGCCGACGAAGAACCGCCCGAAGGGCCGCCGCCCGGCCCGACCTTCCCGCCCCTGCCCTGACCTGGAGCCCTCGTGAGCGCCATCCTCGACCTGCTGACCGTCGCCATCGCCCTGGCCATCGTGCTGGGCCTGGCCTTCTTCTCGCTGAAGCTGCTCAAGCGGGTGCAGGCGGGACCAGCCAGCGACGACCAGATCCGCTATTTGCGGGCCCTGCCGGTGGGCCAGCGCGAGCGACTGACCCTGGTGGCCTATCGCGACGAGGTGTTCCTGCTGGGCGTCACCGCCGGCCAGATCACCGTGCTCGACCGCCGGACCCGCTCGCCCGAAGAGATCGCCGCCGAGGCCCGCGCCGCCGACGAGGCCCGGATGCGCGCGGCCCAGCCCTCGGCCGCCATGCGTCGGCTGATAGGGAAAACCCTAGCTAGGGAACGACCCGACTACTGACGATCGACCCGCGATGGTTGTCTTGCGGCGTCAGGTCGCAGCGATGAACGCGGGACCGAGGACAGCAAGATTTCAAATCGCGGAGTTCGAAACATGTCCGGCATCTTCAGCGGCGGCGGTCTCAACATCGGCAGCCTGTTCAGCACCGTCGCCCTGGCGGCGCTCACCGGCGGCACCTCGCTGGCCTTCCAGTCGATCTTCCAGCAGATCATCAGCTCGGTCGCCAGCCAGGTAATCCAGCAGGTCGGCCAGCAACTGGGTCTGCCGCAGGGCGTGATCGACCTGGCCCAGGGCGTGTTCCAGGCCGCCACCGGCAATCCGGGCGGCGCGGCCCAGAGCCTGACCGAAGCGGTCCAGGGCGCGGCCGACACCTTCGGCTTCAGCCCGGCCGAGCAGGGCGACCTGCAGCGCACCGCCGAGGACGTGGCCCAGAGCTGGACCAACTCGATCCTGGAAAGCGTCCGCGACGGCGGCGAGGGCAAGTCGACCAAGGGCGACAGCTTCCTGGTCGCCCTCGCCAAGGCTCTCGGCAAGGTGATGGACGGCAAGATGGGTCAGATGAAGGCCAAGACCGACGAACTGGGCGGCCTGGACTCCAAGGACTCCAAGTACGGCCAGCTGACCGCCGAGATCCAGGCCCTGGGCCAGGAGATGAACATGGTCAGCCAGGCCCTGAACAACTCGATCAAGTCCATCGGCGAAGCCGGCTCGACCCTCGCCCGCAAGGGTTAAGCTTAAGCTCGACAGTAGAAAAGACAGGCGGCCATCTGGCCGCCTGTCGTTTTCTTGTCAATATTGCACGTCAGGGTTGGAAAAACAGTGGAGCACACCGGATGAACCGCCGCCTCGTTCCCGCGCTCAGCGCCATCGCCCTGATGATCGGCCTGCCGGCCGCGGCGCAGGACTTCTCCAGCATCGGCACCCAGTACATGGACTTCGGTTCGTCGATGATGTCGGTGGGCCAGATGAACAACGTGCTGGGCTCGACGGTGCAGCGCGGCGGCCGCACCCGCTCCACCCCCGCCCGGCCCATGCCCGGCGCCAGCCTGTCGGCCCAGCAGCGCAACGCCGCGGCCGTCAGCACGCGCTATCGCCCCTCCCCCGCCGTCTCGACCCGCGTGCGCGGCCAGTTCGCCGACTTCGTCGCCAAGCGCGACCCGACCAACGGCGACCGCCTGCGCCAGGCCGTGCAGCAGAAGGACCTGCTGGGCGCCTGGGAAAAGCACGTGGCGGTCGACGGCCTGCGTCGAGGCGACGTGGCCGACGCCATGACCGCCTACTGGGTGCAGAACTGGCAGATCGCCAACAACGTGCCCTTCGCCAACCGCGCCCAGGTGCAGGGCGTGCGCGGCCAGGTCTCGCAGGCCCTGGGTTCGAACCCCGCCTTCGCCCGCCTCGACGACGCCGGCAAGCAGGAGATGGCCGAGGTGTTCATGCTGAACTTCGTGGCCCAGGGCTCGGCCTTCTCCGACGCCAACGCCAAGAAGAACACCACCCTCAGCCGCCAGCTGTCGGAGGCCGCCGTGGCCCGCTTCCGCAATGAGATGAGCATCGACCTGCGGCAGCTGAAGCTGACCGAGGCCGGCTTCGTGCGCTGATCCCCGCTCGGGAAAACCCCAATAGCGGCGGCGTGGGCGCTGGCGCAGGCTGCACTCGAGGAGGCCCCGGCCATGATCGTGCAAGACCCTTCCGCCGCCGCCCGCGCCGCCACTGGTCCCGCGCCGCGCCCCGGCCGCCTGGATGAGGCCGTCGATCGCTTCCAGCGAACCGGCGAAGTGGACGCCGCGGCCTTCGCCGCCACCGGTCCGGCGCAGACCGCGGAGGCGCTGAAAGGCCTGCCGCCCGCCCAGCGCGGCGCGCTTGAAGGCGCGCTGCTGGCCAAGGGCCTGGGCGGCCTGCTGGACGGCGTCGGCAGAGTGGTCGACGACACGGTGGGCGTCGTGGAGGACACCGCCGACACGGTGGCCGATCCCGTGGTCGAGACCCGCTCGGAACGGGTCAACGGCGACTTCCAGGCCGCCGTCCACGACGAGTGGTGGAGCCAGATGCGCGGGCAGGCCTGGATGGACGTGACCCTGGCGGTCCACAACAAGCAGGACCGCCCCGCCGCGGCGCTCGCCAACCTGACCCGCACCGACGACGGCGCGGCGACGCCGGAGCGCAAGGCTTGAGCGCCCGGCTGGCCGTCGCGCTGGCGGCATGCGTCGCCCTGGCCACGCCCGCCTTCGCCCAGGACATCCCCGCCCCGTTCGAAGGCCTGATGCTGCAGGAGATGCACCGCACGGTGATGGACGACCTGCGCGAGCGGAATCTCGGCATCAGGGGTAATGGACCAGCCAAGCCCAGGGCCGCGGCGGCCGGCCAGGCGGTGTCGACCGCCTATCGTCCCTCGCCGCAGGTCAGCGCCAAGGTCCGCGCGCAGTTCGCCCAGCACATGACCCGCCAGGCCGGCGCCGAAGGCGGCCGCAAGGTCGCCGCCGCCATGCAGGCGCGCGATCCGGTGCGCAACTGGGCCCAGTTGGTCGCCGCCGACGGCCTTCGCCCCGGCGACGCCGCCGACGCCCTGGCCGGCTACTGGGTGCTGAACTGGATGATCGCCAATCGCGGCGACAACAACCGCGCCCAGACCCTGGCGGTCCGCGACCAGGTGCGGGTGATCATGACTTCCAATCCGGCCTATGCGCGCCTGAGCGAAGCCCAGCGCCAGGAGTTCGCCGAGGTGCTGATGCTGAACTTCCTGGTTCAGCAGGCGGCCTATGTGGACGCGCTGAAACGAGGCGACCAGGCCGCCTTGCAGCGGCTGGGCGACGCTGCGGTGGCGCGCTTCAAGGGCGAGATGGGCGTCGACCTGCGCCGGCTGCGACTGACCGAGCGCGGCTTCGCCAAGGGCTAGGCTGTCTTCAACTCGGCGGTCGCGCCGTCGATGATCCGCACGAACTGCTCGACGACATCGCTGCGCGCCGTGCCGGGGGCCGGCTCGCGCTGGAGGCCGGCGGCGACCGAACGCAGCAGCGGCTCGACGATGGCCGAGGGCGTCAGGTGCGGCTTTTCGGCGGCCTGGGCGCGCAGTTCGCGGGCGAAGTCGGCCAGCACCCGCTCGATGCGGCCGGCGTCGACCGGCGAGGTGGCCGAAAGCCGGCCGGCCACCGACTGACCGCTCTGGGCCGCCAGGATCCGCAGGTCAGCGCCCACCTGGGCCATGCTCGACTGGCCGTGCTCGGCCCAGACGAAAGCGGCGGCCTGGCCGCGATCGCCGCCGCGCAGAGGATCCACCAGCGCCGCGCCGGCGACGGTGGCCATGGCCTCGATCGCCAGCCGCGCCACCCCGGCCCGCGCCGCCGTGGTCGACGGGGTCCAGGTGGAAAGGTCGGCGCCCGAAGCGCGCTCGACGGGACGGATCACGACGCGCCTCCCTCGACCTTGACGACCCGCAGGGCCGGCTTCAGCGCGCCCCAGCCAAGCTGGGCGCCGATCGCCTGCTGGCTGTTGCGGCCGTCGGCCAGCTCCTCGTTCTCGCCGTCGAACTGCACCACCGCCAGCCGCTTGCCGCCCCGCTCGATCGCGAAGCGGGCCCAGGGATAGCCATCGAGTATGGTCAGGCGGGCGTCCGGCAGGGCCGCCGACAGGTCGGCGACGCGGTCGCCTTCCGAGATCGCGCCCGGCGCCTGGCGCACATAGCGGCCGGAAAGATCCGCGCCGACGCCGCAGCCCTGGAAGTCGGTGCTCACGCTCGCCGTCTCCGCATCGAGGGTCACCCGCGCCGTTGCGGGCCGCGCCGCCAGGTCGGCGGCGCTGAGGCTGATGTTCGTCCCTTCGAAGGGCACCACCCGCGCCTCGATACGGCCGTCCTTCAGCACGCCCTCGGCCTCGAGCTCGCAGTCGGCCGCCGTGGCCGCTCCGTCGGACAGGGCGCCGCCCGACAGGCTGACACGCCAGACCTCGCCCTTGGGCGTCAGGGTCAGAAGGCCGCGACGCTGCCCGCTCATCACGTACTTTCCCGCCGGTCCCTGCGTGGGCGCTTCAGCGGTGCCGGCGGCGGCCATGGGTAGGGGGGGATCGGCCGCCGCCGGTCGCTCACAACCGGCAACGGCCAGCGCGAGGGCGATGAGGGTTGGGGGAGCAAACTTCATCGTCGGGTGATCCGGAGCGGTCCTGGCGTCTCTCTGCTCAACGCCGGCCCGCCGCGGCGGTTCTCATTGGCCCAGCATGGCCAGGGCGTCCTGGCGTTCGCTGGCGAAGCGGTTGGCGACCGAGACCTGCACGGCGGCCGAGGCGCTGGTGAAATAGGCCAGCTGGCCGGCGTCGTTGCGCTTGCCGCGCTCGTCATAGATGGCGTTGATCAGGGCGCGGTCATAGGCCTTGCCGTCGGCGGGCGAGAGCCCCTGCCCTTCCACCTTGGCCATCGCCTTGACGATGGCGCCGGTCTCGGGCCCGTGCTGCACGGAGGTGGACCAGACCACGTCGCGGATCGCCGCCGAGCGGGTCGAAAGATCCAGGCCCGTGGCGTTGCTGACCGTGTCGAGCTGCACCTGGTAGTGGGTGCGCTGGATGTAGTCGTGCTGGGCGGCCTCGAACTTTTCCGGCTCGCGGGCGGCGATCGCCTTCCAGGTGGCGGTGAAGCTGGCCGAGCCGGGCGAGGCCCCGCCGAACTCGGCGGCCCACTGGCGGCCCTCGGCGGCCAGGAACTGCTGCGGCCGGCCGCGATTGCCCGCCAGCTGGTAGGTGCCGTAGGAGACGCCGCCGGGATCGCCGGCGCCGCTCGACACCGTGCCGGGACCGCGCCCGCCGGTCTCGTACTGCTCCGACAGGGCGCCGATGCGCGCGTCGCTCGACGCCGAGGTCTGCGTCGTGGTGGTCGCGCCGCCGGGCGGCCCCTGCCGGTCGACGTTCACGAGCACGTAGTTGAAGGCCTTCTGGCCGCCCAGGCCGTTCCAGAACGCCTGGAAGTCGCCGGGCTTCAGCGTCTGGCAGCCGGCCGAGCCGGTGTTGCTGTTGCCGCCAGCGTGGAACAGGAACGAGTTGTCGGTGCTGACGCCCTTGCCCTTGGCGTCGGCGTCGTCGATGCGGCCGTCATGGTTGGTGTCGCGCTGGATAGCGTGGCTTTCGGTCGGACGCAGCACATTGCCCAGGCTCGAGCTGGTGCTCTTCTGGAAGGTGACCGTGCCTTCGGCGATGCGGCCAAGCTCCTTGCGGCCGTCGCCGTTGAAGTCGGATCCATAGCGGCCGTCGTATTGGGCCGAGGGTTCGGTGTTGGCCGCGAACTCCTGAACCTTGCCGCCCTTCTGCAGGACGACGATCCGGTCGTCATAGGCGCCCTTGCCGCCGTTGGCGTTCAGGCTGGTCTCGGTGCGCAGGCCCAGGATCACCTGCTTGCCGGCCGCCAGATCCGCCTTGGCCTGAGCGTCGCCATAGGCGTTCACGTAACCCGAATAGAGCTCGTACTTCTGGGCCTCGCTCATGCCCTTCGTCGAAGGCAGAACGCCCGTGGCCTGGCCCGTGGTGGTCGGCGAGCTCGGGACCGCGTCGGTCGTGGCCGGCGCCGGACGCGCGGCCGCGCCGCCGCCGGGGATCAGCAGTTCCTGGCCGACATTGATCAGGTTGGGGTTCGACAGCCGGTTGGCCTGGGCGATCGACTGCCAGGAGACGCCGAACTCGGCGCCGATGCTCGAAAGGTTGTCGCCCGCCTCGACGGTGTAGCTGCGCGGCTCGGCCGCCGCCCCCGTCGGCACGGTCACTTCCTGGCCGGGCCGGATGACGTTGGGATTGGTGATCTGCGGATTGGCGCGGATCAGCGCGTCCAGCGAGACGCCGTGCCTGTCGGCGATGGCCGACAGGGTGTCGCCCGACTGTACGACATAGTCGCTCGAGCGCCCGCCGCCTGAGCCTGACACGGATGACTGGGTGTTGAGGGACACGGCGGTCATCGGGCACTCCTGGTACGGACGCTTTCCTGAGGAAGACGCTATTCCCGGCCCGCCGCCCGCATAACTAGGGTTATCCCTAGCTAGGGACGCTCCCAGCTATCGACGCCCCCTGCCCCCGGCCATCGTCGCGCCAGTCGAGGCGCAACGGAGGCATCCATGTCCGGACTGAACGCAGCCGAGTCCATCGGGGCCTCCAGTCGCGTCGCATCCAGCGCCGCCAGCGTCTCCGCCGAGGCGTCCGGCCTGCTGGCGGCCAGCCGCACCGGCGGGCAGCTGAACACCAGCGAGCTGGCCGGCCAGCTTTCCGAGATCGCCAAGTCCGATCCGGCCAAGGCCCAGAGCCTGCGCGCGGAGATCGAGGCCGACCTGTCGCCCGCCGACCACAAGCGCCTGGCCGACGACATGGACGCCGCCACAGCGGCCCAGAAGCAGGAACTTATCCTCGACCTTGGCCAGATGGCCCTGGACGTGGCGGGCCTGTTCGATCCGACCCCGATCTCGGACGGCGTCAACGGGGTGATCTCGCTGTTCCGCGGCGACTTCCTGGGCGCGGGCCTGTCGGCCGTCAGCATGGTTCCCTACATCGGCGACGCGGCCAAGCTGGGCAAGCTTGGCAAATGGGCCGAGACGGTGAGCAAGGCCGCAGACCTGGCCAAGGTCGACAGCGCCTTCGCCGCCGCCGCCAAGCCGGCGCTGGAAAAGCTGAAGGGCGCGATCGACGCCCTGCCGCTGGACAAGCTGCCCGACAGCGCCCGCCAGACGCTGGAGACCGCCAGCCGCAAGCTGGACGAGGCTCTCTCCGCCCGCCCGCGCGTCGAGCTGGACCAAGGCGCCAAGGGCGGCTGGAACGCCAAGCTGAATGGCGAGCTGGCGCCCAATACCGACTATGTGGTCAGCGGCCGCTACACCTATTCCACCGACGCCAGCGGCCGCGTGGAGCAGGTGACCGGGACGCTCGACCTGAAGCACGCCGACCGCAACGGCTACCAGCAGACCAAGGCGGGCCAGGAAGGCGGCATCAAGGATGGGGTCGACGGCGACGAGGGCGGCCACCTGATCGCGGCGATCTTCAACGGCCCCGGCGAACAGATCAACTACCACGCCATGGACGGCACGCTGAACAAGAGCGGCTGGAAGGTGATGGAGAACGAGTGGGCCGCCGCCCTGAAGGAGGGCAAGCAGGTCGACGTCGACATCAAGGCGGTGTTCGAAGGCGACTCCAAGCGGCCCGACGCGTTCAGGGTGGAGTACGTCATCGACGGCAAGCCCTCGACCCGCACCTTCTTCAACGACTAGATTTAGCCTCTACGCCTCCCGGAGGATTCCATGGCCGACATCGACAGCCCCGAAGGCATCTACCGCCACGTCGGCCAGGCCCTGGCCGACAGCGTGGCCGAGCCCTGGTCGGAGATCCGCCTGAACATCGACGTCGTCGACGGCTCGGTGGGCCTGACGGGCGACTACACCAGGGCCGCCGGCGGCGTGACCGACCTGGACGTACGCAAGCTGGACTACACCGTATCGAAGGCGCTGCGGAACCTGCACCGCCTGACGGCGTCGAGCGCCCACGAACCCTGGTCGAAGGCGGTGTTCTCGCTGAAGTCGGACGGCGCCTTCGACCTGAAGTACGACTACGCGGCGGCTTAGGATCCGCTCAACCGGCCCCCAGCACCGCCTTGAACGAAATCTCGATCAGCTGCTGGGGGAACGCCAGGCGCGAGACGCCGATGAGGTTGCTGGCGCAGCGCGGCCTCTCGGCGCCGTAGGCCTGGCGGCGCACCTGGCCGGCGACGGCGAAGGCGGCGTCCACGTCCAGCACATAGAGGGTTTCCTCGACCACGTTGTCCAGCGAGGCTCCGAACTGGGCCAGCACCCTGGCGGCGTTGGCGTAGGTCGCCTGCATCTGCCGCTCCATCGTCGAGAAATCTCGGGGCTTGCCGGCCTCGTCGAGTTCGGCCGGGGCGATCAGGGCGCCGGCCTCGTCGTGGCTGAGCTGGCCCGAAACATGGATCGTGTCGCCGACCAGGACGGCCTGGGCGTAGCCGTAGGCGTCTTCCCACGGCGCCCCCAGATGGGCCAGCTTCTTCGACGACGCTTCGACGTTCGCGGACATGGGCGATCCTCCTGCCAAGACAAGACCGCCAGGATGGATCGTCGCCTCCGTTCAGGCTTGCATGACGGCGCCCGGATCACCTTGGCCGACTCGCGCGATCCGCTCGCCGCGCACTAGGGAATTCCCCAGCTATCCCCCTCGCACCGTGGCGCGCAGCATCCTCGTCCTGACGAGGACGCCGAGGGACAGGCCATGCGTATCGAGGGCGGATCCGGGATCAGCGCGACAAGCGAGCGCTTCGACACCAGCACCGCAGCCCAGGTCGGGGTCGACGCCCGGGTGGCGGCCGAGTGGGACGCGCCCGCCTCCCGCCCGGCGATCGCGACCACGGCCCAGGCCGACGTACGGATCTCGGCGGTCGCGGCCGGCGGGGGCAAGTCGGCCGAACTGGCCGAGGCCCGGGTGCACATGGCCCTGGCCGCCGACGTCTATAACGACACGCCCAACCCGCCCGCCGGCTGGGAGGTGGCGAGTTCCGACGACCTGGCCCGCCTGGGCCTGGACGCCACCGACCTGGAGGAGCCGGGTTCGAGCTTCCGCGCCCGGGTCTATGTCGACGCCCAGGGCGACTATGTCGTGGCCTTCCGCGGCAGCCAGAACGCCGAGGACTGGCGCAACAATTTCCAGCAGGGGCTGGGGCTGGACTCCGGCCACTACGACAAGGCCCTGGTGATCGGCGAGCGCCTGCGCACCGCCGGCGAGGACGTCACCCTGACCGGCCACTCGCTGGGCGGGGGCCTGGCCTCGGCGGCGGCGGTGGCTTCGGGCCTGCCGGCCGACACCTTCAACGCCGCGGGCCTGCATGAGGACACGCTGGAGGCCGCCCGGGCCGGCGGCGCGGCGGCTCCGCAGGTCGACGCCTATTACCTGGACGGCGATCCCCTGAGCCGCGTGCAGGACGGCGGCGACCGCTGGCTGGGCGCGGGCCTGGGGGGCCTGCTCGGCGGCATTCCCGGCGCGATCCTGGGCGGCCTGTTCGCCGATGCTCCGCCGGCCTATGGCGAACGGCACGTGCTGACGCCGGTCGGCCCCGAGGGCCAGTCGGCGGGCGACGCCTCGCTGGGCGACCTGCACGGCCAGGCCTGGCTGTCGTCCAGCCTTGACGCGGCCTATCGCGCGGCGGCCAACTGAGGTCCGTGACCCGCACCGCAGCAATCGCCGCCCTGGCGGCTTCGATGGTGATGATGACGGACGCCGCGCTCGCCGCCTGCTTCGTGGGCGGAACCGCCCTGCCCGACAGCCGCGCCGCCCTGGCCGCCGCCGACCACGGCCAGGCCGGTCGTGATGTGATGGCCGCCGTGCTGAAGGGCGACGTCGGCGAGGTCCAGCGCCGCCTGCGCGCCGATCCGGCGCTGAAGACCACGCGCGGCGGCTCGAACGGCGACCTGCTCAGCCTGGCCATCGCCCGCTGCGACAAGCCGATGGTCGCCGCCCTGCTGGATCTCGGCGTTCCGCCCGACGGAGCCGCCGACGCCGTTCCGCTGAGCCTGGCCCTCCGCGCCACCGATCCCGCCTTCGCGACGCAACTGCTGGCCGCCGGCGCCAGTCCGCAGCGGCGCGAGGCCTACTGGCCGCTGAAGGCCGCGATCGGCCTCAACTCGCTGGGCGCGGTGCGGCTGCTGCTTCAGCACGGCGCGAAGGTCGACGACCACGACGCCTCCGGCGCCACGCCCCTGCGGCTGGCGGTGGAACAGCAGAACTTCCGCATCGCCGGCCTGTTGCTGGAAAAGGGCGCCGATCCCTGGACCGTCGGCAGCAACGGCGAGACAGTCGGAACTGTGCTGGCGGGCCCCATGCGTCCCGGCGAGCCCGAGGAGCAGGCCGCCCGCCCCCGCGTGCTCGAGACCCTGAAGAAAGCCGGCTGGGCCATACCCGGCGGTCCCGACGCCAAGCGGACGCGCCAGATGGTCCTGACCAGCGCCTGGCCGCCGCCCGAAGCCCGCGCCGCCGGCTGGAAAAATCCGCCGCCGGCCGAGGTCGTCGCCCGGATGCGGCGGTTCTGGACCGAAAGCGGCGACAAGCGGTCGCGCTGAAGGAATCACTCCCGACTCGCGGGCGGCGTGATTCCGTCCCCAACGGCGTCGCGACGACACGCGCAACGCTGCGTCGAAGGTGTGCCCAGAAGGGGCTAAATAGCTGATTTTAAAGGGGGATGGCGGAGACGGAGGGATTCGAACCCTCGATACCCTTTTGAGGTATGCCGCTTTAGCAAAGCGGTGCCTTCAGCCTCTCGGCCACGTCTCCTCCTGAGAGGGAGCGGTTCGATAGCCTGTTCGCTCGCGAATGACAATCGAGGCGTGAAGGAAAATCGCGTTAACGCGACGCTCAGACGGCCACGCTAGGTTGAACCTCGTTCTCCAGTGCGCAGAAGCCCAAGAGCGATCATGAGTTCCGCCCTCGCCCGCCCAGCGGACGCTAGCCACGCGCCCGACGCCGCACGCAGCCGGCGCGGACCGTTCCGGCCGGAGCGACTGACCCCGGCCCGCGCCCGGGTGCAGATCCAAAACCTGACTCGCGCCTTCCGCCTCGCCGATTCGATTCTCGCCGCCGCCTTCGCGCTGTGGCTGGCCCGCGACGGCGGCCTGGCCGCGCCGCTGGTCGGCGCCGTGGTGCTGCTGGTCGCCCTGCACGGCTTCGAGGCCTACGCCTTCGCCCACCGCGAGCCGCTGGCCCGCCACCTGCTGAGGGTCGGCGCCGCCATCGGCGCCTCGGCTCTGGCCGCCCAGGCCGTGGTGCTAACGCCGCTGGTCCCCGACACCCTTACGGTCGCCGGCTGGGTGCTGGCCGCTCTGCCCGCCTTTCTGGTCGTGCATGCGGCCTGGTGGGCGATCGTCCGCCACGGCCGGCGCATCGGCAGGCTGACGCCCAACATCGTGCTGGTCGGCGCCACCACCAACGCCGAACGGCTGATCGCTGCGGCCCTGCGCACCGGCGAGGTCAACGTGCTGGGCGTGTTCGACGACCGCGCCGCCCGCGCGCCCGAGGCCGTGCTGGGCGTGCCGGTGCTGGGCGACACCAAGGCCCTGGTCGACCACCGCATCATGCCCTTCGTCGACCGCGTGGTGATCGCCGTCCAGTCCACCGCCCAGGCCCGCGTCGGCCAGCTGGTCGAGCGCCTGTCGGAACTGCCCAACCCCGTCAGCATGATCGTCGACGTGGGCGGCGACGCCGACCGCGATGCGGCCCTGGCCCATCTGGCCGACCTGTCGGGCGCCCCCACCGACGCCCGCCGGGCGATCGCCAAGCGGATCCAGGACCTGGCGGTCGCCGGCGTCGGCCTGATCGTCGCCGCGCCGGTGATGCTGGCCGTGGCCCTGGCCGTGAAACTGGACAGCCCCGGCCCGATCTTCTTCCGCCAGCGCCGTCACGGCTTCAACAACGAGACCATACTGATCTGGAAGTTCCGCTCGATGCGGCACGAGATGGCCGACGCCCGCGCCGCCCGCCAGATCAGCGCCGACGACGACCGCGTCACGCGGGTCGGCAAGTTCATCCGTCGCACCAGCCTCGACGAGCTGCCGCAGTTGTTCAACGTGCTGTCGGGCGAGATGTCGATCGTCGGCCCGCGCCCCCACGCCATCGGCATGATGACCGGCGAGGTGGAGTCGGCCAAGCTGGTGGCCACCTACGCCCACCGCCACCGCATGAAGCCCGGCGTCACCGGCTGGGCGGCGATCAAGGGCTCGCGCGGGGCGGTCGACACCCCCGAGCTGGTGCGCCAGCGCGTGGCCTACGACGTGGAATACATCGAGCGCCAGTCGTTCTGGCTGGACCTCTACGTGATCCTGATGACCGTCCCCTGCCTGCTGGGCGACAAGACCGCCGTGCGCTGACCATGTTCTGGCGCGGCGTCCTGGGCTACCTGCCCGTCAACATCGCCCAGGGGGTCGTCGGCCTCCTGACGATCGTGCTGTTCACGCAGATCCTGTCTCCGGCCGAGTACGGGATCTATGCGCTGGCCTTCTCGGTGCTGAGCCTGACCCAGACGGCGTTCCTGACCTGGACCGAGGCGGCCATGGCCCGGTTCCTGGCCCGCGCCGACGAGGACGGCCGCCTGCCCGACCACTTCGCCACCCTCTACCGGCTGTGGATCCTGATGGCCCTGGCCATCCCGGTGGTCGCCGCCGTGGCGCTGCGGTTCTGGCCCATGGCCCCGGCCCTGAAGGTCGCCGTCGCCGCCGCCTTCGCCGCCGCGGCGGTGAAAAGCCTGGCCAAGATGTCCCAGGAGCGCCGCCGCGCCGCCGGCGAGGTGTCGGGCGCGGCCCTGCTGGACGTGATACAGACCGTCGGCGGCTTCGCCCTGGGCTTGGTGCTGGCCCTGGTGGGCCTGGGCGGCGCGGCGCCGATCCTGGGCACGGGCGCGGTCGCCCTGCTGTGCCTGGTGTTCGTGCTGCCGACCGACCTGAAACGCCTGAAGGGCGGCAGTTTCGACAAGGCGATGGCCAAGGCCTATGCCGCCTACGGCGTGCCGGTGGCCTTCTCGCTGATCCTGGCCCTGGTGCTGTCGACCACCGATCGCTTCCTGCTGGCCGCCTTCCTCGACGAGAGCGCGGTCGGCGTCTACCACGCCGGCTATTCGCTGGGCTCGCGCACCCTGGACGTGGTGTTTATCTGGCTGGGCATGGCCGGCGGACCGGCCATGGTCGCGGCCCTGGAGCGCGGCGGCCGGCCGGCGCTGCAGGATAGCGCCCGCGAGCAGGCCGACTTCATTGTGCTGCTGACCCTGCCCGCCGCCGTGGGCCTGGCCCTGGTCGCCCGTCCGCTGACCGAGGTGATGATCGGCCCGGCTCTGCGCGAAGGCGCGGCGGGCGTGACGCCGTGGATCGCCGCCAGCGGCTGGCTGTCGGGCGTGACCACCTACTACCTGCTGCAGGCCTTCACGCTTGGCCGGCGCACGACGATGCTGAGCGCCTGCATGGCGATCCCGGCCGGCGCCAACCTGGCGCTGAACCTGATCCTGATCCCGCGCTTCGGTCTTTCCGGCGCGCTGTGGGCCACCACCGCCAGCTACGCCCTGGGCGCGATCGCCGCTGGCGTGCTGGGCCGCCAGGCCTGCGCCTTGCCGATCCCCTGGGCTACCCTGGCCAGGACGGGCCTGGCCTGCGCCCTGATGGCCGCCGTGGTGCTGGCCCTGCCCGACCTTGGCGGCCTCTTCGAACTGATCCTCAAGGCCGGCCTTGGCGCTGCGACCTTCGGCGGCGCGGCCCTGCTGCTCGACGCCGGCGGCGCCCGCGCCCGGCTGGCCGTCATCACCCGCAGGTTCCGCACCGCATGAGCGCCCCGATCACCGAGACCATCACCGACAACGCCGCCTGGCCGGATGCCGCGCCGCGCCTGTCGGTGCTGATCCCCACCTATCGCGACGACCCGACCGCCCTGCTGCGCGCGCTGGACGGGAAGGACGCTTCCGCCGAGATCGTGGTCCTGGACGACGGCGGCGGCGACGAGGCCCTGGCCGCGCGGATCGGCAAGCTGATCGCGGGCCTAAAACGCCCCGCCCGCTTCGTGCGGCTGTCGCGCAACGCCGGCCGCGCCCAGGGCCGCAACCGCCTGGCCGCCCACGCTCGGGGCCGGCATCTGCTGTTCCTCGACAGCGACATGCTGCCTGACCCGAAGGACTTCCTGGCCCGCTGGCTCGCCGTGGGGGGCGACGACGCGCCGGTGGCCTTCGGCGGCTTCACCCTGGACCAGACCCCGATCCGGCCCGAGCACGCCCTGCACCGGGCCATGGCGCTGAAAAGCGACTGCACGCCGGCGCCGCAGCGCGCCCAGGCGCCGGAGAAGCACGTCTTCACCTCCAACCTGCTGGTGCGCCGCGACGTCTTCGAGACCATCGCCTTCGACGAAGGCTTCGCCGGTTGGGGCTGGGAGGACGTCGAATGGGCCATGCGGGTCGCCCGCGCCCATCCGATCCTGCACATCGACAACACCGCCACGCACCTGGGCCTGGATCCCGCGCCGGTCATGGCCGCCAAGTACGAGCAGTCGGCCGCCAACTTCGCCCGCGTGGTGGCCGCCCACCGCGACGTGGTCAGCGCCTATCCCAGCTACAAGGTCGCCAAGGTCCTGAAGGCTGTTCCCCTGCGCGGGACCTGGCGGCCCTGGCTGAAGGCTATCGCCCTGGCCGAGAGCCTGCCCACCCCGCTTCGCGCCTTTTCCATGCGGCTCTACCGGGCCGCCCTCTATTCGGACGCCGTGTGATGACCGCAGTCGAACAAACCTACGAGAAGGTGGACGCCCCAGTGGACGCTTACGAGCCGGACCGCTCGCTGAAGGGCAAGGTCCGCCGCCGGCTGATCCGCCTGCAGCATCGCCGCCCGGCGCGGGTGAAGCTGGAACGGCCGATGGTGTCGTTCAGCTTCGACGACGCTCCCGCCACCGCCTGCGAGGCGGGCGCGCGCGTGCTGGAGAGCCGCGGCTTTCGCGGCACCTATTACTTCGCCGCTGGCCTGACCGGGCGCGACGGGCCAATGGGCCGCTACGCCACCGGCGAGGACGCCGCCCGCCTGCACGCGGCCGGCCACGAGATCGGCTGCCACACCTTCAGCCACCTCGACTGCGGCCAGGCGACGACGCAGGTCGCCCTGGCCGACGTGGCGCAGAACACCGACGCCTTGGCCGCGTGGGGCGTGGGGACCGCGGTCAGCTTCGCCTACCCGTATGGCGACGTCGCCGCCCCGGCCAAGACGGCGCTGGCCGGCCGCTTCAAGACCTTGCGGGCCCTGCATCACGGCCTGATCGCCAACGGCGCGGACCTCAACCAGGCGCCGGCCGTCGGCATCGAGGGCGAAGACGGCGAGGACGTAGCCCTGCATTGGCTGGACCAGGCGCACCGCCGCAAGGCCTGGCTGATCCTCTACACCCACGACGTCGCTGAGCAGCCGTCGGCCTGGGGCTGCACGGTGCAGGCGCTGGAGCGGCTGGTCGACGGCGCGGTCAACGCCGGCTTCGACGTGGTGACCGTGGCGGAAGGCTCGCGGCGGATCGGGCTCTGAAACCCCTTCTCCCTGGAGGGAGAAGGTGGCGGCGAAGCCGTCGGATGAGGGGTTAGGGACCGAAGACGGCGTGCCGGCACATCGGCCAGCGGCGTAACTCCTCACCCTCCCAGGCTATCGCCTGGGCCCCTCCCTCTCCCTATGGGAGAGGGAATTATTGGCGCGTACGCGAAGTCATCCCTGCCGCGGCCGCGTCGTCGGCCATCTGGGGGTCGACTTCGGGCGCGGGTTTGGGCGTGGCGGGCGGGGCCTCGACCACCGGCGGCTTTTCGGGTTCGGGCGTGACGGCGGGCGGCGGAGTCTGGGCGGCGGGCGTGCGGACCGTGGCTGCGCTGGCGGCGTCATCAGCCGTGGTGCGGATTTCCGCGCCCTCTTCGTAGCCGGAGCTCTCGAAACCGACCCCGGCGCTGACCACCAGGATCACGCCCAGGGCGGCGACCGCCCCGACGACGAAACCCAGGACGATCCATCCCAACGGATTGCCGCGACGTTCGGCCTTGGCCATCTGGAGCTCCCTAAAGGGAAGGCTCCGATCCTAGGAGCCGACCCAGCGTCGGACCGCGCCGACATCGACGTGAACGAAATTACTGACGGGATAGTACCCGACGCCGCCCTGTTTCAGGTCGAGGGCCGCAGTCCTCAATCGATCCAGGGAGACATCCTCCAGATAGAGATCGATGGCCTTGCCGTCCATGTGCAGGCTGCGCTTGGCGACCTCACCGCTGCGCGCGTGCAACATCGCGTTGGTCTTGGGCGAGCGATAGCCAGAGATGATCTGGAAGTGCGACTTGCTCTGGGTGCGCGCCGCCAGGCCCGCCATGATGTCGTAGAGCTTCGGGTTCATCGGCGAGACGTCGCCGGTGCGATAGTCCCGCAGCACCTTGTCGAGGGCCTGGACCGCGTCGGGCACGTACTCGCCCTTGTCGAAATAGACGGCTTCGAGCTTTTCCTGGGTGTGCACGTTGTGCAGCTTCACCCAGCGCGGTTCGGCGGAAATGATGCGTTTCGGCTCGGCGACGGGAACCGGCGCTTCGGGCAGGCCGTTCTCAGGCATGCCCTCGGCCGCACTGCCCAAGTCGCCCTGCTTCATCAGCAGGTCGGCGATGGGGTCGGCCCCGGGGCCGAACTTGGACTGTGCGAAGGCCGCCATCGGCCCGACCGCACTGGCGCCCAGCACACCCAGGCCAAGGCCCAGGAGCTTGCGTCGTTCGATCATAGATACGCTTTCCCGACTGACTGCGTCAGGCCGCCAAACAGGCGGCCCGCGCTCACTTGGAACACGATAAACTTTCCCGATCGGAAAGGCTTACGCGGCAAAAGAGGCCTGACGAGGGCCGTCGGGTCAAGCCGGACGCATGGACGCGCGGCCGCCGAAAGCGTGGGCATTCCCGTTTCCGGCAACGCTTCAAATGCTGCAAAGACAGCGGCTTGGACGGCTGAGCGAACCGCTCAGACGGTCTTGGATGCGGCGATACGCTGCACCAGCGCCTTGTCCCAGCCGTACGGATCATCGCGGAAGTTCACCTGCCCGTCCGGCGTCACATAGGCGGTCCAGTACAGCAGATAGACGGCCATCGGCTTGGGCAGTTGGGCGCGCACGGTCTTGCCCGAGGCGATGGTGGCGTCAACGTTCTCGGCCGTCCATTCGGCGCTGCCGTCGAGCAACTGCTTGGCTAGCGGGATGGGCTTTTCCAGTCGCACGCAGCCGTGGCTGGCCAGGCGGCTGTAGCTGGCGAACTTCGCCCGCGACGGCGTGTCGTGCAGATAGACGCCGTAGGGATTGTTGAAGTCGAACTTCACCAGGCCCAGGGCGGCCTTGTCGCCGGCCTTCTGCTGAAGACGCGTGCCGCCGCCCTCGGTCGGGATGACGATGAAGTCGTTGCGAGCCAGATAGCCGGGATTGGCGCGTTCCTTGGGCCACAGCTCCTTGGTGGCGATGGAGCTCGGCACGTTCCACGGCGGATTGAGCACGATCGAGTGGATCTGCGATTGCAGCATCGGCGTCTCGTCGCCCGGACGCCCGGTGACGGCGCGCATGGTCAGGGTCGGAGCGTCACGGTGGAACACGCTCATCACCGCGGCGGCGATGTTGACCTGGATACGATCGGCCGGCAGCTCTTCCGGGAGCCAGCGCCAGCGTTCCATGTTGGCGACGATCTGGTCGATGCGCAGTTGCACCGGCACGTTCAGCGCCGCCAGCGTGCCCTTGCCCATCACCCCGTCGGGATTGATGCCAAAGCGCTTCTGGGCGCGCATCAGGGCCTGTTGCAGAGCCTCGTCGAACACCGGAGCCTTGTCGACGGCGATGGTCGGGTCCTCGATCGCCAGCCGGGCCTCGAGCTGGGCGATCCGCGGATCGCCCTTGTCGCCCAGCTTCAGCGGCGGGCCCTCTGGGATCAAGGCCCAGCCGCCCCGGGCGGCGATGTCGCGATAGACCACCAGCCCTTTTTGCAGGGTCTGGTAGCCGGTGTAGGGCGGCGACAGCTCTTCCAGCCAGCCGGCCAGGCGATCGTTCTGCACGGCGGCGGCGAAGCCGGGGGCCGGATCATAGGCGGCGGGACGCAGCCCCCAGTTGCCGTCGAAGTCGGCGGCCGCCAGGCGGCCGCTGTGCACGGCCTTGGCGTAACGCATGGTCAGGGCCACCAGCTGGGTGACGCCGGCCTGGCGATCGGCGGCGTTGCGCGAGTCGAGCAGGGCCAGGGCGCGGTCGGGCGCGAAGAGGCCGGGTTCGAAGCCGTGCGAGGGGGCGTCGTTCAGCGCCTTGACCAGCAGGTCGACCTGGTCGGCGCGCAGGGCCGGCGGCGCGGGCACGGCCACAGGCGCTTGCTGCGGCGTGCGGACGGGCCGGACCTGAGCTTGAGCGAGAACGGCCGGCGCCGCCGACATCCACAGGGCCGCCCCAAGAAGGACGGTCGAAACTTTCAGGCTCTGGTTCACCGCAGACGGGTCTCGCACGCACGTTGCACGCGGCCCTTCCGCGCACTTCTCAAATGGCAATTCCGCGTCGGGGTCGTCAACGCGAGTATCGTGAAAGTCCAACGGCCAAGGTCCCGGTTTGGTTCTTTCTGACGTTGCGGAACCTTAACGCCACACTCGCGGTTTGCTGTTCGACGACGGCGCCTTTGCGCCACAATCGTCCTTGTCAGGACAACCCAATATGAGAATCGCCCAGGTTCCGCCCCTGTATGAAGCCGTGCCGCCACGGCTCTACGGGGGCACCGAAAGGGTGGTCGCGCACCTGACGGACGCGCTTGTCGACCTCGGCCACGAAGTCACCCTGTTCGCCTCCGCCGAAGCCCGCACCAAGGCCGACCTCGTGGTCGTCCGCGACCAGGCCATCCGCCTGGACCCCGCCCCGCTGAAATCCGACCTCGCCGCCCACATCGCCATGCTGGCCGAGGTTCGCCGTCGCGCCGCCGAATTCGACGTCATCCATTTCCACACCGACATGATCCACTTCCCCCTGTTCGAGGGCATGGCGGAAAAGACCCTGACCACCCTGCACGGACGGCTGGATCTGAAGGACCTGCCCGGCGTCTACCGGCGCTGGCCGCAGTTTCCGCTGGTGTCGATCTCCGACAGCCAGCGCGCGCCCCTGCCCTTCGCCAACTGGGCCGGCACGGTGCTGCACGGCATGTGCGCCGAGATCTACGAATATCATGCGAAGTCAGAAGGTTACCTGGCTTTTCTCGGACGGATCTCGCCGGAGAAAGGGCCCGAACGGGCCATCGCCATCGCCAAGCGCATGGGTCGCAGGCTGAAGATCGCCGCCAAGGTCGACGCCGCCGACCTGGAATATTTCCACACCGTCGTCGAGCCGCTGCTGAACCATCCCCTGGTCGAGTTCGTGGGCGAGATCGGCGACGCCGAGAAGTCGGCCTTCCTGGGCGGGGCGGACGCCCTGCTCTTCCCCATCGCCTGGCCCGAGCCGTTCGGCCTGGTGATGATCGAGGCCATGGCCTGCGGCACGCCGGTGATCGCCTACCAGTGGGGCTCGGTGCCCGAGGTGATCGAGGAGAGCCTGACCGGCTTCATCGTCGACGACGAGGACGAGGCGGTCGCCGCCCTGCGCCGCCTGCCCGACCTGTCGCGCCAGACCGTGCGCGAACGGTTCGAGCTGCGGTTCTCGGCGCACGCCATGGCCCGTCGCTATCTCGACCTCTATGCGCGCCTGGACGAGGCGGCCCAGCCGCCGCGCCTGACCCTGGCCCAGAGTGCGTGACCTCAAAGGCGGCCAAACCCCGCCGGGTTGAGGCCGCATTGTAGCTTTCAAGTTCAGCGACCGCGCCTCCCCTGGCGCGGCCGCTGATCGCGTTTAGACAAGGGGCATCGATATGGACGATCTGGCGCCGACCCCGTTGACCGCGGGCGAGCATGGAGAGACCGGCGAACCGCGCGTGCCCTACCGGCTGTTCGCCCTGAAGGACCGTGACACCTTTCTGGTGGCCGACGCCTTCGGCGACGTGCTGGGAGCGGCCGACGGCCTGTTCCACGACGACACCCGCCTTTTGTCGCGCCTGAGGCTGCTGATCGGCGGGCGGCCGCCGGCCCTGCTGAGCGCCAGCGTCTCGCAGGACAACGTCTTCTTCACCTCGCACTCGACCAACCAGACCCTGCCGTCGCTGGGCGGGGCGTCGGCGCCGCATGGAGCGATCCACATCGAGCGCAAGCGCTTCCTGTGGTGCGAGCGGCTGTACGAACGCCTGCGGTTCGTGAACTACAGCCGCGACATGGTCATCCTGCCGGTGGCCCTGGAGTACGACGCCGACTTTCACGACATGTTCGAGGTGCGCGGCTCCAAGCGCAAAGCCAGGGGCCGGGTGCTGCCGGCCGAGCTGAACGGCCGCTCGGTGCACTTCGCGTATCAGGGGCTGGACGAGCTGCGTCGCGACAGCGTCATCGCCTTCTCCGAACCGCCCGGCCGCCTGACGCCGCAGCGGGCCGAGTTCATGTTCATGCTGACGCCGGAGACCCATTTCGACCTCTATCTCGAGGTGGGCCCAGTCCCGGACCATCCGCCGACCCGCGAGCGCTGGCGGGCCGCCGCCGCCCGGGCCCGGATCGACATGCGCGGCCGCCGCCGGCGCGGGGCGCGGCTGAAGAGTTCGGGACGCCTCTTCAACGACTGGCTGGAGAAGTCGCGGGCGGACCTGGCCTTGCTGACCACCGAGTTCGAGACCGGTCCCTACCCCTATGCCGGCATCCCCTGGTTCTCGACCCCGTTCGGCCGCGACGCCATCATCACCGCCTGGCAGGTGCTGTGGATCGAGCCCCGCCTGGCCAAGGGCGTGCTCGGCTACCTGGCGGAACACCAGGCCGAAGAGGTCAGCGCCTTCCGCGACAGCGCGCCGGGCAAGATCATGCACGAGACCCGCAAGGGCGAGATGACCCGCCTCGGCGAACTTCCGTTCGGCCGCTACTACGGCGGGGTCGACACCACGCCGCTGTTCGTGGCCCTGGCCTGCGCCTATGCCGAGCGCACCGGGGACCTGGCGTTCATCGACGGGCTGTGGGGCGCCCTGCGCGCGGCGGTGGCCTGGATCGAGCAGTTCGGCGACAGCGACGGCGACGGGCTGATCGACTACGCCCGCGGCGCCGACACCGGCCTTTCCAACCAGAACTGGAAGGACAGCGAAGACAGCGTCTTCCACGCCGACGGCAAGTTCCCCGACGGGCCGATCGCCGTGGTCGAGGTGCAGGGCTACGCCTTCGCCGCCTTCAAGGGCATGGCCGACCTGGCCCGTCGCCGAGGCGAGACCGCCGACGCCGAGCGCTGGGCCGCCAAGGCCGAACACCTGCGGACCATGGTCGAAGAGCGGTTCTGGATGGAGGACAAGGGCTTCTACGCCATGGCGGTCGACGGTCACGGCAAGCCCTGCCGCGTGCGCGGCTCCAATCCCGGGCATCTGCTGTTCTGCGGCCTGCCCTCGCCCGAGCGCGCGGCCAAGGTGGCCGACACCCTGCTGTCGGCGGCGTTCAACAACGGCTTTGGCGTGCGAACCCTGGCCGAGGGCGAGCCGCGCTTCAATCCGATGAGCTATCACAACGGCTCGGTGTGGCCCCACGACACGGCCATCTGCGCCATGGGCCTGGCGCGCTACGGGCATCGGGACGGCGTGGTGCGAATGACCTCGGGCCTGTTCGAGACCGCCGCCCACTACGAGATGCGGCTGCCGGAGCTGTTCTGCGGCTTTCCCCGCCAGCCGGGCGAACCGCCGGTGGCCTATCCTGTCGCCTGCCTGCCCCAGGCCTGGGCCGCCGGTTCGGCCTTCATGATGTTGCAGGCGTGCCTGGGCATCACCGTCGACGGCTGGGCCGGCGAGATCCGCATCCAGGAGCCGCGCCTGCCCATCGGCATCGACAGCCTGTCGATCGAGAACCTGGGCGTCGGCGATCGCCTGACCGACCTGTCGTTCGAACACGTCGGCCGACACGTCACCGTCCAGGGCGGGCGGCGGTCCACAGTGCCGATCCTCACCCGCTGCTGATTTTCCCCAAAAGCGTAACAAGAACAAAGACCATGCCCCAGAACCTCGACCTGTTTCCGATCGGCAACTGCTCGGTCAGCGCCCTGATCGACCGCGAAGGCCGCTTCGTCTGGGGCTGCATGCCCCGCATCGATTCCGACCCGGTGTTCAGCACCCTGCTCGGCGGGCTGGAGCCGCCGTTCGAGGGCGGCAAGGGCCTGTGGGACGTGGTCGTCGACGGGGCGGTGAAGGTCGAGCAGGCTTACCTGCGCAACACACCGATCCTGCGCACCGTGGTCACCGACGCAGACGGGGCGAGCCTGGAGATCATCGACTTCGCCCCCCGCTTCCAGCAGTTCGGCCGCATCTATCGCCCCACCGCCTTCATCCGCCTGGTGAGGCCGCTCAGCGGGGTATGCCGCGCCACTATCCGCCTGCGCCCGACCGCTAACTGGGGCGCGCGCCTGGCCGAGCACACCAACGGCTCCAACCACATCCGCTACCTGTGCTCGGACATGACGGTGCGCCTGACCACCGACTGCCCCGTCTCGCACATTCTGGAGGAACGCACCTTCCGCGTGGAGCGGACGCTGGCGATGTTCCTCGGCGCCGACGAGGGCTTCGACGCCGACGTCGGCGCGACCTGCGCGCGGATGTTGCAGCAGACCGAGGACTATTGGCTGGGCTGGGTGCGGGGCCTGGCCGTGCCGCTGGACTGGCAATCGGCGGTGATCCGCGCGGCCATCACCCTGAAGCTCTGCATGCATGAGGAGACCGGCGCGATCGTCGCGGCCATGACCACCTCGATCCCCGAGCACGCCAACAGCGGCCGCAACTGGGACTACCGCTACTGCTGGCTGCGCGACGCCTATTATGTGGTCCAGGCGCTGAACCGCCTGGGCGCGGCCGACATCCTGGAGAACTATCTCTCGTACCTGCGCAACATCGTCGACCGGGCGGCGGGCGGCCACATCCAGCCGCTGTTCGGGGTGGGCTACGAGCCGGCCTTGGTCGAGCGCTTCGCGCCGGACCTGCCCGGCTATCGCGGCATGGGGCCGGTGCGGATCGGCAACCAGGCCTTCGAGCACCAGCAGCACGACGTCTACGGCCAGATCATCCTGTCCTCGACGCAAGCCTTCTTCGACGAGCGCCTGCTGCGGCCGGCCACGGTCGACGACTTCAAGGCCCTGGAGCCGGTGGGCGAGCGGGCCTTCCAACTGCACGACCAGCCCGACGCCAGCCTCTGGGAGTTCCGCGGCCGCGCCAACGTGCACACCTATTCGTCGGTGATGTGCTGGGCCGCCTGCGACCGCCTGGGCAATGTCGCCGAGAAGCTGGGCCTGGCCGACCGCGCCAAGTTCTGGAACGACCGCGCGGCCAAGGTGCGCGAGGCCATCGATACCCACGCCTGGAACGAGACCCTGGGCCGGTTCGCCGCCACCTTCGGCGGCGAAGAGCTGGACGCCAGCCTGCTGCAACTGGTGGACCTGCGCTTCATCGCCGCCGACGACCCGCGCAACAAGGCCACGGTCGCGGCCATCGAGGCGGGCCTGCGCAAAGGCAGCTACCTGCTGCGCTACGCCCTGCCCGACGATTTCGGCACGCCGCAGACGGCCTTCAACATCTGCACCTTCTGGCTGGTCGAGGCGCTGTATCTCGAAGGCCGGGTCGAGGAAGCCAGGTCGCTGTTCCAGGAAATGCTCGACCGCCGCACCTCGGCCGGCCTGCTGTCGGAGGACATCGGTTTCGAGGACGGCGAGCTGTGGGGCAACTACCCGCAGACCTATTCGTTGGTAGGTCTGATCAACTGCGCGGCGCTGCTTAGCAGACCCTGGACTTCGGTACGCTGAAGCTGGGTCAACCCCTTCGGCCTCACGTTTTGGTCAGTCAAACGTGACCCCCCGACCAGCGGGTTGGGGGGATCGAACCGAGCCTAGGGGCGTTCTTGGCGGCTGAGTTCCATAGTGAAAGGGGCCTAACTGCATGACCACGTACGGGTCTGCCGCTCGGCTTGCGTCGTCGGATCTTCCGCCGCCGCCCACCAGTATTCCTGCCAATTGCGCGCTGTTCCTCGACCTCGACGGAACCCTTGCGCCCATCATGCCGCGTCCCGACGACGTCGGCCCCGACGCCGCGCGCGCGGCCCTGATCGCGCGCCTGCGCGAAGCCTTCGATGACCGCGTGGCGGTGATCAGCGGCCGTTCGCTGGATGATCTTTCCCGTATCCTGGGCGACGGCGCCCTGGCCTACATGGCCGGCGTGCACGGCCTGGAGCGCCGCACGCCCGAGGGCGTGTTCCGCGCCCAGCCCCATGAAGGCCTGGCCGAGGCCCGCGACGTCCTGGCCGATCTGGCCCGCTGCGACCGCGGCCTGATCTTCGAGGACAAGCACCTGAGCGTCGGCCTGCACTACCGCAACACCCCGTCGGCCGCCGACGCGGTGATCGAGGCGGCCGAGCGCCTCAAGCGCCAGACGGGCCTGGTGCTGCAACTGGGCGACATGGTCGCCGAGCTGCGCACGCCCGGCCAGGACAAGGGCTCGTCAGTCGCCGCCCTGCTGCGCGAACCGGCCTTCGACGGCGCCCTGCCGATCTTCATCGGCGACGATCTGACCGACGAGGACGGCTTCGAGGCCGCCCGCCGCCTGGGCGGCTACGGCGTGCTGGTCGGCCCCGAGCGGCCCAGCGCCGCCGGCTATCGCCTCGACGGTCCCGAGGCGGTCCACGCCTGGCTGGACGCCATCGCTCGGGAGGCCGCCCGATGAGCCGCCTGATCGTCGTTTCGAACCGCGTCAACCCGCCGTCCGGCAAGGGCGAGGAAAGCGTCGGGGGCCTGGCCATGGCCCTGGCCGCGGCCCTGCGCGAATATTCCGGCATCTGGTTCGGCTGGAGCGGCAAGACCACGCCCGAGTTCACCGGCCAGCTGAACATGCAGCGTGTCGAGGGCGTGACCGTGGCGACGGTCGACCTCGAGGACGGCGACTACCAGGAATATTACAACGGCTACGCCAACAAGACGCTGTGGCCGCTGTTCCACTACCGCGTCGACCTGACGGCCTATGACCGCTCGTTCGGCGAGGGCTATGACCGGGTCAACAAGCGCTTCGCCGAGACCCTGCGCCCGCTGATCGAGCCGGACGACATCATCTGGGTGCACGACTATCACCTGATCCCGATGGCGCGGGAGCTGCGGCGGCTGGGCGTGACCAACCGCATCGGCTTCTTCCTGCACATCCCCTGGCCGGCCCACCAGCTGGTGGTCACCCTGCCCCGCCACCGGCCGCTGGTGGAGGCGATGTTCCATTACGACCTGCTCGGCTTCCAGACCGAGGAAAGCCTGCAGGCGTTCGAGGGCTACGTGTTCAACGAGGTCGGCGGCGAGAAGACCGAGGACGGCCGCCTGCGCGCCTTCGGCCAGATCACCGAGGCCGGGGCCTTCCCGATCGGCATCGACGCCGAGGACTTCGCCCGCATCACCAAGAGCCCGCGCGCCATGCGGGTCTATGACCGGATGGCCGCACACAGCGTGTTCCGCAAGATGGTCGTGGGCGTCGACCGCCTGGACTACTCCAAGGGCCTGGAGGAGCGCCTGCTCGGCTTCGAGCGGTTCCTGCACGACCACGAGGAGGCCCGGCGCGAGGTGATGCTGCTGCAGATCGCCCCGTTGTCACGCGACGAGGTCGAGGCCTACCAGGACATCCGCCATCGCCTGGACGGCCTGATCGGCCGCATCAACGGCGCCTATGCCGAGATGGACTTCACGCCGATCCGCTATCTCAACCGCTCCTACCGGCGCGACGAGCTGGCGGGGGTGTATCGCGCGGCCAAGGCGGCGCTGGTCACGCCCCTGCGCGACGGCATGAACCTGGTGGCCAAGGAGTACGTGGCCTCGCAGAACCCCGAGGATCCGGGCGTGCTGATCCTGTCGCGCTTCGCCGGCGCCGCGCGGCAGATGAAGGAAGCGCTGATCATCAACCCCAACAGCCCCGAGGAGATCTCGGACGCGCTGAGCCGGGCGCTGGCCATGGACGAGACCGAGCGTAAGCGGCGCTGGGAGGACCTGATGGACAACGTCACCCGCCAGGACGTCACCGCCTGGCGCGACGACTTCGTCACGGCGCTGAAAGGCCGCCCCAATGTCGAGGCGGCCAACACCGAGACCCCGGACGAGCCCGCCGTGGCGGCGGTGAAGAAGGCGCTGGCCGGCGCCAAGAAGTAGGAGCGACACGCAGATGGCCCCGCGTCCCACCTGGCAGGGCCATCTGCGGCTCTCGCTCGTCACCTGCCCGGTGGCGCTCTACACGGCCACCAATCCCGGCGGCGAGGTGCGCTTCAACCTGCTGCACCCCAAGACCCACAACCGCATCAAGATGGTAGCCACCGATCCGGACCTGGGCCCCGTCGAGCGCTCGGATCTCGTCAAAGGGTACGAGGTCGAGAAGGACCGCTACGTCATCGTCACGCCGGAAGAGATCGAGAGCGTGCGGCTGGAAAGCACCCGCACCATCGACATCGAGCGCTTCGTCGACGTGGCCGACATCGACCGGCTGTTCTGGGACAATCCCTATTTCCTGGTCCCCGACGGCAAGCTGGCGGTCGAGGCCTACAGCGTGATCCGCGACGCCATGGCCGGCGCCAAGCGCATCGCCCTGGGCCGCGTGGTCATGCACACCCGGGAGCGCCTGCTGGCCATCGAGCCGCGCGGAAAGGGGCTGGTGGCCTGGTCGCTGCGTGCCTACGACGAGGTGCGCGATCCGGCCGACCTGTTCGACGACATCCCGGCCAAGAAGGCCGATCCGTCGATGATCGCCATCGCCCGCAAGATCATCGAGCAGCAGGACGGCCCCTTCGAGCCCGAGGACTTCAAGGATCGCTACGAAGAGGCCCTGCGCGACCTGATCAAGCGCAAGGAAAAGGGCGGCAAGACCAAGGTCACCGCCGCCCCTCCCGAGGACACCAACGTCGTCGACCTGATGGAGGCCCTGCGCAAGAGCCTGGGCGGCAAGGCGCCCGCCGCAAAGGTGCCGGCGAAGAAGGCTGCGGCCAAGAGCACTGCCAAGACCAAGAAGGCGTCCTGAGTAAAATTCCGAGTATCCCCCCGAAGGCGGGGATCCAAGCTGAGGCGGCCGTCGTGGCGCAGCACATGCCGCAAGCTCGACTTGGACCCCCGCCTTCGCGGGGGATCGGGGTGGGTTTAGGCCTCCTGCCCCACCGGCGACCTGGCCTCCTTCAGCCGCAGGTAGATGCAGCCGAAGCCGACCACGGCGTTGAGGATGCCGACCAGCACGAACGGCGAGGCCGGGCTGATCACGTCGAACAGCACGCCGCCCAGCGTACCCAGCACCAGGATGCCGAAGGCGCCGCACAGGTTGAAGAAGCCGATCACCGCGCCCCGGCCCTCTTCCGGCGCTTCCTTGCCGATCAGGGCCTGGGAGCCGATGAAGGCGCTGATCTGGCCCACGCCCAGCAGCACGAACAGCGGCAGAGCCGCCTTGCTCAGCGGATCGTCGATGAACATGGTCGCCAGATAGCCGACCGCGCCCAGCAGCATGCAGGCGGCCAGGGCCGTCAGGCGGTGGGCCTTGTCGATCATCAGGGCCACGACCACCGGCCACAGCAGCGCCGCCGACTGGGCGACGATGAACGGGATGCGACCCTGGTCGAGGGCGTCGGCCAGGCTGGCGCCGTCCTCCAGCGCCGCCTTCTTGCCCCACGCGATGGCGTAGGCGCCGACGATGGCCAGGTCGCCCCGGGCCACGAAGGCCGAGGCGTAGGCCAGGACGATGCGCGGGTTGGACTTGGCGGCGGCGACGCCTACGCCCAGCTGGGTCGAGAGCTTGACCCGCTCGACCGAGCGCGTCGCCGCGCCCGGCTTGAGGCCCAGCCACATGACCGCGGCCGAGACCAGGCAGATGGCGGCGGCGATGGCCAGCGCGGCCTGGCCGGCGGTCTTTTCGTCCATGCCCTGGCCGACGAACACGGCCGGCAGCTTGCCGATGGCCAGGGCCAGAACCACCACGCCCAGGCCGTTGAGGATGCCCGACAGGGCGACGATCTTGCCGCGGTCGCGGGCCTTCACATAGTCGGCCAGGATGGTCGACAGCATGCCGGTCGTGGCGCCGATGCCGATGGCGTAGACCACCTTGTAGAGTGACAGGTCCCAGATGTTGGTGGCCAGCGGAAACAGCAGATAGCCGGCCGCCGTGGCCAGGAAGCCGATGGCGTAGACCGCACGGCGGCCGACCCGGTCGGCCAGGGCGCCGGCCAGGCCGAACACGAATAGCAGCGCCACCTCGTTGACGAGGTTCAGGATGCCCAGGACCGAGCCCTGACGATCCAGCGGCACGCCGAGATTGGCGCTGAGCACGTAGGGCGTCATCACCGCGACCGTCGTGGCCAGGCCGATGTTGACGAAGGCGGCGTAGAGCGCGGTCCACATGTGGCCGGCGCGCACGCCGGGCTCGGTCGCCAGAATGCCGAACCGCTCGGGGTTCTTGGGCGCTGCCATCGGGAACTCCAGAAAGAACTTTGGGGGCAAGGAAAAGGCCCGGCGCGCAGGGGCGCCGGGCCTTGAAGGTCACGCGATCAGCGCGATCAGAAGGTCTTGCTGATGCGGATCGAGGCGGCGCGCTTCTCGGGCAGAGAAACCACGTAGGAGCGCGGCGGCGTGTTGTTGTTCAGATCGAAGAAGCCGAAGTCGGTCGCCGCGATGGCGTTCTTCGGGGTGTCGTCGTCGAACAGGTTGGTGACGGCCAGATCGATGCCCCACGACCCGTCGGTGATCCCGGCCCGCAGATCCGAGACGAAGTAGCTCGGCAGCCAGGTCAGGTTGTTCTGGGTCATGTAGCGCTTGGACTGGTAGCGGCCCGACAGTTCGGCGGTCCAGGACCAGTTCGACATCTTCGGCAGCTCGCCGGTGACCAGCGCCGAGATGTTGAAGCTGTGCTTGGGCGTCAGCGGAACGGCCTTGCCGGTGTAGTCGCCGTTGGTGGACTCGATCCGGTCGAAGTAACCGGGGGTCGGGACCTTGTAGTCGGTGAACTCGGCGTCGGTGTAGGTGTAGTTGCCACTCAGCGTCAGCCAGTGGGTGGCCCGCCAGTCGCTGGTCAGGTCGATGCCCTTGCTTTCGCTTTCACCGGCGTTCTCGACCGACGGCACCGAGGTGCCGCCGAGCACCTTGGTGGTGCCGATCTGCTGGTTCTTGTAGCGGTTGAAGAAGATCGCTCCGTTCAGGACTAGGTCGCCGTCGAGGAAGACGTTCTTCGAGCCGATTTCGAAGCTTTGCAGCTTTTCCGGCTTGAAGGTGGAGTCGACGCTGCCGCTGGTGCCGGTGGTGTCGACGCCGCCCGGCTTGAAGCCTTCGCCGTACGACGCATAGACCGAGTTGCGCGAGGTAAGCTTGTAGTTGGCCACGAAGTTCGGCGTGAAGGCGTCGGCGCGGACGGTCTTCTTGTCGATCTGGGTGGTCCTGGCCAGCTGGGCGTTGCGAGCGGCGACGGTGCCGGCCGGACCGGCGGCGCAGCCCAGCTGCTGCAGGCAGACCAGCTGCACGCCGAACAGACGGTAGTACATCGGCTGGTACGGGCTGCCGCGATAGGCGACGCGTTCCTCGATATAGCGACCGTCGAAGCGCAGGGTCAGGGCGTCGGTGACGTCGTATTCGACGCTGCCGGCCCACGACAGCGAGTCCGTTTCGCGCGAGATCTTCAGCGGATAGTCCGCCGTGGCCTTCGCGGTCGTGGTCGGCGCCTGGAAGGCCCCGGTCGCCGTGGCGCCGCCGCCCATGAAGAGCGCCGTCAGGATGGTCAGACGCGGGTCGGAACCCTCGCGCATCCAGAACTGGTCCTTGTTGATCTGGCTGGCGGTCTCGTGGAAGTACAGGCCTTCCAGCGAGGTGCGCAGCTTGCCGAAGTCCTTGCTCCAGCGCAGGGTCTGGCTCTGCTGCTTGGTGTCGAAGTCATCGTCCAGCATCACCGAGAAGCCGATGGCCGGCAGGCCCCCGGTCGGCGCGACGGTCGAGTAGTTGACGCCATAGGCGCGCAGGAAGCCCAGGTACTGGTAGAGCGAGCCGTAGAACGGCGCCATGCCCGCATAGAGCGGCAGGACATTGCCGCTGAGGCTGTTGTTGGAGTTGTCGAAGTCCTGGATCTGGGTGGTCTCGCCGCGGGTGATGCCGGTCAGCGAGGTGAAGGTGCCCCAGTCGCTCTCGTAGTTGACCTCGAACGAGGCGCGGGTCGCATCCGTGACCGTGCCCTTGAAGTCCTTGCCCGTGCGCGGATCCAGCGAGTAGGCGATGGTCTGGCTCTTGACCACCGCGGCGTCGCTGAGGTCGCCCTTGACCGTGAAGCCGGGGCGATTGTTGCTGGGATCGGTGACCGCGACGCCGAGATTGGCGGTGTTGGCCGTGCCGGTCCGCGGGTTCACCGCCGTGATGTAGGCGCGGGCCATCTGGTCGTATTCTTCGTGCGAGGTCTGCACCCGGGCGAAGACGCTCAGCTTCTCGGTCGGCTTCATCAGCACGCTGAAGGCCGCGCCCTTGGCTTCACCGCCGCCGACGCGCTTGCCGCTGACGCTGTTGAGGTACTGACCGTCGTTTTCCCAGGCGCCGGCGTTCAGGTTGATCGCCAGCTTGTCCTGCACGAGCGGGACCGAGAGCGAGACCTTGCCTTCCTTCAGGCCGAAGTCGCCGGCCTCCAGGCTGAGCTTGCCCTCGAACTCGCCAAGGTTCGGACGCTTGGAGATGTAGTTGATCGCGCCCGAGAAGGCCGAACGGCCGTAGAGCACGCTCTGCGGACCCTTCACGATCTCGATGCGCTCGGCGTCGACGAAGCGCAGGGACGCCAGGGCGCCGCCGCCGGCGGTGGCGAAGGCTTCCGACGACGTGTCGACCCCATCCACCAGGATGGCCACGTTCGGACGGCCGCGCACGGCCTGCACGCCGCGGATCGCCGGGCGCGTGTCGCTGGGCGTCAGGCCCTGATCGAAAGTCAGGCCGGCGGTGGATTGAGCCACGCGGCTGATGTCGGAAATATTGCGACGCTCGATCGTCTCGGCCGAGACCGCGTTGATCGTGATCGGAACCTCTTGCAGAGATTCAGACTTGTTACGCGCCGTGACGGTGATCTCCCCAATCACCGTCATATCTTCTGAAGTCGTCGTTTGCGCGAGGGCTTGCCCCGAACAAATCAGAAGCGTAAGAGCGCTCGCGCTCGCGCCATAGATACTCATAGCTGACTTGGTCATGACTCCCCTCTTCAAATCTTGACCACACCCCGCCGCGTTCCCCGCGACTGTTCCCCGACGGTCAAGATGATGGAGCCGGACCAATACAGGTCTTGCGATAAAGCGTTTGTCCGTCCATCGGATAGGAGTTCAGGAAAGTCCCGCCATGCTGACAGACGTAGCGCCCGCAACCAAGCCTCGGCAATCGCGCCGGATCGCCACAGAAGCAGCGATCGTGGAGGCGTTCGGGCGTCTTATGGAGCGCGGAAGCGTCCACGACGCGGGTGTGAATGCCCTAATCAAGGAAGCCGGCGTCGGCAAGAAACAAATCTATGACTATTTCGGCGGCCTGGGCGGGGTGGCTGACGCCTGGGTGCGTCGCACCGGGATCTGGCCGCGACTCTCCGACATGCTGGACGAACCGCTGGAGACCTTTCACCAGCGCCCGCCGATGGAGCGCCTGCGCATGCTGGTGCGGACCTACGCCTCGTCCCTGCGCGCCCATCCGGCCGTGGCCACGATCATGGCCGGCGAATTCGCGGGCCCGCCCGAGCTGCGCGACGCCGTCACCGCCGTGCGCATACGCATCTGGGAAGAATATGAGCGCCTCTTCATCGGCCAGCGCAGCGAGGACAAGGAATTGCTGGCCATCGCCATGACGATGCTGTCAGCTGTCTCCTACGTCGGCATGCGCGCCAAGTTCGAACCGAACTTCTTCGGCTTCGACCTTCACGACGACGTGGCGTGGGAACGGGTCGTGGGCATGCTGGACCACGTGATGGGCCGCTACCAGACCGGCGTCGACACCGCGACTTCTCGCCAGGTGGATAGCGCCGATTGAAAAATTGACCGGTCGGTCCCTTTTTGAAAGCCTCCGAGCATCCCGCCAAGCGCGGGCCTGAGCGCACGGAGACCCTCTATATGTTCGGCGACCCTCTTTCCCTCCCCGTCAATCCCCAGGCGGGCGACCTCTGGGTAGCCGCAACGATGGTCACCGACGACAAGCTCAAGCTGGGCCTGTCGCGGATCCTGCTTCTGGGACCCGACCTGCAGATCAAGGCGGCGCTGCATACGGGCGATTTCGGCATGGTTTCGGGCCTGGCGGTGAATCCCCGCACCGGCGAGCTCAACGCCCTTGATCCGTTCGCCCGCAACGTGACCCGCATCGACGCCGCGGGCCGCCGCGTCCCCGGCCAGGCCTCGCTGCTCCCCGGCCGAGGCCTTGGCTCGATGGTCTTCCTGCCCGATGGCGGCTCGCTGGCCGGCGAGCATCTTTCGGGCCAGGCCCCGCCCTTCACCGGTGACGGCCGTCTGGTGCGGTTCGACGCCGACGGCCGCGTGGTGCGCTTCTATCGTCCCGAGTACCACGGCGGCGTCATGGGCTTCCTGGGCGTCACCCACCTGACCGTGCTGTCGGACGGCAAGACGGCCGCCTACGTCTCGGAGACCGGCAACACCGTCTTCCGCTATGACATCGAGGCCGACGCCCAGCTTTCGCCGCTCTATGTACGCACCGACCCGCCGGGCATGGTGTTCGGCATCGCCGCCACGCCCAGCGACGACGTGCTGGTCAGCTGCGGCAATGAAGTGCGCCTCGTGGCTCAGGACGGTTCGGTGGTGCGCACCTACGCCGTGCCGGAAGGCCGCGGCTGGTCGTTCCTGCGCGTCACCGACGACGGTGCCCACTTCTGGGCCGGCGACTTCTTCTCAGGGCAACTGGCCAAGATCGCGCTGGACAGCGGCGAGCTGGTCGCCAGCGTCAAGCTCGACATCCCGTTCGGCGTGACGTCCATTGCCGAAGTGAAGGCGGCCTGAGGTGAAGAAGCGCAAGATCCTGCTGATCGGCCTTAGCGCCGTCGTCCTGGCGGGCGCGGCGACCTATGCGACCGCCCCGCTCTACTGGAACCGCTATTTCCGCGCCCTGACGGTCAACCCGCTCGAACCGCCGATCGACTGGTACAAGCCGGTCGCCGTGGTGAAGGGCGCGCCCGGCGCGGCGCTGCCGAAGACGACGCCGGAAGCGGCCGGGATCGATCCCGCCGCGCTGGAGGCCGCGGCGAGCTATGCGGGCGCGCGCAAGTCCGACGCGCTGATCGTGGTCAAGGACGGCGCCATCGTCTACGAGCGCTACTGGAACGGCATTGGCCCCAACAGCGTGATGAAGGCCCACTCCTTCACCAAGACCATGACCGGCATGCTGATCGGCGCGGCCATCGCCGATGGCAAGATCAAGTCGGTCGACCAGCCGGCCGCCGACTTCATCACCGAGTGGAAGGACGACGAGCGCTCGAAGATCACCATCCGCGACCTCCTGCAGATGTCGTCGGGCCTGGAGCCGCCGGACTATTCCTACGCCCCCTGGTCCAGCACCATCCGCACCTTCCTGTCGCCGGACCTGGCCAAGGACAACCTGGCCCTCAAGGCGGTGCACCCGCCGGGCACGGTGTTCGGCCACCACAATCCCGACCCGGTGGCGCTGAGCGTCATCGTCGAGCGGGCCACGGGCAAGACCTTCGCCGACTACATGTCGGAGAAGCTGTTCCAGCCGCTGGGCATGCACGACGGCTCGCTGTGGCTGGCCAAGGAAGGCGGCCTGGCGCACGGCGACTGCTGCATGATCTCGCAGGTCCAGGACTGGATGCGCATCGGGATCATGCTGGCCAATGGCGGGTCGTTCGAGGGCAAGCAGGTCCTGCCCGCCGACTACGTCGCGGCCATGAGCGCGCCGGGCAAGGCCAATCCGGGCTACGGCTTCCAGATCTGGCGCGGCCGTCCGTTCGCCAAGAACCGCATCTACTCGCCCGAGCGTCCCGACAAGGCCAGCGTCTCGGCCGAGCCGATCGCCGCCGAGGACGCCATCTTCCTCGACGGCTGGGGCAAGCGGCGGCTCTGGATCGTGCCTTCGCAGAAGCTGGTCGTCCTGCGCGACGGCGTCGATCTCGACGACTGGGACGACACCAAGATACCAAACCTCATTCTTCGCGGTCTGGCGGCCCCCGCCGCCCCGCAGCCGGAGAAGGCGCCATGATCAAGAACCAGTGGTACGTCGCCGAGTACAGCGACGAAATTCCCAATGGCGGCCACAAGCGGGTGAAGATGCTGGGCCTGGAGTTCGTGGTGTTCCGCGACTCCAAGGGCAAGGTCAGCTGCCTGTCGGACGTCTGCATTCACCGCGGTGCCTCGCTGGGCAGCGGCATGGTCGTCGACGACGCCATCGAGTGCCCCTATCACGGCTGGCGCTTCAACGGCGGCGGCAAGTGCGTGAAGATCCCGTCGCAGGAGCCCGGCGTGAAGATCCCGCCGCGCGCCAAGGTCGACTCCTATCCCGTGCAGGAGAAGTACGGGATGATCTGGGTGTTCATGGGCGACCTGCCCGAGGCCGAGCGCCCGCCCCTGCCGCCCTTCCCCGAGTTCGAGGATCCGGCCTGGCGCTGCATCCGCGGCACCTACGAGTGGAAGGCCAACTACGCCCGCATCACCGAGAACGGCATCGACCCCTCGCACGCGGCCTTCGTCCACCCCAGCTTCGGCGACAAGGAAGCCCCGCAGGTGCACGAGTTCACGCTCGAGCAGGACGAGTGGTCGGCCTATGCCGAGCTGAAGTTCGTGCCGCCCGAGTACAAGGGCATGTGGAAGTTCTTCCGCAAGGCCAAGCGCAGCATGGTCACCGTGCGCAACGGCTTCCACGTCTCGGGCGCGCACGTGCGCATCCAGATCCGCCCGACGCCAACCTGGTCGACGGTGATCTTCGACGTCAACACGCCGATCGACGAGACCACCACGATCACCCGCTGGATCATGGCCCGCAACTTCCTGACCCAGAAGATCTGGGACGGCGACAGCCGCCGCCGCACCCTGCGCATCTTCGAGCAGGACCGCGTGATCATGGAGAAGGTCTGCCCCGAGCTGCTGCCCGTCTATCTGCACGAGGAAGTCAGCGTGAAGTCGGACGGCATCATGGTGGCCTGGCGCAACAAGCGCCGCGAGCTGATCGAGAAGGGCTGGGCGCTGGACGTCGACGCCATGGAGCGCGACATCCAGGGCAAGCGGGCGATGGTGATCCCCTCGCCCGACCGCGCCAACCCTGCGGAAGCCAAGGACTTCCTGCTCAAGACCGTGCCGCTGGTCGATGGCGAGCGGGTGCGGGCCGAGGCCCTGAAACAGCGCCACGGCGGCTCCGCGCCGGCCGCGGCCCAATAGCCGGAGCGACGCGCATGAGACCGAGCATCCTCATCCTCGTCGCCGCGCTGGCCGTCACGGGGGCTGCTCACGCAGCCTCCGTGGAGGTCAAGGTTTCGGGGGTCCAGAACACCAAGGGCCAGGTCGTGGTGTCGGCCTGCGACAAGGCCACGTTCCTGAAGACCTGCCCCTACAATGTGAAGGTCCCGGCCGCCTCGGGAGCGGTAAGCGCCAAGTTCGCCAGCCTGCCGGCGGGCCGCTGGTCGTTCCTGGCCTTCCACGACCAGGACGGCGACGGGGTGATGAAGAAGACCGCCCTTGGCCTGCCCGCCGACGGCGTAGGCCTGTCGCGCGATCCCAAGGCGAGGTTCGGCCCGCCCAAGTTCGAGGACTCGGCCGTGGACGTCGGCGCCGATGGCGCGAGCGTGGCGGTTGGACTGAAGTACTGATCCCTCTCCCCTTGCGGGAGAGGGTGGCCTCCGAAGGAGGTCGGGTGAGGGGTCGCACAGACCTCAGACGCCGCGAGAGCCGATCAGCTTTCGCGGCGTTTGCTTTTTGAGAGACCCCTCATCCGTCGGCTTCGCCGCCACCTTCTCCCGCAAGGGGAGAAGGGTCACGAAGGAAATCCTCCCGCCTTAGACACCATCCCCGGCAAAGCCGGCGCGCCCAGCACGCCCTTCAGCCAGCTGGCCGTCTCGATCAGGCTCGGCAGGTCCAGCCCCGTCGACACGCCCATCCGCGCGAACATGTAGGCCAGGTCCTCGGTCGGCACATTGCCTGTCGCCGCCGGAGCGAACGGGCAGCCGCCGATGCCGCCGATCGAGGCGTCGAGGCTCTCCACGCCCGAGCGCCAGGCGGCGAAGGCGTTGGCCAGGCCCGTGTTGCGGGTGTTGTGGAAGTGGGCGCGCAGCACCGCGCCCGGCGCCACCGCGCGAACGGCGCCGAAGCGGGTCTCGACCGCCAGCGGGTCGCCGACGCCGATGGTGTCGGCCAGGGTGATCTCGGTGACTCCGTAGTCGGCCAGCTCAGCGGCGATACGCGCCACGTGCTCGACCGCCACCTCGCCCTCGAACGGACAGCCGAAGGCCGCGGCGATGGTGACGCCCAGCTTCAGCCCGGCCTGACGGGCGACCTGCGGCGCCTCGGAAATCTGACGCAGCGTCTCGCTGATCGGGACGCCCTGATTGCGGGCGTTGAAGGTCTCGCTGGCCACGACCACGAAATTGACCTCGTCGACATCGGCGGCGATGGCGCGGTCCAGGCCCCGGCGATTGAGCACCAGGCCGATCAGCGACACGCCCCGCGCGCGCAGGTCCTGCTGGCCGCGCAGCCGGGCCATCACCTCGTCGGCGTCGGCCATCTGGGGCACGGCGCGCGGATTGACGAAGCTGACCGCCTCGACCCGCCGGGCGCCGGCCTCGACCGCTTTCAGCACCAGGGCGGCCTTGTCGCCGGCCGAGACCATTGCCTTTTCGTTCTGCAGGCCGTCGCGGGGCGACACCTCGACGATCTCGATGCTGGCGGTCATGGCGTGTCTCCCGGCGGACGCCCGCGAGGCGGGCAGGCATGGCGCGCGAGGATGCGTGGCGGCGCCCGCGAAGCCAGCGCCCCGCCCCCGGCGCCCGACAGGCGGGGAGCGCGCGCGACCGCGCGGCGAACATCGGTATGCGGCGCAAGCTCCTCCCCGATCATTGGAGGGGAGCCTGATCGATGAAACCTGATAAAACCGCCGCCCTGATGGGCGCTTCGCTATTGGCCCTGGCGTGGACGACTGCCGCGTCCGCGCAGGAGGCGCCCACCGCCGTCGACGAGGTGATGGTCACCGCCCGCCAGCGGGCCGAGAACCTGCGCGACGTGCCCGCCGCCGTCTCGGCCTTGAGCCAATCCACGCTGGAAGCCGCCGGCGTCGCCCGCGCCGCCGACTTCGTGGCCCTGACCCCGGGCGTCAGCCTGGTGCAGGCCGCCGAACAGGGCGACGCCCAGGTCAATATCCGCGGCGTCAACGGCGCCCGCGACGCCCAGGCCTCGTTCGCCTTCGTCGTCGACGGCGTGCAGATGGCCAACCCAGCCGCCTTCAACCGCGAGTTCTCGGACCTGCGCCAGATCGAGGTGGTGAAGGGCCCGCAAGGCGCGGTCTACGGCCGCAACGCCGCCGCCGGCGCGATCATCGTCTCGACCGTCGAACCCGGCGAGGCCTTCGAAGGCGCGGGCAAGATCAGCGTCGGCAACCGTGACAGCTTTTCCGGCGACATCCGCGTGGCCGGGCCGCTCAGCGAACGGATCTCGGGCAGCCTGTCGGCCGACTTCCGCAGGACCGACGGCTTCTGGGGCAGCGACTTCGGCGGCGGCGCGGTCGACCGCTTCGAGGGCTACAATCTGAACGGCCGTCTTGTGGCCCGCCTGGACGAGAAGACCAAGCTCGACCTCAAGGCTCGCTATGGCGAACTGACCGCCGGCTCGATCGCCTACAACGCCGTCTTCGCCCTGCCCTCGTTCGCCTCGGTGTTGGCCACGCCCTCCTACTACGAGGACGTCAACGACCACCACTTCGCGTTCCAGAACAACGTGCCGCACACCAACGAGCAGCAGGCGCTGGAGGTCTCGGCCAAGCTGGAGCGGGACCTGGGCTTCGCCACCCTGACGGCTTGGACGCTCTATTCCGACATCGACAACGACCTGGTCGCCGACGGCACCTCGGCCTCGTTCGGCTTCTTCAACGCCAGCGCCGCCTGCGCGGCCTCGATCGCCAACCTCACCGCCAAGGGGATCACCCTGCCCGCGCCGCAGTACCTGGCGCCGACGGCGGCGGGCTCGTTCTTCGGCCCTTACACGCCGACCGCCTGCGACGGCTATCAGTACCAGAAGCGCGACCAGAGCGACGTCTCGGGCGAACTGCGCCTGACCTCGCGCTCGGACCAGCCTCTGCGTTGGATGGTCGGCGCCTACGCCCTCCGCATCGACCGCGAGGTCGGCGTGGCCACCGGCCTGGACGGCGGCGGCGAGGTTCCGCGCGTGCTCTACGTGCCCGCCTCCTCGGCCTATTCGACCGAGCAGCTCTATTGGGACGACTTCCGCAGCGACGTGGCCGCCGTGTTCGGCCAGTTGGCCTACGACATCACGCCCGGCCTCGAAGGCTCGCTGGCCCTGCGCTACGACCGCGAGGAGCGCAAGGTGCACAACCTGGTGCCGACGACGGCGCGCACCAAGTACATCGACTTCAACGGCCCGCCCTACACCGGCGGCGCGGCGCTGAACCCGGGCCTGGACGCCACGATCAATCCGGGCGGCATCAAGGACCAGAAGAAGACCTACGACCAGGTCCAGCCCAAGATCGCTCTGCGCTGGAAGGCCAGCGACGACTGGACGCTCTATGGCGACTGGGGCGTGGGCTTCAAGTCGGGCGGCTTCAACAGCCAGGGCAGCGCCGCCACCGTCAACCTGTTCGTCAATCCGGTGCGCACGGCGGCCGGCTACAAGCCGGTGAGCATCCGCGACGACTTCGACAAGGAGGTCTCCAGCAGCTTCGAGATCGGGGCCAAGGGCCGGATGCTAGACGGCCGCCTGACCATCGACGCGGCCGCCTATCACACCGACGTCGACGACATGCAGTTCTTCGAGTTCTTCGTCGGCCCGTTCGGCCTGCTGCGCGTGGTGTCCAACATCGACGAGGTGCGGATCAAGGGCGCGGAGCTGGGCCTGCGCTACAAGGCAAGCTCGCGCCTGACGCTGGAGGCCTCGGGCGCCTATACCGACAGCGAGATCCGCAAGAATAGCGTGCGGCCCGACACCATCGGCAACGAGTCGCCCTACACGCCGCGCTACACTTGGAACCTGGCGGCCGACTACGTCCATCCGCTGCCCGACAACCTCGCCTTGCGCCTGCGGGCCGACGTGCGCGGCACGGGACCGACCTGGTTCCACGTCGTGCAGGACCAGGACGCGCCCACAGTGTTCGAACTGAGCTACGGCGCCCTGGGGCGGGCCAACTACGCCAAGAGCCGCCGCGACGCCTACACCACGCTGGACCTGCGGGCCGGCCTGGAAGCCGACACCTGGAGCGTCACGGCCTTCGGCAAGAACGTGACCGGCGAGAAGTACCTGACCGAGGTGATCCCGGCGCCGGAGTTCGGCGGCAACTTCGCCTCGCCCGCCGCCGGCGCGACCTTCGGCGTCGAGCTCGCCGTGAAGTTCTGATGGCGCCCGCACAGCGGTGAAACCCCTCCCCCGATCCGGCGCGCGCCGCCCGATCGGGGGAATGTCGCCCCATAGGCGTCGCGCCGTCACCCTGGGGGGAGTTGGCGCGCCAGCAATAGAGGCTGACGATGGCTTACCGATTGGGCGTGGACGTAGGCGGGACCTTCACCGACCTGCTGTTGCTGAACGAGGCGACGGGCGATTTCTGGCGGCACAAGACGCCATCGACCCCGCATGACAGCTCGGTCGGCGTGATGACCGGCGTCAACGCGGTCTGCGAGAAGGCCGGGGTCAAGCCGTCGGACGTCGACGTCTTCCTGCACGGCACCACCGTGGCCACCAACGCCGTGCTCGAGGGCAAGGGCGCCCGCGTCGGCCTGGTGACCACCGAGGGCTATCATCAGGTGATGCAGATCGCCCGCTCGCTGGTGCCGGGGGGCCTCGCCGCCTGGATCATCTGGCCGAAGCCCGAACCGCTGGCCAAGCTGGAAGACACCGTCGAGATCAAGGGCCGCATCGACGCGGTGGGCAAGGAGATCCGCCCGCTCGACGAGGCCGACGTCCGCGCCCAGCTGACCAGGCTGAAGGACCAGGGCGTCGAGGCGGTGACCATCGCCCTGATGAACGCCTATCTCAACGGCTCGCACGAGCGCCGCGTCGCCGAGCTGGCCGCCGAGATCCTGCCGGGCGTGCTGGTCTCGCTGTCGCACGAGGTCCTGCCGGAAATGCAGGAATACGAGCGCACCCTGACCACGGTCGCCAACGCCTCGGTCCGCCCCGTCGTCTCCAAGTACGTCAAGAACCTGCGCGACAAGCTGCGGGGCCTCGACATGCAGGGCCGCATCGCCCTGCTGCGCTCGGACGGCGGCCTGATGTCGTCGGAAAAGTCCGAAGAGCATCCGGTGTCCTTGCTGATGTCGGGTCCCGCCGGCGGCGTCACCGGCGCCCTGTGGGTGGCCCGCAATTCGGGCCTGAAGAACATCCTCACGCTCGACGTCGGCGGCACCTCGACCGACGTCGCTTTGATCGAGAACGGCGAGCCGCGCCGCGTGCGCACCACCGACGTCGGCCACCTGACGGTCCGCGCCTCGTCGCTGGACGTGAAGACGGTCGGCGCCGGCGGCGGCTCGATCGCCAAGGTGCCGGAACTGACCCGCGCCCTGCGCGTGGGCCCCGAGTCGGCCGGCGCCGCGCCGGGCCCGGCCGCCTATGGCAAGGGCGGTACGGCCCCCACCGTCACCGACGCCAACGTCGTGCTCGGCTATCTGCCCGAAGACCTGCTGGGCGGCGCTTTCAAGCTGGATCGCGAAGCGGCCCGCACGGCGGTTCAGACCATCGCCGACGCCCTGGGCATCGACCTCTACGAGGCCGCCCGCGGCATCATCGACATCGTCAACGAGAACATGTTCGGCGCGCTGCGCATGATCTCGGTGCAGCAAGGCTATGACCCGCGCGACTTTGCTTTGATGGGCTTCGGCGGCGCGGGCCCTCTGCACGTCAACGCCGTGGCCAAGTTGATGGGCTCGTGGCCGGCCGTGTCGCCGGTCTCGCCGGGCGTACTGTGCGCCCTGGGCGACGCCACCACCCGCATGCGCACCGAAACGGCCCGCTCCTATTCCAAGCGCCTGTCGGCGGCGACCGAGGCCGAGGTGCTCGGCCTGTTCGGCGAGATGGACGGCCAGATCCGCGACACGCTGAAGGCCGACGGCGTCACTGACGCCGAGATCGAGACCCGCTTCGAGATCGACGTCCGCTATCACGGCCAGGCCTTCGAAGTGCCGATGCACGTGACGCTGGACAGCCTGAAGAACGGCGGGCTGCAACGCCTGGCCGCCGCCTTCGACGACGAGCACCGCCGCCTCTTCACCTTCAACATGGACGCCGAGCACGAGCTGGTGAACCTGCGCGCCGTCGCCATGGGCAAGGTGCAGGAAATCCCCAGCCTCGAGATCGAGAAGGGCGACGGCGATCCGTCGCGCGCCAAGATCCGCGACCACGAGGTCTGGGCCGACGGCGGCATGAAGCCGGCCGCCATCTACGACCGCTCCAAGCTCCGCGCCGGCGACCGCGTTCCGGGTCCGGCGATCATCACCGAGATGGATTCGACCACCCTGGTGCTCCCCGACTGCGAGGCGCTCGTCGACGCCTACGGCGTCATCCTGATCAACCCGACCAAGGAGGGCTGACACATGCCCGCGCGCATCCTGGAAACCAATTCCACGCCCTTCGGCAAGGTCGCCGTCGATCCGGTGACCCTCGACATCATCGAGAACGCCCTGCGCAACGCCCGCGTCGAGATGGACGCCACCCTGTTCCGCACCGCGCTGTCGCCCGGCATCCGCGAGCAGGGCGACGCCTTCCCGCTGATTGCCGACCGCGACGGCCGCATGGTGGTGGGCCAGTTCGGCTCGTTCATCGACGGCTTCCTCAAGGGCTATGACGGCGAGATCGAGGAAGGCGACATCATCCTCGTCAACGACCCCTACTCGGTCGAGGGCGCGATCAGCCACGCGTCCGACCAGCTGTGCATCGCTCCGATCTTCCGCGACGGGCGCCTGGTGGCCTGGTCGGCGATGTTCGGCCACATGACCGACGTCGGCGGCAAGGTGCCCGGCTCGCTGCCCACTGACGCGGCCTCGATCTTCGAGGAAGGCTTCCGCCTGCCGCCGGTGAAGCTCTACCGCAAGGGCGAGCTGCAGAGCGACATCGTGCGGATCGCCGCCCACCAGTCGCGCATGCCCGAATGGTTCAAGGCCGACCTGCACGCCATCGTCGCCTCGTGCCGCGTGGCCGGCCGCCGGGTGGTCGAGATCTGCGAGCGCTTCGGGGACGACGTGTTCGCCAGCGCCCTGGACGAGCTGCTGGCCCGCAACCACCGCGCCATGGCCCACCTGATCTCGACCGCGATCGGCGAGGCCCCGGTGTCGTTCGAGGACTACATCTGCGACGACGGCAAGGGCGCCGGCCCGTTCAAGATCAAGTGCACCATGTGGCGTGAGGGCTCGAAGGTCGTTCTCGACTTCGACGGCACCGATCCGCAGTCGGACAGCTCGATCAACTTCCTGCTGAACGAGAACATGTTCAAGATGTTCTTCGGCATCTACATGATCATGGTCTTCGACCCGCAGATCCTGTTCAACGATGGCTTCTACGACCTCGTCGACGTGCGGATCCCGGAAGGCAGCCTGCTGAAGCCGAAGTTCCCGGCCGCCCTCTCCTGCCGCACCCACGCTCTCGGCCGCATCTTCGACGTGCTGGGCGCCCTCTTGGGCCAGAAGACCCCGGAATTCCTCTGCGCCGCCGGCTTCTCGAGCTCGCCGCACCTGATGTTCTCGGGCTTCGACGGCAAGGGCGAGTGGTTCCAGCTGTTCCAGATCGGCTTCGGCGGCATTCCGGGCCGTCCGTTCGGCGACGGCGCCGACGGTCACTCGCTGTGGCCGGGCTTCACCAACGTTCCGAACGAGTTCCTCGAGCGCTACTTCCCGATGGTGATCGAGCGCTACGAGAGCGTGGCCGACAGCGGCGGCGCCGGGCGCTTCCGGGGCGGCAACGGCATCCACATGACCTACAAGTTCACGGAAGCCGGAACGATCGCCATCCACGACGACCGCTGGTTCGTGCCGCCGTGGGGCGTCAACGGCGGCGCCCCCGGCGCCCGCTCGTGGAAGCGCCTGGACAAGGCCAATGGCGAGAGCATCGCCCTGCCCTCCAAGTGCGACGGGATCCAGGTCGACAAGGGCGACCTCCTGCACTTCGTCACCTGGGGCGGCGGCGGCTGGGGCGACCCGCTGGAGCGCGAGGTCGAGCTGGTCGAACTGGAAGTTTCGCGCGGCCTGGTCAGCGTCGAAGGCGCCAAGCGCTTCGGCGTGGTGCTGAACGCCGCCGGCAAGGTCGATGCGGCCGCGACCGAGGCCCTGCGCGCCAAGATCCGGTCCGAGCGCGGCCCGCTTGAAGTGTTCGACCGTGGCCCCTCGATCGAGGAGCTTCGCGCCAACTGCCTCGAGCAGACCGGCCTGCCGGCGCCCCGCGCGCCGGTCTGGCGCAGCGCCCCGCTGGCCCTGGCGGCGGAGTAAGGCGCGTCATGACGGTTGAAAACACGGGTCCCCTGAAGGGCCTACGCGTCGTCGAGATGGGCCAGCTGATCGCTGGTCCGTTCTGCGGCCAGCTGCTGGGCGACATGGGCGCCGACGTGATCAAGATCGAGCCGCCCGGCAAGGGCGACCCGATGCGCGACTGGGGTCGCGGCGACTATCCGCTGTGGTGGGAGGTCGTGGCCCGCAACAAGCGCACGGTCTCGGCCAATCTGCGCGTGCCGCAAGGCCAGGCCCTGGCCCGCAAGCTGATCGCCACCGCCGACATTCTGATCGAGAACTTCCGGCCCGGCACGCTGGAGGGCTGGGGCTTGTCACCCGAAATCCTGCACGCCGAGAACCCGGGCCTGATCATCGTGCGGGTGTCGGGCTACGGCCAGACCGGTCCCTATGCCGACCGCGCCGGTTTCGGCGGCATCGGCGAGGCCATGGGCGGCTGGCGCCACATCGTCGGCGATCCCGACCGCGCGCCCTCGCGCATGGGCATCTCGATCGGCGACGCCCTGGCGGCCACCTACGGGTGCCTCGGGGCGCTGGCCGCCCTGCGCCACCGCGACAAGACCGGCCAGGGCCAGGTGGTCGACAGCTCGCTCTACGAGGCGGTGCTGCAGGTCATGGAAAGCCTGGTCCCCGACTACAAGGTCATGGGCTACATCCGCGAACGCTCGGGCTCGGTGCTGCCCGGCATCGCGCCGTCGAACGTCTATCACTGCAAGGACGGCGACTACCTGATCGCCGCCAACCAGGACACGGTGTTCGGGCGCCTCTGCAAGGCCATGGGCCAGCCCGAGCTGGCCCAGCACCCCGACTACGTCAACCACGTCAACCGCGGCCGCAACATGAAGGCGCTCGACGCCCTCATCGAAGAGTGGACCAAGACCCTGACGGTCGACGAGGTCGAGGCCAGGATGATCGAGGCCGGCGTGCCGGCCGGCAAGATCTATCGCGCGCCCGAGATGCTGGCCGACCCGCATTTCGCGGCCCGGGAGTCGATCATCACGCTGGACCACCCGCGCTGGGGCGAACTGCCGATGCAGAACGTCATGCCCAAGCTTTCCAAGACCCCCGGCGTCGTCCGCGCCATCGCCTCGCAGGCGGTCGGCCAGGACAATGCGGCGGTGTGGAGCGAGCTGGGAGTGAGCGAAAGCGAACTGAAGGCCTTCGCCGAACAGGGCGTAGTCTAGGACCTCCCCTTCGCTTCCTTCTTCCCCAGCATCCCCGCGCAGGCGGGGATCCAAGCGGGATTGGACGGACCTACGCCGTCCTTCAAAGTGAACCTTGAGAGTCAGCTTGGATCCCCGCCTTCGCGGGGAAGAGCGGAGTTTGAGATGGCCGAAGACCTGAACGCGGACTACCACAAGGCCGGCTTCGGCGGCCGCCTGGCCTTCGGCAAGAGCCCGGCCCTGCTGATCATCGACGTGGTCGACGCCTATCTGCTGCCGGACTCGCCGCTCTATGCCGGCGTGGAAGAGGCCCTCGCCAGCAACGCCCGCCTGCTGCAAGCCGCCCGCAAGGCCGGGATCCCGGTGATCCTGACCAACGTCGTCTACCAGGCCGGGGTCGGCGGCCGCGACGGCGGGGTGTTCTATCGCAAGGTGCCGGCGCTGAAGGCCTTCCAGGAAGGCTCGCCGCTGGGCGCGTTTCCCAAGGAGATCACCCCGATCGAGGGCGAGATCGTGCTGTCCAAGCAATATGCCTCGGCCTTCTTCGGCACACCGCTGGCCTCGACCCTGCGAGCCATGGGCGTCGACACCGTGATCATGGGCGGTTTCTCGACCAGCGGCTGCGTGCGCGCCAGCGCGCTGGACGCCCTGCAGCACGGCTTCATCCCGTTCGTGGTGCGCGAAGCCTCCGGCGACCGCGACGAGCGGGTGCAGGAAGCCAACCTCTTCGACCTGCAAGCCAAGTACGCCGAGGTGGTCTCGGAAGCGCAGGCCCTGGACCTGATCGCCGGCGCAACGAGCGCCTAGCGCCCCCAGGCGGCGGCCAGGTAGTCGTAGCCCTCCTCGCCGCCGCAAGGCTCGACGGCCTTGGGCGAGCGATCGCCCCTGGCGAGCGCATTGGCGCAGGCGGCGTTGAACGCGGCCTGGCCCGGCGAGACGTCGTAGCGGGGCACGAAGATCATCGACACCCGCCCGGGCTTGCCGTTGATGCCGGCGATGTAGGTCGTGATGGGCGTCGAGCCCCGCTGGGCCGTGGCGCGCTGGCGCAGCAGGGTGGCCTGGACGGGATTCTTGGCGACGCCGCCCTGTCCGTATTGATAGAGCAGCGATAACGCCATCTGGGCGTTGGCGTCGTTGCGGTCCGCCCGCTCGCGCAGCGTCTGGGACGGCGTGCTTAGCGCGGTGCGCAAAGGACCCAGGCTGGCGAAACGCGCCTCCGGCGTCGTGGCGCAGCCCACCAGCAGGACCGCGCCGGTCAAGCCCGCCAATCCAGCGATCCGCCCGCTGCGCCCCATTCCCGCCCCGCAAGTCAACCTTCGAGAGAATGATTACGCCAGATCGCCCCAGGCGCAACAGTCGAGGTCAGCCGGCGGCCGCCTCGTTCCCATAGGCCCGCATGAAAACGTCGACCGCGGCGTCGACCGCCGTGTCGATCATCTCCGGCGTCAGTTCGGGCAGCACGCCCTCGAGCAGGCGGTAAAACGCCCCGGACTCGCACAGCGCCTGGAAGTGCATGGCCGCCTGCCAGGGGTCGACGCGCCGCATCTGGCCCTGTTCCATGAACCACTCGAACCGGGTGGTCATTCGCGTCCAGCCGCGCCGGGGGCCGTTCTCGAAGAACAGCTTGCCGAGGTTCGAACGCGCGCCCTCGGCGATGATCATCCGTCGGAACGCCAGCACCTCTTCGCTCGACACGAACGCCAGGAACACCCGACCGAACCGGCTGAGCGCAGTGCGCAGGTCTTCCTCGGTCTCGAAGGTCGAGAACACCGGGTCGATGATCTGGGCGCCCTTCTCCAGCATGGTGGCGACGAAGAGGTCGTCCTTGGAGGCGAAGTAGCTGTAGAGCGTCTGCTTGGAGCCGCCGGCGCGCGCCGACACCTCGGCCATGCTCGCCCCCAGGAAGCCACGCTCCAGGAACACGGCCTTGGCCGCTTCCAGAATGCACTTGCGCTTTTCCTCGGTCTTGACGCGCACGCGCCCTCCTCCCGTCTCCGATAGGCCAGTTAACCAGGCCCAGGCGTTTTCTGGACCAGACCGTACACTTTTCACTTGACGCCGTCACGTCAAGTTATATTTGGACCGCACTGTACGGTTTGATATCGAGCAAATCCGATGGCAAACGCCCTCCCCCGGACTTTCCCCCTTAAACTGGCCCTCGCGGGCCTCCTGGCGACGACGGCCCTGGCGGGCTGCGCCGCCGTGCCCAAGCTGCCGCCGGCCCAGGCGCTCAAGGCGCCCGACGCCTACGCCTCGCAACAGAGCCTAGCCGCGCCCGCCGCCGACTGGCCGGCCGACCGCTGGTGGACCGCCTATGGCGACGCCCAGCTCGACGCCCTGGTCGAAGAGGCCCTGGCCGGCTCGCCAGACCTGGCCGCCGCCGAGGCCCGCGTCCGCAAGGCCGAAGCATTGGCCGGCCAGGCCCGCTCGGCCACCCTGCCCAGCCTCAGCGCCGGCGCGACCTACGCCTCGGTCAAGCAGAGCTACAACAACGGCATCCCGGCCGCCTTCGTGCCCAAGGGCTACAACGACACCGGCCGCGCCACGCTCGACTTCTCCTGGGAGCTCGACTTCTTCGGCAAGAACCGCGCGGCCCTGGCGGCGGCGACCTCGCAGGCCGAAGCCTCCAAGGCCGACGCCGCCGAGGCGCGCCTCGTGCTGTCGACCAGCGTCGCGGCCGCCTATGCGGATCTGGCCCAGCTGTTCGCCGACCGCGACGCGGCCGCCGACGCGGTCAAGACCCGCGAGCAGACGGCCCAGCTGACCGCCGACCGCGCCGCCAACGGCCTGGAGAACCGCGGCTCGGCCGAGCAGTCGAAGGCGGGCCTGGCCTCGGCCCGCGCCCAGCTGGCCGCCGCCGACGAGGCCGTTGGCCTGACCCGCAACCGCATCGCAGCCCTCCTGGGCGCCGGTCCCGACCGGGGTCTCGCCCTCCAGCGCCCGAAGGTCGGAACGCTGAAGGCCTTCGGCTTGCCGGCCAACCTGTCGGCCGACCTGATCGGCCGTCGTCCCGACGTCGTCGCCGCTCGACTGCGCGCCGAGGCCGCCGGCCAGTCGATCAAAGAGGCCAAGGCCGAGTTCTACCCGAACGTCGACCTCTCGGCCTATTTCGGCCAGCAGTCGCTGGGCCTCGACCTCCTGACCAAGGGCGGTTCGCGCATCGGCTCGATCGGTCCGGCCGTGCGGCTGCCGATCTTCCAGGGCGGCGCGCTGCGGGCCAACTATCGCGGCGCCGCGGCGGACTACGACGCCGCCGTCGCCAGCTATAACGGGACCCTGGCCCAAGCCCTGAAGGACGTCGCCGACGCCGCCGTCAGCGCCCGCGCCCTCGACGCCCGCCTGGACGAGACCCGCAAGGCCGTCGCCGCCTCGTCGGCCGCCCACGACATCGCCCTGCAGCGCTATCGCGGCGGCCTGGCCACCTACCTGGAAGTCCTCTCCGCCGAGGACTCCCTGATCGCCAACCAGCGGACGCTCGCCGACCTCGAGACCCGCGCCTTCACCCTCGACGTGGCGCTCGTGCGCGCCCTCGGCGGCGGCTACCGCGCCGCCTGACCCGTTTCCCGGAGCCCTCCCCCATGTACGATTCCGAAGCCTCCGCCGACGCCCCCGCCCAGGACGCCAAGAAGGCGGCCGCCGCCAAGGCCGCCGCCGGCGCCAAGCGCAAGAAGCTGTTCCTCGGCCTCGCCGCCGTCGTCCTGATCGCCGGCGCCGGCTATGGCGCCTACTACGCCCTCGTGGGCTCGCACCACGTCGAGACCGACAACGCCTATGTCGGCGCCGACGTCGCCCAGGTGACGCCGCTGGTCGGCGGCCCGGTGCGCAGCGTCGCCGTCCATGACACGCAGGTGGTCAAGGCCGGCGACGTGCTGGTCGTGCTGGACGACAGCGACGCCCGCATCGCGCTCGCCTCTGCTCAAGCCGACCTGGCTCGCGCCGAACGCCGGGTGCGCGGCTACCTCGCCACCGACCAGAGCCTGTCGGCCCAGATCGCCGCCCGCGACGCCGACCAGGCCCGCGCCGCCGCCAGCCTGACCTCGGCCCAGGCCGACCTCGAGCGCGCCCGCATCGACCTGGACCGCCGCAAGGCCCTGGCCGCCACCGGCGCCGTCTCGGGCGACGAGCTGACCCGCGCCCAGAACGCCTTCGCCAACGCCCAGGCCGCCTTCGCCTCGGCCAAGGCCTCGCAAGCGCAAGCCCAAGCCAACCGCGCCGCCGCCGCCGGCTCGCTGGCCGCCAACGCCGTCCTGACCGATGGCACGACCGTCGACACCAACCCGGAAGTCGCCGCCGCCCGCGCCAAGTTCGAGCAGGCCCAGCTGGACCTGTCGCGCGCCGTGATCCGCGCGCCGATCGACGGCGTCGTGGCCAAGCGCGCCGTCCAGGTGGGCCAGCGCGTCGCCGCCGGCACGCCGGTCATGCAGGTGGTTCCGATCGCCGCGGCCTATGTGGACGCCAACTTCAAGGAAGGCCAGCTGCGCAAGGTGAAGATCGGCCAGCCGGTCGAGCTGACCGCCGACCTCTACGGCAATTCGGTCACCTACCACGGCAAGGTCGCCGGCCTGTCGGGCGGCACCGGCGCGGCCTTCGCGCTGATCCCGGCCCAGAACGCCACCGGCAACTGGATCAAGGTGGTGCAGCGCCTGCCCGTGCGCGTCGCCATCGACCCGGCCGACCTGAAGGCCCACCCGCTGCGCGTGGGCCTTTCGATGAAGGCCACGATCGACACCCGCGGCTAAACCCGAGCAGCAAGGACCGCCGTCATGGCCAGCGCTCAAGCCGCCCCCGCAAGGGCGGCGTCCGAACCCGCGCCGCTCAGCGGGCCGGCGATGATCTTCGCCGGCCTGATCCTGGCCGCCGCCAACTTCCTGGTGGTGCTCGACACCACCATCGCCAACGTCTCGGTGTCCAACATCGCCGGGGCCCTGGGCGTCTCGCCCAGCCAGGGCACCTGGGTGATCACCTCCTACGCCGTGGCCGAGGCCGTGGTCGTGCCGCTGACCGGCTGGCTCTCGGCCCGCTTCGGCGCGGTCCGGGTGTTCGTCTTCGGCATGATCGGGTTCGGGATCTTCTCGTTCCTGTGCGGCCTGGCCCCGTCGCTGGGCTTCCTAGTGCTGTTCCGCATCCTGCAGGGCGCCTGCGGCGGCCCGTTGATGCCGCTTTCGCAGACCCTGCTGCTGCGCGTCTTCCCCAAGGAAAAGGCGGCCGCCGCCACGGGCCTGTGGGCCATGACCACCCTGGTCGCCCCGATCCTCGGGCCGATCCTGGGCGGGGCCCTGTGCGACAGCGTCGGCTGGGCCTTCATCTTCTGGATCAACGTGCCGATCGCCATAGCCTGCGCCTGGTTCGCCTGGAACCTGCTGAAGGGCCACGAGACGCCGCTGGCCCGCGCGAAGGTCGACCTGGTGGGCCTTGGCCTGCTGGTCGTCTGGGTCGGCGCGCTGCAGATCATGCTGGATCTCGGCAAGGAGCACGACTGGTTCGCCTCGCCGATGATCATCGGCCTGGCCATCGTCGCGGCCGTCGGCTTCGCGGCCTTCCTGATCTGGGAGCTGACCGAGGAGAACCCGATCGTCGACCTGAGGGTCTTCCGATACCGGGGCTACACCGCGGCGGTCATCACCCTCAGCGTGGCCTTCGGGGCGTTCTTCGGGATCAACGTCCTCAACCCGCTCTGGCTGCAGCAGAACATGGGCTACACGGCCACCTGGGCCGGCTACGTCTCGGCCCTGCTGGGCGTCACGGCCGTCATGGTCGCGCCGCTGGCGGCCGGCATGTCGGCCAAGTTCGACGCCCGCCGGCTGGTGTTCCTGGGCCTGATCTGGATGGCGGTCATGACCTTCTTCCGGGCCCAGGCCAACCAGCAGATGGGCTATTTCGACATCGCCCACTGGCTGCTGTTCCAGGGCTTCGGCATGCCGTTCTTCTTCGTGCCGGTGACGGCTCTCGCCCTCGCCAGCGTCAAGGTCGAGGAGACCGCCAGCGCCGCGGGCCTGATGAACTTCTGCCGCACGCTGTCGGGGGCCTTCGCCACCTCGGTGGTGACCACGGTCTGGGCCGACGGCGCCAGCCGCAACCACAACGAACTGTCGGGCGTGCTGAACGGCGCGCAGGGCACGATGGACCAGCTGAAGGGCTTAGGGATGAGCGCTGACCAGGCGCGCGGCACGCTGGACAACATGGTCCAGAGCCAGGGGGTGATGCTGGCCACCAACCAGGTGTTCATGGCCATGGCCGTGCTGTTCGTGGTGGCGGCCCTGGTGGTCTGGCTGGCCCCCAAGCCGACGCGGGTCGCCGATACGTCGGCCGTGCACTAGACGAGTTGGGGAGCGGCTTTGGTCGCTCCCCTTTTCTTGAACCCTCTCTCTAAGAGAGAGGGTTTCAGTGTCAGCTTCCCCCTTAGTGGGCGATCGCCTCCTTCACCACCGCGCCGAACCGATCCAGCGGACAATCGAGGCTCGCCTCGCTGCACCCCGGCACGAAGATCGGCGAGACGGCCGGCGGCGCGGCCAGGGTCAGGGGCGTCTTCTCGCGCAGTTGCGACAGGCTCTGCACCGTGTAGCGGGCGCGGATCACCCGCGCGCCGTCGTCGCGCTTCCAGCGCTCGAACACCAGCGCCCCGCCCGGCGCGATCTGGCCCGGCTGATAGCCCGGCGCCACCCAGTCCAGGCCCAGCAGTCCGCCCAGCATCGCCAGGGTGCCGTCGTGACCGACGATCACCACCATCTTCGCCCTGGCGTCGCCGACCGCGCCCGGTCCATCGTTCAAGGTCGCCGATACCCGCTCGGCCAGATGGCCGGCGCCGATCCGGGCGACCTCGGGCGTGCGCAGGCGCAGGTCGAACTCTGCCTGGTGCAGCGGGAAGACCCGCAGCAGCGACGCCTCGTTCAGCCCTCTCCAGCCCAGGCCCGCGAAGTCCTGGCCGTCGGCCCAGGCCATCAGCAGGCTCTCGGTCACCCCCGAGGCGAAGGCTTCCGGACCATCGATACCGACCGTGGCGTCGGCCTCGGCCGAGAAGCCCGGCTTGGCGTCGTACACCCGGCGCTTGCCGGCGACCGCCGGGCACGGCGCGACGTCGCACTGCATCAGAAGTTGGTCGAGGCTGGCGATGGCGTCGCCATGACCCGCGCTCCAGGCGGCGAGATCTCCGCCCACCCGGCCGGCGACGGCGGCGCGGGCCTTGGCGATGTCGGGCTTGACCACGCCGGCCGCGACCGGCTCGAACATCGGATCGGCCTTGCCCTCGCCCACGGTGTGGACCTGCGCGGCGCAGCCGGGCGACAGCCCCTGCCCCAGCGCCTCGGCCGTGGCGATCGTGCGCTGGGTGACGTTGGCCCAGTAATAGACCTGGCCGCAGTCGGCGACGGCCAGCAGGCCCTGCTTCACATAGAGCGCGCGGTAGTAGCCGCCGAACAGCGTCGACAGCTCCGCGCCATTGGCAGTCAGGTGACCGGCGGGGACCGAAAAGCGCGGCCACGGGCGAGCCGTAGCCGTCTCCAGGCGCTCCGGGCTCGACATCGCGGCGCGAACGCCGTGGCGGGTGACGATAACCACCTTTTCCAGGGTGTCTGCGGCGGCGGGCGCGGCTGAAATAACGGCCATGGCGGCGAGCGCCAGGCGGGCGAGAACGCGCATGGGCGAAGGCTCCTTGCGAAAGAAAAAGAGGCCCGCGCGGGGGAGCGCGCGGGCCAGTCGAGGGGAACTTCGGAAGAGGAAAGCCGACCTAGAACTTGGCCCGCAGGCCGAAGCTGACGGTGCGGCCATAGTGGGTGTAGCCGCCGAACCAGCCGCCCTTCACGAACTGCCACTGGGCGGCGTTGGTCAGGTTCTGGCCTTCGAGGGCCGCGGTGATGTTGTCGGTGATCTTGTAGCTGACGCTGGCGTCCAGCGAGCCGAAGGCCGCGTCGTTCAGGGCCGACAGGCCGGCGCCGCCGACGTCCTGAAGCACGTCGTCCACCCAGCTGTAGCTGGCGCGGGCGGCGATGCGGTCCTTCTCGTAGAAGCCGGTCAGGTTGAAGCTGTTCTTGGCCACATTGACCATCTCGTCCGTCAGGGTCGGCGAGTAGGTCGCTTCGGTGTCGGTGTAGGTGTAGTTGGCCAGGAAGCCGAGACCGTCGAACGGCGCGGGCAGGTTCTTGAACAGGTGCTGGTAAGCCAGCTCCACGCCCTTGATGCTGGCTTCACCACCATTGGTCGGCGAGGTCAGCTGATAGGTCTGGGCGTCGACGACGATGTTGGTCTTCTGGCTGTAAACGAAGGTGGTGATGTCCTTGTAGAAGGCGCCGGCCACCAGGGCGCTGCCCGGAGCGAAGTACCATTCCAGCGTGGCGTCGTACTGCCAGGCCTCGAACGGCTGCAGCTGCGGATTGCCGCCGACGGCCGTCAGCACCGTGCCCGACGAGTTCAGCGTCAGGCGCGGGGCCAGATCGGCCAGCGACGGACGGGTGATCACCTTGGCCGCCGCGAAGCGGGCCTGCAGGGTGTCGGTGATGTCCATGGCGAAGTTCAGCGTCGGCAGGACGTCGGTATAGGTCTTCTCGTAGCGGACCGGGATGGCGGCGCTGCCGGTGTCGGCGTGGCCGGCCGAGACCTGCTTGGTCTGGGCGACGCGGACGCCCAGCTGGCCGCGCAACGGACGACCGAAGACCTCCGTGTCCATGTCGGTCAGGCCGTAGCCGGCCAGGATCTCTTCCGACACGAAGTAGGAATTGCGCTGGTCGGCGCGGGCCGTGCCCTTCTGGGTCTTGTCGGCCAGGGCCCAGAACTTTTCCGGGTCGGGCATCACCCAGGTTCGCGGCAGGTTGCCGCCCACCTCGCCCAGGAAGTCGCCGGCCGGGAAGGCCTCGAAATAGCTGGCGTCGAAATATTTGTTCGCCAGGTTGGTGGTGAAGTTGATGTCGGCGCGATTGTAGCTGCGCTCACGCTCGCGGAACTTCACGCCGAAGGCCACGCGGCTGAACGGACCCCACTGCACCGGACGCTCGGCGTCGGCCTGGATGGCCTTTTCGAGGTCCAGGGAGTCATTGGTGCGCCACTCGATGCGGCGGAACGGCAACAGTGACGGGGTCGACAGGTTCGCCGTGGCCAGGGTGACGCTGGGCAGGACATCGTCGTCGACCTTGGTCATGTTGAAGGTCGTCTGGCCGATGGCGCCCAGCAGGCGGGTGCGGGTGATCGGCTTAGAGGTCTCGCTGTAGGCGCGGGCGTAGGCCGCGTCGCCAGAGAAGGTCCACTCGCCGATCCGCTGCTTGCCATTGATGGCCAGCATCAGGTTGTCGTGGGCCAGGTCGCTGACCTCTCGGCCGATCTGGCTGGTCGAGGTGACCGTGCCGCCGACCAGCGTGCCGTCGCGCACCACCGCCGAGCCCGGAACCAGGGTCGAGACCGTCTGGTCGACCGAGTAGGTCAGCTCGTCATAGTGGTCGTCGAGGTGGGTGTAGCTGGCGTCGAAGGTGATCTCGGTGGCGTCGGTCGGCCGGTACTGGGCCGAGAACACCAGGCCCTTGCGTTCGCGGTCCTCGCGCTCGAGGGTCGGGCGGATGGCGGTCGGATAGAGCTTGATCCCCTGCGCCGCCAGGCTCTTGCCCAGGGTGGTCGAGGTGTCGGTGTAGCTCCAGCTAACGCCGGTGACGCGGTCCTGGCGCAGGGTGCGCTGGTCGTAGACGAGAGCCAGCAGGGCGCCGAAGCTCTTGTCGTCGTTGACCCAGCTGAGCAGGCCCGACACGCGCGGGTCGGTGGCGCCGGCCAGCTCCGGATGGCTGGCGGTGGCCGAGGCGGCGATGGTGTTCTTGCCCAGGGTCAGCGGGCGAAAGGTCTTGATGTCGACCACGCCGCCGATCGCGCCTTCGTCCAGCGAGGCCAGCGGGGTCTTGCCGACCTCGACGCCGGCGACAAGCTCGGACGGCAGGGTGTCGAAGCGGAACTGGCGGCCGCTCTGGCCGCTGTCGCGCATGTTCTCGTTCACCGCAGCGCTACGGCCGTTCAGGGTGACGATCTGGAAGTTGGGGCCAAGGCCCCGCACACGGACGAACAGGCCCTCGCCGCGGTCGCGGGTGATGGCCACGCCCGGCACCCGCTGCAGCGCCTCGGCGATGTTGTTGGACGGGAACTTGCCGATGTCCTCGGCCGAGATGGCGTCGACGACATTGGCGGCCTTGCGCTTGTCGGCCAAAGCACGAGCCAAGGAGTTGGCGAAGCCGCCGGTGACGACGATCTCTTCAACCGTGGCGCTGTCGTCGGCGGTCGGTTCGGCGGCGGCGACGGACGCGGCGGCCTCGGCGCGGCGAGCCGGGGCCGGAGCGGTCGAGATCTTCTGGACGGCGGGACGCAGCACGGCCGCGCCGCCGTTGCGGACATAGGTCAGGCCCGTGCCGCGCAGCAGCTGGCTCAGGCCCGTCTCGGCGTCGAGCTCGCCGCGCACGCCGGCGGTGCGCTTTCCGGCCAGCAGAGCCGGATCGGCCAGGACTTGCAGGCCCGTGGCGCGTGAGAAGGCCGGAAGGGCCGTGGCCAGGTCGCCGGCCGGAATGGCCAGGGCCGGCTTGGGCGCCGGAGCGGCCATCGCCGTCGTCGCCGACATCAGGACGGCGGCCGAGGCCGTGCTCCACAGGGTCCAGGTCTTGAAGGTCATCGTACTATCCCCGAATGCGCGGCGTCAGGCCGGCTTCGGCGGGGAAGACGTCGCCGCCCTCCCTTTCAGGACAGGGAATTTTGTGAAGTTTCGGCGACGACGCGCTCATGTCACCGGCTGATCACCAGGCCGCCCTGCGCTTCGCGGACCTCGAAGCCGTGAACCAGCGCCAGGTTGCGGACCAGGGTCGCCGGCTCGTCCAGGCGGAAGCGACCGGCCACCCGCTGGCGGGCCAATTCGGGGTCGGCGATGACGATGCGGCGCTCGGAGGACCGGTTCACCCGCTCGACCAGCCGCCCCAGGCTCACCCCGTCGGTCTCCAGCCAGCCCGAGCGCCAGTCGTCGGCGGCCGGGTCGAAGGCCTTCACCTTCGATAGCCGTCCCTCGGTGGCGAAGGCCCGCTGGCCGACGGTCAGCACGGCGGTGCGGCGGATCAGACCGTCGGGCGCCAGGCGCACCCGCCCCCGATGCACCGACAACTCCAGCCGCTCGGGCCCGCGCTCGTCGCTGATCTCCAGGTCGAAGGCCGTGCCCAGCACGCGGGCCGAGCCGGCGGCGGTCCTGACCGTGAATGGCCTGGCCTCGTCGTGGGCGACATCGAAGAAGGCCTCGCCTTTGCTCAGGGCCACTTCGCGGCGACCGGTCCCCAGGCGCACCTCCAAATGGGTGTCGCCGTCGAGCATGACCTTTGTGCCGTCCTCCAGCACGACGGCGCGATGTTCACCGCGCACGGTCTCGAAGGCCGTCGGCGTCACGGTCAGCAGTTGCAACTGGGGCCAGGCCAGCGCCACGGCCAGGCCGCAGGCCAGCACCCCGCCCGCCAGGGCCGCGATCGGCCCCGCCCCTCGCCGCTTGGCCTCGCGGCGCTGCTCGCTGAGCTTCATGGCCTCGGTCAAGGCCGCGTCCTGGTTGACGCCCCAGACCTGGTCGAAGGCCTGGGCATTGGCCGGATCGTCCGACTTCCAGGCCTCGAAGCCGGCCTCGTCGTGGAAGGCCGGGTCCATGCGGCGAGCGGCCCAGAGGGCGGCGGTGCGGCGGGCGCGGCTCATCGGCGGCCTCCCGCCACGGCCCGGCGCTCGGCCTTGGTCATCTCGCGGTGCAGCTGCTCCAGCGCCCGCACCACGTGTTTCTCGACGGCGGCCTCGTTCATGGCCAGGGCGTCGGCGATCTCGCGCGTCGACTGGCCGTGCAGGCGCCGCCGGATGAAGACGTCGCGACGCAGCGGCGGCATGGCGTCCAGCGCCCTGCCGAACACCTCGACCTTCTGGCGATGCATGAGGATCTGCTCCGGCGCCGGGGCTTGGCAGGGGATCTCCTCGTCCAGCATCTCGGTGGGCCGTCGCTTGCGGCTGCGGAAATGGTCGCGGACGAGGTTGAGGGCGATGCGATAGCCGAGCGCCGCCCGGTCGGCGACGGTGCGCGCCTTCTCGTAGGTCAAAAGGCGCGCGAAGGTCTCCTGCACCAGGTCGTCGGCGGCGGCCGGGTCACGGGTGCGGCGGACGATGAAGTGATAGAGCTCGTCGCGCTGGGCGCGCAGGGACGCCAGGTCGGTCATGGCGCAAGGCGCGTCGCCGGCGCGGAAAGAGCGGCCTTGGGGAGCATGGGGCGGCGGCTACCACGGCTTCGTGACAGTTCTTCCGCCGCCCCTTTGAGTCACCAGGTGAAGGTGCCCGCCGACCTCGCCGGCAGCTTGCCCTTCAGGCGCCGGGCGCCGTCGACGATGGCGAAGGTCTTCTCCTCGCCCGTCTGGTTCAGCACGATCAGGGCGCGGCCGCCGTCGGGATTGACGAAGGCCACGGTCCTCAGGCCCGCGACCTCGGCCGGCGAGCCGACGCGCACCGCGCCCGGCTTCACGAAGCGGCTGGCGTGGCCGAAGGCGTAGTATTCCTGGTTCCGCTCGACCGCGCCGGTGGTCTGGTCGATGGTCACCACACCCCGGCAGTCGCCGCAGCCGCCGGCGTGCGGGCCGTACTTTTCATCGAGCGCCAGGTTCCACATCAGCACGCCGCGCGCCCCGCCCCGGGTGGAGCCGACGATCAGCTTGTCCATCATCCACAGGAAGCTCTCGTCGAACTTGGCCGCCCACTGGCCGCCCGAGCATTCGGTGAAGAACACGTCCTTGTCGGGATGGGCCTTGCGCACCTCGTCCTGCGCCGCGACGTCGCCGGCGTAGCAATGCCAACCGACGCCAGCGACAAACGCCCGGGCCTTGGGATCGGCCAGAACCGTCATCGGCTGCTGCGGCTGGTCCCAGTTATGGTCCCAGTCGAGCACCTTGGTCGCGATCCGCTCGCGGGCGAAGACGGGCCCCAGGTTGTCGCCGAAGAACCGCGCCCGGTCGGCGGCCGGCCAGCGCATTCCGGGATAGTTCTCGGGCTCGAAGTCCGGCTCGTTCTGGATGCTGAGATAGTCGGTCGGCACCCCCTTGGCCTTGGCCGCCTTGACGTACTTGGCGAAGAACTCGGCATAGACCGGATAGGCGTCGGGCTTCAGCCGGCCCTTCACCAGCGAGCCGGTGGTCTTCATCCAGGCCGGTGCGCTCCACGGCGAGGCCATGACCTTCAGGTCGGGATTGATCTTCAGCGCCGCCCGCACGGTGGGGAAGACGTACTGCTCGGGCCGGGCCGTCGAGAAGTGCGCGAGCGCCGGATCGGCCGCCCCGCCCGGCGCGTCGTCCAGGCTGTAGTGGTCGAGCGAGAAGTCCGAGGCGCCGATTGTCACGCGGGTGAAGCTGAAGCCGAGACCGCCCTCCCCGCGCCCGAACAGCTCGGACAACAGCGCCTGCCGCTGGGCGGGCGACATCCTGGTCTGGATCAGCCAGGCCGAGGCGTCGGTGATCGACGCCCCGAAGCCGACGATCGACTGGTCGCGCTGGCCCGTGTCGACGGCCACGACCGGCAGATCGTCGCCCGCCGCCGGGGCGGCCAACGGCGGCTGCTCGGCCAGAAGCTGAGCCTTGTCACCGGTCGTCACCCAGGCGCGGGCGGCGCGCTCGGGCGCCGGGGAGACGCTGACGCAGCCTCCCAGGGCCAGGACGGCCGCCGTCGAGATCAGGGCGATGCGCATCACGGCTTGCGGCTCCAGGCCTTCAGCTTGGCCGAACCGGTCAGGGCCGGGTCGCCCGCATGCGCGCCGACATAGAGCGGGTACGAACCGGCCGGCAGGGTCCAGCCCGGCTTGGCCGTGTCATAGTCGGCCAGCACGCGCGGATCGACGCTGAGGGTCACCCGCTTGGTCTCGCCCGGTTGCAGGTCGACCTTCTGGAAGCCGGCCAGCCGCACCATCGACTTGCGCTTGCCGGCGGTGACGTAGAGCTGCGGCGCGTCGGCGCCGGCGACCTTGCCGGTGTTGGTGACGTCGAAGCTGACCTTCAGCCCGTCGCCGTCCTCGACCTTGAGGTTCCTGTAGCCAAACGTCGTGTACGAAAGGCCGTAGCCGAACGGATAGAGCGGCCGGAGCTTCTTCTCGGCGAACCAGCGATAGCCGACGGCCGCGCCTTCCGGATAGTCGACCGGGAAGCCCTTGATCGGCCCGGCCTCCTTGCCGGCCCGACGGGCGTCGTCGATGGCGGCCTGCTCGGCATAGCCGGGCGCCGAGGCGCGCGGCGCCTGATCCTCGGCTTTCGGGAAGGTCATCGGCAGGCGGCCCGACGGATTGACCGCGCCGCTGAGGATGCCGGCGATAGCCTCGCCGCCGCGCTGGCCCGGGTACCAGGCCTGCAAAACGCCGCCCACGCGGTCCAGCCACGGCATCAGGACCGGGCCGCCGGTCTCCAGCACCACCAAGGCGTTCTTGTTGGCGCCCGCGACGGCGTCGATCAGGGCGTCCTGGTTCTCGGGCAAGGCGATCGAGGGCGCATCTTGCGCCTCGGTCTGCCAGTGCCAGGCGAAGACGATGGCGAGATCCGCGCCCTTCACGGCGGCTGCAGCGGCCGCCGGGTCCTTGCCGTCGACGTAAGAGACCTCGGCGTTCGGATAGGCCGCCTTGATCGCCTTAAGCGGCGAGGAGGCGTGCCAGGTGACGCGGACGAACGAGGCCGCCTCGCCGCCGTTCAGCGGGATCTCGACCGGCGCGCCGCCGACCGAGCGCACCTGCGAGGAACCACCGCCCGACAGCACGCCGACATCGGCATGGGCGCCGACTAGCACGATCTTCTTCGCGCTCTTGGCCAGCGGCAGCAGTCCCCGGTCGTTCTTCAGCAGCACCGCGCCGCGCTCGGCCAGGGCCTGGGCGACCTTGGCGTTCTTGGCGTAGTCGATCGGCTGAGCCTCGGCCGGGGTCGGGTTGTCGATCAGGCCGGTGGCGATCACGCCGTAGAGGATGCGACGGACCATGTCGTCGACCCGCGCCTGGCTGACCTCGCCCCTGGCCACGGCGGCCTTCAGGTCGTCGCCGAAGTAGATCTGCTTGTCGAGCTCCTGGCCCGACTGCTGGTCGAGCCCCGCCAGGGCGGCCTTGGTGGTGCTGTGCACCGCGCCCCAGTCCGACATCACCCAGCCCGGATAGTTCCAGTCGCGCTTGAGCACCTTGTTGAGCAGGAAGTCGTTCTCGCAGCCCCAGTCGCCGTTGATCTTGTTGTAGGCGCACATCACCGAGGCCGGCTGGCCCTTCTCGATGGCGATCTGGAAGGCCAGCAGGTCGCTCTCGCGCAGGTCGGCCTCGCCGATGCGGGCGTCCATCACGTGGCGGCCGGTTTCCTGCGAATTGATGGCGAAGTGCTTGATGGTCGAGACGATGTGGTTGCTCTGCACGCCACGGATTGACGCCCCCGCCATCTCGCCGGCCAACAGCGGATCCTCGCCCAGATACTCGAAGTTGCGCCCCGCCCACGGGTCGCGGGTCAGGTTGACGCCGCCGGCCAGCAGCACGTTGAAGGTCTTGGCGCGGGCTTCGGCGCCGATCATCGCGCCGGACTCGTAGGCCAGCTTCGGCTCGAAGGTGGCGGCCAGCGCGAGGCCCGACGGCAGGGCCGTGGCGGTGTCGCCCTTGCGCTGCTCGACCTGGTTGGCGACGCCGAGGCTGGCGTCGCTCTCGCGCAGGGTCGGTATCTTCAGGCGCGGCACGCCGGGCACGTAGCCGGCCGAGGGGATCATGTCGGCGGGTGCGGGCTTGGTGTTGGGCGGAAACAGGCCGTGCAGGTACGTGATCTTCTCGTCCAGCGTCATCTGCTTCACGAGCGCGTCGGCACGCGCCCAGACCGGATCATTGGCGCGCGCGGTCAGCGGCGCGCTGTCCTTGGCCGGCATGGTCTGGGCCAGGCTCGCGGCCGGCAGCAGGGCCAGCAGCGCCACGGCGGCGGAGGTCCGGCGCAGGATCCGCAGGGCGGATGAAGGCTGGGCGGCGGTCGTCATGGGCTACTCCGTGTCGTGATCGGGGGCGCCGCAACCGGGCGCGAGGGGGCCCGCGCCTCTTGCGAAGCCGGGCCGCGTCGAAACGAAAAAAAACGCGGAGGGCCAGGGGAAGGGATCGGCCCTCCGCGCGCAGGGGTCAGAACTTGTAGTTCAGACCGAAGATGTACTGCCGGCCGTACTGGTCGTTGGTCTCGGGCAGCATGGTGCCGTCCGAGAGCACGCCGGTGCGGGTGCGGTAGGGGCTGTTGTCGAGGTTGTTGACCTGGAGCACGGCCGACAGGCCCTTCAGCGGCCCGTCCTGGAACTCGTAGCCGATCTGGGCGTCGACCTGCTCGTCGGCCAGCACCTGGGTGAAGCCGCGATAGGCGAACAGCTGCACCACCTCGCCACGGAAGGCCGAGCGGTGGCGCTTGCTGATCCGGGCCGAGAAGCCGGCCCGCTCGTAGTAGCCGGTGACGTTGTAGACGTCGCCTGACAGGCCCGGCAGGGCGTTGCTCGAGCCGGGGCCGTCCGGCTGGATGTCGGTCTTGGTGTGCGACATGCTGCCGACGAAGCCGAAGCCCTTGAGCCACGGCGTGATCAAGCCGAAGTCGACCGCGCCCGAGATCTCGTAGCCGTAGAGCTTGCCGCCCTCCCCGTTCTCCGGGCGGGTCAGGAGGCCGATGTTGCTGACCGGCGTGACCGTGCCGGTGTTGGGCACGTTGGAGAAGTCGTAATCGACCGACTTGTTGTAGATGTAGGTCTCCAGGTCCTTGTAGTAGCCGGCGACGGCGATGTAGGTCCCCGGCGCGAAGTACTTCTCGACCGACAGGTCGAAGGCGGTCGCCTTCCACGGCTTCAGGTACGGATTGCCGCCCGAGCCGCTCCAGCGGAAGGTCAGGGCGTCGACGCCGGCGGTGATGCTGGCGCGCATGTCGTCGAGGCGCGGACGGGCCGAGGTCTTGGCCACACCGAAGCGGACATAGAGGTTCTCGACCGGCTCGGCCGTCAGGTTCAGGCTCGGCAGCAGCTCGTCATAGGTGTCTTCGACCGAGACCAGGCTCGGGGCCTGGGCCGTGCCGCCGCTGACGGTGTAGCCCGTCGATTCCTGCTTGGTGGAGATGTACTGCAGGCCGATGTCGCCCTTGATCGGCAGCGCGCCGACATGGGTGTCGATCTTGGCCATCAGGTAGGCCGTGGTCAGGCGCTCCTGGATCTTCCAGTCCTTGTTGTAGTCGTCGGCGTTCCCGATCGGCACGATGTCGTAATAGACCGGCAGGGCCTTGGGCAGATTGATGGCCAGCACCTGGTCGATGCCCGCGAACGACAGCGAGGCCGGCGACAGCAGGTACTGCGAGGCCACCGTCGTCGGCGCGCGGCCGTTCTTCAGGAAGAGGTCGTTGTCGTCGACCGTCTTGTCCTTCTTGCGGTCGGTGTAGTTGATCCCGGCCTGCACGCTGCTCAGGAAGCCGCCGAGACGGGTCTCGGAGACGTCGTGGTCGATGCGGAAGTCGCCGGTGAACATCCGGTCCTCGACCTCGGGGAAGCGGATGGCGCCGTCATGGCCCCAGCCGCCCCAGGCCGCCGGATCGCCCAGCTGCACGCGGGAGGCGTCGGCGTAGTCGAGGCTCGTCGTGTACTTGCCCACGCCGTTGAAGTTCAGGTCGTAGCCGATGTTGTCGAAGGTGCGGATCGGGCCGTAGCCGGCATAGGTCTCGAGGATCTGCTCGCGACGCTCGACCTTCGAATAGCCGATGTCGGCGGTGTAGGTGGTCGCGCCCGAGACGTAGGACGTGTTCCAGCCCACGGCGAACTGCTCGTCCTTGCGGGTGTTGAGGTCGTTGCGGACCACCGGGGTGACGTTGGTCGCCGTGCCCGAGGTGTTGATCAGCGAGTTGCCGACCTTGGTGAAGCCGGGGTTGAGGAACACCGTGGCGTCAGGCGTGCTGGGGCTGGAGAACCACTGCATGCCGCGGCGGATCTCCTTCTGGTCGAAGGTCGAGTAGAACAGGTCCAGCGTCGAGTGCAGCTTGTCGTTGGGCCGCCATTCCAGCACGCCCATGTAGCCGTCGCGCACCTGGTCGCGGTTGGTGGCGAAGATCTCCTGGCCGCCCAGGCTGTAGGCCCCGGCGTTGGCGCCGGTGAACTGGGCCGGCTGCTCCCAGTACCAGGCCTTGTACTGCTGCACCTGGGTGGGGCTGTCGAGGTGGGCGTAGCCCAGCGCGACGCCGATCGTGCCGTCGGCGAACTGGTCGATATAGGAGGCGCTGAAGCGGTAGCCGCTCTTGGAGCCGTCGGGATTGGCCTTGTCGAGGTCGCTGATCTCGCGGCGGGCGTTCAGCGTCATCACCCGGCCCTTCTGGTCCAGCGGGCGGACGGTGCGCATGTCGACCGTGCCCGACAGGCCCTGGCCGATCAGGGCGGCGTTCGAGGTCTTGTAGACCACGACGCTGTTGAGCAGCTCGGACGGATACTGGTCGAACTCGGCGGCGCGGTTGTCGCCGGCGCTGACCTGCTGGCGGCCGTTCAGCAGCGTGGTCGAGAAGTCGGGCGACAGGCCGCGGATCGAAATCACCTGCACCCGGCCGTTGACGCGCTGGCCGGTCAGGCCCGGCAGGCGCGCCAGGGACTCGGCGATCGACACGTCGGGCAGCTTGCCGATGTCTTCGGCCGACACGGCCTCGACCACGCCGACCTCGCGGCGCTTGATCTCGGCCGACTGCTCCAGGCTGCGGCGATAGCCGGTGACCACCACCTCGTCGACGGCGGTGTCTTCCTGGGCCGGGGCGGCGTCCTGGGCGTGGGCGGCGCCGGCCAGCAAGGCAAGAGCCCCGGCCGAGGCATAGGCCAGCTGCTTGAAGCGCTGGGCGCCGGCGCGAACGCGCGCGACCGAATGGGCGTGATGGATCAAGGTACTCTCCCCTACTGCGTCTCTTCCCTGGCCCTCCTCGCCCCGTCTCTTGCGGATTCGGCGTCGAAAAGCCGCGCTTACGTGAATTGGAAGCGCTTCCAACAAAGGCCGCAACGCGTCGGCCTTGTCAAGGGGAACGGCGATCGATCAGGGAGCGGAGGCTGCGGTGCCCCGCTCGACCACCGCGTGGTCGAGGCAGTTGAACTCGGGTTCGGCCTCGGCCCGGCCGCCCGTCAGGCGGCTGGCCAGCAGGGCCACGGCGCGGCGGCCCATGTCCTTCAGCGGCTGGTGCACCGTGGTCAGCGGCGGCCAGACGATGGCCGACACCGGCGTGTCGTCAAACCCGGTGACGGACAGGTCCTGCGGCACTTTCACGCCGCGTCCGTGGACCACCGAAAGCGCCCCGGCCGCCATGTCGTCGTTGGCGCAGACCAGGGCCGTCGGATGCAGCGGATCGTCCAGCAGGCGCGGCGTCAGCTCCACCCCCGAACGGAAGGTGAAGTCGCCGCGCACCTTGATCAGGTCTGACGCCCCCAGCCCTGCCTCGGACAGGGCCCGTATCAAGCCGTCCAGGCGCCGGTCGGCCGACAAGTGGCCCTCGATGCCCCCCATGAAGGCGAATCGGCGATGGCCCAACTCGATCAGCCGGCGGGCGATGTCGTAGCCGCCGGCCTCGTCGTCCATGCCCACGCCGTCGGCCAGGTCCCTACCCGCCCCGCCCGGCGAGATCGACACCACCCTGCAACCGCGCCGCAGCACCTCGGCGATCAGGGCCGCGTCGTCCGAATAGGGCGGCGTGAAGATCAGCCCCTCGCAGCGCTGGGTGGCGATCAGGTCATAGACCTGCTGCTCGCGGTCGGCGCTTTGCAACGGGATGTGGCGGGTCACCAGCTGGTAGCCCAGCTCCAGGCAGCCGCGCAGCGCGCCCAGCTCCAGGGCCGAGTGATAGAACGAGTTGGGCTCGCTCTCGAGGTCGGAGGCGAACACCAGGCCCAGCAGCCGGCTGCCGCCGCCGGCCAGCGACCGGGCCTGCGGATTGACCTTGTAGTCCAGCGCCTTGACGGCCTCCATCACCCGGGCCCGCACTTCGTCGCGAACATTGGGGCCGTCGTTGAGCACCCGCGAGACCGTCGTCCGCGCGACGCCCGAAAGGCGCGCCACGTCGTCGATGGTGGGCCGTCTTGCCGTCAATGAACTCTCCGAACCGAACGCGGTGCGACACGATGGGGACGAACGGCCGCGCTGACAATAGCTCGACCGCAAGCTGTCCTGATCGCATAAACCACGGATGGATCAAGGCGGCCGCCCATTTACAGAAGCCGAGCCCTCCAAGGGACGCTCGCGACTTTTCCTCGCCGGCTACGGCCTGGCCAATGCCGGGGCCTTCGTTTCCTTCATCCCGTTCCTGACCCTGCTGGCGCCGCTGAAGGCGGCCGAGGTGGCCCCGCACGCCCGCGACCTGACGCTCAGCCAGGTGTCCATCGTCGGTGCGATCACCGCCGCCGTCGCCCACATCGCCTTCGGCGCGCTCAGCGACGCCACCCGCGGGCGCTTCGGACGGCGTAGGCCCTGGATCATCGGCGGCTGGGCGGCCACGGCGCTCAGCCTCGCCCTCGTCGGCCTGGCCCAGACCCCTTGGCAGATGCTGGGCGCGGTGGTGCTGCTGCAACTAGCGGTCAACGCCCTCTACGCGCCGCTGGCCGCCGTGCTGCCCGACCTCGTGCCCGACCACCAGAAAGGCGCGGCGGCCGCCTGGGCGGGCCTGGCCCTGCCCGCCTCCAAGCTCTTCACCGCCCTGGTGGTGGGCGCGCTGCTGGTCTCGGCGACCAGTCGCTATGCCGCCGTTATCGCCGCCACGGCCCTGCTCGTCCTGCCCTTCGCCCTGACCCTGCGCGAGCCGCCCGCCCCCGCCCGCGCGCCCATCGCCTGGCCCGGCCTGCGCCTGACCGCCTTCGCCGACGGACGCTTCCGCATGGTCTTCGCCTCGCGCCTGCTGGTCGAAACCGCCGTAGCGCTGCACACCCTCTACCTGTTCTTCTACCTCAAGGACCGCGGCGACCTGGCCAGCCGCCTGCCCGGCGTCACGCCCGAGGCCGCCTTCGGCCTGCTGCTGACCGCCTCGACCCTGGGCATGCTGGCGGCCGGCGCGGCGAGCGGGCCGCTGTCGGACCGCCTGGGCCGGCGGCCGGTGGTCATCGCCGGCGGCCTGCTGATCGCCACCGGCGTAGCACTCCTGCTGCTCGTTCCCGGCTGGCCCGGCCCGCTGGTCGCCCAGATCGTGTTCGGGATCGGCCACGGGGTCTATTCGACCAGCAATCTCGCCCTCGTGGCCGAGGTGCTGCCCGACAACGCCCGCAACGGCCGCGACCTGGGCGTGATGAACGTGGCGGTGGCCGCCTCCCAGGCGCTGGGCCCGCTGCTCGGCATCGCCGTGGCGTCGGCCGGAGGCGATCTGCGCGGCGTCTTCGCGGCCGCCGCCCTGGCGGCCCTGGCCGGCGCCGGAGCCTTGCTGGTGAGGCGTTAGAACCGATCGTCAGCACACGATCGATCGCACATGGCGCAAATTCACCACGTGCAACACTTCCGAACTTTACAAAGCTATACAACTCTGACACGAGTCCAGCGCCGCGCCAACTAGAGCGTGGATATGCCCGGTCGAAACCAGCCTTGAGGGAGGTGTTGGTGCTCGAGTCGTCGGTGTCCCCCAGCGTAGCGTATCCAAGCGTCGAACCTGAGGCCGCCGACCTGCTGATCACCAGCATCGGAAATGCGTCGCCGCGCGCGGCCTCTGTGCTCAGCCAGGCCCTGGAACTGCCGGTCGAGACGGTGGTCGACGCCCTGTATCGCGCCCCCGCCCGGTTGCTGGCCAACCTGCCGGCGGCGGACGCAACACGCCTGGCCGCGCTGATCGGCACGCTCGGCGTGGAGGCCTCGGTGGCCCCCGCCGGCGCCGCTCTGGTCCGCGCCCCGACCATGGACCTGGCTGGCGAACTGCTCGACTTCGACGCCGCCGAGGCGGTGGGCGCGACCCTGGGCCGCTTTCTGGGCATGGAACCCTCGGCCGCGCTCGACCTGCTGCTGACCCCGCCCGGCGTGATCCTGGGCGCGGTGACCGAGCCCACCGTCCGCGCGCTGGAGGCCGCCCTGCCCAGCGGCGCCGTGCGCCTGACCGCCAGCCGTCCGGACGAAGCCCGCTTCGCCCTGTTCGCCAGCGACCTGTCGCACCTTCAGGTCGGCGTCCTGCGCCAGCGGCTGCCGCCGGGCGCGGACATCTCGCCCGGCGGCTCGGCCACCGTCTTCGACCTGGGCCGCGGCGAGGCCGACGCCCTGTGGCGGCGGCTGAAGGCCCCCGAGCAGGTGCGGATCGTCGATCAGGCCTTCCTGCGCTTCACCCTGACGCTCGTCGCCGCGCCGCCGGAGGCCGCCGCCGCGCTGGAGACCCTGGCGGGCGTGCCGACCGAGGATTTCGAGCTGCTGCGCCAGGCCCTGCCCGTTCCCATCGAGGCCGGCGTGGCCTTCGCCGACCTTGAGGTCCGGCTGGCCGCCTATGCCGAGGCCGGGCTGACGGTGCGCGCCGAGCTGGAGACCTTCGCCTGCCAGGCGCTCGACGTGCTGTCGGCCCCTGCCGGGCTGCTGGCCCAGATGGGGCTGTCCGGCGTCGCGCCGGTGTCGACGGGGCCGATGCCGCGTCCCCGCGCGCTGCTGCTGCGCCACCGGCTGGAAGCGGCCGGCGCAGAGGTGCTGTTCTCCGAGGCCCTCGCATGACAAGCGCACTCGACGTCCATCGCCTGCACGCCGGCGTCGCCGAGGCCGGCAAGATCCTGGCGCTCAAGGGCCGCCACGACCAGGCCCTGGCCAAGTATCGCGAGGCCCTGCGCCTGGCCCACGGCGTGCGCGCGCCGCAGATCTTCGCCCGCCACTACCTGCACTGCGTGCTGGAAAGCCTGGAGCGCACCGGGGCCCACGAGCAGGCCGCCATCCTGGCCGGCGAGGCCGCCAGCAGCGCCGCCGCCGAGCTGGGCGACGGAACGCCCAGCGATTTCCAGCGCCGCGACCGCGCCTGCCTGCTGGAACGCAAGGGCGTCAACGAGCTGAAGGCCGGCGACCTGACCGCCGCCCGCGAGAGCCTGACCGCCGCGCTCGCCCTCGACGAGGCCCTGCCGCTGTCGCGCAGCCTGCTGGCCTGGACCGCCCGGGGCCTGGGCGTTCCGGCCGGCCGCCTGTCCGAAGCCCAGCGCGTCCACGGCTACTGGACCGTACGCGCCGACACCGTCGACGGGGCCCGCGCCTGCGCCTCCCCCGTGCCGTCCAGGCAGCCGCTGACCAAGGAGCCGATGCATGGCTGACCAGAACCCCATCGAGAAGATGACGCCCGGCCAGATCCTGGCCGACGCCAGCGTCGCCGAGTTCATCAAGGCCATGGGCCTGTCGATCGCCGACGCCCAGAAGGCCCTGGACCTCAACAGCCTGGCCCAGGTCGGCGAGTACGTCGAGCCGCGCCCCGGCCTGGGCGGAAAAAGCCTGCTGCAGCTGGGCCTGTCGCCTCCCTTCTACCACTACCAGCACGCCGACCTTTCGGTCTCGATGCAGCTGACCATGAAGGTCGGCGAGGCCAGCGCCTTCGGCATCGGCGGCAAGCTGGACTTCGGCTTCGGCCAGGGCGGCCCCCAGGCCCCCGCCAGCGCCCGCGAGGCCCAGATCACCATCAAGAGCCTGCCGGCCAGCGCCACCGTCGATGGAACCAAGAGCGACGCGACCGGCGCCGATGTCGAGGCCGCGGCCGAGGACCTGGCCAAGAAGCTGGGCACGCCGACGGGCAAGTTCGAGCGCGCCTACGTCACCGCCAAGCGCACCAAGGTGCCGTTCAAGCTGCTGCCCGAAGCCGCCAAGAACCCGATCAAGACCGAAACCAGCGTGGCGTTCTACGCCGCCACCGAGTCCAGCTTCGGCGTGATCCGGATCATCGAAACCCCGCCTGACAAGACCAGCGAGGAATTCGTGCTGGCGGCGGGCAAGAGCACCAAGGTCGACGCCCAGTCCAACAATCTGATCTACGCCCGCGCCGTGGTCAGCCAGATCAACGCCCTGGGCGGCTTCAAGGCCAAGCTGCTGCGCGATCCGGTGGGCTCGGACATTCCGGTCGGCGGCGGCACCCTGGGCCTGGCGCTGTTCGACACCAACAAGTCCGACCTGAAGAAGGAAGCCGTCGACGAACTGACCCCGATGGCCCGCGCCCTGAAGGACAGCGGCGCCACCGTCGACGTCGTCGGCTTCGCCGACCGGCAGGGTGAGATCAAAGACAATCAGGAACTGGGCCTCGACCGCGCCAACAAGGTCGCCCTGTTCCTGAAGGAAAACGGCGTCAAGGCCAGCCAGATCCGCAAGGTCGAAAGCCGTGGCGAGACCGCCTGGCTCAAGACGACCGACAGTGTCGCCAACCAGCAGTTCCGTCGCGCCGAGGTGATGCTGGCCGACTCCAACGACCTGCTGGTGCTGGTCGAATCCGCCGGAACCCAGCTGCAGGCCACGCCGACGCCGGACAAGACCTCCGCCGGCGGCGGCAACGGCTTCATCATCGCGCGCCACTTCGCGGCCACCCCCATCGACGGCAAGTCGGTGAAGGTTGGGGCCTCGGAAACCGAGATCGCCATCACCGATGCGGCCGCCAGCGCCGGCGGCGCGACGCTGGAGGCCGGCTCGCCGGAGGCCTACGCCTTCAACCTGGCGCGCGACGTCAACGCCGGCAGCGCCACCCATGGCGTGCGCGCCGTGCGCAAGGGCGGCGTGGTCAGCTTCACCGACGCCAAGGACGCGGTGATCATCAACCTGGTCACCCTCTCGGCCAACGACATCGCCCTGTCGGCCGCAGAAGGCGCCAGCGTCACCAAGGCGCTCGACAAGATCGCCGCGGCTCCCACCGCCAGCGCCGACAAGCCCAAGGTCTCGGTCGCGGTGGGCCTGTCGGTCGACTACCGCACCAGTCGGCAGTTCGAACAGTCGATCAACGGCAACAGCAGCATCTCGGCGCGCATCGTCGCCGTGCCCGCGCCCGTCGAGTTCCTGGAAGAGATCAAGACCTTCCTGACCCCGGCCAAGGACTCGACCCCGACGCCCACGCCGACACCGACGCCCACTCCATGAGCGAGACCGCCTCCGTCAGCCGGCAGCTGCTCTCCGCGCCGCTGCCTCAGATCATCGAGCGCCTGGGCATCGCCATCGCCCAGGCCCAGTCGGCCCTCGACCGCAACAGCATCGAGACCGCCAAGGCCATGGCCGAGGCGGAGGTCGAGCTCGGCGGCGAGACGCACAACCTGATCTCGCTGGGCTTCACGCCCACCTTCTACAGCTTCACCGAGGCGACGGTGGAGGCCAAGCTGTCGTTCAGCATGACCGAGACCACCGAGTTCGGGATCGAGGTCGGCGCCAGCGTCGAGGGCAATGTCGGTTTCGTCGTCGTCGCCGCCTCGGTCAATGTCAGCTACGCGCGCAAGTTCTCGGTCAGCGCCGAGGGCATGAGCTCGATCGCGGCCCGGCTGGTCAGCCTGCCGCCGCCCGAAACCCTCGAAACCCTGCTTCGCAAGATCAGCGAGCCCGCCCCCGCGCCGGCGCCCGCTCCCCCCGCTCCGTAGGAAGGACCAGACATGTCGATCGGAAGAGAGCTTCTGAACGTCCCCATGGGGGACATGATCCGCCAGATGGCCTTCGCCATCGCCGAGGGCCAGATCAAGCTGGACGCCAACAGCATCGAGGTCGCCGAGATGATGGGCGGCCTGCAGGCCGTCACCGACGACAAGGGCGTCACCACCTTCGACGACAGCCGGATCTTCTTCGGCTACGACCTGATGAGCCCAGAGGACGCCGTCGCCTATATCGAGGCCGACAACGCGATCTCGGGCGGCGACACCAAGGCGCTGCTCAAGGTCGTCGAGGATCAGCAGACGGCGATCCTGGCGAACGGTGAAGCCTCCAGCACGCTCATTCGCGTGCCGACCCGGCTGTCGATGCTGGAGCTGGGCTTCTCGCCCACCTTCTACCAGTTCGTCGACACGATCATCGAGGTGAAGATCGCCATCAAGATCACCCACACCAGCGAGTCGAGCGTCACTTCGCGCTACTCGAACCAGGTGACCACCAAGGGGTCCAGTTTCAGCTGGAGCCTGTTCCGCGGCAACGCCGGCGCCAGCAACACCACCCAGGTCACCACCAGCCAGGTCGACGCCACCTATTCGTCGAAATACAGCTATTCGGCCGAAGGCTCGAGCCTGCTGCGCACCAAGCTGGTGCCGATCCCGCAGCCCGCCATCCTGGAAGAACGCATCCGCCGCCAGTTGGACGAAGAGGTCGAGCGCCGCCGCCGGCTGCTCGACATCAACCTGGTGAAGGCCGCCGAGAAAAAGAAAAAAGAAGCAGAAGAAAAAGAAGAAGAAAACAAGCCCTGATCCCCGAACGGAGGACGCGCCATGAGCGTAGGTACGGAACTGCTCGCCGTCCCCTTCCCGGAGATGGTCCAGCGCATGGGGGTGGGCATCGCCACCGCCCAGCTGCAACTCGACCTGGTGTCTCTGCGCATCGCCCGGATGATGGCGGGCTACGACGAGGACGCAGACGAGGAAAAGGAAGGCGAAGGCGCCAAGTCCAAGAGCTACATGGTCAAGTTCGGCGACGGGCAGGAATACAGCCTGCTGGAGCTTGGCTTCACCCCGACCTTCTACCAGTTCGTCGACACCGTCATCGAGCTGAAGATGTCGATCTCGTTCAAGTCCGAGACCGAGATCAAGCGCAGCAGCAGCGCCACGACGGTCAAGGCCGGCGGGTTCTGGACGCCGTTCGGCGGCGGCGGGGCGGTCAGCGCCAGCAGCGTCAGCGCCAGCTATGCGGCCAAGTACCAGTACAGCGCCGAGGGCTCGAGCCTGATGCGCACCAAGCTGGTGCCGATACCGCCGCCGGCCCTGTTTGAAGAGCGCGTCCGCGCCCTGATCGAACAGCGGCGCACGCCCGCGCCGACGCCTCCCTCCGAACCGGCCAAGGACGACGACGGCGGATGAGCAACCCGCCCTGGAAGGACGCCCTGCGTCGCGTCAAGACGTCCGCGCCGAAGCCTGTTCGCGCCGCCCCCTCCCCGCCCGCCGGCCTGTCGCCGGACGCCGATCCGTCCACCCTGTCTCCGACCCTCGCGCGGCTGATGGCCGAGCGAAAGGCGCTGGAGGACCGGATGGCGCGGCTGACGGGCCAGGGCGGCCAGGTCGATCCGCGCTACGCCGTCACCCCGCTAAGCCAGCGCCGGGCCGAGCTCGACCGCTGGGGCGCGGCCCGCGACGCCGCGCGCGAGGCCGCGCCGTCACGCCCGAACCCGCAGCCCCCTCCGCGCGCGCCGATCAAGCCTTCGGCCACGCGCGCCGCGGTCGAGGCGCTGCGCGCCACGCCCGGCGAAGGCCTGCGCCCGACGCCCGGTGAACAGGTGCGGCCCACACCGGGCGGCCTGACGCCGGACCTGCGGCGCTTCAATCCGGCCGAGGTCTTCGAACGCCCTGCCCCATCCGCGCGCGCGGCGCCGTGGGAACGCTCGCCCGCGCCGCCTCGAGAGGCGCCCTGGGAACGTGCCGCCGCCCAGCCGCGCCAGGCCGCCGATGAGCGCCCCCCTTCGCGCGAACGCCAAGCCCCCTGGGAACGCCTGGCCGCCCGCCGCGAAGACGCTTCCCTGACCGAGCCGTCGCGTCGCCTCTCGTCCCTGGCCGAAGCGGGCCGCGGCCTGCGCGACGCCGGCCGCACCCTGCCCGACCCCGCCGAACGCCCGCGCGCGGCCACCGCCACCGACCCGCTCGACCGCCGTCTGGCCAAGGCCCGCGACATGGTCAGCCGCGGCCGCAAGGCCTACGCCGCCGCCGAACGCGCGCTGGACCGCGCCCGCGACGCCATTCCCTCCGACTGGGTCGAGCGCGCCCGCGAGCGTATCCCCGGCCTGGGCCGCGCCGATCCGTACGTGCGCGAGACGGCCCGCAAGCTGTCGGCCTATGTCGGCGATATCGCCGACTACGCCGAGAAGGCCGATCGCCTGCGCGAAATGGCCGGCGACGTGCGCGAGCTCAAGGAAGCCGACGAGGCCCGCGACGACGCCCGTCGCGACCGCGCCCTGGAGCGCCTGAAGTCCAAGCGTTCCGAAGAGTCCGAGGGAGACGCCTGATGCCGGCCGAGAGCCGCTTCGTCGGAAATTCGATCGAAGAGCTGCTGGTCGCCCTCGCCGAAGGGGTGCGCGAGGCGCAGCTGGCGCTCAACAGCGGCCCGAAGGTCGACGCCAGCGGCGCGCCGATCGGCGGCTACCAGCTGCCGTTCCTCGACTTCTCGATCAAGGTCGACATGCAGACCAAGACCGACAACGGCGGCCGGCCGATCGCCCTGCTGTTCACCGCCAAGGACCAGAACAGCACCAATCAGCAAGTCAGCAGCACGATCAGCGGACGGCTGGTGGCCACCCCGCCGGGCGAGGGCCTGCCCACGCCGCGCATCGCCGTCTCGGGCGGCGGCAACATCGGCGGCTTCGCCCACGTCTCGGTGCTGGTCACCAACAGCGCCGGCGAGGTGCTGGCCGACCAGCCCGTCGAGCTCAACATCGACGATGCCGCCGGCGGTCAGTTGTCGGCGGCGCGTGGCGTGGCCCACTTCGTGCGCCAGCCCGGCACCCGGCTGCAGCAGGCCGTGCTGCGCACCGGCGCCGACGGCCGGGCGCTCGCCACCCTGTCGATCGCCAAGGAACCGGCCCGCGCCGTCGTCGTCGTCGTCGCCTCGATCGGCGCCTACAGTGGCCGCGGCGTCGTCGGCATGGAGGAGATCGGATGAGCACCGCCTTCTCCTGGACCGCCAGGCTGACCGACGCCGCCGGCGCCCCGGCGGCGGGCGCGGTGCTCGACGTCCAGCTGTTCGATCTTAAGAGCGGCGCCTGGGCCAGCCTTTCCAGCGCCAGGACCGATGCGGCCGGCACGGCCAAGGGCTCGGGAACCGTCGCCGACGACACCCTGCCGTTCGCCCCGGCCTTTCGGCTGGTCGAGGGCGCGGCGGTGATGTCGGCCGCGCCCGAGTTCACCCGCAACGCCCGCACCGGGGCTCTGACCATAGACTTCGGCCAGATGCGCCGCCTGGCCGTCGCCGAAACGGTAATCGCCCGCACCGTGTCGAAAGCCACCTTGCGGACGGCGACGCCGATCGGCGGCCTGGTCGCCACCGACGCCCCGATCACCTCGCCTCCCGTGGTCGACACCGCAGCCATCCGCGCCCAGGCCATCGACGACACCACCAGGACCTTCAGCGCCCGCCTGGCCCAGAGCGATGCGGACCTGGCCGCTCGCGATGTTCAGATCTCGACCCAGACCCGGGAGCTGGCCGACCTCGACGCCGAGATCGCGGCCCTGCGCGCCCAGAACGACCTGGACCTCGCCGCCCGCGACGTCCAGATCTCGACCCAGACCCGGCAACTGGCCGAACGCGACGCCCAGATCACCGCGCTGCGCACCCAGAGCGCCAAGGATCTCGCCGCCCGCGACGCCCAGATAGCCACCCAGACCCAGCAACTGGCCCAACGCGACACCCAGATCGCCGCCTTGCGCACCCAGACCGCCCAGGACCTGGCCGCCCGTGACGCCCAGATCTCGACCCAGGCCAAGCAGTTGGCCGAGCGCGACAACCAGATCGCCATCCTGCGCGCCGAGCAGGTCGACGTCGCCGCCGTCCGGGCCCAGGCGATCGAGGAAACGACCAAGGTCTTTGACGCCCGCCTGATCCAGCGCGATCAGGAACTGGCCGCACGCGACGCCCAACTGGCAGACCGCAACCGCCTGACGGCCGAGCAGCAGGCCGAGATCGCCGGCCTGCGCATGACCCTCGCCGAAAGGGACCTCGAGCTCGCCGACATCAAGGCCGCTCAGCCCAAGCCCGGCACGACCTCGGGCCCGGCCAAGATGGCGGTCGACGACCTGGCCACGACCATGGCTATCCAGCTCGACAAGGCACAGACCACCCTGAAGCCCGTCGGGTTCTCGCTGGGTGCGATCCAGATCAGCGCCAAGGGGGTGCTGCGCGACAAGGGCAATGTCGAGTTCCCCGACACCGAGACCCTGAAGGCCCTGCCGGCGGACTCGCTGAGCGACCTGAAGATGCAGTTCATCCCCGAGAAAGTTCCACTCGGCGACGACGGTCCGCGCGTGCCCGACGTGCTGCAACTGACCGAAAGCGCCGTGCGCCGGGTGCTGACCTCGGTAGGCCTTGTGCTGGAGGCCAGCACCGGACCGCGCGGCCTGAACCCCGCCGTCGCCCCGGGCCAGGCCATGGTGCAGTCGCCCGGCTCGGGCAGCATCGTCGCCCGCGGGGCCCGCGTGATGGTCATCTTCGCCGACGAACAGGGAGCCTGATCGATGTCTCAGAACGCCTCGGAGCTGCTCAGCGAAAGCCTGGCCACGCCGCTGGGCGAGGTGATCGCCGCCGTCGGCCGTGGCGTGGCCGAGGCCCAGGCCGCCCTAGACCAGGCCTCTCTGGCCGCCACCCTGGCCATGTACGAAAGCGACGGCGACGAGGGCCTGGAGGCGCTGCGTTCGATCGGCTACCAGCCGACCTTCTACGTGCTGCCCGAGACTACCTGCGAGGTGCAGGTCTCGATGCAGATCGGCGGCACCGGCGGGGCCGACGGCAGCGCCGGCACGGCCGGACAATCCGGGGCGATCGGCAAGGCCCGCACCTATGTCACGCCCGTCGATGCGGCCTTCCAGCAGCGCTACGCCTTCCAGGCCAGCGGCGCGGCCAAGCTGACCTTCAAGATCGTGCCGGTGCCGCCGCCCGCCGCCCTCGACGACGCCGCCCCGATGCCGGACGTGCGCGGCCTGACCGGCGAAAAGGCCGTTGCGGCGCTGTCGGCCCGCGGCTTCACCGCGGCATTCGTCGACGCCGAGGGCGCGACCGTGACGGCCGAGAACGCCGCCGACCAGACCGTGGCCTCTCAGGACGCCACGCCCAAGGCGCTGGTGCGGACAACGAATACGGTGACGCTGGGGCTGAAGTAGGCGCCTATCGAGACGCTCCCCCTTCAGGGGGAGGGTCTGGGACAGCGACCGCCCGCTACCCTACCCCGAACTCCAGTCCCTGGGCCTGGCCGACATCGCAGTCGCGGAAGCTGGCCTTGGCGATGCGGGCGCCGGTGAAGTCGGCGCCGCGCAGGTCCGCGCCGTCGAGGACGGCTTCGGACAGGTCGGCGGTTTGCAGCATGGCGTAGCGCAGGCGCGCGGCGGCGAGATTGCCGACGGTCTTGCGTTCAGGCCCCAGCGGCAGCGGCGACAGGAAGGCCTGGCGCAGGTCGGCCTTGGTCAGGTTGGCGCCGGTCAGCTTGGCCCCGCGCAGGTCGGCGCCGCGCAGGTTGGCTGCGCGCAGGTCGGCGTTCTGCAGATTGGCCCCCTGGAGCTGGGCGCCGGAAAGGTCCATGCCGACGAAACAGGCCCCGCGGGCGCTCATGGCCGTCAGGCGCAGGCCCTTCAGGCGATCGCCGATCGGGCGCAGGTCTTCGCCGTCGAGCCGGGCGGCCGAGCCCTCCTTGCCGCCGGTCTGGCACCATTGCTGGTTGGCCAGGCAGCGGGCGTAGAGCTCGCGCGCCTTGTTCACCGCCTCGACCGTCGAGGCCGTGAGGGCGCCGGTCATGTGCGCGCCGTGGATGCGGGCCGTCGAGGTGTCGACCCCCGACATCACCGCCCCTTGCAGGTTGGCGCCTTCCAGGTTCGCGCCCTTCACATCGGCGTTGTCGAGGATGGCCCCGACCAGGTTGGCTTCCTTCAGGTTGGCGCCCGACAGCTTTGCCCCGCGCAGGGAGCAGTCGGAAAAGTCGGCCTTGAAGGCCGAGACGCCGGTGAACTGCGAGCCGTCCAGCGTGGCGCCCGAGAAGTTGACCTCGTCGACCTCGCCGTTGCGGACCTCGTGCTTGACGGTGTCCAGGCCCTTGCGCGGATGGGGGATGGCGATCTGGCCCTCGCGGAAATCGGCCTGGGTCAGGTCGGCCTGCGAGAGATTGGCCCCGCGCAAGCAGGCCCCGCGCAGGTCGGCGCGCTGAAGGCTGGCCTGGCGCAGGTCGGCCTTGCGCAGGTCGCAGCCGAACAGGCTGGCGCGATCGAGCTTGGCCCGCACCATGCGGCAGCCGTCGAGGATCGAGGCGGAAAGATCGGCGTCGGTCAGGTTGCGGAACGACAGGTCCAGCCCCGACAGGTTCATGAACCGAAGCGAGGCGCGCTTGCCGCCCTGCTTGCCGGTCACGAACTTCTCGTGGGCGGTGACGATCATGTCCAGTTCGGCCTGACTGAGCTTGCGGCGGCCCGCGAGGCTCTGTGCGGCGTTCATTGCGGGACCCCCTCCCGGCGATACTCGGATCTTCTACTGGCCATCGGATAACAGGAATCGACGAGCGAACGGTTAAGGTCGCTCCACACTTCTCAAATTGTGTAGCTTAGATGAGGTCTTCGAGACCTCGCGCCCCCAGGCGGACGGCGCCGGTTATGTCGACGTCCTTGAGGTTGGCGCTGGTGAAATTGGCGCGCGAGAGGTCCGAGCCGACCAGGCAGGCCCCACGCAGGTCTGCCCGGGCAAGGTCGGCGTTGGTCAGCAGCACGCCGGTCAGGTCGGCCGGCAGCAGCCGGTCCTTGCCGATCAGCAGCGGGCCCAGCTGGGCGTCGCGCAGGTCCGAGCCGGAAAGCTTGGCGCCCTTCAGCCGCGCCCCCCGCAGGTCGGCGCGTCGCAGGTTGCAGGCCCGCAGGTCGGCGCCTTCCAGCTGCGCGCCCTGCATCTGCACGCCCTCCATGTCGAGGCCGTAGAACACCGCGCCCTTGGCCGACAGGGCCGTCAGGTTGAAGCCGCGGATGCTCTTGAGATTGCGCAGGTCGGCCTTGTCGAACACCGAGGGCTTGCCCTCGCCGCCGCCGGTCTCGCACCAGCGGGCGTGGTCGGCGATCATCTGCTCGTACGGCATGTCGGAGACGTCGACGCCCGAGGCCTTGTCGGTCAGGGCGCCTTCCATGCTGGCCCCGGTGACGTTCCAGGACATGGTCTTGACGCCCACTAGAACGGTGTTGCGCAGGTCGGCTCCGGCCAGGTTGGCGCCCGAGAGGTCGGCCCCGGCCATGTTGGCGCCGTTGAAATTGGCCTGCTTGAGATTGGCGCGGACCAGCTTGGCGTCCTTGAGGATCGCGTCGCTGAAGTCGGCCTTGGTGGCGACGATGCCCGAAAGGCGCGAGCGCTCCAGATTGGCGCCCGACAGGTTGGCGCCCATCGCATAGGCCTCGCGCTGCACAGGCTCAAGGATGCGATAGCCCTTCTCGCGGTCGGCGGCGGCGATCTGGCCCTCGCGCAGGTCGGCCTCGAACATATCGGCGCCAGTCAGGTTGGCGCCCCGCAGGCTGGCCCCGCGCAGGTCGGCCCGGCGCAGCGAAGAATCGGTGAGGTCGGCGCCCTGCATGTCGGCGCCGTAGAGGTTGGCGTTGTCGAGCTTGCAGCGGCGCAGGTCGGTGCCGACCAGCAGCGCGCCGGTGAAGTCGGCGTCGCAGAGATTGCGGCCGTGCAGAACAAGGCCCGACAGGTCGCAGAAGGCGAAGACCGCACGCGCGCCGCCGAGCCTAGCCGACCACAGGCGGTCGTGCTTGGCGCAGATCACGTCGACTTCTTGTTGCGTCAGGCGCCGGTGTTCCTGGCCCGCCGCTGCCGGGGTGTTCATGCAAGCTCGCGTCGTTTCCCCGAAGGGTAGACCAACTTGATGCGCCCATCAGCATTAACGTCGTGTTTCCAGGCACTTCCCGCGCGTAGCAATCACCTGAAACGACCTAGGGTTCCTTTCGTCCGCGGACGAAAGGAACCCCGGAAGAACCTGCCCGAAACGGGTCAGCCGATGGCAGGCAGCTTCTCGGCGCGGGCCTCGTCGAGGTAACGGGCGCCCACCGGCTTCAGGGCCGCGTCCAGTTCGATGGCCAGCGGGTTGCCCGTGGGGATCTCGACCTTGACGATCTGATCGTCGGGCACGGCGAACAGGTGCTTGACGATGGCGCGCAGCGAATTGCCGTGGGCGGCGACCAGAATGTTCTCGCCGGCCTTCAGCTTCGGGGCGATGGCCTCTTCCCAATAGGGCAGCACGCGAACCAGGGTGGTGGCCAGGCTTTCGGTGGTCGGCAGGGTCGCGCCCTTGTAGCGGCGGTCGCTGGCGAAGTCGTACTCGCCGCCCGGGGCCAGTTCCGGCGGCGGAACGTCGTACGAGCGGCGCCAGATGGTGACCTGCTCCTCGCCGTGCTTCTCGGCCGTCTCGGCCTTGTTGAGGCCGGTGAGGCCGCCGTAGTGGCGCTCGTTCAGGCGCCAGTCCTTGGTCACCGGCACAAAGCTTTGCGACGCCGCGTCGAGAGCCAGGTTGCAGGTGCGGATGGCGCGGGTCTGCACCGAGGTGAAGGCCTCGTCGATGTCGAGGCCCGCGGCCTTGATCAGTTCGCCGCCCTTGCGGGCCTGGGCCTCGCCTTCGGCGGTCAGGTCGACGTCGACCCAGCCGGTGAAGCGGTTCTCGAGGTTCCACTGGCTCTGGCCGTGACGAAGCAGGACGAGGACGGGCATCTGCGCTCCTTGAATTAGGTCATGGCGGGCTAAGGCCCGCGCGCGCCCACGTCAAGCATCGCCCCTATCCAGCCACGAGGGGCGTGGTATAGGCGGACCATGCCCGATCGCATCTTCATGCCCCTCTGCACCCTGGTCGCCCTGGCGATGATCGCCCTGTCCATGGTCTGGCCGCAGGGCTATGGCGACCGCTCTCCGGGTCCCTTCGGTTCGACCCCGATTCAGCAGACCCCGGAAATGAAGGCGCTGATCCAGAAGGAAAAGGACGCCGCCCGTCGCAGCGAGCAGCGCCGCGCCCAGGACGCCGCCACGGCCGCAGCCGCCGGCGAGCAGGCGCAATAGCGCCCGCGCACCTCACGCATTGAAGCGAGCGCCGATGTTCTCGACTCCCCGCGCCGATCTGGTTCCCAACACCGCCGCCTACGAGAACGAGCCGCTCATCAAGCCGACGGGCTTTCGCGAGTACGATGCGCGCTGGCTTTTCGGCCCCGAGCTCAACCTCCTGGGCGTGCAGGCCCTGGGCCTGGGCCTCGGCTCCTACATCCATGAGCTGGGCCAGACGAAGATCGTCGTCGGCCACGACTTCCGATCCTACTCGGCCTCGATCAAGAACGCCCTGATCCTGGGCCTGATGAGCGCCGGCTGCGAAGTGCACGACATCGGCCTGGCCTTGTCGCCCACCGCCTATTTCGCCCAGTTCGACCTCGACATCCCCTGCGTGGCCATGGTCACCGCCAGCCACAACGAGAACGGCTGGACCGGCGTGAAGATGGGGGCCCAGCCTCCCCTCACCTTCGGTCCCGACGAAATCGGCAGGCTCAAGGAGATCGTGCTGGGCGGGCAGTTCGTCGAGCGCGACGGCGGCAGGCTGATCCGCGTCCAGGGCCAGGCCGAGCGCTACATAGCCGAGGTTGCAGGGCGCGCCAGCGTGACCCGCCCGCTGAAGGTGGTCGCCGCCTGCGGCAACGGCACGCCAGGCGCCTTCGCCGTCGAGGCCCTGCGGCGCATGGGCGTGTCGGAGGTGATCGGCCTGGACGCCGAGCTCGACTACACCTTTCCCCGGTACAATCCGAACCCGGAAGACCTGGGAATGCTGCACGAGATGGCCAAGGCCGTCCGCGAGCACGGCGCGGACCTCGCCTTCGGCTTCGACGGCGACGGCGACCGCTGCGGCGTGGTCGACGACGAGGGCGAGGAGATCTTCGCCGACAAGATCGGCCTCATGCTGGCCCGAGATCTCGCCCCGCTGCATCCGGGCGCGACCTTCGTGGTCGACGTCAAGTCGACCGGCCTGTTCGCCACCGACCCGATCCTCGCGCAGCACGGCTGCAAGGTCGTCTACTGGAAGACCGGCCACAGCCACATGAAGCGCAAGAGCGCCGAGACGGGCGCCCTGGCCGGCTTCGAGAAGAGCGGCCACTTCTTCCTGAACGCGCCCCTGGGCCGCGGCTACGATTGCGGCCTGACCGCCGCCGCGGCCGTGCTGTCCATGCTCGACCGCAACCCGGACAAGAAGCTTTCAGACCTGCGCAAGGCGCTGCCGATCGCCTTCACGTCGCCGACCATGAGCCCGCACTGCGACGACGAAAAGAAGTACGGCGTCGTCGCGCAGGTGGTGAAGGAATACGAAGACCTGCTGGCCGCCGGCGGCTCGATCCTGGGCCGCAGGATCACCGAGGTGATCACCGTCAACGGCGCCCGCGTTCACCTGGAAGACGGCTCTTGGGTTCTGGTCCGCGCCTCGTCGAACAAGCCCGAAGTCGTCGTCGTGGTGGAAAGCACCCAGTCGGAAGACGACATGCGCGCCCTCTTCCGCCAGGAAGTAAAGCCGCGCCTGGCCGACCGGGTCGGGGCGTACAACCAGGAAATCTGAGCCGCCGCGGGCGCTGAAAACAAAAGGCCGGAGAGCGATCCCGGCCTTTCCCCTGCGGCTCGTCGTCAGCCCAGGCGCTCGATGCGCAGGGCCACATCCATCTGCTCAGAGCCGAGCCGCTCCATGACCCTGCCTTCCTGCTCCAGCGGCGTCATGTCCTGACGCAGCGAGATGCGTTCGCTTCCGGCAGCCTCGAGCTTTCCCGCGGCGGTCTCGATCACGCCGATGCAGCGCTCGATCGACTGCACGAACGCCTCGTTGATCGCGTAGCTGCGCTCCACCAGGGTCACCAGCTCTCCGCCCTTCGGCTCGCCGGCCAGCGCCTCCAGGTCGATGCGCTTGGCCTCGGCCGAGAGCGCGCGGGCCCGCGCCACCATGCGACGGCCGTTGGCCTCGATCCGCCGCAGGCGCTTGGCGCTGGCGGCGCCGTCCCTGACGCGGCCTGCATAGCCGACCATGACCGCGATGCCGTCCAGCACCTCGCCCTGGGCCAGTATCAGCTCGCGATCCGTCGAACCAACCGGCAGCAGGGCGGCCCGTGACCGGGCGCCCAGGGCCTGGCCTTCCATCAGGCGGACGCTTCCTGCCTGAACCAGCAGGGCCGCGCTCTTCAAGGTCGCCTGATCGCCCTTGAGCATCGCGCTCACCATCTGGCGAAGGTCGCGCGCCAGCTTGGCCATGTCGGCGGCGAAGGCGGCCGCATCGCGGGCGGTCTGGTCGACCAGCCTGTCCTCGTCGCTGTCTCCGGGCCAGGCCGGCATGGCCGCGAGTGTTCGGGCGGCCGACGAGGCCTGGGCTTCGGCCTGCGCCAGCAGCGCTTCTGACCGCTGCAGGGTCGCGCGGTCGGGCGAACCCAGCAGCGCGCGAAAATCGATGCTTCCAAGCGCCGTGGAGGCCCGCTCCATTTCGACGGAGATCGCCTCGGTGCGCGCCACGATCGCCTCGCTCACGCTCTGTGGCGCTTGCTCGGCGGCCACCGCGACGCCGGGCGCGACCTGAACGACGCCGAGCGTCAGCACGACGGCCATCGCCGTCAGAGTTCTCAAAAACACTTAACGCCCCCGCGTACAAAGACCGCGACGCAGCTATGGCGTGTCCCACCTCGCCCCGCAATCGCGCTCACGCGCCGGCGTTGAGAACCTCGCCGATCTTGTCGACCAGGGCCTTGCCGGTGAAGGGCTTCATCACATAGCCCACAGCGCCCAGCTGCAGGGCCTGGACGATGCGATCCAGCCGCCCCTCCCCCGTCAGCATCAGCACGGGGATGTCCTCGGCGCCCTGGGCCGACTTCAGGCTGCGCAAGGCGTCCAGGCCCGAAAGGCCCGGCATGCGCACGTCCAGCAGGATCAGAGACGGCGGGGCCGAAGCCACCGCCGACAGCAGTTCCTCGACCGTCTCGAACGTGCGCGCGCCATAGCCGCCGCGGCCGAGCTGGATCTCGACCAGCTCGCGCGTCAGGGCGTCGTCGTCGGCGACATAGATCTGAGGCGGCGTAACCAGCATGCAAACTCGAAAAAGGTTAACGCTGCTGCTTAGCGCGCCTTGGGAGTCGTGCAAGTGCGCAAGCGCACAGCCGCCCCCGATCCGGGGGCGACGCGCGTCTTCGGATCAGCGGGTGCCGAAAGTGCGATCGCCCGCGTCGCCCAGGCCCGGCACGATGTAGCCGTGATCGTTCAGCTGGGGATCCACCGCCGCCGTCCAGATCTCGACGTCCGGATGGGCAGCGCGCAGGGTCTCCACGCCCGGAACCGAGGCCAGCAGGCAGACGAAGCGCAGGTCGCGCACGCCGCGCTTCTTCAGGAGGTCGATAGCCGCCACGGCCGTGTGGCCGGTGGCCAGCATCGGGTCGACGACGATGACCAGGCGGTCGGCGATGTCTTCGGGCGTCTTGAAGTAGTACTCGACCGCTTCCAGCGTTTCGGGATCGCGATAGAGGCCGATGTGGGCCACGCGGGCGGCCGGCACCAGGTCGAGCATGCCCTCGGCCATCCCCAGGCCCGCCCGCAGGATCGGGGCGAAAACCAGCTTCTTGCCGGCGATGACCTTGGCCTTGGTCGGCGCGACGGGGGTCTGGATCTCGACCTCGTCCATCGAGAGCTGCCGCGTGACCTCGTAGCAGATCAGGGTCGCGGTCTCGCGCATCAGGGCGCGGAAGGTCTTGGTGGAGGTTTCCTTGTCCCGCATCAGGGTCAGCTTGTGCTGCACCAGCGGGTGGTCGACGATGGTCACGCCCGGAAGGGATTGGGTCGTCATGGGCGGCGGCATCCTGATCTTGAAACGGTTTTCCCGTTCAAGTGCCGCCTTCCGGCCTTCAGGCCAAGCGCTAATCAGCCGCCAAGGCCGACGATTGTCCTGAAGGCCCAGACGGTGCAGCCGACGCAGACCAGCAGCGTCATGAAGTCGGCCATTCCCGACCTCCGCTTCGCTGCTTTGATCTTCTTCGCCACGCCCGCCTCGCTGTCCCCTGCGTACGGGCACTTTCACGCATCAAGCTGAACGCGACGCTCACAAACGCGGTTAAGCGGCCGTTTTCCAAAAGAAAAGCCGCGCCGCGCTTCCTGGGGGGAGGATGAAGCGCGACGCGGCCTAGGACCGGGTCGTTGGGGGAGAAACCCGGTCTGGTTCTTAGCCGTGCAGCTTGATGGCCGCGGCGGCGATCAGTTCGCCCTGGTGGCGGGCGCCGTCCAGGTCGATCTGGGTCGGCTGGCGGCTGCCGTCGCCGCCGGCGACCGTGGTGGCGCCGTAGGGCGCGCCGCCGACGATCTCGTCGTTGCTCATCTGGCCCTGATGGCTATAGGGCAGGCCGACGATCGTCATGCCGAAGTGCAGCAGGTTGGTGATGATCGAGAACAGGGTGGTTTCCTGGCCGCCGTGCTGCGAGGCGGTCGAGACGAAGGCGCCCCCGACCTTGCCGTTCAGCGCGCCGCGGGCCCACAGGCCGCCGCCCTGGTCGAGGAACGCGGCCATCTGCGAGCTCATGCGGCCAAAACGCGTGCCGGTGCCGACGATGATGGCGTCGTAGTCGGCCAGGTCGGCGATCGAAGCGATCGGAGCCTCTTGGTCCAGCTTGAAGTGAGCGCCCTTGGCGATCTCTTCCGGCACGGTTTCCGGAACGCGCTTGATGTCGACGGTGGCGCCGGCGCCGCGGGCGCCTTCGGCCACGGCCTTGGCCATGGTCTCGATGTGACCGTACGACGAGTAGTAGAGGACCAGAACCTTGGCCATGAGAGTCTCCTAGAGAAGTCTTCTTTGAGGTTGGGGAGGAAAAGACGCGGCTGCGACAGCCGCGTCTTGAAGGATTTCAGCGACGCTTTTCTTAAGCCGCGTCGACCAGCACCAGCTCGGCGTCGGCCAGGGCCTTCACGCGAATGGTGTTCTCGTTGGCGATCGCCGCGCCGTCGCGGGTGTCGACCTTGACGCCGTTGACTTCGATCGAACCGGTCGAAGGCACGAGGTAGGCGTGGCGGCCGGCGCCAAGCTCATACTCGGTTTCCTCGCCGGCCTTCAGCGTCGCGCCCAGGACACGGGCGTCGGTGCGGATCGGCAGGGCGTCGTTATCGTCCTTGAAGCCGCTGGCCAAGGCCACGAACTTGCCAGAACGGTCGCCCTTGGGGAACGGCTTGGCGCCCCAGGCGGGCGGTTCGCCGCCGCGATCCGGAATGATCCAGATCTGGAAGATCTTGGTCACGCCCGGCTCGAGGTTGTACTCCGAGTGACGGATGCCGGTGCCCGCGCTCATCACCTGCACGTCGCCCGCTTCGGTGCGGCCCTTGTTGCCCAGGCTGTCCTGGTGGGTGATCGCCCCCTCGCGGACATAGGTGATGATCTCCATGTCGTTGTGCGGGTGCGGCGGGAAGCCCGTGCCGGCGGCGATGGTGTCGTCGTTCCAGACCCGCAGGGCGCCCCAGTGGACGCGCTTGGGATCATGGTAGCCGGCGAACGAGAAGTGGTGCTTGGCGTCGAGCCAACCGTGATTGGCGCCGCCCAGGCTGTCGAACTTGCGAACTTCGATCATGTCGATCTCCTGGAGTGTCTTGTGTGGCTGGCCGTGTTGGCCTCTCCGTTGACGAGGAAGATGGAGACAGATCGCTTGATCCGAAATAGAAATGGTCGAAAGAAACCATTTCCAAAAATGACATCATGAAACTTCCCGACTTCGAGGCCTGGGCCGTGTTCGCCAAGGTGGCCGAAACCGGCTCTTTCGCCCGGGCCGCCAAGGACCTGGGCCTGTCGAACGCCACCGTGTCCAAGGCCGTGTCGCGCCTGGAGCAGCGCCTGGGCGCCACCCTCTTCCACCGCACCTCGCGCCGGCTGTCGCTGACCGACAGCGGCCAGAGCTCGCTGGAGGCCGCCAGCCGCCTGCTGGCCGATGGCGAAATCCTGGAACTGGAAGCCTCGGCCCAGTCGGTCACGCCCAAGGGCCTGGTGCGCATGGCCGCGCCGATGTCGTTCGGCATCGCCCACCTGGGCCCCGCCCTGTCGGACTTCTTCGCCCTCTATCCGGAGGTGTCGGTCGAGCTCTCCCTCTCGGACCAACTGATCGACATCGTCGAGGACGGCTTCGACCTGGCTCTGCGCATCTCGGCGCTGGAAGATTCAAGCCTGCTGGCCCGGCGGCTGTGTCCGGTGCGGGTGATGCTGGTCGGCTCGCCGGCCTATTTCGACAAACATGGCCGGCCCGAGCACCCCAAGGACCTGGCCCGCCACCGCGCCCTCTTCTACACCGGCGGCCGCTCGCGCGACGCCTGGCGGTTCGAGCACAAGACCCAGGGCCAGTACGCCATCAGCGTGCCCGCCCCGCTGCGGGCCAACAACGCCGACGTCTTCCGCGCCCTGCTGCTGGACGGCCAGGCCCTGGCCATGCAGCCCGACTTCATGGCCTGGGACGACGTCGCCGCCGGCCGCCTGGAGCAGGTCCTGGCCGACTGGACCCCGCCGGCCATCGCCATGCACCTAGTCACCCCGCCCAACCCGATCCGCCCCGCCCGCGTGCGCGTGCTGATGGAGTTCCTGGCCGAACGGCTGGCAAAGGCGCCGTGGCTGGGATGAATTCGGGACCGAAAACCTCGCCCTTCGACAAGCTCAGGGTGAGGTTTTCTACCGCCATGCCTGACGACTGGTCCTCATCCTGAACTTGTCGAAGGACGAGGGCCACGCACTGCAAACGCCTCTGGAACTTCCCGGCGACCACTGCTAGGTAGTCGCCTCTTCGCTTCGGGCCGCGGCCCGGCGAGGCGCGGGCGTGGTGAAACTGGTAGACGCGCCGGACTCAAAATCCGGTTCCGAAAGGAGTGTCGGTTCGACCCCGACCGCCCGCACCAACTCTTCCTGACATCGGGTTTTCGCTATCAGCGACGACGCGCAGCCACAGGCGCTTTTCAGCCCGGGCGCATCATTTTTCAGGTCGCTTCCCTCGCCCTCGTGGCGAGGGCCCATGCCGGCAACGGCTCAGACCTTGGCCGTCCTCATAAGGTTTGAGCTGCGGAACGATGGATCCTGGGCACGAGGCCCAGGAAGACGAGCTCTCTATCGGAAAGATGACGGGGTCCGCCCGGACCTCACCTGCCCTTCAGCCAAACCTTGACCCACCAGTCGGGGCGCTCGTCCTCGGTCATTTCCGTGGTCCAGGCCAGCACGTCGGGATGGGTGATCCAGAAGCCGTAGGGCGGCGCGTGGCCGTCGTTCTCGAAGCTCAGATCGTGCTCGCGATCCTGCGGCACGCCGGCGTTGGGCATGACCCAGTCGTCCGCGGGCGGAGGCTCGATGGCTTCGACGAAATGCAGGGCCGCTTGCAAGAGCCCGCTTGCCGAGTCGCTGGTCGCCACCTCGCGAGTCGCCGGATGGCGCTTGAGGAAGGCGACGCCGGCCTCGTTGGTCAGGATGATGGGCTTGAGAGCGGAAAGCGGCGTCGCGGTCATGGCCGCAAACTAGGCGAGGCCGCCGCCGGACGCCAGGATTCGCGCGCGCACCACGACGCGAGCCCCGCCCTGGCGGCGGCTCGCGCCGGCTGAAGTCTCAGGATCAGTTCGCTTGAAGCGACGGACGTCTCAGTCGCCCGAAATCGGGTCGAGATCGTCCTCGGCCGCCTGCGGCCCGTCCCGCCTTCCACGATAGAGAATGATGCCGCCCCACACGATGACGCTGAGCGCCAATACGATCAGCGCCGGCCATTGAGCCATCTGCATGTTGTTTCCACCCTGTTTTTTGACGATGCAATCACAGGTTCGCGGACGGCGCTACTCAGTTTGAGAAAATGGGTACGATTTCGTAGATCGACGTTAGCTATAAGATCCCTCTCTCATCGAGAGAGGGAGGGGCCCGCCGCCGCAGGCGGTGGGAGGGTGAGAGGTTTCACCGTCGACCGGCAAACCTCTCTTCTCTCGATCAGGAATCGCTTCGCCGATGCCGTAGCGGAGTCGATGAAAGCCACAGGGCTCCTTCGGATAGGGTGTAACCTCTCACCCTCCCAGGCTTCGCCTGGGCCCCTCCCTCTCTCAAAGAGAGAGGGATCAATCCCCTACCCCGCCGACCGCAGCGGCTCGGCCTCGCCGCGCTCGGCGGCCAGGTAGTCCGCCACCGCCTCGCCCGGCATCGGCCGGGCGAACAGGAAGCCCTGCACCACGCGGCAGCCCAGCGGTTGCAGCAGCACCAGTTGCTCGGGCGCCTCGACGCCCTCGACCACGCAGTCGAGGCCAAGGTTGCGGCACAGGTCGAGGATGGTCTTGACGATCGCCCGGCGCTTGTCGGCCGCCTGCAGGCCGCGCATGAAGCTGCCGTCGATCTTCAGCTTGTCGATCGGCAGGCGGTGCACATAGCTGAGGCTGGAATAGCCGACCCCGAAGTCGTCCAGCGCGATGCGCACGCCCAGCGCCTTCAGGCTCGCCAGCGAGCGGGCGGCCTGGTCGAAGTCGCGCATGACGGCCGTCTCGGTGATCTCCAGGTCGATGCGCTCGGGCGCCACGCCGCTCTGTTCGATGATCGCCACGATGCGGGCGATCTGCTCGGGCGAGGCGATGTCGCGGGCCGACAGGTTGAACGACAGGCGCACCTCGTCGGGCCAGGTCGCAGCCGCCTTCAGCGCCCAGGACAGCAGCACCGGCGACATGGCCGCAATCAGGCCCGAACGCTCGGCCACCGGCACGAAGTCGCCGGGCGACACCACGCCCAGGGTCGGACTGGTCCACCGGGCCAGGGCCTCGAAACCGACGGTGCGCTCGCTCCTGATGTCGACCAGCGGCTGGAAGGCCAGGTGGAACTCGGCGTCCATGTCGGCGTGGCGCAGGGCCTGCTCGATCACCCCCGAGGCCTTGATCGCCGTCTCGTGGTCGGCCGAGAACACCACCGCCGCGCCGCGCACGTTCTGCTTGGCGTGATAGAGCGCGTAGTCGGCGCGCTCGTAGAGCAGGTTCGGCGCCGCGGCCGCGCTCGGATAGACCGCAAAGCCGACCGAGCCCGAGACCTGGGCGGTGACGCCGGGAAAGCTGTAGGGCTCGCGCAGGGCCGCGCAGAGGTCCGCGCCCAGGGCTTGCAGGGCGTCGGCGTCGAGGTCGGCCTCGATGATCAGGCCGTACTCGTCACCGCCCAGCCGGGCCACGAACAGCGGCTGGCCGTGGTCGCGGCTCAGGCGGTCGCCGGCCTCGATCAGCACCTTGTCGCCCACCGCATGGCCGTAGGCGTCGTTGACGGGCTTGAAGCCGTCGAGATCGATGACTCCCACGGCGAAGCGCGCGCCCGAAGCGGCGGCCGCATCGCTCACCCGCTGGAGACGCGAAAAGAACTGGCGACGGTTGGGCAGGCCGGTCAGGCCGTCCATGTTGGCCAGACGCAGATAGTCGTCGCTGAGGCTCTGGATCTCGGCCTGGCGTTCCTCCAGGCCCCGGCGCGATTCCACCAGCCGGGAGAAGTCGCGGTACGAGATCAGCAGGATGACCAGCATGGTCACCGCCACCAGGGCCATGTTGAAGCCGATGGCCGCCAGCACCGGCTTGCCGCTGGCGATCAGGAAGACGGTGATCGGCCCCACGACGATACCGGTCAGCAGGAAGGCCGCCGCCCGCATGTGCATCAGGCAGAAGACGCAGCCGATAGCGGTGATGGCCATGTAGAACACGACGTGCGACTGGGCGAAGGCGTCGCCATAGGGAAACAGGCTGAACGCCCAGCCGGTGAAGCCCGCGCCCAGCAGCCCTGCGAACACCATGGTCTGGCGCAGCAGGCGCTCGGCCCCAGCCGTGTCGATCGTCGTCCTGCGCGCCCGCCACCAGGTCACCAGCCGCGCCAGGCTGACCACCGCCAGCAGGCCGGGGAAGCCCAGGGTGAGCAGCGGGGGCGAGGTGTGCAGGTGGGTGGCCGACAGCGCGATCGTGTTGACCAGCACCAGGGCGTACATCATCGGCACCTGGCGCGAGAAGGCGCGCACCTGGGCCCTCAGCAGCTCGGGGGTGGACGGGACAGGTCTGGGCCAGGGGAATCGGATCATCGAGCGGTCGCGTTGATTGTCGCCCCGTCGTGCGCCCGGCATATTTAAGGCTTGGTGATCAGCCACTTGCGCCCGGTGTGGCGCGATGTCGCGGCCGCGAGGCCGGGTCCCAATTCAGCCTCCAGCCATTTCCACCGAGCTTCCCCGCGAAGGCGGGGATCCAAGCTGGCTTCCAGGATGGGCCGAAGCGGTGGCCGACCCGCAAGCTCGGCTTGGGTCCCCGCCTTCGCGGGGAAAGACGGTTTTGGGGCAGGCAGGCGAACGAGCGTGATACGCCTACAGCCGCCGGTAACCCGCCACCCGTCTGGCCCAGACGGCGTGGTCGTCGATCGCCGCGTCGTCCGGCAGGCCGGGAACCAGCGACTCCGCCTCCAGCAGCCAGCGGTTGGCGTCGGCGTAGCGGTCGGCGCGGCCGAAACGCACCACGTCGTCGACCATGGCCCGCAGCAGCACCGTGGCCGCCAGCGGATAGCGATGCTCCAAGAGGCGCGCGGCCGGCTCCAGCACGTCCGGGCGGTCGCCGTGCAGAGCGGGCCCGCGCTCCATGACCAGCCGCGAGGCCTCGATCGCCGACGGCCAGGCCGTCAGGAACGCCAGGGCCTTGAACGGATCGGGATAGGTCTGGGCGTAGGCCAGGGCCTGCTCTTCGGCCTCGACGTCCTCGAAGTCGGGCAGGCCCTTGAGGAAGGCGCGCAGGGCCTCGACCGACAGGGTGGCCTTGAAGCTGGCCCAGCGCATGGCCTGGGCCTCCAGCGTCTCGCCGGACGCTTCGAGGGCGGCGATGCGGGCCTCGCTCCAGGCCACGGCGCCGACATCGGCCTGCTCGGCCAGGCTCGGCCCCGGCACAGAACGATCCAGCGCGGCCAGGGCCTGCGCCACCTGGCCGACGGCCAGGTAGCGGCGGGCGATCTGGGCGCCGATCGGCGGCAGCACCTGCTGGCTGGCGGTGAACAGGCCCGCGAAACCCTCGACGTCGCCTTCCAGGTCGGCCAGCACCTGGGCGGCGGCCCGCAGGCGCGGGTCCGGGCGGCGCTGGGCCGCCAGGCGCTCGCGCACCTTGCCACGCAGCACGGCCACGGCGTCGCCGGCCAGGGCGGGCGCCGCGGCGCGCAGCAGGTCCACCGACAGCTTGGTCGAAGCGCCTTCGACGAAGGCCAGCAGGCTGTCGGCCAGATAGCGGCTGTCCAGCGTCAGGGCCTGTGGCGACAGGCGGGCGACGTCGGCCACGGCCTGGTCGAACACGGCCTGGAGCTCGCCCTTGGGGTCCTTGATCCGCCCTTCCAGGTCTTCGGAAACCCTGACCAGCCGCACCAGCACGGGCACGGCGATGTTGGGGTCGAGTTCGCCCAGCTTGCCGCCGGCGGCGGCCCGGTGGGCGTCGAGGTCGCGGACGAAGTCCTTGAACTTGCGCCAGTTGATGCGGGCGCCGCTGCCGGCGATGGCGTCGATGCGCTTGTCGATCTCGGCGGCGAGATCCGCCGCCCCCACCTCGCCCAGCAGGGCCAGCTTCAGGCGGCGCTTGATCGAGGCATGGCCGTCGGCGACCTCGATCAGCAGAGCCGCCAGGACCTCGGGGCCCAGGTGCGCCAGATTGGCCGCGTTGACCGACTTGCGCGGCGCGGCCTTCTTGGCCGCCGCCTTCTTCGCAGGCTTGCCTACGACCGGGGGCTCGGAGTCCGCCAACCGCCCTCTCCTAGTGCGCCGCCTTCTTGCGCGGAATGAAGTGCAGCACGCCGGCGATGACGCCGCCGACGATCAGGCCGACGATGGCCGAGCCGATGGCGGTGGCCAGCCAGCCGGTGACCGCGCCGATCCCCGGAACCTGGGCGGCCCAGTGCTGGAGCCCCTCGACCCAGCCCGGAATGGGCGTCAGGTGGAAGTGGTGCAGGCCGTGCACGATGATGCCGCCGCCGACCCACAGCATGGCCGCCGTGCCGATATAGGCCAGGCTGCTCATGGCCACGGGCATGGCCTTCACCAGTCCGCGGCCGAACTTCTGGGTCGGCGCGCGCGGGCTCTTGGCCATGTGCAGGCCGATGTCGTCCATCTTCACGATCAGGGCGACGACGCCATAGACCAGGATGGTGATCACCACCCCGACCAGGGCCAGGGCGGCTGCCTGGATCGGCAGCGACATGCCGCTGACGTCGGCCAGGGCGATGGCCATGATCTCGGCCGACAGGATCAGGTCGGTGCGGATGGCGCCCGACACCTTCTGCTTTTCCAGTTCGGGGCCGCTCAGCGCCAGTTCGTCGGTCTCGACCTCGTCCCCGTGCGGGACGACCATCTCGATGATCTTCTCGGTGGCCTCGAAGGCCAGATAGGCGCCGCCCAGCATCAGGATCGGCGTCACCGCCCAGGGCGCGAAGGCGCTCAGCGCCAGGGCGCCCGGCAGCAGGAACAAGAGCTTGTTGCGCAGCGAGCCGACGGCGATCTTGGCCACGATCGGCAGCTCGCGGTCGGGCGTGAAGCCCATGGCGTAGCCGGGGGTCACGGCGGCGTCGTCGACGACCACGCCCACGGCCTTGGTTCCCGCCTTGCCGGCGGCGGCGCCGATGTCGTCGACCGAGGCGGCGGCGATCTTGGCGATGCCGGCGACGTCATCCAGAAGCGCGACGAGACCCGAGGGCATGGAAGGACCTTACGTGGATTCGGCCGCCCTGCGCGGCCAGATGAAGAGCGCCCTGCGTAAGGGCTCGCCGCCTGCGGGTAAAGAGCGCGAACGGCGATCCCGGGAGGAACGCGCGCATCCAGGCCGCGTTGCTGCGCCATGGCCTCGACCGCGAACAGAAGCAGCGCCCATGTCGTTGTCTACGCGGCCTGGCCGGGAACCTGGCCATCGCCGCGACCAAGTTCGTCGCCTTCGCCCTGACCGGCTCGTCGGCGATGCTGACCGAGGCCATCCATTCCAGCGTCGGCACCGGCAACCAGACATAGGTCCGGGCCGTAAGCCTTCGAGCAACGTGCATAAACATGCATGAAGACTCCAAACACGCACAATCATGCACCTTGTTTTGCACGTTTTTGCACGATATAGACTACCGCCATGAACGACACGCCCCCCGTCGCCCGTCGAGAACTGATCGCCCAACGGCTCGACCAGGGCCAGACCGTCGTCGCCGCGGTGCTGGCCGAAGAGTTCGCGGTTTCCGAGGACGCGATCCGCCGCGACCTGCGCGCCCTGGCCGCCGAAGGCCGCTGCCGGCGGGTCTATGGCGGCGCCCTGCCGATCTCGCCGATGTCGGCCTCGATGACGGTGCGCGCCGCCGAAGACGTCGACCGCAAGCGGGTTCTCGCGCGGGCGGCCGCAAGGCTGGTCAAGCCAGGCGAAGTCATCTTCCTCGACAACGGCAGCGCCAACCTGGCCCTTGCCGCCGAACTGCCCGACGACCTGGACCTGAAGGTGATCACCAACTCGGTGCCGATCGCCGCGGCGCTGTTCGAACGCCAAAGCCTGGACTTCATGATCCTGGGCGGCGCGGTCAATCGCGAGGTGGGCGGCGTGATCGACGCCTCGGCGGTGCTGGCGGTCCAGCAGCTCAGCATCGACCGCTGCTTCCTCGGCGCCTGCGCCCTGTCGGTGCGCCACGGGGCCTGCATCTTCGACGCGGGCGACGCGGCCTTCAAGCGCGCCCTGGTCGGCGTCAGCGAGGCCATCATGCTGATGGCCCTGACCGACAAGCTCGAAACCCGCGCGCCCCATCGCGTCGCGCCGCTCGAAACCCTCGACACCCTGATCCTCGAGGCCGACGCGCCCCAGGCGATCCGGGACGACCTCGCCCAGGGCGGCGCCAGGATCATCCTGGCCTAGCCGCCCCTTTCGAACCACGACCAATACCGGGAGTCATCATGGTGACGCCGTCTTCCGCGGCGGCGCGTCTCGCCACGCGCCTGTCCTTTCTCGTCGCCGGTTTCGGCATCGCCTCCTGGGCGCCCCTGGTCCCCTTCGCCAAGGCCAGGCTGGCCATCGACGACGGCGCCATGGGCCTGCTGCTGCTATGCCTGGGCCTGGGCTCGGTCCTGACCATGTCGGCGACCGGGGCGCTCAGCGCCCGCTTCGGAAGCCGCCCGATCATCATCCTTGGCGGACTGGGCGTGGCCCTGTTCCTGCCGCTTCTGGCGCTGGCCGGCTCGCCGCTGGCGCTGGGCGCGGCGCTCTTCGCCTTCGGCGCGGCCCTCGGCTCCATCGACGTGGCCATGAACATCCACGCCGTCGAGGTCGAGCGCGCCTCGGACCGTCCGCTGATGTCGGGCTTCCACGCGCTGTTCAGCATCGGCGGCTTCGCGGGGGCATCCTCGATGACCCTGATGCTGTCGCTGGGCCTTTCGCCCCTGGCGGGGGTGCTGATCAACGCCGCCCTGATGCTGGCGGCCATGGCCCTGGCGGCGCCGCGCCTGACGCGGGGCGCGGGCGATCCCGACGGCGCGGCCTTCGCCCTGCCGCGCGGCGTGGTGCTGCTGCTGTCGCTGCTGGCCGCCGCCACCTTCCTGGCCGAGGGCGCGATGCTCGACTGGAGCGCGCTCTTGATCACCAAGAGCGGCCTGGTGGCCGTCGCCCAGGGCGGCCTCGGCTACATGTTGTTCTCCATCGCCATGACCGCGGGGCGCCTCGTCGGCGACAAGGTCGTGGCGCGGCTGGGCGATCGCGACGTCCTGCGCTGGGGCGGCCTGCTGGCCGTAGCCGGCTTCGTCGTGCTGCTGACCGCGCCCATGGCCGCCCTGGCTTTGAGCGGCTTCGTCCTGATCGGCCTGGGCGCCTCCAACATCGTGCCGGTGCTGTTCCGTCTGGCCGGCGCCCAGACCGCCATGCCGGCCGCCCAGGCGATCTCGGCGCTGTCGACCATCGGCTACGCCGGCATCCTGGTCGGCCCGGCCGGGATCGGCGCCATCGCCGACGCCACCGGGCTGCACGGCGCCTTCTGGCTGCTGGCCGGCCTCCTGGCGCTGACGCCGCTGCTGGCGGGCCGCCTGACGGCCCCGGCCCGCAAGCTCGCGCCCCAGACCTGACCCCTCTCCCTTGCAAGAAGGACGACAGACCATGTCCGATCGCTCGCCGCCGACCTTCCGGGGCAAGACCTACGCCGCCTTCCTGTTCGACATGGACGGCACCCTGCTCGACTCCTCTCCCGTGGTGGAGCGCGTCTGGACGGCCTGGGCCGGCCGCCACGGCCATGACCCGGCCGAGGTTCTGGCCGTCTGCCAGGGACTGCAATACCGCGACACCCTGCGCCGTTTCGCCGGGCCGGACCTCGACATCGAGGCCGAAGCGGCGGCCTTGCTTCAGGCCGAACTCGACGATGTCGAAGGCGTGGTGGCCCTCGCCGGCGTGAAAACCCTCATCGAGGGCCTGGATCCGACCTGCTGGGCGATCGTCACCTCCGCGCCCAGGGCCCTTGCGGAAACGCGCCTGCGCGCAGTCGGCCTGCCCGTGCCGGAACACTTCATCACTGGCGAAAGCGTGCGCAACGGCAAGCCGCACCCCGAGGGCTTCCTGAAGGGCGCCGAACTGCTGGGCGCGCCGATCGCCGACTGCCTGGCGTTCGAGGACTCCCCCGCCGGCGTCGCCGCGGCGCGGGCCTCCGGAGCGCACGTCGCCATCGTCGGGCCACTGGTCGCGCCGTGCGACGGCGACCTGGCGATCGTCGACTATCTCTGAACGTTCATCGCCCCAGACGCCTGCGATTGGCGCGCACCTTGGCGCGATAGTGCTTCACCACCGCCCTGGCGGCGGCGTCGGGCGCCTGGGGCAGTCCGCCGGTCCAGAACTTCAGGCCGATGTCGGCGGCGGCGGCCATCTTCTCGGTGGTCATGCGCACCGCTTCGGCCTGGGCCTTGGCCCCGCCGCCCGCCAGGACCATGGTCCGCAGGCCGATGACCGTCGACGCCTCCAGGCCCAGCGCCCAGGCGTCCAGCATCGTCGAGGGCCAGTCTTCCTTGCGGCGCGTCATGGCGGATCTCCCTTTTCCGCAAGGGGATCGCGCGAGGCCTTCGCCCGGTTCCCCGGCCGCTGCGACATCGTGAAACTCGACGGAACAAAAGAAGAACTATAGACTGTGCGGATGGCCGTTCTCGATATCCGCCGCAAGCTCGCCATCCTCGCCGACGCCGCCAAGTACGACGCTTCCTGCGCCTCCTCGGGGGGCGAAAAACGCGACTCCGTCGGCGGCAAGGGCGTCGGCTCCACCGAGGGCATGGGCATCTGCCACGCCTATGCGCCGGACGGACGCTGCATCAGCCTGCTGAAGATCCTGCTGACCAACTTCTGCATCTACGACTGCGCCTACTGCATCAACCGGGTGTCGTCGAACACGCCCCGGGCGCGGTTCTCGGTGAAGGAGGTCGTCGACCTCACCCTCAACTTCTACAAGCGCAACTACATCGAGGGCCTGTTCCTGTCGTCGGGCGTCATCCAGAGCGGCGACTACACGATGGAGGAAATGGTCCGCATCGCGAAGTCCTTGCGGCTGGACCATGACTTCCGGGGCTACATCCACCTCAAACTCATCCCCGAGGCCTCGCCGGAGCTGGCCGCGCAGGCCGGCCTCTATGCCGACCGGGTGTCGATCAACATCGAGCTGCCGCGCGACGACAGCCTCAAATCCCTGGCCCCCGAAAAGGACGTCGGCGACATCAAGCGGGCCATGGGCCGCATGCGGCTGGCGATCGAGGACAAGGCCGAACCGGCCCGCAAGGCGCCGCGCAAGAGCTTCGCCCGCAGCCAGTCGACCCAGTTGATCGTCGGGGCGGACGAGGCCAAGGACGGCGACATCCTGGCCCGCAGCGCCTCGCTGTACGGCGCCTATCGCCTCAGCCGCGTCTACTATTCGGCCTTCAGCCCGATCCCCGACGCCAGCCACCGCCTGCCCTCGGCCCGCCCGCCGCTGCTGCGCGAACACCGCCTCTACCAGGCCGACTGGCTGATGCGGTTCTACGGCTTCGCCCAGCCCGAGATTATCGGGCAGGGTCAGGATCTGGACCTGTCGGTCGATCCCAAGACCGCGTGGGCCCTGCGAAACCGAGCCAGGTTCCCCGTCGACGTCAACGCCGCCGACCGCGAGACCCTGCTGCGCGTGCCGGGCCTGGGCGCCAAGGCCGTCGACCGTATCCTCCTGGCCCGCAGGCAGGCGCGCCTCACGATCGACGACCTCAAGCGCGTGGGCGCCGTGGTCAAGCGCGCCAGGGCCTTCGTCGTCGCCGAGGGCTGGACGCCGGGCGCGGCCACCGACGGCGAGCACCTGAAGGCCCGCCTGGTCGAACCGGCCCAGCTGAGCCTGTTCTGATGCGGGTGGTGCGGCTTGCCTCGGAGATCGACTTCGACGGCTGGAGAGCCGCCGCCCGCCGCCTGCGCGCCGAGGGAGTCTCGCCCGAAGCCATCGCTTGGACAGCGGAAAGAGACCTCTTCTCCCCTCCCCCTTGCGGGGAGGGGGCAGGGGGTGGGGGTGTGAGCGCGGAGATGGCCGATTCAGAGCCAGCTCCCCCACCCCAACCCCTCCCCACAAGGGGGAGGGGCTTTACGGTTCCGACGGCCTTCGTCGACTTGGCCCAAGCGGTGATCCTGCATCGCGCCTCCGACCGACTGGCCCTGCTCTATCGGCTGCTGTGGCGGCTGGAGCGCGAGCCGCGGCTGATCGACAATCCGGCCGATCCCGACGTCGCCAGGGCCCGCGACATGCAGAAGGCGGTGGCCCGGGCGATCCACAAGATGCACGCCTTCGTGCGCTTTCGCCTGATCGAGACCGATCCCGAGACCTACGCCGCCTGGTTCGAACCGGCCCACCGCGTCACCGAGGCCGCAGCCCCGTTCTTCGCCCGCCGCTTCACCAACATGACCTGGACGATCCTGACGCCCGACGCCTGCGTGGCCTGGGACGGTCAGACGCTGCGGGTCTCAGACGGCGTCGATCCGGCCGACGCCCCGTCCGAAGACGCCCAGGAAGAGCTCTGGCGCACCTACTACGCCTCGATCTTCAACCCGGCCCGGCTGAACGAGAAGATGATGCGCCAGGAGATGCCCAAGCGGTACTGGCGCAACCTTCCCGAGGCGCGGCTCATTCCGCAGCTGATCGAAACCGCCCAGGAACGCGCCGCCGCCATGGTCGCCGCAGCCCCTTCCCCGCCGCCCGACCGCGTGCTGAAGGCCGCCCTGCGCCACGCCCGCGACGGCGCGTTCAACGGCGACCTGCCGACCAGCCTCGACGAGGTCGCCGCCGCCGTGCAGGTCTGCCGGCGCTGCGACCTGTGGCGAGACGCCACCCAGGCCGTGCCGGGCCAGGGCCCGGCCCATGCCCCGCTGATGTTCGTCGGCGAGCAGCCCGGCGACCAGGAAGACCTGGCGGGCCAGCCCTTCGTCGGTCCCGCCGGCCAGGTGTTCGACGCGGCGCTGAAGGAGGCCGGCGTGCCGCGCGAGCAGGCTTTCGTCACCAACGCCGTCAAGCACTTCAAGCACGAGCCGCGCGGCAAGCGCCGCATCCACAAAACGCCGGATCGCGGCGAAGTCACGGCCTGCCGCTGGTGGCTGGACACCGAGCGGCGGCTGGTTCGGCCCCGGGTGATCGTGGCGCTGGGCGCGACGGCGGCCCATGCGGTGATCGGCAGGGCCACCCCCATCGCCGCCAATCGCGGCCGGGCGCTGCATCTGCCAGACCAGGGTCAGGCGATCGTCACCTATCACCCGTCGTTCCTGCTGCGCCTGCCCGACGCCGACGCACGCGATCGCGCCCACGCCGAATTCGTCGAAGACCTGCGCCTTGCGGGCGAGCTTGCAAAATTGATCGACCAAGGCGCGCAATGACGCTCGCCCAACGGGCGCTCCGCGCAAAAAATCTGCTCAATCTTTCGGCGACGCTCGTTCGCACGCAATCCCTTGCCCCGCCTCGTAATACTTGGCGCGGGAACGGGGCGCATAAGCCCTCCCCGCCGCCCGGGGCGCTCCTTCGCCTCTTGCCACGACGGCGCTGCCGGGGTTGGTTCCCGGCCGGGGAAGAGGGGCGATGACAGCAGACGACGAAGAGCGGCGCGCCTGGTTCCGGAGGGAGATCCTGCCCCTGGAGCCCAGGCTTCTGGCCTATGCGCGCAAGTTCTGCCGCGACGGCGAGACCGATCCGGAGGATCTGGTCCACGACGCCTTCACCCGCGTGATCGCCTGCAAGACCTGGCGCGAGATCACCAATCCCGGCGCCTTCGCCTCGCGCACCCTGCGCAACGTGGCCTTCGACGGCCTGCGCCGCCGCAAGGTGCTGACCATCACCGCCGTCGCCGACTTCGAGCTGATCGGCGGCATGGACGAGACGCCCGGCCCCGAGGCCACGCTGGTGTCGCGCGACGAGCTGCGCCAACTTCGCGACGCGATATCGGAACTGCCGACACAATGTCGGCGTGTATTCACCCTTCGGAAAGTCTATAGCCTGTCGCCGGGCGAGATAGCGGTCCGGATGGGCTTGTCCGTCTCAACAGTCGAGAAGCACCTGATCAAGGGGCTTCGCTATTGTTCCGAAAAGCTGGGCCGCGCGGGCGCGACCCAGCCAGTGCGTATCGACGAAGGGCGTTCATGGGCCGGGAAGCGGGATCGCGACGCGAAGCGGTGAGAGCGGCCGCCGCCGAATGGGCGGTGCGGCTGTCCGATCCCGCCTGCGCGACTGATACGCGCGCGGCCTTCGAGGCCTGGCGCGCCGAGAGCTTCGAGAACGAGGCCGCCTTCGAGCGCGCCCACGCCGCCTGGGAGCGGACCGAGCGCCTGCGCGCCTTCAAGCCGGGGCTCGCCAAGCCCGACGCCGACCTCTTCGCGCCGAACGAGCCCCCGCGCCGCGTCTTCGATCGCCGCTCGCCCTGGACGCTGATGGCCGCCGTCGCCGCCATCTCGGGCGTGGTCGGGACCGGGGTGATGACCGCCACCGCCTCGACCGCCTACGCCACCGACATCGGCGAGCGCCGCGTGGTGGTGCTGGCCGACAACAGCCGCATCGAGCTCAACACCGACAGCAAGGTCGTTGTGCGCTACCGCGGCGGCGTGCGCGAGGTGAAGCTGGTCAAGGGCGAGGCCCTGTTCGAGGCCGCCGCCGACAAGCGCCCCTTCGTGGTCAAGGCCCGCGACGCTCGCATCGAGACCGCCGGCGGCGAGCTTTCCGTCCGCCTGGGCGCCGAGAACGCCGCCGTCACCGTGCGTCGCGGCGCGGTCGAAGTGGAGCCCGATGGCAAGGGTCCGGCCAAGGAAACGAAGATCGCGGCCGGCACGGCCATGGTCTACGGCCCCGCGGGCAGCCACGCCCAGCCGCTGTCGGACGCAGAGATCGACCGGGCCCTGGCCTGGCGCCAGGGGGCCATCGCCCTGAACGGCCAGTCGCTGAGCCAGGCCGTGGCCGAGTTCAACCGCTACAACCGCCGCAAGGTCCGCATCGCCGACCCGTCGATCGCCGACCTGCGCCTGGCCGGCTACTTCCAGAGCACCGAACCCATGGCCTTCGTCACCGCCGTCACCCACACCTTCCCGGTGCGGGCCAGCCAAGGCGAAGACGGCGTGATCCGCCTGGCCCGCAAGGGCTAGCCAAAGATCCTCCCCTCTGGGGGAGTTGGCCCGGAGGGCCGGAGGGGGAGACTCTGCTGAGATCGGCGCACCCCACCAGCCAACAACACACGCCTCCCTCGCCCCTGTGGCGAGGGCCCATGCCGGCGGCCGCTCAGACGGCGGCCGAACGCGAAAGGTCTGAGCAGGCTGAGCGATGGATCCTCGCCACGAGGGCGAGGAAGGCGCTCTCTCAAGATCCTCCCCCTGAAGGGGGAGGTGGCCCGAAGGGCCGGAGGGGGAAGTGTCTGATGAGGTCGGTTTCCCGCACCTTCAGCCCACCACTCCCGCCTCCCTCGCCCCTGTGGCGAGGGCCCATGCCTGCGGCTGCTCAGACGGCGGCCGAACGCAAAAGGTCTGAGCAGGCTGAACGATGGATCCTCGCCACAAGGGCGAGGAAGGCGTGAGTTGGGTGGGCTCGGAAAGTGGCCCGGACGGGGATAGACGCAGCTCCATCCACGGCGAGTTCGCCAAAGAACCCAACCAATACAAAGCACTACAACTTTTTCGCCCAAACTTATCAGACGCACTGAAACCGCCCGCATAATCAAACCCGTCCCCGCCATGGGGAGGGCTCTTGGTACCGGCCCAAGCGTGGCGAGGACCGCATCGAGCGGGGCCGCTTGAAGCGTCGTGGGAAAAGGCGGGCTTGCAGGAGCGCTTACGAGGCGTGAATGGGCCGCCAAGCCGTCCACGGCGCAACGAGCGGGTCGACAGGGCCGGGATCGTTCAAACCGGCCTAACAGGATCAGCCGAGGCTCGCGCCGGATTACCGCGGAGCTATTGGTCCTGCCCGTCCGAGGGACAGCCGGATCCAGGGTTGAAACAGCACCCGCGCCTTCGGCCCTTCGGAATAACGATGCGGCGGAGCGGTCGACGAAGCCGAAACGCTAAACAAACAAACGGTCTCCGGGCTCCGCCCGGCCGCTCCGCGCCTCCCCGACCTAACGCGTGCGAACGCGGGAGCATGCGAAGTCGTGCCCCAAGATCCTCCCCCTGAAGGGGGAGGTGGCCCGGAGGGCCGGAGGGGGAAGTTCCTAGTGAGACAGCGAACGCCCCAAAGCCAGCAGTCACCTCCCCCGCAGTCGCTCCGCGACAGCTCCCCCCTCAGGGGGAGCAACGTTAGGCCGGAGGGGGTCACCCAGGGCTCCCGAAAACTGGGGCCGGCGCCACACTCGTCACACCGTCGCCACAAATTTTCGGTCGCCGAGTGGAGGTTTCCCCACGGTCCGCCGTCGAGGCGATTAGAACGTCGCGTCGAGGGGGCGCGGCGGAAGGGGATTTTTCGAACTTGTCCATGCGTAACACCCAACGCCGCCGGACCGTCCGCGGCCTGCTGCTGGCGTCGGCCGCCGTCCTGACCCTCGCCGGCCAGGCCATCGCCCAGGACGCGCGCCACACCTTCAACATCCCGTCGCAGGACGCGGTGTCGGCGCTGCAGACCTACGCCAAGCAGACCGGCAAGCAGGTGCTGTTCCCATACGAGGCCGCCGCCGGCCGCAAGACCCCCGCCGTGACCGGCGACCTGTCGGACGCCGAGGCGCTGAAGCGCCTGGCCGACGCCGCCGGCCTGACCGTCGCCTCGGACGACGGCAAGACCATCACCCTGCGCCCGGCGCAGGCCGCCCGCCCCCAGTCGGAAGCCGCCGCGACTGAAGCGGCTTCCGAACAAGTCGCCGAAGTCGAAGCCATCATCGTGGTCGGCAGCCAGATCGAAGGCGCCCGAACCACCGAAGCCCTCCCCGTCTCGGTCGTGACCGAGAAGGACATCATCGCCACCGGCGCCGTCTCGGGCGACGAACTGTTCCGCTCGATCCCGCAGGCCGGCGACGTGCAGTTCCAGGAAGCCCGCACCACCGGCAACCTGAACGACGCCCGCGGCGACGTCTCGTCGCTGAACCTGCGCAGCCTCGGCACCGGCAACACCCTGGCCCTGCTGAACGGCCGCCGCGCCGTGCTGCACCCGGGCACCCAGACCGAAAACCTGGTGCCGGTGCAGACCGTCAACACCAACGCCCTGCCCGTGGCCGGCGTCAAACGCGTCGAAGTGCTGCGTGACGGCGCCGGCGCCCTCTACGGCTCGGACGCCGTGGCCGGCGTGGTCAACACCGTGCTCGACACCAAGTTCCAGGGCCTGCGCGTCGAAGCCCAGGTCGGCGGCTCGGAAGGCGCCGGCTATCGCGAAGGCGCCGTCAACCTGAAGGCCGGCACGCGCCTGGAAGACGGCACGCGCCTGACCTTCTTCGGCTCGTACACCGCCCACAGCCGCATGATGGCCGACGAGCGCGACTACGCCGCCAGCGAAGACCACCGCGACCGCGTCGCCGGCACGCCCTGGGCCGGCAACACCAGCTTCGACAACCGCTCGACCTCCAGCCCCTGGGGTTCGTTCACGCTGATCCCGTCGTCGACCGCGCCCCGTCAGAACGGCGTGGCCCTGACCACCTCGGGCGTGTTCCACATCGAGCCGACGGCCAACACCGCCGCCGGCTGCAGCAGCGCCGTCCTGGCCGGCAGCCTCTGCATCAAGTCGGGCGTCATCACCGGCGCCGCCGACCGCGACCTGCGCTACGACGAGAACCCCCAGCGCACCCTCAAGGGCGGCCTGGAGCGGACCAACCTCTTCAGCACCGTCGAGCGCGACCTCGACAACGGCATGACCTTCTTCGGTGAAGCCGGCTACTATCACGCCCTGTTCACCGGCCAGCGCGAGCAGTCGGCCCCGATCTCGTCGGCCCCGATCAGCATCGCGGCCAACGCCTACTGGAACCCCTTCGGCGCCACCACCCTGGCCGACGGCAGCGCCAACCCCAACCGCCTGTCGGGCCTGACCGGCGTGGGCGCTTCGGGCGTGGCGATGAACATCACCACCTACCGCCCGGTGGACGCCGGTCCGCGCACCTACACCGTCACCGACGACAGCTACCGCCTGCTGGGCGGCCTGAAGGGCACGTTCGGCGACGGCTGGAAGTGGGAATCGGCCGGCCTCTACTCCTTCGCCCGAACGAAGGACAAGACGCACAACGCCATCAGCAGCACGCTCTTCCAGCAGGCTATCAACCGCACGGACTCGAGCGCCTACAACCCGTTCAATGGCGGTTCGCAGACCAACTGGTCGGGCGAGGACGGCACGCCCAACAGCCAGGCGACGATCAATTCGTTCCTGATCGACGTCTACCGCATCAGCGAAACCTCGCTGGCGATGTGGGACTTCAAGGTCTCCAAGAAGGACCTCTTCACCCTGCCGGGCGGCGACGTCGGCTTCGCCTCGGGCGTGGAAGTCCGCCGCGAGACCTACAAGGACGACCGTGACGACCGCCTGGACGGCACGACGACCTACACCAACAGCGTCACCGGCGTGACCTACAACAGCGACGTCCTGGGGGCCTCCGGTTCGCCGGACATCAAGGGCGACCGCGTCATCAGCTCGGCCTTCGCCGAACTGGCCGTGCCGATCATCTCGCCCGAGATGAACATCCCGTTCGTCGAGGAAGTCACCCTGCAACTGGCCGCCCGTGACGAGTACTATTCGGACTTCGGCAACGTGCTGAAGCCGAAGGGCGCCCTGCTCTGGAAGGTCGGCCAAGGCCTGTCGCTGCGCACCTCGGTCTCGCAGAGCTTCCGCGCGCCGAACCTGCCGCAGTTCTACAGCGAGGGCTCGACCGTCTCGAACGGCCGTCCCGACTACGCCTTCTGCCGGATCAACAACCCGACGGCCACCACCTGCGCCAGCACCTCGACGCTGGAAGTGCGCCAGGGCAACAAGGACCTGAAGCCGGAAGACGCCGACAACGCCTCGATCGGCTTCGTCTACCAGCCCAAGTTCATCCCGGTGGAATACGGCCGCCTGACCCTGACGACCGACTTCTGGTCGATCCGGGAAAAGAACGTCATCGGCATCCTGGGCGGCTACAACCAGATCGCCTACGACCTGCTGCTGCGCCAGCAGGGCAGCTTCAACCCCAACGTCGTGCGTGACGCCCCGGTCGGCACGAACACCGTCGGCGCCATCTCGTACATCAGCGACACCTACATGAACCTGCAGCCGCGCGTGGTTCAGGGCGTCGACTTCTCGCTGGCCTATGACCTGGACGACACCCCCTGGGGCGACTTCGGCTTCAACCTGAACGTGGCCAAGCTGACCAAGTACGACCAGTCGGCCAGCCCGATCGAGCAGATCCTGCAAGAGGCGATCGCCAGCGGCGCCCTGGCGGGCCTGACGGTCTCGTCGGCCGGCAGCCAGATCAAGATGGACGGCTTCCCGGAATTCCGCGGCACCGCCAGCTTCACCTGGCGCAAGGACGGCTGGGGCGCGGGCGCCTTCGTCAACTATGTCGGCGAGACCTACGACACCGGCCCCGCCCAGGTGAACGGCCAGTACTTCCCGATCTCGGACTGGACCACGGTCAGCCTGTACGGCCAGTACGCGTTCCAGAGCGGCCAGTTCGACGGCTCGACCCTGCGGGTCGGCGTGCGCAACATCGCCGACAAGGATCCGCCGGTCACCTCGAGCAACTTCGGTTACTCGGGCGCCCTGCACAACTCGACCGGTCGCTACTGGTACATGAACATCTCAAAGCGCTTCTGATCCGCGATCGGAGAATGACCAGGAAGGCCCGCCCGTCGCATGACGGGCGGGCTTTTCCGTATCCGGAGCAGGACACGGGGATTTGCCGTGACCCGAAAGTCTTTTTAGGAAATATTCTCGCCCACGGCGACGGAGGGTTCGACGCCGGACGAGTCGGGGCTCCTTGAAGAAGATGTCGCGGGCGAGCACGCCTCTTTCCGCTGGCTGGGGCTATGCCCTGGCGGCCGCCGCCGCGGGCGCGGCCTTCGGCGTGCGCCTGGCGCTCAACAGCTGGTTCCCGCCCGGCTTTCCGTACCTGACCTTCTTCCCCGCCATCGTCCTGACCGCCTATTTCGCGGGGCGCGGGCCGGGGATTCTGTGCGCGGCGCTGTCGGGCCTGTGCGCCTGGTACTTCTTCATCCCGCCGTACAACAGCTTCCACGTCGACTTCGCCACGACGGTGGCGATCACGTTCTACGTCTTCGTGGCGGCGGTCGACATCTTCTTCATCGACGGTATGCGCAAGGCCATGCGTAACCTGGCCCGCGAGCGCGAGGCCCAGGCGCAGCTGGCCCGCAGCCGCGACCTGCTCTATCGCGAAATGCACCACCGGGTGAGCAACAACCTTCAGATGGTCGGCGCCCTGCTGCGCCTGCAGTCGTCGGGCATGAAGGACGAGGACGCCCGTCACGCCCTGGTCGAGGCCGGCGGCCGCATCGAGACCATCGCCAAGATCCAGCGCCAGCTGCACGACCAGACCGGCGAGCCGACTCCGTTCCGGACCTTCGCCGAGGCCCTGCTGGACGACGCCGGCCAGGCCTTCGGGGTGCGCCACGCCGTCCGCGTGGAGGGCGGCGAGGATCCGCTGCATCCCGAACAGGCCACGCCCGTGACCCTGGTCATGCTCGAATGCTTCAACAACGCCCTGGAGCACGCCTTCGAAGCCGGCAGCGACGGCCGCATCGTCGTGGCGCTGGAGCAGGAAGGCGACAGCCACGTGCTGACCATCCGCGACAACGGCGCGGGCCCGCCGGCCGGGTTCGAGCCCGCCGCCTCGTCCAGCCTTGGCCTGCGCATCGTCCACGCCATGGCCCGCCAGCTGGGCGGCGCCTTCACCATGGCCCGCGTCGACGGCTGGACCGTCTGCCGCCTGAGCTACGCGCCGGCGGTTTAGGGACCGCTTTCGGTAGAGAGGGCGCCTCAGCGCCCGAAAAACCTCATCCTGAGCTTGTCGAAGGACGGGGTTTTCGTCTCAAACACGGGGGCGCTTTCATCGGAGCCCCGCCATGCCCCGTCCCGGTCCCCGCAACCTGATCACCGACGTCGAGGGCCTGCTGGTCGGCCACGCCCAGGACGAGGCCGTGCGGTCTGGCGTCACCGCCCTGCTCTGCCCCGACGCCTGGACGGCGGGCGTCGACGTGCGCGGCGGCGGACCGGGCACGCGCGAGACCGACGTGCTGCGGCCCGAGAACAACTTCAGCAAGGCCCATGCGATCTGCCTGTCGGGCGGCTCGGTGTTCGGCCTCGGCGCAGCCGACGGCGTCGTGGCGGCCCTGTCGGCGTCGGGACGCGGGATCCGGCTGGCCCCAACCTCGCCCGCCATCCCGATCGTGCCGGCGGCCGTGCTGCACGACCTCGGCAACGGCGGCGACAAGGACTGGGGCCTGGACCCGCCCTATCGCTGGCTCGGCATCGAGGCCGCGGCCGCCGCCGACAAGACCTTCGACCTCGGCGCGTTCGGCGCGGGCCTGGGTGCCATGGCCGGCCTGGCCAAGGGCGGTATCGGCAGCGCCTCGCTCGATCTGGGCGACGGCCTGGTGGTCGGCGCGCTGGCGGCGGTGAACCCGGTGGGCTCGGTGCGCATGGCCGACGGCGAGACCTTCTGGGCCTGGCCTTGGGAGATCGACGGCGAGTTCGGCGGCAGGCGACCCGCGCTCGACGCAGCCACGGAGGCGGAGCCGATCCCCGAGGATTCAAAACTCGCGGCGCTGGGACGCCTGCAGGCGGGCGCCAACACCACCCTGGCCGTGGTCGCCGTCACAGCCGACCTGACGACGGCAGAATGCACGCGGCTGGCGATGATGGCCCAGGACGGCCTGGCGCGGGCCATTCGCCCCGTCCACACGCCCTTCGACGGCGATATCGTCTTCGCCCTGGCCTCGGGCGCTCAGAGCCTTGGCGAGGGTCCGGGCCGAGCCATAGCTCTGGCTCGGCTGGGCTCGGCGGCGGCCGACACCCTGGCGCGAGCCATTGCTCGCGGCGTCTATGAAGCTCAGTCTTCGGAGACCGGTGGGACTTCCGGCGGCGCGTCCGCGCCGTAGAGCTGGACGGCGGCGGCTTCCAGGCGGCCCATCAGGCGCTTGAGAGTCGCCACCTCGCCCGGCGCTAGGCCCGCCAGCAGGGCCGCCTCATAGGCCAGGGCCAGCGGGCGGATCTCGGCGAACAGCCGGCGACCCGCGGCGGTCAGTTCCAGCGTGTGCGAGCGGCGGTCGGTGCGGTTGGTGATCCGGGCCACCAGGCGGCGCTCGACAAGGTCCTGGGCGGCGCGGCTGACGCGCACTTTGTCCATCGCGGTGCGAGCCACGGCCTGATGCTGGGTCAGCGGCCCCTCGATCAGGATCGACATCAGCCGCCACTGCGGGATCGACAGCCCGAAGCGGTCTTCGTAGGCGCGGGCGATCAGGCGGCTGACGGCGCTGGAGGCCGTCGCCAGGCGATACGGCACATAGTCCGAAAGCGACAGCTGTTCACTGGCGACGTCCGGCGAACCCGGCGTCAGGGATGAGACCGTCGCGGCCATGCCTGTTCCTTTCCTCCTGCTCCGGCCCGCGGCCCGCGAAGACGGAGCCGTCTCTACGCCGAATCACGCCCTGGCAACCCACCGCAGGCGCACCTCGATCTGGCGCCGCGATGAAAACGCTCTCAATCACCCGCCCTCAACCGTGGCGGAAAGCGGGCGTTTCGCCCGCGCCATGAGCATACGCACCTAACCGCGCCCAACCAAGCGGCGCCTTCAGTGACCGTGGCCGCCACCATGGCCGTCGTCGCGCCCGTGGCCGGCCTTCGGCGCGGCCTCGGTATGGGTCAGCTGCTTCTGGCAGCGCTCCAGCAAGCGAAGGTTGTCGGGGCTGTTCCAGACGTCGGCGAACTCGACCACGGCCAGGCGCAGGCGGCGCATGTGCTCGCTCCACTCCAGCGGCGGCTCGGGCTTGTGCTCGTCCTCGTGGCCCTTGCCGTGACCGCCGGCCCCACAGGTGCAGGCGTGGGGCTGGGGCGCGGGCGCGGAGGCCGCAGCCGGGGCTGGCGCGCAGTTGGCGTTGACGATGACGGTCTGCTTGCTGCTGATCTTCACCTGCGGCGTAGCCAGCGCCAACCCACCGATGGTGACCGGCACGCAGCAGATCACGCACTGGCAGGGCGCGGGAGCCTTGCAGACGGCAGGCGGCGCGGGCTCGGCCTCATGGCCATGCTTGCTCTCCGCCTTGGCCTCGTGGCCGCAGGTGCAGGGCTTGGAAGCCTTGGGCTCGTGCTTGGCCTCAGGCTTGGGGAACTGGCCCAGGCAGGCCTTCTCCAGGCTCTTGAGCGCCTTGCCGCAGGCGGCGAACTCGATCAGCGCCCCGACCCTGGCCTCGACCTCGGCGACGAGCTCCTCGGCCCGCCGCAGCAGTTCGCCCGTCGGCGCGCTGGTGGCGGCCACGCAGCGGGCCAGGATCGCCTTGTGAATGGTCTTGGGCACGTCGCGCCAGCGCTCGTCCCTGCCCTTGCGGCCCGTGAAGCGCCCCGCGCAGAAGGCCAGGGCCGCGACGGCCAGGGTGATCAGGGCGATGCCGGCCAGCAGGGTCGGATCGAAGATCGGCACCGGCGTCTCGACCGGAAACTCGGATTGATACACCCCACCCCTCCCGCGCGCGCCGTTCAACGATCAGCGTTACGGTTAACGCATACGCGTGACGCTTGCACGGTGAAGGTTGGGATCAGCGGCGGGAAATCACGCCGCGGGCGCGGGCACCCTGGTCATAGCGGGTCTCGCCGCCATAGACGGCGACTTCGCACAGGATGTCGCCGCCTTCCTGGGCGGCCCACAGGTAGTTGCGCTCGACCTCGACATTGCGGCCGGCGGGCGAAATGCCGTCGAAGGTGTCTCCCCAGGGAATCACCTTCGACAGCTCGCGCCAGGACAGGGTCATGGCCCGCGACAGCTCGTCGTCGGCCATGGCCTGCAGGTCGGGATCGCTCACGCGCGTCCTACTCGGCCGAGGTTTCGGCGTCGCGGAAGTACGGCACGACCTCGCCTTGCAGCTTGATGGTCATGGCGTTGCCCTTGCGGTCGACGGTCTTGCCGGCGGTCACGCGCACCCAGCCTTCGCTGACGCAGTATTCGTCGACATTGGTCTTCTCGACGCCCTTGAAGCGGATGCCGACGCCGCGCTCGAGCGCTTCGGCGTCGTAGTACGGGCTGTCGGGATTGGCGGACAGGCGGTCGGGAGGCGTATCGCTCATCGGGTCGGCTTTCGAAATCTTGGGGCGGGACGGCCCGCCGAAGCGGGCGTGATAGCGAGGAAAGACGGGAAATCCAAGCGCTTGGGGTCAAAGCCTCAGCGGATGGAGGGCGCGCGTCCGCTGGGAGCGGCCTTGGCAGGGGCCGGCGGGGTATGAGGCGGCGTGTTGGCGGCCTGGCGGACCGGCGGCTTTTCCAGCGCCTGATAGACCCACTTGCGGGTCTCGGCGTCGAGGCCTGGCCCCACGCCACCCAGACGCTGGATCATGCCGACGAAGAAGAGGTCGTTGGCCGGGTCGATCCAGAACCAGGTGCCGGCGCTGCCGCCCCAGCTGATGGTGCCCGGCCCCACGGGCGCGCCGGAAGCCGCCGGGTCGACGGCCACCGCGACATCGAGGCCGTAGCCCATGCCCAGCGCGAACGGGAAAGGCTTCTGCTGACCTGGCTTTAGCACGCCGGAGGTGCCGTCCGTGGTCACCTGGAAGCTGGGCGGCAGGTGATTGAGCCGCATCATCGCCACCGTCTCCGGCTCGAGGATGCGCACGCCGTCGAGATCGCCGCCATTGAGGATCATCTGGGCGAAGCGGGCGAAATCGCCGGCCGTCGACAAAAGGCCGCCGCCGCCGGACGGCGCCGGGGGCGGTCGGGTGACGTCGCGCCAGCCGCCCTCGACGGCGGGCGCGAGCTTTCCGGTCGCCGGATCGGTATCGTAGATCGCCGCCAGCCTGGCGACCTTGTCGGCCGGAACCCAGAAGCCGGTGTCCTTCATCTTCAGCGGCTTGAAGATGCGCTGCTGCATGAACACCGGCAGGGCCTGGCCCGACAGGCGTTCGACGATCAGGCCCTGGATGTCGGCCGCGACGCTGTAGCGCCACAGCTTGCCGGGCTCGGCGTACATCGGCAGGCCGGCGATCTTCTGCACCATCGAAAACAGCGAGTCCGACTGCAGCACGCCCGCCCGGTAATAGGCCTGGTCGGCCTGGCTGCCCGGGTCGTCGGCGATGCCGTAGGCGAAGCCCGCCGTGTGGGTCATCAGCTCGCGCATGGTCGGCGGGCGGCTGATCGGCGACAGGATCGGCCGGCCCGAGGCGTCGACGCCGCTCGCGACGCGCAGGTTCTCGAACTCGGGAATGAACTTGGTGACCGGATCGTCCAGCTTCCAGCGACCCTCGTCATAGAGGATCAGCATGGCCACGCCCGTGACCGGCTTGGTCTCCGAACGGATGCGGAAGATGGCGTCGGCCGGCATGGGTTCGGGCAGGTCCAGCGCACGCTTGCCGTAGGTCGTCTGGCTGACCACCCTGCCGTGGCGGGCCAGCAGCGTCACGCCGCCGGCGATCTGGCCCTGATCGACCAGGCGCTGCATGGTCTCGTCGACCCGCTTGAGCTTCTCGGACGAGAACCCCACCGCCTCGGGCTTGGCGCGCGGCAAGGCGCTCGCCACGCCCGGATGGGCGGCGGTCAGGCCCAGGAACCCGGCCAGGGCCCCGACGGACTTGCGCCACAAGCTCATAAGTCGACTTTTCTCTCAGAGGGTTGGCGAGAGCATGGCGCCGCACGCGCCGGCTCCCGCCATATCACATCACTTGGGACGGAAGCGCTTCTGGGTCGGGAAGCCCTTGGGCGCCAGCTTGCCCGCGCCGGCCCGGCGGCCGACGAAGGTTTGCCAGTCGGTCCATTCGCGACGGCGCAGGGCCGTATCGATCCAGTAGGCGCCGGTCTCGGCGTTGAACGACAGGCCGTCGCGCAGACCGCCCTCGCGGTAGGCCTGCAGCTTGACGCCCTTGCCGCGCGGCATTTCCGGCAGCTCTTCCAGCGGGAAGATCAGGATCTTGCCGTTGTCGCCCACCACGGCCAGCTGGTCGCCGACGGCTTCCAGGCAGAAGGCCGCGCCCGAGGCGTCGACAGTCAGCACCTGCTTGCCCGCCTTGCGGTTGGCCAGGGCCTCCTCTTCCGGCAGCAGGAAGCCGTAGCCCTGCTTGGAGGCCAGGATGCGCTTGCGCCCCGCCTTGAACGGGAAGACGTCGATGATCTTCACCTTGTCGTCGAGCTCGATCATCATCCGCACCGGCTCGCCGTGACCACGCGCCGACGGCAGGTTGGCGCAGCCGATCGTAAAGAAGCGGCCGTCCGAGGTGAACAGCAGCAGCTTGTCGGTGGTCTCAGCCGGAACCAGGAAGCCCAGCTTGTCGCCTTCCTTGAACTTCAGCTCGGACGGGTCGTCGATCTTGCCCTTGGCGGCGCGGATCCAGCCGCGCTCGGACAGGATGATCGTGATCGGCTCGCGCACGATCATCGCCTCGATGGCCGCTTCGGCGTCGACCACCGGAGCCACGTCGAACACCGAGCGGCCGGTCACGCCCGTCGGGCGCGGCTTGTCGAGCGGATGCTTGATCTTGATCAGCGAGGCGCGCACCTGGCGCAGGCCCGTGCCGACCAGGTCCCACTGCTTCTTGTCGCTGGCCAGCATGGCCAGGATGCCGTCGCGCTCTTCCACCAGTTCGGCGTGCTCGCGGCGGATCTCCATCTCCTCCAGCTTGGCCAGTTGGCGCAGGCGGGTGTTGAGGATGGCGTCGGCCTGGATGTCGCTGAGGGCGAAGGCCGCCATCAGCTTTTCCTTCGGCTTGTCCTCGTAACGGACGATGCGGATCACCTCGTCGAGATTGAGGTAGGCGATCAGCAGGCCGTCGAGGATGTGCAGGCGGGCTTCGATCTTGGCCAGGCGGTGGCGGGCCCGGCGGGTCAGCACCTCGCGGCGGTGGGCCAGGAAGGCCATCAGCGCCGACTTGATGCCCATCACGCCCGGCGTGCCGCGCGCGTCCAGCACGTTGATGTTGACCGAAAACCGGCTTTCCAGCGCCGAGAGCTTGAACAGGCTCTCCATCAGCACTTCGGGCTCGACGTTCTTGGACTTCGGCTCGAGCACCAGACGGATGTCCTCGGCGCTTTCGTCGCGGACGTCGCCCAGCAGGGCGGCCTTCTTGCTCTCGATCAGGTCGGCCAGCTGCTCGACCAGATCCGACTTCTTCACCTGATACGGGATCTCGGTGACGACGATCTGGTAGGTCCCGCGGCCGGTCTCCTCGCGTTCCCACTTGGCGCGGGTGCGGATGCCGCCGCGACCGGTCTCGTAGGTTTCGAGCAGGGACGCGGCCGGCTCGACGATGACGCCGCCGGTCGGGAAGTCCGGGCCCGGCACGCGTTCGAGGATGTCGGCGGTCGTGGCTTCGGGGTTGCTCAGCAGCAGCAGGCAGGCGTCGATCAGCTCGGCCGGATTGTGCGGCGGGATCGAGGTGGCCATGCCGACGGCGATGCCGGCCGAGCCGTTGGCCAGAAGGTTGGGGAAGCCCGACGGCAGGACCACCGGCTCCTCGTCCTGGCCGTCATAGGTCGGGCGGAAGTCGACCGCGTCCTCGTCGATGCCGTCGAGCAGAAGCGTCGCCGCCTCCGTCATCTTGCATTCGGTGTAACGCATGGCCGCGGCGTTATCGCCGTCGATATTGCCGAAGTTGCCCTGCCCCTCGACCAGCGGGATGCGCTGGGAGAAGTCCTGGGCCAGACGCACCAGGGCGTCGTAGATCGACTGGTCGCCGTGCGGGTGGAAGTTACCCATCACCTCGCCGACCACCTTGGCGCATTTGCGCGCGGCGGCCTCGGGGTTCAGGCGCATGTTGCTCATGGCGTAGAGCACGCGACGGTGCACCGGCTTCATGCCGTCGCGGACGTCGGGCAGCGCCCGCGAGCCGATGGTCGACAGCGCATAGGCCAGATAGCGCTTGGACAGCGCTTCGGTCAGCGGCTCTTCGAGGATGCGGTCGCCGTCGCCGGGACCGCCGGGGGGAGGAATGACGGGCTTGTTCATCAGTCAGATTCGTTTCGGCCCGTCAGCCTAGCAGATATGCGGCGCTCGATTCGAGGCGGCGACGGGTTTTTGCGCCTCAACCCGCGGCGGGCGCCCCAAGAAAGGCCCCGGCCCGCTCGACGAGGTCGATTACCGCCTCGCCTTGCCACACCTCGATCGTCTCGGCGCTGGCGTGGTCACGCAACAGCGACAAGGCGTGGCGCCGGTAGGCGTCCTCGGCCAGGTCCTGGATATCGACTGCGGTGGCGACCTGGTTTCCGGCCAAGCAGACGAACGTGTAGGTTTTCATTACAGCCCTCGCCGCGAGCTTAGCATGCCAAGCAGGGCTGTTGGTCGCCTGCCCGACCGATCACGGCATTGGGAACGTTCGTGTTTCTCAGCCCTCGGCGCTGCGGGCCGGCAGGGCCAGGGTCACGCGCAGGCCGCCGATCGGCGCCCGCCCCAGGGTCAGGGCGCCGTCGTGCAGTTCGGCCAGTTCCAGAGCGATCGGCAGGCCAAAGCCATGCCCCTGCCCGCGCTCGTCCAGGCGGCTGCCCGGCACCAGGGCGGCGGCGGCGGCCTCGTCCGTCAGGCCCGGACCGTCGTCGTCGATGTCGAGCACCACGCGGGCGCCCTCGCGGCGGCCCGTGACCCGCACCGTGCGCTCGGCGAACTTCCAGGCGTTGTCGAGCAGGTTGCCGGTCATCTCGTCGAAGTCCTGCGGGTCGCAGGCGACATGCAGGTCTTCGGCCACGTCGAGCTCGGCCCGCACGCCGGCGGCGGCGTGGATGCGCGACAGAGCCGCCACCAGGTCCTCAAGCCGCGACCTGACCGGCAAGGCAGGCCGCCCAGGCGCGCCCGGTGAGGCGGCGCGGGCGCGGCCCAGGTGATGGCCGATCGCCCCATCGATCTGGGCGATCAGGCTGGCCAGGCTGCCGTCGGGATCGCGTCCCGGCTCGGCCAGGCGCACGGCCAGGGTCGCCAGCGGGGTCTTCAGACCATGGGCCAGGTTTGAGACGTGGCTGCGCGCCTTGGCCAGCGCCTGCTCGTTGTGGTCCAGCAGGGCGTTGAGCTCGGCGACGACCGGCTGCAGCTCGCGCGGCTGCTTGTCGTCGATGCGGCGCTGCTCGCCCGCACGCACGGCCGCCAGCGACGACCCAAGCTTGCGCAGCGGTCGCAGGCCCAGTTCCAGCTGACCGATCATCGCCGCCAGCAAGCCGACGCCCAGCACGCCCAGCGACAGCAGCAACGGCCGCAGGCCCTCGTCGCGCATGCGGTCGCGGATGTAGCGCGGCGCCCCGGCGGTGACCGTCACCGGTCCGCGGCTGGTGCTGATGGTCAGGGTGCGGAAATAGAAGCTCTCATTCCAGCCGCTGCGCGAGCGCCAGCGGCGCGACTCCTTCAGCGGCGCGGTCGGCGGCTTGTCGGGACGCATCTCGCGCTGGGGCATGCGGTCCCGGTCGCGGTCACGCTCCGGGCGCGGCCATGGCGGCGGCCCCTCCCCCTGCCTGGGCTCGACTGCGGCCACGGTCTGCGAGCGCAGCACGCCCGCCGGCCCCTTGACCACCCAGGCCCAGCCCGCGCCGCGACGGATGAACGGGCCGACCGACTGGATGCGATCCTGGTCGAGCGAGCCGTCGGACTTCACCGCCCGCGCCAGCACCGAGATCTGCGACTCCAGGCTGGCGTCGACGTTGCGGCGCACGAACTGGTCGAGGGTCGGACGGATGGTCAGGGCCGCCAGCACCACCGCCACGATGGTGAACAACACGCCGCTGATCAGCAGCCGGGCCCGGATGGAGTTCAGCATCCTCATGCCGCCCCCGCCGTCAGGCGATAGCCGCGGCCGCGCACGGTCTCGATCATCTCGTGGCCGATCTTGCGCCGCAGCCGACCGACGATGACCTCCAGCGAGTTGGAATCCCCGCCCGCGTCGCCTTCATAGGCCTGCTCCAGGATGTCCATCCGCTCGACCACCACCTCCTTGCGCAGGATCAGGCACGACAGCACCCGCCACTCGAAGCTGGTCAGCTTCAGCGGCATGCCGTCGAACTCGAACCCGCCCATCTGGGCGTCGAAGGTCAGGCGGCCGCAGACGATGCGCGGACCGTGGTGACCGGCCGAGCGCCGCACCAGGGCGCGCAGCCGCATGACCAGCTCCTCCACCCGGAACGGCTTGGTCAGGTAGTCGTCGGCCCCGGCCTTGAAGCCCTCGACCTTCTCGGTCCAGCCGTAGCGGGCGGTAAGGATCAGCACCGGCAGCGGGCGGTTCTGGGCGCGCCAGCCGCGCAACACCGAAAGGCCGTCCTGCTTGGGCAAGCCGAGGTCCAGCACGGCGGCGGCGTAGGTTTCGGTGGCGCCCAGGTGCGCGCCGGTCTCGCCGTCAGCGGCGATATCCACCGCGAACTGCTCTTCGCGCAGGGCCTGTGCAATGCTTTCGGCCAGCGGCGCGTCGTCTTCGACCAACAGGATGCGCATCCGCAATCCTTAGCCGACGAACCCAAACCGAACCTGAACCAGTTCGTTCAGGCTACGTCGAGGTTGCGTGCGTTACAGAGGCTGCAATCGAGGGATTCGGTTCGAGATTTGGGGATTGGAATGACGAGGAAGATGGCCCTCCTGGCGGGTCTGCTGGGCTGCATCACGCCGACGATGCTGCATGCCCAGGAAACGGCCGCGCCGACCCAGGCCCCGCGCCAGCCCGCCCAGCAGATCCCGTCCGACGCCGACCTCGACACCGAGGTCGAGGGCATCGTCGTCACCGGCCAGCGCCAGTACGGCGCGGTGCTGGGCGACATCCAGCCGGAAACCACCTTCAACGCCGCCGACGTGCGCTCGCTGGGCGTCAGCTCGGTGACCGAGCTGCTGTCGGAACTGTCGGCCCAGACCGCCAGCGCCGGCGGCGGCGCGCCCGTCACCCTGCTGAACGGCCGCCGCATCTCGGGCATGGGCGAGATCCGCGACATCCCCACCGAAGCCATCCAGCGGGTCGAGATCCTGCCCGAGGAAGTGGCCCTGAAGTACGGCTACTCGGCCGACCAGAAGGTGGTGAACATCGTGCTGCGCCAGCGCTTCCGCGCCCGCACCGGCGAGATCAGCGTCGCCTCGCCCACCGACGGCGGCCAAACCACCGAGCAGTTCGATTCCAGCACCCTGCGCCTCAACCGCCAGGGCCGCCTGAACACCGCCTTCAAGTACGCCCACAGCGACAAGCTGCTCGAAAGCGACCGCGACATCATCTCGCGCGGGGCCAGCGACAACTATGTCGGCGACCTGACGCCCTACCGCACCCTGCGGCCGCGCACCGACAGCCTGTCGTACAACGGTGTCTACAACCGCATTCTTGAGAACGGGATCTCGGCCACGGTCAACGGCAGCCTGTCCTACGACCAGAGCCAATCGCTGTCGGGCCTGGCGCGGGCGCAGCTGGACGTGCCGGCGGCCAGCCCCTTCTCGCTGTCGGGCGCCGACGAGACCGTCTACCGCTACCTGACCGACCTTGGCGCCATGGAGCAGTGGAGCCGGTCCTGGAACGCCCACGGCGGCTTCACCCTCGACGGCTCGATGAAGTCGTGGCGCTGGAACCTGACCGGCAACTACGACCACGACGAAAGCCGCACCAGCACCGATCGCGCGCCCCGTGTCACAGACCTGAACGACCGGCTCGAAGACCTGGACCCGACGTTCGACCCGCGCGCGGGCCTGCCCACCGGCAGCTTCCTGAAGGATCGCGCCAGTTCGACCAGCGACACCCTCAACACCCAGCTGGTGATGAACGGCGCGCTGACGCGCCTGCCGGCGGGCGACATCTCCAGCAGCATCAAGCTGGGAGCCGAAGGCGCCTGGGTCGACTCCTGGTCACGGCGCAATGGCGCCGAGGTCGCCACCGAAAGCAGCACCGACCTGTCGCGCGGGACGGCCAGCGGCCAGGTCAGCTTCGACGTGCCGATCACCAGCCGCAAGAACAACTTCATGGCCAAGGTCGGCGACCTGTCGGCCAATCTCAACCTGTCGGCCAACCAGCTTTCCGACTTCGGGACGCTGACCTCGGTGGGCTACGGGCTCAACTGGTCGCCGCTCAAGCCGATCAGCTTCATCGTCTCGGTGAACAACCAGGAGACCGCGCCCAGCATGTCGCAACTGGGCGGCGCCCAGGTCACGACCCTGGACGTGACCACCTTCGACTATGTCCGCGGCGAAAGCGTGCTGATTTCGCGCCTGACCGGCGGCAACCCCGACCTGAAGGCCGAGGAAAAGAACGTCGTCAGGCTGGGCTTCACCCTCAAGCCGCCGGTCGTCGAAGGGCTGTCGATCAACGCCAGCTACATGCGCACCCGCACCGACAACCCGATCTCGTCCTTCCCCAGCGCCACGGCCGCCACCGAGGACGCCTTCCCCGACCGCTTCGTGCGTGACGAGGACGGCCGCCTTGTCCGCATCGACGCCCGCCCGGTGAACTTCGCCAAGCGCGAAAGCGACCAGATCCGCTGGGGCTTCAACTACAGCCGCCAGATCGGCAAGACCCCGCCCCGCCCCACCCCGACGCCCGAGGAGATGCAGCGCTGGCGCGAACGCCAGGGCGGCGAAGGCCGGGGCGAAGGCCGCCGCGGCCAGGACGGCCAGGCGGCGAGCGGCCAGCAGGCTCAAGCCCAGACGGCTCAAGGCCAGACCCAAACCACGGAAGGCGCCCAGCCTCCGGGCATGGAGCTGCTGCAAGGCGCCATGCGCCAAGGCGGCGAGCGTCGCGGCGGTGATCAGCCCGCAAGCGGCGACAACGCCCAGCCGCCCTCCGACGGTCCGCGTCCGGGCGGCGACCAAGGCGGCCCCGGCGGCGGCTTTGGCGGTCCCGGCGGCCCTGGCGGCGGTTTCGGCGGCCGTGGTCCCGGCGGCTTTGGCGGCCCGCCCCCCGGCCTCGGCGCCGCGCGCCTGCAACTGGCCCTCTTCCACACCGTGCGCCTGCGCGACCGGATCTACATCACCGACGGCGGAAACCCGCTCGACCTGCTGGACGGCGACGCCCTGGGCAACAGCGGCGGCTCGCCCCGCAACGAGCTCGAGGCCCAGCTCGGCTTCACCAAGCAGGGGATGGGCGCGCGCCTGACCGCCAACTGGAAGGAAGCCACCGAGGTCACCGGCGGAACCACCGGCAGCTCGACGGGCACGCTGAAGTTCTCCGACCTGACGACGGTGAACCTGCGCCTGTTCGCCAACCTCGGCGCCCGCCGCGAGCTGGTGGCCAAGTATCCGGTGCTGCGCGGCACGCGGGTGACCTTCGGCGTCACCAACCTGTTCGACGAGAAGCAGCAGGTGCGCAACGCCGCCGGCGGCACGCCGATCACCTACCAGGAAGACTATCTGGATCCGCTGGGCCGCAGCGTGCGCCTGAGCGTGCGCAAGGTGTTCTTCTAAGCCTGGCCGGGGCGGCCTCTACAGCCGCCCCGCCTCGCCCAGCCGGTCCAGCAGCCACATGCGGGCCGGCGGCAGCGGCCGGTTCAGTGGTCCGAACACGAACTGCTCAAGGAAGTGGCCGGTGATGTCGAGACCGGCCTTCACGTCGCCGTCGGAAAGCCCTCCCTGCGACGACAGCAGGAACGGCGGCAGCGGCAAGAGCTTGTCCTGATAGGGCGCGCCGGCCTTGCGGCTCACCGCCCGCCCCGTGCGCGGACTGACATAGATCAGATCGTCGACGTCGCCGGTGGCCGCGCACTTTGACAGGTCCAGGCCAAAACCCAGGTCCTGCAACAACCCCGCCTCATAGCGCACATAGACCGCCGGCCAGATGTCGGGGATCTCCAGCACCCGGATCAGGGTCTCCAGCGCCAGGAACGCGCCCGGATGCGGCTCACGCTCGGGCAAGGCCCCAGCGGCGACGGCCGCGGCCGATTGAAGGCCGGCCAGGGCCAGGCGATCGTCGAACAAGGACGACGGCCCCTTGCCCATCGGCTCCAGCTGCGCCGAGCCCATCTGGTCGGCGACCCGGGCGCGATAGCGGGTGATGACCCGCGCGCCCGCCTGCAGGAACGGCTTCATCCGCCGCGAGGCCGCGCCGGCCACGTGGGCGACGAACTTGCCCCGGTCCTGGGTCAGCAGTTCGACGATGGCGCCGGTCTCGCCGTGCGCCCGCGCCGACAGTACGAAGGCGTCGTCCTCCCACTCCGTCATCGCGGCGGCTCCACTAAGACGGCGTTCCCCAGGCCACGACCTTCTCCAGCACCGGACGCCAGTCGGGCTGGACCGGCAAGCCGATGATGTCGCGCAGGATCGTTTCCAGCTCGTCGACCGACAGGTCGCGCTGCTCGACCAGGGCGCCGGTGGCGTCGCGGTGGGTCAGGCGATTGTTCTTCAGGGCGTAGCGCGCCGTGGGCGTGGTGCGCCCGACCGTCATGCTCCAGGTGAAGTGCGAGCTTGCGTGGGTGTAGGTGAAGAAGTTGGCCTGCTCGTAGTCGACGCTCGCCCAAGCGCCCTGGGCGACCTGATAGAGCGGCGCCCAGCGGCCTGACAGGTCGGCCTGCACCTGGCGCTCGACCACGCCGTCCTGCGCGGCGTCGACGATGCGGAAGGCGCCGTTCGGGCTGTGCTGCTCGCCGTCGGCGAACAGGCGCAGCGGCGCGGTCAGCACGCAGCCGCCGAAGCCGGCGTCCGCCAGCCAGGTCTCGCCATCCAGCGTCACGCCCATAACCTGGTGCGAGCGCGGACGCGGCGGCGCGCCCTCCGGCGCCATCCACAGCACGCGGGCCATCAGCCCCTCGACCTCGAACCCTAGGGCGTCCAGCACGCGCTTGAGCAGACTGTTCTGTTCGTAGCAGTAGCCGCCGCGGCCCGCCCCGATCAGCTTGGCGTCGACATCGGCCGGAACGATGCTGATCCCCCGCCCCAGCAGCACGTCCAGGTTCTCGAACGGGATCGAGTCGGGGTGCTTCTGGCAGATCGCCTTGAGCACCCCGAGCGTCGGCGCGCGCGGGCCGTCATAGCCGATGCGCGCGAAATAGGCGTCGAGATCGACGACAGGCGTATCGGAGGACGAAGCGAGGGAGTGATCTGCGGGACGCAACGGATTGGCCTTCCATGGCTCTGGTCCGCTCAAAGGCTGCCCCAGGCCCGCGAAGTCAAGTCCGCCGGCTCGCCTCACAGGCGACCAGAAGTTGTGCCGAACAGCGACGCTTGCTAGCAGCGTGCAGGCGCCGCTGTCCGGCGCCGGGGGACACGCCATGACCGACGCCTTCACCGGATACGCGCCGCGCCGCCGGCCCAAGCCGCCGATCACCTGGCCGGCCTTCGCGATCGTCGCTCTCGCCGCTGCGGGCGGGGCCATCGCCTACGGCCAGGTCTATGGCCCGCAGTTTTCGTCCGGCTTCTCGTCAAGCGCCCTTACGGCCGCCTTCAACGCCGCGCTTATTCCGACCATCCTCGGAACGCTGGCGTTCTGGTGCCTTCTCTATTTCGGCTATGTGCGCTGGAAGCACGAGGCCCGCGGCCCGGCCTATTTCAACGGCCTGCTGGCGATCATCTTCCTCTGCCTCTTCCTCAGCCCCTTCGCCCGGCATCAGGTCGAGGTCTACAAGGCCGGCGACGTGAAGGGCATGGAAGCGGCCGTGGCCAAGGTCAATGCGCGCTCGCTCGCCGAGGAGCAGGCCGCGCGGGCCGACCTGACCAAGGCGCTGGACGCTTGCGCCCGTGAGATCCGGCTGGACCCGGAAGTGCTGCTGACGGCGGGCGACCGCCACGCCGCCCGCGAACGCATCACCGTCGCCCGCGAGGCCGCCAAGCTCTATCACGCCGGCTATCCCGAGCGCCTGGCCAAGGCCCGCGCCGCCTTCGTCGCCGCCGTCGGCCAGGCCGACGTGTCCGAAGAAGTCGCCGCCCGCAAGATCGCCACCTTCGACGACTCGGCGAAGCTCCAGGCGCATCGCAGCGCCAAGATCCAGGAGTGGGAACAGGCCCTGTTCGACGAGGCCGAGGCCGGCATCGCCGCCCTCAGCCGCTCGCCCTGGAGGCCCTATGGCGACCGCCAGCTGCTGTTCTCCAGCCGCGCCGACGGCGAGGCCTTCATCCTGGCCCAGCGCGAGGCCGGCGACCTGCGACTGAAGCTTCAGTCGCTGACGGCTGGCACGGCCGATGTGGTGATCACCGACCAGCCGCTGGTTCCCGCCCAGCACCAGCGCCGAGGCAGGCCCGTCGCCGACGTCTACGGCTAGACGTCGAAATCGAGGCCCATGTCGCTGAACAGGCCGCGTTCCTCGGCCCAGTTCTCCTTGACCTTCACGTGAAGGAAAAGGTGGACCTTGCGGTCGAGGATGTCCTGCAGCTCCTCGCGCGAGGCCTGGCCGATCCACTTCAACACCTGGCCGCCCTTGCCCAGGACGATGGCCCGCTGGCCCTCGCGCTCGACATAGATGGTCTGCTCGATGCGCGCGCTGCCGTCGGCGCGCTCCTCGAACGAGGTGGTCTCCACCGAGGCCGCGTAGGGCAGTTCCTCGTGGACGCGCAGATAGATCTTCTCGCGGGTGATCTCTGCGGCCAGCAGGCGGGCCGGCAGGTCGGCGGTCTGGTCTTCCGGATAGAGCCAGGGGCTTTCCGGCATCATCGAAGCCAGCTTGGCGGTCAGGTCGTCGACGCCCGCGCCGGTCTCGGCGCTGATCATGAAGACGTCGGTGTAGACGCCGGTGTCGAAGAAGTCCTTGGCGACGGCCAGCAGGGTGTCGCGCTTGATGCCGTCGATCTTGTTGAGCGCCAGGATCACCTTGCGGCCGCTCTCCTTGAGCGCCTCGATGATGGTCTGGACGTCCTGCACGGCGCGGTGCTCGGCCGGGGTGGCGTTGCGAGCGCGGTCGGCCAGCTCGGCCTGCACGTCGACGAGGTGGACGGTGACCTCGGCCTCTTCCGAACCGGCCCAGGCCGAACGGACCATGGCGCGGTCGAGACGCCGCCGCGGGCTGAAGATCCCGGGGGTGTCGACGAGGACGATCTGGGTGTCGCCGGCCAGGGCGACGCCACGCACGGGGAAGCGCGTCGTCTGCACCTTCTGGGTGACGATCGAGACCTTGGCCCCGACCATGCGGTTGACCAGGGTGGACTTGCCGGCGTTCGGCGCGCCGATGATGGCGGCGAACCCGGCGCGGGTATTGGAGGTGTTTTCAGTCATTGGGCGTGCGTGTAGCACAGCAGCGCCCAAAATCCTCCCCCTGAAGGGGGAAGTGTCGCCAGAGGCGACGGAGGGGGAAGCATCTTCCGCCTCAGCAACCGCTGCCCCCTCCGACCGCTTCGCGGCCACCTCCCCCATCAGGGGGAGGATTTCAGCCCGCCACCCGCTCAAGCAGCGCCTTGGCGGCGGCCTTCTCGGCCTCCTGGCGGGACTTGCCCTTGGCGATGGCCGGATCGACGTCCTTGACGCTTACCTCGACGGTGAACTCCGGCGCATGGTCGGGGCCCGTGCGGTCGAGCACGCGATAGCTCGGCAGCGGCCGACCCTTGCTCTGGGCCCATTCCTGCAGGGCGGTCTTGGGATCGCGCGGACGCCCCTGCCCGGCCCGATCGAACTCCTCCGACCACAGGTCGAGGAACACTCTGCGGGCCAGCTCCAGCCCGCCGTCCTGATAGAGGGCGGCCATCAAGGCCTCGCAGGCGCCGGCCAGGATCGATTCCGTCTCGCGGCCGCCGATCTTGCTCGACGAGGCCGACAGGCGCAGCGCCGGACCAAGGTCGGCGCCCTTGGCCACCCGGGCGCAGGTCTCGCGGCTGACCAGGGCGTTGAGGCGCGGAGCGAGCTCGCCCTCCTTGGCCTTGGGGAAGCGCTCGGAAAGCGCCTCGGCGGCCAGGAGACCCAGCACCCGGTCGCCGATGAACTCCAGCACCTCGTTGTCGCGCACCTTGGCCTTGGCGCCGTCGCCGACGCTGGCGTGGGTCAGCGCCCGCTCGAGCAGTTCACGGTCCTCGAACCGGTGACCGATCCGGCGCTCCAGGTCGCCGACGGCGGCGACCCGTCTGTCCTTCACGGCCATGATCTTACTTCAGCACGCGGAAGAAGCGGCTCGGGCGCGCGTCCATGAACCAGGTCCACGGTTTGAACAGGTGCGCATCGGCGTTCCACGACAGCAGGATGATCTGCGCCTTGCCGACCAGGTTTTCGGCCGGGACGAAGCCCACGCCGATGGCGTCGCCGGTGTACTGGTCGTTCTCGTAGTTCCACTTGCAGGTTCCCGAGTCCGTCTTGAACGGCGAGATGCCCGGGTTGAAGCGGCTGTCGGCCGAGTTGTCGCGGTTGTCGCCCATGAAGAAGTAGCAGCCTTCCGGAACCTCGTAGACGCCGGTGTTGTCGCCCTGCGTGTCCGGGCCCGCGTCGGCCTGGGTCAGGTAGGTGCGGCCCTCGGGCGTGGTTTCCTGGATGCGCTTCATCGGCTGGGTGAAGCCGTAGCCGCTGTCGACCAGCACGTCGGCCTGCTCCTGGCGCTTGACGGCCTGGCCGTTGATGTAGAGCGCACCGCCGCGGACCTGGATCTTGTCGCCAGGCAGGCCGACCAGGCGCTTGATGTAGTCGACATGGCCGTCGCGCGGCAGCTTGAAGACGATGATGTCGCCCCGCTTGGGCGCCGAACCGAAGATCCGGCCCTTGAACAGCGGCGGGCTGAACGGGATCGAGTGCTTCGAGTAGCCGTACGAGAACTTCGAGACGATGATGTAGTCGCCCTGATAGAGGTTGGGCTCCATCGAGGCCGACGGTATCGTGAACGGCTGGAACAGCAGCACGCGCAGCACCAGGGCGATGCCCAGCGCATAGGCCACGGTCTTTACGATCTCGATGAATTCGTTGACGGCGCCGCCCTTTTCTTCTTCGGGAGGCGTGGTCTCGACGGCTTCGGTCATGCGCGCGGGGCTCTTTGCGAATGGGGGTCGGGCGAGCCCGACAGGTCTTGCTAGACGCGGTTGTCGTCGCGGGCAAGCACCGCCGGCGATAGTGACGCTTCGTGGCGCCCGTTTGGCGCCGAGCGTCCGGCTCGCCTTAAAGATTATTCATTGGCCGCCGGGTTTGGCGAATGCTGTTCTCCCAGCGCTGTTTTCGCCAGGACGCCGCCGATGCGCTCGCTCGCCCCGCTGTTCATCCTCACCGTCGGCCTGATGGCGGCCTGGCAGGCCAGGTCCGCCGAGGTCGCGCCCCGCCCGGTGGTCGAGGGCGTGGCCCAGGCGATCGCCGATAACTACTACGACGCCGCCAAGGGCGCGGCGGTCGCGGCGCAACTGCGGACCGAGGCCGCCAAGGGAAATTACGACCGCCTGACCGACCCGCGCGACCTGGCCACCACGCTGAGCGAGCGCCTGCGGCCTCTGGACCATCATTTCAACGTCTCATGGTCGGCCGAGCCGGCGCCCGCCCCGCGCGCCGCGCCCGGTCCGTCGGCGGTGGCCGCATCCGGCCTGCCGCGCATGGATCCAATCAAGCGCGCCAACTACGGGATCCGCCGGGTCGAGATCCTGAACGGCAATCTCGGCTACATCGACATGCGGATGTTCGCCCACTTCGAGTTCGGCCAGCCCGACGCCCCGGCCCGCAAGGCCATCGAGGCGGCGCTCCAGACCGTGGCCAACACAGACGCGGTGATCATCGACCTGCGCGACAACGGCGGCGGCTCGCCGGCCATGGTCGGCTATCTGACCAGCGCCTTCACGCCCAAGGGCGCCGACATCTACAATACCTTCAAGGGCCGCGAGGGCGACCGCAGCGAGGCCCCCGTGGACTGGTATCCGGCCCCGCGTCTCGAAACCCCGCTCTACGTGCTGATCAGCGGCCGCACCGGCTCGGCGGCCGAGGCCCTGGCCTACACGCTGAAGAACGCCAAGCGGGCGGTGATCGTCGGCGAGGCCAGCGGCGGCGCGGCCAATCCGGGCGGTCCCGTACAGGTGGCCGGCGGCTTCTCGATCTTCGTCTCCAACGGCTCGCCGGTCAGCCCCATCACCAAGACCAACTGGGAAGGCGACGGGGTGCAGCCCGACGTCGCCGTTCCCGCCGCCAAGGCGTTGGACACCGCCCGCGCCCTGGCGCTGGAAACCGTACTGAAGACCGCCACCGGCCCCGCCGCCCAGGACGCCCGCTGGGCGCTGGAGAGCCTGCGCGCCGAAGCCGCGCCGCCGGCGACCAGGCCGCTGGCCGACTATCTGGGAGCCTATGGCGCGGTCGAGATCGTGCAGGTCGACGGGCGCTTGGCCATGAAGCGCGGCCGCCGGCCGCTGACCGTGCTGCTGCCGCTGGGCGGCGAGACCTTCGCGGTGGCCGGCGAGTCGGGACGCCGGGTGGTGTTCGAGCGCGACGCCAAGGGCGCGGTCAGCGCCTTCGAGGCGATCGGCTACGAAGGCGGCGGCTCGCGTTTCCGGCGAAGCGCCGCCAGCTAGCGCCCGGCAAGATCCGGCGGCGGGGCCTCCCGCTCGCCGCAATGAGCAAGCAGACGATCGATCAGGGCCGCCGGCGGCGCCTTGTAGCTGCGGTGATCAAAGTTGCGCCCGGGCTCGCTTTCGAACGCCATGCGTGTCGCCAGCCTCGGCCCGGTCAGCATCGCCCGAAGTTCAGCCGGCGATATCTTCAGCTGAAACCGAGCGCGGATCGAAAAGCCATTGCTCCGCCATGACGGCTTGGTCATTCGATCCCGCTCGCCATCGCCAAGCCCGACTGCGACGGGAACTACGCCGCCGACATCGACGGGCACGTCCAGCCCGTCGGCGCGAAAGTAGACGAGGTCGTCCTTCAGGCAGAAGATTTCCAACTCGGCCGGGGTGATAAACCCGTCCTCCCGAACGACCATCAGGGCGCCGTCACGCTCGTCCCAGTAACGCTTGTCGCCATCGGTGGAGACGCCGAACAGCACGGCGTCTCGCGGCGGCGGAAGCGGCGTGAAGTCGGCGCGGCCGGCGCACCCATACAGGGCAAGAACCAGGACCAGGCTTCCGACGCCGCCAGCCCTCATGCCGCCGGCACGGCCTCGATGATCACGAAGGCCTGGGCATAGGGGTGGTCGTCAGTCAGCGACAGGTGGATCACCGGGACCATGCCCTCGGGGATCAGTTGCGCCAGCTTGGACGCCGCACCGCCGGTCAGGGCCATGGTCGGCTTGCCCGACGGCAGGTTCACGACGCCCATGTCGCCCAGGTGCACGCCCTGCTTGAGGCCGGTGCCCAGGGCCTTGGAACAGGCTTCCTTTGCAGCGAAGCGCTTGGCGTAGCTGGAGGCGCGGTCGGGCTTGCGCTCGGACCGCTTGCGCTCGATCTCGGTGAAGACCTTGTTGGTGAAGCGCTCGCCGAACCGTTCGAGGGTCTTCTCGATCCGGCGGATGTCGCTGAGGTCCGAACCGATGCCGATGATCACGCCGCGCTCTCCAGTCTCGCCGCGTCCATCAAGGTCCGCATCCGAAGGATCGCCTGAGGCAGGCCGACGAAGATCGCCTCGCCGATCAGGAAGTGGCCGATGTTGAGCTCGACGATCTGCGGGATCGCCGCCACCGGCTTGACCGTGGCGTAGTCGATGCCGTGACCCGCGTGGACCTCCAGGCCCAGCGAGGCGGCGAAGGCAGCGCCCGACTTCAGGCGGTCGAGGATCGCCGCGGCGCGCTCGGTCTCGCCGGCGCGGGCGGCGTCGCAATAGGCGCCGGTGTGCAGCTCGACGACCTGGGCGCCGACGTCTGCGGACGCCTGGATCTGGGCGTGGTCGGGCTCGATGAACAGCGACACCCGCGCGCCGACGGTGCGCAGGCGCCCCGTCGCGTCGGCGATGCGGTTGGCGCCCTTCACGACGTCGAGGCCGCCCTCGGTGGTCACTTCCTCGCGCCGCTCGGGCACCAGGCAGGCCGCGTGCGGCTTGGCGTTCATGGCGATGCCGACCATCTCGTCAGTGACCGCCATCTCGAAGTTCAGCGGCTTGCCGCGCTTGAGGCAGAGGTCGGTGAGGACGGCGATGTCGGCGTCGCTGATGTGACGGCGGTCCTCGCGCAGATGCGCGGTGATGCCGTCAGCGCCGGCCGCCAGGGCCAGCTCGGCGGCGCGCACCGGCTCGGGATAGCTCGATCCGCGTGCGTTGCGGATCGTGGCCACGTGGTCGATGTTGACGCCGAGCCGGAGCATGGGGCTCAGCCCTTCAGCCGGCGGCTGCCCGGATCCTCGATCGGGATCGCGGCCAGTTCGGGCGGCAGGGCGTCGGCCGGATAGGCCGGCACTTCCAGGCTGGCCAGCGCGATCAGGGGCACGCCGACATCGGCCTTGCCGCCCGAGCGGTCGACGATGCAGGCCGCCGCGACGACGTCGCCGCCGGCGTCCTTGATCGCCTGGATGCATTCGCGCGACGACAGGCCCGTGGTGACGATGTCCTCGACCATCACGACCTTCTGCCCCGGCTCGATGTGGAAGCCGCGACGGAACTTGAAGCCGCCGCCCTCGCGCTCGACATAGATCGACGGCACGTTCAGGTGACGGGCGGTCTCGTAGCCGGGGATGATGCCGCCGACGGCGGGCGAAACCGCCACGTCGACATGGCCCACTGTGGCCACGATCTTGTCGGCCAGGGCCTTGCACAGGCGTTCGCAGCGCTCGGGCCGCATGAACACTAGGTTCTTCTGCAGGAACACCGGGCTGTGCAGGCCGCTGGAGAGCACGAAGTGGCCTTCGCGCAGGGCGCCGGCGGCGCGGAATTCTTCGAGGACGTCGTCGTTGGTCATGAGGCGTGGATATAGACCAGCGCGGCGAGTCTACAAACCGCTCTCAAAGGGGCGTAGGACAGCGCCCATGAACGACTCCCCTCCCCGCCCTCGTGTCGGCTGCGGCGCGGCCATCATCGACGGCCAGGGCCGCATCCTGCTGGTCCAGCGCCGCCGCCAGCCGGAAGCCGGCCATTGGGGCCAGCCGGGCGGCAAGCTCGACTGGGGCGAGCCCGGCCGAACCTGCGCCGAGCGCGAGATCCGCGAGGAACTGGGCATCGAGATCGTCGCCGGCGCGGTGCTCGCCGTCACCGACATGATAACGGCCGACAGCCACTGGCTGGCCGTCACCTATCGCGCCGACGGCTGCGTGGGCGAGCCCGCGATCCAGGAGCCCGAAGCCCTCGCCGACTGGGGCTGGTTTGCGTTGGACGCTTTGCCCTCGCCCCTGACCCAGGCGACGCAGGACGCCGTGGCGGCCCTGCGCGGCGCGGGCTGAACTTTTTTCGGCGGGCCGCGTCACACGCGCGGACCTCGCCTCGTCATGGCGGCGCAACCCTCTCAAAGGAGACCCGCCATGACCGCCAAGCTGGATCCCTTCGCCGCCGCTCCCTCCGTGATGAAGTCGTGGTTCACCGCCTCGACCGTCATCGCCGCCAGCCTGGAGCCGAGCCTGATCGAACTGGTCAAGATCCGCGCCTCGCAGATCAACGCCTGCGCCAACTGCATCAACATGCACACGCACGAGGCCCGCGCCCAGGGCGAGACCGAGCAGCGCATCTACCTGCTGTCGGCCTGGCGCGAGGCCCCCTGCTACACGCCCCGCGAACGCGCCGCCCTGGCCTGGACCGAGGCCCTGACCCGTCTGTCGGAAGGCCACACGCACGAGGCCGCCCACGCCGATCTCGCGGCCCAGTTCAGCGAAGAAGAGCAGGTCAAGCTGACCCTGATGATCAACGTCATCAACGGCTGGAACCGCCTGGCGGTGGGCTTTGGCCTCTGGATCGAGCAGCCGGCGAAGGCGGCTTGAACAACCCTTCTCCCATAGGGAGAAGGAGGGGCCCGCGCCGCAGGCGCGGGAGGATGAGGGGTTACGAGGTCGGCCGACTTGCCGACGCAGTCCAGGGCAATGCGGTGAGGGCTTAACCCCTCACCCTCCCATGCTTCGCATGGGCCCCTCCCTCTCCCTATGGGAGAGGTTTTCTAGCCCCGCGTCCGGTCCACCGTCTCGACCGACGGGCAGGTGCGCAGCGCCGCCGAGATGTTGGTCAGGTGCTTGGCGTCGCGCACCTCGACGTCGATATCGGTGTCGAAGAAGTCGCTCTGCCGATGGTGCATGCGCAGGTTGACGATGTTGCCGCCCGCCTCGCCGATGATCGTGCAGACCTGGCCCAGCACGCCCGGCGCATTGCCGATGGTGGCGTGCAGCCGGGCCAGCGAGACGGTGTCGCGCTCGGCCTCGGGCGTCCAGTTCAGGTCGCGCCAGAGGTCCTCGCGGTCCTCGTACTCGGCCAGCTTCGGGCAGTCGATTGTATGGACGTCCAGGCCCTCTCCATCCTCGCGCAGGATGCCGACGATGCGGTCGCCCGGCACCGGGCTGCAGCAGTGGGCGAAATGCAGCGAGACGCCCGGGGTCAGGCCGCCGCCGCGCACATAGAGCCGCGCGCCCTTGCCGCCCTCGATCTTGCGACGGGCCGTGGCGGCCTCGCGATCGGCGTCGACCATGCCCGGGAACGCCGTCTCCAGCACCTGGCTCGGCGTCACGCGACCTCGGCCGACGGCGTCGAACAGGGCCTCCTCGCTCTCCAGCGCGAAGCGCTCGAGGATCGGACGCAGCGACACGTCCTTGAGGTTCTTGCCGGCGCGCTCGAAGATCTGCTCGACCGACACCCGGCCCAGACGCAGGAACTCTTCCTTCTCGGTCTGGCGGATGTGACGGCGGATGGCCGAGCGCGCGCGCCCTGTCACCGTCAGCGAACGCCAGTCTGGCGGCACCACGGGCTTGGAGCCGCGGATCACCTCGACCACGTCGCCGTTGGTCAGGATGGTGCGCAGGGGCTTGAGCTCGCCGTTGATCTTCACGCCGATGCAGGTGTCGCCGACGCTGGTATGGACGGCGTAGGCGAAGTCGAGCGGCATCGCGCCCCGAGGCAAACTCACCAGCTTGCCCTTGGGGGTGAACACGAACACCTGGTCAAGGAACATCTCGAGCTTGGCGTGCTCGACAAGCTCCTCGCTGTCGCCGCCGTGCTCGAGCACCTGCACCAGCTGGCGCAGATTGGCCAGCGGGTCGCGGCCGCCGGCGGCTTCCATGCCTTCCAGGTCGAGCCCGTAAGAGGCGTCCTTGTAGCGGAAGTGGGCGGCCACGCCCTCTTCGTTCACCCGGTCCATCGACTCGGTGCGGATCTGCATCTCGATGCGCATGCCGCGCGGCCCCACCACGGTGGTGTGCAGCGAGCGGTAGTTGTTGCGCTTGGGCGTCGAGATGAAGTCCTTGAAGCGGTCGGGCACGCTGGACCAGGCCCGGTGCACCACGCCCAGGGCGCGATAGCAGTCCTCCTCGCTGTCGACGATCACGCGGAAGGCGTAGATGTCCGACATCTGCGAGAAGCCGATCGATTTGCGCTGCAGCTTGCGCCAGATCGAATAGGGCGACTTTTCGCGACCGAAGACGCGGGCCGGCAGATTGGCCGTCTCCAGGCGCGCCATGATCTCCTGGTTCACCAGCGCAACGGCCCCGCCCTGCTCCACGCGCAAGGCGTCCAGACGCCGGACGATGGCGTCGCGGGCGACCGGGTTGGTGTGCTGGAAGGAAAGCTCTTCCAGCTCGGTGCAGATCTTGTGGCAGCCGATGTTGCGGGCCAGGGGCGCGTAGATGTCGCGCGTCTCGCGGGCGATGCGCTCGCGCTTGGCCTGGTTCTTGATGAAGTGCAGCGTCCGCATGTTGTGCAGACGGTCGGCCAGCTTGACCAGCAGGACGCGGACGTCCTTGGAGATGGCCAGGATGAACTTGCGCAGGTTCTCGGCCTGGCGGGTGTGCTCGGCCTGGAGCTCCAGCTTCGAAAGCTTGGTCACGCCCTCGACCAACTCGGCGATCTCCTCGCCGAACAGCTTGCCGATCTCTTCCTTGGTGACCGGCGTGTCTTCGATCACGTCGTGCAGCAGCGCCGTGACGATCGTCGCGGTGTCGAGCCGGTACTCGGTGAGGATGCCCGCCACCTCGATCGGGTGGGCGTAATAGGGGTCGCCGCTGGCGCGCGTCTGGCTGCCGTGCATGCGCATGGCGAAGACATAGGCGCGATTGAGCAGGGCCTCGTCGGCCGTCGGGTCGTAGGCGTGGACCCGCTCGATCAGCTCGTACTGGCGAAGGAACTTGCGCGGCTTGGGGGCCGGCGGAGCCTCGGGCGCCGGAGCGGCGGCGGGCTCAGACGAAGACGCGCCCGACTCCGCCTCTGACGAGACAGCTTCGGGCGCGCGTTCGGACGGAGCGGCGGCGGGCGCCGCTTCGATGATCAGAGGGTCTGCGCCGTCGGGGCTCAGTACCGCTCCTCCTGACCGCCGTCGCGGTCGCTTTGCAGCGCGCGAACGAGTTCCAGTTCGCTCATCTGCATGTGAGTCGGATCGGCCAGCAGGGCGAGGGTTTCAGCCTCTTCCTCGGCTTCCGAGTGCTCGTCGACGCGCTGCAGCGTGGTGATCAGGTGCTCCTTGAGCCCCTCGTGATCGATCACGTCGTCAGCGATCTCGCGCAGGGCGACGACCGGGTTCTTGTCGTTGTCGCGGTCGACCATCAGGGCCGCACCGGCCGAGATGCCGCGGGCGCGGTGCGCCGACAGCAGGACGAGCGCGAAGCGGTTCGGAACCTTCTCGACGCAATCTTCGACGGTGACGCGGGCCATGAATTCCTCGGGCTGACCGTAAGGTCTCTCAAAATAGGGCTCCGTGCGGCGTCACGCAACGCCGCTTCGGTTGTCACCCAGCTTTCGCGAGGCGGCGTGTATGCCTTTTCCGAAAAGCAAAGTCCAGCGTGGCCGCAGATTTCCTGAAGATCAGCTGACGGGCCTCGCATCCGCCCCCACGCTAGCCTTCGCAGCGAGATCGCTCGCGCGCTCCCCCAGCACCGGATGGACCCAGTCCGGCGCCACCTGCGCCAACGGTCCCATGACGAACAGCCGCTCGTGGGCGCGGGGATGCGGCAGGACGAGATTGCCGTCCGTCACCGTGCGGCCGTGGGCGATCAGGTCGAGATCCAGGGTGCGCGCCGCGTTGCGCTCGGAGCGGGCGCGACCGAACGCGGCCTCTACCCGGTGCAGCGCCGCCAGGGCCTCGGCGGGTGATAGATCCGTCTCCACCAGTACGACGCCGTTCAGATAGGCAGGCCCCGTGGGATCGGGCCAGGCGGCCGAGGTCCACCAGCCCGAACGGGCGACCACCGCCATCCCCTCGCCGGCCAGGGCCGCAACCGCCGCCTCCAACAGAGCCTCGCGACTCGTGTAGGCTCCCGGCAGATTACAGCCGAGGGCGACGATCACGGTCGCGTCCAGACCATTATTATCCAGCCGATTTTTCAAGGAATTAGACCCGTGACCTTCTATCCGACCGAGCGGCTGGCGCTGTTCATCGACGGGGCCAACCTCTATTCCGCCGCCAAGGCGCTGGGCTTCGACATCGACTATCGGAAGCTCCTCGACGAGTTCAAGAAGCGCGGCCTGCTCGTGCGCGCCTACTACTACACCGCCATCGCCGAGAACGACGACTATTCGCCGATCCGTCCGCTGGTGGACTGGCTGGACTACAACGGCTTCACCCTGGTGACCAAGCCGGCTCGCGAATACACCGACAGCCAGGGCCGCAAGCGCTGGCGCGGCGACATGGACATCGAGATCGCGGTCGACATGCTGGCGATGGCCGACACCGTCGACCACCTGGTGCTGTTCTCGGGCGACGGCGATTTCCGCGCCTTGGTCGAGGCCGTACAGCGCAAGGGCCGCCGGGTCACCGTCGTCTCGACCATGAAGAGCCAGCCGCCGATGACCAGCGACGACCTGCGCCGCCAGGCCGACAACTTCGTCGACCTCAACGATCTTGGAAACATCATCGGCCGCCCGCAACGCGCGCCGCAACAGCGCTACACCTCGACCGACCAGCGCACGCCGGCCGAGCGCGAAGCCGAAGACGAATACTGAGAGCCGACGACATGCAGCATTCCAATATCGCCGGCGAGGTCGTCCCCTCCCCGGCCGAGCCGCCGCGCGACTGCCCGCTGTGCCCGCGCCTGGTGGCCTATCGCCGCGAGAACCAGGAGCTCTATCCGGATTACTTCAACGGTCCGGCCCCGTCGTTCGGCGACAAGGACGCCCGCCTGCTGGTCGTGGGCCTGGCCCCCGGCCGCAAGGGCGCCAACCGCACTGGCCGGCCGTTCACCGGCGACTACGCCGGCACGCTGCTCTACGAGACCCTGATCAAATACGGCTTCGCCACCGGCAAGTTCGAGGCCCGGATCGACGACTCCCTGCAGCTGGTCGGCAGCGCGGTGACCAACGCCGTGCGCTGCGCCCCGCCCGGCAACAAGCCCGAGACCAGCGAGGAAAACGCCTGCCGCCCCTTCCTGAAGGCGCGGCTGGACATGTTCCCCAACCTCAAGGCCATTGTCACCCTCGGCGACGTCTCACGGCGGAACGTGCTCAAGACCCTGGGCCTGAAGGCCTCGGCCGGCATCCCCGGCCACGGCTCGGAGTTCCAGGCCGGGCCCTACCGCATCTTCAACAGCTATCACTGCTCGCGGCTCAACACGAACACCGGACGCCTGACGACACCGATGTTCGAGGAGCTGTTCGCCCGGGTGCGGGCGTATGTGGATGCGGCGGACTGAGCCCGTGCGTGGCCCTCGCCCTTCGACAAGCTCAGGATGAGGACCAAGTCAGGCCCCCAGAGTAGAGATCCTCATCCTGAGCTTGTCGAAGGACGAGGATTTCTCCGCACTCAACGCCTCGCCAACCACCCATTGTCGGCCAGCCAGTCGCGCAGCCGTTCCGGCCAGGCCCTGATCGCGGCCTTCTCGGTACGGAAGCCCACGTTGAAGGCGTGGCCGCCGCTCTGGAACAGGTGGAACTCGACCGGAACCTTGGCGGCGCGGAACTTGGCCAGCAGCTCCACCGGCGGGGCCGAGCAGCATTCGTCGTCGTCGGCCGCCAGGATGAAGGCCGGCGGCGCATCGGCCGGGATCTTGTCAGGGATGCCCGTGGGGCCCGGATAGATCAGCACCTGGAAGTCGGGTCGGCCGCTGACGGCGTCGATCGCGTCGACCTTGGGGTCCTTGGCGGTCGAGCTGTAGACGGCCAGGTCCACGATCTCGCCGCCGCCGGAAAAGCCCATCAGGCCCAACTTCTTCGGATCCACCCCGAACTCGGCGGCGCGCGAGCGCAGGACGCGCACCGCCCGTACCGCGTCCTGGCGGGCATGGTCGATGGTGTAGGGCGAGCCTTCTTCCTGGCTGAGGCGGTACTTCAGCACGAACACCGCCACCCCCATGGGGTTGAGCACCTTGGCGACGTCGGTGCCTTCAGGATGGATGACCAGCATCTTGTGACCGCCGCCGGGCAGCACGATCACCGCCGCCCCCGTGGCCTTGTCGGCCGGCGGCAGGTAGGCGATCACCGACGGATCGTTGATCGACTTGGCCCAGTATTCCGCCGATTGCTCGGGGATGGCCTTGCGGGCCTCGAAGCCCGGCGCGCCGTTGGGCCACAGGGCCACGCGCTGCTGGGCGCAGGCCATGGCGGGCAGAGCCAGCGCGACACCGGCGGCGAGGATCAGGCGGCGCATCACAGCTTCACCGTCCGGCCCTCGCGGGCCGCCTTGTAGATGGCCTCGATGATCCGCAGGTCCTTCAGCCCCTCCTCGCCCGGCACGATCGGGTCGCGGCCGGTGAGGATGCACTCCGACAGGTGGTCGAGCTGGCCGGCGAACTGGCTCTTCTTCACGGCAGGCGGGGTACGCGGCTTGGCCTGGCCGTCGAGATTGGCCCGCATCGCCTGGCCGCCGTAGCTGGTGGCCGGATCGATCTCGACCCAGCCCTTGGGCCCCGACACGCGGTAGCGGTTGCAGTTGGCGCTGTAGGTCGAGACGCAGTTGGCCGTGGCCCCCGACGGGAAGAGCAGCTGGAAATTGATGGTGTCCTCGACCTCGGCGAACACCGGGTTGGAGCGATCGGTCGACTCCATGGCATTGACCGCGATCGGCTCCTCGCCGGTCAGGTAGCGGGCGGCGTTGAGGCTGTAGATGCCGATGTCCATCAGGCTGCCACCGCCCGACAGCGCCTTCTTCACCCGCCACATGTTCGGATCGCTGGCGGTCCAGCCGTGATCGGCGACGATGGTGGCCACCGGCCCCAGCGCCCCGCCCCGCGCCAGGGCGATGGCGTCCAGATTGTGCGGCTCGAAGCGGCTGCGATAGCCGATCATCAGCTTGCGGCCGGCGGCCTTGCAGGCGGCGATCATCGCCTCGCCGTCGGCGACCGAGGTCGCCATCGGCTTTTCGCACATCACGTGCTTGCCCGCCTTGGCCGCCCGTTCGGTGAAGGTGCGGTGCAGGCTGTTGGGCGTGACCACATAGACGATGTCGACGGTCGGATCGTCGATGATCCGGTCGAAGGTCTCGTAGGAATAGCGGCTCTTTTCCGGAACGCCGTACTGAGCGCCGTACTTGGCCAGCTTCTCGGGCGTGCCGCTGACCAGGGCGGTCAGCTTGGAATGCTCGCACTCGGAAAAGCGCGGCATGATGATCTGGGTGGCGTAGTAGCCGAGGCCCAGCATGGCGTAGCCGAGCTTGCGACCCTCGGCCTTGGCCTGGGCCAGGGCGGCCGCAGGGGCCGTGGCGGCCATGGCGCCGGCGGCGAGGCCGACCTGCATGAACGTGCGCTTGTTCATCACTCCAGCCTCTCCTTGCATCGCTACCAGACCAGTCCGGTCGTCTTCAGCCGCACCCGCGCCAGCGTCTTGTCGGCGGTCAGGAACAGGGTCCTGCCGTCCTCACCGAAGGCGCAGTTGGCGATCGGGCCGCCGGTCTCGATGACTCCGATCAGTTCGCCCGCCGGGGTGATCACCAGCACCCCGCCCGGTCCCGTGGCGTAGAGCCGCCCTTCGGTGTCCAGGCACATGCCGTCGGGCAGGCCCGGACCGCCGGCCTTGTGCAGGGCGGCCGCGTCGAAGAACACCTTGCGCGCGGTCGGCAGGCCGTCAGCGCCCAGGTCGTAGGCCATGATCACCGGCCCGTTCGGATCGGAGACCGCCACATAGAGGCGCTTCTCGTCGGGGCTGAGGGCGACGCCGTTGGGGAAGGTCAGCTTGTCGTCGACCACCGCCAGCGAGCCGTCGGCGCGCAGCAGGTAGACGCCGTTGAAGGCCAGTTCCTTGACCGGCGAGGCGTCCAGCCCTTCCAGGCCGTAGGGCGGATCGGTGAAATAGATCGCGCCGGACTTGGCGACGGCCAGGTCGTTGGGGCTATTGAAGCGCTTGCCCTGGTAGCGGTCGACGACGACCGAGCGGGCCTTGGTCTTCAAATCAAGCTTCGTGATCGCCCGGTAGCCGTGATTGCAGACCAGCAGGTCGCCCTTGGCGTCCAGGGCCATGCCGTTCGAGCCCGGCTCGCGGAAGATCTTGGTCGGCGGACCGTCATAGCCGGAGGGCGACAGGAAGACGCTTTTGCCGTCCTTCTGGCTCCAGCGGTACATGATGTTGGCCGGCACATCGGAGAAGACGAGGTACTGGCCATCCTTCACCCAGACCGGCCCTTCCGACCAGGTAAAGCCGTCGGCCAGCTTCTCGATCTTCGCGTCGGGGGCGACCACGGCGTCGAGCGCCGGCGACAGGCGACGGATGGAGCCCAGTGTCTGGACGGCTGCGTGAGCGGACATGGAAAGGCCTCCGGCGGCGAGTGCGGCGCCGGCTCCCAGAGCCAGCGTGACGGTGCGGCGCGTCGCGGTCATACGTCGAGGCCTCCCTTTTTGGTTCTTGCTTATGACAGCGATGTCATAGCAATGCCCGTCCAGGTTGGCGAGACGTCTTCGGCGACGCGCAACGCGATTTGAGGTTTCAGGAGCGGACGCGCGGCACGGCGTCCAGCCAGCGGGCATAGGCGGCCTCGCGGTCATGGACGCCCTTGGCGGGCTTCAGGTCCTCGGCCGAAGGGCGCGCCCGGGCGGCCGCCTCCAGCGTGTCGTAGAGCCCCGCCCCCAGCCCGGCGAACAGCGCCGCGCCCAGGGCCGTGGTCTCCTGATAGCTGGACCGCGCCACCGGCAGGCCGGTCAGGTCGGCCAGCCGCTGGCTGAACCAGGCGCTCTTGGACATCCCCCCGTCGATGCGCAGCTGGGCCTCGCCCAGGAAGGCGTCGGGCGCGTCGGCGCGCATGGCCTCGATCAGGTCGCGGCTCTGCAGGGCGCAGGCGTCGTAGGTGGCCGCGGCGATCTCGGGCAGGCCGGCGTCGCGCGTCAGGCCGAAGATCGCTCCACGGGCTTTCGCATCCCACCAGGGTGCGCCGAGGCCGGTGAAGGCGGGCACGACGACGACGCCGTGGTCGGCCTTGGCCGCGCGGGCCAGGGCCTCGGCCGCGCGCGGTCCGCCGGTGATCCCCAGCCCCTCGCCCAGCCACTGGATCGCCGCGCCGGCCACGAAGATCGAGCCCTCCAGGGCGTAGGTCGCCTGGCCGTTTACCCGCGCCGCCACAGTGGTCAGCAGGCGCGAGGCCGAGACCGGACGCGTCGCTCCGGTGTTGATCAGCATGAAGCAGCCGGTGCCGTAGGTGGCCTTCATCTCGCCGGGGCGGATGCAGCCCTGCCCCATCAGCGCCGCCTGCTGGTCGCCGGCCACGCCGCGGATCGGTAGCGGCCGCCCCAGTACATGGGCGCCGACCTCCCCGAAATCGGCGGCGCAGTCGAGCACCTCCGGAAGCAGCGAACGCGGCACCCCGAACAGCTCCAGCATGTCGTTCGACCAGTCCTGGGCCTGGATGTCGAACAGCAGGGTGCGCGAGGCGTTGGTGGCGTCGGTGACGTGGCGCGCACCGCCGGTCAGCTTCCAGATCACCCAGGCGTCCATGGTGCCGGCCAGCAGTTGGCCCGCTTGCGCCCGCGCCCTGGCGCCGGGCACGTTGTCGAGCAGCCAGGCGATCTTGGTGGCCGAAAAGTAGGGATCGAGCAGCAGGCCAGTGACAGCCGTCACCTGCGCTTCCTTACCCTCATTGCGCAGCTTTTCGCAGACCTCGGCGGTGCGGCGGTCCTGCCACACGATGGCCGGATGGATCGGACGGCCGGTGGTCTTGTCCCACACCACCACCGTCTCGCGCTGGTTGGTGATGCCCAGGGCGACGACCTCGTCCAGCGACGCGCCCGAGGTTTCGACCGCCTCGCGGATAACCGCCACACAAGCGGCTGCGATCTCCTCGGCGTCATGCTCGACCCAACCGTCATGGGGATAGCTCTGGCGCAGCGGGCGCCCCGCTTCGGCGACGGCCCGGCCCTCATGGTCGAACAGGATGGCCCGGGTGCTGGTCGTTCCCTGGTCCAGAGCCAGGATCAGTGCTCGCCCCATACGCGTTTCCTCTTTCACACGCCCGGATTCACCTGCGACAGAGCGCCGCTAATCTCCGGGTTCCATGGCTTGACCTGTTTAAGCATGTTTTCATCTGGGAACACCAAGGTAGCCACAGTCTCGTTTGGCGCCCGAGGAGGGTCGTGAGCCAAGCCGTACAGACCGCCGAACTTCTTGCCCTGGCCCGCAGCCGCGAGCCGGAAGACCGCGAACGCCTGCTCGCCGGGATCGTCGACCTTTGTGAAACCGGCGAGGCGCAAGGCAAGCCGACCGCGCCCGAGATCCAGGTCCTGCTGGATTCGATCTTCATGACCCTGGTGGTCGAGGCCGAGCGCGAGATCCGCCAGCGCCTGGCCGAGCGCCTCGCGGACGCAGCCTGGGCTCCGTCGGCCCTGGTCAACATCCTGGCCCTCGACGAGATCGAGATCGCCCGCCCGATCATCGCCCGCAGCCCGGTGCTGCAGGACCACGACCTGATCCGCCTTCTGGTGCAGGCCACGCTGGAGCACCAGATCGAGGTCGCCCGCCGCCCGCACCTGCGCGCGCCTGTGGTCGAGGCCATTCTCTCGCAGGGCGAGCCGGCGGTCATGACCGCATTGGCCGGCAACGCCACGGCCGAGATCAACCAGGACGCCATGGGCCGCCTCGTGGCCCAGGCCAAGGAAGTCGTAGCCCTGCGCTCGCCCCTTGCCCGCCATCCGGGCCTGTCGCCCTTGCTGGCCGAGCAGCTCTATCTCTGGGTCGGCCGCGCCCTGCGCGACGCGTTGACCGCCCGCTTCGACCTCGACCCCGCCCGCATGCAGGCCGCCGTCGACGAAGCCACCCACACCGCCCATCTTGGGCCGCAGCCCCCAGCCCCCGCCGCCGTGGCTATCGAGGACGAGGCCGACCGCGAGGAGATGGAAGCCGCGCTGGTCGAAAAGCTCGACGCCGCCGGCCAGTTGCGCCCCGGCTACCTGCTGCGGGTGCTGCGCGAAGGCCGACTGCCGCTGTTCGTCTTCGCCATGGCGCGCCTGGGCCGCTTCGACGTGCGCCAGGTGCGCCGCGCCATCGACAGCAACCGCCCCGAGCTGCTGGCCCTGGCCTGCTCGGCCGTCGGCATCGACCGCAGCGTCTTCCCGACCATCCTCGAGCACGTCCGCCAGTTGAACGGCGGGCGTCCGGGCGGCGGCGCGGAAGCCGCCCGCAAGGCCAGCGGCGCCTTCGGCCCGTTCCGTCCCGACATCGCCGCCATGGCCTTCCGCCAGGCCGTCAGCGCCGCCTGAGGCGATTGACCTGGCGCGCCACGGACCACAGGCTCGCAGCATGACGCCCCTCCCGCCGCCCGGCCCAGTCGAGCACGACGACCGCTACGGCTGGATGCTGTGCTTCTGGGGCGAGGCCTGCGACTTCACCATCCCGTTCAGATCCTGGCTGGACCAGATCGCCCTGCGGTTGGACGCCGCGATCGCCCTGCCCGTCAGGACCGCCGGCGAGGACTTCGTCGAGGGATCTCTGGCCTTCGACGGCCAGACCCTCGCCGTCTACTACGAGTTCAGCCTCGGCTACCTGTCGCTGGCCCATGCGAGCAAAGCGGTGATGACGGTCACCCACCAGCGCCTGCTCGGAGCCTGCAGCGCCGCCTGACGGAGCCGGCAAGACCGCCGTTTGACAAGCAGGCGGCGATCCCGCCACTTGGGGCGGCATGTTCCAAGCCCAGCCGTACTCGACTCGCCTGACATTCAAGGCCAGCGACCGTCCCGAAGCCCAGGAGGCCCGCGAGCGCCTGACGGCCCGCTACGGCGACGCCGGCGACGACGCCCAGATCGTCGTCGCCCTCGGCGGCGACGGCTTCATGCTGGAAATGCTGCACGAGACGATCCTGAACCAGAAGCCGATCTACGGCATGAACCGAGGCTCGGTCGGCTTCCTGATGAACGAATACAGCGAGGACGACCTGCTGGGGCGCATCAACGCCGCCGAGCGCGCCGTCATCCATCCGCTGGCCATGGTCGCCATCGACTCGCGTCGTCGCCAGCATCGGGCGCTGGCGATCAACGAGGTCTCGCTGCTGCGCCAGACCCGCCAGACGGCCAAGCTGCGCATCTCGATCGACGGCAAGGTGCGGATGGGCGAGCTGGTCTGCGACGGGGCCCTGGTGGCCACGCCGGCCGGTTCGACCGCCTACAATCTGTCGGCTCACGGACCGATCATTCCCCTGGACGCCCGGGTGCTGGCCCTGACCCCGATCAGCGCTTTTCGACCCAGGCGGTGGCGGGGCGCGCTTTTGCCGCAGAGCGCGAGGGTGACGTTCGAGGTCCTGGAATGCGATAAGAGACCCGTCAGCGCCGTGGCCGACAACTACGAGGTCCGCGACGTCGTCGAGGTGCATATCTCCGAGGACCGGGGTTCGACCCTGTCGATGTTGTTCGACGCGGGCCGCAGTCTCGAGGAGCGCGTACTGACAGAACAGTTCTCGGCCTAGCCGGGAACGTCGGAAGCCCGACACAAGGCTGTGGAGTGAAACCTTCGTCTCACTCATTGTTAACGCCTGTCGTGTGACCGTTCCCTAAGTAACGCCGACGGGGAGGCGACCCGATGAACAAGCCCACCGCTGAGGTGATCCAGGTGCCGAACATGCTCAAGCTCAAGGTGGGCGGACGCGGCGGCATCGACATGGCCGCGATCGCCAAGGCTGAAGCCGCGCTCAAGAGCCTTTCGGGCAACTTCGCCCAATGGCTCAACGACGAGATCGTCAAGCTGGAGGCCGCCCGCCAGGGCGTGCGCGCCGAGGGCCTCAACGCCCAGACGGTCGAGACCCTCTACCTGCGCGCCCACGACCTGAAGGGCCTGGGCGCCACCTACGAATTCCCGCTGATCACGCGCCTGGCCGCTTCGCTGTGCAAGCTGATCGACGACCCGGCCACCCGCCTTTCGGCCCCGATGTTCCTGGTCGACGCCCACATCGACGCGATCAAGGCCTGCGTCCGCGACGACATCAAGACCGACGAGCACCCCGTGGGCCGCGCCCTGGCGCTGGAACTGGAAGGCCGCGTGGCCGAATACCTGGCCGGCTGATCGGTCGCGACCGCCATTGAAAACAAGAAAGCCGGGGCCAACGCCCCGGCTTTCTTCGTTCTGGCGTCCGAACCTAGCCCTTCGACAAGCTCAGGGTGAGGTTCTACTTCGAAGCTGGCCTTGATCCTCTTTCTGAGCCTGTCGAAGGATGAGGATCACGCAGCCTACTCCCCGATCCCGTTCAGGCGCTTGGCGGCCAACACGGTGTTGGCCAAGAGGCAGGCGATGGTCATGGGGCCCACGCCGCCCGGCACCGGGGTGATGGCCGAGGCCACTTCCTTGACCTCGTCGAACGCCACGTCGCCCACCAGGCGGGTCTTGCCGTCATCCTTGGGGATGCGGTTGATGCCGACGTCGATGACCACCGCGCCCGGCTTGACCCAGTCGGCCTTGACCATCTGCGCACGGCCGACGGCGGCCACGACGATGTCGGCCTCGCGGACGACGGCCGGCAGGTCCTTGGTGCGCGAGTGGGCGATGGTGACGGTGCAGTCGGCGGCCAGCAGCAGCTGGGCCATCGGCTTGCCCATCAGGTTCGAGCGGCCGATGACCACGGCGCGCTTGCCCGACAGCTCGCCCAGCTGGTCGCGCAGCAGCATCATGCAGCCGGTCGGGGTGCAGGGCGTCAGGGCCGGCAGGCCGCTGGCCAGGCGCCCGGCGTTGGCCACGGTCAGGCCGTCGACGTCCTTGTCGGGCGAGATGGCGGCGACCACGGCGGCCTGGCTGATGTGGTCGGGCACCGGGAACTGCACCAGGACGCCGTGCACGGCGGGATCGGAGTTCAGCCGCTCGACCAGGGCCAATAGCTCGGCCTGGCTGGTCTCGGCCGGCAGGCGATGGGTTTCGGAGTGCATGCCCGCTTCCAGGGTCTGCTCGCCCTTGCTGCGCACATAGACCTGGCTGGCCGGGTCCTCGCCCACCAGCACGACGGCCAGGCCGGGCGTCAGGCCGTGCTCGGCCTTCAGGGCCGCGACCTCGGCGGCGATGGTCTGGCGCAGGCGGGCGGCGAAGGCCTTCCCGTCGATGATGGCGGCTTCTGACATGTGGGGGCGCTCCTGTGCGCGCTCCCCTATCGCCTCGACCGCCTGGGTGCAACGCCCAAACGGGCGACCGCTTTGCGTCATAGCGCTGGCGTGAGCGTCGTTCTTTCGTGCTAGAGCCACAACGATGGAATCCGCTTCCGCCGCGCTTCGCGCCGACGTCGTCCTGGTGGGCGGCGGACTGGCCAACAGCCTGATCGCCCTGCGCCTCAAGGCGCTGCGGCCGGGCCTGCGGGTGCTGTTGCTGGAGCGCGAGGCCACCATCGGCGGCGAGCACACCTGGTGCCACTTCGAAACCGACGTTGACGCAGCCATCGGCGGCTGGCTGCGGCCGCTGATCGTGCATCGCTGGACCGGCTACGAGGTGCGCTTCCCCGCCCATAGCCGCCGCCTGCCCACGCCCTACCTGGCCATCACCTCGAAGCGCCTGCACGAGGTGGTGACCCGCGCCCTGGGTCCAGACGCCTGGACGAGCATCAACGTCGTCGACGTCAATCCGCACCAGGTCACCCTGGCCGACGGCCGCCGCATCGTCGCTGGCGCGGTGATCGACGGCCGCGGCGCCCGCCGCAGCAAGCGCCTGGCGCTGGGCTGGCAGAAGTTCGTCGGCCAGGACCTGCGCCTTGCCGCGCCCCACGGTCTTTCCGCCCCCATCATCATGGACGCCACGGTGCCGCAGACCGACGGCTACCGCTTCGTCTACGTCCTGCCGCTCGACGCCCATCGCCTGCTGATCGAGGACACCCGCTACAGCGACGGCCCGGGCCTGGACCGCGTCTCGCTGGGCGCGGCCATCGCCGACTACGCCAGGGGCCAGGGCTGGACCATCGAGGCGGTCGAGCGCGAGGAGCACGGCGTGCTGCCCATCGCACTTGGCGGCGACATCGACGCCTATTGGCGCGAAGCCCGGCCGCAGGTGGCGGAGGTCGGCCTGCGCGCCGCCCTCTTCCAGCCGACCACCGGCTATTCCCTGCCCGACGCCGCGCGCCTCGCCGACAAGATCGCCGCCCTGCCCCGCATCACCAGCGCCAGCGTCCGCGCCTGCGTCGAGGCCCACTCCAAGGCGGCCTGGCGCAAGCGTAGCTTCCTGCGCCTGCTCAACCGCATGCTGTTCCGCGCCTGCGCGCCGGAAGAGCGCTATCGGGTGCTGGAGCGCTTCTACCGGCTATCGGTCCCGCTGATTCAGCGCTTCTATGCGGCGCGCCTGACCTGGCGCGACAAGGCGCGGGTGCTGATCGGCAAGCCGCCGGTGCCCATCCCGGCGGCCATGAAGTGCATAAGCGAGAGTTCCGTGTTCGGAGGACAAGACGCATGAACGCCCACGCCCCGGTCCCGCCCCGTCCCAAGGCGGCCGTCATCGGCGCCGGCTTCGGCGGCCTGTCCCTGGCCGTGCGCCTGCAATCGCAGGGCTTCGACGTCACCCTGTACGAAGGCCGCGAGAAGCCGGGCGGGCGGGCTTATGTCTGGGAGCAGGAAGGCTTCACCTTCGACGCCGGTCCCACGGTCGTCACCGATCCCGATTGCCTCAAGGAACTGTTCGAGCTCTCGGGCCGCGACATCGCCGACTATGTCGACCTGCTGCCGGTCGATCCCTTCTACCGCCTGCTGTGGGAAGACGGCGACGTCTTCGACTACGTCAACGACCAGGAGGGCCTGGATCGCCAGATCGCCGCCCGCAACCCGGCCGACGTCGAGGGCTACCGCCGCTTCCACGACTATTCCGAGGAGCTGTACCAGAAGGGCTATGTCGAGCTGGGCGCCGTGCCCTTCCTCGACTTCGGCTCGATGATCGCCGCGGCCCCGTCGCTGATGAAGCTGCAGGCCTGGCGCAGCGTCTATGACAAGGTCGCCGGCTTCGTGAAGGACGACCACGTCCGCCAGGCCCTGTCGTTCCACAGCCTGCTGGTCGGCGGCAGCCCGTTCGCCACCTCGTCGATCTACGCCCTGATCCACGCCCTGGAGCGCCGGGGCGGCGTGTGGTTCCCGCGCGGCGGCACCCACGCCCTGGTGCGGGCCCTGGCCAAGCTGTTCACCGACCTGGGCGGCAAGCTGCAACTCTCCCACCCCGTCGAGCGCATCGCCGTGCGCGAGGGCCGGGTGACGGGCGTGGTGACCAAGGAAGGCTTCGAGGCCTTCGACACCGTCGCCTCCAACGCCGACGTCATGCACACCTACCGCCACCTGCTGCGCGAGGAGCCGCGCGGCCAGAAGGTCGGCAAGGCGCTGGAGAACAAGCGCTGGAGCCCGTCGCTGTTCGTGGTCTATTTCGGCCTCAAGACGAAGCACCCCGAGATCCGCCACCACACCATCTGCTTCGGCAATCGCTATCGCGAGCTGATCGGCGAGATCTACGGCAAGAACGCCCTGGCCGAGGACTTCTCGATCTATCTGCACCATCCGACCGCCAGCGATCCGGCCATGGCTCCGGAAGGCTGCTCGACCTTCTACGCCCTGTCGCCGGTGCCCAATCTCGAGACGGCCGACATCGACTGGTCGGTCGAGGGGCCCAAGTACCGCGACCGCATCCTGGCCTATCTGGAAAAGCACTACATTCCGGGCCTGACCGCCGACCTGGTCACCAGCCGCTTCATCACGCCGGACGACTTCGTGAAGGACCTCAACGCCTGGAAGGGCGCGGCCTTCTCGCTGGAGCCGATCCTGACCCAGAGCGCCTTCTTCCGCACCCATAACCGCGACGACGTGATCCCCAACCTCTATTTCGTCGGGGCCGGCACCCATCCGGGCGCGGGCATCCCCGGCGTGGTCGGCAGCGCCAAGGCCACGGCCGGCCTGATGATCGACGACTTCGCCACCCTGGCCCCGGCGGCCGAATGAGCGCGCTGGAAGCCGACATCGAGGCCCAGAGCCGCGAAGCGATCCAGAAGGGCAGCAAGAGCTTTGCGGCCGCCGCCGCCCTGTTCGACGCCCAGACCCGCGCCGACGCCGAGATGCTCTACGCCTGGTGCCGGCACTGCGACGACGTCATCGACGGCCAGACCCTGGGCCACGGCATGAGCCCGGTGGCCGACGCCCCCGCGCGTCTCGCCGCCCTCTACGCCCAGACCCGCAGCGCCCTGGCCGGCGAGACGCCGACCGACCCGGTGTTCGCCGCCTTCCAGACCGTGGCCCTGCGGCGCGGCATTCCCGAACGCTACGCCCTCGACATGATCGACGGCTTCGCGATGGACGTCGAAGGCCGCACCTACGAGACGCTGGAAAACCTCTTGGCCTATTGCTGGGGCGTGGCGGGCGTGGTCGGCGCGATGATGGCCATCGTCATGGGCGTGCCGGCCTCGGATCTCGCCACTCTGCGCCGGGCCCAGGACCTGGGCCTGGGCTTCCAGCTGACCAATATCGCCCGCGACATCGTCGAGGACGCCCGCAACGACCGGGTCTATGCGCCTCGCGCCTGGCTGACGGAACTGAACCTGCCCGTCGATCAACTGACCGCCCCGGCCCGCCGCGCCGACGTCGCCGCCCTCGCCCGCCGCCTGGTGGAAGCCGCCGAGCCCTACTACGCCTCGGCCCGCTGGGGCCTGCGCGACCTGCCCGTCCGCTCGGCCTGGGCGATCGCGGCGGCGCGTGGCGTCTACCGCCAGATCGGCCTGGACGTGGTCTCGGCCGGCTCCGCGGCCTGGGACGAGCGCGTAGTCGTCAGTGGGCGGATGAAAGCCTGGCGCGCGCTGGAAGGCGGCATCGTCGCCCTGCGCTCGGCGACGCTGGACCGGCTTGGCAAAGCGCCCGAACGGCCGGCGATGTGGTCGAAGATCTGAGCCGCGCGAACCTCGCCCTTCGAGAAGCTCAGGGTGAGGTTCTCTACTGGTCCGCAGCGCCTGAACTGGCCCTCATCCTGAGCTTGTCGAAGGACGAGGGCCACGCCCCGCCCCTTACCGCTCCAATTCCCGGTCCGGGAACGCCAGCTTCACCGCCAGCGCCACGAACAGCACCCAGCGGAAGTCGTTGTAGGCTACCGCGATGCTCTCGGTCAGGGCCACGAGGCTGTAGACGACCAGGAACGGGAAGGCGAGCAACGCGCCCCGGTCGCGGAACACGGCGATCAGGGCCAGCGTCATGGTCTGGATGTAGAACAGGCCCCAGGCGGCCAGACCGAACAGCCCCATGCCCAGCCACTGCTCCAGCCAGGAATTGTGGGCGTGCTGGGCCTGGAAGCCAGCGTTCTTGCTGATCCAGGCGAACGGCCCCCAGCCGCTCTTGTCGCCCCAGATGGCGTGGTAGCCGAAGCCCAGCCACGGCCGCTCCTGGATCTCGACCAAGGCCGCACTCCAGATCTTGGTGCGACCCGTCAGGGTGGCGTCCTTGCCGAGGATGGCGAAGAACACGTCCGAGGCCAGCACCACGAAGGCGATCAGCAGGCCAAAGCCCGTCACCGCCGTCCAGGTCGCCGCCGTGCCCGCCGCCGGGCCGCGTCGGGCGATGAGCACGAAGCCCAGGGCAGCCACGCCCAGCATCAGCGACACCAGCGAGGTCTTCGAGGTCGACATCAGGACGAGGCCGATCGCCAGCACGGCGAAGCCCCACCAAAGCCTGGCCCGCTTGGGGTTCAGGAGGGCGGCGGCCGAGACGATGCAGAAGCCGAAGGCCATCATGCCGCCCAGGCCGTTCTTCTCGCGCCACAGGCCGCGCCAGGCGCCGGGGAAGAGCTCGGTCATCACCCCGATGCGCGGCACGGCGATGCAGACCACGTAGGAGGCGATGATCAGCACCGCGAAGGCAGCGGCGAACACCTCGGCCAGCTCGCGCCAGCGGAAGCGCGCGGCCAGGGCGACGCCACCCAGCGTCGTGCAGGTCACGGCGAAGGCGCGGCGAGTGGTGACGTCGGGCGCGATCGACCAGAAGGTCGACAGACAGACCATGCCGATCAGGGCGAACAGGAACGGTTGGCGCACGCTGGCGCGGAAGCTGTTGCGCGGGTCCAGGGCGATCAGGCCGAAACCCGCCGCATAGGCCGGCAGGTAGGCGACGCGCAGGATGGCCGAACCGGCCTCGTCGGCGTTCTCGCCCACCAGCGGCAGCTCCCAGCCGCCGCTGTAGAGCAGCAGCAGAACCACCGCGGCGGTGAAGATGGCGATCTGGGGAAACAGGAGCCTCGGCGGCGCGACGCTGACCGGTCCGCCGTAGGACGAGGTCACGGCAGGATGGCCCGCAGGAAGCTCGGCGGCGTCACCGAGGCCTGGTTGAAGAACACCCCGGCGCAGCGGCCGCCGGCCGAGGCCAGGGCGTCGCGCAGCAGGCCCGGCGGCCGCACGTCGGCCTCCTGGGCGCTGACCACCAGGATGGTCTGGTCCATGTGCTGGGCGATGGTCAGGGCGGCCTGCGAGGTGTCGGCCGACGGGCAGTCGACGACGATGATCTCGGCGTGGCGTCGCAGGGCGGCCCAGTACTCGACGCCCGGCAGAATGTGGGCCTTCTGGCGGCCGCGCAGGGCCTCGCGCTTGAAGCGGGTGACCCAGAAGCGCGGCCCGCCGACGCTGTGGGCGGCGACGTATTTAGAGTCCGGCCACACGCCGCCGTCGGGCCGAGGCGCCGGCGGCTGCACGGTGAAGAACATCGAGCCGTCGGGACTGGCCGCCGCGCCCGAGCCCAGCGGGCCATAGCGTTCCGGATCGGCGGCGATGGCCTGGTATTGCGGCGAGGTGGTGAGGTCCAGGTCGATCAGCCAGGTCCGGCGGCCGGCGCGCTTGGAGGCGAAGCGGGCGAACTCGCGGGCGACCGTCGAGGTCCCCTCCCCGCGCCGGGCCGACACGAACTGGACGACGTGCGCACGGCCGGCCGCAGGGGCGCCGAGCGACCCCCACAGTTCCGCCATTTCCACGTTCAAATCCACCATTCGCCCGAATCGCCGCGCGTTGAAGACCGTTGAAACTAATGCCTAACCATGTTCGCGCGAAAGGCGACCAAATCGCCCACTTGGACCTTAAGCCGCGCGCTTGACGCCGGCGGTCGCCAGGACCGGCAGGCCAAGCGTGCGCGAGGCCGAGGCCGGCGTCTGCAAGCCCGGACGCAGCAGCATCCGCACTAGGCCCGCGCAGGCGGCGGTGAAGGCGGCGAACAGGAAGGCCAGCACGACCACCGGCTTCTGAAGGCTCTTGCCCTGCGACGGCGCGACGGCGCGCTGGACGATGCGGATGTTGTCGCTGCTCTCGGCCGACATCTGCCGCTGGGCCTCGTCCTGCTGTTCCTTGACGGTGAAGTCGCGGACATTGGCCGACAGCACGTCGCGGTCGCGGGTCAGCTGGTTGAACTGCGGCTCCAGCTGCGACAGGCGCAGCAGGCGCTCGTTCACTTCCTGCACCTGCATGGCGTAGGCGCCTTGCGACTGGCGCAGGGCGGCGACTTCCGCCGACAGGTCGTTGCGGGTCGATTGCAGGGTCTGCCAGATCGGGTTGGGGCCGCTGCGGCGCGCGCCTTCGCCATTGGTGCGACCACTGGCCACGCCCTGTTCCAGCTGGGCGATCTGGGCGTCGATGTCGCGCACCGGCTGGGCGTTGGGCAGATAGCGGGCCAGCAGCCCCTCGCGGTCGAGCTTAAGCTGAGCCAGCTTGCTCGAAGCCGACATGTCCTGGTCGCGATAGAGCACCGCTTCGGACGGCGTGCGGGACAGCTCGGCCTGAACGGCGGCCAGGCGCCCCTGGCGGTCCTGGAGCTGGGCGTCGATCGAATACTTCTGCGCCTCGACCTGGGCCTGCAGCTGGGTCAGGGCCGTCTTCTGGGCGGTGAAGTCGCCGATGTCGTTGGTCTGCAGGAAGGCCTGATAGGCGGTGTCCGTCTCGGCCAGGCGCTGCTCGAAGCTGTCGCGCTGGCGGGCCAGCACCTTGTCGTCGTCGTTGATCAGCAGGCTGCGGCGATAGATCAGGTACTCTTCCAGCAGGGTGTTGAGCACCTTCTCGGCCGTTTCCGAATCCTGATGCTGGTACGACAGGCGGATGATCGAATTGTCGGGCGCGGTCTCGATCTTCAGGCTGCGGCCGACGCTGTCGCGCCCCTGGGCGATCATCTTGCGCTTCTGCTCGGGATTGGCGGCGGCGTACTTGGCGGCGGCGTCCGGGAACACGGTGGCGAAGCCCAGCTTGCGGATCACCCGCTCGCGCAGCTCGCCGCTGCCCAGGATCTCGCTTTCCGACTGGATCACCTGGTCGACGTCTGGCACCGCGCCGCGGGCGGCGTCGCCGGCGCGCGGCTCGTAGACATATTCCTGGCCCAGGCGCACGAAGAGGCTGGAATTGGCGGTGTAGGTCTTCTTCAGGGTCGTGGCGAAGGCCACGCCCAGCACCATGATGACGGCGAACACCGCCAGCATCAGCCAGCGTTCACGCCACAGCAGGGTGATGAAGTCGGTCGGCGCATAGCGAGCCCGCGCCGCCCAGTCGCGTCGCGACGGCGGGTCGTGCGGCACGCTTGTCCAGGCGCTCGTCGACATGCGAATCCAATGGGTCCAAACTTCCACACGACCCTGGGGCTTCCGGACTTAAGGTTTGGTTACCTATGTTTGGTAAGAGTCGTCGCATGGATCGGCGCATCGCTCTCTCCACCGCCCTGACCCTGGCGCTCGCTAGCGCCGGTCTCTCGGCCTGCGGCCATGTCGACGGCGAGCCGCTGACGCCCGCCCCGCGGCCCACCGGCCAGTTCCCCAACATCGGTTACGCCGACTGGAGCGAGAGCGAACCCGCCTACCGGTTCTATCCGGGTGACGAGCTGGAGGTGACCGTACCTTCAGCCACGGAGCTTAATAAGTCGGTGGTGGTGCAGCCCGACGGCCGCGTCGCTTTGCCGCTGGTCGGACCGGTGATGGCGGCCGACCGCACGATCGAGGAACTGGAAGCCTCGCTGACCCAGGCCTACGGCCAGCAGCTGCTGCGCCCGCAGGTGCAGGTGGCGGTGAAGGCGACGGCCCCGCTGAAGGTGTTCGTCGGCGGCGAGGTCGGCAATCCCGGCGTGTACGACATGGCCGGCGACGGCGACGCCCTGCGGGCCGTGATCCAGGCCGGGGGCTTCAAGAGCTCGTCCAAGCGCAGCCAGGTGATCATCATCCGGCGCGGCCCCGACGGGCGGGCCATGATGCGGACGGCGGATCTTCTGAAGGGTCTGACCGACCCCCGCGGCGCGGACCTGGTGCCGCTTCGCCGCTTCGACATCGTCTACGTGCCGCGCAGCGGGGCGGCGGAGACGGGCCTGTTCATGCAGCAGTACTTCCGAGACCTGCTGCCGATCAGCTTCAGCTACGCCATCAACGGCTTCAGCAACTGAGCTGGAAAGTCACGGCCGGATCCAGAGAGCGTCCGGCCCGAAAGTAGAAACGGCTGAACCGTGGTTCAGCCGTGAGCCAGCCATTGGCGCGCCTGGCGCTGGGCTTCGGCGACGTCTTCGCTGGCCATCTCTTGCGACAGTTCCTTGCGATAGACCTTGGCCTCGACCGAACCGCGCATGGCGGCCAGGTTGAACAGCATGTGGGCCGAGACGTAGTCCAGCGGCGCGCCGCCCTGACCGGTCGAATACAGCATGCCCATGCGGAACAGTTCGTCGCCGCTCGAATCGGCGGTCGGCAGCGGCAAGCCCATCACGGCGGCGGGCGGTTCGATGCTCATCATCATGACTTCAATTCCCCAGTCCTTCCGGCTGGTCCCCAGTGGTCCAGCTCGGCCATGAACACAGAGAAAACCTTGCTCGCTGAACATATAGTTAAGCGCGCAGAGATCATGAATCGAGGCGCGACAACACGCCTCGTTCACTGAAGTAACACCCGATGAACACGGGTATACGGGTGGTTAACGGGCCCGCTGGCCGAACAGAACCTTGCGCGCCTCTTCGGCAGCTTTTCCGGACGCTTGCAAGCCGCTGGAACGCAGCTCTGCGCCCAGTTTGAAGCCCTTTTGCACGGCCTCGCGCCCGTTCACCCGCTCGAACCACGCCTTGATGTTCGGGAACTCCTCGATCTGGATTCCCTGGTTCTTCCACGGCACGACCCACGGCCAGATGGCGAAGTCGGCGATGGACAATTGGCCGCAGACGAAATCCCTGCCCGCCAGCTGCTTTTCCAGCACGCCGTAAAGGCGGTGGGTCTCGTTGGTGTAGCGGATCGCCCCGTAGGCCAACTGGCGCTGATCGGCGATGATCGCCCCGGCGTACTGCCGGAAGTGGTGTGTCTGGCCGGCCATGGGCCCCAGACCGCCCATCTGCCACATCACCCACTGGTCGATGTTCACCCGGTCGCGCTCGCCCTGGCCGTAGAACTGGCCGGTCTTGCGGCCCAGGTACTGGAGGATAGCCCCGGACTCGAAGACCGAGATCGGCTGGCCATCGGGCCCGTCCGGATCGACGATGGCCGGCATGCGGTTGTTGGGGCTGATGGCCAGGAACTCCGGCTTGAACTGCTCGCCCGTGCCGATGTTCACCGGGATCATCTCGTAGGGCAGCCCCATCTCCTCCAGCGCGATGGAGATCTTCCAGCCGTTGGGCGTGGGCCAATAGTGCAGCTCGATCGGACTGGTCATGCACGCGACTCCCTGATGTCGGTCTTGGTGACAGGGAACATGGCCATCCGTGCGCGCGACGCCAACATCCATCCTGACATGACCGTTCAGCGACGGTTCAGGCGCCGGGGATCAATCTTGTTTCCAAGGTCGAGGGATAAGGCCGCCTCCAGGCGACCGCTGACCACAAGGAGACGTACACATGAAACGTCTGTTGCTCACCATCGCCGCCGTGGCCTCGGTCGCGGGCCCGATGGCCGCCGCCGCCACGGACGCTTCGGCTCAAGGCCGCGGCCACCACGAGGATCGCTGGGATCGTCGTGACGACCGCCGCGGCGACCGCTGGGATCGTCACGATGATCGCCGTGACGGCCGCTGGGATCGCCGTGACGACCGTCGCTACGACCGCCACAGCCGCTGGGACGACCGCCGCTACAACGGCTACTACTACCGCGACCGCTGGCACTACGGCGCTCCGCCGGCCCACTACTACGGCCGTCCGGACTATCGCCCGGGCTACACCGCCTGGCGCCGCGGCGGCTATCTGCCGCCCTACTATCGCGGCGGCGGCTACGTCGTGCACGACTACGGCCGCTATCGCCTGCGCCCGCCGCCCCGCGGCTACTACTGGTACCGCGCCGGCAACGACTACGTGCTGGCCGCCATCGCCACCGGTCTGATCTTCGAGATCATCAACAACTAGATCATCGGCATTTCGCCGGTATCTGAGAAGTCTTGCGGCGCCCCGGGAACTCCACCTGGGGCGCCGTTTTTGCGCCACGCTCGCCGCGCGCGCGCCACGCATCGGGCCGCAAAGCCCGATTGTCGGGTCATTTCGGCCGTATCCGGTCGCCAGCGTAGGCCTCGCGTCACAGTCCGACGCAGCAGACACGAAGGCGCTTACCGATGAAGAGCTTGCGCATCTCCGCCGCCGTCCTCGCCCTCGCCGCCGCCGGCTATGCCGGTTCGGCCCTGGCCCAGCAGGCCCCGGCCGATCCCTCCGCCCAGACCACCCCGCCTTCGTCCAGCAGCAGCTGGGGCTCGTCGACCACGACGACCGACCCGTCGGCCTCGACCACCGCCCCGGCGACCACCGACAGCACCGCTCCGCAGGCCGACAGCGCCGCCAGCGCGGGCGAGCCGACCTCGGCCACGGCCCCGGGCGAGACCTCGACCACCACGGCCCCGGCCGCCGAGGACGCCGCCAAGCCCGACAAGAAGTCCAAGAAGCACAAGAAGCACGCCGACGACCCGGCCGCGTCGTCGTCCGCGCAGGACCCGACCACGCCGCAGTAGACGCGTCCCTGTTCGAGTCCCTTCCGAAAAGAGAAGGGCCCGCCGCTTTCGCGACGGGCCCTTTTCCTTGTTCACCAAACTCCTCCCCCATAGCGAAGCGTGCGGGGGAGGAACCCCAATCAGAGACCCAGCTTGGCCTTCAGCAGGTCGTTGACCGTGCCCGGGTTGGCCTTGCCGCCGGTGGCCTTCATGACCTGGCCGACGAACCAGCCGATGGCCTGGGGCTTGTCCTTCACGGCCGCGGCCTTGTCGGGGTTGGCGCCGATCAGCTCGTCGATCGCCGCCTCGATGGCGCCGGTGTCGTTGATCTGCACTAGGCCCCGCTTCTCGACGATCTCCGCAGGACGGCCTTCGCCGGCCCACATGTGCTCGAACACTTCCTTGGCGATCTTCGAGCTGATCGTGCCGTTCTCGATCAGCTCGACCAGCTGGGCGATGTCCGACGAGGGCAGCGGCGAGTCCGGGAACGCCGTGCCGGCGGCCGACAGCTTGGCCAGCAGCTCGTTCGTCACCCAGTTGGCCACCAGCTTGGCGTCGCGACCCTTGGCGGCGGCTTCGAAGTAGTCGGCGCGCTCGGCGTCGATGATCAGCACGCCGGCGTCGTAGGCCGAGAGGCCGTACTCGCTCTGCAGGCGCGCCTTCTTGGCGTCCGGCAGCTCCGGCAGCGTGGTCTCGATCTCCTTCACCCAGGCCGGGTCCAGCACCAGCGGCAGCAGGTCCGGATCGGGGAAGTAGCGGTAGTCGTGCGCCTCTTCCTTCGAACGCATCGAGCGGGTCTCGCCCTTGGTCGGGTCGAACAGGCGGGTCTCCTGGTCGATCACGCCGCCGTCTTCCAGGATCTCGATCTGGCGACGGGCTTCGTACTCGATCGCCTGCTGGATGTAGCGATACGAGTTGACGTTCTTGATCTCGCAGCGCGTGCCCAGGTGCTTGAAGCTGCCGGTCTCGCGGAACTTCTCGTAGTCGCCCGGACGGCAGACCGACACGTTGACGTCGGCGCGAAGGTTCCCCTTCTCCATGTCGCCGTCGCAGGTGCCCAGATAGACCAGGATCGTCCGCAGCTTCTTCACGTAAGCGGCGGCCTCTTCCGAGGTGCGCATGTCGGGCTTGGAGACGATCTCCATCAGCGCCGTGCCCGCGCGGTTCAGGTCCACATAGGTGGCGTTCGGGTCCTGGTCGTGCAGCGACTTGCCGGCGTCCTGTTCCAGGTGCAGGCGCTCGATGCGCACGTCGAAGGTCGTGCCGTCGTCGCGCTCGACCACCACCACGCCCTCGCCGACGATCGGCTGGTCGAACTGGCTGATCTGATAGCCCTGCGGCAGGTCGGGATAGAAGTAGTTCTTGCGGTCGAAGCGGCTCTTCAGGTTGATCTGCGCCTTCAGGCCCAGGCCCGTCTTCACCGCCTGCTCGACGCAGAAGCGGTTCAGCACCGGCAGCATGCCCGGCATGGCCGCGTCCACGAGGCTGACCTGCTCGTTGGGACCGGCGCCGAAGCCGACGGCGGCGCCCGAGAACAGCTTGGACTTGCTGGCCACCTGGGCGTGAACCTCGAGGCCCAGCACAATTTCCCAGTCGCCGGTGCGACCCTTGATCGTCTTGGAAGCAGCTTCGGTCATGTCTCTTGTCCTCCCTCCGTCGCCGGAAGGCCGGTTAGCGCGGGCGGCGAAGCAGGCCTCGCCGTGTCAGGGTTCCTCATGCACCGTGGGGGTCGGGGAGCGCAAGGCTGGCGGGGTGGTTTGTTGAGGGGGAAGTAGGCGTTGGAAACTTCGCTCCGGCCTCATGTGATTTCGCCCTATCGAGAGAAACCGCAGACTGCACCTCCAATCCCCGACAGAGGGTGACGGCAACAGATAGCCAGCCAAGACGACATAAACCGAGCACAATGGCGATACTTGCTACAAAGTTGTGGAATTCTAGGCAGAGTTGCGCTTTCACAAGCACACCTCGGGGGGACGCTGCTGAAATGATTCCAGAAATTTCCGAATTCTCGTACGGCTTCGCGCTGACCAATGAGCTCGTTCGATGGGCGGAACTTTCGGTAGCTCCGATCTTTCCGAGTCTCATCGAAGAAGGCGGCCCTGGCGGCGGATACGACGTTAAACTTGATCGTCCCGGCGCACCACTCTTCCTACAATTCAAACGATCGGAATGCATGACTCGCCGTTCGGCCCGCGAGTGGAAGCTTGTGGACGACCTCGGGGGGCGACTTGGGGTGCCCTTCTATCGATTTCCCGTCACGCAATCGCTGAAATCAGATCAGCACGAACTTCTCCTGGCACTCGACACGCCCCCCAATCTCGTCTTTTACGCTGCACCACGATTTCACGAACTCAGTGAGATCAATCGGGCGTGGCAGGACGCAGCGGTAAGCGCACGGTCTGTTTTTGTCGCACCGTCCGAGATCGGATCGCTCGATGATGAACGCCACAATGTAGCTTTTGACGCAGCCCGAACCTGGATTTGCTCTGAACCACGGGAAATTCGCGCATTAACGAGCAGAGATTTACTCGAAAAAATAAAGACCGCCCTGAATCATGACGACCGACCTCTTCGGGAAACCCTACCCGAGTTATCTGAGCGCCTCCAAAGAGCCGAAGTCCAAGGCCGAGAACGGGCCGAGGCCAAACGTCGCGCCTACGAGCGCCGACAAATGGAATTGGCCGCGCAGAAGGTGGAATTGTCGGTGGAGGCGGCGCCCATGGAGAGAGGCGACTTCCTTCGCTCGGTAAGTCGATCGCTGATCCAAACGTCGATCGACCTCGAGGCCCTTGAAGCACCAGAACCGACACCACCGACAACTCGCCCTATGGAAGAAATTAGCCCGGAACGGCGCACGCTGAGCCGCTTGGCCGATCAAGCAGCCAGGGTCTTCGACTCTCAACTAGTTCTCGTCCAGCCTCGAGACGAATAAAGATCGCAGTCGCGCAAGTTCGCAGAGATTGATTAAAGTGATGTATGAACATTGGCTCTCGGAGCGAGTGCCCAGATATAGGCAGCTCTCTACAGCAGAACGGGAGGCTGTCGCTGGCTTCCTGCACTTCTGGCCTCTCTTCGAAGGCCTTGTGCTCGACGGCTCAGCGAGCCCAGGCAAGCTTTGCGATCTGGCCGAACGGGGTGGTGAAAATCTGGGCTGGTCTCAAGCCGTTAGAGAGGCTTTGGCCCATTATCAACAACGCTATTTTCCCAACAGGGAGGCGGCGGCACGCTTTGAGTCCCTGCGCTTTCGCCGGCACGATCGACGAGACCTCGTCGTCGCAGTGATGAGCCAAGAGGTTCGAGACCCCGCTTCCTGCACGGCTGCTGTACTTCTCATCCTCTATCGTCTGCGAAACAATCTTTTTCATGGAGAGAAGTGGCACTACGGTCTTGAGGGCCAGCAAGCTAATTTCGACCATGCCAACCAAGTGTTGATCGAGCTCTTGGAGCATTTTTCAAGCCTGCGCCCCTGAGTGTTGCTCGGCACTGCCCCGAATTCGCCAGAACTAAGGTCAGCGGAACGGCAGCGCGACGCGTGCTCGGCTGCCGATATTAGCGCTCATGGTCATCAGCCCCCCTCACGTCCCCCGGGGCTTGGCCCGCGTCGTCGGCGCCGCGCTGGCCGGATCATCCGGCCACACATGCCGGGGATAGCGCCCCTTCATCTCGACCTTCACCTCGCGCCAGGAGCCTTTCCAAAAACCCGGCAGGTCCTTGGTGATCTGGATCGGACGATGGGCGGGCGACAGGAGGGCCAGGGTCAGGGGGACCTTGCCGTGGGCCACGCAGGGGTGCTCGGCCAGGCCGTAGAGCTCGCCCACCCGCACCTCGACGCGAGGACCGCCTTCCGCGCCATAGTCGATGGCGAAGGTCGAGCCGGTGGGGGCGGTGAAGCGGGCCGGGGCCTGGGCCTCGATGCGGCCCTGCATGTCCCACGGGATCAGGGTCTTGATCGCCGCCTCCAGCGTGGCCTCGTCGATGCCGGCCAGGGACGAGCGGCCGGCCAGCAGGGGTTCGAGCCACTCGTCCAGCCGCGCGACCAGGGCCGCTTCCGACAGGTCCGGCCAGGCGTCTCCGTCATTGGCGCGCAGGAAGGCCACGCGGTCGAGCAGCCCCCTGCCCCGCTCGCCCAGCTTCAGGGCTGACAGGCCGTCGCTGCGCACCTGGTCGGCCAGGGCCCCGGCGATCAGGGCCGGGTCGGGCTTTTCGATGGTCTTCTCGTCGATGACGAGCTTGCCCAGGCGCAGCAGGCGCTTGGCGCGCAGCTTGCCGCCGCCGCTGGTCTCCAGCCGGTCTTCCGCCACCAGCCGGTCGGCGAAGGCGGCGCGCAGGGCTTCTTCGTCCAGCGGGGCGGCCAGCAGGATGCGGTCGCGGGCGTCGCCGCCGCCCAGTTCGCCGACGGCCAGCCAGGTCTCACGGGCTAGGGCGTCGGTCGGCTCCAGATAGACGCCGCGGCCGCTGGCCAGCTGGTACTCGCCAGGCTTGCCGCGCGCGCGGGCCACCCGCTCGGGATAGGCCTCGGCCAGCAGCAGGGCGTCGTCCAGGGGCTCGGCGCCGCTCGGCTTACCCGCCTGCCGCGACCAGCGCTCGGCCAGGGCGCGGGCGTCGCGGGCCCTCGGCGTACGGTCCCGCCCAAAGCCCTCCAGCCGGCCGCGCAGGTCGACGCCTCGGCCGCCAAGCCCCTGCTCGCTGAGCACGGCGGCGATCTCGGCGGCGCGGTGCGCCTGTCCGCTGGCGGCGGCGCGGGCGACCATGTGGGCCAGACGCGGGGCCAGAGGCATGTTCGACAGCGCCTTGCCGTGCGCGGTCAGCCCGCCATTGGCGTCCAGCGCCTGCAAGCGGTTCAGCAGCGACCGCGCCTCGCTGAAGGCCGCGCGCGGCGGCGGGTCGAGGAAGGCCAAGCCTTCCGCATCCTTGGCGCCCCAGCGGGCGAGATCCAGGGCTAGGCGCGACAGGTCGGCCTCGAGGATCTCGGGCCGGGCGAAAGCGGGCAGCGCGCGGGTCTCGGGCTCGTCCCACAGGCGGTAGCAGACGCCCGGCTCGGTGCGGCCGGCGCGCCCCCGGCGCTGGTCGGCGGCGGCGCGGGCCACGCGCACGGTCTCCAGCCGGGTCAGGCCGCTGGAAGAATCGAAGCGCGGCACGCGCGACAGGCCGGCGTCGATGACGACGCGCACACCCTCGATGGTCAGGCTGGTCTCGGCGATCGAGGTGGCCAGCACCACCTTGCGGCGGCCTGCGGGCGTGGGCTGCACCGCGCGGTCCTGTTCGGCCGGTTCCAGCGCGCCATATAAAGGAGCAAGATCGACGTCCGGCCGGCGCAGGCGTTCGGCTAGCCAGCTCTCGGCCCGGCGGATCTCGCCCTGGCCCGGCAGGAAGACCAGGATCGAGCCGCTTTCCTCGGCCAGCGCCCGCTCGACGGCGCGCCCGACCCGCTCCTCAAGGCGCTGGCGGTCGTCGCGGCCCAGATAGCGGGTCTCGACCGGGAACATCCGGCCCTCGCTCTCCACCACCGGCGCATCACCCAGCAGGGCAGAGACGCGGGCCCCGTCCAGCGTGGCCGACATCACCAGGATCTTGAGGTCATCGCGCAGCAGGCCCTGCGCATCCCGGGCCAGGGCCAGGCCCAGGTCAGCGTCCAGGCTGCGCTCGTGGAACTCGTCGAAGATCACGCAGGCCACGCCGTCCAGGCCCGGGTCGTCGAGAATCATCCGGGTAAAGACGCCCTCGGTGACCACTTCCACCCGCGTTCTGGCCGACACCTTGGACTGCAACCGCACGCGGAAACCGACCGTGTCGCCGACGCTTTCGCCCAGGGTCTGGGCCATGCGCGAGGCGGCGGCCCGGGCGGCCAGCCGGCGAGGCTCCAGCATGACGATCTTGCCGCCACCGACCCATGCTTCCTCCAGCAGGGCCAAGGGAACAGCTGTGGTTTTGCCCGCGCCGGGCGGGGCCACGAGAACGGCGGTCTCGCGTTCGGACAAGGCGCCTTTGAGCGCGGGAATGGCCTGAAAAATGGGCAGCATCGCGCCGCCTTTAGCTGGGCTGGGGATCAACGCCAAGCAGGACTGGACTAGCCTAAGGTGTGGAGAACATTTACGCGCTTCGGCGGCGCGGCCTTGACCCCATGCTCATAAACGGGTCACCGTCCGCAAAATTTTCCAAAGGCGACCCCCGGGGGGGAGTCTTGCCTATCCAGGAGGAACTATGTGGCGCGTTAAATCGCTTGATGCGATCCTTGCGACGGCTGAGAAAAAATCCCTTCATCGCTCGCTCGGACCGGTCCAGCTGACGCTGCTGGGGGTGGGCGCCATCATCGGTACGGGGATCTTCGTCCTGACCGCCGCCGCCGCCCAGAAGGCCGGCCCCGGCATGATGTGGAGCTTCGTGATCGCCGGCGCCGTCTGCGCCATCGCCGCGCTCTGCTACTCCGAACTGGCCTCGATGGTTCCCGTCTCGGGCTCGGCCTACACCTATTCCTACGCCGTGATGGGCGAGCCGCTGGCCTGGATGGTCGGCTGGGCGCTGATCCTCGAATACGCTGTCGCCGCCAGCGCCGTGTCGGCCGGCTGGTCCGGCTACTTCCTCGGCCTGATCGAGAACGCGCTGGGCTTCCAGTGGCCCGCCCTGTTCAAGGCCGGCCCGGCCTGGTCGATGAACGGCTTCATCCCGGTCGCCGACTTCAGCGCCGGCATCGTCAACGTGCCCGCCATCATCGTGGCCCTGTCGGTCACCGCCCTGCTGGTCGTCGGCACCACCGAGAGCGCCCGCGTCAACGCCGTGCTCGTGGCCATCAAGGTCACCGCCCTGACCGCCTTCATCGTGCTGACCATCCCGGTCCTGAAGAGCGGCAACTTCTCGCCCTTCGCCCCCAACGGCTGGTTCGGTCCGGAAGGCACCAGCGGCATGGGGATCGTCGGCGCCGCCGCCTCGATCTTCTTCGCCTATGTCGGCTTCGACGCCGTGTCGACCGCCGCCGAAGAGACCAAGAACCCGCAGCGCAACGTGCCGATCGGCCTGATCGGCAGCCTGGCGCTCTGCACCATCTTCTACCTGCTGGTGGCCGCCGGCGCGATCGGCGCCATCGGCGCCCAGCCGGTGTTCGGCGCCGACGGCTCGGCCGTCCAGCCCGGCTCGGCCGCTTTCCAGGCCGCCTGCTCGCTGGCCGACAACAGCGGCCGTCTGGTCTGCTCGAACGAAGCCCTCGCCCACGTCCTGCGCGAGATCAACTGGCCGGTGGTCGGCAACGCCCTGGGCCTGGCCGCCAACCTGGCCCTGCCCTCGGTCATCCTGATGATGATCTACGGCCAGACCCGCATCTTCTTCGTCATGGCCCGCGACGGCCTGCTGCCGGAGAAGCTCGCCACCATCCACCCGAAGTTCAAGACGCCCTACATCGTGACCATCGTCACGGGCATCTTCGTCGCCATCGCCGCCGCCTTCTTCCCGGTCGGCCAGCTGGCCGACATCTCGAACTCGGGCACCCTGTTCGCCTTCTTCATGGTGGCGATCGCGGTGATGGTGCTGCGCGTGAAGGATCCGAACCGTCCGCGTCCGTTCAAGACCCCGCTGGTGTGGGTGGTCGGTCCGCTGGCCATGGTCGGCTGCGCGGCCCTCTACTTCAACCTGCCGGCCGAAGCCATGCTGGTGCTGCCGATCTGGGGCGCCATCGGCCTGGTGATCTACCTGGCCTACGGCATCCGCAAGAGCCATCTGGCCCGCGGCCTGGTCGAGGTTCCGGAACTGGCCGCCGACGCGCCGGCCGGCCCCGTGCCGCCGATGCCGGGCGCCCCGGCCCCGGGCTCGCCCGAGGAACGGTCTTGATCTTGGGGACGTAGTCTCTAGTTCAGACGGGCGGGAACTTCGGTTCCCGCCCGTTTTCGTTTGGAGCCGACACCTTGACCACCCCGTCGCCCATCAGCGCCGTCATCGCCCCGGTCACGCCGCTGCAGCAGAACTGCACGATCGTGTGGTGCTCCAAGACTAAGAAGGCCGCGATCATCGATCCGGGCGGCGAGGTCGACCGCCTGCTGCGCGCGCTGAAGGACCAGGGCCTGACGCTCGAGAAGATCTGGATCACCCACGGCCACATGGACCATGCCGGCGGCGCGGCCGAGCTGAAGGCCAAGACCGGCGTCCCGATCGAAGGCCCGCACAAGGACGACCAGTTCTGGATCGACCGCATCCAGGAGAGCGGCGAGATGTACGGCATGCCCGAGGCCCGCATCTTCGTGCCCGACCGCTGGCTGGAGGACGGCGACGTCGTCACCCTGGGCGATACGCAGTTCGAGGTGCTGCACTGCCCGGGCCACACGCCGGGCCACGTGGTGTTCTTCCACCGCGAGACGAAATTCGCCCAGGTCGGCGACGTGCTGTTCCAGGGCTCGATCGGGCGTACGGACTTCCCGCGCGGGAACCACCAGGACCTGATCGACGCCATCACCGGCAAGCTGTGGCCGCTGGGCGACGACATCCGCTTCGTGCCGGGCCATGGCCCGATGTCGAGCTTCGGCGCCGAGCGCCGCACCAATCCCTTCGTCGGCGACCGCGCCGTGGCGGCCATGAAGGGGCCCGGCTACACGGCTCCGGTGAACCGCTCGCCGGGGTGACCGGTCCTTACTGACGCGGCGGTGGGCCGCCGGGGGGGCCCATGCGGAACTCGTCGCCGGTCAGCTTGCCGTCGCCGTCCTTGTCGGCGGCGGTGAACTGGGCGCGGCTGGCGGCCAGGGCCTCGTCCTTGGTGATCCTGCCGTCCTTGTCGGCGTCCTGCGCGGCCAGTTGGGCCAGCATCCGGCCGCCGAAGCCGCCGCCGGGACCGCCCTGCCCTTCGCGCTGGGCGAAGCGCTGCTTGATCGCCTCGAGCTCGGCCGCGTCGATCACGCCGTCCTTGTTGGCGTCCATGCGCTCGAAGCGCTGAAGGGCCGAGGCCTCGTACTCGGCGGCGGTGACCACGCCGTCGCCGTCGGCGTCCGGGCCGCGCATGCCCGGGCCTGGCTGGGCATGCGCGGCGGCTCCGAGCAGGGACAATCCGAGGACGGCGGAAACGAGTCGGTTCATGGAGGCGCTCCGTGGCGATTTGACGCTAGGGGGCCACGATCAGGTTGCGCGCCTGTTGCAAGCGTGAAATCTGACGGTGACAGGGGCATGAAAGGACCATCGGCATGGAGACCTCCCCGACCACCGCCTCGTCCGCCGCCGTCGCGGACACCACCAAGGGCGCCGGCGCCCGCATCCTGATCGTCGACGACGATCCGGGCATCCGCGACGTCGTGTCCGATTTCCTCGTCCGCCACGGCTATGTCGTCGACACGGCCCAGGACGCGCGCACCATGGAACAGGCCCTGGCCAAGGGCCCGGTCGACCTGGTGGTGCTCGACGTCATGCTGCCGGGCGAAGACGGCCTGGCCATCTGCCGTCGCCTCGCCGCGCAGGACGGCCCCGCCATCATCATGCTCTCGGCCATGGGCGAAGAGACCGACCGCATCGTCGGCCTCGAACTCGGCGCCGACGACTACCTGCCCAAGCCGTGCAATCCGCGCGAGCTGCTGGCCCGCGTGCGCGCCGTCCTGCGCCGCCGCACCGAGCCGCGCTCCAGCGACGACAGCATGGGCGCGGCCTGCGAATTCGCCGGCTGGCGCCTGGATCTCGTCCGCCGCGAACTGCGCTCGCCGCAGTCGGTGGTGGTCAATCTCTCCAGCGGCGAATTCTCGCTGCTGCGCGCCTTCGTGGAACGCCCGCAGCGCGTGCTGACCCGCGACCAGCTCCTCGACCTAGCCCGCGGCCGCGACAGCGACGCCTACGACCGCGCCATCGACGTCCAGATCAGCCGGCTCCGCCGCAAGCTGGACGACGGCGGCGGCGGCGAGCTGATCCGCACGATCCGCAGTGAGGGCTACATGTTCACGCCCAAGGTCACCCGCACGCCATGAAGTTCGCAGTCCCGGGGCGCGGCGGCGCGCCCCTGTTCGCCCAGGCCCTGGGACTGGCGCTCGTCACTCTGGTCGCAACGATCCTGATCTGCGTGGCGGTCGTGTTCAACGTGCCGCCCCCGCCGCCCGAGCTCTACAAGCTCAGCGAGATCAGCCGGGCGCTGAAGACCGGCCAGACCGTGCATCCGCGCGACGGCCGTCCGCTGGTCGTCCATCACCGCACCCGGGTCAAACCCGATGGCGAGGATTCCCAGCGCCGCGCCGAGTTCAAGGCCGCCATCGGCCGCGAGTTGAACGTGCCCGTCGACCGGATCTCGATCCGCACCGAGAACGGCCCCCGCTTCTTCGTGCGCAATGCTCGCCAGAAGGGCCCGCCGCCTCCGCCGGGTCCTGGCGGTCCCGGTGGTCCTGGCCCGGGCCCCGGTCCCGGCGGCCCTCCCCCGCCTCCGCCCGGCGCGGTCGGCCCCAAGCTCCCCGGCGGCCAGATTCTCGCCGACCGCATCGCCGCGGTGATGCGCGACGAGCCCTTCCTGTTCGGCGACTTCGAGCTGGGCATCCGGCAGGCCGACGGGCGATGGCTGGTCGTCGAGCCCAAGTTCACCGTCCTGCGCGACACCTGGCAGGTGCGAATCCTGCTGATCCTAGCCCTGTCGGCCGCGGCCGTGTCGCCACTGGCCTGGCTGTTCGCCCGCCGCCTGGCCGGCCCGATCACCGCCTTCGCCGCCGCCGCCGAGCGCCTGGGCCGCGACCCGCGCGCCCCGCCGCTCAGCCTGTCGGGCTCGGCCGAGGTGGCCGCCGCCGCCAACGCCTTCAACGAGATGCAGGAGCGCCTGCGCCGCTACGTCGAGGACCGCACGGCCATGATCGGCGCGGTAGCCCACGACCTGCGCACGCCGCTGACCCGCCTTCGCTTCCGCATCGAGACCACGCCCGACGACGTGCGTAGCAAGCTCGAGAGCGACATCGACCAGATGGAGGCGATGATCTCGGCCACCCTGGCCTTCGTCCGCGACACCAGCCGCCCGGCCGAACGCACCAAGCTGGAACTGGCCTCGCTCCTGGAAAGCGTCATGGACGAGGCGGCCGAGACCGGTGGGAACGCCACCGCCGAGGAAAGCGAGAAGATCGTCGTCGAGGGCGATCCGATCGCGCTGAAGCGCCTGGTCACCAACCTGGTCGAAAACGCCCTGAAGTACGGCGGCGCCGCACGCGGCCGGGTCTACCGCCAGACCGGCGGCGCGGTGCTGGAGATCGACGACGACGGTCCCGGCGTGCCCTCGGCAGAACTCGAGCGCGTATTCGAGCCGTTCTTCCGGGGCGAGCCCTCGCGCAACCGCGAAACCGGCGGCATCGGTCTGGGCCTGGCCGTGGTCCGCTCGCTGGCCCGCGCCCATGGCGGCGACGTGACCCTGCTGAACCGCCCCGAAGGCGGCCTGCGGGCCCGCGTGACCCTACCGGCCTGACGTCTGTTGCGGCCGCGCAATCAAGCGCGGCCGTGACGACATAACCGCGCAATGCGGCGGCGCTTCAAGCGGTGGGAAGGAGCTCCTTTCCATGACCGCACGCGCCCTGCCCCTCCTGGCCTTTGCCGCCCTGTCGCTCGCCGCCTGCGGCCACGCCCCGCCGGATGGACCGGGCGGTCGCGGCCCCGGCGGCCCGGGCGGTCGTCCCGGCTTCGCCGGCGGCCCGCCCCCGGGCGAAGACGGTCCTCGCATGGGCGGCGGCAAGCAGGTGTTCATCAGCCCGGCGGGCGAGCCTTTCCGCGCCGATCCCGGCCAGCCCTATCCGGTCGCCCAGTGGTTCGCGGGGGCCGACGCCGACCACGACGGCGAGCTGACCCGCGAGGAGTTCCTCGCCGACTCCCTGCGCTTCTTCGACAAACTCGACACCGACAAGTCAGGCGTCCTCGACGGGTTCGAGGTCTCGGCCTACGAGCGCAACATCGCGCCCGAGATCGTCCAGGCCTCGGCCATGCCGCAGCAGGGTCCGCCCTCTGGCGGCGGCCCCGACGGCGAGGGTCCGCGCCCCCGCCGCGACCGGGGCCTGGGCAACATGCTGCTGGGCGCCACGCCCTACGCCCTGCTGGCCGAACCCCAGCCGGTGATGGGCGCCGACGCCGACTTCAACCGCCGCATCACCCGCGACGAGGCGACCCGCGCGGCCAACGCCCGCTTCAAGCTGCTCGACAAGGACGGCGACGGCCGTCTGACCCTGGCCGAACTGCCCCAGACCCGCGTGCAGCGGATCATGAGCGGCGAGGAAGAGCCCCGCGATGGCGGCCGGCGCGGCAAGGGCGGCCGCCGCCCGCCGCGCTAGGCCCTCTCACCCCGCCACCACCCCGGCGATGATGTTGATCCCCAGCGCCAGGATGGCGGTGTTGTAGAAATAGGCCGTCACGGCGTGGGCCGTGACGAGGTTGCGCAAGGCCCCGGTGCGCACGTCGTTGTCGGAGACCTGGAAGGTCGCCCCGATGCTGAAGGCCAGGTAGACGAAGTCCTTGTAGGTGCGGGCCGGCTCGCCGGGAAAGCCGAACCCGCCCTTCCCCGCTCCCGCGCCGAAATGGCGGTGGGCGTAGTGCAGCACGAACACCGAGTGCAGCACGATCCACGACAGCACCAGGGTGACGCCCGCGCAGGCCGCCGTCAGGTTCTTCACGGCCAAGGCCTGGGAGCGCGCACCGATCATCGCCGCCACCACCGCGGCTAGGCTGGCGGCGATGGCCGACAGCACGATCAGCAGGATCAGCGAGCGCCCTTCATCCTCGGCCGCTGCCTTGGCGCGGAGAGCCGCCTCGTCGGTGGTGAGGAACAGGCGCCACAGCAAAACGGCATAGATTGCGGCGCCGACGTCCCACCCGATCAAAATATGCGTGCTTTCGGGCAGATTTATCTGACGGGCGAAACCCCATCCAAACAGCCCCGTCGCGACGCCCGCCAAAAGCCTCCAATGCCTTGTAATTAATGAAGATTTACCACCATCCAAGGTGCTCTTGCGCATCGGTTTCAGCCTGCCTTTTCCCCAGACAATCGTCCTTAACGCTGCATTTGTCTCGCCTGACACGTGAAACCGAACTCGGCTTCACCGGTTACTTCACCGGAACACTGGAACGACGCCATGACCGACCCCGACGCCCCGCCTCCGCTGGAGCCGCAAACGCCGGACGATCCGCCGGGCTCCACGCCCGACGAAGTCCCGCTGGAGCCGCCTCCGGTGCAGCCGGGCGACGATCGGCCCTATGGCGCCGCTCCGGACCCGTTCCCTCCCGTTACCAGTCCCGATTAGGAGCAAGACATGGACCTCGACAGCGAACGGCCCCGCGGCCGCCGAGGCTTCGCCGCCATGGATCCGGAACGCCGCCGCGAGATAGCTCGCAAGGGCGGCGCCAGCGTCCCCAGTGAGAAGCGCAGCTTCGCCAAGGACCGCGACCTGGCCGCCAATGCCGGCCGCAAGGGCGGTTCCTCGTCGCGTGGCGGCGGCCGCCTCGGCGCTCGCGACCTTTAAGGAATGCCGCGGCCGAGGGGGGGACGGGCGACGCAGCCGACGGTGGCGGCGCACGTATCAGGATTTTAGGGCCCGGATCGGTCTTGCCGATCCGGGCTCTTGGGCTGTCCGCCATCCAGCGGCCGGCCGCGACTTTCTTGTTCCGCTCTCAGGAGCGAAGCGCGAAGACGCCGAACGCCGGCGCCTCGCTGATCCAGCGCGCCTCGACGCGCCATCCGGCCTTCTCCGCCATAGCCGCGAAGGCGTCGGGGTCGTACTTGTAGGAATTCTCGGTGTGGATGGTCTCGCCGGCCGCGAAGTCGATCGGCCGGCCGGCGATCTCGACCGTCTGGTCGCGCAGGCTGACGAGATGCATCTCGATCCGGCTCTCGACGGCGTTCCAGACGGCCCGGTGGGCGAAGGCGTCCAGATCAAAACCGCCGTCCAACTCGCGGTTGATGCGCGCCAGCAGGTTCTTGTTGAACGCCGCCGTCACCCCGGCCGCATCATCATAGGCCGGGATCAGCACGTCCTCGGCCTTGGCGATGTCGGCGCCGACCACGAACAGCGCTCCTGGCCCCAGCAGTTCACGCGCCGCGCTCAGGAAGGCGACAGCCTCGTCCGTCGGGAAGTTGCCGATCGTCGAGCCGGGGAAGAAGCCGACCGTCGGCCGTCCCCGCGCCGCCGCCGGCAGGCCCAGCGGATGGGTGAAGTCGCCCACGGCCGGGGCCACGGTCAGGCCGGGATAGTCGGCGCGGATCGCGGCGGCGGCCGCGTCCAGGGCCGAGGCGCTGATGTCCATAGGTGCGTAGACCGCCAGCTGCGGGGCTGCGTCCAGCACGATGCGGGTCTTGGTGCTGGCGCCGCTGCCGAACTCGATCATCGCCGCGCCGTCGGGGATGCGGGCGGCGATCTCGGGCGCGATGCGACGCAGCAGCGCCGTCTCGGTGCGGGTCGGATAGTACTCCGGCAGCACCGTGATCTCCTCGAACAGCCGCGAGCCCTCGGCGTCGTAGAAGTACTTGCTGGACAAGGTCTTGGGACTGGCCGAGAGGCCCGCCAGGACGTCGTCGCGGAAGCCCGCGTCCATCGCCCGCTCGCGCCCGCCCGCCCCGTCGCGCGCCAGGCGCACGCCCGAGAACATCCAGCGCTGGCCGGGGTGGAAGAAGTTGCGATAGCTGGCTCGCGCATGGCCCGGCGGCGTGCCCGCCGCCCCGCCGCGCAGGACCATCTGATTGACCATGAACTTGCCGTTGTACTCGCCCAGAGCGCCGGCGCCGGGGCGGAAGCCGGGATAGGCGCCATAGGCGCTGGCGGTCCACTGCCAGGCCTCTCCGGACATCTGCCGCAGGTCCTTGCCCGACTGCGCGGCGGCCTCCCACTCGGCCTCGGTGGGCAGGCGCCCGCCCGCCCAGGTCGCGAAGGCGGCCGCTTCGTAATAGCTGACGTGGCTCACCGGCGCGGCCGGGTCTAGAGGGCGAAGCCCGGCCAGGCCGAACTCGCGCCAGGCCCCGTCCTCGTCCTGGCGCCAGTAGAGCGGCGCGCGCCAGCCCTGTTCCTGCACCATGGTCCAGCCGTCCGAGAGCCAGAACTCGGGCCGCTCATATCCGCCGTCCTCGATGAAGCACAGCCATTCGCCGTTGGTGGTCAGACGATCGGCCAGGCGGAAGGGCTCGAGAAACACCCGGTGGCGCGGCCGCTCGTTGTCGAAGGCGAAGCCGCCCTCCTGCGCACCGATCGTTTCCACACCGCCCTCGAAGCCGACGAAGCCCAGGGCGGGCGCCGCCGGCCGGGCCGGATCCGGGCGCTCGCGATAGGCCGGGGCCAGAGGCGACTGGGCGAACAGGTGCTGGATGTCCATCAGCAGCAGTTCCTGGTGCTGCTCTTCGTGGGCCAGCCCCAGGTCGAGCCGCTCCAGGATCTCGGGCGACAGCGCACCCGACAGCAGCCGCGTCATCGCCGCATCGACGTGGCGACGATAGGCGCCGACTTCGACACAGGACGGCCGCGTCAGCAGCCCTCGCTGGGGCCGGGGCTGCCGAGGACCCATGGCCTCGTAATACGAGTTGAAGATGTAGCCGAACGCCGGGTCGTAGGGCTTGTAGCCGGGCGCGTACGGGATCAGCAGGAAGGTCTCGAAGAACCAGGTGGTATGGCCGCGATGCCACTTGGTCGGACTGGCGTCGGGCATGGACTGGGCCGCCTGGTCCTCGGGCGACAGCGGCGCGGCCAAGGCCTCGGTGCGTTCGCGCACGGCGCGGTATCGGGCCAGCAGGGTGTCGGCGGCCACAGCGGCGGCGGTGGCCAGGACCAGGGTATCGTCGGGACTCATGCACGCTCCTGGCGCTGACGGGCCGTATGGGCGGGCCGCTGTCCAAAACGGATCGGGAGCTTGGGCGTTCCCCGTTTCGAGGGCAAGGCGGCCTGCTGCCAGCATGGTGTCATCAGCGCTTCTCAATTCCTATTGAATTGATCTGATTTGATCCTCCCGCCTCGCGGGAGCGACAAGCAGCTCAAATCCGCTTCGCGCGGTCCCGTCTTGAAGAGTTGAGCGATGTCTTTCGTTTCGCCGCCCGAACACTCGCCGCAGCGCCCAGGCGCCGCCCTGCCCGATCCCGCCGGCGATCCGCCGATCCTGATCGTGCCCGGCCTCTACAATTCCGGTCCCGACCACTGGCAGAGCCACTGGGAGCGCGCCCTGCCCAATGCCGAGCGCGTCGACCAGGTCGACTGGGAGCGACCCGCCCTGGGCGACTGGACAATCAGCCTGGCCGAAGCCGTGCGCAGCCGCCCCGGCGCGATCCTGGTGGCCCACAGCCTGGGCTGCGCCCTGGTCTGCCACTTGGCCCAGGTCACCGGCGGCCGGGGCGTGCGCGGCGCCCTGCTGGTGGCCCCGGCCGACGTCAACCGCGAGGGCCCGGCCGGCCGGCTGCTGATCGGCTTCTCGCCGATCCCCCGGCCCCGCCTGCCCTTCCCCTCGCTGGTGGTCGCCAGTCGCGACGATCCCTATGTGGCCATCGAGCGGGCCGAGGCCTTCGCCCGCGGCTGGGGCTCGCGCTTCGTCGACCTGGGCCGGGCGGGACACATCAACGTCGACTCCGGCCACGGCGCCTGGCCGCGCGGCCGCCTGCTGCTGAACGAGCTGATCCGCGCCACGGCGCCGGCCTCGCCAACACCTCAGGCCTGACAAAAGACGACCCCCGCGAACCGGGTTCGCGGGGGTCGTTCTTTACGCGGACTGTCACTCGTTTCGCCGATCCGGCTTCGCGATCCTCAGCGCTTGGCTCCAGCCTCCCTACGGGCGAGCGCGCTGTTCCGCGAAGATCGAACCCTTACTGACCTCAGGCGGCGGCCTGACGGCTGCGCACCCGGCTCATCCAGTCTTCCGGATAGGTCTCACGCACGACAATCGACTTGAACTGGCCGACCGGGATGTGGGCGGCGTCGCCCGGCTGCAGGTCGCGCGAGACCGAGTGGCCCGCGAATTCCTGGATGATCGTGATCACCTGGCTGCTGCCGGCGGCGTTCTCGATGAGGATCATGGGATGTCTCTCTCTGAGAGGGCTGTCGGCGCGTCAGAGGACGCGGCGTTCCTGGGGCAGGCTCTGGCGGGTCCAGGCGTCGATGTCGGCCGAGGTCTGGAAGCGGCGGAAGGCGCCCTGGGTATGGTCGGGGCAGTACGAGGCGCGCTTGCTGGTCGTCTCGCGGCCGCAGAAGCCGAAATCGCCGGCGTCCGGATTGCCGATCGGCCAGCGGCACGAGTGCATCGACAGGTCCAGGATGCTGGCGGTCGGGGTCAGGTCTTCCATGACCGCGACATGAGCGCGGGGCGGACGGGCCTGGGCCGGGGCGGCGGTGCGGGTGCGCGGGGTCTGGCGCGAGACCCGGACGGTGACGGCGCGCTGGCGCACCGGCGTCTCGCGGACGGTGATGCCCAGGCGGTGGATCTTGCCAATGACGGCGCTGCGGCTGACGCCGCCCAGCTGGCGCGCCACCTGGCTGGCGCTCAACCCTTCGAGCCACAACTTCCTGAGCGTGGCGGTACGTTCCTCGTTCCAGTCCATGACGGTTTCCGCTTCTTAAGGGTGCGGGATCAGCCCCCGCCCTTCTTCGGTAGAATCATGGTTAACGGCGGTCAAATTCTTCCGTGCATACCCACGGTTCTCGAAATCACATTTTCCGAACGAATCCCGAGTGATAGCAGACGATGTCGCAGGGAGCCGTTTTGAACTGCGGCGAGACCTTGACCGAATAACGTCGTTCCGCGATGAATTCACGGGTCAGAAACCGGCTTGGATTTGAATGCGGCGCGGCGTCGCAAGCCTTGCGACATAACGCCTACGGGGATTGTGATGCGTACCCTCTTTGCCGTCGCCGCCGCGACGCTCTGCCTGTCCATCGGCCTGACCATGACCGCCTGTTCGAAGGGCGGCGAAAGCTCCGGCCAGGACGCCGCCGCCCCGCCGCCCGTTCCGCCGCCGACGCCCGCCGAGAAGGCCGCCGCCCTGGCCGCCCTCCCCGCCCCGTACAACACCGGCGACCTGCTGAACGGCCAAAGCAAGTTCGCCCTCTGCCGGTCGTGCCACACGATCACGCAAGGCGGCCCCAACATGACCGGCCCCAACCTCTACGGCGTGTTCGGCCGCAAGGCCGGGACCCATCCGAAGTACACCTACTCCGACGCCGTCAAGAACGCCGGCTTCACCTGGGACGCCGAGCATCTGGACCACTGGCTGGACAACCCGCGCACCTTCCTGCCGGGCACCAAGATGACCTTCGCGGGCCTGTCCAACCCCAAGGACCGGATCGACCTGATCGCCTATCTGAAGGTCGAAACCGGCTACAGGCCCGAGCCCTCAGCGGCGACAGCTCCCGCCCCATCAGCCCAATGACACCCCGCATCGCCCTCCTGACCCGGCTCTACGAAGCCTACAACAAGGGCGATTTCGACGCCTTCGCGGCGGAGCTGGATCCCGCCGTCGACTGGCCCGACCAGATCGGCGGCGGCCGGATCCTGGGTGTGGAGGCGATGCGGGCCTTTTGGACGCGGCGCGACGGCATGGTCCGGGTCGAGGCCGCCCCCATGGACTTCACCGTGCTGAAGGACGGCCGCATCGCCGTGGCCACGAACCAGACTGTGCATAACCTGGAGGGCCGGCTCTGGTCCGACAGCCGTGTGCGACATATCTACACGTTCCAAGACGGGCGCGTGTCGCGCATGGATATCGTCGAGTATCTGGACGAGGCGTGAGCATGGCGAAGGCAGAGGTGTTGCTGACCCGGCACTTCGAGGCGACCCGCCGGCGCGACCTCGAAGCCGTGGTCGCCCAACTGCATCCCGACATCGCCTTCGCCAACGTGCTGGAAGGCGGCCAGGTCGTCGGGCTGGAAGCCGCCCGCGGCTATTTCGAGCGCCAGTTCGCCATGGCCGGCGTCGACATCAGCCTGATGCGCGCCCGCGCCCAGGCCGACGGCTGGGTCCACGCCGATGTCGAGATCGCCCTGCGCCGCCCCGACGGCCGCCTGTGGTCGCAGAACCTCGCCGTCATCGCCTATCTGATCCGCGACGACCTGATCGTGGGGATTGATCCGCTGCCGGATCCTGGGACGCGGTAAAGCACCTTCCCACGACCTTTTCATCGTCATCCCGGCCGTAGCGAAGCGGAGAGCCGGGACCCAGGGACCGCCGCGATGCGCCGGCCGCCTTCTGGTTGGATGATCTCGAAGCCGCGTCCAGTCCCCCTAGGTCCCGGATAAGCCCTTCGGGCTTTCCGGGATGACGAAGTGTTTGGGATCAGGGATCAGGCCAGCAGATCCGCACAGGCGTCCAGAACCGCCTCGGCGTCCAGACGGTACTTCGAATACAGATCCGGCAAATCCCCCGACTGGCCGAAGGTCTCCAGGCCCAGCGCCCGCAGGCGGTGGCCGTGCACCGAGCCCAGCCAGGACAGCGTCGCCGGCGCGCCGTCGACCAGCGTCACCAGGCCCGCCTCGCGCGACAGGTCGGCCAGCAGCCGCTCCACCGTCGAGACGCGCCTGGCGCCGTCCGTCCAGCGCGAGCGGCCGGCGGCCGTCCAGTCGCGGTGCAGGACGTCGGCCGAGGTCACGGCCAGCACGCCTGCGCCCGGCTCGTCCTCCAGCAAGGCCGCGTGGGCCTCCAGCGCCTCGGGCGCGAGTGCGCCGCTATAGACGACGGCCAGGCGTGCATCCGGCGCCGGCGGCTTCAGCCAGTAGGCGCCTTCGACCACGCCCTGCCTCCAGGCCTCGTCCGCCCGTTCGGGCTGGTCGATGACGCGGGTGGAAAGGCGCAGATAGGTCGAGCAGCCGTCGGCGGCCTGGATGCGCTCGAAGGCGTGGGCCATCAGCACCGCCGTCTCGTCGGCGAAGGCGGGCTCGTAACTGTCGAGGCCCGGCTGGCTCATGCCGATCAGCGGCGACCCGATCGACTGGTGCGCGCCCCCTTCGGGGGCCAGGGTCAGGCCGGACGGCGTGGCCACCAGCAGGAACCGGGCGTCCTGGTAGCAGGCGTAGTTCAGGGCATCGAGGCCGCGGGCGATGAAGGGGTCGTAGAGGGTGCCGACCGGAAACAATCGCTCGCCGAACAGCGGGGCGGTCAGGCCCAGGGCCGCCAGGGCGATGAACAGGTTGTTCTCGGCGATGCCCAGTTCGACGTGCTGGCCCGTCTCGCCCATCGACCAAACCTGGGCCGAGGGGATGCGGCGGCGCTTGAAGACATCCTCGTGGGCCCGGCGGTGGAACACGCCCCGCCGGTTCACGAAGCCGCCCAGGTTGGTCGACACCGTCACGTCCGGCGAGGTGGTCACCACCCGGCCGGCGAACTCGTCCTTGCGGGCGGCGATGTCGAACATGACCTTGCCGAAGGCGGCCTGGGTCGACTGTTCGCCCCCGCCACCAACCGCCGACAGCAGCTCGTCGGCCGTCGGCGTCGCCACCGTCGCCGCCGTGTAGTTGCGATCGTTGGCCACCGCGAAGGGCGCCCGGGCCACCAGGCCCTTCAGGGCCGTGCGCTCGGCCGAGGACAGGCCCGACAGCGCATCCCACTCCTCGCCCTCGACCACGCCCAGGCGCTCGCGCAGTTCGGCGATCTGGGTGGGGTTCATCAGGCCCGCATGGTTGTCCTTGTGGCCCTGGAACGGCAGCCGCAGGCCCTTGACGGTGTAGGCGATGAAGAACCGGGGGGAGTCGTCGCGCGAGGCCCGCTCGAAGGCCTCCAGGATCGTCTCCAGGCAGTGGCCGCCCAGCTCGGTCATCAGCTCGCCGAGGTCGACGTCCTTGTAGGTCGCGATCAGCGCCAGGGCGTCTGCGTCGCCGGCCAGGTCGGCGGTCAGGCGCTCGCGCCAGGCCGCGCCGCCCTGATAGGTCAGGGCCGAATAGAGGTCGTTGGGCGCAGTCTCGATCCAGGCCTTCAGCGCCGCCCCGCCCGGCCGCTCGAAGGCTTCCCGCTGGCGCTTGGACCACTTCAGGGTCTCGACGGTCCAGCCGGCGGCCTCGAAGATCTCGCCATAGCGGGTGAACATCCGATCCTTGGTGGTCGCGTCCAGGCTCTGGCGGTTGTAGTCGACGATCCACCAGGTGTTGCGCAGGTCGTGCTTGCAGGCCTCGATCAGGGCTTCGTAGATGTTGCCCTCGTCCAGCTCGGCGTCGCCCAGCAGCGAGATCATCCGCCCCATGCTCTCTGGCTTCACCGAGCCGCGCGCGGCCAGATAGTCCTGGGCCAGCGAGGCGAAGGCGGTCACCGCCACGCCCAGGCCCACCGAACCCGTCGAGAAGTCGACGTCGTCGACATCCTTGGTGCGCGAGGGGTAGGACTGCGCGCCGCCCAGGGCGCGGAAGGCCTTCAGCTTGTCCAGGCTCTGGCGGCCGAACAGGTGCTGGATGGCGTGGAAGACGGGGCTGGCGTGCGGCTTGACCGCCACCCGGTCCTGCGGCCGCAGCGCCTTCATGTAGAGCGCCGTCATCAGCGTGGTCATCGAGGCGCACGAGGCCTGGTGACCGCCGACCTTCAGGCCGTCGCGGCTTTCGCGAAGGTGGTTGGCGTTGTGGATCGTCCACGACGCCAGCCAGAGAATGCGTTCCTCGAGACGCCGCAGCAGCGCGATTTCCTGCCGCTTGGCCGTCAGAGACCCGTCAGCCATGCTTCCTCACCCGTTTATACGGGTGAGGTATGCCCCTCGCCCGCCTTTTCGCGCGCTTCATAGTCCTCGATCTGCCGCGCCGTCCACTCCGGAGATTTCGTGAAGCGTGCGAGCAGGTTGTAGAACACCGGAACGATGAACAGCGTTAGCAGGGTCGCCACGATCGCGCCGAAGAAGATCACGGCCCCGATCGTCTGGCGGCTTCCCGCCCCGGCGCCTGTCCAGAGAAGCAGCGGCAAGGCGCCCATGGCGGTGGCGATCGAGGTCATGATGATCGGGCGCAGGCGCAGGGCCGCCGCCTCGATCACCGCCTCGGTGACCTTCAGGCCCTCGTCGCGCAGCTGGTTGGCGAACTCGACGATCAGGATGCCGTTCTTGGCGGCGATGCCGATCAGGATGATCAGGCCAATCTGGCTGTAGGTGTTGATGGTCGAGCCGGCCATGACCAGGCCGAACAACCCGCCCAGCACCGCCAGCGGCACGGTCAGCATGATCACCGCCGGGTGGATCCAGCTTTCGAACTGCGCGGCCAGCACCAGGAACACCAGCAGCAGAGCCAGGCCGAAGGCGATGGCGATGCCGCCCGAGCCTTCCAGATAGTCCTTGGCCTGGCCGCCCCACTTGATGCTGACGCCGGGGGTCGGATGCTGCGCGGCCTGGGCCTGGAAGAAGCTGACGGCGTCTTCGACGGTGTAACCCGGCGACAGCTGCGTGGTCAGGGTCACCGAGCGCAGGCGGTCGACGCGCGGACGGTCCGGGGTGTCGCCCCGCAGCTCGGTCTTCACCACCGTCGACAGCGGCACCAGGCCGCCGGCGTTGGTGCGCACCTGCAGCTTGTCCAGGTCGGCGACGCTGCGGCGCTGGTCGAGCTCGGTCTGCAGGATGACGTCGTATTCCTGGCCGTTCTTGATGTAGGTCGTCGCCTGGCGCGAGCCGAACATCGTCTCCAGCGCCCGGCCCACGGCCTGGGCCGAGACGCCGAGGCTGGCGGCCTTGTCGAGATCGATCTGCACCGACAGGCGCGGCGCGGTCGGCTCGTAGTCGATGCGCGGGCGCGAGAAGCCCGGGTTCTCCTGAGCGGCCGCCAGGATCGGCTTCAGCCAGTTGGACAGCTGCACGTAGTCGTTGCCGACGGCGATCAGGTCGACATTGGTGCCGCCCCCGCCGCCACCACCACCGCCGCGCTGGAAGGCGCCGCGAACGCTGGCCACGGCGCGCACGCCGGTGATCTTGGAGAGGTCCTTGTTGAGCTCGGCCGCCACGTCGTCGGCGGTCTTGTCGCGCTCGCCCCAGCCTTTGAGCACCACCACGCCGTTGCCGGAGTTGAACTGGCTCTGGCCGAAGCGCGGAATGGTCAGGATGGTGCGCTCGGCCACCCCGTCCTCGCGGTAGCGGGCCATGATCTTCTCGATCCGGGCGCCGATCGCGGCGGTGTAGTCGAAGCCGGCGCCTTCCGGCGCGCTGATCTGGATGTCGACGCGGCCGCGGTCCTCGGCCGGCACCAGTTCCTTGGGCAGGCTGACGAACAGCAGCGCCGCGAAACCGGCCAGCAGGATCACCGCCCCGCCGGCGGCGAAGCTGGCGGCCCGCACGCCCAGCAGGCTCTCAAGCGAGGCGCGGTAGCTGTCCTTCAGCCGGTCCATCGCCCAGTCCATGCGCTTGTTGAACCAGCCCCCGCCGTGCGCGGGCTTGAGCAGCTTGGAGGCCATCATCGGCGACAGCGACAGCGCCAGCAGCGCCGAGAAGGCCACGGCGGCGGCGATGGCCACGGCCAGCTCGACGAACAGGCGGCCGATATAGCCGGGCAGGAACATCAGAGGCGCGAACACCGAGATCAGCACGATGGTGGTGGCCACCACCGCGAAGAACACCTGACGCGAGCCCCGCTGGGCGGCGATCAGGGCCGGCTCGCCCTCGTCCACCCGGCGCTGGATGTTCTCGACCACGACGATGGCGTCGTCGACCACCAGGCCGACGGCCAGCACCAGGGCCAGCAGGGTCAGCAGGTTCAGCGAGAAGCCCAGCGGCGCCAGGATGATGAAGGTCGACAGGATGCAGATCGGCGCGACGATCGACGGGATCAGCGCCGAGCGCCAGCTGCCCAGGAAGATCAGGTTGACCAGCGCGACCAGGGCCACGGACATGCCCATGGTGATCCAGACCTCGTGGATGGCCTCGGCGGTGAACACCGAGTTGTCCACGGCCACCACCAGCTTGGTGCCCGGCGGCAGGGTCTGGTTGATGACCTCGACCTCCTTGCGGACGGCCTCGGAGATGGCGACGTCGTTGGCCTGTGACTGGCGGGTCAGGCCGATGCCGACCTGGTCGACGCCGTTGCCCCGGAACAGGCGCCGGCGCTCGTCCGGGCCTTCCTCGATGCGGGCCACGTCCGACAGGCGCAGCACGAAACCGTTGCCGTCCGCCGCCCGGATCGGCAGGCGGGCGAAGTCTTCAGGCTTGGCGTAGGCGCGGGCCACGCGAATGGTGAAGTCCTTGGCGCTGCTTTCCAGCGAACCGGCGGGCAGTTCCAGGTTCTGGGCGTTCAGCGCGTCCTCGACGTCGCTGACGGTCACGCCGCGGGCGGCCATGGCGTCGGCGTTCAGCCAGATGCGCATCGCGTAGATCTTGGCCCCGAACAGGTTGGCCTGGGCCACGCCGTCGATGGTCGACATCCGCTCGACCAGATAGCGGTCGGCGTAGTCGGCCAGCTCCAGCGGATCCAGCGTCGTCGAGGTCAGGTTCAGGATGATGATCGGCGAGGCGTCGGCGTTGGCCTTGGCGATCTGCGGCGGGTCGGCCTGGTCGGGCAGGTTGGCCGAGACCCGGCTGACGGCGTCGCGCACGTCGTTGGCGGCGGCGTCCAGGTCGCGGTCCAGGCGGAAGGTGATGCTGATCTGCGAGCGGCCGTCGCGCGAGGAGCTGTTGACCCGGTCGATGCCCTGGATGCCCGAGACCTGGCGCTCGATCACCTGGGTGATGCGCTCTTCGATGACCTCGGCCGAGGCGCCGCGATAGACGGTCGAGATCGACACCACCGGCGGGTCGACATTGGGCAGTTCGCGGATCGGCAGCGAGCCGAAGGCCGCCAGGCCGATGACGCAGAGGATGATCGCCGCGACGGCGGCGAATACCGGGCGGCGGACGGAGATGTCGGACAGCATCAGCCGGCCTTACGATCTTGGCCGTGCTTGCCGCCTTGGCCGCCCGGGCCGCCGGCCGGCTTGGCCACGTCGCGCACCGCGCCGCCGTCCTGCACGCGGTTGAGGCCGTCGGCCACCACCACGTCGCCGGCCTTCAGGCCCGAGCGGATCTCGACGAAGCCGTCGGCGGTAAGACCCGTGGTGATGTTGGTGCGGCGGGCGACCTGGCCCTTCTCGCCCTTGGCGACCAGGAACACCGAGGCCTGCTGGCCTTCGAACTGCACGGCCGCTTCCGGCACGGCCAAGCCCTGGCGCACGCCCTGGTCGATGGCGACCTTGACCAGCATGCCCGGCTTCAGCCGACCGCCCTGATTGGGGAACTCGGCGCGGGCCTTGATGGCGCGGGTCGCCGCGTCGATACGGGTGTCGATCTGGGCGATCTGGCCCTGGAAGCTCTCTCCCGGCAGGGCGTCGGGGCTGGCCTTGATCGGCAGGCCGTCTCGCAGGGTGGCGAGATAGCGGTCAGGGACCGAGAAGTCGACGCGCACGACCGAGGCGTCGTCGAGGCTGACGATGGCCCCGCCCGGCGCGATCAGGGTGCCAGGCGCGACGTCGGAAATGCCGACCCGGCCGGCGAATGGCGCGCGGATCACGCGGTCCAGGCGCTGGGCCTTGGCCGAGGCCAGGGCCGCCTTGGCGCTTTCATAGGCGGCCAGGTTCTGCTCGGCGGTGGCGCGCGGGGCGATGCCCTTGTCGGCCAGGGTCTTCCAGCGGTCGTAACTGCGCTTGGCCTGGTCCAGCTCGGCCTGGGCCTGGGCGATGCCGGCGGTCTCCTGGTCGTCCTTCAGCGTGACGAGGACCTGCCCGCGCGAGACCAGCTGGCCGTCGGTGAAGTGGACGGCGGTGATCAGCTCGGTGGTGTTGGAGGTGATCGTCACCGACTGGCGGCCCTTGGCCACGCCCAGCACTTCGATGCGGTCGGTGAAGGGACGCTCGCCCACCTTGACCTGCGATACGGCCGTGGCGCGACCGGCCGGGCCGCCCTGCCCGTCGGCCTTGCCGCCAAGCAGCAGCTTGGCTCCGCCGGCCAGGATCATCAGAACCAACGCGACCCCGGCCGCGATGAGGAAGAAGTGCCTGCGGATCACAAATACGCTCCGGCGCCGTTGAACCGGCGCCCTTAAGGTCTAGGTTGGGGCGACATATGACCCCACCCTAGACCCGCGTCTAGTGACACTAGAATTACGTGACATTTCAATCCTGAAACACTCACAAGGCCTTAGCTTGACGTAACGTCGGTCGACAAGCTTGGCCGTGAGCGCCTAATCCGCGTAGCCCGGGGACTGGCGGTCCAGCTGGCGCAGGCAACCGGGCCACGCCAGCCCCGCGATCATGCCCAGACCCATCCCCGTCTGGCTGCGAACCTCGGCCTGGGCTGCCTCCGGAGCGAGCAGCACGTGATCGCGTCCTGCGCTCAGGGCCATCACCTGCTGGGCGCAGGCGCGCTCCAGGAAGAACATCCCCAGCCAGCATTCGGCCGCCGTGCGCCCCACCGCCAGGGTGCCGTGGTTGCGCAGCAGCATCAGCCGCTTGTCGCCGAGGTCAGCGACCAGGCGCTCGCGCTCGTCTAGGTTCAGGGCGATGCCCTCGTAGTCGTGATAGGCCAGTTGCGGCGTGACGATCAGCGCCTGCTGGCTCAGCGGCAGCAGGCCCTCGGCATGGGCGGCCACCGCCACGCCCTGGTCGGTGTGCAGGTGCATGACGAACTGGGCGTCCTCGCGCGCGGCGTGGATGGCCGAGTGGATCGTGAAGCCCGCCGGATTGATGAAGTACGGCGTCTTGTCGATGACGTTACCGTCCAGATCCACCTTCACCAGGCACGAGGCGGTCATCTCGCCGAAGAACATGCCGTAGGGATTGATCAGGAAGTGGTGCTCGGGGCCCGGGATGCGCGCCGAGATGTGGGTGAAGATCATGTCGTCCCAGCCGTGCACCGCGACAAGGCGATAGAGGGCCGCCAGGTCGACGCGAGCCTGCCATTCGGCCTCGCTGACCTGATCCTTGATCGATGCGGCGATCGCGCCGGTTCCGTCGGCCATGACGCTTGCTCCCGTAAGTTATCATTGTTCCGTAGAGCGTCGCGCCGACGGGCGCAGCCGTCAAGCGACCCGCGTTCGATCGGATCGTACTTGCCAGCGCCCTTTGCCCGTCGGACCGTCTTGGCGGATTCGAAGACGGGGGATCTTCCGCATGTTGCCCTTGATCGGCGTGGGCGTGATCGTCCTGGGCTTCGCCCTGCGGTTCAATCCGCTGCTGGTGGTGGTCTGCGCCGCCATGGCCTCGGGCCTGGCCGCCGGCCTTGGCCCGCTGGAGGTGCTGGCCGCCTTCGGCAAGGCATTCAACCAGAACCGCTATGTCAGCATCGTCTGGGTGATCCTGCCGGCCATCGGCGTGCTGGAACGCTCGGGCCTGCAGGAGCGCGCCCGCACCGCGGTCCGGGCCATGAAGGCCGCCACCGCCGGGCGGATCCTGCTGGCCTACCTGCTGGCCCGCCAACTGACCGCAGCCATGGGCCTGATCTCGATCGCCGGCCACGCCCAGACCGTCCGCCCCCTCGTCGCGCCGATGGCCGAGGCCGCCGCCGAAAGCCAGGGCGAGCTGGACGACGCGACCCGCGACAAGGTGAAGGCCATGAGCGCCGGCACCGACAATGTCGGCGTCTTCTTCGGCGAGGACATCTTTATGGCCATCGGCTCGATCCTGCTGATCGTCGGCTTCCTCGACCAGAACGGCCTGATCGTCGAGCCCCTGCACCTGTCGATCTGGGCGATCCCGACGGCGATCGCCGCCTTCCTCGTGCATGGCGCACGATTGCTGCTCTTCGACCGCAAGCTCTCGCGCCGGGGGACGAAAGCATGATCGGCCTGCCGCTCGTCTATCTGCTGGTCGGCTTCATGTTCACGGCCTTCGCGGCCATGAGCGCCGGCGACAAGGCCAACCCCAAGCGCTTCGGCAACGCCGCCTTCTGGGGCCTGTTCGCGATCAGCTTCCTGTTCGGCGACAGCCTGGGCGACCTGGGCAACGGGTTCCTCGTCGTCGCCCTGGCCCTCTTGGCCGGCACGGGCCGTCTTGGCGTCGGCCAGCCCGCCACCACCACCGGCGAAGAGCGCGTGCAGATGGCCCAGCGCTTCGGTCTCAAGCTCTTCCTGCCGGCCCTGCTGATCCCGGTGATCGTCCTTCTGGGCACCTTCGCCTTCAAGGCCCTGACCTGGAATGGCCAGCACGTCGTCGATCCCAAGCAGGCGACGCTGGTCTCCCTGGCCCTCGCCGCCATCGTGGCCGCCATCCTCGCCCAGCGCCTGTTCGGCCAGCCCGCCACCTCGCCGCTGCAGGAGGGCCGCCGTTTGATCGACCTCGTCGGCTGGGCCGCCATGCTGCCGCAGATGCTGGCGGCGCTCGGCGCGGTCTTCGCCCTGGCGGGCGTGGGCCAGACCATCGGCGACATCACCCTGGCGATCACGCCGATCGACAGCCGCCTGGCCGTCGTCGTGGCCTACTGCGCAGGCATGGCGCTCTTCACGGTGATGATGGGCAACGCCTTCGCCGCCTTTCCGGTGATGACCGCGGGCATCGGCCTGCCGCTGGTGATCGGCCGCTTCGGCGGCGACCCGGCCGTGGTCTGCGCCATCGGCATGCTGTCGGGCTTCTGCGGCACCCTGCTCACGCCGCTAGCCGCCAATTTCAACCTCGTCCCCGCCGCCCTCCTGCAACTGAAGAACCGCTACGCCGTCATCCAGGCCCAGGCGCCGACGGCGGTGCTGATGCTGCTGATCAACATGGTCCTGATGTATGTCCTCGCTTTCCGCTGAGACCGCCGCCCGCTTCGCCCAGGCCGCCCTCGGCCATGTCGCCCGCGAATATCCCAACAAGCTCGACCACGTGATGGCGGGCGACGCCGACGCGCTGGGCCCTCGCGCCCTGCATCCGATCTTCTTCGGCAGTTTCGACTGGCACTCCTGCGTCCACGGCTACTGGACCCTGGCGACGATCCTGCGCCTGCATCCGCAGATCGCCGACGCTTCGGCCATCCGCGCCCTGTTCGATGAGGCCTTCACGCCGGAGAAGGTCGCCGCCGAGGTCGCCTATCTCGCCCGCCCCGAAAGCCGCGGCTTCGAGCGCCCCTACGGCTGGGCGTGGCTCTTGAAGCTGCAGGCCGAACTGCTGTCCCACGACGCCCCCTGGGCGGCGACCATGCAGCCGCTGGCCGACGCCTTCGTCGCCCGCTACCGCGCCTTCCTGCCGATCGCCGACTATCCGATCCGGGCCGGCGTGCACTCCAACACCGCCTTCGCCCTGGCGCTTGCCGCCGACTATGCCGACGCCGCCAGCGACGCCGACTTGCGCGCCCTGCTCGCGGCCAAGGCCGCCGCCTGGTACGGCCAGGACCACGCCTGCCAGGCCTGGGAACCGTCAGGCGACGACTTCCTGTCGTCGGCGCTGGTCGAGGCGCTGGCCATGCGCCGCCTCCAGCCGGAAGTCTTCGCGGAATGGTTCGCCGCCTTCCTGCCCGACCTGGCCCAGCGCCGCCCCGCCACCCTGTTCTCACCGCCCAACGTCAGCGACCGCACCGACGGCAAGATCGCCCACCTGGACGGCCTGTCGCTTTCCCGCGCCTGGTGCTGGCGCGCGGTGGCCAAGGAGGCCCCGCCCGCCGTCGCCGCCGTGGCTCTGGAAGCCGCCGACCTGCACCTGGCCACCGCCCTGCCCCACGTCACGGGCGACTATATGGGCGAGCACTGGCTGGCGAGCTTCGCCCTGCTGGCGATGCTGGAGGGGTAAACGGTGATCCTTCTCCCCTTGCGGGAGAAGGTGGCGGCGAAGCCGTCGGATGAGGGGTCTCTCAGAAATTGGACGCTTCACCCGGCCTGACCGCCACGCGCAGCTTCGAGGTTTGAGAGACCCCTCACCCGACCTGCTTCGCAGGCCACCCTCTCCCGCAAGGGGAGAGGGATCGCACGGATTCCATTGCAGGAAATGGGACCTCCGGCCCTTCGGGCCACCTCCCCCAGAGGGGGAGGATCATCTAACCTGCCCCGCCGACCGCAACCGGATTCGCCGACCCGTGCCCCTGATCCCCGTCTCCGACCTCACCGAAGCCCAAGCCGTCGAGCAGCTGGAGCGTCTGGCCGACGAGATGGCCGGCCACGACCTGCGCTACTATCAGGATGACGCGCCGACGATCGACGACGCCGGGTACGACGAGCTCAAGCGCCGCAACGCCGACATCGAAGCGCGCTTTCCGCACCTGGTTCGCGAGAACTCGCCGTCGCTCAAGGTCGGCGCCGCGCGCTCGGCCCAGTTCGCGCCGGTCGAGCACGGCGTACCGATGCTCAGCCTCGACAACGCCTTCTCCAACGACGAGGCGACCGAGTTCGACGCCCGCGTCCGCCGCTTTCTGCGTATCGGCGCCGACGAGCCGCTGTTCTACACCGCCGAGCCCAAGATCGACGGCCTGTCGGCCTCGATCCGCTACGAGAAGGGCGTGCTGGTCCAGGGGGCCACGCGCGGCGACGGCCGCGTGGGCGAGGACGTCACGGCCAACCTCAAGACCATCGCCGACATCCCCCACAAGCTGAAGGGCTCGGGCTGGCCCGACGTCATCGAGATCCGCGGCGAGGTCTATGTCGAGCTGGAGGCCTTCGCGGCCTTCAACCGGGCGGCGGAGGAAGCCGGTTCGCGCACCTACGCCAACCCGCGCAACTTCGCCGCCGGCTCGCTACGCCAGATCGACCCGAAGATCAGCGCCACGCGTCCCCTGCGCTTCTTCGGCTACGCCTGGGGCCTGGCGTCCGAGCCCTTCGCCGCCGGCCAGTGGGAAGCGCTGGAAAAGCTGGAGGAATGGGGCTTCGTCACTACCGCCCCGCCGGCCCAGAAGGTCGAGGGCGCGCAAGGCCTGCTCGACGTCTACGCCCATTTCGAGACCCTGCGCCCGCAACTGCCCTTCGACATCGACGGCGTGGTCTACAAGGTCGACGACCTGGAGCGGCAGCGCCGCCTGGGCTTCGTTTCGCGCTCGCCCCGCTGGGCCATCGCCCGCAAGTTCCCGGCCCAGCGCGCCAAGACCATTCTCGAGGCCATCGACATCCAGGTCGGCCGCACCGGCGCCCACACGCCCGTCGCGCGGCTCAAGCCCGTCACCGTCGGCGGCGTCTCGGTGACCAACGCCACCCTGCACAACGCCGACGAGATCGCCCGCCTCGACGTCCGCATCGGCGACACGGTGGTCCTGCAACGCGCCGGCGACGTGATCCCGCAGATCGTCGAGGTCGACCTCTCAGCGCGCCCGGAGGACGCCGCCCCTTACGCGTTCCCGCACGTCTGCGAATGCCCTCTGAAGACGGCCCTGACCCAGGAGATCAACGCCAATGGCGTGGAGTCGGTCGTCCGCCGCTGCACCGGCGAGTTCGCCTGCCCGTTCCAGCGGGTCGAGCACCTGCGCCACTTCGTCTCCCGCCGCGCCTTCGACATCGAGGGCCTGGGCGAAAAGCAGCTGCAGGCCTTCTTCGAGGAAGGCTGGATCAAGGAGCCGGCCGACATCTTCGCCCTGGCCAAGGACGAGGAGAAGCTGGCCGCCCTGCGCGAGCGTGACGGCTACGGCGAGACCTCGGTCAAGAACCTGATCGCCGGCATCGAGGCCCGCCGCACCATCGGTCTGGACCGCATGATCTACGGCCTGGGCGCGCGCGATATCGGCGAGACCACCTCGACCGTGCTGGCCCGTCACTTCGACACCTTCGCCGACCTGCAAGCCGCCTCGGAAGCCGCCGCCGCCGGCCTGCCGGGCGCGACCTATCTGGAGCTGTCGACCGCCGCCGGCGTCGGTCCCAAGGCGCTTGATCTCCTCGTGGAGGCCGGCCGCGCCGGCGTGCCCGCCGATCCGTGGCCTCAGTCGGAAGACCTGGAGCTGAAGATCGGCCAGGTGGTCCCCAAGCTGACCAAGCCGGCCCGCGCCGCCCTGGCCCAGCGCTACGGAAACTGGGACGCCTTCGCAGAAGGACTGGCCCAGGCCGCCAAGGGCGCGCCGGGCGAGGACTACCTGCACCTGGCCGCCGTCGACGGCGTCGGCCCCGTCGCCGCCCAGTCCCTGGCCCGCTTCTTCGCCGAGGAGCACAACCGCCAGAAGGTCGAGAACCTCCTGGCCCAACTCGACGTCCAGGCCGTGGCCAAGCCCAAGACCGACACCGCCGTGGCCGGCAAGACCGTGGTCTTCACCGGCTCGCTGGAGAAGATGACCCGCGACGAAGCCAAGGCCCAGGCGGAGTCGCTGGGCGCCAAGGTCGCCTCGTCGGTGTCCAAGAAGACCCATCTGGTCGTCGCCGGTCCCGGCGCGGGCTCCAAGCTCAAGACCGCCCAGGACCTCGGCATCCAGGTGATGACCGAGGACGAGTGGCTGGCTTTGGTCGCCGGCTGATGAAGGTCGTCGCCATCGACTTCGAGACGGCCAACGAGACCCGGTCGAGCCCCTGCTCGATCGGTCTGGCCTTTATCGACGACGGCGCGGTCGCCCGCGTCGACCACCACTATATCCGGCCGTGGGACATGCGCTTTGCGCCGTTCAACATCGCTTTCCACGGCATCGGCCCGAACCACGTACGCGACGCCGACGAGTTTCCCACCGTACTCGACCGGCTGCGGGCCGATCTCGACGGCGCCCTGGTGCTGGCCCACAACGCCGCCTTCGACATCAGCGTCATCCGCCGCACCTGCGAGCATTACGGGATCACGCCGCCGGCCTTCGACTACATGTGCACCGTCCAGGTCGCCCGCAGCGTCTGGCCCAGCCTGCCGTCGCACAAGCTGAACGTGGTCGGCCGGCACCTGGGGGTGAACTTCAAGCACCACGACGCCGCGGGCGACGCCTATGCCTGCGGCCAGGTGGCCCTGGCGGCCGCCGGCCAGACCGGCGCGAGCGGCGTGCACGACCTGCCGTCGCGGATCGGCCTGACGCTCGGCCGGCTTAGCCACGGAACCTACGCCCCGTCGCAGAGCCGGCATCTGCCCAAGAAGGCCCCGCCGCCGCCTCGCCCCATCCTGCCGCCCGGCGCCGAACGCCGGCTGGCCGGCCGCACCGTCGTCTTCACCGGCCAGCTCGACACCATGAGCCGCCCCGACGCGCAAGGTCTCGCCGCCGCCATGGGCGCGCGCGTGGTGCTGTCGGTGACCAAGGCCGTCGACCTCGTGGTCGCCGGCCCCGGCGCCGGCGCCAAGCTGCGCACCGCCCGCGAGCGGGGATTGCAGGTGATGGATGAGGAGGCCTGGCTGGCGCTCGTCAGCTAGTCCCTCTCCCCTTGCGGGAGAGGGTGGCCCGCGAAGCGGGTCGGGTGAGGGGTCGAAAGTCCGATCCGCATTGACGGCGTATCGACCGGGTGCGGTTTTGGCGTTCTGAGAGACCCCTCATCCGTCGACCTTCGGCCGCCACCTTCTCCCGCAAGGGGAGAAGGACTACTTGGCGAGGAACGCCGCCAGTCGGTCCTTCCACAGCACCGCCCAGGTGTGGCTGCCGTGGCCCTTGGTCTTCTCGCTGGCCGGCAGAAGCACGAACTGCCCGTGCTTCAAGCGCTTCACCTCGCGCTCGGCGATGCCCAGCTCCGGCGGGTTGATGAAGTCGTCGGCCGAGTTGATCCAGAGGACCGGAACCTCGATCTTCTCCAGCCCGGCCGACGGGTCATAGGTGCGCGAGGCGTCGACCTGGTAGAGCAGGTCGTTGGCGTCCAGGCCCGCGATCCGGCGGTTGAAGTCGGCCTCCAGCGCCTTGTCGGTCGCCTCGCGGGTCGGCAGGGCCAGCTGCATCGGCAGGGCCGAGGCGCCGGCGATGATCAGGAAGTCGGTCGCCGTGCGCAGGCCCTGCTTGGGCTGCTGGGCGTAGTCGCCGCCGTTCCAGGCCGGGTCGGCCTTGATGGCGTCCATGGTCATCTTGCGCCACATGCGGTTGCGGCCGGCGATGGCCACCGGCTGGCAGGCGAACGGCGCCAGCTTGGCGGCGAAGCCGGGATAGGTCTCGCCCCAGACGAAGCCGTGCATGCAGCCCATCGACGTGCCCATCAGCAGCTGCAGCCGGTCGACCTTCAGCCCCTCGACCAGCAACTGGTGCTGGGCGCGCACCATGTCGTCGTAGTCGTAGTGCGGGAACTTCGCCTTCAGTCCGTCCGAGGGCTTGGAGGATTTCCCGTGGCCGATGCCGTCGGGCAGGATCACGTACCACTTGGCCGGATCCAAGAGGCCGCCCGGAACCAGCAGCTCGTCAGCGAACTGCGGCGACAGGAACTGCTTGCCGCTGCCGCCGGTGCCGTGCAGCACCATGACCGCATTGGTCACCCGGCCTTGCGCGTCGCGTTTGGGCTCGCCCAACGTCGTGTAGTGCAGCCGCAGCTCCGGCAAGGTCTCGCCCGAGCCGAACCTGAAGTCCTTGACGACGAAGTCGCCTTCCTTGGGCGTCACCGCTGGCGCGGAGAAGGCGGCGACAGGGCTCAAGGCCGCGCAGGCGGCCAGGGTCAGAAGCAGGCGGCGCATGGCTTACTTCTTCTCCAGACGGGCCACGAGGCTGGAGGTGTCCCAGCGATTGCCGCCCATCGCCTGCACCTCGCCGTAGAACCCGTCGATCATCCGGGTCATGTCGAGCGCCGCGCCGTTGCTGGCCGCCTCGTCGAGCGCGATCCCCAGGTCCTTGCGCATCCAGTCGACAGCGAAGCCGAACTCGAACTCGCCGCGCGACATCGTCCCCCAGCGGTTCTCCATCTGCCAGGACTGGGCCGCGCCCTTGGAGATCGCCGCGAGCACGTCGTCGGTCGGCAGGCCCGCGCGCTTGGCGAAGTCCAGCGCCTCGGCCACGCCCTGCACCACGCCGGCGATGGCGATCTGGTTGCACATCTTGGTCAGCTGGCCCGCGCCCGACGGGCCCATGCGGCGCATGGCCTTGGCATAGACGTTCAGAACCGGCTCGGCGGCCGCGTAAGATCCCTCATCGCCGCCGACCATGATGGTCAGCTGGCCGTTCTCGGCCCCGGCCTGGCCGCCCGAGACCGGCGCGTCGAGAAAGCCCACGCCCTTGGCGGCGCAAAGCTCCGCCATCTCGCGAGCCACCTTGGCCGAGGTGGTGGTGTGGTCGACGATGATGGCGCCGGCCTCCAGCGCGGGAAGGATCTGCGCCACCACGGCGCGGACGTCGTCGTCGTTGCCCACGCACAGGGCCACGATCTGCGCGCCCTTGCTGGCCCCGGCGATGGTCGGATCGCTCTTGCCGCCGTGCTTTTCCACCCAGCGCGCGGCCTTCTGCGCGGTGCGATTATAGACGGTCACCTCGTGGCCGGCGGCCTGCAGGTGGCCCGCCATCGGAAAGCCCATGACGCCAAGACCGATGAACGCCGTCTTCATGCGCGAGACTCCTTGCCGCACCCTGCGAATTGGCCCCGTGCATGAGCCCAACGGCGGCGTATCGCAACGGCATTTTAACGTCCTGCGGGCAGGTTGCCCCGACAGGGTTAAGCAGGCTTAAGCACGATGGCGTCGACCGGCGAAGCGCCGATCATCATCAAGAAGGTCAAGAAGGGCGGCGGCCATGGTCACCATGGCGGCGCCTGGAAGGTGGCCTATGCCGACTTCGTGACGGCGATGATGGCCTTCTTCCTGCTGATGTGGCTGCTCAACACCACCAGCCCCGAACAGAAGCAGGGCATCGCCGACTACTTCGCGCCCGCCTCGATCTCGTCCAGCACCAGCGGCTCGGGCGGCATCCTGGGCGGCACCTCGCTCGGCGACGACGGCGCCAAGGCCGACGGCAAGATGTCGGTCGTCCAGCAGATGGCGCCCGAAGCGCCCGACCAGACCAACCAGGACGGCCAGTCCTCGACCACCGCCAGCCTCGACTCGGCCAGCGAGCAGGCCCTGCGCGACGCCCTGGCCAAGAAGGAACAGGACAGCTTCGCCTCGGCCGCCCAGTCCCTGCGCCAGTCGTTGCAGGACATGCCGGAACTGGCCGAACTGTCGAAGCAGATCCTCATCGACCAGACCCCGGAAGGCCTGCGCATCCAGCTGGTCGACCAGGAAGGCCGCTCGATGTTCAAGGAAGGCTCGCGCGAGCCCAACGACCGCGCCCGCCTGCTGCTGCGCGCGGTGGCCAAGGTCATCAACCAGCTGCCCAACCGCGTCACCGTCTCGGGCCACACCAACGCCGACGCCCGCGGCCGCAAGGCCGACAGCGACTGGGCCCTGTCGGCCCAGCGCGCCGACACCTCGCGCCAGATTCTCCGCGGCGCCGGCGTCGACGACGACCGCATCTACCAGGTCTCGGGCAAGGCCAACTCCGAACCGCTGTACGCGGACGATCCGACCCTGGCCGGCAACCGCCGGATTTCCATCGTCCTGTTGCGCGAAAAGCCCGTCCTGCCCGACAACCTGTGACCGTTAGCCGCGTCGCGCGTTTGTCCTGCTTGCACAACGGCCCGGCATGTCGCCTAATCGCCTCCACGGCATAGGCGGGGGCCTGGCCGGGCGTAAGGGGATTGGGAAGACGTGACGCAGCATTTTCCGACGCGACAGCTTCGGTTCTTCCTGACGGCTCCGACCCCTTGCCCGTACCTGCCCGGCCGCCAGGAACGGAAGGTGTTCACTCACCTGCCCCTCTCCGACGGCCCCGGCGTCAACGACAGCCTCACCCAGGTGGGCTTCCGCCGCTCGCAGAACATCGCCTACCGTCCGGCCTGCGAGACCTGCCGCGCCTGCCAGTCGGCCCGCGCGCCCGCCGCCGACTACCAGTTCTCGCGCTCCGAGCGCCGCGCCCTGAACCGCAACAACGACCTGGTGCGTCACCTGGTCGAGGCCGAGGCCACGCTGGAGCAGTTCGAGCTGCTGCGCCGCTACCTCACGGCCCGCCATGCCGACGGCGGCATGGCCGAGATGACCTGGCCCGACTATGTGGCCATGGTCGAGGACACCGCTGTCCGCACGCACCTGATCGAGTACCGCCGCCCGTCGGTCGACCGCGGCCCGGGCGAACTGGTGGCCTGCGTGCTGGTCGACGTGCTCGCCGACGGCCTGTCGCTGGTCTACAGCTTCTATGACCCGACCGAGGAACGCCGGAGCCTGGGGTCGTTCATCATCCTCGACCACATCGTCCAGGCCCGCCTGACCGGCCTGCCCTACGTCTATCTGGGCTACTGGGTCCCGGGGTCAGAGAAGATGGCGTACAAGGCCAAGTTCTCGCCGCTGGAGATCCTCAAGCCCGGCGGCTGGTCGCTGATGTCGGCCCGCGAGCGCGGCGCCCGCCCGCCCAAGACCGCCCCGGCCCCGGCCGTGCGCGAGGTCGAACTCTCCGACGCCATCCCGCTGACCGAGCTGCCGGCGGCGGGCAAGCCCTAGAGCGGGCCGACGTTCAGCCGACGACTGACTTCAAGAAATCCGTTGTTCCCCGCGAAGGCGGGGACCCAAGCGATGGCTGCGGGTCGCCCACAGCGGCGCCTTTTCCTGAAAGACAGCTTGGATCCCCGCCTTCGCGGGGACTCTCGGTAGAAAATGACCAGGATTGGCGCATGGCGGCTTCTGCGCCTCCCGCCGGCGACCGTTCTTAACCTTGTTTGATCAGGCCTGGTTAAGGCTTCCGACCCAGATTGCGGCCAGGTTTCCAGAGGAAGTCGCCGTGCAGGTCTCCGCCGCCAACGCCGCCCGCTACACCCCGCCCAGCGCTCCCGCTGCGGCGAGCCAGGCCGCGGCCAAGATCGTCGACCTGACCCAGCTGGCCGTGGCCCAGACCAACGCCAAGGCCACCGCCTCGGCCGGCGCGGCCCTGGCCCAGGCCACCGGCGAGCTGACCGGCGTTCTGGTCAACATCTCGGCCTGAGCCGCACCCGCTCTCCCTACCGCGACCAGGCCACCCCGCCGTCGACCGCCAGGGTCGAGCCGACCACGTAGTCCCCCGCCCGCGAGGCGAGATAGATCGCCGCCCCCGCCATGTCCTCGGCCTCGCCGATGCGGCCGGCGGGAATGAACTTGGCCACCGCGTCGGCGTGATCGCGGGCCACGCGGTTCATGTCGCTGGCGAAGGCGCCCGGCGCGATGGCCGACACCGCGATGTTCTCCGGCGCCAGGCGCAAAGCCATGCGCTTGGTCATGTGGATCAGGCCGGCCTTGCTGGCGCCGTAGGGATAGGTCTCCTCCTTGGTCACCGACAGGCCGTCGATCGAGGCGATGTTGATCACCTTGGCCACCCGGCTCTTGGCCGCCTCGCGCAGCGGGGCCAGCAGGGCCTGGGTCAGGAAGAACGGGGTCTTCATGTTGAGGTCGACGGTCTTGTCCCAGCCTGCCTCGGGGAATTCGTCGATGCCCGCGCCCCAGGCCGCGCCGGCGTTGTTCACGAGGATGTCGAGCTTGCTCTCGCGCTCGAGGATCCGCGCGGCCAGGCCCTGCACGCCCTCCATCGTCGAGATGTCGCCCGGCAGCGAGACGCACTCGCCGAACTGCGACAACTCCTCGGCCGCCTCGTCGCAGGCCCCGGCCTTGCGGGCGGTGATGTAGACCCTGGCCGCCCCGTGGCGCAGGAAGCCCTCGACGATCATCCGGCCGATGCCGCGCGAACCGCCGGTGACGAGGGCCACCCGGCCCTCGAGCGAAAACAGATCCCGCATGTGATTTCCTCCGTCAGCCCTTTGGCGGGCCTTATTTTTCGGGATTGGCTTATTTCTCTGGCTGGACCAGCGCCTGATAGACCAGGGTGGCGGTGCGATCGCTGAGATCGCGGAGGGCCGGATCGCCGTCCTTGGCCAGCACGTGGATCATCCCCAGGAAGAAGAGGTCGTTCTCCGGGTCGATCCAGAACCAGGTGCCGGCCGCGCCGCCCCAGCTGTAGGTCCCCTTCCCCGCCAGCGTACCGGCCCGGGCCGGATCGGTGATCACCATGAAGTCGAGGCCGAAGCCCTTGCCCGTCGCCCTGGAGAACCCGGCCTTGGGATCATCGAGGACGGCGTCGGGCAGATGATCAGACGCCATCAGCTTGACGCTGGCCGGCGACAGGATCCGCGCCCCGTCCAGCTCGCCGCCGTTCAGCAGCATCTGGCAGAAGCGGGCGTAGTCGGCGTTGGTCGAGACCAGGCCCCCGCCGCCCGAGGCCACAACCGGCGGCTTGGTGACGTCCAGCACCATGAAGCCTTCGGCCGGGACGATCTTCTTGGCCTTGCCGTCCCACAGATAGAGATCCGCCAGGCGCCCCAACTTCTCGGCCGGCAGCCAGAAGCCGGTGTCCTTCATCTTCAGCGGCGCGAAGATCCGGGCCTGCATGAAGTCCGGAAGGCTCTGGCCCGACAGCTTCTCGACGATGAAGCCCTGGATGTCGACGCCGACGCTGTACTTCCACTGCTTGCCGGGCGGACCGTAGAGCGGCAGCTTGGCCAGGCGCTCGACGAACTCCTGGCCGCTCTTGGACCCCAGCACGCCCGTCGAGACATAGGCCTTGTCGACTGGGTTGTCGGGATTGAGGCCATAGGCGAAGCCGGCCGTGTGGCTCATGATCTCGCGCATGGTCGGCGGTCGGTCGGCGGCCTCGGTGACGAACGAACCGTCGGCGTTGACGCCCTTGTAGACGCGCAGATTGGCCAGCTCCGGCACGTACTTGGTCACCGGGTCGTCGAGGCGCCACTTGCCCTCCTCGAACAGGGTCATCATCGCCACGCCCGTGACCGGCTTGGTCTGGGAATAGATGCGGAAGATGGTGTCCTTGGTCATCGGCGGCCCGCCGAAGCCCCGCGCGCCGTAGGTCTCGAAGCTGACCACCTTGCCGTGGCGCACCAGCATGGTCGTCGCGCCCGGCAGGTGACCGGTGGCGACCAGGTCCTTCATCAGTGCGTCCAGCCGCCCTAGCCGCTCGGGCGAGACGCCGACGCTCTCGGGCGCGGCCGCGACCAGCTGGTCCTTGGGCGCGGCTAGGGCGGGCGCCCCGCTCCAGGCGAGGGAAAGAGCCAGGGCCGTCGCCAGCCCGAAACGCCGCCCCAAACCTTGCCTAGCCATCGCGTCACCCCAAACAGCCGTTTGAAGGGACCTTACCCAGGATTGCGACAGGTGCAATCACGGCTTGGAGGTCCCAAGCTTCGGAGCTCGGGGAAACTAAGCTCCGGGAGGATCGCCTCCCTCGCCCTTGTGGCGAGGGCCCATGCCGGCGACCGCTCAAACCTGGGCCATTCTGCAAAGGTCTGAGCAGCGGAACCATGGATCCTGGGCACAAGGCCCAGGAAGGCGATTTGAAATTCCTACTTCTTGCCGTTCTTGGCCTTGCTCGCCGCAACGGCCAGGAACACCGTGCCCACGCCGCAGAACGCCGCGAACAGCGCGATGAACACCGCCACCGACTTCCTGGAGTCGCCGTCGGCGGCATGGGCCAGGGTCGGCGTCGCCAGGACGGCGGTCATGATCAGCAGCGACTTGATGGTCTTCATGGATAGGCCCCCTCACGAATACTCCAGAGGGAGCTAACCCGCCCGCCACCTTCGCGGCAAGGCGGGTTGCGGATCTACTTGCCCGCGAAGACGGCCTTGTCCGCCGCCTCGGCCATCAGGGCGTAGCCCGCATCATTCGGATGCAGGTGATCACCGCCATGGGTCTCGACCCGCAGCTGGCTCGGCTTGGCCGGATCGCGCAGCACCGCGTCGAAGTCGATGACGCCGTCGAACTCGCCGCCGGTGCGGATCCAGGCGTTGACGGCCTGGCGCGTGGCCTCGCCCTTGTCGTGATAGTAGGCCGCGCCCTCGAACGGCGGGATGACGCCGCCATAGATCTTCACGCCGCGCGCATGGGCCCGGGCGATCAGCTGGCGATAGCCGGCGATCAGGTCTTCGGGCGTCACCGCATCGGCGGCGAAGCCCGGCTGGGCGGGACGGCCGATATCGTTGATGCCTTCCAGCACCACCACCGCCTTGACCCCCGCCACGCTCAGCACGTCGCGGTCGAAGCGCGACAGCGCGCTGGGGCCCGAGACCTCGCGCAGCAGCCGCCCGCCGCCGACGCCCATGTTGACGACGCTCCAGCCCTGCCCGCGCGCGGACAGCCGCGCGGCCAGCTGCTCGGGCCAGCCCTTGTCGGCGTTCGGGGTCGAGCCGGAGCCTTCGGTGATCGAGTCGCCGATGGCCACCAGCACCGGCGCCTCGCCCGGCCCGCGCACTTCGACGCCGCTGACCAGGCCAGGACCTTTCAGGGCCTGCTCGCCCGGGATCGCGTCCTTGGCGACATGGTTGCCGGGCGGGGCCACGAACAGGCGCACGCGGTGGCCGGCCGGGGCCTGGGTCCCGACGTAGAAGACCGCCGCCGAGACGTGGTCCATCACCTTGACCGGCAAGGCCACCGGGTCGCTCAGCACCGGCGCGCCCGACGGGATCGTGAACTCGGACTTGCCGCCCACCGTCACCGTGATCGGCGCGGAGAGGATCTTTCCGTCGGCGTCGGCCGGGGCCAGCGTGATCGCCCCCACCGCCAGCGGACGCTCGTTCAGCTCGTTGGACAGGCGCAGCCGCACGGCGTCGCCGCCGGCGTTCAGGCGCATCACCTGGCGCACGGTGACGTCGGTGAAGGCTCTGGCCTCGCCCGGCCGGGCCACGGCCTGCGGCGCGATCGGCGCATTGCCCCAGGCGCTGCGCCAGGCTGGAACTTTGGAGACCGCGGCCGGACGGGCTTTGGGCGCGGCCAGCAACGGCGCGGGCGCCAGCGCCAGCACCAGGGCGGCGGACAGGATCGTACGGTTCATCAGCGTTTCCCCACAACGGCGGTTGACGTCCGCCGCCTCGATGATATTCTCAATATATCAATCAATTGTCCATATTGTGAGAATTGATCGATGGATCGAAACTCGATCCTTCCCTGTTCTGCCTGACCTCGTACTTCCCCCTCTGAGGTCCAGGAGCGCCGGCCCCGCCGTCGCTCCTTTCTTTTTGCCTCAAGCTTAGGGCCGCGCCGCGCAGGTCGGCTCGCCGCGCGCCGAGGCGTCGGCCTCGCCCCGCAGCACCAGCTTCGAAGCCGGGACCTTCGCCCCCCGCAGGCCCTTGGCCACGATGCCGGCCGCCATGCGCGCGCCCAGCTCGTTGGGGTGGGTGGTGTCATTGATCCCTTCGGGGTGGCTGGCGATCTTGTCGGCCGCCGAATAGATCATGAAGCGCTTGGCGCCCTCGGCCTCGCCCATGGCCTGCAACTTGGCCTGGCTTTCCTTGTCGAGGTCGATCAGCGGGGTCTTCGTTTCCGCCGCCACACGCCGCACGGTCGCCGAGTACGGGCCATGGGTGTCCTGGATCTGACCGTCCTTGAAGATCAGCTTGGCGATCGGGGTGATCAGCACCGGCTTGGCGCCGGCCGTGCGCACGTCGGCCACGAACCGTCGCAGATTGTCGGCATAGGCCCCGTTCGGGTCGGTGAAGCGGACGATCTTCTTGGTGTCGGCGTCGTTGTGGCCGAACTGGATCAGCACCGTGTCGTCGGGCTTCAGCTGCGCCATCAGCACCGACCACAGCCCCTCCTCCTGGAAGGTCTTGGTCGAGCGGCCCCCGCGGGCCAGGTTGACGATCTGGGCGTCGGGCGTCAGCGAGCACTTCAGCACCATGCCCCAGCCCATCTGCGGAAAGCTGCGGGCGCTGTAGTCGGCGGCGGTGGAATCGCTGGCGATGACGATCCGGTTCGGATCGGCCAGGGCGGCCGGCGCCGCCCCCATGACCAGAGCCAGTGCGAGGGCGGCGGCGGCTTTCATCAGCGGGTCTCCGCCAGGATTGAACGGTCGATCTCGGAGACGGAATTGACGCCGGTCAGGGCCATGGCCACCCGCATCTCCTTTTCCATCAGGTCCAGAAGCTGGGTCACGCCCGCCTGGCCGCGCGCGGCCAGGGCGTAGACGGCGGCCCGGCCCAGCAGCACACCCTTGGCGCCCAGGGCCAGCATCCGCACCACGTCGAGGCCAGAACGCACCCCGCCGTCGGCCAGCACGGTCAGCTTGTCGCCCACCGCGTCGGCGATGGCCGGCAGCGCCTTGGCCGACGACAGCACGCCGTCCAGCTGGCGGCCGCCGTGGTTGGACACCACCACCCCGTCGGCGCCGATGTCGGCGGCGGCCTTGGCGTCCTCGGGGTCGAGCACGCCCTTGATGACCAGCGGCCCCTTCCAGGACTGCCGGATCCATTCGAGGTCCTTCCACTGGATCGAGGGGTCGAAGTTGGCCCCCAGCCAGCCCATGAAGTCCTCCAGGCCCGTATTGCCCTTCAGCACCGGGGCCACGTTGCCCAGGGTGTGGGGACGGCCCATGACGCCGACGTCCCACGCCCACTGCGGCCGGCCCATGGCCTGCAGCATCCGGCGCATCGAGGCGTTCGGACCGCTCATCCCTGAGTGCGCATCGCGATAGCGGGCGCCCGGCACGGGCATGTCGACGGTGAAGACGAGCGTGCTCGCCCCCGCCGCCTCGGCCCGCGCCAGCAGGTCGCGCATGAACGCCCGGTCGCGCAGCACATAGAGCTGGAACCACAGGGCGCGGCTCGACGCGGCCGCCACCTCGTCCACGTCGCACACCGACACCGTCGACAGGCACAGCGGCACGCCCTTGGCCGAAGCCGCGCGCACCGCCTGGCATTCGCCGCGACGGGCGTACATGCCGGTGAGGCCCACCGGGGCCAGCACCACGGGCATGGACTGCTCGACGCCGAACAGGCTGGTCGCCGTCGAGACCTTGGACACGTCCTTGAGCACCCGCTGTCGCAGGGCGAGGTCCGCCAGGTCGGAGACGTTGCGGGCCAGGGTCCGCTCGGCGTAGGCGCCGCCGTCGATGTAGTCGAAGAGGAAGCGCGGCAGCTTGCGCCGCGCAGCCTCACGGAAGTCGGTGGTCGACGAGACGATCATGGAAGGACGATCGATCTACTGCAGGTTCACGAACGCGCCGCCGTCGACCAGCAGGGCCGCGCCGGTGACGTAGTTGGCCAGGTCCGAGGCCAGGAACACGATCGGGCCGGCCAGGTCGTCGGGCTCGCCCAGGCGGCCCAGCGGGATGCGGCCGCTCATGTATTCGCGCTTGGCGACGTCGGCGAGGTCTTCCTTGTTGATCGCGGTCTCGATCGTGCCCGGCAGCACCGAGTTGCAGCGGATGCCATACTTCCCGAGCGCGATAGCGGTCGACTGCATCAGGCTGTGCACGCCGGCCTTGGTCGGGGTGTAGTGCGTCTGCATGCCGCCGCCGACCAGGGCGCTGATCGAGGAGACGGCGATGATCGAGCCGCCGTGACCTTGCTTGACCATCTGGTTGGCCGCCGCCTGCACCATGTAGTAGGCGCCGAACAGGTTCACCTTCATGGTCCGCTCCATCACTTCGGGCGGCATGTCCAGGAAGGCATGGAACGGGCAGATGCCGGCGTTGTTGACGAAGACGTCGACCTTGCCGAAGGCGGCGACGGCGGCGTCGACGAAGGCCTGGGCGGTTTCGACCTGGGCCACGTCGCCCTTCACGGCGATGGCGCGACGGCCCAGGGCCTCGATCTGCGCCACGGCGTCGGCCGCGCCGGCCTCGTCGGAGTGGTAGTTGATCGCCACGTCGGCGCCATGACGCGCAGCGCCGATGGCGGCCGCCTTGCCGATACCGCCCGAGGCGCCGGTCACCAGCACCACCTTGTCCTTCAGAAGCATAGTTCCTCCGTCTTCACTCACGCGCGGGAGGCGTCAGGTCTTGGCGCCTGACCCCCGCTTGCCGTTCCAGCCCAGGTCGCGGCTGATCGCGTCGGCGGCCAGGCGGATGTCGTCCACCAGCCCGCCCATCCGTTCGTCGTCCATGTACTGAGCAGCGCCCGAGACGCTGATCGCGGCGACGATCTGACCGCCCGCCCCGCGCACGGGCGCGGCCACGCAGCGGATGCGGTCTTCGTTCTCTTCCAAGTCGAAGGCGATGCCGCGCTGGGAATAGTCGTGCATCCAGGCGATCCACTGCTCTTCGTTCGGCGCGCCGGCGGCGGCCGGGCCTTCCTTGCGATACAGCGTGCGCCAGCGGCCCTCGTCGTCGTCCAGCACCAGGGCCTTGCCCAGGCCCGTCGAGCGGATCGGCTGGCGATCGCCCACGCGCGAGGAGATGTTGATGCGGCGGCGGCCGGTCAGCTTGTCGAGATACAGAGCGCGGTCGTCGTCGAGCACGCCCAGATGGACGGTGTCTTCCAGCTCTTCCCACAGCTTTTCCAGGTGCGGGCGCGCGATGCGCGGCAGGTCCATCTGCTGGCTGGCCAGATAGCCCAGTTCCAGAAGCTTCGGGCCCAGGCTGTAGCCTTCACGCGGGGTCTGGGTCAGCAGGCGGCGCTCGACAAGGGCGGTGGCCAGGCGGTGCGTGGTGCTGCGAGTCAGGCCGAGTCGCGCAGCCAGCGCCGGCAGGCCGATGGCCCCCGCGTCGGCCACCACGTCGAGCACGTCCAGGCCGCGAAACAGCGTCTGGCTGCCGCTTGGGCTCTTGGTCGCCGCGCCTTCGTCGTCCGCCACCGGTTCCGCTCCCCTTGACGTGCTGGGTTTCATTTTGTAGCACTACCTCTCATAATATGGAACGCAAGACAAGGGCTCGCATCAGCGACTCTTTCGGTCGCGGGGGTCCTGCGACAAGCGTGTCATACGACGTTCTGGGGAGGTAGCGCGAACATCCGTTCGCGTCGTTCGGCGGCCCCGCTGGCGCGCCTCCCCCCATAGGGGCAGATCCGGTCACGACAGACCGGGCGATGGTTGGAGCACGAGATGCCGCTTCCCTTGATCAAGGCTGTTCGCGCCTATGTGGTCCGCGGGGGCGGCGCCGACTATCACGACCAGGGCGAAGGCCACTGGATCGACGACCACATCGCCACCCCGATGTCGCGCTATCCCGAGTACCGCCAGAGCCGCCAGAGCTTCGGCATCAACGTGCTCGGCACCCTGGTCGTCGAGATCGAGGCCGTCGACGGCACGATCGGTTTCGCGGTGACCACCGGCGGCGAGCCGGCCGCCTACATCGTCGAAAAGCACCTGGCCCGCTTCCTCGAAGGTCGTGATCCGACCGAGGTCGAGAAGATCTGGGACCAGATGTACTTCTCCACCCAGTACTACGGCCGCAAGGGCCTGGTCGTGAACGCCATCTCGGGCGTCGACCTGGCGCTCTACGACCTGATCGGCAAGCTGCGCCAGGAGCCGGTCTACGCCCTGCTGGGCGGCAAGGTTCGCGACGAGCTGACCTTCTACGCCACGGGCGCGCGTCCGGACCTGGCCAAGGAAATGGGCTTCATCGGCGGCAAGATGCCCCTGCACCACGGCCCGGCCGAGGGTGAAGAGGGCCTGCGCAAGAACCTCCTGGAACTCGAAACCATGCGCAACCGCGTGGGCGAGGACTTCTGGCTGATGTTCGACTGCTGGATGTCGCTGGACCTCAACTACGCCACCAAGCTGGCCCACAAGGCCCACGAGTACGGCCTGAAGTGGATCGAAGAGGCCCTGAGCCCCGACGACTACTGGGGCTACCGCGACCTGAAGAAGAACGCCCCTCCCGGCATGCTGGTCACCACCGGCGAGCACGAAGCCACCCGCTGGGGCTTCCGCATGCTGCTGGAGATGGAATGCTGCGACATCATCCAGCCGGACGTGGGCTGGTGCGGCGGCGTCACCGAGCTGATCAAGATCGCCAACCTGGCCGACAGCAAGGGCGTGATGATGATCCCGCACGGCTCGTCGGTGTACAGCTACCACTTCGTCATCACGCGCCATAACAGCCCGTTCGCCGAGTTCCTGATGATGGCGCCCAAGGCCGACGAGGTCGTGCCGATGTTCCATCCGCAGCTGATCGGCGAGCCCGTTCCGGTCAACGGCAAGCTCAAGCTCGGCGACGCGCCCGGCTTCGGCGTCGAGCTGAACCGCGACGTCGGCCTGCACCGTCCCTATCCGCGGTAAGCCGCGCCTCCCCTTCCCCCATTTTACCCCTAGAGCCAGAAGACCATGAAACTGTTGCGTTACGGCCCGCGGGGCGCCGAAAAGCCCGGCCTGCTGGATTCCGAAGGCAAGATCCGCGACCTGTCGGGCCACGTGTCCGACATCACCGGCGCTGAGCTGACCCCGGAAGGCCTGGCCAAGATCGCCGCCATCGACCCGTCCACCCTGCCGGTGGTCGAAGGCTCGCCGCGCTACGGCGTGCCGATCGGCAATGTCGGCAAGTTCCTGGCCATCGGCCTGAACTTCGCCGACCATGCCAAGGAAGCCGGCCTCGAGCCCCCGCCCGAGCCGATCTTCTTCACCAAGGCGATCTCGTGCCTGAACGGCCCGAACGACCAGGTGATGCTGCCCAAGGGCGCCGAGAAGGGCGACTGGGAAGTCGAGCTGGGCGTCGTGATCGGCAAGCGCGCCCGCTATGTCGAGCAATCCGAAGCCCTGGACTACGTCGCCGGCTACGTGCTGGTGAACGACGTCTCCGAGCGCGCCTTCCAGAAGGAGCTGGGCTCGCAGTGGGACAAGGGCAAAGGTTGCGACACCTTCGGTCCGGTGGGCCCCTGGGTCGTCACCGCCGATGAAGTCGGCGACTGCCAGAACCTCGACATGTGGCTCGACCTCAACGGCAAGCGCATGCAGACCGGCAACAGCAAGACGATGATCTTCGGCGTCGCCGAGCTCATCGCCTACATGAGCCGCTTCGTCACCCTCGAGCCGGGCGACATCCTGACCACCGGCACCCCTCCGGGCGTCGGCGAAGGCCAGAAGCCGGAAAAGATCTTCCTGAAGCCGGGCGACGTCATGACCCTGGGCATCGAGAAGCTCGGCGAGCAGCGCCAGGAAGTCATCGCCTGGACCAAGGAAGGCGTCTCGTGACCGTTTACGCCAATCGCTTTGCGGGCCGCACCGCCGTCATCACCGGCGGCGCTTCGGGCCTGGGCAAGGAAACCGCCCGCCGCATCGTCGCCGAAGGCGGCAAGGTCGCCCTGTGGGACCTGAACGCCGACGCGCTGGAAGCCGCCGCCAAGGAAGTCGGCGCGACCTTCACCGTCGCGCTGGACGTCTCCGACGAAACCCAGGTGGCCGCCGCCACGACCGCCAGCGTCGACGCCCTCGGCAAGATCGACGTTCTGGTCAACTCGGCCGGCATCACCGGCGCCACGGTTCCGGTGCACGAGTTCCCGCTCGACAGCTGGAAGCGCGTCATCGACATCAACCTGAACGGCCTGTTCTATTGCTGCCGTTCGGTGGTGCCGCACATGCTGGGCGCCGGCTACGGCCGCATCGTCAACGTCGCCTCGGTGGCCGGCAAGGAAGGCAACCCCAACGCCAGCGCCTATTCGGCGTCGAAGGCCGGGGTCATTGGCCTCACCAAGTCGCTGGGCAAGGAACTGGCCGGCAAGGGCGTCATCGCCAACAGCCTGACCCCCGCCACCTTCGAGAGCCCGATCCTCGAGCAGCTGCCCGCCAGCCAGGTCGAGTACATGCGCTCGAAGATCCCGATGGGTCGCCTCGGCGAAGTCGAGGAAAGCGCCGCGATGGTCTGCTTCATGGCCAGCGAGGAGTGCAGCTTCACCACCGCCGCCACCTTCGACACGTCCGGCGGCCGGACGACCTTCTAGTTTGAGACCGGGCCAGCCCGTCCACCAGGACAGGCTGGCCCGGGGCTTGCGAGCCCAAGGGGACAGGCATGGCGTACACGGGTCCGATCATCGACGCCCACATGCACCTGTGGGACCTCGGCAAGCACTACTATTCCTGGCTGCAGGACGTTCCCCTGCCGGGCAACCCGGCGGGCGACATGAGCCTGATCGCCGGCAAGAACTACCTGCCCGCCGACTACGCCGCCGACGCCCTGCCCTGGCGCGTCCAGAGCCTGGTCCACGTCGAGTGCGGCCTGCCTACCGACAAGCAGCTTTCCGAGACCGACTGGCTGGAAAGCCTGGTCGCCGCCGGCGCTCCCATTGGCGCGATCGTCGCCGGCGCCAACCTGGATGATCCCAACGTCGAGGCCCTGCTGGAGGCGCACGCCTCGCGGCCGCACGTGCGCGGGATCCGCCAGATCGTCAATTTCCACGCGGACCCGGCCAAGACCTACGGCCCGTCCGACCTGCTGCTGAACGACCAGTGGCGCGCCGGCTTCGGCCTGCTGGCCAAGCACGGGCTGTCGTTCGACCTGCAGCTCTACCCCGCGCAGATGGAAACCGCCGCGGCCCTGGCCGACGCCCATCCCGACATCGCGCTGGTGGTGAACCACGCCGGCATGCCGACCGATCGCGACGAGGCGGGCCTGGCGCTGTGGCGCTCCGGCATGGCCGCGCTGGCCCAGCGTCCGAACGTCACCTGCAAGGTCTCGGGCCTGGCGATGGTCGACCGCGCCTGGACGGTGGAAAGCCTGCGTCCGTTCGTCCTGCAGGTCATCGAGACCTTCGGCGTGGAGCGGACCATGTTCGCCAGCAACTTCCCGGTCGAGAAGGTGCACGGCTCGTTCGACGCCTTCTACGCGGCCTACGACGCCATCACGGCCGGGTTCAGCGACGCCGAGCGCCAGCGCCTGTTCGCCGGCACGGCCGCCGCCGTCTACCGCATCGCCTGAAAACCAAGAAACGACGCCCGGAGGAACACCCCATGAGCACGCTGACCGAAGGCCGCCCGATCGCCTTCCGCATGCAGCTGAAGCCCGGTGTCGCCGCCGAGTACGAGCGCCGTCACGACGAGCTGTGGCCCGACCTGGCCGAGGCCCTGCGCAACGCCGGCATCTACGACTATTCGATCTTCCTCGACGAAGAGACCATGAGCCTGTTCGCCGTGCTTCGCCTGAAGCCCGACAACAATAAGGACACCCTGCCCCTGCAGCCGGTGATGAAGCGCTGGTGGGACTTCATGGCCGACCTGATGGACGTCCATCCGGACAACAAGCCGGTCGAATGGCCGCTCAAGCCCGTCTTCTACTTCGAGGGCTGAGACCAGTGATCAAGCGTCCCGCCCTCTTCGGCCTCGCCGCCGCCCTGCTCGCCACCACCGCGCTCTCCGGCGCGACTGCGGCCGAGCCGACGCGCTACGTCATGACGGCGTTCACCAACGCCAGCCAGTCGAACATGAGCGTGTACGACTCGGCCGACGGCTCGCGCTTCACCTTGCAGAAGCCGCTGGCCTACACCCCGCCCAAGGGGCTGATCCGCGATCCCAGCGTCATCAAGCGCAAGGACGGCTTCTACTACGTCGCCTACACCACCGGCTGGACCGGCAACACGATCGGCCTGGCCCGCAGCAAGGACCTGGTCGACTGGACCTTCCTGCGCGACGTCACCGTCGACGTGCCCGGCTCGACCAACACCTGGGCGCCGGAGTGGTTCGTCGACGCCGACGGTTCGGAGCACCTGATTCTGTCGGTCTCGACCACCGGCATCGCGGGCCAGTTCCAGCCTTACCGGATCACGGCGCAGGACGCCGACCTCTCGACCTGGAGCGCGCCGCGCCCGCTGTCGGGCATGGGCCCCAACTACATCGACGCCTTCGTCGTGCGCGAGGGCTCGCAGTACCAGGCCTTCGCCAAGAACGAGACCACCAAGTTCATCGAGCTTCTGACCGCCCCGTCGCTGGACGGCCCCTGGCAGGTCAAGGGCGGCGGCGACTGGGCCGGCTGGGGCAAGTTCCTCGAAGGCCCCGCCCTCACCCGCACGCCTGAAGGCGCCTGGCGCATCTATTTCGACGAGTACATGTCGAAGCGCTACTGGTACTCCGACAGCACCGACGGCTTCCGCACCTGGACGCCCAAGAAGGAACTGCCCGAGCTGTCGGGCACCGTCCGCCACTTCACCGTGCTGAAGGAAGGCGGCGAGCAGGCGGTCGCGGAGAAGCCCGCCGAAGCCCACAAGATCACCTGGGACAAGTACTCCCTGAAGGTCGACGGCAATCGCATCTATTCCTGGGGCGGCGAGTTCCACCCCTTCCGCGTGCCCAGCCCGGATCTCTGGCGCGACATCCTCCAGAAGATGAAGGCCAGCGGCTACAACACCGTCGCGATCTACATCGACTGGGGCTACCACTCGCCCAAGCAGGGGGTCTACGACTTCTCGGGCATTCGCGACATGGATCGCGTGCTGACCATGGCCAAGGAAGAAGGCCTCTACGTCATCACCCGCGCCGGGCCGTACGTGAACGCCGAGCTGACGCGCGGCGGCTTCCCCGGCCACCTCGTCAACCAGCAGGCCCGCGCCCGCACCGACGCGCCGGAATACATCCAGGCCGCCGACGAGTGGCTGAGCCAGATCAACAAGGTCATCGCCCGCCACCAGCTGACCACCGGCCAGGGCACGGTCATCGCCCACCAGATCGAGAACGAGCTCGACGTCGTGGGCGCGCCGCAGCAGCGCTACATGCAGTGGCTGGCCGACAAAGCCCGCGCGGATGGGATCACCGTCCCGCTGTTCCACAACGACAAGGGCCGCAACGGCTACTGGGTGCCCAAGGGCTCCAACGTGCCAGGCTCCGTCGAAGGCCCGACCGACCTCTACGCCTTCGACGGCTATCCGGGCGGCTCGTGCAAGGTCGACTCCACCCCCTCCTCGCCCGGCGTGGCCCCCGACTGGGGCCTCTACGGCGCCGGCGGGGCCAAGGGCGGCGCCTCGGCCAGCCCCAACACGCCCGGCTTCGCGGCCGAGTTCGGCGGCGGCTGGTTCGACTACTGGGGCAGCAACGGCGACTACGACTGCACCGCCATCCATCGCGGCGTCGGCTATCAGCGGGTGTTCTACGGAACCAACATCGCCAACGGCCTGACGATCCAGAGCTTCTACATGACCTATGGCGGGACCAGCTGGGGCTGGTCGCCGGCCCCGGTGGTCTTCAGCTCCTACGACTACGGCTCGGCCATCGACGAGGCCCGCGGCCTGCGCGACAAGGCCCGCGTCATGAAGCAGATGGGCCAGTTCCTGAACGCCGTTCCGGACCTGACCCGCATGGACAAGGGCGAGGCCGTCGTTCCCTCGAACGACAAGGTCCGCGTCTATCACAACGTCAACGCCGAGACCGGCAGCCACCTCTATGTGGTGATCCACAACCCCAGCAGCGCCACCGGCGACGAGGCCTTCACCTTCAAGGTCAAGACCCGCGACGGCGAGTACGTGGTCCCCTCGCGGATCAAGGGCCAGGACAGCAAGATGCTGATGGCCAGCTACGACCTGGGCGGCCAGCGGCTCGTCTATTCGACCTCCGAGATCCAGACCCACCTGCCCTGGAACGGCGGCGACCTGGCCTTGATGTACGGCCGCGCCGGCGAGGCCGGTGAAACCGTCCTGCGCTATGCCGAGGCCCCCAAGGTCGAGGTGCTGGAAGGCCAGGTCTCGTCGAGCTTCGACGCGGCCAAGGGCGACCTGAAGCTCTCCTACACCCACACGGGTCTCGCCCGCGTGCGCATCACCGGCGGCGGCCGTCCGCCGCTGACGCTGCTGCTGGCCGACGAGGCCACGGGCCAGACCTTCTGGCGCCAGGACACCGCGGCCGGCCCGACCCTGCAACGCGGCCCAGGCCTCGTTCGCTCGGCCAGCGTCAAGGGCGCGGTCCTGTCGCTGACCGGCGACACCGAGACCGAAAGCGCCCTGGAAGTCTTCGCGCCCAAGGGCGTGAAGTCCGTCCGCTGGAACGGCGCGGCCGTCGCCGCCAAGGCCACGGCTTCGGGCTCGCTGCTGGCGTCCAAGGCGCTGGCCGGCCCCACCGCCGTCACCGTGCCCGACCTGGCCAAGCTCGACTGGAAGACCGCCGCCGGCTCGCCGGAGTCGGATCCGGCCTTCGACGACAGCGCCTGGGCCAAGGCCGAGGGCAAGCGCGGCGGCTCCACCGTGCGTCCGCCGACGGGCCAGCCGGCGCTCGACATGAGCACCCACGGCTTCCACCACGGCGACGTCTGGTATCGCGGCCGCTACAAGGGCCGCGCCGACATCGACACCCTGACCCTGCATTACGGCGCCGGCGGCGCCGGCATGCTGCAGGTCTGGCTGGACGGCAAGTTCCTGGGCCAGCACGAGCTGGACGGCGGCCTGCCCCGCCCGATCACCACGGGCGTGGCCACCTTCAAGCTGCCGGAAGCCCTGCGCGGCGACGGCGAGCACGTCCTGTCGGTGATGGTCCGCAACAACGGCCACAACTGGGACCTCGACGCCGACGACTTCCACAAGGAAGCCCGCGGCCTCGTCTCGGCCTCGCTGTCGAGCCCGACGAGCTACAGCTTCGCCGTGCCGATCGCCTGGAAGATCCAGGGCAACAAGGGCGGCGAGGACATCGCCGATCCGGTGCGCGGCCCGATGAACGAAGGCGGCCAGTACGGCGAGCGCAACGGCTGGCACCTGCCGGGCTTCCCCGACCAGGGCTGGGCCAAGGCCGATATGGCCGCACCTGCGCCCTACGCCGGCACCACCTGGTATCGCACCAACTTCGACCTGGCCCTGCCCAAGGACCAGGACGTGACCCTGGGCCTGACGATCGGCGATCCGAAGACCCCGCGCTCGCCCGGCCGCTATCGCGTGCTGATCTTCGTCAATGGCTGGAACATGGGCCAGTTCATCGCCCATGTCGGCCCGCAACGGACCTTCGTGCTGCCGACCGGCATCGTCGATCTGCACGGCAAGAACACCATCGCCCTGGCCGTAACCAGCGACGGCGCCCCCGGCGACGCCCTGGAAGCGGTCAAACTGGAAGTGCTGCGCAACGTGGAAGGCGGCGTGCCCGTCGCCCGCGTGCCCGCGCCGAACTACAAGCAATGAGCCACGTGCTCATCCGAACTTACCTTTAGGAGACTACCGTGCCCAATCTCGCTCACGGCATCGAGGCCAAGGACGTCAAGGCCAAGATCGCCCTTCTGATCAGCAACCTCGTCGACATCACCGACGAGACGGGCGAGTTCCTGCTGCGCCTCGACGACGGCCGCGTCATCGACACCAAGGGCTGGAACGACTGGGAATGGACCCACGGCGTGGGCCTCTACGGCCTGTGGAAGCAGTACGAGATGTACGGCGACGAGCGCGCCTTCGACATCATGACCAAGTGGTTCGCCGACCGCTTCGAGGCCGGCACCCCGACCAAGAACATCAACACGGTCTCGCCGTTCCTGACCCTGGCCTACCTCTATGAGGCCACCGGCGACCACACCTACATCCCCTACCTCGAGACCTGGGCCGACTACGTCATGTACGAAGGTCCGCGCACCGAGGAAGGCGGCTTCCAGCACATCGTCTTCAACAGCGAGAACCCGCAGCAGCTGTGGGACGACACGCTGATGATGAGCGTGCTGCCGCTGGCCAAGATCGGCCTGCTGCTCGACCGCCCCGACTTCGTCGAGGAGGCCAAGCGCCAGTTCATGGTCCACATCAAGTATCTGGCCGACCGCAAGACCGGCCTGTGGTTCCACGGCTGGACCTTCGAGGGTCGTCACAACTTCGCCGACGCCCTGTGGGCCCGCGGGAACTGCTGGGTGACGATCGCCATCCCGGAATTCATCGAGCTGCTCGACCTGAAGCCGGGCGACGGCCTGCGCGCCTTCCTGATCGACGCCCTGGAAGCCCAGATCAAGGCCCTGACCGAGTACCAGGACCAGGAAACCGGCCTGTGGCACACGATCATCAACGACAAGACCTCGTACCTTGAAGCCTCGGCCACGGCCGGCTTCGCCTACGGCGTCCTCAAGGCCGTCCGCAAGCGCTACATCGGCAAGGAATACGAAGCCGTCGCCATCCGCGCCATCAAGGGCGTGCTGGCCAACATCGACGACGCGGGCGAACTGCAGCAGGTCTCGTTCGGCACCCCGGTGTTCGACACGATCCAGGGCTACAAGGACATCCCGCTGACCTCGATGCCCTACGGCCAGTCGCTGGCCATGCTGGCTCTGGGCGAGTTCCAGCGCGCCTTCATCTAACTCTCTCACCGACCTTCCCCGCGAAGGCGGGGATCCAAGCTGACTCTATAGCGAGAGCGCCGGAAACTCGGCTTGGATCCCCGCCTGCGCGGGGAAGAACGGATGGGGGAATACAATTCAGAGGCTCACCAGAAGCCTTTCGAAGTTTTGGGACACGAAACGAACATGGCCACGCCAGACGCCCGCAAACCGTCCTGGATCAACTATTGGGGCTGGGGCTCCGGCGACATGTTGGGGGCCGGCGCGCAAGCCGTGATCACCGGCTGGCTGGCCTACTTCTTCATCACCTTCTGCGGACTGTCGCCGGTCGAGACCGGCCTGATCCTGGGCCTGCCGCGCCTGCTGGAAGCGATCACCTGCCCGCTGATCGGCTACATCTCCGACAACCTGCGCCACACCTGGATCGGCCGTAAGGTCGGGCGGCGGAAGATCTTCCTGCTGCTGACCATTCCGCTGCTGCCCAGCTTCGCCCTGATCTTCGTGTCGGGCCAGACCTTCACCTACTACCTGGTGACCTTCATCTTCTTCGAGTTCGTCTACACGATGTTCCTGATCCCGTGGGAAACCCTCGCGGCGGAAATGACGAAGGATTACAAGGAGAAGGCCAAGTTTGCGGGCGCCCGCATGCTGATCGCCCAAAGCTCGGCGATCCTGGCCTCGTACCTGCCCACGCTGATCATCAACAACTTCGGCGGCAAGGACAGCTCCAACACCTTCCTGATCATGGCGGCCATCTTCGGCGGCCTGTTCAGCCTGGTCGTCGTGCTGGTGGTCCTGTTCACCTGGGAGCGCCCCTACACCGAGGACGAAAAGCTGATCCAGCCCGAGGCCATGGACTGGGGCAAGGCCGCGATGATCCCGGTCAACATGTTCCGCGACCTGTTCTCGACCCTGAAGCTGAAAGCCTTCCGCCAGCACCTGTCGCTGTATCTGGGCGGCTATATCAGCCAGGACATCTTCAACACCGCCTTCCCGCTGTTCGTGGCCACGGTGATGGTCGGCTCGACCCTGGTGATCTCCCAGGCGATGACGATGATGTACTTCGCCCAGCTGATCTCGGTGATGATCGCCATCCGCGTGATCATCAAGACCGGTCCGACGGCGGCCTATCGCATGGCCATCACCTTCGTCGGCGCGGCCCTGCTGCTGTTCCTGGGCTTCTACCTGGTCAAGCCGGCCGGCTTCGCCGCGGGCGTCGAGGGCCTGCACGGCAACATCTTCAACGCCGCCGGTTCGGGCTTCAACCCCACGGTCCTGTTCTGGCTGTTCCTGCCGATCATCCTGGCGGGCCTGGGCCGCGGCACGCTGAACTTCGTGCCCTGGGGCGTCTACAACTACCTGCCCGACGTCGACGAGGCCGTCACCGGCCAGCGCCGCGAAGGCATCTTCGCCGGCGTCATGACCTTCGTGCGCAAGATCGCCCAGTCGGGCGCCATCCTTCTGACCACCACCCTCCTGGGCCTGGGCGGCTTCGTCTCGGGCGGCAAGGGCCAGGTCGTCCAGCAGACGCCCCAGGCGATCCACACCCTGGTGCTGATCATGGTCGGCGGCCCGATCCTGGTGATGGTCACCGGCATGATTATCTCGTGGAAGTTCCGCCTCAACGCCAAGACCCACGAGGTCCTGGTCCACGAGGTCGAACGCCTGCGCGCCGGCGCCACCGAGGCCGAGACCCCCGAGTCCAAGGCCATCGTCGAGGACCTCACCGGCTGGAAGTACGAACGCCTCTGGGGCCGCGGCGAGAAGGCCAGGCCCTCTGTCACCAGCGACCAGATCCCGGATATCAACTGATCCGGATCCCTCTCCCCTTGCGGGAGAGGGTGGCCTCCCGAAAGGGAGGTCGGGTGAGGGGTCTCTCAGAAGCCAAACGCCGCGACAGCCGATCGGCCGTCGCGGCGTTTTCGTTCGTGCAACCCCTCATCCGTCGACTGCGTCGACACCTTCTCCCGCAAGGGGAGAAGGACGCTACGTAGATCCTCCCTCTCTGGGGGAGGTGGCCCATAGGGCCGGAGGGGGTCAGCGCCGACCTAAGCCGCCTCCGCCTGGCTCCACCGCGCCACCATCTCCAGGAGCCGACCCGGATTGATCGGCTTGCCCAGGTGGTCGTCCATGCCGGCGGCCATGCAGGTGGCGATCTGGTCGGGCAAGACGTTGGCGGTCATGGCCACGATCGGGATGTGGCGCCCCGTCGGCTCCAGCGCCCGAATGCGGCGCGTGGCGGTCAGGCCGTCCATCACCGGCATCTGCACGTCCATCAGAACGAGGTCGTAGGCCTTGCCGGCCTTGAAGGCGTCGACCGCCGCCACGCCGTCGACAGCCATCTCCACCTCGACCTCGAACGGCGCCAGCAGCGCGCCGATCAGTTCGCGGTTGGCGGGGTTGTCCTCGACCAGCAGCAGACGCACCGGCTGGTCCAGGCTCACCGGCGACGGCGCGGCGGGCAGGTCGCTGGCCAGGCTCTCGGTGATCGGCAGGTCGACCTCGAACCAGAAGGTCGAGCCCCGCCCCTGCGCGCTCTCGACGCCGATCTGGCCGCCCATCGCCTCGATGATCCGCTTGCAGATCGCCAGGCCCAGGCCTGTGCCGCCGAACCGGCGCGACACCCCGGCATCGGCCTGGATGAAGCGCTCGAACACCGCCTCGTGCATGTCGTCGGGCAGGCCGATGCCGCTGTCGCGCACCGACATCCTCAAGCGCTGGCCGACGCTCGACGAGGCTTGGCTGACGCTGATGACGATCTGGCCCTCGCTGGTGAACTTCACCGCGTTCGACAGGAAGTTCAGCAGCACCTGGTTCAGCCGCGCCGCGTCGCCCAGCAGCGGGGCCAGCCCCGGTCCAAACTCGATCAGCACCGGCAGGCCCTTGGCCTGGGCCTGGCTCTCGATCAGGGCGGCGGCCGAGCGGGCCATGTCGCAGGGACGGAACGGCTCGGCGTCGAACTCCATGCCCGCCTCCAGGCGCGAGAAGTCCAGAACGTCGTTGATGACGCCCAGCAGGGTGTTGCTGGCCTCGTGCACCAGGCGCACCTGGCGCGCATCGGCCTCGGACAGGGCCGACGACTGCCGCAGCAGGCCCGAAAAGCCGATGATCGCCGTCAGCGGCGTACGCAGTTCGTGGGTCATGTTGGCCAGGAAGTCGGCCTTGGCGGCGGCCGCGGCCCGCGCCTCGGCGGCCACCCGCGCCAGTTCCTCGGCCAGCCGCTTGCGTTCGGTGATGTCGCGGCTGGTGGCGATGAAGCCGCCCCCCTCCTCCTGGGGCACCATCGAATAGGTGCTCTCGATCCAGATCAGCTGGCCGTCCTTGCGGCGGAACTGGTACTCCAGCGTGCGACTGTCGGCGGGGCCCTTCAGCGAGCGAACCGCGGCCAGCGCCTTGGCCCCGTCCTCCTCGCTCACGCCCAGCAGGTTCGGCGCGACCAGGAACTCGGCGGGAGTATAGCCCGTCAGTTGTTCGATGGCCGGCGAGTTATAGCGGCGGCGCCCGTCCGACCACCACATCAGCAGGGCGTCGGTCAGGTTGTTGGCCAGGATGCGGTACAGCGACTCCTGCTCGCGCAGGCGCCCCAGGGCGCGCTCGGCCTCGAGCCGACGGCGCTCGGCCTCCTCGGCCGTCTGGCGCTGGACCTTCAGGCTATGCGACAGGTCCAGCTTGGCGATCTTCAGGTCCAGGCGTTGGCTGTGCATGACGTACAGCAGCGGCGTTCCGACGATGGCGACGATGGCCATGGTCATGCCCGGCGTGAACACCTCCGGGCGGCTCAGCAGCACGATATTGATCAGGTAGTCCGCGCCCACGGCGGCGAGGGCCACCAGGGCGACGGTCGCGAGCGTTCTTAGGAACTTGGCTAGAAACATGGCCCCAGTGTCGACAGCGCGCCTGATCGAACGGTCCGATCCCGCTTCTTTTCGCTCATCTTGAAGGCGAAAGTGCTAAAATCGACCGTCTGCCGGTTCTCAGGCGACTTTCGCGACGCTACGCCGCAGCTTGCACGCACTCAAGGTGGCGCTCATGGCCAAGCTCGCCCGCCGGCGGTCACCCGCTACCGGGCAGCGGTGAATCGGTCGGCCGCGAAGACCTCTCCGTCGATGCTGACAGGCGCACGGGCGTCAGGATCCGCCGTCAGCCTCAGGCCTTCGATCACCAGGCCCCGCACGTGCCTCGCCCACAGCCCCCAGGCCGGCGGATCGCCGAACATCCGCGGCTCGGGATAGGCGTCGGCCAGTTCCGGCGGCTCGACGCCCGCCTCCCCCGCCCCGCCCAGGAACGACAGGGCCAGGGTCTCCAGGCGCACGTCCTCGATCGGATGATCGGCCAGGCCCGCCAGGATCACCGGCAGGTCGGCGAAGGCGGCCCCGCCGTCCAGGCCCCGCACGCTCACCCGGCGCAGCGCGCCCGGCCGTGTCCCCTCGGGCCCGCGCAGCCGCGCGCCCAGGCGCAGGAACAGCGGTGAGCTGGTCATCTCGACCAGCCGCACGTTCCTGATCTCGACGTCCTCGATGGTCCCGCCGTCCACCGTCTCCAGGGCCAGCCCGCGCGAGCGCTCCAGCACGCAGTCGGCGATGCGGATCCGGCGGAAGTCGCCGTTGCTCTCGGTGCCGATCTTGATGCGGCCGGTCACCCGGTCCTGGTCGGGCGAGATCTGATGCTCGCGGCCCAGGGTCCCGTCCAGCACCGTGCCCGGATCGAAGCCCGAGACGTGGCAGCCGGTGATCTCGACGTCCTGCGTCGGCAGCGCCTCTCCCAGGGCCATCGAGGCCTTCAGCACGATGGCGTCGTCGTTGGGCGTGTTGACCCGGCAGCCGCTGATCCGCACCCGCGAGCAGCCGTCGATGTCCAGCCCGTCGCGGTTGGTGTCGACCAGCAGGTTCTCGATGACGAGGTCCTCGCACCCCGTGGCCAGCACCGCGAAGTGCCCGCCCCTGACCAGCGTGAAGCCCGAGAGCCGCACCTTGCGGCAGCGCTTGAGCCCGATCGCCTTGTTGCCCTGGCCGATCATCGCCGCCCGCTCGGGCACGAGTTCCGCCATCGCCTCGGCCGACAAGCCGACCATGCTCAGCGGGAACTCGCCCGCCTGCCGCCGCCAGCGCGAGCCCGGCCCCTCGCGGGTCAGGCCCTCGCCGTCGATGCGACCGGGGCCCTCGATGGCCACGTCCTCGAGGTCCTCGCCCCAGATCAGGCTGTTGCGCCAGTGGCTGTGGCCGAAGTCCTGGTAGAGGTCGTGCGGATTGTCCTCGGGCGGATCGTAGGTCCCGCCGTGCCGGGCCGGATCGGCGGCGACCAGCACGCAGCCCTCCTCCAGCTTCAGCGTAACGCCGCCGGCCAGCCGGATCGAGAAGCACAGATACCGCCCCGCCGGCAGCCGCACGGTCCCGCCGCCGGCCGCGCGGGCGGCCTGGATGGCGGCGTTGATCGCGTCGCTGTCCAGCGCAACGCCGTCGCCGACGGCGCCGAAACCCGTGACGTCGAAGATCACGCGTAGAGCCCGTGGCGGCGCAGGAACGGCGGCAGCAGCTGCGGCCAGCCCATGTCCATGCCCTGCGGACCGGTCACGCCGAAGCCGTGGCCGCCCTTCTCGAACATGTGCAGCTCGCTGGGCACGCCGGCCGCGCGCAGGGCCGAGTAAAGCAGCAGGGAGTTGTCGGCCGGCACCACCCTGTCGTCGGCGGCGGTGGCGATGAAGGTCGGCGGCGTGTCGGCCGGCACGTCCAGCTCCAGCGAGGCGGCCTTGCGGCGCGCGTCCGAGGCGTCGCCGGCCAGCAGCTCCTTCATCGAGGCGCCGTGGGCGAACGGCGCCTGCATGGTCACCACCGGATAGAACAGCCCCGCCACCGAGGGCCGGGTCGACAACTGGTCGATGGCGTCGATCGGCGCATAGGTCTCGCGCTTGAACTGGGTCGACAGACGGCCCGCCAGGTGCCCGCCGGCCGAGAAGCCCATCACGCCGACGCGCGCCGGATCCAGGCCCAGCTCGCCGGCCCGCGAGCGGATGATGCGGATGGCCCGCTGAGCGTCCTGCAGCGCCACGTCCGGCCCCGCCGCCCAGCCGTCGGCCGGCAGGCGGTAGGTCATGACGAAGGCGGTCACGCCCTGATCGGCGATCCACTTGTCGATCGCCCCGCCGGCCTTGCTGACCGCCACGCGCTTGTAGCCGCCGCCGGGGATCATCAGGATCGCCGCGCCGTTGGGCTTTGCCGGTCGGCGCATCATCAGCACCGGATCGGTGATGTTGAGGAAAGCCGTGTCGTTGGGATCGCCGCCCGGCGTGCGCAGGATCACCTGCTCCTTGACCGTCACCTTCTCGCCGCCCGGAGCCTTGCCCGGCCAGATCGGCTGGATCTCCAGCGTCGGCCTGACGGCCGGAGCCGTCTGGGCCAGGGCGGGGCTGGCGGCGGTCGCGCCGGCCAGGGCCAGCAGGGAGCGACGGTCGATCATCGGATACCTCTTACCTCGCAAGGAGGATCAATTGCCGCGCAGGGCCGCGTTGCTGCGGGCCGCGCTGGGAGCCATGACGAAGCTGTCGGGCGGCGTGGGCCTGGCCGGATCGAACGAGCCGGCGTCGGCGGCCAGATGGCGCGCCAGATCCGGTACCCCGGCCTTGATCCCCTGCACGATGCAGCGCGCCAGTTCGTAGGCGCCGTAATTGTCGTGGTGGGTGATGTCCTTGCCCCCGTCGGCGAAGGCCTTGGGCGACTGCACGGGCCCCAGGGCCTCGTAGAACGCCTTGCTCATCGCCGCCAGGTCGATGACCGGCACGCCCAGCTCCTGGCCCACCGCCAGCACCGCGGCCGGATAGTCGCCGTGGGTGTTGATGATCCTGCCCTCGCCGTCGAACCGGCGGCGGTGCATCGAGGTCACCAGCACGGGCGTCGCCTTCCTGCGCCGGAACTCGCCGACATAGGCCCGCAGGTAGTCGCGATAGGTGCTGTCGGCCGCCACATAGGTCTGGGGCCAGTTTTCCTTCTGGTCGTTGTGCCCGAACTGGATCAGCGCGAAGTCGCCGGCCCGCGTCTGGCTCAGCACCTTGTCCAGCCGGTGCTCCATCAGGAACGACTTCATGGTCTCGCCGGACTCGGCGTGGCTGGCCACCGACACCGTCGGGGCGAAGAACCGGGGCAGCATCTGGCCCCAGCCGGCGGCCGGCTCGAACGGCTGGTCGGTCACCGTGGAGTCGCCCAGCAGGAAGACGCGCGGCACGCTGGCGGGCTCGACCGTCATCCGCGCCACCTTCGGGGCCGGACCGCAGAACTCCACCGTAAGCTTGTCGTCCCAGTTGGGCGTGCCCTTCTCGCGCGGATTGAGGATCACGCCGGTTCCGCCCGGAGCGTTCTTGGGCGGCGGAGGCAGCGAGGCGTCGCGGGTATTGACCACGAACGTCACCTCGCGGCGCTCCCTGGCCTTGGTGCGGATCTGCTCGGCCATCAGCCGGCGGGACTCGGCCTTGACGGTCAGGTCGGCGCCGCCCTCCACCTCCAGGGTCACGCGCCAGTCGCCCTCGGGCACGGCGACCGAGAACGACCGCCCCTCGCCCGGCTCGAAGCCGTAGCCGCTGGCGGCGTCATACAGGCGATCGGCGGCGACGGGCGTGAAGCCCTCGCGCGGCTTGGCGGTGAAGTCGAACCTGCGGGCCGTCATCTGCGCCGTGGCGGCGGTCGCGGGGGCCAGCAGCAAGCCGGCCAGAACACTGCGTCGCGCAAGCTGCATTCCGGATTCGCCTCCCCCTTCGTACCGCGACCCGCGGCCGTCATTCTGCGCCGGACCATCCCGAAGAACGGGCCCAGACGCAAGATATTTCACATATCGCCACGCGAGCCCATGATATGGGATTCAATTGCCATCCCATCCACAGCCACGGTCGAAACCCGGCTTGCGACGCAAGCGACGCCCGACTATGGTCCGCGCCGCTTCTCACGGCCTTCCGTGTCGACAGCGGGCCGGTAGCTCAGTGGTAGAGCATTCGACTTTTAATCGAATGGTCCTGGGTTCGAATCCCAGCCGGCCTACCAAACTCTTCTCGAAAACCTGAACGAAATCAGCCCCGAACTGAATATCCAGCGGGGGCCGGCGGCGCCTCGTTCATCCGCCCGCCCAATCTAGGCCGTAGTCGGCCCGCAACCTCCGCGACCTCTTCGGGGGGCTGTTCGATTCGTACGCGACACGGCGGATGACGACACGGCTTCTCGCGCGTTAGGGTCAAGTCATGCGAAGCCTGCTCCTCCTCGCCGCCGCGCTGCCCCTGCTGGCCGCCTGCGCCACCACGCGCGATCCTGCCCCGGAGGCCCAGGCGCAGGCCGAGGTCGAGAACCCCGACAAGATCCAGACCACCTCCGAGGCCAACAAGGACGGCCTCGGAGGCGCGGTCACCGCCCCGCTGCGCGACGTCAACCTGATGCGCACCAAGATCCCGGCCGTGCTGCTGGAGGCCATGCAGGATCCCTATGCCCGGCCCCAGCCCTCCAGCTGCGGCCAGCTCACCGCCCTGGTCAAGCCGCTGGACGCGGCCCTCGGCATCGACCTCGACCAGGTGCCGCCCGGCGAGGACGAGGACCTGATGGATCGCGGCCGCAAGGCCGCCGGCGACGCGGCCCTCGGCGCGATGGCCAGCGCCGCCCAGGACCTGATCCCGATGCGTGGCTGGGTCCGCAAGCTGTCGGGCGCCGAGAAGCACGACCGCATGGTCCAGTCGGCCATGGCCGCGGGCGCGGTACGCCGCGCCTATCTCAAGGGGCTGGGCGAAGCCCGTGGCTGCATGCCGCCGGCCACGCCCCAGCATCGCGGCGAGGCCCAGCCCGAACCGGTGAAAAAGCGCCGCTTCCCGTTCATGGGCGGCAAGGACGCCCCGCCCCCGCCGCCGCCCAAGCCAGCCCCCTCGGTCGTCGGCCCCACGGTCGAGCCGATCCCCGACGTCCACGCCCCGCCGGCCGCGCAAGCCGCGCCAGAAACCGCCCCAGGCGCCGCGAAGGGCAAGCGCAAGCCCGCCTACCCCATCACCCCGGTCCCCGCCGCCCCGGCCCAGCCCGCAACGCCGCAAGGACCGTCGAGCGACTGAGGCGGCCCGCAAGATCCTCCCCCTGAAGGGGGAGGTGGCCCAGAGGGCCGGAGGGGGAAGTGTCTGCTGAGGTCGGCGCACCCCACCAGCCAATAACCCCCGCCTCCCTCGCCCCTGTGGCGAGGGCCCATGCCGGCGGCTGCTCAGACGGTGGTCATGCTCGAAAGGTTTGAGCAGGCTGAACGATGGATCCTCGCCACAAGGGCGAGGAAGGCGTGCGTTGGGTTGGGCTCGGAAAGTGGCCCGGACGGGGATAGAGCAGCGTCCATCCACGGCGAATTCACAAAAGAACCGAACGAACTCAACCCCTTGCAACTTTCTCATCCAATTCAATCAGACGCGCCAAATCCCGCCGCATAATCAAACCCGTCCCCGCCATGGGGAGGGCTCTTGGTACCGGCCCAAGCGTGGCGAGGACCGCATCG
>NZ_JARQWV010000007.1 GCF_029543245.1 Caulobacter endophyticus
GAAACGCTAAAACAAATCACGGTCTCCGGGCTCCGCCCGGCCGCTCCGCGCCTCCCCACCAGCTTTCGTGGTTCGCCACGCAAGATCGCGAGCCCATGCCCCAAGATCCTCCCCCTGAAGGGGGAGGTGGCCCGGAGGGCCGGAGGGGGAAGTTCCTGGTGAGGTCGACGCACCCCGAACGTCAGCGATCCCTTCCCCCTCAGTCGGCGGAGTTTACCCTCGGGCCGGCCTTTGGCCGGACCCGGGGGCGACAGCTCCCCCTTCAGGGGGAGCATCTTGGACGAAGGGCCGGAGGGGGCGGTTTCAACCAGCGATGCGTCAGCCGCCTCCACGTTCGAAACAAGGCGAAAAAGTGACGACTCCGCGCCGGAGGGCCGCCCTGGGAGCGCTCCCGATCGCTCTGCCCATAACCGCTCAGCTTGGTTACGAAGTGCGCGTTAGAGGTCACAGTTTGTCCAAAATGCGACTGTTAGGCGTCGCTTAGATTGCAGATGGATGACTGAGGCGGTTGAGTAGCATTGCGGGAGGTTCGTCGCGCGCCAAGGGGGACTTGGTGGGGGGACGTGCCGTTGTGCCCGCAATCAAGGGCGAAAATCCTCAATGTTCATGCATCGTAGACATCTTCTGGCCTCGACGATCATCGCGGGGCTGGCCGCCGGCGCGGCTTTGCCCGCCATGGCCCAGGCGACTGGCGAAGCCTCTTCTCCTTCGGAAGTCGAAGCCGTCGTGGTCACCGGTTCGCGCATCAAGCGCAACGAATTCAACAGCTCCGACCCCGTCCAGGTGGTCACCGCCGAGCAGGGCCTGCTGAAGGGCGTGGGCAACACGGCCCAGTTGCTGCAGTCTTCGACGATCGCCTCGGGCTCGCCGCAGATCAACTCGGCCATCTCGAGCGCCTTCGTCACCGACGGCGGTCCGGGTTCGGAAACCATCTCGCTGCGCGGCCTGGGGGCCAACCGCACGCTGGTGCTGCTGAACGGCCGTCGCGCCGGTCCGGCCGGCGTGCGCGGCGGCGTGTCGGCCTTCGACCTCAACGTGCTGCCGATGGCGGCCATCGATCGCGTCGAGATCCTGAAGGACGGCGCCTCGTCGATCTACGGCTCGGACGCCGTGGCGGGCGTGGTCAACATCATCACCAAGCGCGGCGCCGACGGCTTCTCGATCGACGCCTTCGCCACCCAGCCGCAGAAGAAGGGCGGCGAAGAGTTCCGCGGCAGCCTCAGCTGGGGCAAGACCTTCGAGCGCGGCACCTTCAACATCACCTACGACTACGCCAAGAAGGCCGAGCAGACCAACGGTCAGCGCAGCTATACCAACTGCGGCCAGCAGTACATCTTCGACGCCGCCGGCAAGCGCAAGGACACCATCGATCCGCGCACGGGCAAGACCCAGTGCCGCGACCTGCTGTACGATCAAGTCTGGCTCTACACGATCCCTGACTTCGCGGGCACCGACGGCAAGATCCAGTACGACTACAACGGCAACCTTGGCCAATACATCCCGCAGTATCCGGGCGGCTCGAACGCCGGCGGCGCCTATCCGGGCCTGCCCCCGGGCTTCTTCATCGTCGGCGACAGCCTGGATCCGGCCAACCCGGACATGGGCGTGCTCGACTATAACAGCCCCTACAACCTGGCCAGCTCGCTGACCCCGCGCACCGAGCGCAACACGGTCTACGCCCAGGCCACCTTCGACGTCACCGACAACATCGAGGCCTATGCCGAGGTGCTGCTGAACCGTCGCGCCACCAAGACCAACGGCTATCGCCAGTTCTGGACCTATCTCTACACTGAGGACTACGGCGATCCCTTCAGCGCCGGCTTCACCGGCGACTTCGTGCTCAGCCCGACCGTGGCGACCCCGCGCAACCGCTCGGGCCAGAAGGTCGACTACCAGCGCTATGTCGGCGGCCTGCGCGGCGACTTCACCGGTGTCGACTTCCTCAAGGGCTGGGACTGGGACATCTTCGCCCAGTACAGCCACAACAAGGGCCTCTATTCGCAGGACGTGATCCTGGCCGACGCCCTCAACAGCGCCGACGGCCGTAGCGACTTCGGCACCGGCGGTCTTGGCCAGGCCAACTCGATCCCGCGTCCGACCGCTTCGTGCGTGGGCTACAAGACCCCGATCTCGAACCGCAGCTGCGTCGACGTGAACTGGATGTCGCCCGACTTCCTGGCCGGCAAGTACACGCCCGAGGAAGAAGCCTTCCTGTTCGACACCGAGACCGGCAAGACGATCTACAAGCAGTTCGCCATCGAAGGATCGGTGTCGGGCAACCTGTTCACCTTGCCGGCCGGTCCGGTGGGCGTGGCGCTGGGCGCTTCGTATCGCCGCGACGAGATCAACGACACCCCCGGCGAGGTCACCCGCGCCGGCAACGTCTGGGGCGCCTCGGTCTCCGGCATCACCGCCGGCAAGGACAACACCAAGGACGTCTACGGCGAGCTGAGCATCCCGATCCTCAAGGACGTGATGCTGGCCCAGTCGCTGGATCTGTCGCTGTCGGGCCGCTACACCGACGTCAACTCCTACGGCAGCGACAGCACCTACAAGGTCGGCGTCAACTGGCGGATCATCCCGTCGGTGCGCCTGCGCGCCACGCATGGCACCTCGTTCCGCGCTCCGGCGCTGTTCGAGCTGTACAAGAACGCCGAGACCTCGTTCCTCAGCCAGCGCAGCGTCGATCCCTGCATTCGCTGGCAGGCGGCGCTGACGGCGGGCACCCTGCCGCAGTACGTGGCCGACAACTGCGCGGCCGACGGCATTCCGGGCGCCTATACGGGGGCTGGTTCGTCGGCCACCATCACCTCGGGCGGCGGCGCCGGGTCCCTGGAGGCCGAAACCTCCAAGGCCACGACCTACGGCCTGATCTGGACGCCGAAGTTCGCCCAGCTGCAGGTGGCGGTCGACTACTTCGACATCGAGGTGAAGAACGAGATCGACCAGCTGGGCGCGGCCAACATCGTCGCCGGCTGCTACCGGTCGCTGAACTTCCCGACCGATCCGCTGTGCTCGCTGTTCGAACGCGGCCCCTCCAACCTGATCACCACGATCACCAACGACTACCTGAACATCTCCACCCAGAAGAACCGCGGCATCGACCTGACGGTGAACTACAACTACGACCTGCCGGCCGACATCCGCATGACCATCGACCTGCAGTCGACCTGGCAGCTGGAAGACAAGAAGGCCCTGTTCGCCGACTTCGTGGAGGACAACAACGGCCGCGTCGGCGACCCCGACTGGACCGGCCAGCTGAACGTCCGCTTCAGCAAGGGCGACTGGACCGGCTTCTGGGGCGTCGACATGGTCGGCAAGGCCTCGGACGCCGAGTTCTTCGACGACCGCAATGCCGCGGGCACCACGTTCTACAAGATCCACACCGAGTTCACGGCCTACCACAGCCTCTCGCTGCAGAAGCGCTTCGAGGACTGGTCGATCGTGGGCGGCGTGGCCAACCTGTTCAACGAGCTGCCGCCGCAGGTGACCATGGCCCAGGGCGACTACAGCATGGTCGGTCGCTCGGTGCTGTCGTCGCAATACGACTACATCGGCCGCCGCGTGTTCCTGAGCATGCAGGCCAAGTTCTAGGCCAAGTTCCGGGCCAGGCGGGCCGCGGTCGCCGACAGGCGTTTCGCGGCCTTCCGGGTTTCGTCTATCGTCGGGCGGCGGAGCGATCCGTCGCCCGTTCCTTTGTAAGCTGCGGCCCATTCGGCCGCCCGGGGTCCTTCGTGAACGCCATCATCCGCGGCAAGCCCGACAATCTCGACGCCATCGGCGAGCGCTTCGACCGGGCTCGGCTGGCCCGGCCCGTGTTCCTCAACAGCGTGCCCAAGGCCGGGACCCACCTGATCCGCAACATCATGCGGATGTTCGTCGCCCGTGATCAGCACTGGCCCGGCGAGTACATCCAGCACGCCCTGCTGGGCCGTAGCCGCGAGGCCTTCAATCCCCAGCGGCCGATGATCAGCTGGGGCCACATGCTGTTCTCCGACGAGTCCGCCGTGGCCCTGCGTGACGTGCGGCACATCGTGCTCGTGCGCGACCCCTACGACTGGGTCCTGGCCCGCACCCGCTTCTACCTCTCCGACGAGTTCCAGGGCCGCCTGAACCACATCAAGGACGGCGGGGCGGCGATCGAGGACGTCATCATGATGATGATCCTGGGAGCCCACGGGGCCGTGCCTGACCTGCGCGACGTCTTCAGCATGAACGCCGTGGCCTGGCTGGGCTCCAGCGCCGTGATCGTCCGCTACGAAGACATCGTCGAGAATCTCAAGGACCTGGGCTCGCGGCGGGCCGAGGCCTTCTTCGGCGCGCTGCTGGCCGATTGCGGCCTGGATCTGCCCGCCGACTGGCGCGAACGCGTGGAGGCCGGCGCCGACCGCCGCGAAAGCCGCACCGCCAGCGAGAACCTGAAGGTGACGGCCGAGGTGCCCAAGGTGCTGTCCGACGTCCACAAGCGGGTCGTCGACTTCCACGTGCCCGGGCTGCGAGCGCTGCTGGGCTATACCTGATCCGGAAATGGAAACGGCCGCTCCCTTTAGGGAAGCGGCCGTTTTGGTGGAGCTAAGCGGAGTCGAACCGCTGACCTCTTGAATGCCATTCAAGCGCTCTACCAGCTGAGCTATAGCCCCGAGGCGTTCCGTGAAGGAGGCCTTGGTCTCCCGGATGGTCGCCCGGGAAGGCGCGGAAACTATGTCGAGGCCTTTCCGGGATCAAGCCCCCTCCGTACGGTGAGGCGCAAGTTTTCCGGCAAGACTTCGGATGGGTTCCAAAAATGGAAACGGCCGCTCCCTTTAGGGAAGCGGCCGTCTTGGTGGAGCTAAGCGGAGTCGAACCGCTGACCTCTTGAATGCCATTCAAGCGCTCTACCAGCTGAGCTATAGCCCCAAGGCTCGCCTGGAAATCACGAAGACTTCCGTTTGAAATCCTTAGTCTCTCCGGCGGTTCCGAGTGGCTGTCCCCCGAAGAGGCGCGGAACCTATGCCGAGGTTTTTCCGGGATCAACCCCCTCGGCGAACTTTTTTTCGGAGCCCGGCGAAAGCCCTGTGGAGAACAGGAAAGGCCGGATCCGAAAGTCCGGGGCCGGATCGCTCCAGCCCCGGAATTCGTCGCTTACCGGTCGTCGTCCTCGTCGCCCGGCAGGCCCTCGATCTCGTCGCCGAGATCGTCTTCGTCTTCGTCTTCGAGGAACGGAACGTCGTCGCTGTCCTCGTCGCCCAGGTCTTCGTCCTCGGCGAAGTCGACGCCCAGGTCGTCACCGCCCGGCGCCGGCTCGGCGGTCGGATCGCCGTCCTCGTCGTCGCCTTCGTTGACGTCGGCCTCGGCGGCCTCGTCGATTTCCGGGGTCTCGTCGACCTCGTCCTCGTAGCCGTCCTGCTCCTTGGGAGCGGGGGCTTCCTTTTCGTCCTCGGCGTCATAGTCCGGCGTGATGGCGCGGGCGCGCACGCGGCGCGACTTCAGCGCCTCTTCCGGATCGAACTGCTCGCCGCACTTGGGGCAGACAGCCGGACGACGGTTGAGGTCGTAGAACTTCGATTGGCAGTTGGGGCAGATTTGTTTTGCGCCCAAGTCGGGATTAGCCAAGGCGGCGACCCTTTGATCCTGATGGGAAAAGCGGCGGCTGACTTGCCATGACGGGAGGCCGCTGTCAAAAGCAAACCCCTTCGCGAAACACCTATGTTGCAAGGAGCCGGTTTCGGCATGACCACGGCTGGATTGAAGAGCGCTCCGGGCGGGGCCCTTCGCGGTACGGTTCGGGCGCCTGGCGACAAGTCCATTTCGCACCGTTCGATGATCCTTGGCGCGCTTGCGAGCGGCACCACGACCATCGAAGGGCTGCTGGAAGGCGACGACGTCCTGGCGACCGCCCGGGCCATGCAGGCCTTCGGCGCGCGCGTCGAACAGGAAGGCGTCGGCCGCTGGCGCGTCGAGGGCAAGGGCGGCTTTTCCGAGCCCTCGGACGTCATCGACTGCGGCAACGCCGGCACCGGCGTGCGCCTGATCATGGGCGCGGCCGCGGGCTTTGCTATGTGCGCCACCTTCACCGGCGATAGCAGCCTGCGCGGCCGGCCGATGGGTCGCGTGCTCGATCCGCTGGCCCGCATGGGCGCCACCTGGTACGGCCGCGACAAGGGCCGCCTGCCGCTGACCCTGAAGGGCGGATCCCTGCGCGGGCTCGTCTACACCCTGCCGATGGCCTCGGCTCAGGTGAAGTCGGCCGTGCTGCTGGCCGGCCTGCACGCCGAGGGCGGCGTCGAGGTGATCGAGCCGGAAGCCACCCGCGACCATACCGAGCGCATGCTGCGCGCCTTCGGCGCCGAGGTGCTGGTCGAGGACAGGGGCGGCGTGCGCCACGTGCGCCTGCCGGAAGGCCAGAAGCTGAAGGGCACGCATGTGCAGGTGCCGGGCGATCCGTCGTCGGCCGCCTTCCCGCTGGTCGCGGCCCTGATCGTTCCCGGCTCGGAAGTGACGGTCGAGGGCGTGATGCTCAACGTGCTGCGCACGGGTCTCTTCACGACGCTGCAGGAAATGGGCGCCGACCTGACGATCTCGAACGTCCGCGTCGAGAGCGGCGAGGACGTCGGCGACATCACCGCCCGCCACTCGCAGCTCAAGGGCGTCGTCGTGCCGCCCGAGCGGGCGCCGGCGATGATCGACGAATATCCGATCCTGGCCGTCGCGGCCGCCTTCGCCGACGGTCCGACCATCATGCGCGGCATCGGCGAGATGCGGGTCAAGGAAAGCGATCGCATCGCCCTGACGGCGGCGGGCCTCCAGGCCTGCGGCGTCACCGTCGAGGAAGAACCCGAGGGCATGACCGTGGTCGGCACGAAGGGCGGCAACCACCCCGTGCGCGGTGGCGGCAAGGTGATCACCCACGGCGATCACCGCATCGCCATGAGCCACCTGATCCTGGGCCTGGCCGCCCAGGAGCCGGTCGAGATCGACGAGCCCGGCATGATCGCCACCAGCTTCCCCGGCTTCGTGTCGCTGATGACGGGCCTGGGCGGCTCGATCGTTGAGGCCTGATCCATGGGCTTCGTGATCGCCGTCGACGGCCCGGCCGCCTCGGGCAAGGGCACCATCGCCTCGCGGCTGGCGGCCCATTACGGCCTGCCGATGCTGGACACCGGCCTGCTGTATCGCGCGGTCGGCGTCCGTCTGCTGGACGCCGGCGGCGATCTGGACGACGCGGCGGCGGCCGAGGCCTCGGCCCGCGACCTGGACCTGGCCGAACTGGAGCGGCCGGAAGTGCGCACCCGCGCCGCCGGCGAGGCCGCCAGCCGGGTGGCCGTGCATCCGGGCGTACGCAAGGCGCTGTTCGACCTTCAGCGCGCGTTCGCCGCCCAGGACCCGGGCGCGGTGCTCGACGGGCGCGACATCGGCACGGTCATCGCCCCCGAGGCGCCGGCCAAGCTCTATGTCACCGCCAGCGCCGAGGTCCGCGCCGACCGCCGCTGGAAGCAGCTGACGGGGCAGGGCGAGAGCGTCACCTTCGACGAGATCCTGGCCGACATCAAAAAGCGCGACGAGCGCGACGGCGGCCGCAAGGACGCGCCCATGACCCAGGCTGTGGACGCTATCTTGCTTGATACGTCGGAAATGACTATATCCCAGGCCTTCGATGCGGCTCTCCGCATCGTCGAGACGGCGCGCGCCCGGTGAGGAAACTCCAAGGGCCAATCTAACGCCCGCCTCGCCGCCGCTTTGGACGCGCCGGATCGCATCAGAACATCACTTCACCCGGAATCCCGAGAACCGTCACCCGACGGCGCTCATCGCAGGGCTTCCCACAACCCAGAGATCTTAGATCAGCATGGCTGACGATATGAGCTTCAACCCCACGCGCGACGATTTCGAAGCGCTCCTCAACGACTCCATGGGCGGCCGCGACTTCGCGGAAGGCTCCGTGGTCAAGGGCAAGGTCGTTGGGATCGAGAAGGACTTCGCGATCATCGACGTCGGTCTGAAGACCGAAGGCCGCGTCCAGCTGAAGGAATTCGGCGTCGACGAAGCCGGTAAGCCGACCATCAAGACCGGCGACACCGTCGAAGTCTTCCTCGAGCGCCTCGAAAACGCCATGGGCGAAGCGGTCATCAGCCGCGAGAAGGCCAAGCGCGAAGAAGCCTGGACCCGCCTGGAAGGCGTCTACGCCAAGAACGAACCCGTCATGGGCGCGATCGTCGGTCGCGTTAAGGGCGGCTTCACCGTCGACCTCGGCGGCGCCTCGGCCTTCCTGCCGGGCTCGCAAGTCGACATCCGTCCGGTCCGCGACGTCGGCCCCCTGATGGGCAAGGAACAGCCCTTCGCCATCCTGAAGATGGACCGTCCGCGCGGCAACATCGTCGTCTCGCGTCGCGCCATCCTGGAAGAAGCCCGCGCCGAGCAGCGCACCGAACTGGTGTCGCAGCTGCAAGAGGGTGAAATCCGCGAAGGCGTCGTCAAGAACATCACCGACTACGGTGCGTTCGTTGACCTGGGCGGCATCGACGGCCTGCTGCACGTCACCGACATGAGCTGGAAGCGCGTCAACCACCCGAGCCAAGTGCTCGCCGTGGGCGACACCGTGAAGGTCCAGATCGTCAAGATCAACCCGGACACCCAGCGCATCTCGCTCGGCATGAAGCAGCTGCAGTCGGATCCGTGGGACGGCGTCGAAGCCAAGTACCCGGTCGGCGCCAAGTTCACCGGCCGCATCACCAACATCACCGACTACGGCGCCTTCGTGGAGCTGGAAGCCGGCGTTGAAGGCCTGGTGCACGTGTCGGAAATGTCGTGGACCAAGAAGAACGTCCACCCCGGCAAGATCGTGTCGACCTCGCAGGAAGTCGACGTCGTGGTCCTGGACGTCGATCCGTCCAAGCGCCGCGTGTCGCTCGGCCTGAAGCAAGCCCTGGCCAACCCGTGGGAAGCCTTCGTCGAGGCTCACCCGATCGGCTCGACCGTCGAAGGCGAAGTCAAGAACGCGACCGAATTCGGTCTGTTCGTCGGCCTCGACAACGACATCGACGGCATGGTGCACCTGTCGGACATCGACTGGAGCGTCGCCGGCGAAGAAGCCATGGCTCGCTACAAGAAGGGCGACCTGGTCAAGGCGAAGGTTCTCGACGTCGACATCGAGAAGGAACGCATCTCGCTGGGCATCAAGCAGCTGGCCGGCGACCCGATGTCGGGCGACACCTTCCGCAAGAACCAGACCGTTACCGTCACCGTGACGGAAGTCACCTCGGGCGGCATCGAAGTCCGCTTCGGTGAAGACGACGCCCCGATGACCGCCTTCATCCGCAAGTCGGACCTGTCGCGCGATCGTCAGGAACAGCGCCCCGAGCGCTTCGCCGTGGGTGACCGCGTCGACGCTCAGATCACCAACGTGGACAAGGCCGCTCGCCGCGTCTCGCTGTCGATCAAGTCGCTGGAAATGGCCGAAGAGAAGGAAGCCATCGAGCAGTTCGGCTCGTCGGACTCCGGCGCTTCGCTGGGCGACATCCTGGGTGCGGCTCTGCGCGAGCGCGCCGCTCCGAAGGAATAAGCCCGCACCTCACGGTGTGAGCTGAAGACAGACGGCGGTTGGAGCAATCCGACCGCCGTTTTTCTTTTGCGCGAAGTCTTGGCCGTGCTGCCTGGAATTGTATGGTCCCGCTTGTCTGAGTAGTTGGCAGGGATCGTCCATGTTCAAATCTTCCGCGCTGGCCCTTCCGGCCGCCGCCGTCGCCGCGATGTGGACCGGCCATGCCCTCGCCGCCGACCAGCCGGTCTATGCCGCGCCCGCCAGGTGGGTGGACGTCGCGGCGATTCCGGACCTCCAGGCCGGCCCCGAAGCCCCCGCCACCCAGGTGCTGCTCGACGACAGCCAGGGCCGCATGGAGCGCTCCGGCGGGACCTACTACAACCGTCGGGTCGTCCGTATCGTCAAGACCGAGGGCCTGTCGGGCTCGGGCTCGCGTTCGGTGTCGTGGAACCCCACCGCCGAGACGGTGACCCTGCACACCCTGGCCATCCGTCGCGGCGATCAGGTCATCGACCTGCTGCAAGGCGGCAAGGACGTTCTGGTCATCCGCCGCGAGACCAACCTGGAACGGGCCATGCTCGACGGCCGCCTGACGGCCAGCATCCAGATCAAGGACCTGCAGGTCGGCGACGTGGTCGACTGGGCCTACACCATCCACCGCACCGAGCCGCTGCTCGACAACCGCGGCCAGAGCTTCGAGCGCATGGGCTGGGGCGGCAAGATCGGCCGCTATCGCGTGCGCCTGGAGTGGCCCAAGGACAATCCGGTGGTCTGGAAGACCACCACGGGCTTCCCGCAGCCGAGCGTCGCCGAGGTCGGCGGCTTCACCCGCCTGAGCGTCGACGTCACCGGGGCCGAGACCCCCAAGGCGCCGGCCGGGGCGCCGCTGCGCTTCCTGCGGGTGGGCGAGCTGCAGGCCTCCTCCTATGCCGACTGGGCCGAGATCTCGCGCCGCATGGCCCCGCTCTATGCCGAGGCCTCGAAGCTGGCGCCGGATTCGCCGGTTCGGGCCGAGGCCGCACGCATCGCCGCCCAGACCAATGATCACAAGGCCCGGGCCTTCGCCGCCCTGCAACTGGTCGAGGACAAGACCCGCTACCTGGCGCTCAGCATGGGCGACGGCGGCTATCGTCCGGCGCCGGCCGACGAGACCTGGGCGCGCCGCTTCGGTGACTGCAAGGGCAAGACGGTGCTGCTGCTGGCCCTGCTGCGCGAGCTGGGCGTCGAGGCCGAGCCGGCCATCGTCTCGACCACCAGCGGCGACGGCATGGACGAACGCGTGGCCGCGGCCGGCCAGTTCAACCACATCATCGTGCGCGCCCGCATCGATGGTAAGAGCTACTGGCTGGACGGCACCCGCTCGGGCGACAAGGGCGGTCTCGACCAGCTGCGCCCGCCGGGCTTCCGCTGGGCCCTGCCGGTGCGCGCCAAGGGCGCGGGCCTGGAGCCGATCGAGCAGCCGCCCCTGCGCGAGGCGCAGACCGAGACGAGCCTGCACATCGACGCCTCGGCCGGCCTCGACAAGCCCGCGCCGGTGCGTGTCGAGATGCTGATGCGCGGCGATGCGGCGCGGGGGCTGTCGCGGTCGCTGGAGACCGCACCCAAGGCCGACGTCGAGCGCGCCCTCAAGCAGAGCCTCTCGCGCTCAATGAGCTGGATCACCCTGGAGAACGTCGACTGGGTGAAGGCCGAGGACGGCGAGCTCAACATCAAGATGACCGGTACGGCGACGCCGGAATGGCGGCTGAACGACGACCTGGGCGTGCGCGAGCTGAAGCTGGGCGACGACGAGGGCCGGGCGAGCACCTTCCCGCGCCGAGAGCCCGGGCCCAACGACACCGCGCCCTTCGCCCTGCGCTATCCGTCCTACGGGCGTAGCTCGATCGAGGTCGTGCTGCCCGGCAAGGGTGAGGGCTTCAGCGTCAAGGGCGCCAACGGCGAGGAGACCGCCACCGGGTATCGGGTCGCCAAGTCGGCGACGGTGACGAGCGGCGTCGCCCGGTTCGAGACGGTGACGCGCAGCGAGGCCCGCGAATTGCCGTTCGCGCAGGTCGAGGCCGCCAACGCCGCCATCCGCAAGGCCGCCTACGATGTTCGCATCGTCCGGGCGCCGAAGGGTCTTTGAGGGACGGCCCGAAACCTTTTTCTTGAAGATTGCGGCCTGCTTGGGCAAAGGTCGCGGCGCGCCGCTCCCTCGGCGCAGGGGATATCGATGATCAAGTCTGAACTCATCGCCAGGCTCGCGAACGAAAACCCGCACCTGACGCAGAAGGACGTGGAACGCGTGGTGGGCGTCATCCTGGAGCGGATGATCAACGCCCTGGAAGCCGGCGGCCGCGTCGAGCTGCGAGGCTTCGGCGCCTTGTCGGTGCGCTCGCGCCCGGCCCGCGCCGGTCGCAATCCGCGCACCGGGGAAACCGTCGACGTCCGCGCCAAGCACGTTCCGTTCTTCAAGAGCGGCAAGGAACTGCGCGCGCGCCTGAACGCCGAGTAGTCGGCCGGCCGACTCTCTTGCCCCCGGGGGCGAACCGGCCCAGCCTTTCGGCGTTCCGGTTAGCCCCAGGAACAGGCGAGAGGGACCCCGCATGAGCATCGTCAAGGAATTCCGCGAGTTCATCGCTCGCGGCAACGTCATCGACCTGGCCGTCGGCGTCATCATCGGCGCGGCCTTCAACGGCATCGTCAAAAGCCTGGTCGATCAGGTGATCATGCCGCCTATCGGCCTGCTGACCGGCGGCCTCGACTTCTCCAAGCTGGAATGGGTGCTGCGCGCCGAGGATCCGGCCACCGAGGCGATCGAGAAGGTCGCCATCCAGTACGGCGCCTTCATCAACACCCTGATCCAGTTCTTCATCGTCGCGGCGGTGGTGTTCCTGCTGGTCAAGCTGGTCAACCAGATCCGCCGCGCCGACGCGGCCGAGCCTGCGCCCGCCGCGCCGCCCGCTCCGACCCCGGAAGAAAAGCTGCTGACCGAGATCCGCGACCTGCTGGCCCAGCCGGCGGTGGCCGCCGTCGTCCCGGCCGCTGAAAAGCCCGCCCCGGCCCCGAAGGCCGCCGCGACCAAGGCCCCGGCCAAGAAGCCGGCCGCTCCGCGCAAGCCGAAGGGATGATCTGCAGATCCTCCCCCTGAAGGGGGAGGTGGCCCGAAGGGCCGGAGGGGGAAGTCCCTGCTGACGTTAAGGCGTCGGCTGGCTCACAGGCCACATCCCCCTCAGTCGCTTCGCGACAGCTCCCCCTTCGGGGGGAGCATCCGATCTCAGAAATCCACCGCCACGCCCTTGCGCTCCCAGTCGCCGAAGCGGGTGGGCTCGGGGCCGTCGCGGCCGCCCTTTTCCGCAGGCATCACCCGGGCCGCGTCGGCCTCGCGGCGAGCGGCGGCCTCTTCCAGGGCGCGGCGGGCGGCAGGGCTCAGATCCTTGCCGGGCGCGGCGCCCAGGCGGGCCAGTTCAGGGTCCTGAACCTCGGAAAACGGGGGAGAAAGATCGTCGGACATGGTGTTTCATAGCACGCAAGCGTCGTTGGGGCATCCAAGGGGCTTGCGCTTTGGCGCATTGCGGGGCACGGCGGGGCGGTGACTCAGGAACTTAACGACGGCCTTCCCGCCCGGGAAGCGGCCCTCGCCCTACTCGACGCGGCCCTTTCGCGCCGCGGCGGCCTCGACGAGGCCGCGACGACCAACGCTTTCCGCGCCCTGGAGCCGCGTGAGCGCGCCTTCGCGCGCGCCCTCGCCATGGCCGCCCTGCGCCGCCTGGGGCCCGTCGACCGGGCCCTGGCCGCCAAGCTCAGCAAGGAGCCGCCGCCGCGCGTGCGCAACCTGCTGCGCCTGGGCGCCACCCAGGCCTTCTTCCTCGACGTGCCGGCCTTCGCGGCCGTGGCCACAAGCGTCGAACTGGCCGGCGCCAACAAGGCCAGCCGTCCGTTCAAGGGCCTGGTCAACGCCGTGTTGCGCGGCCTGCTGCGCGACGGCGCGCCGGCCGACGATCCCTCGGCCCTGGTGCCGCCGTGGCTGTTCGCCCGCTGGACCGGCGCCTGGGGGCAGGACGACGCTCGCGCCCTGGCCGCCGTGGTCGCCGAGGAGCCGGCCACCGACCTTTCCCTGAAGCCCGGAACCGACGTGGCGGCGCTGGCCGAGGCCCTGGAGGCCGAGGTCCTGCCGGGCGACACCCTGCGCACCCGCCGTCGCGGCGACGTCGCCGGCTGGCCCGAGTTCGAGGCCGGATCGTGGTGGGTGCAGGACGCCGCCGCCGCCATCCCCGCGCGCCTGCTGGACGTGAAGCCCGGCGAGACCGCCGTCGACCTCTGCGCCGCCCCCGGCGGCAAGACCCTGCAACTGGCCGCCGCCGGCGCCGAGGTCGTCGCCGTCGACCGCTCGGCCGCTCGCCTCAAGCGCGTCAGTGAGAACCTCGCCCGCATGGGCCTGAAGGCCGAGGTCGTGGCCGCCGATGGCTCGACCTGGGCCGACGAACGCACCTTCGACGCCGTGCTGCTGGACGCCCCGTGCTCGGCCACGGGCACCTTCCGCCGCCACCCCGACGTGCTGTGGGCCGCGCGCCCGGGCGACGTGGCCAGCCTGGCGGCTGTGCAGTCGGCCCTGCTGGACAGCGCCGCCAAGCGCACCGCGCCCGGCGGCCGTCTGGTCTATTGCGTCTGCTCGCTGGAGCCGGAGGAGGGCGAGGCTCAGGTCGAGGCTTTCCTGACCCGTCATCCGGAGTTCTCGCTGGCCCCGATCACGGCCGGCGAGGGCGGTGCGCCGCCGGCCAGCCTGACCGCCCGGGGGACTCTGCGCCTGCTGCCCCATCATCGCGAAGGCGGCCAGGACGGCTTCTTCGCGGCTCGCTTCGTCAAGGCCGCGTAAGGCTGGAACTCAACCGCTCGCTTGTAGCGCGAGCCTTTGCCCGGTAAGCCAAGGACACCATGACTGCGCCGATCATCGCTCCGTCGATCCTCGCCTCCGACTTCGCCAAGCTGGGCGCCGAAGTGGCCGCCATCGAGGCGGCCGGCGCCGACTGGGTGCATGTCGACGTCATGGACGGCCACTTCGTGCCGAACATCACGCTCGGCCCCGACATCGTCAAAGCCATCCGGCCGCACGCCAAGATCCCGTTCGACGTGCACCTGATGATCAGCCCGGCCGATCCGTATCTGGAGGCCTTCCGCGAGGCCGGCGCCGACATCATCAGCATCCACCCGGAAGCCGGCCCGCACCTGCACCGCTCGCTCAAGCGCATCCGCCAGCTGGGCGCCAAGGCCGGGGTGGTGTTCAACCCCTCGACCAGCCTCGACCATGTCGAGTGGATCCTCGAGGACGTCGACCTCGTGCTGGTCATGTCGGTCAACCCCGGCTTCGGCGGCCAGAGCTTCATCCCGGGCCAGCTGCGCAAGGTGGAAGCCCTGCGCAAGATGATCGACGCCCAAGGGCTGGACATCATCCTGGAAGTCGACGGCGGCGTGACCCCGGTCACCGCGCCCCAGTGCGTCGCGGCCGGCGCCACGGCCCTGGTGGCCGGCTCGGCGGTGTTCAAGGGCGGCCCGGACGCCTACGCCGCCAATATCAGCGCACTCAAAGGGGGCTGACGCCACGGCATGACCGGCGCGCCCGCCACGCCCTCCGCATCCAGGCCCGCCGGGCGTCCCCTGCGGCGCGGAGCCGTGCTGGCGCGATCGGTCTCGGCCTCGGTGCGCAAGGCTTTCGAGCGTGAGTGGTTCGGCTCGCCGCCGCACCGCGCGCTGATCACCGCGCCCCGGCCGGTCGGCCTGTCGGCCCGGCCGCACGATCCTCGTCCCATCGACCTGCATCGCGGCCGTCAGCTGCTGGACGGCGTGCTGACCCTGCACGACGAGAGCCTGAAGGTCGGGGCCGAGGGCGATCCCTTCGACACTCCCAGCCCGTCGCGGGCCTTCGCCGTGGCTCTGCACCGCTTCGACTGGCTGCCGGGCCTGCTGGCCCAGGGGCCGGAAGGCGCCCGCCGGGCCCTGCGGCTGATCCAGGACTGGCGTCGGGTGTTCGGAACCTGGAACGCCTTCTCCTGGTCGGGCGAGTGCCTCGAGCGTCGCACCTTCCACCTGGCCTGCGCCGCCAAGACCCTGTCGCCCGGCGCCTCCGACGCCGAGACCGCCGCCCTGGCGCTGGACGTGGCCCGCGGGGCCCGCCAGCTGATGAAAGCCTCCGACGCCCCCGACCGCGCGCTGGAGCGGGCCGTGGTGGTGGCCGTCGCCGGCACGGCCCTGGTCGGCAAGGCCGCCGATCGGCTGATGGCCGAGGGCCTGCGCCGGGTCGCTCGCGAGATCGAGGTCGTCGTTCTGCCCGACGGCGGCCATGCCTCGCGCTCGCCGGAAGCCGGGCTGGAGCTGTTGTTCGACCTGCTGACCCTGGACGACGCCCTGGGCCAGCGCGGCCGTCCGACGCCCGAGGCGATCAGCCGGGCCATCGACCGCCTGTCGTCGGGCGCGCGCTTCTTCACCCTGGCCGACGGCAAGCTGGCGGCCTTTCACGGCGGCGAGACGGTCGAGCCCGCCCGCATCGCCGCCGCCCTGGCCCATGACGATCATGGTCCGCGTCCGCCGATGGACCTGCCGCACGCCGGCTTCCAGAAGATGCAGGGCGGCGCGATCCAGGTGCTGGCCGACGCCGGCCCGCCGCCTGTGGGACCGCTCAGCCGCTCGGCCTGCGCCCAGCCGGCGGCGCTCGAGATCGTCTGCGGCAAGGACCGGCTGATAACCTCCAGCGGCTGGAGCCCGGAGGCGGCTAACGCCCAGGCGTTCCGCCTGTCGGACGCGGCCTCTACGGTGTCTGTGGGCGAGGGCTCGGCCGGGCGGCCGCTGTCGGGCTTCCGCGCCGCTGCTCTGGGACCCTGGCTGGTCGACGGCGCCACCAGCGTCGAATCCCGCCGGCATGACGGCGAGCAGGGGGTCTGGCTCGATGTCGTCCACGACGGCTGGCGACGCCTGGGCCTCAAGCACGCCCGCCGGCTGTTCCTCGACCTCGCCGCCGACGAACTACGCGGCGAGGACAGCCTGATCCCTATGGCCGAGGCAAAGGCGGACGGGCCGCGCCGCTATCACCCGTTCAAGATCAGCTTCCACCTGCATCCCGACGCCCGCGCCTCGCTGGCGCGCGACGGCAAGAGCGTGCTGATCAAGGGGCCGTCCAACGTCGGCTGGTGGCTGCGCAACGACGCGCCCGACGTCGCCGTGCTGGCCGCCCCGCACTTCGACCACGGCCACGCCCGCCAGGCGGGGGTGATCGTTCTGAAGAGCCAGGTCCGCGCCGAGAAGGGCGCCAAGATCCGCTGGAAGCTCGCCCGGGCGACGGATCACTGACCCAGATCCTCCCCCCGAAGGGGGAGGTGGCCCGCAGGGCCGGAGGGGGAAGTTTCTGCTAAGGTCGAGGGGGCTGCTGGTTCAGCATTCACATGCCCCTCCGTCGGCTTCGCCGACACCTCCCCCTTCAGGGGGGAGGATCAGTCCAGCGACCTGTCCTTCGTCTCCGGCAGCAGGAACGCCGTCACCAGTACGCTGATCAGGGTGAAGAGCACGGGGTACCAGAGCCCGGCGTAGATATCCCCCACAGCCGCCACGATGGCGAAGGCGCTGAACGGCACGAAGCCGCCGATCCAGCCGGTGCCGATGTGGTAGGGCAGGGACAGGGCGGTATAGCGCACCCGCGTGGGGAAGAGCTCGACCAGGGCCGCCGCCAGTGGGCCGTAGAGGGCCGTGGCGCCGACCACGAACACCAGCAGCACACCGAACACGCCCAGGATGCTCATCCGCTTCGGATCGGCGGCGGCGGGATAGCCGGCCTTGGCCAGGGCCGCCTTGATGGCGGCCTCGCCGGCGGACTTCACCGCCTTGGCCTCGGCGGCGAGCAGGCCCGTGGCGCTCCTGGAGACGATGCGCGTCTCGCCCACCTGGACGATCGCCGGCGATCCGGCCGGGCCGGCGTGGTTGGCGTAGGAGACGCCGGCATTGGCCAGGGCGCTCTTGGCGATGTCGCAGGACGAGACGAAGGCCGCCTTGCCGATCGGGTCGAACTGCAGGGCGCAGTCGGCCGGATCGGCGGTGACGCTGACCGGCGCCCGGGCCGAGGCCTCGGCCAGGGCCGGGTTGGCGGCCTTCTCCAAGAGGTGGAAGCCGGGGAAGTAGAACAGGAGGACCAGGGTCATGCCGCCCAGCATCACCGGCTTGCGGCCGATCCTGTCCGACAGGGCGCCGAACACGACGTAGAGCACCGCGCTGACCGCCGCGGCCGCCATCATCAGGGCGTTGATCGTGCCGGGGGCGACCTTCAGGAACTTCTCCATGAAGGTCTGGATGTAGAAGAAGGTGGTGTACCAGACCGCGCCTTGTGCAGACATGACGGCGAAGAAGGCCAGCAAAACGAGCTTGAGGTTCTTCCACTGACCGAAGGCCTCGGCATAGGGGGCCTTGGAGGCCGCGCCCTCTTCCTTCATCTTGGCGAAGGTCGGGCTTTCGCTGAGCTTCAGGCGCATCCAGACCGAGACCCCCAGCAGGCCGATCGAGACGGCGAACGGAATGCGCCAGCCCCAGGCGTCGAAGGCCTCGGGGCCCACCAGGGCGCCCAGCAGCCAGCGGGTGGCCAGGATGACCAGCAGAGCCGCGAACAGGCCCAGCGACGCCGAGCTCTGCACCCACGAGGTGGCCCGGCCGCGCTGGCCCGGCGGCGAGTGCTCGGCCACATAGATCGCCGCTCCGCCGTACTCGCCGCCCAGGGCGAAGCCCTGCACGCAGCGCAGGATGATCAGCAGGATCGGGGCGATGATCCCCGCCTGCTGAAAGGTGGGCAGAAGGGCGATGGCGAAGGTGGCGCCGCCCATCAGCAGCACCGTGGCCAGGAACGCGCCCTTGCGGCCGGCCTGGTCGCCGATCTTGCCGAAGACGAGGGCGCCCAGCGGCCGGAAGGCGAAGCCCACCCCGAACAGGGCCAGGGCCGCCACATAGCCGGCGGTGTCGGACAGGCCGGTGAAGAAGGTCTTGGAAATGACCTGCGCCAGGCTGCCGAAGATGAAGAAGTCGTACCATTCGAAGGCCGTGCCGGCCGACGAGGCCGCCACCACCGTGCGCATCGAGGCGCCCTTCTTCTGGTCGGCGCCGGCAGTCGTGTCCGTCATGCGGATCCCCCTAATTGCCAGGAGGATTAGCCCGTAACGCCGGTCTCTGGGAAGGGCGCCGATCGATGGCGGCCATCAGGCGGCGGCGGTCTCGGCGGCGCCGGCGGCCTCGGCCACGCGGACGATCTCGGCCAGCAGGGCGGTGGGCGAGATCGGCTTGGCCGCCACCCCGTTCATGCCGGCCGCCAGATAGGTGGCCCGCTGGTGGGCCAGGACGTTGGCGGTGAGCGCCACGATCGGGGTGGCGCCGATCGGCCCGGGCAGGGCGCGGATGCGGCGGGCGGCCTCCAGCCCGTCAACGCCAGGCATCTGCACGTCCATCAGGATCAGGTCGAAGCCGCGCATCGCCGCTTCCACGCCCGACAGGCCGTCCTCGGCGGTCTCGACGTCGGCGCCCAGCATTTCCAGGATCCGGCGGGCGACCATGCGGTTGGTGGGGTTGTCCTCGACCACCAGCACCTTCAGGCCTTCCAGCATCTTGTCGCCGGCGGCCTCGTCGCGCGGCGCGGTCTGCACCGGCGGGGCGTTGATCGACAGGCTGAAGGTCGAGCCCTCGCCCTCGACCGAGCTGAACTCGACCTCGCCGCCCATCATCTGGGCCAGCCGCCGGGTGATGGCCAGGCCCAGGCCCGAGCCGCCGAACCGACGGGTGGTGCTGGCGTCGGCCTGCTGGAACCGCTGGAACAGGCGCGCCTGGGCTTCGGCGGCGATGCCGACGCCGGTGTCGGACACCTCGAACACCAGCCTGTCGACGTCCCCGCGGCGCAGCCGCAGCGACACCGACCCCGACAGGGTGAACTTCACGGCGTTGCCCACGAGGTTGAACAGCGCCTGGCGCAAGCGGGTGGGGTCGGCCAGCACGACGCCCATGTCGGGCGCGTCGACCACCAGGGCCAGGCCCTTGTGCTCGGCCTGGGCGCGCAGCAGGCGCGCGACACTGTGCACGAGGTCGGCCGGATCGATCGGCTCGGGCGTGACGTCCAGGCGTCCGGCCTCGATGCGCGAGAAGTCGATGATGTCGTCCAGCAGGGTCGACAGCATGCGGCCGCAGGCCAGGGCTTCGCCCAGCAGGTGGTCGGCTTCCGCCGACAGGCCCTGGCGCTTGAGCAGGTGGATGACCCCCAGCACGCCGTTCATCGGGGTGCGGATCTCGTGGCTCATATTGGCCAGGAACTGGGCCTTGGCCTCGTTGGCGGCCTGGGCGGCGCGCTCGGCCTCGACCAGGGCCAGCTCGGCGCGCTTCTGCTCGTCGATGTCGAGCACCAGGCCATAGGCCTTGCGCACCCGGCCCGAGGCGTCGCGGCGCACCTCGTGGAACAGGCGGATCCAGCGTTCCTCGCCGTTCGGACGGACCACGCGGGCGTCGAAGGCCCGCTCGCCCCAGCGGCCGACGGCGCCGGCGGCGTAGACGGCGGCCACGTCGTCGGAGCGGATCATCGGCCAGATAGCCTGGCGCACGTCGTCGAAGGTGATCCGCTGGCCCAGGATGCGGTGGAACTCGGGCGAGCCCCAGAAGCTCTTTTCGGCGTGGTCGATCTCGTAGACCCCAGCCTGGGCCGCGCCCAGGGCGGTCTTCAGCCGCCGGGCGTTGGCGCGGGCCTCGCGGCGGGCCTCGGCTAGGGCGGTGACGTCGTCCATGTAGGTGATGACGCCGGCGATCGCGCCGGTGGCGTCGCGCCAGGGGCGGGCCTCCCAGCGCAGGCGGTGCTCGCGGCCGTGGCCGTCGGTCAGGCTGTCCTCGCGGCGCACGACGGTCTGGCCGGTCAGGGCCCGCTCGACGGCGGCCACGAAGCGCTTTCGCGCGCCGTAGGTCAGCTCGTGCAGCGACTTGCCGATCACCTCGGCCTCGGTGGCCTGGAAGATGTCGAGGAAGCGTGGGCTGACCACGGTGAGGCGCAGTTCGCGGTCGTAGAGGGCGACGGCGAACGGGGCGCCCTCGACCAGCTTGCGGGCCTTCTCCTCGCCCCAGCGGGCCAGGTCGCGGTCGCGGGCGACGTCGGTGATGTTCTGCGAGATGCCGCGCAGGGCGAAGACGCCGCCGGGCCGCGGCTCGGTCTGGAAGGTGGCGCGGAAGGCGAACTTCTGGCCGGTGGCGCCGCGCATGTGATGCTCGATCGTGCCGCCCTGGCCGGTGCGCACGGCGCGGGAGAAGGTGGCGCGCACCCGGCCGCGCTCGGGCTCGTCGAGCCGGGCGTAGAAGGCTTCGGGTGTCGACACCTCTTCGGGGCGCAGGCCGGTCAGGCTGAGGATGTCGCTCGACCATTCGATGCGCTGGGCGACGGGGTCGAAGCTCCACACGCCCACCCCGGCGGCCGAGGCCAGCATCTCGCGGGTGCGGCGCGAGACAGCCTGCTCGGCCTTGCGGGCCACCTCGGCCGAGACGTCGCGCAGGGTGCCGACCAGTTCGCCGGCGGGGCCCAGGCGCGCGTGGGCCTCCAGCCAGATGCGGCGGTCGTCCTTGCAGATCATGCGGACGCGGAACACCGCCCCGCCCATGCCGCGGATGAGCTTGCCGGACTCGATGAAGTCCGCGTGGTCGGCGGGGTCGACGAATTTCAGGGGCGAGCGGCCGATCAACTCGGCAGCGGTCCAGCCGGTCAGGCGGGTCCAGGCCGGATTGACGGTGACAAAACGGTCCTCGACCACGACCGCGAACAGGTCGTGTGCGTTCTCGAAGAACCATTGCGCGCTTTCGGCCTGGCTCAGAGGCGACGGCGGCGTGTCTGGCGAGGACGGCGAGGACATCCCAGCTCCCGGCGGAAGGTGAGGCGGATTGTCGCGAGCAAGGGTAAACTTAAGGTTGGCGTCAGCGCGCTGTGCGCGAGATTTCTCGCCCGGGTCGCGTCACGCGGGGCGAAAATCGCGCGGGCCGCAGCCCGCAAGCAAAAACCCCGCCCGGATCGCTCCGGGCGGGGTCTTCATGTGATCATTCGCCGAAGCGAAGGGATCAGTAGCGGACGTTCAGGGTCAGCATGGTCTGGCGGGCCGGCGCCGGGTCGGCGTGGTGCACGCCGTTGGTGCGCAGGATGTAGCGCTCGTCCGTCAGGTTCTGGACGTTCAGCTGCAGGTCGACCTTGTCGTTGACCTGCCACGAGGCGAAGGCGTCGTAGCGGGTGTAGGACGGGATGTAGATGCCGTTGGCGCCGCCGCCGGCGCCGCCTTGGTTGCCGCCGAAGGTCTTGGACACGTAGTAGGCGCCGCCGCCGATCGTCAGCGGACGCAGCACGCGGTAGGTCGTGAACAGGCTGAAGGTGTTCTTCGGCGTGTTGGCCAGCGGATCGCCGGTGTTGAGGTGCGGCGTCACCGTCGGCGTGCCGTTGACGGTGGTGATGGTGACCGCGCCGCGAACCAGCTCGCTGTCCATGTAGGTGTAGCCGCCGAACACCTGCCACTTCGGCGTGATCCTGCCCGACACGCCCAGCTCGACGCCCTGCACGCGGGTCTCGCCGACCTGGGCGAAGTCGGTGGCCGCCGGGCCGACCAGGATCTGGGCGTTCTTGCGCTCGGTGCGGAACAGCGCGCCCGACAGGGCCAGCTGGTCGCCGAACAGGTTCCACTTGGCGCCCAGCTCGTAGCTGGTGGTGTCTTCGGGATCGAGGACCTTGGTCGCCAGGTTGCCCGAACCGATGCCGCCCGAGCCGTTCTGGTCGCCGGCCGCGATGGTCGGCGGGGTTGAGGAGGTGGCGTAGGAGCCGTAGATGCTGCTCGACGCGGTCGGCTTGTAGTTCAGGCCGATCTGGTAGTTGACGAAGTCCCAGCTGGTCTTGGGCACGTTGGTGTAGGTGACCGAGGTGATGACGCCGTTGGTGTTGGTCGAGGCGGCGTTGTAGCCCTTGGTCGAGTAGTCGTCGTAGCGGACGCCGACGTTCAGCAGCAGCTTCTGGGTCAGCTTGATCGTGTCGAACGCGTAGATCGCGGCGGTCTTGGTCTTCGACTGCGAAGCCGGGCCGCGGTTGATCGTGCCGCTCCAGGCGTCGCTCGGATTGGGCGCGTAGAGACGGGTGCAGTCGCCGGTGCCGGCGCCGGTGAAGCCGACCGGGCAGGACGAGCCGCTGGCGGTGTAGAAGGTGTAGGTGGCGTTGTCGTTCTGCTCGCGGCCCAGCTCGAAGCCGGCGTTGAAGCTGTTTTCGATCGAGCCGAGGTTGAACTTGCCGCTGACGTCGCTGACGAAGGCGATGGTCGTGGTCTCGTTCCAGCGCGACTTGGTGCCGCGCTTCATCCACCATTCGCCGGCCACGAACTGCGCCGCGCCGCCGTCGCCGGGGTTGGTGACGAAGTAGTCGTTGAGGGTCTTGCCATAGCGGAAGGCCTGGCGGACCGAGAAGTTGTCGTTGATCTCGTGACGGACGGCGACCGTGGCGATGTCGGCCTTGGTCTTCATCCAGTCGCGGTCGAGGCCGTAATAGGCGTCGCGCGAGACGTCGAGGATGCCGCTGGTCGGACGGGTGCGGCTGTCGGTGCCGGCCACGCCCCAGGTGCGCTTGCTGGCCAGCGGGATGCCGTAGTCCGGGTCCTGGTCGGTGTCGAGGTGGTAGTAGCTGAAGGTCAGCTGCGTCGGGGTGCCGATGCCGAAGGCCAGCGACGGGGCGACGCCCCAGCGCTTGAAGTCGACGCTGTCGCGCCCGGGCGTGTCGCCCTCGGTGACCATCAGGTTCAGGCGGAAGGCGGCGTTCTCGCCGAACGCGTAGTTACCGTCGGCGGTGCCGCGGTAGTAGTTGTCGGTGCCGATAGCCGCCGAGCCGCGCAGGAAGGTGCTGGCCTTGGGCGACTTGCTCGACAGGTTGATGCTGCCGCCGCCCGAGCCGCGGCCGCTGTAGACCGAGTCCGGACCCTTGATGACCTCGACTTGCTCGAGGTTGAAGACTTCGCGGGTCTGGCCGCCGGTGTCGCGGATGCCGTCGACGAAGATGTTGTTGCCCGACGACTGGCCGCGGATGAACGGACGGTCGGCCAGCGGCTGGCCGCCTTCGCCGGCGCCGAAGGTGATGCCCGGCGAGGTGCGCAGGATGTCCTGCAGCGAGGTGGCGGCGGTCTGCTCGATGATCTGGCTGGAGATCACCGTGATCGAGCGCGGGGTGTCGACCAGCGGGGCGGTGTACTTGCCCGACTGCATGTCGGTGGCCTTGCGGGCGTCGACGGCGACGCCGGAGACTTCCTGCACGTCGGCCGAGGCCGGCGCGGTGGCGACCGGCGCATCGGCGTCGGCGGCGAAGGCGGCGGGCGCCAGGGCGAGGCCCGCGACACCGGCGACGGCGGCGGCGCCCAGGGCGCGGCGGGCTTGGCTGCGAACGCCGGCGGCGGCGGGCGAGGAAGGCTTTTGCATTATGTCGAGAGACCCCAGCTCGGGTCGCGGGGGAGGATCCGCGGCCCCTGTCCTGAAATTGCGAGGCGTTCTTATGTACGCAATTGCCGGGGTGCAATAATAATCAGTCGCAGGATGAGCACGGTCGCCGCTGCGCGCGACAACCGTGGCCATAATGCAACGTATCGGCCGTGTATCAGGCGCCGCGGGCGACGAACCAGCCGTTGCGGAAGCCCTGGTCGGCCTTGCCATAGAGGAACGGCTCGCCTTCGGGGGTCGTGAAGCGGCCACCGGCGGCGATGATCAGGGCGTGGCCGGCGGCGGTGTCCCATTCCATGGTCGGCCCATGGCGCGGATAGATGTCGGCCGCGCCCTCGGCGATGCGGGCCAGCTTGATCGACGAGTCCATCGGCGCGCGCAGGGAGAAGCCGTACTGGTCGGCCAGGGCCGTGGCCTTGTCTTCCTTCATGGTGTGGCTGACCAGGGCCAGGGCCTGGCCCTCGGGCCAGGCGCGCGCCCGCACCGGGGTCTCGGCGGCGCCCGGGCCCTCGCGCTTGACCACGCCGCCGTCGGCCGTGAACCACACCTCGCCGGTGGCGGGGGCGCACACCGCGCCGGCCACCGGCGCGCCGTTGTCGATCAGGCCGATGTTGACGGTGAAGTTGGGATCGCCGCGCACGAAGGCCTTGGTGCCGTCCACCGGGTCGACCAGGAAGAAGCGCGGGCCGATGGAGTCGGGCGTGCCGTACTCGCAGGCATGTTCCTCGGAAATGGCGGGAATGTCGGGATAGCGTTCGGCCAGCAGGGCCAGGATCACCTTCTCGCCGGCCTTGTCGGCCTCGGTCACCGGGCTCTCGTCGGCCTTGCGCACGACGTCGAGCTCGGTCCGCCAGAACGGCAGGATCACCTCGGCGGCGGCCTCGACGATACGGGCCAGGTCGCGTCCGATGTCGGCCGGAAGGGGGGCGGAGCTCATGCTTGTCCTCGGGGGTCGTCGCCGACGAAGACCAGTCTCACGACGCGGGCGTCGATGGTCTGCTTGCCGGCCTCTTCGAAATTCACGGTGACGCGATGGCCGGTCACGGACTGCACCTGGCCAAGGCCCCAGTCGGGCTGGCCCGGATGGCGCACCAGCACGCCGGGTTCGAGAAACGGATCCATCACGGCTCCCTGATAGAGCTTGGCGCGCCAAAGTGTGAGTGGTTTTCCACGGCTTTCGCCGCGATCCGTGCGCGGTCAGGTTGAAACGAGTTCTGCGGCGACGTTTGCCAAAGGCCCAAATCACGCCAAAGATCGCGCCATGACCGACATCGCCGCCCCCGCCTCGCCCGCGCCCGTCGCCTCGCTGGACGTCAACGGTCCGGATTTCGCCGCCCTGGTGGCCGCGCGCCTGTGTCACGACTTCATCAGCCCGGCCAGCGCCATCGTCTCGGGGCTGGACCTGCTGGAGGATCCCAGCGCCCAGGACATGCGCGACGACGCCATGAGCCTGATCAGCAGTTCGGCGCGCAAGCTGGCCGACCTGCTGCAGTTCACCCGAGTGGCCTTCGGCGCCTCGGCCTCGGCCGAGAGCTTCGATTCCCGCGAGCTGGAGAAGCTGGCCCAGCAGGGCGTCTTCGCCCACGTGCGTCCCAACCTGAACTGGGACATCGCGCCGCAGTCGCTGAACAAGGCCGCCTCGCGCGCCCTGCTCAACATCGCCCAGATCGCCGCCAGCGCCCTGCCGGCCGGCGGGGCGGCGACCCTGCGCGCCGTGGTCGCCGACGGCCGTACGGCGATCACCGCCGACGCCGTCGGGCCCCGCGCCCGCCTGCGTCCCGAGGTCCTGGCGGGCCTCAAGGGCGAGCCGCTCGGCGAAGGCCTGGGCGGTCCGTGGGTGCAGGCCGCCTATCTGTACGCCGTGGTGCGCGCCGCCGGCGGCCAGATCGGCGTCGAGATCGCCGAGGAGCGCGTCAGCATCGCCGCCTGGACCCCCGCCCTCGACTGACCCGCAGGTTTTTCGGCGCCGTCACCGCTCCTTAACCCGGATCGGCCCATGTTGGTCGTCTAGGATTTGGAGCGCGCCGTGAAGACCTGCCTCGTCGTCGACGACAGCCGGGTGATCCGCAAGGTGGCCCGCCGTGCGTTGGAGGACATCGGCTTCGAGATCGCCGAGGCCGCCGACGGCATGGAGGCGCTGGCCTGGTGTCGCGCGGCCATGCCCGACGCCGTCCTGCTCGACTGGAACATGCCGGTGATGAACGGCCTGGAATTCCTGCAGCGCCTGCGCCAGGAGCCGGGCGGCGACGCGCCGGTGGTGGTGTTCTGCACCGTCGAGAACCGGGTCGACAACATTCGCCTGGCCCTCGACACCGGCGCCGACGAGTACATCATGAAGCCCTTCGACGGCGAGATCATCGCCGCCAAGTTCGCCGAGGCGGGCCTGCTATGACCCCCGAGGACATGGACCTGCTGGCGGCCCTGGGCCGCGCTCGCGCCGGCCTGAAGGTCGAGACCGACAAGCACTACGTCGTCGAGAGCCGGCTGGCGCCGCTGGCCCGGCGTGAAGGCTATCCGTCGATCGAGACCCTGTTGGCGGCCCTGCGCGCCAAGCGCGAGGAGCGGCTGATCTGGGCGGTGGTCGAGGCCCTGACCGTCAACGAGACCGCCTTCTTCCGCGACCGCGACACCTTCGCCTTCCTGCGCGACGTGGCGATGCCGGAGCTGTCGCGCCGTCGCAAGGACGGCTCGGTGCGGATCTGGAGCGCGGCCTGTTCGACCGGCCAGGAGATCTACTCGCTGGCCATCGCCGCCGAGGAGGCGCGCGGCCTGGAGCCGGGCGTGCGCTTCGAATTCTTCGCCTCCGACCTGTCGGAACGCTGCCTGGAGAAGGCCCAGAGCGGGCTCTACACCCAGTTCGAGGTTCAGCGCGGCCTGCCGATCCGGCTGCTGATCAAGCATTTCGAGAACCAGGACGAGACCTGGGCGATCTCGCCGCGCATCCGCCAGACGGTGCGCTGGCGGCGGATCAACCTGACGTCGGACCTGACCGGCATGGGTGTGTTCGACCTGGTCATGCTGCGCAATGTGCTGCCGGGCCTGGACCCATCGGTGCGGGCCAAGGTGGTCGAGAGCATGGCCGCCCGCCTGACCGAGGACGGCCTGCTGGTGCTGGGCGAGACCGAAAGCCTGGCCGGCGTGACCGAGGCCCTGCGCCCGCTGCCGGGGCGTCCGGGCCTCTTCGCCCGCGATCCGGCCTTCCGCGCCGCCGCGGCCTAGATCCGCGCGCGGCCTGCCCGCCGCGGGGAAACCGCGGCCGGGATTTCAGCAAGCCAGCCGAACAGCTGTCGCCGCATCGAGGCCGGTGGTTCGGGCGCGTCGGCCATGGCCTTGGATAGCTTGGCGAACAGCAGGGCCGAGGGGCCCGGCGCGGCCAGCGCGGCCCGGACGCCCAGGGCGTCGATCACCTGCCGCGAGATCCGCCGGTAGGGCGCGGCGGGAGCGTCGGCGTGCGCCGCCGGCGTGCGGCAGTCGGAGAAGTCGGGCGCCAGGCCGCAGCCGGCGCGCAGGGCCTGGGTGATGCGGGCCGCATAGTCGCCGTCCTGTCCCAGCCGATCGACGTCGATGACCAGGTCCGCCTGCGGCAGGGCCTTCAGGTGCGACAGCAGATAGACGGCCAGGAAGGCGGCGAACGACACCCGCGCCGGCGCATGCTTCAGCCTGCGCCGGACGGCGGCGATGCGCCGGGCCAGATCACCGCCCTTCGGGGCGGGCAGGCCCAGGCGCCGGGCCAGCGGCTCGGCGCCGGCCGTTTCCGACAGCAGGACGTACTGGCACAGCTCGAAATAGGTCGGGCGCGCCCGTTTCCGCAGCGAGTGGAACGACAGCCACTGCTGCAGCGGATCGCGGATCAGCACCACGTGGAAGCCGCCGAACCGCCGGCGCAGCCAGTCGATGCGGCCCAGAGTTCGGCAGCAGGCCAGGACCGGCGTCTGGCCGGCGGCCTGGGCGTGAGCCACCAGGCCCGCGACATAGGCGGTCTGGGCGGCGTCCTGGGCGTCGGCGGGCAGGAAATAGTCGTCGAGGGCGAAGCGTCGCTGATAGCCCTCGACGCCGCCGCCGGGCGCCAGCAGCTCCTCGAATTCGGCGAGATAGGAGGCGTCCTCGCCCGGATGCCGCAGGCCGCTGGCGCTCGGGGTCTCGCGCGCGATGCGTTCGGGCGTGAGGGCCGCCAGTTGCTCGTGCCAGGGCTCATAATAGGCCCGCACGCCGGCCAGGGCGCGGAAGCGGCTCCAGACATAGGTGCTGGAGCAGCGCCAGCCGCTGTGCACGAAGACCGGCGGGAGGACGGGTGAGGCGAGCGTCATGGCCGCCAGGATCGACGGCCACCTTGTCCGGCTTATCTCCCGGCCGACAGCAAAATCCGCCCGTTCCTTTCAGTCCCGCAATGCTTGATGCGCTCGCGAGACGCGCCGGCGCCGCATCGGCGCCGTGGCCGCAACAGGCTGGTCACCGACGGCAAAAGACCCGCCCCCGGAAGGGGCGGGTCCTGCGTTCCTGGCCTGGCGGCCTGGATCAGTTCTTGGCGTCGCGGGCGGTGTCGCTGACGGCTTCGCCAGCCGACGAGACGTCCTTGCCGGCGCCTTCGACGGTGTTGCAGGCGGCGACGCTGAGGCTGGCGGCGAGGGCGGCCAGGATGACGAACTTGCGCATGAGAGTTCTCCGGTGCTGGCCCTGACGGGCGCTTGAGATTGCCCAGAGCAAACGTGGCCGACAGGCCTAGGTTCCGACCGGGTGCTGGGGCGGCGGCAGGGCCTGGGGCGTTGGAAACACAAGGCGCACAAGGAGGCCGCCCATCGGGCTGACGTCGAACTTGACCTGGCCGCGCAGTTGGCGGGCGAAGGCGGTCATCAGGGTGCGGCCCACGCCCTCGCCTGGACCGGCCGGGGCGCCGGGGCCATCGTCGCCGATGGCCAGCTCGGCCTCTTCCCCCCGCACGAAGAAGTCGACGGTGAGCACGCCGCCGCGCTCGGAAAGGGCGTGCTTCTGGGCGTTGGTGATGGCTTCGACGGCGAACAGGGCCAGCGGCGCCAGGCGATCGGGATCGATGACCAGCGGGTCGGCGTGGACCTCGGTGCGCACCGAGCCCTGGCCGTTGATGTCGCCGGCCAGCAGCAGGGCGGTCAGTTCCTCGAGGAATGGCCGCAGGTCGACGCGCTTGAGGTCGGGACCCTGGTAGAGGGCGCGGTAGATCTGGGCCAGGGCGGTGATCCGCTGGCGGGTGTCGTTCATCGCCGTGCGCGCGGCCGGGTCGGTCAGGGCGCGTTGCTGCATGTTCAGCAGCGAGGTGATGATCTGCAGGTTGTTCTTCACCCGGTGATGGATCTCGCGCATCAGCGAGTCCTTCTCGGCCAGGCTGTCGCGCAGCGAGGCGTCGCGGGTGACGATGCCGGCGGCCATCTGGTCGAGGGTCTCGGCCAGTTCGCGGATCTCGGGCGGGGCGCGTTCGGCCTGCAGGGGGCGGACCGTGAAGCGGCCCTTGGCGTAGATCGACGCCACGCGCCGCAGATAGACGATCCAGCGGATCACCTCGCGCTCGGTCGCCCAGAACACGGCCGCCAGGGCCAGGGCGAAGGCCAGCAGCGGCAGCAGCAGGCGCGAGATCGGCGTCAGGGTCGCCCAGGACATGATGCCCGGGGCGGGCGCCGACAGCATGACGAAGACGTCGTCCTCGACCAGGGGCGCGGCCGAGAACAGGCGGCGGCGGCCCTGTGCGTCCCTGCCCGACCACAGGATGGTTTTCTGGCCGGCCTCGGTTTCCTCGCGCAGGTGCGTGTTGGCTGCGCCGAAGGCCTTGGGATCGGTGGCCGAGAACACAGCGCCCCGCGCATCGGCCAGGCCGATCTCGGCTCCGTCGGGCAGGAAGCGGTTGGCGGTCTGGGGCTTGAGGCTCGACAGGGTCAGGACGGCGGCCATGGCCCCGTCGAACACCCCAGCGCCGTCCTCGGCGCGGACGGCGGTCAGCACCGAGGGCTCGCCGGCATAGACCGCGCCTGGGGCCGGCGCCACGGCCAGGTGGGCGCCGGCCGCCAGGTCGAGGAACCACGGGCGCTTGGCCCGCTCGGGGTCGCGCGGGGTCGTGCCGGCCGCGCAGGCGACGCGACCATAGGCGTCGAAGCGGATCAGGTTGGCGTAGCCGGGCAGGCGCGACTTCACCGCGTCGAGCCGCCGGGCGCACTCCAGGCCGACCGAGCCGGGGCCCAGGGTCTGGAGCAGCACGCCGGCCGCCTCGATGCGGGCGCGGGCCGTTGCGGCGCTGTGGCCGGCGGCCAACTCCAGGCTCTGCCGACGCGCGTCGCCCTCCGTCCTGAAGGCCAGGTAGGATTGCGTCACGCCGAGCAGCAGCACAGGCAGCAGGGCGACCGTCAGGGCCAGACCGAGACGGACCCGGATTGTGCCGACGACCTCCGCCGCTCGGCCGTACACGCGCTTCACCGCTGGGTGCTCAGACGCTCCGCATCGGCGAGGATGGCGTGCATCGCGTCGCCGGCGGCGCCGCCGTCGCGATCATAGCCGCCCGACTCGAGGATGGCCTGGAGAGCGCGACGCGCCCGGCTGACCCGGCTCTTCACCGTGCCCACCGCGCAGCCGCAGATATCGGCCGCCTCCTCGTAGGCGAAACCGCCGGCCCCGACCAGGATCAGCGCTTCGCGCTGTTCGGGCGGCAGCATCGCCAGGCTCATGCGCAGCTCGTCGAGGGCGACCGGGGCTTCCGGATCGTCCACCGCCACGAGGGTCCGCTCGGCGGCCTCCTGGTCGAGCTGGCTCTGGCGCCACGAGCGACGCTTCTCGGAATAGAACTGGTTGCGCAGGATCATGAAGGTCCAGGCCTTCATGTTGGTGCCCAGCTGGAAGCTGGCGCGCGCGTCCCAGGCCTTCATCATGGCGTCCTGGGCTAGGTCGTCCGCGGCCGTCGGGTCACCGGTGAGGGTGCGTGCGAAGGCCCGCAGGTGCGGGATGAGGGTGACGAGTTCCTTCTTGAAGATCCCGTCACGGGCCGGATCGATGGGCGATCGGCCGACTTGCGCTTCGCTCATGCTCAACGCTCTCCCGAAGGCTTCTCAGCCTTGCGCAGGATATCGAGGAATTCGTCCGGGACCGGCTCGTTGACCACCTCGTCGAACATCTGGCGAAGCTTGACGCCGATGGCCTGCTGACGAAGCCGCGCCTCGTCGAGCGAGGCGGCTCCCTTGCGTTGATCTTCCATGGGTACGTGTTCGATCATGTCCTCGACGCCGGTTGTGCGCAGCGTCCGCCCCCTGCGGCCGAATGTGTAAATGCTGGAGGTCAACGCCACATTCCGCATCGGGTTCCATAAGCTTGAGCATAGACTGGCAAAATTCGGATCGGTGCGGAACCGCCCTCGCGCAGGGCACGTTATGCACTGGACTGAACGGCATAGCTTTGCCGTGACAGAAGGCCTTTTTTGTTTCGAAGACACTCTACGGGAGGGGTCATGAGTCTTCTTGCCCGACTGGCGCCGCACCTGCCCTACGTTCGCCGTTACGCCCGCGCCCTGACCGGCGACCAGACGACCGGCGACCACTATGTGCGGGTGGCGCTGGAGGCGTTGGCCGCCGGCGAGCGCTCGCTCGATGCGGCGCTGTCGCCGCGCGTGGCGCTCTATCGCGTTTTCCACGCCATCTGGCTGACTTCCGGCGCGCAGCTGGAAGCCCGCCGCGACGACGTTTCCGACGACGCCTCGCAGCGGCTGCTGCGGATCGCCCCGCGTTCGCGCCAGGCGTTCCTGCTGACCGCCCTGGAGGGTTTCACGCCTACCGAGGCGGCCCAGATCCTCGATTGCGACTTCGGCGAAGTCGAGCGGCTGATCGCCGACGCCCAGGCCGAGATCGACGCCGAACTGGCGACCGAGGTGCTGATCATCGAGGACGAGCCGGTCATCGCCGCCGACATCGAGGCGCTGGTCCGTGAGCTCGGCCACGACGTCATCGACATCGCCGCCACCCGCGGCGAGGCGGTCGACGCCGTCGCCCGCAAGACGCCGGGCCTTGTCCTGGCAGACATCCAGCTGGCCGACGGTTCGTCGGGCATCGACGCTGTCAAGGACATCCTGGCCCGTCTCGACGTGCCGGTGATCTTCATCACCGCCTTCCCCGAACGCCTGCTGACCGGCGAGCGCCCGGAACCGACCTTCCTGATCACCAAGCCCTTCCAGCCGGAAACGGTGAAGGCGGCGATCGGCCAGGCGCTGTTCTTCCACCCGCGCAGGACCCGCCAGGCCGCCTGACGGCCGGCCCGAGGACCCCGAACGACGAAGGCCCCGGCGAGCGATCGCCGGGGCCTTCTCTTTGGTGCGTTTCCTCTTGAGCTTCTGGCGAGCTCTTCCCAGTCCCGCGCCAGCGCTAATGGGCCGGCGCGGTCTGTTCCTGCGGAGACTGCTTGGGCGAGGTGAGGGTCGTGGTGCCTTGCTGGGCTTCGGCGGGCGTATCGGCGCCCTTGTTGCCCTCGACCGCGGCCAGTTCGCCGGAGCGCATGCCCCAGCTGCCGAACAGGGCGATGGCCGCCAGCACGATGGAAATCACCAGCACCCAGAAGATGTGGCGGCCCCAGCGGCCCTGGCGGGCGCGGGTCGCCTTCAGGGTCGGCGAATGTTCGGTATTGATGTCGGTCGCCATGGGCGCCTCCTATTTCGCGTCGTTCCACGCGGCCGGAGCCGTGCGGCCGGCGTCGAGCTGGGCGGAGGCGAAATGCTGGACGGTGCCGACCGCCAGCGCCATGCCCAGCACCGTCGCCGCGGCGAGCAGACGTGAACTCCGGACTTGCCTGCGGCGACGCTGGGTTTCGAAGACCAGTCCGCCATGCGCGGCTTGATAGGCGCGGATCATCACGTCGCTCCCCATTCGCCCCGCCGTACGGCGGGATCACGAGAACAACGTTTCGCGCACGGCGCCGTTCCGCCGGCGTCGCGCAAGGCGCGGGCGGAACGCTCGCCGATCAGGCGAAAAATTTTTCGAAACTTCGGGAACGCCGATCGGGGGAGGTCGTTCTATATCTGCGGAGGCGGCGACGCCCCCCCGACTTGAGGCTGGCGAAAGCCGGCCTGCCGTCTCCGCAACCCCCTTTTCTGTCGAGCCCTCAGGCGGATCGGATCACCGACCCGCCTTTTCTGTGCGTCCGGCTCAGGACTTGGGCGCGGTGGCGCCTTCCAGGTCGATGCGCACGTCGGCGCGACGGCGCAGGGGGCGGGCTTCGCCGTCACGGGTGATCGCGCCGGCGTCGCCGGCCGCCGTCACCTCGAACGACACCTGGCGGAAGCCGACCTTGGCCAGAGCCCCGGTCACCGCCGCCGCGCGCTTTTCCGATAGGGCGAGATTGGCGTCAGGAGCGCCGACGGCGTCGGCCAAGCCCACGACGTGGACGTTTCTGGCCGTGCAGCCCTTGGCCACGTCGGCCGCGCCACGCAGCACCTGCCGCGCTTCGCGAGTCACGGCCGCCGAGTCGCGATCGAAATAGATCGAGACGGTGAAGTCCTCGCAGGCGGCCGGAAGGGCCTCGATCTGCGATCGTGATTTCGGCCAGGGGCTGCTTGCGCAACCGGCCGCCGCAACACCGATCGCCGCCATAGCGATCCAAACGCCCGCCTTGCTCATTCGTCGCCCTCTCGTTGCACCCACTGTTTCGCCGCTCCGGACATGCCAAAGGCGGCCGACGCGCGCCGACCGCCTTCGAAAATCCTGGTTGGACGAGGCCGCCTCAGCGGGGGCTGCCGTCTTCCCAGAAATAACGACCGCTGCGCGAGTCGTAGTAGTAATACCGTCCAGCGCGCTCGTCATAGTACTGGCGACGATTCACGTTGGTGGCGCCGCAGCCGCCGTCCTCGCGACAGCCCTTGATGGCGCCGGCCGTGCCGCCGATGGCCGCGCCGATGGCGGCCCCGGTCCCCGCGTCGCCCCCGCCGACATTGTTGCCGATCACGGCGCCGGCGAGGGCGCCGAGGGCCGCGCCGCCGGCGGCGTTGCGTTCGGTGTTGCCGGTGGCGGTGCAGGCGGTGGCCAGCAAGCCGGCGGCCGCCACGGCGATCACTGTGGTCTTCATCTTGGCTCTCCGTTCGAGCGTGTCCCGGTCACTCAAACGGAGCATGAGCGGCGGAAGTTCCGGCCCAGGCGTGCGGGAACCCGGGCCAAGCGCCGCCGTTTGCTCCGCATGGAGGCCGCTTTCGGCCGCGCCGACGGGAGTTTGCATGCGCGTCGAACTGGTCGCCAACGTCGCTTCGGGATCGGTGGGACGAGACGGTCCCGAGCGGGCCGAGGCGATCCTGGCCGAGCACGGCGTCGAGGCGAGCGTCCACGCGCCGGCCGGCGGCGAGCTCGAACCCTGCCTCAGCGAAGCCCTGGCGCGAAAGCCCGACGTGCTGTTCGTGCTGGCTGGCGACGGGACCGCGCGGGCCGCCGCCGAACTGGCCGGTCCGGACGGACCGCTGGTCGCGCCTCTGCCCGGCGGCACCATGAACATGTTGCCGCGCGCCCTCTATGGCGAGCGGGCCTGGTCCGAGGCGTTGAAGGCCTGCCTGACCCATGGCGAGGAGCGGATGATCTCGGGCGGCGAGGTGGCCGGCCGGTTGTTCTTCGTCGCGGCCATACTAGGGAGCCCCGCCCTGTGGGCCGAGGCGCGCGAGGCCGCCCGCCAGGGCCGCGCGGACCTGGCCGTGATGCGCGCCCAGCGGGCCCTGCGCCGCGCCTTTTCCAGCCGCCTGCGCTATGTGCTGGATGGCCGGCCCAAGGAGAAGGCCGAGGCCCTGACCCTGATGTGCCCCCTGGTCTCCACGGCGCTGGACGCCGAGGAACGGGCGCTGGAAGCCGCCGCGCTCGATCCCACCAACGCCATCGACATCTTCCGCCTGGGCGTGAAGACCGTCACCGGCGCCTGGCGCGACGATCCGTCGGTCAGCGTCCAGCGCTGCCGCGTCGGGCGGGCCTGGGCCGGCGGGCGCATCCCGGCCATCCTCGACGGCGAGCCCGTGCGGCTGGACGATCACGTCACGATCCGCTTTCGCCCAAAGGCGTTCCGCGCCCTGGCTCTGAAGGACGGCGCCCCGTGACCGGAGCCGTCTTCAAGATGGTGCAGGTCTCCGACATCCACTTCGGCGGCGAGCATCCGGAGGCGGTCGAGGCGGCCGTCGAATGCATCCATGCGGCCAGGCCTGACCTGGTGATCGGGGCCGGAGACCTGACCAAGGACGGCGCCCAGGTCGAATTCGACGCCGCCCGGGCCTGGTTCGCGCGTCTGCCGACGCCGCAGTTGCTGGCGCCCGGCAACCACGACAGCCCGTTCAAGGGGCCGGTGGAGGTCTTCGAGCGGCTGTTCATGCCCTGGCGGCGCTATGAGGCGCGGTTCGGCGCGCCGGACGGCCTGGCCTACCGCGACGAGCGCGCGGCGGTATTCACCCTCAATTCGGCGCGCGGCGCCCAGATCCGCTGGAACTGGTCGAAGGGGGCGGTGTCGCGCTCGCAGACCAAGGCGGTGGCCAAACGGCTGGCCGCCGAGCCGCCCGGGCGGCTGAAGGTGGTGGTTTGCCATCATCCGCTGATCGAGATGATGGGCGGGCCGATGACCGCAAAGGTCCGGGGCGGGCAGGCCGCCGCACTGGCCTTCGCCAACGCCGGCGCCGACCTGGTGCTGACCGGCCACATCCATGCGCCGTTCGTGCACGCCTATCCCTATGCCGGCGGCTGCACCCAGGCGGTGGGCTCGGGCACCCTGTCGGTGCGCGAGCGCGGCGTGCCGCCCAGCTTCAACCTCATCGAGGCCGATGAGGCCGAGATGCGCATCACCGCCATGGCCTTCGAGCGCACCGGCTTCGTCGTCTGGCGCACCTGGGCGGTGAACCGGCGGCCAAACTGCAAGATCGTCTCCTAGGAGCGATCTACTCTCGGCATCCACGCCATTTTTCATCCGAACATCCCCGCGAAGGCGGGGAACCAAGCCGAACCCGAAGAGGATCCACGGCCGCGCCACCTCCTGAAAGCCAGCTTGGATCCCCGCCTTCGCGGGGAAGACGGTTTCGTGGGGAAGTGCTCGGGTGAGTGTCGATCTGTCCAGGGACAGACCCCTGAACGCAAGAAGGGCGGGATCTCGCGATCCCGCCCTTCTCGAGGTCGGCCCTCGGTCGGTTGCTTAGACCGGGTACTTCCAGGCTTCGCCCTGGCCTTGAGCCGCGGCGTACTGGGCGTCGGCGAAGGCCCAGTTGGGCAGGGCGTCGAACCAGGCTTCCAGGAAGCCCTTACGGTTGTTCTGGTGGTCGAGGTAGTAGGCGTGCTCCCACACGTCGCAGACCAGCAGCGGGGTCACGCCCGGCTTGGTCATGGCGCCGTCGGCGTCGTGGGTCGAGATGATCGACAGCTTGTCGCCTTCGGCGACCAGCCAGGCCCAGCCCGAACCGAAGTGGCCGACGCCCTCGGCGACGAACTTTTCCTTCAGGCCGGCCAGACCGCCGAAGGTCGCGTCGATGGCCTTGGCCAGGGCTTCGCCCGGACCGGCGCTGGCGGGAGCCATGCATTCCCAGAAGAAGGCGTGGTTCCAGGCCTGGGCGGCGTTGTTGAACACCTTGCCCGGGCCGGCGTCGGCGATGACGGCTTCCAGCGAGCGGCTGTCGTCTTCCGGCAGCAGGCCGTTCAGCGCGTTGACGTACGCGGCGTGGTGCTTGTCGTGGTGGAAGTGGAGGGTGTTGGCCGAGATGGTCGGCTGAAGCGCCTCGTAGGCGTAGGGCAGGTCGGGCAGCTTGAACATGGTCACTCCATGGCGAAACGCCCCCGGAAGATGGGCCGGGGGCGGTTGAAAGCTAGGCGTTGGCGCTGAAAAAATCTCAGCGCTTGGGCGGCGTCCTCGAAGCCATGAAGGCCTGGGCGACGGCCGCCGTGAAGGTCGGGTTCTTGAGCGCGAAGACGCCGGCCGCCAGGGCCGCGCCGATCGACAGGATCGGACGGTCCTTGACGATGTCGACAATGCGCTCGGCGAAGCCGTTGACCTCGGGCGGCGGCGCATGGCGCACGCGGCTGGCCTCGGCCCGGTTGGCGGCGATCAGCCCGGCCACCGCCACCACGAAGGCGGCCACGGCGGCGACCACCGCGGCCGCGCCGGCCGAGGTGAGCAGCGGGGCCAGCACCGCGTACAGCGCGAAGGCGGCGGCGAACACGCTCACGGCAGCGGCCGCGGCGATCGCCGCGGCCGCTGCCAGCGTCATCAGGGTCTTTTCGAAGATCACTTGTTGTGGCTGCGGCTGCCGGCGAGCAGGAGGCCCAGGAGGACGCCGACGCCGAGGCCGGCCAGGGTGGCGGTGATCGGACGTTCGCGGACGCGCTCGGAGACGTACTTCTGGGCGTCTTCCAGCTGCTGGCCGGCGGTGTCGGTGTAGGTGCGGCTCTGGGCGCGCAGGGTGTCGAAGCTGTCGACCAGGTTCTTTTCCAGGCGCTTGGCGGCGTCGGCGAAGCTGGCCTTGGCGGCGCTGGCGGCCTCGGCGAAGGAGCGCTCGGCGTGCTCGGCGGCCGCACCGGCGGCGGCCGTCGCCTTGTCGGCTTCGTTCTGAGCGGTGTTCAAGGCGTTCGCGGGCATGTGTCGTCTCCGGTTCGCGGCGGGCTTTACGGGAAGTGCAGCTGAAGCTGCGCCCCGTCAACGCGGAGCCCGCACGGCCAGTTCCCACCTTAGCGCGACCGGAAAAGCTTCACCACAGGAGATCGCGCTGGAGCATCCGATCCCCGCTCGCGCCACGCGAGAAGCCGGTCTATGTTCGAATCATGGCGGACGCGGATGCAGAACGAGCATCGGACCAGGAGGCCCGCAGGCTGCGGGCGGCGACGGCTCTGGCCGGAGCGTGGAAGGACGCCGACGATCCGCGCCTTTCGCGCCTGACGCGGCTGGCCGCGCGGCTGTTCGAGGCCCCGCGCGCGGCCCTGATGCTGATCGAGCCGGAGCGCATTCGGCTGGCCGGCCGCGTCGGTCACGCTGCCGATTCCATTTCCCGCGACACGCCGCTGGCAGAGTTGGTGGTCAAATGCAGCCGATCGGCCCTGCATGTCGACGTTTCGGGCCGGGCCTTCTTCGCCTGCGCGCCGCTGCGAGATCCGCGCGGCCTGGTGGTCGGCGTGCTGGCGGTCGAGGACGACCTGCCGCGCGACGCCATTGCGCCTGGACTGCTGGACACGCTGGCCGAGCTGGCCGATCTGGCCGTCGAGGAACTGATCCGCGGGGCCGACCAGGCGCGGGCCGCCGCCGAGCGCCTTCTGGACGCCGAGCGCCTGGCCCTGGCCTTGAGCGCGGCCCGGCTCGGCGAGTTCGAGTGGAACGTCAAGACCGACCGCGTGCGCATCAGCGAGCGGATGGCCCGCATCAGCGGCATTCCCGCCGGCGAGATGCCGGGCGAGGAGGGCAAGGCCGTCTGGCCCTATGTCCACCCCGAGGACCGCGAGATCACCCGCGAGGACCTGCGCGCCCAGTTGCGCGAGACCGGCCGCTACGAGGTCGAGTATCGCCGGGCCCAGGGCGTGGACGGTCACGAGCAGTGGAGCCGCGGCTGCGGCGTCATGGTGCTGGACGACGAGGGCCAGCCCGACCTGCTGATCGGCGTGGTGCAGGACATCACCGACCAGCGCGAGGCCGACGAGCGGCGCGATAACCTGGTCGCCGAGCTCGACCACCGCATCAAGAACATTCTGGCGGTGGTGCAGTCGGTCGCCGCCCAGTCCGCGCGCAAGAGCTCGTCGCTGGACGCCTTCCTCAAGACCTTCGCCGCGCGGCTGAAGTCGATGAGCTCGGCCCACGACCTGATCAGCGCGGCGCGCTGGCGCGGAGCGACCCTGGGCCGTATCGCCGCCGCCGAGCTGGGCGGCCTGGCGCCCAACCAGACCCGCTGGGACGGGCCCGAGCTGTTCTTGACTCCGCGTGCGGCCGCAGCCCTGTCGCTGGCCCTGCACGAACTGGCGGTCAATGCGGTGAAGTACGGCTCGCTGTCGACCGAGGCGGGCCGGGTCGAGATCGTCTGGCGCCGCTCGCCGGATGGCGGGTTCAGCCTGGAGTGGTTGGAGACCGGCGGTCCGCTGACCAGCGAGCCGACCACGCGCGGCTTCGGCGCCACCCTTGTCGAGGACGTGGTCGGGCGCGAGCTGGGCGGCGAGGCCAAGATCGACTACCGCCGCAGCGGCGTCACCGCGATGATCCACGCCGCCGCCTCGGCCCTGGCCGATGCGCCCGAGCCCGAGCCGGCGCCGGCCGAGCCCGAGCGCATCGTCGAGACCATCGGCGGCGGCGACGAGAACTTCCGCGCCGGGGCCATCGCCGGCCTCAAGGTGCTGATCGTCGAGGACTCGCTGCTGCTGGCCATGGAGCTGGAGGCGGGCCTGGAGGACAGCGGCGTCGAGGTGGTCGGCTGCGCGGCCGAGCTGGGCGAGGCCCTGTCGATGCTGGAGCAGACCTTCGACGCGGCCGTGCTCGACGCCGACCTCAACGGCCAGTCGGTGGCCCCCGTCGCCGAGGTGCTGCGCAAGGAAGGCCGGCCGTTCGTCTTCGCCACCGGCTATGCCGACAAGGCCGCGCCCATGGGCTTCGACGCCCCGATCGTGCGCAAGCCCTACAACGTCCACCAGATCGCCCGGGCGCTGGCTTCGGTGACGGGGCGGGGGTGAAGGGCGAGGGATCTCCTCCACCAACCTTGGTCGTCATCCCGGGCGAAGGGCCGCGAAGCGGGCCGTAGACCCGGGACCCAGGGGACTGGGCGCCGAAGTTGGATCAGCCGTCCCGCGAAGGCCGGGCGCAGGGTGGCGGCCCCTGGGTCCCGGCTCTTCGCTACGCTACGGCCGGGATGACGGGCTTTAGTGCGGGAGAGTAGGGGGCGCCCTACTTCCGGATCCGCATCAGGCACTCTTGCGCCACCGAGGCCACCAGCTTGCCGTCGCGGCTGAACATCTGGCCGCGCACCAGGCCCCGGCCCTGCGAGGCGCTGGGGCTGTCCTGCGAGAACAGGGTCCAGTCGTTGAAGTCGAAGGGGTGGTGGAACCACATGGCGTGGTCGAGGCTGGCGGCCTGCAGGCCCGGCGTCGTCCAGATCAGGCCGTGCGGGCGCAGGGCGCTTTCCATGAAGGCCATGTCCGACGCATAGGCCAGGGCGGCCTGCTGCATGCGGATGTCCTCGCCCAGCGGGGCGACGGCGCGCATCCACACCTGCTTGTCGCCCGACTTCTTGACCGGGGCCACGGGGTTCTGCGGGTCGATCCAGCGCAGGTCGACGGGGCGCGGGCGCTCCATGAAGGCCAGCATCTTGGGATGGATCTGGTCGCCCAGGCTGCGCAGGTATTCGGCCTCGGTCGGCAGGGTCTCGGGGGCGGGAACGTCGGGCGCCTCGAACTGGTGCTCCAGGCCCACTTCCGGCGTCTGGAACGAAGCCGCCAGGTTGAAGATCTGCTCGCCGTGCTGGATGGCGGCCACCCGGCGGGTGGTGAAGGTGCCGCCGTCGCGGGCCCGCTCGACCTCGTAGAGCACCGGGGCGTTCACGTCGCCGGGGCGGATGAAGTAGGCGTGCAGCGAGTGGCAGACCCGGTCGCCCACGGTCTGGTAGGCCGCCGTCAGGGCCTGGGCGATGACCAGGCCGCCGAAGATGCGCGGAAAGCCGTCGTTGGGGCTGACGCCCCGGAACAGGTTCACCTCGATCGGTTCGAGGGTCAGGATCTCGGCGAGGTTCTCGGGCGTCTGCATGGTGCGCTGCGATAAGCTTCACGGACGGGCAGGGCAAGCCTGCCCATAGCGTCAGCCTTGCGCCGCATGGTCGCGGCGCCCATCCTTCGGGCCATGCCGCCGCCCCCGCCGCCCATCGTCCATCACCCCGCCTTCCGGGCCGAAATGCCGCCCGGCCACCGCTTCCCGATGGACAAGTTCTCGAAGCTGGCCAGCGTGCTGGAGGCCGAGGGGCTGCCGGGGCCGGGCGGCTTCCACAAGCCGGAGTTCGCAGCCCTGGAGGTTCTGCGCCTGGCGCATACCGACGACTATGTGCGCGGCGTCGTCGAGCTTTCCCTGCCGCCCGAGATCGTGCGCCGCATCGGCATGCCCAACAGCGAGAGCGTCGCCATCCGCGCCCGCGCCGCGACCGGCGGCACGATCCTGGCCGCGCGCCTGGCCCTGGAGCACGGGATCGCCTGCAACACCGCCGGCGGCAGCCATCATGCCGAGGCGGCTTCCGGCGCCGGCTTCTGCGTGTTCAACGACGTGGCCGTCGCCGCCCGTCTGCTCCAGGCCGAGGGGCGCGTCTCCCAGGTGCTGGTCGTCGACCTCGACGTCCACCAGGGCGACGGCACGGCGCGGATCTTCGAGGGCGATCCCAGCGTCTTCACCTTCTCGATGCACGCCGAGAAGAACTTTCCGCATCGCAAGGCCGCCAGCGACCTCGACGTGGAGCTGCCGGATGGGACCGACGACGCGGCCTATCTGGCCCGCCTCGACGCGATCCTGCCCGAGCTCATCGCGCGGGTGGATCCCGACCTCGTGTTCTTCAACGCCGGCGTCGATCCGCATGCGGACGACAAGCTGGGGCGTCTGTCCCTGACCAACGCCGGCATCGCCGCTCGTGAGGCGCGGGTGCTGGGCGCCTGCCTGCAACGGGAGGTGCCGGTCGTGGGCGTGATCGGCGGCGGCTACGACCCCGACATCGATCGCCTGGCCGACCGCCACGCCATACTGCACCGCACGGCGGCGGCGCTGGCGGCCACGAAAAAGGGGCGGCCCGTCGCCGAGCCGCCCCTTCCTCACGCGATCTGAGATACGGCCTTAGAAGGCCGTCCGCAGGCTGAGCACCGCCGCGCGCGGGGCGCCCACATAGGCGTAGGTGCGGCCGTAGCCCGGATCGCCCGGGGTGGCGCTGGTCTGGGTTCCCGACAGGTTGCCGTAGTAGAACTTGTCGAAGAGGTTGGTGACGTTGAGCTGGAGGTACGACTTCTTCCAGCCGTCGCCGCCCAGGTCGTAGCGGACGTCGGCGTCCCACACCGTGTAGTGCGGCAGCTTCTGGTCGTTGACGTCGGTCATGTACCGCTCGCCGATGAACTTGCCCTGCACGCCGATCTGGAACTTGCCGATGTCGTAGGTCAGGCGGCCGGCGAAGGTCCACTTCGGGGTCTCCACCACCTGCTTGCCGGCGGTGTCGGCATAGGTGGCCAGGCCCGTAGTCGAGCTGTAGCTGACGGCCAGGTCGTCCTGCAGCTTGGCGTCGGTATAGGCCATCGAGCCGTAGATCGTCAGGCTGTCGTCCAGGCGCCATTGGGCCTGGGCGTCGAAGCCCTGGATCTCGACGTCGCCGACATTGCGGTCGATGTAGGTGCCGTCGTTCTGGTCGACGGTGGTGACGATCCGGTTCTGGATGTTGGTGTGGTAGACGCTGGCCGAGGCCATCACGGTCGGCGTGCGGAAGCGGTAGCCGACCTCCACCGTCTGGCCGGTTTCCGGCTCGACATTGCCCAGAGCGCCGGTGCTGGTCAGGGTGTAGAGGTTGTCGACCTTCGGGGCCGACATCTGCTCCGAATAGCTGCCGTAGACCGAGTGGTTGTCGCCGATGCGGTACGACAGGCCCACGTTCGGCAGGATATCGTCATAGCTCTTCTTGGCCGAGAACGGCGAGAAGTAGGTCGCGCCGTTGACGGTGACGACCGAGGCCACCGCGCCGTCGGCCTTGGTGGCCGTCGCCGTCGGGGTCATCGACGAGCAGTAGTAGGTGGTCGAGCCGGCGCGCGAGTAGCAGTACTGGTTCAGCTCGCGATCCAGGGTGGGCAGGCGCACGCCGATGTTGGCGACCAGCTTCTCGTCCAGGAATTCGCCGCGGTACTCGACGCTGAACTGGTTGAAGGTGGCCACCGAGGCGCGGTTGCGCTTCTGGGCGACGTCGCCGTCCGCGGTCAGCACCGCCACGCCGTAGCCGTCCTTGCCGCTGAACACGTCGGTCGGGTCGCCGTTGCTGTTCAGCACGCTGTACTCGCCGGTCTGGCGGGTGTGGGCCTCGTCCCAGGCATAGGCGAAGCGCACGCGGTGGTGGTCGGCCACGTCCCAGATCAGCGAGGTGTTCAGGCCCCAGCGACGGGTGTTGGTGTTGCTGGGCGAGTAGACCAGCACAGTGTCGCCGGTGTCGCCGTCGCCATTGAGGTCGACGCCCTTGCTTGCGCTGTTCTTCAGCTGGATCGAGGTTTCCGACAGGCTGGTCGAGCCGCCGCCGTTGGCCAGGGTGTAGTTGAACGACGGATCGACCGTCAGCTTCAGGTTCGGCAGCAGGGTGAAGCGCGACTGGCCGCGGATCGTGCCGGTGTTCGACGGGTTCAGGCGCAGGCCATAGTAGTTCGAGGTGCCTGGCGTGGTGCTGAAGTCGTAGTCCTCGCCGTAGGTCGCCACGTCGCCGGCCACCGAGGCGTCGGCGTTGGTCAGGTAGGGCGCGTAGTAGCTGTTGTTTCGGTTCTCGTTGTAGTTGAAGTTCAGCGCCAGGAAGTCGCCCGGCTTGGCCAGGTCCTGCTCGATGCGGGCGTTGACCTGCTTCTTCTCGAGCGTGCCCGGACCCTTGAACTTGTCGTACTTCTGCCAGCTGCCGGCGATCCAGGCGCGCGTGCCCAGCGGGCCGAACTCGCCGGTCTGCAAGAGGGCGAAGGCGCGGCGGAAGTTGTCGGTGCCGACGCCGGCCTTGGCGACCACGCCGAAGTCCTTGGTGGCGCGCAGGGTGGTGTAGTTGATCACGCCGGCGGTCGAGGAGGCGGTGACGGAGTCGGCGTCGGTCGAGCCGGTGTTGACGTTGGCCTGCTGGATCAGCTCGGCGTCGACCTGCTGGTTTGAATAGATGGCGTAGTTGCCGCCGTCGTTCAGCGGCACGCCGTCGACCAGGAAGCCGATGTGGGCGCCGTCCTGGCCGTGCAGGCGGATGCTGCCGCCCGACGAGCCGTAGGGGTCGCTGTTGGTGAACACCAGGCCCGGCACCAGGTTCAGCGATTGAAGCACGGTCTGGCCGTCGGCCTGGCGGTTCAGGAACTCGTTAGTGACCGTGTACTTACCCTTGGGCGCGGTCTCGGCGACCATGGTCCCGTCCATCGTCTTGGGGCCCGAGGCGGCGGTGACGACGACGGTATCGAGTTCGGTGGTGGCGGTCGATTGGGCGTAGGCGCCGGCGGCCGAAAGCAGGCCGCCGAACAGCGCCGTCGTGGCCAGGCAGGCCAGCTTGGTTCTGTTCATCTCTAAGAATATCCCCTTGTCCGCAACAACTCCGCCGATATGCGAAGTAAAATCCTGCGGAGGCGGGATTTTTAGAGATCGTAATTCAATGTTTGATGACGATATTTGAGCGATTATAGGGTCGAAAATCGACGGTATCGCTGCAAGTTCGCTGCAAAGGCAACGTTCTGATATCTATCGAAACAAGTAAGTTTCGAATTATTTCCGATCTATTCTTTGGCGAATGAATTCGCCAGGCGCCATGCTCCGCCGGGATCGGGCCGGCGGAGCTACGCGGCGTTCACTTAGAAGCTCGGCGAGATGAAGCCGGCGACGACGACGAGGGGAAGCACGGCGAGCACCAGGCTGGCGAGCGAAGCAAAAGCGTTGTTCGAGAAGGTCATTGGTTTAGTCCCTGAGTTGTTTGCCCGGCGCGACGTCCGCGTCCGGTGAAAGGAGGTATAGGTCGGGCGAGGGACGAACACCCGTTACCTTTGCGTCATGACGCGGTTTTAAGAAACTATCCGACCTGTAATGCGGATTACATTGGATTAATGTGAGCGCCTTGGCGGCGAGGGGTGAAAATTATTGCCTTCTTGGCCGGTTGCCGGGTGGGCGCGGCTTGCGCCCCGCCGCCGCAACCGGGGGAGGATCAGTCCTCGGCCCCGGTCAGCAGGAAGTGTCCGCGCAGGGCCGCGATCGGGGCCGCGCGCTGTTCCTGCCAGGCCTCGACATGGACGTTGGCGATCCGTCGGCCGACCTTCTTGATCTGGGCGCGGGCATAGGTGGTCAGGGGCCGGCCCGAGCGCAGATACTCGATCGAGACGTCGATGGTGCGCGGCTGGCGCTTGAGGGTCTCGGCGATGGACAGCTGGGCCAGGGCGGTCATCTCCATGAAGGCGCCCAGCACGCCGCCGTGGATGGCCGGCAGCATCGGGTTGCCGACGATCTCGGGCGAGAACGGCAGGATGGCGGTCATCTCGTCGCCGGCCAACTCGGCCTTCATGCCGATGAAGCGGGCGTAGGGAATGGCGCCGAGCACGGCGATCAGGCGATCCTGGGCTTCGCTCATTGGCCGCCCTCCTTCTTGTTCTCGTCCGGCTTGCTGGATCCTGGCGGCTTGAGGTTGGCGCCGGCCTTCTTGCCGGCGCTTGAATCCAGCATGAAGGCGGCCTGGGCGGCGGCGATCGGGTCTTCGGGATCGGTCTCGTAGGCCACGGCGCGGACGAAGGCGACCGAGCGTGTCAGCTTGTAGCAGTGGGCGCGGGCCAGGATGTCCTTCCCCGGCTCGGCCGGCCGCATGTAGTCGATGCGCAGGTCCAGGGTGGCGATCGAGGTCCAGTGGCTCATGGCCGCGTGCACCGCCTGGCCCGAAGCGTGGTCGAGCAGGGTGGTGACCACGCCGCCGGCGATGACCCCCGTCTCGGGATCGCCGACCAGCTCGGTGCGGTAGGGCACCTTGAGGATGGCGACGCCGTCGCCGATCTCCAGGGTGGAAAAGCCTAGGGCCTTGGCCTGGGGGCTTCCCTCGTTCATCGCCTTGGCGATGAGGCGGTGCTGTTCGCCGATATCCGTCTCGCTCATGAGGGATAGGCTTACAGGATCGCGCGTTGTCTTATCCAGCCGTGATCAAGCCCCAGGATCTTCTCTGTCCGAAGCCCGGAGGGCTGTACTGCCCGCCCGGCGACTTCTACATCGATCCGGTCCGCCCCGTGGACCGGGCGGTGATCACCCACGGCCACTCCGACCACGCCCGCGCCGGCCACAACACCGTGCTGGCCACGCCCGAAACCCTGGCGATCATGGCCGAGCGCTACGGCGAGGATTTCGCGGTCGTCGGCCGCCAGCCGCTGCCCTATGGCCAGAGCGTCGCGATCAACGACGTCGAGGTCTCCCTCGTCCCGGCCGGCCACGTGCTGGGTTCGGCCCAGGCGGTGGTGCGCTGGGGGGGACTGACCATCGTCGTCTCGGGCGACTACAAGCGCCGCCGCGACCCCACCTGCGCCCGGTTCGAGCCCGTGCCGTGCGACGTCTTCGTCACCGAGGCGACCTTCGGCCTGCCGGTCTTCCGCCATCCTGACGACAAGGGCGAGATCGCCGCCCTCCTGAAGTCGGTCGAGCAGTTCCCCGAGCGGGCCCACATCGTCGGGGCCTACGCCCTGGGCAAGGCCCAGCGGGTGATCCGCCTGCTGCGCGAGGCCGGCTGGGACCGGACGATCCACGTGCACGGGGCCATGGAGCGGCTGAACCGCCTCTACGAGGCCCACGGCGTCGACCTGGGCCCCTTGGCGCCCGCGACCACCGAGCGCGGCAAGGCCGGCGACTTCGCCGGATCGATCATCGTCGCCCCGCCTTCGGCCTTGGCCGATCGCTGGAGCCGCCGGTTTCCCGATCCCGTCGACTGCTTCGCCAGCGGCTGGATGCGCGTGCGGGCCCGCGCCCGCCAGCGCGGCGTCGAGCTGCCGCTGATCATCTCCGACCACGCCGACTGGGACGAACTGACCGACACCCTGGCGCAGCTGCGTCCCGGCGAGGTGTGGATCACCCATGGCCGCGAGGAGGCCCTCGAGCGGTGGTGCGAGCTGGAGGGCATCTCAGCCCGCGCCCTGCGCCTGGTCGGCTATGACGAGGAGGACGGCGAGTAGGCCTTAAGAGATCAGGTCGGGCCCGCCCGGCTTGGGGCCGGGCTTGGGCTTCTTGCCGCCGCCGAACTTGCCGCGAAGCCAGGTGACGAGGCCTCCGAAGGCCGCGATGAGGAACACCGCGCCCTTCTTGCCGAAGGCGATCAGCAGGGCCAGCAGGCCGAACTTCTTGGCCGCCGCCACGCCCGCGCCCGCGGCGATCAGGCCGGCGACGCCATACTCGGCGACCTTGTCCTCGCCCTTCTTGAAGTCGACATAGCGTGAGCCCTGGTCGAACTGGGCGGTGGCGGCGATCCGGCCGGCCATGCCGTGCAGCTCGGCCAGAGACTGCGGCGCGGCCACGGCGTTCAGGCTGATCACGCCTTTGCGGCCCAGGACGCGGATGTCGTAGTTCAGCGAGTGGCCCTCGCCCTGGCCGATCTCCAGGTCGCGGGCCCAGACCAGCACGTGCTTGTCGGCGTCGTAGCTGGGGCGCTCGGCCCAGCCGGCCAGATGGATGGTCTGGTAGCCGGCTTCCTTGCGACGGGCGTTGGACTCTTCCTCGCCCGAGCGCAGGTCGACCAGCAGCTTGTCGTAGTCGGTGGTCTTGGCGTCCTTGTCGGAGACGTAGCCGATGTCGTCATAGGTCACGACCACGCCCCAGGCCTCGGCGTCCAGCGGCTTGTAGCGGCTGGAGAAGATCATCCCCAGCACGCCGTCGGCGGCGTCGGGCGGGTTGCCCCAGCCCTCGGTCAGCACGCGGCGGGCGCTGGCGGCGTCGAGGAAGTAGAAGTCCGAGCCCAGGTCGAGCGTGGCGTGGGCCTGCGCAATGGCGACCTGGCCGGTGCGGCGGGGCAGGCGGTCCTGCCAGCTGATGTCGGGCTGGCCGGAGGCGACCTCCTGCTGGCCGGCGGCCCAGGCCGCGCCCGGAAGGACGGCGGCGGGCAGGGCGGTGGCGGACAGGCCGGCGACGAGCGCCACGGCGGCGACGGTGCAGCGGTGCATGGTTGTTCCCCCGAACATTACTATCGCCAAGCTATAGCGAGGCGCCGCGCGGGGCTGCAAGCGCGATGGGCCGGTTTCAGACCACCTTGAACGTGCCGCGCGCGCGGGCCACGGGCTTGCCGTCGGCGCGGACCGTGGCCTCGGCGTAGCACAGGCTCTTGCCCGGCTTGATGAAGTCGGTGTCGAACTCCAGCCATTGGCCAAGGCTCGGTGCGGCCAGGTAGTCGACGCCCAGCGAGACGGTGACGAAGCCGTTGAAGGCCAGCCCTTCGCGGCGCATCCGCACTCCGCACGACAGGCCCATGGCGTTGTCGGCCAGGGCGGCGATCAACCCGCCATGCGGTCCGCCGCGCGAATTGGCGTGCGCCTCGCGGGCTTCCAGTCCCAACACCCAGCGGTCCTCGCGCACGTCGGCGTAGATCGGCTCCCATGGCGCGGTGAGCGGGCTGGTGCGGGTGTGCGGCGCAAACGGCTGGGGCGGCTGGAAGGTCATCGGCGTCTCCCTCGATCATGAGTTAAACGAATGTTTGAATTGCGCGCAAGCATCGTCGCTTGAACCTGCGCCCCGGCGCGACATTCTCTAGCCATGCGCGCCTTCGCCCATCTTCTCGATCGCCTGTCGCTGACGGCCTCGCGCAACGCCAAGCTGACCCTGATCGAGGACTTCTTGCGCGGGACCCCGGACCCGGATCGCGGCTACGCCCTGGCGGCCCTGACCGGCGCCCTGTCGTTCGACGCCGCCAAGCCGGCCTTCATCAGGAAGGCGGTCGAGGCGCGGATGGACGCCCAGTTGTTCGCCTGGTCCTACGACTATGTCGGCGATCTTGCCGAGACCGTCGCCCTGGTCTGGCCCGCCCGGCCCGGCGCCAACCGCGAGCCGGAGCTGTCTGAAGTCGTCGAGGCGCTGAAGGCGACCTCGCGGGCCCAGGCGCAGGCGCTGATCGAAGGCTGGCTCGACGCGCTGGACGCCGACGGCCGCTGGGCGCTGCTCAAGCTGATGACCGGCGGGCTGCGGGTGGGGGTGTCCTCGCGGCTGGCCAAGCAGGCCTGCGCCAATCTGGGCGGCGTGCCGATCGGCGAGATCGAGGAGGTCTGGCACGCGATCGAGCCGCCCTATGGCGATCTCTTCGCCTGGCTGGAGGGGCGGTCCGATCGGCCATCGCCCGACGCCCCGGGCCGTTTCCGGCCGGTGATGCTGGCCCAGGCCGTCGACGAGGCGGTGGATTTCGCAAAGCTCAATCCGGCCGACTACGCCGCCGAATGGAAGTGGGACGGCATCCGCGTGCAGGCGGTCAGCGAGCGCGGCGAGCGGCGGCTCTATACCCGCACCGGCGACGACATCTCGGCGACCTTTCCCGACGTGCTCGAAGCGCTGGATTTCGAAGGCGCGCTGGACGGCGAGCTCCTGGTCATGCGCGACGGCGCGGTCGCCAGCTTCGGCGACCTCCAGCAGCGGCTGAACCGCAAGACGGTGGACGCCAAGCTGATGGCCGCCCATCCGGCCGGGATCAGGGCCTATGACCTCCTGCTCGACGGGCAGGAGGATCTGCGGAACATGCCCTTCGCCCAGCGCCGCCAACGGCTGGAGGCCTTCATCGGGCGGTTGTCGATGAGCCGCATCGACCTGTCGCCGCTGCAGCCTTTCGAGACCTGGGACGGCCTTGCCGCCCTGCGCGCCGACCCGCCGCCTGGCGATCCGACCATCGCCGAGGGCCTGATGCTCAAGCGCTGGGACAGTTCTTACGAGCCCGGTCGTCCCAAGGGACCGTGGTTCAAGTGGAAGCGTGATCCGCACCTGGTGGACGCTGTGCTGATGTACGCCCAGCGGGGGCACGGCAAGCGTTCGAGCTTCTATTCCGACTACACCTTCGGCGTCTGGCGGCAGGACGAGACGGGCGAGCGCAAGCTGACCCCGGTGGGCAAGGCCTATTTCGGCTTTACTGACGAGGAGCTCAAACAGATCGACAAGTTCGTCCGCGACCATACGGTCGAGCGGTTCGGGCCGGTGCGGTCGGTGCGCGCCGACCTGGAGTTCGGCCTGGTCTTCGAGGTGGCGTTCGAGGGTCTCCAGCGCTCGACCCGCCACAAGTCGGGCGTGGCCATGCGCTTTCCCCGCATCAACCGCATCCGCTGGGACAAGCCCGCCCGCGAGGCCGACGAGCTTTCGACCCTGGAGCGGATGCTGGACTAGTGCGCCATGTCCGGCGCGCCGCTGCCGTGGCCGGTCTGGAACAGCTTGCCCTTCTCGGTGACCAGTACGGCGATCAGGCCCGCCATGCCGAAGCCGAAGAAGCCCAGGGTCAGCGGGCCGACGGTGCCGTCGAACAGCTGGCCGATCAGGAAGCCGCCCAGGGCCCCGCCGATGGTGGTGATGAAGCCTTGCAGCGAGGCGGCCGCGCCGGCGATGTGGCCCAGGGGCTCCATGGCGATGGCCCCGAAGTTCGACATCACCAGGCCAAAGCAGAACATCATCCCGCCTTGCAGCAGGGCGAAGGTCCAGACCGTTTCGTGCTGGGTGTGGGCGATGATCGCGTGCACGCCGGCGAAGGCGATGAAGCCCAGCAGGGCCGCGTGCGAGACCTTGCGCATGCCCAGGCGCTCGACGATGCGGGCGTTGACGAGCGAGGCGACAGCGATGCCGCCGGCGATGCCGGCGAAGATCAGGGTGAACCACTCGCCCGCGCCCAAGGCGTCGACGAACACCTGCTGGGCCGAGTTGATGAAGCCGAACAGGCCGGCCAGCACCAGGGTGGCGGCGATGGTGTAGCCCATGGCGACGCGGTCGGTCAGGGCCGTGCAGAAGGCGCCCAGGATCGCGCCGGGCGAGATCGGGGTGCGGTCTTCCGGGTGCAGGGTCTCGGGCAGCTTGAGCGCGGTCCAGGCGATCACGGCGGCGCCGAACACCGCCATGACGCCGAAGATCCAGCGCCAGGGCGCGACCAGCACGATCGCCTGGCCGATCGAGGGCGCGACGATCGGCACGGCCAGGAAGACGATGAACGACAGCGACATCACCTGGGCCATGCGACGGCCCGAATAGCAGTCGCGGACGATGGAGACGGCCAGCACCCGCGTCGCCGCCGCGCCGACCCCGGTCAGGGCCCGGGCGACCAGCAGCATCTCGAACGAGGTGGTCAGGGCGCAGGCCAGGCTGAAGAGGACGTAGAGGGCAAGGCCTGCCAGCAGCACCGGCTTGCGGCCGTAGCGGTCGGCCAGCGAGCCGTAGGCGATCTGGGCCGCGCCGAAGCCGAGCAGGTAGGCGGTGATCACCCATTGGCGCTGGTTGTCGGCGGTGAGGCCGAGGCTGGCGCTGATCTGCGGCAGGGCCGGCAGCATGGAGTCGATGGCCAGGGCGTTGGTGGCCATCATCGCCGCGATCAGGGCGACGAACTGGGCAAAGCCCATGCCGGCATGGGCGGATGTGGTCTGCTGGGTGTCCCTGGGCATGACGCGCTCTTTCTTCGGCCGTGGACGCGCGAGGCGCCGGCCGGCGCGAAACGCAACGCGCGGCATATAGGCCGGCAGGGGCCGCGCGCCAACCGCGCGGGCCTCTGCTACTGGGCCATCATGAACTGGATGCTCACCGTCTGGCCCTCGCCGACCTTCGATGCGCCCTCCTGCGACTGGCCGACGCTGGCCACGCGCAGCAGGGGCTGAGAGCCAGGCTGGCCGGCCGGCGCGCTGCGCAGCTCGCCGAGCACGGGCTGGGCGCCGGTCAGGGCCTGGTGGAAGGCCGCCGAGCGCGCGAGGGACAGGGCCGCGGCCTTCTGGCCCTCGGCGGTGAAGGCGTCGAGATTGGTCTGGCTGACCACGTTGACCAGAGCCAGCTTGGCCTCGCCCTCGGGGCAGGTGGCGGAGGCCGAGCCGCCGTAGGAAAGGCAGGGCAGGCGCTTGGCCAGAGAGGCGGCGACCTGGCCTGCGATCGTGCGGCCGCCCGCCGACAGGGTCGATGAGCCCGGTTCGAACAGGGCGTCGGCCGAGAACGACAGGGCGCCGCCCGCGGTGTCGCCCACCAGCGGTGCGCCGGCGTCGCGCAGGTCGGCATCGAGGAAGCCCATCAGCGCGCGCTGGGCGTCGACGGCGGCCACCGCCACGCCCGAGGTCTTGGTCGGCGGGGCGAAGGAGAAGCAGCGGCGATCGGTTCCCGCGCCGCCGATCACGGTCTCGGGCACGCATAGCACCCGGGCCTTCTCGTCGATCTCGACGGTGACGTCGCGCGGCGTCAGGGCCGTGGCGGTCTGCAGCAGGGCGGCGGTCTCGGGATGCCTGGCCTCGGTCAGGGCCTTGGTCGACTGCCGGAACTGCAGGGCGAAATAGCTCAGCATGATGATGAAGATGAAGATCACCCCCACCATCATGTCGGTCATCGAGACGTAGTAGCTTTCGCCCTCCTCGAGGTCGGGCGTGCGACGCCGACGGGCGCGGGCCAGCGCCATCAGGCCAGGCTCGGCGCGACGGGCTGGACCTTGGCGCTTCCGGCCAGGGCCGTCTCGATGCGCGACAGCACGGCCAGCTGCTCCAGCATCACCTTTTCAGGCGGGGCGAAGCGGACGCAGCCGTCGAGCAGGGCGAAGAAATGGGCCTCGAAGGCTTCGATGATCTTGCGGCGGCGACGGGCCACGAGGCGCAGGACGATCGATCCCAGCACGCCGGCGATCGAGGTCCAGAACTTGGTGGCGGCCACGGCCAGGAGGCCCATCAGCGCGGTCTGCATGCCCGCGCCGCCCTGGCGCTGCATGGCGTCGACCGCTTCGGTCAGGGCCGCGACGATGCCCATGAAGGTGATGACCAGGCCGATGGCGACCAGCAGGTTGGCCCACCATTCCAGGGTGCGCGCGGGGCCGTCGGCATGCTCGAAGGCGTCGGCGGCGTGGATCGACGAGGCCAGGCGACCGTCGGCGGTTTCCGCCAGCTGACCGCGATAGGCGGCCCAGCCCAGCTCCAGGGTCGGGTGGGCCGTGCCGCTGAAGCGCTTGTCGATATTCGCGAAGGCCTCGGCGAAGGCCCTTTGCGGATCGCTGCCACGCAGCTCCGACAGTAGTTCGGCGCGCCGCTGCAGGTCGTCCTTCAGCGGCGCGAACTCGAAGTGGCCCGACTGGAAGATCAGGCCGATCGCCAGCGCCAATATGGCGCCGGCCATGATGAGGGCCGCGCTGGGCGCGCTGAAGACCGAGACGACGAAGCTGGTGACCGGATCGTGCATGCGGGCCCTTCTAGGGGAAACACTCGCGGCCGACCAGTGCCGGAAGTTGCGGCCTCAATGAGGCGCAGCTTAACCGTTAAAACCCCGGATCGCGTCGATGATCACGGTTTGATCGGCCTCCGAGAGATAGGGGTGCATCGGCAGGGCCAGCACGGTTTCGGCCTTGGCTTCCGTGACCGGCAGGCCGCCGGCGCCGCGCGGGAAGTCCGCGTAGGGGGCCTGCACGTGCATCGGCACCGGATAGTAGACGGCGGTCGGCACGCCCTTGGCCTTGAGGTGGGCGGCCAGGCCGTCGCGGTTCTCGTGTTCGATGACGTACTGGGCCCAGACCGAGACGCCGCCGTCGATGACCTTGGGCGTGGACAGCACCACGCCTGCGAGCCCCGCGGCGTAGCGGTCGGCGACCGTCTGGCGCAGGGCGATCTCGTCGGTGAAGATCGCCAGCTTCTCGATCAGGATCGCCGCCTGGATGGTGTCCAGCCGCGAGTTCATGCCGATGCGGGTGTTGAGGTACTTCGGATCGTGGTCGAAGGTCTTGCCTTCCAGGTCCGGGCCGACCGCCTTGCCGTGGACGCGGTAGCTGTCCATCAGGTCCCACAGCACCGGATCATTGGTCAGCACCGCGCCGCCGTCGCCGTAGCAGCCCAGCGGCTTGGCGGGGAAGAAGCTGGTGGTGGCCACGTCCGCCCAGTGCAGGGGATGCTTGCCGTTCAGGGTGCAGCCGAAGCCCTGGGCGCTGTCGGCGATCAGCTTGAGGCCTTCGCGCTCGCAGATGGCCTTGATGGCCGGATAGTCGGCCGGCTGGCCGAACAGGTCGACGGCGATGACCACCTTGGGGGTCAGCTTGCCCTGCGCCTTCACGTCGGCGATGGCCGCTTCCAGCTTGGCGGGGTCGAGGTTGTAGGTATCGGGCAGCACGTCGACGAACACCGGCGTGGCGTTGACCCACGGCACGACTTCCGGGGTGGCGGCGAAGGTGAAGGACGGGCAGAACACCGCGTCGCCCGCGCCCACGCCCCAGGCCATCAGCGGCAGGGCGATGGCGTCGGTGCCGTTGGCGCAGGACAGCGCCTTGCCGGCCTGGCCGAAGGCGGCCAGCTGGGCTTCGAATTCGCGAACCTGCGGACCCATGACATAGGCGCCGCTGTCCAGCACCGCCGCCACGGCGGCGTCGATCTTGTCGCGGATCCGGCGCTGCTGCGCGGCGAGGTCGATGAAGGGCATGCTCATGGGCGCGGCTCTTAGAGTTCAAAGGCGGCGGTTTCGAGCCAATTGATGTAACCGACTGTTTCTCGGCTGTCTGTCGAAGACCCCCTCCGACCCTCCGGGCCACCTCCCCCTTCAGGGGGAGGTTCCTTGAGGTTGGGCGCGGGTTCGCAGTCTCCCGCGTTCGCACGCGTTAGTTCGGGGAGGCGCGGAGCGGCCGGGCGGAGCCCGGAGACCGTGATGTGTTTTAGCGTTTCGGCTTCGTCGACCGCTCCGCCGCATCGTTATTCCGAAGGGCCGAAGGCGCGGGTGCTGTTTCAACCCTGGATCCGGCTGTCCCTCGGACGGGCAGGACCAATAGCTCCGCGGTAATCCGGCGCGAGCCTCGGCTGATCCTGTTAGGCCGGTTTGAACGATCCCGGCCCTGTCGACCCGCTCGCCGCGTCATGGAACGGCTTGGCGGCCCATTTGCGCTCTCGTGAGCGCTCCTGCAAGCCCGCCTTTTCCCACGACGCTTCAAGCGGCCCCGCTCGATGCGGTCCTCGCCACGCTTGGGCCGGTACCAAGAGCCCTCCCCATGGCGGGGACGGCTTTGATTATGCGGCGCGTTTCGGCGCGTCTGATTGAATTGGATGAGAAAGTTGCAAGGGGTTGGATTGGTTGGGTTCTTTGGCGAACTCGCCGGGGATGGACGCTGCTCTATCCCCCTCCGCCCCAAACTCACGCCTTCCTGGGCCTTGTGCCCAGGATCCATCGTTCAGCCTGCTCAGACCTTTCGCATTCGGCCACCGCCTGAGCAGCGGCCGGCATGGGCCCTCGCCACAGGGGCGAGGGAGGCGGCGATGGGAGCGAGCGCCCCGCGTTCAGGAAAAGCCTCAAGTCCCCGCTTTGGCGGGGATTTTACGGGTGGGGCTGCTGGACCTCGGTAGCCCAGTCTCGCCCCCTCCACCGGCTTCGCCGGCCCCCCTCCCCCGTTTCTCGGGGGAGGAGCCGCTTAACTGGCCAGTGTCTGGGAAGCCGAAAACGTCCCCCCTCCGTCGCTTTCGGCGACACCTCCCGCAGAGGGGGAGGATGCTCGAGGCGGAACGAACCTTGGCCGCCTGTCGTTGACCGGCCGGCGCGGGGGCGCCATCGAGAGTTTCATGAGCAAGCCGACCATCGTACCCGAAGACCTCGCCCTGCCGTCCATCGCCAACATCAAGGCCGACGAGACCATGTTCGGCCATTTCGTCGACTGGCTGGGCAAGATCGCCGTCAATCTGGTGGTCGCCTCGATCATCCTGGTGGTCACCTTCTGGGCCGCCGGATGGCTGGCCGGGGTGGCCAAGCGGGCGCTGGGCCGGGTGCACCGGACCAATCCAGACCCGACCCTCGAGAGCTTCGTCTCGTCGCTGGTGCGCTACGCCATCGTCGCCATCGGCCTGGTGGCGGTGCTGCAGCAGCTGGGGGTGCAGGCGACCTCGATCATCGCGGTGCTGGGCGCGGCCTCGCTGGCCATCGGCCTGGCCCTGCAGGGGGCGCTGTCGAACGTGGCGGCCGGGGTGATGATCCTGCTGTTTCGCCCCTATCGCGTCGGCGACGTCATCGAGACGGCCACCCGCCAGGGCACGGTCAAGTCGCTGGACCTGCTGTTCACCGAGATCTCTACGCCCGACAACGTCAAGGTGATGATCCCCAACAGCAAGGTGTTCGGCGACGTCATCCTCAACTACTCGACCCACCGCACCCGCCGGGCCGACGTGCTGTTCAAGGTGCCGCTGAAGACCGACCTCGTCCTTGTGCTGCAGAAGATGCGCGAGCGGGCCGAGAACGATCCGCGGGTGCGCAAGGATCCCGCGCCGATGATCGAGGTGACCGACCTGTCGGAGGTGTTCGCCCAGGCCGCCATTCGCGTGTGGACGGCCAAGGAGGACTTCGGCCCGGTCAAGACCGACCTGATGCTGGCCGCCCATCTGTGGGCCGAGGACCCGACGCGGGAGCTGCCGCCCCCGCGCAAGTCGAATGCTCCCGATCCGTCACCGTCCATGCCCGGCGACAAGGATCATCACCTGTTCAGGCTGAAAGCGCCGAGGAAAGGTCGGAAATCAGATCCGAGCAGTCCTCGATCCCCACCGAAAGCCGGATGAGGGTGTCGCTGATCCCCAGCGCCTTGCGCTGATCGGCGGGGATCGAGGCGTGGGTCATGATCGCCGGATGCTCGATCAGGCTCTCGACCCCGCCCAAGCTCTCCGCCAGCGTGAAGAGGCGCGTGCGTTCCAGCACGCGGCGGGCCGTGGCCTCGTCGCCCTTCAGCTCCACCGAGATGACGCCGCCGAAGCCGCCTTGCATCTGGCGGCGGGCCAGGTCGTGCTGGGGGTGGGTCTCCAGGCCCGGATAGATCACCCGCTCGACATCCTTGCGGGTGGCCAGCCATCGGGCGATCTCCAGGGCGCTGTCGCAGGCCCGCTGCATGCGCAGGGCCAGGGTCTTGACCCCGCGCAGGGCCAGGAAGCTGTCGAACGGTCCCAGCACCGCGCCGACGGCGTTCTGCAGGAACCTCAGCTTGTCGATCAGCTCGGGATTGTCGCCGACCACGGCCACGCCCGCCACCACGTCGGAGTGGCCGTTCAGGTACTTGGTGGCCGAGTGCATGACGATGTCGAAGCCCAGCTCCAGCGGCCGCTGCACATAGGGGCTGGCGAAGGTGTTGTCGGCCACGGTGATCAGGCCGCGACGCTTGGCCAAGGCCGCGATGGCCTCCAGGTCGGCCAGGCGCAGCATCGGATTGGTCGGGGTCTCGACCCAGATCATCTTCGTCTCGGGCCGGATCGCCGCCTCGATGGCCGAGGGATCGCCCATGTCGACGAAGCTGAAGGTCAGGCCCGCCGAGCGCTTGCGCACCTTGTCGAACAGCCGGAACGAGCCGCCGTAGAGGTCGTCGCTGGCGATCACGTGGGCGCCGCTGTCGAGGATCTCCAGGATCGTCGAGGCCGCCGCCAGGCCCGAGGCGAAGGCGAAGCCGGCGGTTCCGCTCTCCAGGTCGGCGATGGCCCGCTCGAAGGCGAAGCGGGTGGGGTTGTGGCTGCGGCTGTACTCGAAGCCCTTGTGCTCGCCCGGGCTCGACTGGACGTAGGTCGAGGTGGCGTAGATCGGCACCATCACCGCGCCGGTGGTCGGATCGGGGAACTGGCCGCCGTGGATCGCGCGAGTGGCGAAGGCCAGGCGGTTCTTTCCGGGAATATCGGTCATGCGGGAAGGCTTTCGGTTTGCGAACTCAAATGAAAGGCGCAAGGTCGCGGATCAAGGGGCGCGCCTTGGCGAGCTGGCGGCGACGTCAGTCAGGCAAGGTGGGACGGAGGGGAGACTTTTTCCACAGGACAGCGCCATGCGTAGAAAAAAGCGAAGCCCGGCCTTCAAGATCTTCTTTCTGCACATCCCGAAGACCGCGGGGACCAGCTTCGTCGACACCCTTCGAGGGTGGTTTCCGAAGGCGGACCGCGCCAACTACATCGAAGGACTGCCCGGCGAGGCCCGCGGGCAGCTGGGTGCGAAGAGTTTCGTGTCCGGCCATCTGTTCTGGGACGAGGTTCACCGCCTGCCCTGCATGGGCGAGCGGCGCCTGATCTCGGTCTTTCGCGACCCCTATGCGCGCCTGGCCTCGCACCTGCGCTACATGGACCGCTACAGCCAGCCCGACTACAGGGACGGCTTCGACGCCTTCGACGACGACATGAAGGCCATTGTCGAGCGGATCTCGAAGCTGGACTTCGAGCGGCCGTCCGATCTCGAAAGCTTCTTCTCCGACCTGTCCGGCTGGGGCCGCGCGGCCTTCGACAACAGCCAGACGCGGTTCATGACCTGCGATCCGGGCTCGGAGGCCTGCTCGCCCTACGGCGCGCTGTCGGACGGCGCCATCGACCTGGCGCTCGAACGGCTCGAGGCGCTGGACATGATCGGCATCAGCGAGGATCTGCGCACGACGATCGAACGGCTGGCGCTCCAGATCCGGCTTCAGCCGCCGGCCCGGATCGCGCGGTCCAACACCAGGTCTTCGGTGCGCAAGCTCGATCATCGCGATCCGGCCATCCGCGCGGCGATGGCGCCGCTCGTCCGGTTCGACGAGCGGCTCTACGCCCGGGCCAGGACCCTGTTCCAGCAACGGGCCGCCCTTCAGCCCGCCGGCGGGGTGCAAGCCCTGGGCGACTGGGGCGGCGATCCCCGGGCCTCCCAACGCGTCAGCCCTTGAACCGGCGCGCGGCCGCGGACGGCGTCATGCCGCGCCTCACGCGCCCAGGCGCAGGTGGTTGATCAGGTCGACGCGGGTGATCACGCCGACGAACTCGTCGCCGTCGCAGACCAGGGCCACTTCGTCGCGATCGAAGACGTCGGGCAGCACCTCGACGCCCTGGTGGGCCTGGAGGGTGTTGACCTCGCGGGTCATGGCGTCGGCCACGGAGGTCTTGAAGCGCGCGCCGCGCTGTTCCTCGTGGTGCTCGTCGCCGCCCTCGACGGCGGCCAGGATGTCGCTCTCGTCGAGAATGCCCACCAGCCGGCCGTGGTCGACCACCGGCAGCTGGCTGATGTCGGACGAGCGCATGCGGTTGTAGGCGGTCAGCAGGGTGTCACGCGGGCCGATGGCCACGACGCCGCCGTCCGCGTAGCGCTTGGCGATCAGGTCGCGCAGGTCGCCGTGCAGCTCGCGCTGGTCGAAGCCGTGCGCGGCCAGCCACATGTCGTTGAACATCTTGGTCAGGTACTTGGCGCCGGTGTCGCAGACCAGGGTCACCACGCGCTGGGCCTGCGTCTGCTCGCGGCAGTATTTCAGGGCGGCGGCCAGCAGGCAGCCCGAGGACGAGCCGGCCAGGATGCCTTCCTTGCGCAGCAGCTCGCGGGCGGTGTCGACGCTCTCGCGGTCGCTGATCGAATAGGCCTTCGAGACCAGGTCCATCTGGGCGTTGTCGGGGATGAAGTCCTCGCCGATGCCCTCGACGATCCACGAGCCGGCCTCGCCATAGGTTCCGGTCGCCACGTAGTCGCAGAGGATCGAGCCGACCGGGTCGGCCAGCACCATCTTGGTCTTGGGCGAGTGGGCGGCCATGTAGCGGCCGACGCCGGTCAGGGTGCCGCCCGAGCCGACGCCCACCACCACCGCGTCGACGTCGCCGTCCATCTGCGCGAGGATCTCCGGGCCGGTGCCGGTCTCGTGGGCCAGCGGGTTGGCCGGGTTGGAGAACTGGTTGGCGTAGATCGCGCCGGGGATCGACTGGGCCAGGGCCTGGGCCATGTCCTGGTAGTATTCGGGGTGGCCCTTGCCGACGTCGCTGCGGGTCAGGCGCACGTCCACGCCCATGGCCCGCAGGTGCAGGATCTTTTCCCGCGCCATCTTGTCGGGGACGATCAGGATCAGCTTGTAGCCCTTCAGGGCCGCCACCTGGGCCAGGCCCAGGCCGGTGTTGCCGGCCGTGGCCTCGATGATCGTCCCGCCCGGCTTCAGCGAGCCGTCGGCCTCGGCCGCCTCGATCATCGAACGGGCCACGCGGTCCTTGATCGAGCCGCCGGGGTTCTGGTTCTCCAGCTTCAGGAACAGGCGGCAGGGGCCGGTGTCGAGGTTACGCACCTCCAGCATCGGCGTGCGGCCGATCAGGTCGAGAGCGGTACCGGCGACCGGCGGAAGGGCGGATTTGGGGTCGTTCATGGCGCGACTCTGGGGCAGGGCGAAACGATCACCCCTGTGTAACGCCCAAAATCAGAAACGGGAAACGCCGTTCTTGAAGCTTGACCGTCAGGCCCCGGCGGCGGCCAGGCGGTCCATGCGCCATTCCAGCGCGAACTTTCGGCCCACGCCGGCGTCCTCGAACACCACCTTGCGGCGCTCGGCGCCCAGCTCGGGCGTGTTGTGGATCATCACGAACGGGAAGCCGTTGCTGGCCAGGAAGCTCTGCACGAAACGCGAGAAGCGCAAGGCCTCCTCGGCGGAGGCCAGGCAGATGTCGACGGCGATGTCGGCGGCTTTCATGGGCGCGCTCCTCAACGACGAGGTTTCCCGACCCTAACGCGCCAATTCGCGTTTGCGAACCATCTTCGCAGTTGCAAAAAGAAGCGGCCCCGGACGAATCCGGGGCCGCGCCTTACGCCGCAAGGGATCGCGGCGCCTGAAAAAACCGGGTTACAGGATCGACTGGCCCGTGCTCGCCCAGTCCTTCAGGAACTGCTCGAGGCCCTTGTCGGTCAGCGGGTGCTTGAACATGTCGCCGAACACCGCCGGCGGGATGGTGACGACGTCGGCGCCGGCGATGGCGGCTTCCTTGACGTGGTTGGTGTTGCGCACCGAGGCGGCCAGGATCTCGGTCTCGTAGCCGTAGTTGTCGTAGATGGCGCGGATGTCGCGGATCAGGTCCATGCCGTCGAAGCCGTAGTCGTCGAGGCGGCCGATGAAGGGCGAGACGTAGGTCGCGCCGGCCTTGCCGGCCAGCAGGGCCTGGGCCGGCGAGAAGCACAGGGTGACGTTGGTCTTGACGCCTTCGTTGGCGAAGTGGCCGCAGGCGATCAGGCCGTCGCGGGTCAGCGGCAGCTTGATCACGACGTTGGGCGCGATCTGGGCCAGCTTGGCGCCTTCGGCGATCATGGCGTCAGCGGTGGTGGCGGCGACTTCGGCGCTGATCGGGCCGGGGACCAGGTCGCAGATCTCGGCGATGACTTCGAGCATCGGACGGCCCGACTTGGCGATCAGGGTCGGGTTGGTGGTGACGCCGTCGATCAGGCCGGTGGCGGCGAAGTCGGCGATGACCTTGGTGTCGGTGCTGTCGAGGAAGATCTGCATGGCTCTGCGCGGGGGCCTTGTTGTTGAGACTTTCCAGCGGGTTTAGCCCCTCGGGGGCCGCCGCGCCAGAATTTCGCGCGGGGTCAGAGACCCTGGGCGAGGATCTGGTCGGTCGCCCGCGCCACGGCCGGTTGCCAGGGCTCCGAACGCCACCCGAACACCTTTGCGACCTTGCCGTTGTCCAGCGCGCCATTGAGTGGGCGCCGCGCGGGCTCGGGGAAGTCGGCCTTGGCGACGGCGAGCGTGCGGGCGCGCGTGTGGGGGTCGCGCGTCAGGGCGGCGAGCGCCATGTCATGGCGCGAGGCGGCCTGGCCGTTGTTGAAGTGGAAGAGGCCGAAGGCCGGGTCTGCCCGTTCGGCGGCGATCCAGCGGGGCGCGGCGTTCAGGATGAACTCGGCCAGGGCGACCGCGTCGGTCGGACAGCCGTACTGGTCGGCGACCAGGCGCAGTTCGTCACGCGTCCGTCCAAGCTGCAGCATGGCGCGCAGGAAGTTGCGGCCATAGGCGGAGAACACCCACGAGATGCGCAGGACCACGCCCTTTTCCCAGGCCAGGACCGCGGTTTCGCCGTCGAGCTTGGTGCGGCCGTAGACCGACAGCGGATTGGGCGGATCGTCCTCGCGATAGGGCCGGTCCAGGGTCCCGTCGAACACGCAGTCGGTGGACAGGTGGACCAGCGGCAGGCCGCGGGCTGCGCAGGCGCGCGCCATCGCGGCCGGGGCCAGGGCGTTGACGGCCCGCGCCGTCTCCGGCTCGGCCTCGGCCTTGTCGACCAGGGTGAAGCCGGCGCAGTTGAGGACGAGGTCGCAGTCGGCCGCGGCGATCGCGCGTTCGACGGCCGCGATGTCAGAGAGGTCGACGTCCTGTCGTGAGAGCGCCTGCACGGCCGCGCGGCCCTGGGCCGTGGCGATCATCGCCTGGGCCGTCTGGCCGGTCGCGCCGAACTGCAGGATGCGGATCAAGCGGCCGTCCCGTTTCCCGGGGCCGGAGGAAAGCGCGGGCCGAGCCGCTCGCGCAGGAAGGCCAGCAGGTCGCCGCCCTCGAACAGGAAGCCTTGCATGCCGGCGCGCCGGGCGGCCTCGACGTCGCTGTCATTGTCGCCGACCAGCACGCAGTCCTGCGCCGACAGGCCCTGCTCGGCCAGGCCGCGCAGGATCATGCCCGGATTGGGCTTGCGGTCGGGATGGTCGTCGCAGCGATAGGCCTCGACGACGGCGTCCTTGTGGAACGGGCAGTGGTAGAAGGCGGCGATCGCGCCGCCCAGGACGGCCAGTTCGCCCTGCATGTGGGCGTGCAGGGCATGGACCGCGTCTTCGCCGTAATAGCCGCGCGCCACGCCCGACTGGTTGGTGACGACGATCGAGCGGACGCCGGCCGCGGTCAGGGCCGCGATCGCCTCGCGCGCGCCGGGAATCCATTCCAGCCTGGCCGGATCGTGCAGATAGCCGCTGTCGACGTTCAGCACGCCGTCGCGATCGAAGAAGACGGCTTTCAGCGGCGCTGGATCGGACATGTGCAAAGCCATTAGGGGATGGGAGGGCGCGTCACAAGCCGAGGGTTGCGCCACCGGCGCCGGCCGCTAGAAACGCCTGATCCCCTGGAGAAGCCCATGACCGTCCCCGCCCGCCTAGTCAGCCTACGCGACCGCCTCAAGGCCTGGGCCCTGGACGAGGCCTTCCCTCTGTGGTGGACGGTCGGCGCAGACCACGACAAGGGCGGGTTCTTCGAGAAGATCGCCCTGGACGGGACGCCGGTCGAGGCCCCGCGCCGGGCCCGGGTGCAGCCGCGCCAGATCTATTCCTACGCCGCCGCCGGCCTGCTCGGATGGGAGGGGCCCTGGCGTGAGGCCCTGGCCCACGGCCTGGATTTCTACCTGGCTCGCTATCGCCGGCCGGACGGCTTCTTCCGCACCCTGGTGGCTTCGGACGGTGCGCCGCTGGACGACAAGGTCGACCTCTACGACCAGGCCTTCGGCCTGTTCGGCCTGGCCCTGGCCAGCCAGGCCCTTCCCGAGCGCGAGGACCTGCCGCGCATCGCCCTGGAGCTGCGCGAGGCGCTGTATGCCACGCTCAAGCACCCCGTCGCCGGTTTCGAGGAGAGCGTTCCGCGGACCCTGCCGCTGCTGTCCAACCCGCACATGCACATGTTCGAGGCCAGCCTGGCCTGGGTCGAGGCGGGGGGCGACGCCGGCTGGCGGGCCATGGCCGACGAGATCGCGCAGCTGGCGCTGGCCAGGTTCATCGATCCCGTGAGCGGCGGCCTGCGCGAGTATTATGACGGCGACTGGAACCCGGCGCCGGGCGTCGCGGGCCGCATCGTCGAGCCCGGCCACCAGTTCGAATGGGCCTGGCTGCTGCTGCGCTGGAGCGCGCTGACCGGCCGGGAAGGCGCCAAGGCCGCGGCGCTGCGGATGATCGAGATCGGCAAGGGCCCGGGCGTCGATCCGGCGCGCGGCGTGGCCATCTTCGCCCTGCTCGACGACATGAGCGTGCATGACGACGTCGCCCGCCTGTGGGCCCAGACCGAATGGATCAAGGCCGGCGTGCTGGCCGCCGACGTCACCGGCGAGGCGTCCTATGCCGAAACCGCCGCCGACGGCGCACAGGCGCTGCTGAAATATTTCGACGTGGCCGTGCCGGGCCTGTGGCGTGACAAGCTGCAGGCGGATGGAAGCTTCGTGGACGAGGCGGCCCCGGCCAGCTCGTTCTACCACATCGTCTGCGCGATCCTGGAGCTGGACCGCTACGTCACGAAAAGGTCGTGACCAGCACGGTCGACGGCTCCAGCGCGGCCAGGGGCTGACCGGGGGCGAGCGCGACGAAGTCGCCCTTGCCCAATTCGCGATCCTGGACGCGCAGTCGGCCTTGAAGCACCTGGATGTTGGCGCCGGGGGCGTCGACGCCGGCGCCGGCCGAGAAGCGCCACATCTCGACGCTGGCCTGGGCCGAATGGCTGAGCACGCGGCGCTCGATCCCCCCCGCCTCCGAGACCGGATGGCGCTGGGCCAGGTCGCGGCCGTTGGCCTTCAGGCGGTCGACCAGGGTCTTGACCGCCTGGGCGTCGTCGCGGCGGCAGATCAGCACGGCGTCGGGTTCGGCCACGATCATCAGGTCCGAGACCCCGATCGCCCCGACGAACGGGCCGGTGGAACGGGCCAGCACGCCCCGGGAGTCGACGAGGGTCACGTCGCCCTGGGCGGCGTTGCCGTGGCCGTCCTGGGGCGAGGCGCCCCAGATCGCGTCCCAGGCGCCCAGGTCCGACCAGCTGAAAGCGGCGGGCACCACCGCCGCCAGGCCGGTGCGCTCCATCACCGCATAGTCGAGCGACTTCTTCGGCGCGCGGGCGAAGCTGGCGGGATCCAGTCTCAGGCAGGCGGCGTCAGGATCGCTGCGCTGGGCCTTGGCCACCGCTTCGCGGGCGGCCTCGGCTATGAGGGGCTCGAAGGCGTCCAGCTCGGCCAGCATGGTCGAGGCCTTGAAGGCGAAGTTGCCGCTATTCCACAGATAGCCCTGGCCGACATAGGTCTTGGCCAGGTCCAGGTCGGGCTTCTCGACGAAGGCGGCGACCTTGAACACGCCCTCGGCGTCGAGCGCCGCGCCGGGGCGGATGTAGCCGAAGCCGGTGGCGGGGCCGGTCGGGCGCACCCCGAAGGTGACGATCAGGCCCTTGCCCGCCGCCTGGGCGGCCAGGCGGGCGGCGTCCTTGAAGAGCTCGATCTCGCCCACATGGTGGTCGGCGGCCAGCATCAGGGCGACGGCGTCGGGATCGAGAGCCTCGACATAGGCCGCCGCGGCGGCCACGGCGGGGGCGGAGTCGCGGGCTTCCGGCTCGACCAGGATCACGACGGGAATGTCGATCTCGCGCGCCTGCTCGCGCACGAAGTCGATCATCGCCGCGCCGGTGACGATGATGATCTCCTGGCCGTCCGCCAGGTCGCGCACCCGCAGCAGGGTTTCCTGGAAGCTGGAGTGCGGGCCCAGCAGCTTGAGGAACTGCTTGGGGCGATCCAGGCGCGAGGCCGGCCACAGGCGCGTGCCCGAACCGCCGCACAGGATCACGGGATAGAGCTTCGTCACGAGGGTTCCTTACCGCGGCCGCGCAGGGCGGCGCTTTGCGAGCGCCTTATAGTGGCGACTTGGGCGGCATTGAGAAGCGTCAGCCTGGAATATTGGCCGACAGCTCGGCCAGCCAGGCGTCGGCGCTGGCGTCGGAGGGCATGCGCCAGTCGCCGCGTGGCGACAGGGCGCCGCCGGACGAGATCTTCGGCCCGTTGGGCACGGCCGAGCGCTTGAACTGGTTGGCGAAGAACCGCTTGAGGAACAGCTCCAGCCATTTCCTGATTTCGGCCAGGTCGTAGGCGCGGCGGGCTGTCTCCGGCAGGCCGACCGGCCAGCCGCCCTGGGCGGCGTCATGCCAGGCGCTCCAGGCCAGGAAGGCGATCTTCGACGGCGCCATGCCGTAGCGGCTCATATAGAAGAGATTGAAGTCCTGCAGGGCGTAGGGGCCCACGAAGCTTTCGGTGGCCTGGGTCTGCTCGCCGGGCACCAGCTCGGGCGAGATCTCGGTGGCCAGGATGTCTTCCAGCAGAGCGGTGGTCGCCGCGTCCACGTCGCCCGAATGGGCCACGAAGCGGATCAGGTGCTGGATCAGCGTCTTGGCCGCCCCGCAGTTGGGGTTGTAGTGGCTCATGTGGTCGCCGACGCCGTAGGTGCACCAGCCCAGCGCCAGCTCCGACAGATCGCCGGTGCCCACCACCAGGGCTCCGTTGTGATTGGCCAGGCGGAACAGATAGTCGGTGCGCAGGCCCGCCTGCACGTTCTCGAACGTCACGTCATAGACCGGCTCGCCGCGCCCGAACGGGTGGCCCAGGTCCTTGAGCATCTGGGTCGCGGCCGGGCGGATATCGAGCTCGGCGGCGGTGGTCCCGATGGCGCGCATCAGGCCCCAGGCGTTGTCCTTGGTGCGGTCGGAGGTGGCGAAGCCGGGCAGGGTGTAGGCCAGGATGTTGGCGCGCGGCAGGGACAGCTGGTCCATGGCCTTGGCCGCCACCAGCAGGGCCTGGGTGGAGTCCAGGCCGCCCGAGATGCCGATCACCAGTTTCTTGAGGCCCGAGGCTTCCAGGCGCCGGGCCAGGCCCTGGACCTGGATGTTGTAGGCCTCGTAGCAGTTCTCGCGCAGCTTGGCCGGGTCCGACGGCGTGAACGGGAAGCGCTCGACCGCCCGGGCCAGGGCCAGGTCGCCGGCCGGGGGGGCGAACTCGACTGGGATGATCCGGAACGGAACGGCGGGCGGGGCCAGCATCATCGCGTCGCCGAAGCTGCCCACCCGCATGCGCTCCTGGCGGATGCGCTCGACGTCGACGTCGGCGAAGGTCCAGGTCGGGCCGGTGGAGAAGCGCTCGGTCTCGGCCAGCAGGGCGCCCATTTCGTGGATGTCGAGGTGGCCGTCCCAGGCGACGTCGGTCGAGCTCTCGCCCGCGCCGGCGGCGGAGTAGACATAGGCGGCGATCGCGCGCGACGACTGGCTGGCGCACAGCAGGCGGCGGGTCTCCGATTTTCCGATGGTGATGTTGCTGGCCGACAGGTTCAGCAGGATCTCGGCGCCGGCCAGGGCCTGGGCGGTGCTGGGCGGATTGGGCGTCCAGACGTCCTCGCAGATCTCGACGCCGACGGTGAAGCCGTCCGCGCGGAACAGGACGTCGGTCCCGAACGGAACGTCCTGGCCGGCCAGGATCAGGGTCCTGCCGGTGACGCCGGCGCCGGGGGTGAACCAGCGGCGTTCATAGAACTCGCGGTAGTTGGGCAGGAAGCTCTTGGGCACGACGCCCAGCACGCGGCCGGCGTGGATGGCGATGGCGGCATTATAGAGACGCCCCGCCTGGCGCAGCGGTGCACCGACCACGAACAGCGGGGAAAGCGTCTTGCTCTCCTCGGCCAGGGCGCCGATCGCTGCCTCCACGGCGTCCAGCAGGACCTCCTGCTGCAGCAGATCGTCGATCGAATAGCCGGTCAGGCCCAGTTCCGGGAACGCCATGACCGCCACGCCTTGGTCGTGGCCCTGGCGGACGAGGTCGAGCACGGCGCGGGCGTTGGCGGCCGGATCGACCAGCTTCACCTTCGGCACGGCGGCGGCCACGCGTACGAAGCCGTGGCGATAGGGAGAGAAGAACGACGGGCTACCCACGCGGCCGACCTTTCGAGGTTATGCTGAAAATGAGCATAAGTCTGTGTCCAGCTATATCCGGTCCGGGCGCCGTTGCATAGCGGCCTCAGCCTTCGGGCGTTCCGCCCCGGTTGCTTGACCCTGGCGGCCTCGCATGTCACGTGCGGGCCGCGCAGGCGCCCCCGCCGTCCACAGACATAAAAACCGAAGAGCCAGAGCCCCATGCCCGTCTCGCCGATCAAGATGGCCGACGCCATCCGCGTCCTCTCGATGGAGGCCGTGCACAAGGCCAAGTCGGGTCACCAGGGCATGCCCATGGGCATGGCCGACGTGGCCACCGTGCTGTTCAGCAAGTTCATGAAGTTCGACGCCTCCAAGCCCGACTGGGCCGACCGCGACCGCTTCGTGCTGTCGGCCGGCCACGGCTCGATGCTGCTCTACAGCCTGCTTCACCTGACCGGCTACAAGGCCGTGACGATGAAGGAGATCGAGAACTTCCGTCAGTGGGGCTCGCTGACCCCCGGCCACCCTGAAGTGCACCACACCCCGGGCGTGGAGACCACCACCGGTCCGCTGGGCCAGGGCCTGGCCACCTCGGTCGGCATGGCGATGGCCGAGGCCCACCTCGCCGCCGTCTACGGCAAGGATCTCGTCGATCACCGCACCTGGGTGATCGCCGGCGACGGCTGCCTGATGGAAGGCGTCAGCCACGAGGCCATCAGCCTGGCCGGCCGCCTGAAGCTGTCGAAGCTGACCGTGCTGTTCGACGACAACAACACCACCATCGACGGCGTGGCCACCATCGCCGAGACGGGCGACCAGGTCGCGCGCTTCAAGGCCGCCGGCTGGGCCGTGAAGGTCGTCGACGGCCACGACCACGGCAAGATCGCCGCCGCCCTGCGCTGGGCCACCAAGCAGGACCGCCCGACCATGATCGCGTGCAAGACGCTGATCTCGAAGGGCGCCGGTCCGAAGGAAGGCGACCCCCACAGCCACGGCTACACCCTGTTCGACAGCGAGATCGTCGCCGCCCGCGCCGCCATGGGCTGGGACGCCGCCCCGTTCACCGTGCCGGACGACATCGCCAAGGCCTGGAAGAGCGTGGGCCGCCGCGGCGCCCGCGTCCGCAAGGGCTGGGAAGCCGCCGTCGCCGCCTCGGACAAGGGCGCGGAGTTCACCCGCGCGGTGGTCAAGGGCCAACTGCCGGCCGACGCCTTCGCCAAGCTCGAGGCCCACATCGCCTCGGCCGTCGAGAACAAGCCGGTCAACGCCACCCGCGTCCACTCGGGCTCGGCCCTGGACCAGCTGATCCCGGCCATCCCGGAAATGATCGGCGGCTCGGCCGACCTGACCGGTTCGAACAACACCCTGGTCAAGGGCATGGGCGCCTATGACACGCCCGACTACGCCGGCCGCTACGTTCACTACGGCGTGCGCGAGTTCGGCATGGCCGCGGCCATGAACGGCATGGCGCTGCACGGCGGCGTCATTCCGTACTCGGGCACCTTCCTGGCCTTCGCCGACTACAGCCGCGCGGCGATCCGCCTGGGCGCCCTGATGCAGGCCAAGGTCATCCACGTGATGACCCACGACTCCATCGGCCTGGGCGAAGACGGCCCGACCCACCAGCCGGTCGAGCACGTGGCCTCCTTGCGCGCCATCCCCAACCTGCTGGTCTTCCGTCCGGCCGACGCCGTCGAGGCCGCCGAGGCCTGGCAGGTGGCCCTGCAGCAGAACACGACGCCTTCGGTGATGTGCCTGTCGCGCCAGAAGACCCCGCACGTGCGCACCTTCGCCGGCGAGAACCAGACGGCCAAGGGCGCCTACGAACTGCTGGCCGCCGAGGGCGGTGAAGCGGCCGTGACGATCTTCGCCACCGGCACCGAGGTCGGCCTGGCCGTCGCCGCCCGCGAAGTGCTGCAGTCGCAGGGCAAGCCGACCCGCGTGGTCTCGGTTCCCTGCTGGGAACTCTTCGACCAGCAGCCGGCCGCCTACCGCAAGGCCGTGATCGGCTCGGCGCCGGTGCGCGTCGCCGTCGAGGCCGGTATCCGTCAGGGTTGGGAACGCTTCATCGGCGAGGACGGCAAGTTCGTCGGCATGACGGGCTTCGGCGCCAGCGCTCCGTTCGAGCGTCTCTACAAGGAGTTCGGCATCACCACCGAGGCGGTGGTCGAGGCGGCGAGCGCCTAAGACCGGCATTTACGGATGCATCCGTCCAGGCGGCGCGGCGCCGCCGTCTGGACGGATCGCCCTAGTCTGGCGACAAGCGGGCGCTCGGGATGGACATGCCCAACCCTTACCGCTACGGCTTCCCTGCGCATGCGCGCGCTAACGTGCATTGCTGTCTTGAATAGCGGCCGTTTCTGACGGCCGTCCAGGGGGTCTTGACTTGAATACCATGTCTGGAAAATTCCGTCAGCTCACCACTCGGCTGAAGGAGCGCCGGTGGGTCAAGGTCATCGAGGGTAGTGGCGAGTTCGATCGCGACTACTATATTCAGGAATACAAGGACGTCGCCTCTGCCGGCCTCGATCCGATCAGGCACTACATTCGGCACGGGGCTAGCGAAGGGCGGGATCCTTCGCGATTCTTTAATACGCGCTATTACCTGCACCACAATCCGGACGTCGCCGGCAGTGGTCTGAACCCGCTGGTTCACTTCATCAGTTTCGGGCGCGCCGAGGGGCGAGTCGCGACCGACATGGGCGTGCAGATTCGCTACATCGTCGACAGCGGTCTTCTGGATCGCCAGTTCTACCTGCAGCGCTACCCGGACGTCGCGGCCGCCGGCCTGGACCCGGCCTTCCACTATCTGTCGAGCGGCTATCGCGAGGGACGCGATCCCGGTCCGCTGTTCGACACCGCCGGTTATCTCCAGGCGCATCCGGAAGTCATGCGCCTGGGCCTGAACCCGCTGCTGCACTTCCTGGCCCGCGGCGGCGACCATGGCTCGCTCGCCGGCCAGGCCGACGCCCAGATGCGCCTGGTCGCCACCAGCGGCCTGTTCGACTACGCCTATTACATCCGCAACAACCCGGACGTGGCGGCCACCGGCGGCGATCCGCTGCAGCACTATCTTACCAAGGGCTGGACCGAGGGGCGCAATCCCAGCGCCGCCTTCGGCACGCGGCGCTACCAGGCGCGCTACCTGCAGGGCGAGCCCGGTATCAACCCGCTGATCCACTACCTGCTGATCGGCCGCAACAGCGGCTACGAAGCTCCGGCGCCGGGCGCCCACGAGCGCGAGCGGTGGACCGCGATCCCGCAGGCCCAGTGGGCCCGTTCGTTCGAGGTCCGCCTGGCCGAAAGGCTGCGGGCCCTGAAGACCGAGGACTACGGCGCTCTGGAGAGCGGCGCCAAGCCCGTCTTCTCGCTGATCACGACCGTCTACGACACGCCGCCGGAATTCATCGAGGCGCTGGCCGACACCATCCAGGCCCAGGCCTTCCGTAACTTCGAATGGCTGATCCTCGACAACGGCTCGCACAAGCCGGAGGTGCAGGAGTGCTGCCGCGCCGTCGCCGCCCGCGACAAGCGCTTCAAGCTGTTCCGCGTGGAAGACAACCTGCACATCATCGGCGGCAACCGCTTCGTCTTCGAGAAGGCGAAGGGGCGCTACACGGTGCCGATCGACTCCGACGACCTGCTCTATCCGGACTCCCTGGCCCATTTCGCCAAGGTCCTGCTGCGGAACCCCGGCGACGAGCCGGTGATGATGTACAGCGACGAGCACAAGGTCGATAAGGACGGCGAGCCGGTCGAGCTGATCTGGCGCTGGGGCTACGCCTTCTCCCATGCCATGGCGACGGCCCCGGCCGCGCACCTCATGGCCTTCCAGACCGCGCGGGCCCGCGAGGTGGGCGCCTATACGGACGACTACGCCCGCGGCTCCCACGACTGGGACACGGCGCTGCGCCTGACCGAGCTGGGCGGGCGCGTCGTCCACATCCCCGAAGTGCTCTACGGCTGGCGCATCCACGCCCAGTCCACCGCCGGCAGCGCCGCGGCCAAGGACTACATCTCCAGCTCGCAGTTCGCGGTCATGGAGGAGTCCCTCAAGCGCCGGGGCATGCTCGAGCAGTTCGAGCCGGGCCTGCTGTTCGGTTCGGCGGGCTGGTACGAGATGAAGCGCCGTGAGATCGGCGGCCTGAAGCTCTCGGCCGACTTCGTGCTGACCAGCCGCGGGGATCTCGAAAACCTCGTACACAACCTCGAGGTCACTGACGTCCTGGACCTGAAGCGCCGTATCCTGTGCCCCTCGGCGCTCAAGGACGAGGTCGCCGCGCTGGCGGCCGAGCGCAAGGCCACGGTCAAGACCTACGGCTCGGAGGCCAAGCTATCGGGCCTGCTGAGCGAGGCGCCGGCGAGCGTCCTGGGCAAGGCGATCATCTCCTCGGGCGGACGGATCGCTTCGGCGCGCGGCCTGTGGGACGCCCTGGGCGCGCTGGAGCTCGACACCCAGGCCGGCGTGATCTGCGGCCCGGTCGTCGACCGCGAGGACATCGTCTTCAGCCTGGGCCTGATGGCGGGCCTCAACCACTTCGTCGGCTCGCCGTTCTACGAGTGGCGCAAGCGCGAGGTGCCGGGACACCTGTGGATGGTGCCGCGGCCGGTGACCGCCACGCCGCTGCTGTTCGTGGTGGTGCGCGCCTCGCTGCTGCGCGACGGCCTGGCCATCCCCGGCCTCGACCACACCGAGGCCCTGCACGGCCTGCGCCTGAGCCTGGAAAGCGACGCTCGCGGGTACGGCACGGTCTATATTCCGGGGCTGGAGATCGTCATCGACGCGATGCTGCCCGAAATGGTCGGCGCCGGGTCCTCGGCCAAGTCCAAGCTGCGTCGCGAGTTCGGCGCCAAGCTGGGCGCGGCGGTGATCAGCAGCCACCTGTCGACGGTCGGCGGCCGGTTCGGCAAGCTGCGCAGCGCTGCGGACGTCCGCCCCAGCGACAGCGTCGACTACAAGCCGTTCTCGCCAGCCGTGCCGCTGTCGGTGGTGGTGCGCCCCGAGCTGTCCGACCAGCCGATGATCAACGTCCTGCTGCCGGCCGTGCGAATGGCCAGCATGTCGGGCGGCCCCAACACCGTGCTGAACCTGGCCTATCGCCTGGCCAAGGTCGGCTTCGGCATCCGGATCATCGCGACCGACATCCCCCTGATCGACGACCTGGACCAGGTCTGGGAGCACATCCAGTCGATTTCGGGCGTCAACCAGCGCCTGGCCCATGTCGAGATCGTCGATGGGACCGACCGCAGCCGGCCCTTCGGCATCGGCGCCAAGGACATCTTCTTCGCCACGGCGTGGTGGACCGCCCAGATGGCCAAGCACGCCAGCGCGCTGGTGGGCCGTCCCTTCATCTACATGGTCCAGGATTTCGAGCCGATCCTCTATCCGGCTTCCAGCCACTACGCGATGGCGCTGGAGACCTATGACGTCGAGCACATCCCGGTCATCAACACCCAGCTGCTGCGCGACTTCCTGACGGACAACGACATCGGCCGCTATCGCGACCCGGCGTTCGCGGCTCGCGCCATCAGCTTCGAGCCGTCGCTGGACCGGACGGTCTTCCATCCCCAGGACGCCAAGCGCGAAAAGCGCCGCCTGCTGTTCTACGCGCGTCCGACCACCGGGGCCCGCAACCTGTTCGAGGTCGGGGTCGCGGCCCTGCAGCAGGCGCTCGCGACGGGCGACCTGAGCGCCCAGAACTGGGAGTTCATCGGCATGGGCGAGGCCTTCACGCCCGTGCGGCTGGGCCACGGCGGCATGCTGGAATGCGCTCCCTGGCTGGGCTTCGACGCCTATGCCGAGCAGATGCGCAAGTCCGACATCCTGCTGTCGCTGATGATGTCGCCGCACCCGAGCTATCCGCCGCTGGAAATGGCGGCCTGCGGCGGCGTGGTCGTCACCAACACCTACGCCAACAAGTCGGCCGACCGGATGGCGGAGATTTCGAGCAACATCCTGGCCGTGGAGCCCAGCATCGACGGCGTGGCGGCCGCCCTGGCCAAGGCGGTCGACCTGCTCGAGGACGTGGAAGGCCGCCGCGCGGCCGCCGCGGCCGTGCAGCTTCCGGGCACGTGGGACGAGGCCCTCGATCCCGTGGTCAAGGCGCTGGTCGAGCGCCTGGCTGAGCACGACGTGGTTCCGGTCCAGACCGAGGCCCGGCGCCTGTCCATGCCGAACCTGGCGCACGACGGCACGTCCTACAGCCTCTATCTGAACGCGGCCATGAACGCGCGCCGCCGGCTCTATCCGGCGACCCAGGAGCCGGGACTGCTCAGCTTCGTGACCACGGTGTGGAACACCCCGCCCGCGTTCATCGACGTCCTGGCCCGCAGCGTCGACGCCCAGGAGGGCGGAACCAACTTCGAATGGTACATCCTGGACAACGGCACCACGCGGCCCGACGTCATCGAGTACCTGAAGGCGCTGGCCAAGAAGCGCCCCTACATCCGCCTGGAGCGCGTCGAGGAGAACCTCGGCATCATCGGCGGCATGCGTCACTGCCTGGAGCGGGCGACGGGGCGCTACATCCTGCCGCTGGATTCGGACGACTACCTGACGCCCGACTGCGTGCGCATCATGACGTGGCACCTGCAGCAGCATGGATATCCGGCGCTGGCCTACAGCGACGAGGACAAGCTGCAGGGGTCGTCGCTGAGCGGCCCGTACCTGAAGCCCGACTGGGATCCGGTGCTGTTCGTCAACTCGTGCTACATCGCGCACCTGTGCGCCATCGACCGCGAGAAGGCCCTGGCTCTGGGCGCCTATGGCGACAGCGCCACCGAGGGCAGCCACGACTGGGACACCTTCACCCGCTTCATGGTCGCCGGGCACGAACCGGTCCACGTGCCGGAAGTGCTCTACAGCTGGCGCATGCACGCCCAGTCGACCGCGTCGAACATCGACTCCAAGCCGGTCGTCTATGACTCGCAGCGGGCCGTGCTCGAGCGCTTCCTGGCCGGCCATCCCAAGCGCGCCAACTTCCAGCTGGCCAAGAGCCCGCTGTTCGGCTCGACGCCGGACTGGTGGCTGCGTCGGAACCGCACCCGCACGCCGGGCCTGACCTCGATCGTCGTGACCCGTCACGGCAAGCCGCGCGACTTCGACATGAAGGTGCACAGCGCCGTCGACCACGAAGTCGTGCACGTGCCGTTCGACGACGGCGTGGAGGTGCTGCTGGCGCCGCTGAAGGCCGCGGCCGCGGCGGGGCGTCTCGTCCACATCGTCTCGGACGAGGTGGCGCCGGACAACGACGAGTGGTTCTACGACGCCGTCGCCCAGTTCGAGCTGTTCCCCGACACCGTGATCGTCGGCGGCCGCACCCACTCGCACGGCGAGATCTTCGCGGCCGGCTACTTCTTCGGCTTCGGCGAGGCCTGCGACTGCCCCGACCGCGGGCGCTCGCTGCTGGACCCGGGCTATTCCGCTCAGCTGTGGAAGCAGCATTCGGTCAGCGCCGTGTCGATGATCCACGCCGTGGCCAAGCCGGAGTTCATGCTGCGGGCCCTCGCCGAGGTGGCCGCCTGGACGCCGTCCATGCCGATGCTGGGGTCGTGGCTGGGCGCCTATGCGCGCAAGCAGGGCGAGCGGGTAGTCTATTCGCCGTTCATCTGCGCCGAGACCTTCATCGACTGGGACGCGCTGATCGCGCCGGCCGAAAAGCGCCGCTTCGTTTCCTACGCGGCCGACGTCTCGCCCGAAAACCGGCTGCTGCACCCCGACCTCAGCCTGGCGCGGGGGCGGCCCTACGAGCCGGTCCGCGCGGCGCGGTCGGAAAATCAGGTTGCGCCGCTGGACTACGCCGAATGGGCGAGGATCCAGGAGGCCGGGCGCGCGGGCGTGAGCACGAACATCGCCTTCTCGCTGCTGACCACGCTCTATATCGGCACCGACGCCGACCTGTTCGCCAAGACCGCCGAGGCCGTCTTCGCCCAGCGGGGCGCCCGGTTCGAATGGATCATCCTGGCCCACGGCCCGATCTCGCCCAAGCTGCGGGCGAAGCTGGCCGGGCTGGCGTCGGACGCGCGCGTGAAGATCAGCTATCTCGAGGCCAATCTCGGGATCATCGGCGGCATGCGCTGGGTGCTCGAGCGGGCGACCTCGGAATATGTCGTGCCGCTCGACGGCGACGACCTGCTGACGGCGGACGCGCTGGCGATCCTCGGCGCGGCGATCGAGGCGCAGGCCGAACGGCCGGGCCTGGTCTATACCGACGAGGACATCATCATCGGCGACGCACGCCAGGCGCCGTACCTGCGTCCGGGCTGGGATCCCGTTCTCGACCTGGAGAACTCGTGGATCTGGCACGCCTGCACGTTCCGTCGCGACCTCGCCATGACTCTTGGCGTCTATGCCGACGCGGCCAGCGAGTACTGCCACGACTGGGATACGGCCTACCGCTTCTCGCGGGCGGGCTACCGGCCGCTGCACGCGCCGCAGGTCGCCTATCACTGGCGCCACCACGCCAGCAGCACGTCCAACAGCGGCGACACCAACTCGGGGTCGACCAACTCGGTGCGCGCCCTCCTGGAGACCAAGATCGCCGATCGCGGTCTCGCCGATCGCTACGAGGTCTCGTCGTTCCCGCTGTTCCGGGGCGCGGAGGAGTTCTGGATCCGTCCGAAGGCGAAAGCCGCGGCCAAGGTCCACACCGTCCAGCTGGGCGTCGGCAACCTGGCGCGCCTGCGCGCCGCGGTCGACGCCGCCGGGGCCGAGGACCTGATCCTGCTGCGTTCGGCCGACGTCGCCTCGATCGGCGACAACGCCGCCGCCGAGGCCGCCAAGATGTTCGCTTTCCATCCGGAGGTGGCGGTCGTCTCGGGTCGCCTGGCCTACGGCGGGGTGATCACCCTGGCCGGCTGGTCGGCCGACCCGTCGGGCCGCCTGTTCGCGCCCTACGACAACCGTTCGCTGTCGGATGCGGGGCCGTTCGTGCTGGGCTGGAAGCCGCAGCAGATCACGGTGGGCCTGGCCGACCTGTGCTTCGTGCGGCCCGCCCTCCTGCGGTCGGTGCTGGAGACGAGCCCGAACGACCTCGACAACGGCCTGCTGGCCTTCGCCCTGGCGGCGGCCGCGGCCAAGGCCGGCCAGCGGGTGGCCTACAGCCCGCTGGTCCAGGGCGAAAGCGCCGGCGCGCCGGTCAGCATCGCCGACGCCAAGTCGGCCCAGGTGGTCTGGTCGCGTCTGAGCGGCGGCGGGGTGAAGGGCGAGGTCGCGGGCGCGGCCAGCTACGGCCTGCGGCGGTTCATCTGAGCGCCCGCCCGCTTCCGCCGTCCGGCGGGAGCGGGCGGTCCGACCGTCGGCGTTGGCTTAAACCTCGGTTGTCGTGAGCGTGGCTTTGCTGTAACGCCGAAAGTTGTGCTTAGGGGGCGCAAATGAAGCATTACACGCATGTCGGCGCCGAAGCCGTCGAGGACACCGCCGCGCCGCACCTGGCCGGGGACAATCTCGTCAGCGCGGAGCTGAAGAGGGCCTGGCTCGAGGACGGCTTCGTCAAGCTGCCGGGCGCCATCGCGCCTGACGTCATCGCTCGCTACAACCGCACCGTCGCGGCCGTCCGCGCCAGCGTCGACGACGGCAAGGACGCCCACGGTCACGGCGACCGGATCGGCCAGCTGCACCAGCAGGAGACCGACCTGCTGCAGGTCGCGGCCAGCGAGGCGATCCTCGATTTCCTGCGCTGGGCCTTCTCCGACGAGCCGATCGTCATGGGCTCGCTCAACTTCGAGCGCGGCACCCAGCAGGAAGCGCATATCGACGCCATCTTCTTCTGGCCCGAGCCGTCGCACACCATGGCCGGCGTCTGGGTGGCGCTCGAAGACATCAATCCCGACGCCGGGCCGCTGTTCTACATCCCGGGCAGCCATCGCTGGCGGTTCAATCACAGCGACGACGTGGCCGCCACGCGGCCGGACCTGGCCGCCGAGCGCGAGAACGCGCGCCGCGGCGAGGGCTACGCCCCGGACCTGATCGATCGCATGGGCGTGGCCTGGACGCAGGACCTTGTGGCCGCCGAGCAGGCGAACGAGGGCCGCCGCACGATCGTCGACCTGAAGGCCGGCGACGTCGTGATCTGGCACTCGCTGCTCGCCCACGGCGGCTCGCCGACCGTGAACCCGGAACTGAGCCGCCGCAGCGTGGTGTTCCACTATCTGGGCCGCAAGACCCAGCTCTACACGTTCGAGCAGTTCATGCTGCTGGGCCGGGACGAGTTGCCCCAGCAACCCGGGCAGTCGCTCGAGCTGAAGCAGTACGGCGACCTCGCCTACATGTCGGCGCCGGGCTTCGTGACCTACAACAACGGCGCGGCGACCACGCACGAGATCGGCGAGCCGATCGGGCCGCGCCTGTCGGAGACCGCGCCCGCCGCGGCCGCGCCGGTCGAGGCCGCGCCCGCCGCCGCCCCGTCCACCGGCCTGCTGGGCCGTATCCTGCGCCGCCTGGGCCTCTAGACCGCGTTCGTCGCCGGGGTCAGCCCCCGGCGACGAAGAGCTTTTCGGTGAAGGCCGGAATGATCGGGTCGACCACCTCCAGCGCGGTCCGCCAGCCGCCGGGAGCCTGAAGGGCCTCGGAGCTGAAGTCGAACGCGTCGTGCGGATTGCGCCAGGTGGTCCAGTTCTTGGTGTAGATGGCGCGGCTGGTGCGGGCCATCAGGGCCATGTAGGCCTCGATCTGCTCGGGACGCATCTCGTGCAGCGCCGAAATGGCGGCGAAGCAGTCGACCGAACCGTCGGGAACCAGGGCCAGCTGGTCGACCGTGAACAACGCGATGTCGGCCGCCGCGATTTCGTCGGCCACGTCCTCCCAGCGATCGAACGGCCGCCAGCGGAAGACCTTCCGGTCCGGGAAGGTGGTTTCCAGGTACCACTCCGACACCGCCAGAGCAGGGGCGATGTCGAAGATCCAGTAGCGGAGCGAGCTGCGAAGCTGCAGGGCGACCGAGCCGACGCGCCCGTAGCCGGCGCCGATCTCGGCCAGCACCGCGTTCTCCGCCGCCAGGTGGGGCTCCATGCGAAGGAAGTCGCGCAGCGAGTTGGCCAGGTCCTGCGAGATCGCCTGGCCCCGGAACTCCATGCGGATCGGATTGCCGACGTCGGGCTCGTTGAGCTTCAGGTTGTGGCCGCCGGGGTCGCGCTGCGAGAGCCACCACCACAGCAGGCCCACGAACAGGGTGTAGCCGCGCGCCGCGCTCGGCGAGGTGAGGTACTCGGTGTCGTTGATGCTCAGCACCGCCGGATCGCCCAGGAGGCCGCATTCCAGCGGCGTGGGGATCGGGGCGTCGGCCCAGGCGCGCAGCAGCACCTGCATCTGGGGATCGTAGGGCCCCTCGACGGCCCAGTTGAAGTAGTTCTGCGAGATCGTGCGCTTGAAGTTCTCAAGACCATAGGTCTCGATGAACCCCTCGTTCTGGCGGCCGATGTCGCGCCAGAACAGGCTGGGATGAAACACTTCGGCCGCGCGCATGACCGCCTCGTGCATCCGCGCCGAGCGCGCCAGGATGTCCGAGGCCAGCGCCGGGTCGTGCGGCGCGCGTGCTCGCAGGGTCGTCATCGTGTCCGGCGCCTTCGTCTCGAGGTGATGGTCGCATCGCCTCCTCGGCCGATGCGATTCGATATCGCCGGTATATCACCACGTTCGTCGAAGGCGACCGACAGACGGCTATCGGCGGTGGCGCATGGGCCTTGGTCGGGGCGGGCCTTTTGCCGAAGATGCGCCGCTGATACACCCGGCGCCAGCGGCCGAGCGGCCGCAGGGGTGGCCACGATGTTCTCGATTCTTATCCCCAGTCGAAATCGACTGGAGCTGCTGGGCCGGGCCATCGAGTCCGTCCGTCGACAAGGCTATGACGACTACGAGGTCGTGGTGTCCGACAACGCCTCGGACGAGGACTATGCGGGCTATGTCGCGTCGCTGGATGATTCGCGGATTCGCGTCGTCCGCAGCGACCAGCCGCTGTCGGTCACCGAGAACTGGAACCGGGCGCTGGAGGCCTCGCGCGGCGACTATTTCGTCATGCTCGGCGACGACGACGCCCTGGCGCCGGGTTATCTGGCCCATCAGGCGCAGCTGATCGAGAGCTTCGAGCAGCCCGACGTGCTGTATGCCATCGCCTATCATTACGCCTATCCGGGCGTGGTGCCGGGCTGGCCGGGCGGCTATCTGGCGACGGTGGCCAACAGCCCGCTGTTCGTCGGCCATCCGGGCCCCTACTGGCTGGACGTCGCGGAGATGCGGCGGCTGGGACGCCGGGGGATGTCGTTCCGGCACGATATCAGCTTCAACGCCCAGCACTTCATGTACCGCCGGGGCTATGTGGACGGCCTGGCCAAGCTGGGGCCGTTCTACCAGTCGCCCTATCCCGACTACTACGCCGCCTTCGTGACCTTCCGCACGGCGCAGCGCCTGATCGCCGATCCGCACCCGCGGATCATCATCGGCATCGCGCGCCAGTCGTTCGGCTATTTCGCGATGAACCAGCAGGAGGAGGAGGGGGCCAGCCGGTTCCTGACCGACCCCATGGACCGCGCGTTCCTGGCCGAAGGGGACGCGGCCATCGAGCGGGCGCTGGATTTTCCGGGGACGACCCACACCCGCAACTGGCTGCTGGCCGCGCTGCAGGCGCGCCGCCGCCTGGGCGAGACGGACCTGGGCGGGGACCTGCGCCGCTACGCCCGGCTGCAGCTGATGGAGCTGGCGGTGCTGGCCGGCTACGAGCGCCGGGCCCAGCGGGTCGACTACCGGCGCACGCTCGCCGGGCTGACCCCGGCCGAGCGCCGCTTCGGCGAGCGCGCCCTGCGCTCGGCCATGACCGCCCGCATCGCCGATGGCGGGGGCGCGATGCTGGCCGCCGTGCGTGGTCTGCTGGGCGTCTATTATCCGGCTCGCGTGCAGTATCACCCCTTCGATCCGATGGAGACGATCCTCGACGCGGTGGAGCGGCTCACGCCCGTCCCGGCGGCGCCCGAAGCGCCGCCGCCTGAGCCTGAGCCTGAGCCCGAGCCCGAACCGCCGTCACCCTCGCCGCTGGAGCTGATGCAGGCCGAGCGTGACGCGCTCGCCGCGGAGTTGACCAGGCGCGAGGAGCTTCTCGCGGGGCTGGAGGAGGCGCTGGCCGGATCCCAACGCGCGGTGGAGGCCGCGTCGCGGCGCGAGGCGGGTCTGGCGACGGAGCGCGACGAGCTGCTGGAATGCCTCAACGAAGTGCTTGATTCGCCGGGCTGGCGCATGACGCGCCCCCTTCGCAGACTCCTCGATCGTCGCGGCGATGCGGCGCCCATGCCGCTGGCGTCGCGCAAGCCCGATAAGTGAGCAGATACAAGGGCGATTACCCACGATATCAGGGGGCATCGCAGGTTGTCATCGCCGCGGAGGCTCAGCTATATGGGTCGCCTGCGGGTCGCTGACCCGCCTCTTGGGGATAGCGAATCGTGCATCAAGACGTACCCGTTTTTATCCTGTGTGGTGGTCTTGGCACCCGGTTGAGAGAACAGACAGAGTTTCGTCCGAAACCGATGGTGCCGATCGGCGGTCAGCCCGCCCTGTGGCACATCATGCGCATCTATGCGCACTTCGGTTTCCGGCGCTTCGTTCTCTGCATGGGCTACAGAAGCGAAGTCATCCGTGAGTACTTCCTGAACTTCCACCGCATGACCTACGACGCGACGGTGCATCTGGGCACCGACGAAGTCACCTTCCACAAGACCGAGGGCATGAACCTCGAGGAAGACTGGGAAGTCACGCTCGCCTACACCGGCGAACTGACCATGACCGGCGGCCGCGTGTTCAAGGCGGCTTCGCGTTATCTCGGCGGCGCCGAGCATTTCGCGGTCACCTACGGCGACGGCGTCACCGACGCGGACCTGGGCAAGGAATTCGCCCAGCACCTCGCCGGCGACAAGATCGGCACCGTGCTCGGCGTGAACCCGCCCTCGCGCTTCGGCGAGTTCAAACTGGACGGAAACGAGGCATTCGGCTTCGAAGAAAAGCCCGAAATCGATGATCACTGGATCAACGGCGGCTTCTTCTTCTTCCGTCGCCAGTTCATGGACTATCTCAACGACGACCCCGCGTTGGTGCTGGAGCAGCAGCCGCTGCGCAAGCTCGCCGACGATCGCCAACTGACCGTGTTCAAGCACTCCGGATCGTGGGCGTGCATGGACACCCAGCGCGACGTCGAGACGCTCAACAAGGCGTGGACCGAGGGCAAGGCGTTCTGGGATCCGTCGCAGCTGCCGCCGCGCGGTTGAGGAGAAGGTATGTCTTCGATGTTTCCAGCGCCGCAGGGCGGGGGCCAGGCGGGCGGCCGTGGCGCGCCTGACGCCGATTTCTGGTCCAAGCAGCGTGTCTTCCTGACCGGTCACACCGGTTTCAAGGGCGGCTGGCTGGCCCTGTGGCTGGCGCAGATGGGCGCGACCGTTCGCGGCTACGCCCTGCCGGCCTCGACCGAGCCTTCGCTGTTCGAGGCCGCGCGCGTGGCGTCGGTCGTCGAGAGCGTCATCGGCGACATCCGTGACGCCGACCATCTGGCGCGCGAGATCGAGGCCTTCCGCCCGACCGTTCTGATCCACATGGCCGCCCAGGCCCTGGTACGGCCGTCCTACGACGACCCGATCACGACCTATTCGTCCAACGTGATGGGTACGGTCCACGTGCTCGAGGCGGCCCGCCGCTGCGACACGCTGGGCAGCACCGTCGTGGTCACCAGCGACAAGTGCTACGAGAACCAGGAAGTCATCTGGGCCTATCGGGAGACCGACCGTCTGAACGGTCACGACCCCTACAGCAACAGCAAGGCCTGCTCCGAGCTGGTCGCCTATGCCTACGGCCGCAGCTTCTTCCACAAGCTGCCCGAGCACGCGCTGGTCTCGGTCCGGGCGGGCAACGTCATCGGCGGCGGCGACTGGTCGCGCGACCGACTGCTGCCCGACCTGATGGAAGCCTTCGCCGACGGCCGCGAGGCGATCATCCGTCGTCCGGGTTCGGTCCGGCCCTGGCAGCACGTGCTGGAGCCGCTGTCGGGCTACCTGGTGGCCGCGCAGGCCAGCTTCGGCCACGGTTCCAGCGAAAACCTCGCCTGGAACTTCGGTCCGCGCGAAAGCAGCAACCGCCCCGTCAGCGTGGTCGCCACCCTGGCCCGCGACCTCTGGGGCGACCAGGCCAAGCTGACGATCCAGGAAGATCCCAACGCCGTCCACGAAGCCGGTCTGCTGACCCTGGATTCGACCAAGGCGGCGATCGAACTGGGCTGGGCGCCTCGCTGGTCGCTGCAGGAGGCGGTCGGAAGCACCGTCGCCTGGCGCAAGGCCTTCGGCGAGAAAGCCGACATGCAGGCGGTCACCTACCGACAAATCCAAGACTATGTCGCCGCTGGTGCGGTCATCGGCGCTTACTAGCCGCCTACAGGAACATCCCAAGATGCATGCTGCTCAAAGCTGCCGCCATTGCGGCCAGCCGGTGAACGTGGTGGTGGCGGATCTCGGCGCCACGCCGGTCTCGAACGACTATCTGCGCGCCGAGGCCGTTGACGGACCCGAACCCTACTACCCGCTGCGGGCCCTGGTCTGTGAGGAATGCAAGCTGGTTCAGCTGCAGGACTTCTTCAAGGGTGACGACCTGTTCCGCGAGGACTACGCCTACTTCTCGTCGTTCTCGACGAGCTGGCTGCGCCACTGCGAGCTGTACGCCGAGGCGATGATCGAGCGCTTCGGCCTCAGCGACGCCAGCCAGGTGGTCGAAATCGCCAGCAACGACGGCTATCTGCTGCAGTACTTCCAGCGCAATGGCGTGCGGGTGCTGGGCGTCGAGCCGTGCCTGTCGGTGGCCCAGACCGCCATCGACACCCGCAGCATCCCGACCGAGGTGGCGTTCTTCGGCGCGGCCACCGCCCAGGCGCTGGTGGATCGCGGCATCCAGGCCGACCACATGGCCGCCAACAACGTGCTTGCCCACGTTCCGGCGATCAACGACTTCCTCGACGGCTTCCGCATCCTGCTGAAGCCGCAGGGCGTGGTCACCTTCGAATTCCCGCACCTGCTGCGCCTGATCCAGCAGAGCCAGTTCGACACCATCTATCACGAGCACTTCAGCTACATCTCGCTGCTGGCGGCCGAGCGCATGCTGGACGCGGTGGGCCTGCGCGTGTTCGACGTCGAGGAACTGCCCACCCACGGCGGTTCGCTGCGCCTGTTCGTCTGCCACAAGGGCGCCGACCACGCCGAGACCGACCGGGTCGCGGCCGTGCGCGCCGAGGAAGACGCCGGCGGCCTGAACGACATCGACACCTACCGCCAGTTCAGCGAGTCGGTGCGCAAGGTGAAGCGCGACCTGCTGAAGCTGCTGGTCGAGCTGAAGGAACAGGGCGCCAGCATCGTCGGCTACGGCGCCGCGGCCAAGGGCAACACCCTGCTGAACTACTGCGGCGTGGGCGCCGACATGATCGACTACGTCGTCGACATGTCGCCGCACAAGCAGGGCATGTTCCTGCCCGGCACCCGCCTGCCGATCCTGGCTCCGGCCGAGATCGAGAAGACCCGTCCGGACTACGTCATGATCCTGCCCTGGAACATCAAGGACGAGGTCATGACCCAGCTTGCCGGCATCCGCGAGTGGGGCGGCAAGTTCATCGTAGCGATCCCGTCGCCTCAGGTTCTCTGAGGCGACGATGCGCAGGCTCGAGGAACCCCTTGCGGGCTGCCTTCTGCTCGAAGGCGGCGTCTTCCATGACGAGCGCGGCTATTTCCGGCGGCTCTCCACGGCGATCGACAACGTCGCCGAAGGGCTGCCGGAGGCCTTCCAGCAGCATGGCGCGTCGTTCAACAGCAAGCGTGGCACGGTTCGCGGCCTGCACTACCAGGCTGCGCCGAACCTCGAGCACAAGCTGGTGCAGTGCGTGCGCGGGGCGATCTGGGACGTGATGGTCGATCTGCGCCCGGAGTCGGCCACCTACGGCCGCTGGTTCGGCGCCGAACTGTCCGAGACAAACGGGCGGATGCTGTACAGCCAGCCCGGCTTCGCCCACGGCTTCCAGGCCCTGACCGACGACGCCCTCGTGCTCTACCAGATCTCGCCGGACTACGTGGCGGGCGCGGCCGGCGCGATCCGCTGGGACGATCCGGACCTGGCGATCCCTTGGCCGCTTCCGGCGGTCAACGTGTCGGCCAAGGACCAGGCGGCGCCTTATTTTAGACAGCATGACGCCCGCCTGACTTCGCCTGCCGTCTAATCCGAGGACGTCTTGACGCTATCCGTTCTACTCACCGGGGCGAGCTCCTTCACGGGGCTTTGGTTTGCGGAAGCGTTGGCGCGCCGGGGCGTCCGGGTCGTCGCGCCGTTGCGCGGCGCCGAGAGCGGCTACGAGGGCGTGCGGGGCCGGCGCGTGGCGCGCCTCAAGCAGTGCGCCGAGGTCGTCTTCGACTGTCCCTTCGCCACCGACGCCTTCATGGCCCTGGTCGAGAACGACCGCTTCGACGTGGTGGCCCACCACGCTTCGGACGTCGAGGGCTACAATCGCTGGGATTTCGACGCCCTGCGCGCGGTCGGCCGTAACGCCGGCGGCGCCGACCGGGTGCTGGCCAAGGCCGCCGAGCGCGGCGCGCGCGCGATCGTGGCGACCGGAACCGTGTTCGAGGCCGCCCAGGGCGGCGCGCCGGCCGGATCGCTGTCGGCCAACCCCTACGGCCTCTCCAAATACCTGAGCGGGGAAGCGCTTCGCCATTTCGCCGCCTGGTCGGGCCTGGCGTTCGGCAAGTTCGTGGTGGCCAATCCGTTCGGCCCGTACGAAGAGCGCCGGTTCGGCTGGTATCTATTCCAAACTTGGTTCGGCGGCGAAACACCTGTAGTGCGAACGCCGGATTATGTCAGGGACAACGTTCCGGTGCCGCTGCTCGCCGAGGCCTATGCCGACTACGTCGTCTCCATGGCGGCGGGGAACGGCGCCGCCGATTGCAGGCCGTCCGGCATCGTCGGGTCGCAGGGCAGTTTCGCCCGCCTGCTGGCCGGCGAAGCCTCCAGCCGCCTGGGGAAGACGTTCACCGTCGACATTGGCCGGCAGGAGGCCTTCTCCGAGCCGTATCTTCGTGTAAATGACCAGCTCTGCGTAACCCCGGATAGTCTGTCTGTCTTTTGGGACAGTTACGTCGAGTACTACGATGCGCTACATGCATCTGGAGAATTGAATTGACTTGTCTTGCCTTGGTGGTATCGCGCTGATGTCAAACGCGAAGTTATCTGGCGATGTGCGGCGCTTCATGCGCCTGACGCCGCGCAATCCCTTCGTGGAATTGCTCAATACCCTGGGCCTGTGGCGTCTGTGGATGGCCATGGGCGTCACCGACATCCAGCAGCGCTATCGCAATTCGGTGCTCGGTCCGCTCTGGCTGGCCAGCGGCCTGGGTCTCACCGTCGTGGGTCTGTCGCTGCTGTACAGCCAGATCCTGCGAGTGCCGTTCCAGGATTTCGCGCCCTATCTGGCCGCGGGCCTGATGTTCTGGACCTTCATCGCCTCGACCGGCACCGAGGGCTGCCACGCCTATGCCGGCGCCGAGGGGCTGATCAAGTCGCTGCAGGTGCCCTACTTCGTCTACGTGTTCCGCGTGGTGTTCCGAAACGTCATCGTCATGGCCCACAATCTGATCGTGGTCGCCATCGTCTGGGTCGTCTTCGGCAAGTACATGCTGGTCAAGCCGGTCGAGGCCGCGTTCGGCATCGCCCTGATGATCATCTTCACGACGGGCATGACGACGCTGTTCGCCGCCATCGGCGCCCTGTTCCGCGACTTCATGCAGATCGTGGTGCAGGTCTTCCAGATCGCGATCTTCATTACGCCGGTCTTCTGGCTATCGAACACCGCGAGCGTCCGCTCGGAGTTCCTGCACTTCAACCCGTTCTACTACATGCTGGAAGTCGCCCGGGCGCCGCTGCTGGGCGTTGTGCCGAGCCCGCATGTCTACATGGGCGCCATCGCGCTGGCCCTGGGCAGCCTGGTCGCCGGCTTCGTCGCCTACTCCGTCAGCCGCAAATCGATTGTGTTCTATATATGAAATCCGAACCGATCCTCTCCCTCCGCGGGGTGACCGTCGATCTGCCCGTGCAGGAAGCGCGGGTGCGGTCGCTTCGCAAGGCCGCCCTGAACGTCGCCGTCGGCGGCGTACTGATGCGCTCCAAGCAGGACCAGGTCAGCGTTCGCGCCCTGACCCAGGTGTCGCTGGACGCCTTCCAGGGCGACCGGATCGCCCTGGTCGGCTCCAACGGCGCGGGCAAGAGCACGCTGCTGCGGGTGCTGGCGGGCATCTATCCGCCGAGCCAGGGCGTGATGAACGTCAACGGCGTGGTCAACGCGGTGTTCGACAGCTCGCTCGGTCTCGACATGAACCTGACCGGCTATGACAACATCGCCGTCGCCTGCCGCTATCGCGGCATCGACCGGGCCACGATGGAGCGGCTGCGTCCCGACATCGTCGAGTTCTCGGGCCTGGGCGGCTTCATCCACTTGCCCATGCGCACCTACTCGCTCGGCATGATGGCCCGCCTGGCCTTCGCGATCACCACCTCGGTGGCCCCCGACATCCTGGTGATGGACGAGTGGCTGGCGACGGGCGACGCCGACTTCATGGAGCAGGCCCAGGCGCGCCTGCGCGAACTGGTCGATCAGGCGCGGGTGCTGGTGCTGGCCACCCACTCGATGCCGCTGGTCCGCACGTTGTGCAACAAGGTCGTGGTGCTGAACCACGGCCGCGTCGCCTACTTCGGTCCGATCGAGGACCTGCCGCCGGGCATCTATCCGGCCCTGGACTGAGGCTCGCCCAAGTCCGACCTGACCGGCCTCCCCCGGGGGAAGCCGGTCAGGTCCGCGGCGGCGGCGACGTCCGGCTGCGGAATTCTCCCCAGGTCGCGTTCGCCAGCAGAACCCGTTCGGGCCAGGGCAGCCGATCGAAATGCCGGGTCTGGTTGTCGCCGACCAGCAGGTTCTCCTGCAGCCCCTGGCGGAAGCCGCCGCTCCAGGGCCACCAGTCCACCGGGTAGGCCCGCCCGTTGCGCCCCGCCACCACGACCTGCCGCCCGGCCGCCAGCACGCGATTGGTCATGCTGAGGGCGCCGCTCTCGAACATGAAGGCGTCCTGGCGCGTCACCATCGGCAGGTCGGCGGTGATCTCGCGAAACAGCGGCGCGGCCACCATGAAGGCGTTGGTGCGCAGGTGCGGGTTGGGAAAGCCCGGAAACGCCGGATCGAGCGCGCGCAGGCTTTCGAACGACGCGGTCGCCCCCACCATCCCCACTTCCGGCCGGTCCAGGTGCCGGTCCAGCTGTCTCAGCCAACCGGGACAGAGCACCCGGGCATGGCTGTTGAGGAAGCAGACCCGCTCGTCGCCCAGATGGCGGGCGACGGCCATGTAGGCGCCGATGTCGCGGCCGGCCTCGGGCACGACCAGCGCGTCATAGCGGGCTCCAGCCAGTCGCGCATGGGCCTCGGCCTCGTCGCCGGCGTTCTCGAAGTCCTTGAGGATCACCAGCAGCCGGTGGCTGCGCCCCGCGTCGAACGCCTCGTAGGAGGCCAGGAAGGCGGCGGCGTGCTCGCGCCAGGCCGCATCGCCGCGGCGCAGCAGGAAGGCGACGACGGCGTCGGGCGGGGAAGAGGTCATGGGATCCGCACCAGGAAGGCTGGGGCATGGGTCGCGGGATGGGTCGCCAGGGCGTCCTCCCGATAGAAGGGGTCCTGCGCGCAGGCCTCCGGCCAGGTCTGCTGGTGCCAGCTGACGGCTTCGGGGGCGGGCGGCCTGGGCGTGCGCGTCAGCGCCAGGCGGGCTGCGGGCTCCACCACCGTGACCTGGTCCCGGTCGGCGCTGCGCAGGCAATAATCCAGACCCTGCAGAAGGCCGCCGATGGAAGGCGTGAAGCCGCCGGCCGCCACGAAGTCGCGCTTGCGGGTGGCCAGGCCCTGGAGGCCGACCCCCAGGACTTCATGCACAACCGCCGGGGCGAGGGCGTCGCGGCCCAGTCGGATCGGTTCGGGATCGCCGCAGCCGCCGGTGAGGCCGCACCAGAGCTCGTCTTTCCAGGCCAGGGCCGGGCCGGCTACGCCCACGCCCGGAAGAGTCAGGGCGGCGGCCAGCCTGTGAAGATCTTCAGGCGCGGGCGCGGCCGCCTCGCGCTCGATGAACACCAGCACCTCGTCGTCGCCGATCGTCTCCAGCCATGAGGGGGGAGACGCCCAGCCGCCGAGCATGGCGCGGTCGACCGCCACGGCGGGCAGGCCTTTTGTCCCGGCGGCGCCGTCGATGAGCACCAGACGCACGGCCGGGGAGGAGACCGCCGTCGGAGCGGGCGCGCCGGCGATCTCGCGCCGCAGGGCCTCCAGGTCGCCGGACGGGCGATGCAGCAGAACCCGGCGGACCTGCGCCGTCCGGACCTCGGACCGGGCTTTCAGGGCGGCGAGGGCGTCTGCGGCGCTGTCGCCGAGGTCGGCGGCATAGGCCACGGCGCGGCCGAGCCATGGCGCGCCCGTCAGGTACAGCGGGCTCCAGCCCGGCTTGAACGCGCCCGGCCGCCTTTCGCCCGCGGCGTCGACCAGGTCTTCGTCACCATAGATCACATCCAGCGGGCCGCGCATGGCGACCTGGTCGGCCAGGGCGTAGAGGGCGTCGTCGGCCAGGACGTCGCCGGCCTGGAGGAACAGGGTGTAGCGGCCGGCCATAGCCGGGGCGGCGGGCGTCTCCGGCGCGATCGAGAAGCGCCGATAGATCTGGCGATCCAGCGAGGCCAGGGTCGGGGCCCGATCGCCGTCGCCGCCGATCGTGACCAGGAACTGCGGCCCGTCCTCCAGTTCGGCGGCATGGCGGGCGAGTTCTGGGCGTTCGGCGTCCAGCCAGGCGGCCTCCAGCCGCGTCCAGCTGCCGTAGTCCACCCTCGGGGACGGCTTGGGCTTGAGGCCCAGGGACAGCACCCAGCCCGTCGACAGGGGCCGCCAGCCGCCGGCCCCGGTCTGGACCTGGATCTGCACCAGATGCAGCCCTCGGCCCAGATGCAGCGCCAGGTCGAACCCGCAGCTTTCCGGCAGGTCGAGGCCGAAGGCGTCGCGAACGTCGGGCCGCGACATCCGGCGTGCGCCATAGACCGCCCGGCCGACCCGGACGCGCACGGCCGGCGCCTGCCGGTCCTCGAACGTCACGACCCAGCCGCGGATGACGAAACGGCCGCGCACGGGGCGGAAGGCGCGCCGGCCGGCCGGCATGTCGATGGTGAAGCTCAGCTGCGGCGTGGACAGCACGCCCGGAAAGGCGAGCAGGTACAGAGACCGCAAGGCGGTCCGCAGGCGGTCAACCAGAGCTTCGAGCATGACGGCGAGACAGGTTCCGGCTGTGACCGCGTGATCGTTCCGTCTAGTCGGTCGGGTCCGGCGGTCAATAGACAAAGCTGGAATTCGGACGGCGCGCATTACTGGGATTGGCGCTCGGGCCCTGCGTTGCTACAGCGGGGCCTTCCCGCGACGGGCCCGGTCCGTCGGCCTCTTTCTCCGCAAGGGCAGGATGACCCTCGACATCACCGCCATCCGCGCCGCCGCCGATCGCCTCGCCGGACACATCGAGCGCACGCCGTGCCGCTATTCGCGGACCCTGTCGAAGATCACCGGCGCCGAGGTGTGGGTGAAGTTCGAGAACCTCCAGTTCACGGCCGCCTACAAGGAGCGCGGGGCGCTCAACAAGCTTCTGCTGCTGTCGGACGCCGAGAAGCAGCGCGGGGTCATCGCCGCCAGCGCCGGCAACCATGCCCAGGGCCTGGCCTATCACGCCGCGCGTCTCGGCGTGCCGGCCACCATCGTCATGCCCAAGACCACCCCGTTCGTGAAGGTGCAGCACACCCGCGACTTCGGGGCCACCGTGGTCATCGAGGGCGAGACCTATGACGACGCCAACGCCCACGCTCGCAAGCTGCGCGACGAACAGGGCCTGACCTTCGTCCATCCGTTCGACGACTACGACATCATGGCCGGGCAGGGCACCATCGCCCTGGAGATGCTGGAAGACGCGCCGGATCTGGAGATCCTGCCGGTGCCGATCGGCGGCGGCGGCCTGATCAGCGGCGTGGCCACCGCGGCCAAGGCGCTGAAGCCCGATATCCGCATCGTCGGCTGCGAACCGGCCATGTACCCCTCGTTCACCGCCAAGATGCGCGGCGTGCAGGCTCACTGCGGCGGCCAGACCATAGCGGAAGGGGTCGCGGTCAAGCAGGTCGGCGAACTGACCTACGGCGTCGCCCGCCCGCTGCTCGACGACGTGCTGCTGCTGGAAGAGCCACACCTGGAGCAGGCCGTCTCGCTGTACTGCAACGTCGAGAAGACCATTGCGGAAGGGGCCGGCGCGGCCTCGCTGGCGGCGCTGCTGGCCTATCCCGAGCGCTTCCGCGGCAAGAAGTGCGGCCTGATCCTGTGCGGCGGCAACATCGACACCCGCCTGCTGGCTTCGGTGCTGACCCGCGAGCTGGTGCGCGCCCAGCGCCTGGTGTCCCTGCGCATCGTCGGCGACGACCGTCCGGGCCTGCTGTCCACCGTCTCGCACGTCATCGGGACCATGGGCGCCAACATCATCGAGGTGAACCACAACCGCCTGGCGCTGGACGTGCCGGCCAAGGGCGCGGAGTTCGACATCACCATCGAGACCCGCGACGCCCAGCACACCCAGGAAGTCATCGACGCCCTGCGCGAGCACGGCTACCCGCCGCGCACGGTTTAGTCGGGGCAGGAAACCTTTAAAGGCTCGTCATCCCGGAAAGCCCGCAGGGCTTATCCGGGACCCAGGGGCCGCCGCACAGCGGTGGCCATGCCGCGCGTCAAGTCGTTGCGCTGAGCCCAGTCCCCTGGGTCCCGGCTCTCCGCTTCTCTACGGCCGGGATGACGAGTTGGGTGTCGATATGAAAAAGGCCCCCATCACACGATGGGGGCCTTTTCAATTTCAATCCTGGACGATCCCTACAGCAGCGACGAGATCGCCGCGCGGGCCGCCTCGCCGAGGTCGGGGCGCTTGAGCGCCAGGGCGACATTGGCCTTCAGGAGGCCGATCTTGTCGCCGCAGTCGTGGGTGTCGCCTTCGTAGACATAGGCGTGGAAGGCCTGGTCCTGCATCAGCTTGGCCATGGAGTCGGTGAGCTGGATTTCGTTGCCGGCCCCCTTCTCCTGGCTGGCCAGCAGGTCGAAGATCTCGGGTTGCAGGATGTAGCGGCCGGCGATGGCCCAGTTGGACGGGGCCGTGCCCTTGGCCGGCTTCTCGACCATGCCGCTCATGGTGGCCAGGCGTCCCTCGACCTTGCTGGGAGCGACGACACCGTACTTGTGGGTCTCGCTCTCGGGCACTTCCTCGACGCCGATGATGTTGCCGCCGCCGACCTGGTCATAGACCTCGATCAGCTGGCTGAGCGCCGACTTGGGGGAATCGACGATGACGTCGGGCAGCAGCACGGCGAACGGCTCGTCGCCGATGATGTCGCGGGCGCACCACACCGCATGGCCCAGGCCCAGCGGGGCCATCTGGCGCACGAAGCTCATCTCGCCCGGCTTGGGCAGCTCGTCGCGCAGTTGCTTGAGGATCTCGAGCTTGCCCTTGGCCTCGAGCTGCATCTCCAGCTCGATCTGGTGATCGAAATAGTCCTCGATCGCGCCCTTGCTCCGACCCGTGACGAAGACGAAGTGCTCGATGCCGGCGGCGCGGCCTTCCTCGACGATATAGGACAGGATCGGCCGGTCCACGACGTTGAGAAGCTCCTTCGGCGTCGACTTGGTCCCGGGCAGAACGCGAGTGCCCAAGCCGGCGACGGGAAGGACGGCCTTGCGGACGGGTTTCATGAGCACCTCGTGTCTGTGTCTCGGATGGACAGAGTTCTAGAGCGCGCCCCCGGAGCGCGCCACCACCGTTGCGTGACAACGGTGTCGGGAATGCGTTCCAAGCACGGAATGATTGATGTTCGCGCCAGGCCTGCTAGCTCAGGACGCGGATTTGGCCATCGGAAACTCTTTCATGCGCGCTCGGTTCCTTCTTCTCGCGGCCCTCGCCGGCCTTTCTCTGGCGGGGTGTGGTCCTTCCAAGGAAGATCTCGCCGCGCGGCAGGCGGCGATGACCGCCTCCAAGTCCGCCGGCGCTGAGTTCCTGGCCAAGAACGCCAAGGAACCGGGCGTGGTCACCTTGCCCAGCGGCCTGCAATACAAGGTGATCCGCTCGGGTCCGGAAACCGGCCTGCACCCGCGCCCGATCGACGAGGTCAAGGTCCACTACGAGGGCAAGCGCCTCGACGGCTTCGTGTTCGACAGCTCCTATGAGCGCGGCGTGCCCGCCTCGTTCCCGCTGCGCGGCCTGATCCCGGGTTGGGTCGAGGCCATGCAGTTGATGCGTCCGGGCGACGAGTGGATGCTGTATGTGCCCGCCGATCTGGCCTATGGCGACAACCAGGCCGGCGCCGACATCCCCCCGGGCAGCACCCTGGTCTTCAAGATCGAGCTGATCGACGTGCTGCGCAGCAAGCTTCAAGCCCCCAAGAGCTGATCCGTGGCCTGACGGACGGGGCCGAGCGTGGGCGCGTTCCTTGCGCCCACGTTTCTGGCCGGTTTCAAATCGTTTCGGCGCGGTCAAAGCGCTTGGTTCTCCGGCTTGCCGGGCTGATAGCGACACTCACTCGCAAGAAGCTTGGCTGGAGTTGGGGATGTCGCGCGTTTCGTTTGCTTCCGTTCTGATGGGGTCCGCCGCGGCCCTGGCCCTGTCGGGCGCGGCCATGGCCGCCGAGCCCGCGCCGGACGCGGCCGACCTGGACGGCGTCGTCGTCACCGCGGCCGGCTTCGAGCAGAAGCTGGTCAACGCCCCGGCCAGCGTCACCGTGGTTCCCCGCGAGGAACTGCAGGAGATGCGCGCGGCCAGCCTGGCCGAAGTGCTGACCAATGTCGAAGGCGTCGACGTCGGCGGCGCGGTCGGCAAGACCGGCGGCCTCAACATCAACATCCGCGGCATGGGCAGCGACTACACGCTGATCCTGATCGACGGCCGCCGCCAGAACACCGCCGGCAGCGTCACGCCCAACGGCTTTGGCGAGACCTCGACCAGCTTCCTGCCGCCGGTGGCCGCCATCGAGCGCATCGAGGTGGTGCGCGGCCCGGTCTCGACCCTCTACGGCTCGGACGCCATGGGCGGCGTCGTCAACATCATCACCCGCAAGGTCGGGACCAAGTGGAGCGGCACGGCCAGCCTCGACGGCACGCTGCAGGGCGACGACGAGTTCGGCAATCTCTACGGCGGCAACCTCTACGCCAACGGCCCGATCATCCGCGACCTCTTGGGCCTGGCCGTTCGCGGCAGCTTCCAGAACCGCGAAGCCTCCAAGCTGACCTTCGAGAACGTCGGCGGCGTCGATGCGCCGATCACCGGCTTTGGCCGCAGCGCCACCAAGAGCGAGCTGCGCACGATCGGCGCGCGCCTGACGCTGACGCCGCACGCCGACCACGACCTGTGGCTCGACATCGACGAGTCCACCCAGTGGTACGACAATTCGCAAGGGCAGATGGGCACCAACACCACGGCCGGCGGCTACGCCAACGCCCTGGAGTTCAACCGCCGCCAGATCGCCCTGGCCCACAACTGGCGCCTGCCCTTCGGCCAGATCGAGAGCAACCTCTCGCAGGCCAAGACCGAGACCATCGGCCGGATCATCCCCAACGGCGTGGCCGGGGCCGGCGGCGCGCGTGACCTGGAGTCGACCAACACCATCTTCGACACCAAGCTCTATTCGCGCTGGAAGAACCACACCTTCACCATCGGCGGCCAGTACTGGGACGCCGAGATGAAGGACGGCGTCGCGCCGCAGCCGTTCGTGCACGAGCAGTGGGCCGTGTTCGCCGAGGACGAGTGGCGCTTCACCGAGGGCCTGGCCCTGACCCTGGGCGCCCGCCACGACGACCACAGCGTGTTCGGCGGCCACTTCAGCCCGCGCGCCTATCTCGTCTGGAACGCCAACCAGAACTGGACCTTCAAGGGCGGCGTCAGCCAGGGCTTCAAGACCCCGCGCCTGGAGCAGTTGGCCCCCGGCATCAACGGCTTCGGCCAGCAGGGCCGCCTGCCGCTGCTGGGCTCGCCGGGCCTGCAGCCGGAAACCAGCACCAGCACCGAGGCCGGCGCCTACTACGACAACCAGGCCGGTTTTACCGCCAACGTCACGGTCTTCCACAACAAGTTCGAGGACAAGATCGCCTCGGGCCCGCCGGTGACCAACTGCGCCTTCGGCCTGACCCAGGCGCAGTACAATTCCGGCCAGGGCCGTCCCGCTGGCTGCGTCGACGTGGGCTTCTTCCCCAACGCCGCCACCTTCGGCCAGAGCATCAACATCGACGAGGCGGTGACCCAGGGCGTCGAGGCGGCCGCGCGCTGGCGCTTCGCCGACGACTGGACGGCGGGCCTGAACTACACCTTCACCGACAGCGAGCAGAAGAGCGGGGCCGAGGCCGGCCGCAAGCTGACCGACACGCCCGAGCACATGGTCAACGGCAACCTGCGCTGGCGGGTGACCGACCGGGTGAACGCCTGGGTGCGCGGCGAATACCGCAGCGAGCGCTATCGCGGCGAGGGCCCGGCCCGCGTCGCCCTGGGCGACTACAAGGCCTACAGCCTGTTCCACCTGGGCGGCTCGTTCAAGGCGACGGAAGCCGTGACGCTGAACGCCACGATCTACAACCTGTTCAACAAGGACTTCGTGCGCCAGCTGCCTTACGGGACGCCGGTGGCCTATGCCCCCGAATACACCAACAACCAGGAACCCCGCCGTCTGTGGGTCTCGGTGCAGGTGGACTTCTAGGGAAGGGTCTGAACGCCTTGCCGAAAACTATCGTCATCCCGGCCGCAGCGTAGCGGAGAGCCGGGACCCAGAGGCCGGCGCAGTGCGGTTGCTCCTGGGTCCCGGGTCTGCGGCCCGCTGCGCGGCCCTCCGCCCGGGATGACGGTTGGAATGGCTGGATTGGTCGAGCCGTGATCCGCAGAGCGGATCCGTCGTGTCAGTCGGTGAACACCACGGTCTTGCGGCCGTTCAGCAGCACCCGGTCCTCCAGGCGCCAGCGCAGGGCGCGGGCCAGGACCCGGCGCTCGATGTCGCGGCCCTTGCGGACCAGGTCCTCGGGGGTGTCGCGGTGGCTTATGCGTTCGACGTCCTGCTCGATGATCGGACCCTCGTCGAGGTCGCCGGTCACGTAGTGGGCGCTAGCGCCGATCACCTTCACGCCCCGAGCGTGGGCCTGATGATAGGGCTTGGCGCCCTTGAAGCCCGGCAGGAACGAGTGGTGGATGTTGATGCAGCGGCCGGTGAGCTTGGCCGCCAGGCCGTCCGACAGCACCTGCATGTAGCGGGCGAGCACGACGATGTCGGTCTGCGTCTCCTGGATCAGCTTCCAGAGCGCGGCCTCCTGCTCGAACTTGGTCTCCTTGGTCACCGGCAGGTGATGGAAGGGCAGGCCCGACAGGTCGACGTGGGTGTAGGTTTCGGCCGGATGGTTGGCGACGATGGCGGTGACGTCCATCGGCAGCTCGCCGATGCGCCAGCGATAGACGAGGTCGGCCAGGCAGTGGTCGAACTTGCTGGCCAGGATCATGACGCGATAGCGCTCGGCGGGATCGCGCAGGGTCCAGCGCATCGACAGGCCCTTGGCCAGGGCCTCGAACTCGCCGCGCATGGCGTCGCGGTCGGCGCCGTCGGCGTCGAAGACCACGCGCATGAAGAAGTCGCCCGTCTCCTGGTCGTCGAACTGCTGGGCGTCGAGGATGTTGCAGCCACGCTCGAACAGGAAGGTCGAGACCTTGGCGACGATGCCGGGCTGGTCGGGGCAGGAAAGGGTCAGGATCATGGTCGGCCTCATCTAAGGTCTGGCCCTGGCGAAGGAAAGTCACGGTGAAGCACGTTTCTTGCGCTGGCCATGTGCTTTTCCCGGCTCGGCGCGCGATCCTGCCGGAGCCTCGCCCGCCGCGCTTGGCGGGCGGGGGCGGCGCGCTCTAGGCTCGGCGGATGGTTTCCTCCCCCGAAGCGCTTTCCGCCCGCGCGGTCGACATCCTGGCCAAGCTGGTCTCGTTCGACACCACCTCGCGCGGCTCCAACCTCGCCCTGATCGAATGGGTCGAGGCCTATCTCTCGGACCTCGGCGTGGCGTCGCAGCGCGTGCCCAACGCCGACGGGACCAAGTCCAACCTGATGGCCAGCATCGGTCCGGCCACCCCGGGCGGGGTCGTGCTGTCGGGCCATACCGACGTGGTGCCGGTCGACGGCCAGCCCTGGACCAGCGACCCCTGGACCCTGACCGAGCGCGACGGTCGGCTCTATGGCCGGGGAACCTGCGACATGAAGGGGTTCCTGGCCCTGGCCCTTGCCGCCGCGCCCGACCTCGCGGCCGGCGACCTCAAGCGTCCCGTCCACCTGGCCTTTTCCTATGACGAGGAAGTCGGGTGCCTGGGCGCGCCCGACATGATCGAGGTCATCGCCCGCGACCTGCCCAAGCCCGCCCTGGTGGTGGTCGGCGAGCCCACCGACATGGTCGCCGTGCAGGCCCACAAGGGCATCGCCAGCTACTGGGTGACAGTCACCGGCCGCGAGGCCCATTCCAGCCTCACCCATCTGGGCGTCTCGGCCAACATGGTGGCCGTCAAGCTGATGAACCACCTCGTGGAACTGTCCGAGCGGCTGGAGCGAGAGGCCGACCCGGCCTCGCCGTTCATGCCCAAGGGCGCGACCCTGACCATCGGCCAGGTCAACGGCGGCACGGCGGTGAACATCCTGGCCCGCCAGTGCCTGTTCGTCTTCGACCTGCGCACGCCGCCGGGCCTGGACCCGCAGGCCATTCTCGCCGACTTCTTCGCCCTGGCGGCGGCGCTGGACGCCGAGGTCAAGGCCAAGGCCCCGGAAGGCGGGGTCAAGGTCGAGGTCCGTTCGCTGACGCCGTCCTTCGCCCCCGAAGCGAACGGCGCGGCCGAGGCCTTCGCCCGCCGCATGGCCGGCGACAACGGCCCGGCGCGTGTGGCGCCCTATGCCGCCGAGGCGGGGCAGTTCCAGGGCGCGGGCTTTTCGACCGTCATCTGCGGCCCAGGCTCGATCGACCAGGCCCACCAGCCCGACGAATATGTCGAGATCGCCCAGATGGAGCGCGGGGCCCAGTTCATGCGCCGCCTGATCGACGACCTCGCCACTGCCTGATGACGATCCGGCGGCCGAAGAAGGCCACCGGGTCCAGGGCCATGGCCCGCAGGATGTCGACCGCCGGCGCCTTGCGGGCGGCCTGGATCTGGCGGCGCGAGGCCAGGATGGAAGCAAGGTCGGCTTTTGCGAAGGCGGCCTTGAAACCCTTCCACACCGGCCCGGCGTCGCGCCGGCGCAGGTGCAGCAGGAAGAGGCCGGCGGTGACGGCGAAGTGCAGCGGCGCGCTCCACCACAGCATCGGCGAGGGCGTGTTCTTCAGGAAGGTCCAGACCCGGTTGCGGGTGCCGTGGAACAGGGCGAAGTCCGAGCGTACGCCCAGGGTCGCCGAACCGACGTGCTCGACCTTGGCGTCGGGAACCAGCAGGGTGGGCTCGCTGTCGAGCCGCAGGCGGTAGCCCAGGTCGACGTCCTCGCAGTAGCAGAAGAACCGCTCGTCGAAGCCGCCCAGGCGCAGGAACAGGTCGCGGTCCAGCATCATCGCCGCGCCGCAGGCCGAGAACACCTCGCCCTCGAAGACCTTCGGCGTCTCCTTGCGGCGATAGCCGCCACGGAACGGGATGCCGGCCGAGGTCATGACGTCGCCGGCGCCGTCCATCAGCCCGGGCTCGTCGGCCACCAGCTGCAGGGAGGCGAAGCTGCTGACGTCCGGATGGCGCGCGGCGGCCGAAGCCAGCTTCTCCAGCCAGTCAGGATGCGGATAGGCGTCGGGGTTCAGCAGCACCAGCCAGCGGCCGCGGGCCTCCCGGGCCGCAAGGTTGTTGCCGGCCGCGAAGCCGGTGTTGGCGCCCGGCTCGATAAGCCGGATCGACGGATCGGCCTTGGCCGCCGCCTGCGGCGCGCCGTCGGTCGAGGCGTTGTCGACCAGCAGCACCTCGAAGTCGCCGAAGGTCTGCGCGGCCAGCCCGGCCAGGCAGCGCGCCAGGGTGGGGCCGCTTTGATAGGCGACGACGACGACGCTGAAGAGGGGGCCCTTGCCATCGACGGTCTGACGGGCCATGCGTGGCGCACTCGCGTTCAAAAGGTAGCGTCCATGAAGATCACGCCGACGGCGATTCCCGAAGTGCTGCTTATCACGCCGGCGCGCCATGGCGATGAGAGAGGCTGGTTCTCCGAGACGTTCCGTCAGTCGGCGCTGGAAGAAGCCGGGTTCACCGGCCGCCAGTTCGTGCAGGACAACCACGTGCGCTCGACGCGCAAGGGCATCCTGCGCGGCCTGCACTTCCAGAAGGCGCCGCACGCCCAGGACAAGCTGCTGCGCTGCGTGCGCGGCGCGATCATGGACGTCGCCGTCGACATCCGGGTGGGCTCGCCCACCTACGGCCGGTGGGTCGGGGCGGAGCTGTCGGCCGATAACGCCCAGCAGCTGCTGGTGCCCAAGGGCTTCGCCCACGCCTATTGCACCCTCACCGAGGAGTGCGAGGTGCTCTACAAGGTCACCGACTACTACGCGCCGCAGGCCGAGGGCGCGCTGCGCTGGAACGATCCGGCCGTGGGCGTGGACTGGGGGCTGCCCGCCGACCAGATCAGCACCAACGAACGGGACGCGAGCGCGCCCCTGTTGGCCGAACTGGGCGCGGCCTTCGTCTATGGCGAAGCGTTCTGAGCAACCTTCGGGCGAGGGATCCCCGGCCGCCCGATCTAGGCTATCGAGCGGTCTGAACCGATGTTATGACGCTCGCGCGTGGCGCTTATGCTTGTTTATGCTGGGTTGTTCCAAGGCCGGAGCGGCTCGGGGGAGTAGGTCGTGAAGATACTTGTGACGGGTGGCGCGGGCTTCATCGGTTCGGCCGTGTGCCGTCTGCTGGTTGGCGAAACGGGCGACCAGGTCGTCAACGTCGACAAGCTCACCTACGCCGGCACCCTGACCTCGGTGGCCGAGGTCTCGGATTCTCCCGACTACGTGTTCGTGCAGGCCGACATCGCCGATCGCGCCGCGATCCGCGCGATCTTCGAGGCGCACAAGCCCGACGCCGTCCTGCACCTGGCGGCTGAATCGCACGTCGATCGCTCGATCGTCGGCGCGGGCCCCTTCATCGAGACCAACATCGTCGGCGCCTATGTGATGCTGGACTGCGCGCTGGAGTACTGGCGCGGCCTGTCGGGCGAAGCCAAGGCGGCCTTCCGCTTCGTCCACGTCTCCACCGACGAGGTCTATGGCAGCCTGGGCGCAGACGGCCTGTTCCACGAGACCACCCCCTACGCGCCGACCTCGCCCTATTCGTCGTCTAAGGCGGCGGCCGACCACCTGGCCCTGGCGTGGTTCCATACCTACGGCCTGCCGGTGCTGGTCTCCAACTGCTCCAACAACTACGGGCCCTATCACTTCCCCGAGAAGCTGATCCCGCTGATGATCCTCAACGGCCTGGATCGCAAGGCGCTGCCGGTCTACGGCGACGGCGCCAACATCCGCGACTGGCTGTTCGTCGAGGACCACGCCCGCGCCCTGCGCACGATCCTGGAAACCGGACGTCCGGGCGAGAAGTACAATGTGGGTGGGCGCAACGAGCGCACCAACCTTCAGGTGGTCCACACCATCTGCGACCTGCTGGACGAGCTGGCCCCCAGCGCGGCGGGCTCGCACCGCGACCTGATCACCTTCGTCGCCGACCGTCCGGGCCACGACCGCCGCTACGCGATCGACGCCACCAAGCTGGAAACCGAGCTGGGCTGGCGCGCCCGCGAAACCTTCGAGACCGGCATCCGCAAGACGGTGGAATGGTATCTGGCGCGCGCCGACTGGTGGGGTCCGCTGCGCGAGGCCTATGACGGCCGTCGACTGGGCCTGCTGGCCAAGGCCGGCTGACGGGACATGGCGCGTCCGATCCTGGTTTTCGGCCGTAGCGGCCAGGTCGCGCAGGAACTCGCCCTGCTGGCCGAGCGGACAGGGCGTCCGATGACCTTCGCCGGGCGTGAGACGCTCGACCTTTCCGACCACGGTGCGATCGCGGGCCTGATCGAGGCGGTCGCTCCCTCGGCGGTGATCAACGCGGCGGCCTATACCGCGGTCGATCGCGCCGAAAGCGAAGCCGAGGCCGCCTATGCCCTGAACGTTGCGGCGCCCGGCGCCATGGCTGCGGCCTGCGCAGCGCTGGGCCTGCCTTTCGTGCACTTCTCCACCGACTACGTGTTCGAAGGGACGCTGGAGCGTCCCTATGTCGAGACCGACCCGACCGGCCCGACCGGGATCTACGGCGCCAGCAAGCTGGCCGGCGAGCGCAAGGTGGCGCAGGCCGGCGGCGCGGCGGCGACCCTGCGCACCTCCTGGGTCTACAGCCGCCACGGCGCGAACTTCGTGAAGACCATGCTGCGCCTGGCCGCCGATCGCGACGAACTGGGCGTGGTCGCCGACCAGATCGGTCGGCCGACCTGGGCGCGCGACTGCGCCGAGGCCGCGCTGGTCACGGCCGACGCCCTGGCCGCCGATCCCGCGCTGGCGGGGGTCTATCACCTGTCGGGCGCGGGCGACGCCAGTTGGGCCGACCTGGCGCAGGCCGTATTCGAGGTATCGGCCGCACGGGGCGGGCCGACCGCCAAGGTTCGCCCGATCACCACCGCCGACTATCCGACGCCCGCGCGCCGGCCGGCCAATTCGCGGCTCGACTGCGGAAAGCTCGAAGCCGCGCTGAACTGGCGCACCCGTCCGTGGCGCGAAAGCCTGACGGCCTGCATGACCGAGATGGAGCTCTAGACGTCCCATGAAAGGCATCGTTCTGGCCGGCGGCTCGGGTACACGGCTGCACCCCCTGACGCGAGCGGTCTGCAAGCAGCTGCTGCCGATCTACGACAAGCCGATGGTCTACTATCCGATCAGCACCCTGATGCTGGCGGGGATCCGCGACATCCTGATCATCTCGACGCCCAAGGACACGCCGCTGTTCAAGGACCTGCTGGGCGACGGCTCGGCCTGGGGCGTGCGCTTCGAGTATGCGGTGCAGGAGACGCCCCGCGGGCTGGCCGACGCCTTCATCGTCGGCAAGGAGTTCATCGGCGAGGACCGCTGCGCCCTGATCCTGGGCGACAACCTCTATTTCGGCCACGGCCTGTCGGAAGAGCTCGCCCGCGCCTCGACTTCGGGCGTGGGCGCCACCGTCTTCGCCTATCACGTCAATGATCCCGAACGGTACGGCGTGGTGGATTTCGACGATGACGGCCGGGCCGTCTCGCTGGAGGAGAAGCCGGAGAAGCCGCGTTCGAACTGGGCGGTGACCGGTCTCTATTTCTACGACAACCAGGTGGTCGACATGGCGCGCGACCTGCCGCCGTCGCCGCGCGGCGAGATCGAGATCACCGACATCAACCGGCTCTATCTCGACAAGGGCGCGCTGTCGGTGGCCAAGCTGGGTCGCGGATACGCCTGGCTGGACACCGGCACCCACGACAGCCTGGTCGAGGCCACCGAGTTCATCCGCGCCATCGAAAAGCGCCAGGGCCAGAAGGTCGGCTGTCCCGAAGAGGTGGCCTTCAGCAAGGGCTGGATCGACGCCAAGGCGCTGAAGGCCCTGGGCCGCTCGATGGGCAAGACCGAGTACGGCCGCTACCTCGTGTCGCTGGCCGGCTGAAGCCCGGACAATCGCGACGCCGCCCAGCCGGCGGCGTCGCGGACGGTCTCGTCGGGATCGGCCTGCAGGGGCTCGACCACGGCCATCAGCCCGCGATCGCCGCTGTTGCCGATGGCGTAGAGCACGTTGCGCACGAAGCGGTCGCGGCCGATGCGCTTGATCGGGCTCTTGCTGAACAGCGCTCGGAACGACGGATCGTCCAGCACGGCCAGCTCCGCCAGTGACGGGGTCTTCAGGCTCTCGCGGGCGTGGAACTTGGCCTCGGCCGACAGGCTGGCGAACTTGTTCCACGGGCAGGCGGCCAGGCAGTCGTCGCAGCCGTAGATGCGGTTGCCCAGCAGGGGTCTGAACTCGTCCGGAATCGGGCCGGCCAGCTCGATGGTCAGGTACGAGATGCAGCGCCGCGCATCCAGCCGGTGCGGGGCGGGGAAGGCGTTGGTCGGGCAGATGTCCAGGCACGCCCGGCACGAGCCGCAGCGGTCGAACTCGGCCGGATCCGGCGGCAGGTCCAGGGTCGTCAGCACGCTGCCCAAGAACAGCCACGAGCCGAACTGGCGCGAGACGAGGTTGGTGTGCTTGCCCTGCCAGCCCAGGCCCGCGCGCTGAGCCAGCGGCTTTTCCATCAGGGGCGCGGTGTCCACGAACACCTTCACCTCATTGCCCCAGCGGCGGTGCATCCAGCCGGCCAGCTGCTTGAGGCGCTTCTTGACCACGTCGTGATAGTCGTCGCCCTGGGCGTAGACGCTGATGGCGGCGCGGTCGCGGTGCTCCAGCTGGGTCAGCGGGTCGATGTCGGGGCCGTAGTTGACGCCCAGCACCACGGCGCTCTTCGCATCGGTCCACATGGCGGTGGGGTGGCTGCGCCGCTCGAGCGTCTCCTCCATCCAGCCCATGGCCCCGTGCAGCCCCTCGGCCACGAACTGGCGCAGCCATTGCCCGTTCGGCCAGGCGTCGGCCGCCGAGGCGAAGCCGCAGGCGTCGAAGCCCAGCGCGAGGGCTTCGCGGCGGATCTCGTCCCGGATAATTTGAGGCGTCAGATCAGAAGTCGAGGTCGTCATAGTGCGCGGCCGGCGCGAGGCCGGGCCAGCGGTCGGCCAGGATGGGCCTGAAGCACGGCCTCGATTTCAGCTTCATGTACCAGGTGCGGACCGCGGGGAAGTCCTTCCACGGCACGTCGCCGAAATAGTCGATGACGGAGAGGTGCGCCGCGCCGGCGAAATCGCCCAGGCTCATGCGGCGGCCGGCCAGCCAGTCGCGCTGCTGAAGCAGGCTTTCCATGTAGCCCATGTGATTGCGCAGGGCGTCGCGGCCTTGGCGCAGGGCGCCGAGATCAGGCGCCCCCATCCGCAGCAGGCGCTTTTCCATCTTCTCGTGCAGCAGGAAGCCGTTGACCTCGTTGTCGAACTTGCGGTCGAACCACTGCATCAGGCGGCGGGCCTCGGCGCGCTCGCCGGCCTCGCGGCCCAACAGGGCGGGTTCGGGTTCCTGTTCCTCGATATGCTCGAGGATGGCGCGGGTTTCGCAGACCACGGAGGTGCGCTGGTGGCGAGTCTCGACCAGCACCGGCGTCAGGCCCGACGGGTTCAGCGCCGTGAACTCCGGCGGCGACTCCCAATAGCGCACCTGGACCTCGGAGAACGCCACCCGCTTTTCGCCCAGCGCGAGGCGAACCTGGCGCGAGGCCGGGTCGAGCGGGAAATGGTGAAGGGTGCGTTCGACGCTCATGCCCACATGCGTTCAGGCTGCATCGTCTGATCGATGCGCCGCTTTGCTTAACAAGATATTGCCAAGCAAGGACTATTCGCCCGAATGGCCGTTTTTGAGGTGTGCGCCGCAATCCCTCTCCCCTTGCGGGAGAGGGTGGCCTGCGAAGCAGGTCGGGTGAGGGGTCTCTCAGAACCGCCCGCTCGACCCCTCATCCGTCGACTTCGTCGACACCTTCTCCCGCAAGGGGAGAAGGATCAGCTGTTCGCCCTTGCGATCAGCGCCGTGGTGCTCTGGCCTGCCTTCAGATCGGCCAGCACCACGCGGCCGCCATTGGCCAGCACCACGTCCGAGCCGACCACGGTCTCGACCGTGTAGTCGGCGCCTTTGACCAGCACGTCGGGCTTGATGGCGGTGATCAGTTCCAGCGGGGTGTCCTCGTCGAACAGGGTGACCAGGTCGACGGCCGACAGCGAGGCCAGCACGGCGGCGCGGGCTTCTTCCTTCTGCACCGGGCGGGTCGGTCCCTTCAGCCGCTGGACCGAGGCGTCGGTGTTGAGGCCCAGCACCAGGCGGTCGCAGGCGGCCTTGGCTTGCGCGAGCAGCGAGACGTGACCGGGGTGCAGGAGGTCGAAGCAGCCGTTGGTGAAGCCCACCTTCAGGCCGCGCGCCCGCCAGCCGGCGACGATCTCCAGCATCCGCTCGCGGGCGGCGATCTTTTCCTGGCCGGGATCGCCGTGGGCGCCGGCCAGAACCGCCTTCAGCTCGCCGGCGGTGACCACGTCGGTGCCCAGCTTGGCCACGACCAGGCCGGCGGCGGCGTTGGCCAGACGGGCGGCGGCCGGCAGATCCGCCCCGGCGGCCAGCGACAGGGCCAGGGTGGCGGCCACGGTGTCGCCCGCGCCCGAGACGTCGAACACCTCCAGCGCGCTGGCCGGCAGGTGAACGTGCGCCTCGCCGCGCTGCGACAGGGTCATGCCCGCCGCGCCGCGCGTGACCAGGGCGGCCGAGAGATTGGGGGCGGCGGAAAGGATCGCCTCGCCGGCGGCCTCGGCGGCCTCGTCGCCGGCGCCGGCGACGCCCGTGGCCTCGGCGGCCTCGCGGCGGTTGGGCTTGATCACCGTCGCGCCGTCGTAGCGCGAGAGGTCGCGGCTCTTGGGGTCGACGATCACCGGCTTGCCGGCGGCGCGGGCGGCGGCGATGGCGGCGGCCAGGACCTGCGGGGTCAGAACGCCCTTGGCGTAGTCGGACAGCACCACGACGTCGGCGGAGGCGAGCGCCTTCTCGAAGGCGGTCAGCACCAGGGCGGCGTCGGCCGGGTGGCGGTCCTCGCGGTCGGCGCGCAGCATCTGGTGCGAGGCGGCGACATAGCGGGTCTTCTCGGTGGTGCGGCGGCCCGGATCGACGGCCAGGGCGCTCTCCAGGCCCGGCTCGCGCTCGACCAGCGCCTGCACGGCGCGGCCGGCGTCGTCGTCGCCGATCAACCCGGCCAGAACCGCGCGGCCGCCGAGGGCGGCGACGTTGCGGGCCACGTTGCCGGCCCCGCCCAGCATGGTGGTCTCGCGCTCGATGGCGATCACCGCCACCGGGGCCTCAGGCGAAATGCGGTCGACCGCGCCATAGACGAACCGGTCGAGCATGACGTCGCCCAGCACCAGCACGGTCTTGCCGGAAAAGGCGTCGGGCAGGCGGGCCAGGGTGTCGTCCATGGAGAAGGGGCTCGTCATTGGGAGAAGGCCGCTAATTGGGCGCATAGCGGCCGGAGAGCAAGAGGCCGGCAAGATCCTCCCCCTCTGGGGGAGGTGGCCCGAAGGGCCGGAGGGGGGACGTTTTCAGCTTTCGATGGGCTGGCAGTCTCATCAAGCACACCCCCCTCCGTCGGCTTCGCCGACACCCCCCCAGAGGGGGAGGATTTATTTGCGCGGGTCTGGATGCAGCAGCACATCGGCCGTGGGGAAGGCGGCTTTCACCCGGTCCTCGGCGGCGGTCATGATCGCGTGGGCCTCCGCCAGGCTCTGGCCGGCGGCCAGATCCATGTGGCCCTGGACGTGGATGTGCGGGCCGGCCGCGCGGGTGCGCAGCTGGTGCACGCCGCCGATGCGCGGATCGTTAGTCAGCAGGGCCAGGATCTGCTCGCGTTCCTCGACCGGCAGTTCGTGGTCCATCAGCTGGTCGGCGGCCTGGCGCAGCACCCCGACCGCGCCCCACAGCAGCCAGGCGGCGACCACCAGGCCGGCGGCGGCGTCCACCCAGGTCCAGCCCAGCAGGGCGACGGCGGCCAGGCCAAGCAAGGTCACGGCGTTGGAGGCCAGGTCGGCGGCGTAGTGGGCGTGGTCGCCGGCCACGGCCACCGAGCGGGTTTTGGCCATCACCGCGGCCTGGGCGCGGATCAGGGCCAGGGTCAGGACGATCGAGACGATCATCACGCCGATCCCCCAGACGCTGTTCTCGACCGGCTTGGGGTGCAGCAGGCCCTCGATCGCCTCGCGCCCGATCAGGGCGGCCGAGGCGAAGACGAGGCCCGCCTGGATCAGGCTGGAGAAGGCCTCGGCCTTGCCGTGGCCGAAGCGGTGCTCGGCGTCGGGCGGCTCGGCCGCGTAGCGCACGGCGAAGAAGGTGATCAGCGAGGCCACCAGGTCGAGGCCCGAGTCCGCCAGCGAGGCCAGCATGGCCAGCGAGCCGCTGGCGATCCAGGCCGCCCCCTTGATGACGATCAGGATGGCGGCCGTCCCCACCGCCAAGGTGGTGATCTTGCGAGTGAGGGCCTGATGCTCGGCGGCGGAGGCGGCGGGCGCGGTCATGCTCCAAGCAGTAGCACGACCGCGTCCAAGTTCAGCCCCTACTGCCGATAGGTCAGGCGGAAGTAGAAGTAGCGCCCCGGCGCGTCATAGGCGTTGGGGTCGAAGTTGTTGAGGCCGCAGCTGATGCAGCCTGGCGGGTCCTTGTCGAACAGGTTGTTGACCCCGAAGGCCACCGCGGTGGTCTCGCCCAGGAAATCCGGCTTCCAACGCAGCTGGGCGTCGACATAGGTGCGCGAGGCCAGCTTGGCGTCGGCGGCCTGGGTCTCCTTGATCGACGACAGGTAGCGGGCCGAGGCGCTGGCGCCCCAGTTCTTCCAGTCCCAGTCGACGGTGAAGGTCGACTTGGTCTTGGGATAGGCCTGGTCGGGGCTGCCCCGCTCGGTGCCTTCGCGCGGGATCTCGGTGAAGCCGGTGGCCGTCGGCACGATCTCGGTGAATTCCAGCAGGAAGGTCGAGTACGACCGCACCGCCAGGCGGCCGAAGCTGTAGTCGGGCGAGGTCCACAAGAGGTTCAGGTCGATGGCCCGGGTCTGGATGCCGCCGATGTTGATCAGCGGGTTGGTGATCGCCGCCACCTGGCCCGAGGCCGTGCGGGTGATGGTCGAGCAGGCCAGGGCGTCGGCCAGTTCGGCGCAGCGCGACAGCAGGCTTTCCCCCGACAGCGCCTGGATCGCCGAGTCCAGCTCGATGTCGGAATAGGCCAGCTCGATCGAGCCGCCGCTCGCCCAGCTGGCTTCCTTCAGGGCCTTGGGCTCCCAGACGATGCTGAAGTTCTTGCTCTCGCTGGTCTCGGGCTTGAGGCTGTCGTTGCCGCTGGTGATCACCGACAGCTGCGGATTGAGCTGCACGTAGGACCCGCTGGCCGGCACGCCGGCGGCGACGCAGTTGGCGCGTACGGTAGCGCTGGCCGGGGTTCCGCCCGACAGGCCCAGCATGTCCGAGCAGGGGTCGGTGATCTCCTGGTCGAAGCGCGAGGCCGCGCCGTAGAGCTCGCCGATCGACGGGGCCCGGAAGCCCTGGCCCCAGGAGGCGCGCACCAGCACGTCTTCGGTCGGCCGCCAGTTGAGGCCGGCCTTGTAGATCGAGTCCGACCCCGAGGTGGAATAGTCGAACCAGCGCCCGGCGCCCGAGATCTCCAGCCGGTGGATCAGCGGCAGGTCGGCCAGCAGCGGGGCGCGCAGTTCCAGATAGGCCTCGTCGACCTTGATCTCGCCCTTGGCCGGCTGGGCGGGGATGTCCGACGACAGGCCGGCCGCGACGATGGCGTCGGGCTGGAAGTAGCCCTTGGTCTCGCGGTGCTCGTAGCCGGCGGCGAAGGCCAGCGGGCCGGCCGGCAGTTCGAAGAGGTCGCCGGTCAGGTTGGCGGTGAAGTCGTGCAGTTCCTGCTGCGAGACGTCCTGCTGGGTGAAGCCGATGTAGTCCAGCATCTGCGGAGTGATCGAGCCGACCCCGCCGAAGATGTTGAGCGGCACGCATGAGCCGGTGCAGGCCGAGAGCGGGCCCAGGGCCTGCTGCACGCGCTGGGCGTTGATGTTGCCGGTGAAGCTCTGTTCGGCGTGGTTGCGCGAGGCGGTGTAGCCGACGTCCCAGTACCAGCGGCGCGAGCCGACGGCCCAGTCGCCCGACAGGGTGGCGTTGACGTTCCAGGTGTCGACGGTCTGGGCGTAGTGGCGGGGTCCGGCCTCGATCATCCGCCGGCCGACGAAGGCGTAGGTGCCGTTGGTCAGGGTGAAGCCGAACGGGTTGAAGGGGTTGGTGGCGTCGATCGAGATGGTGTCGAGCAGGTTGCCGTTGCCGGCGTCAGGGCCGACGAACAGCGGGATCGGCGCGGCCTGGTTGGCCGATTTGCGCTGCACATAGCTGCCGCGCACCTTCAGCTTGATGCTGTCGGTGAAGTCATGGGTCACCGCCCCGAACAGGCTGACCCGCTCGGACGGGGTGACGATGTAGTTGTAGGGCTGGAAGTTGAAGCGGTCGGCGTCGCCGGCGAAATTGCGGAAGCTGCTACCCGCGCCGGTGGGATCCAGCGGCGTGTAGGTGGGCCGCACCCCGGCGGCCAGGGCCGCCTTCAGGGTCAGGTCCATGTCGTTGCCGGTGTTGGGATCACTGACGATGAACCGGCCCAGCGGCGTGCCCGACGAGCAGCCGCCCGAAAGGCACGAGGTCCCGTAGGGGCTGGGATAGAGCGAGATGTCGCGATCGGCCGACAGCACGCTCTTCTGTTTGAAGTAGCCGCCGCCGACGACGATGCTGGTCTTGCCCTCCGAGGCCCCCCACGAGACGTTGTAGTCCTGCGAGAAGCCGTCGCCCTCGCCGTAGCCGCCCACCTGGGCCGACAGCTCCAGGCCCTGCTGGCGCTCGCGGGTGATGATGTTGATGACCCCGGCTATGGCGTCCGAGCCGTAGATCGGCGAGGCGCCCTCCTGCAGGATCTCGACGTTGCGGATCATGGCGCTGGGGATGGTGTTGAGGTCGACCGCTCCCGGCACGCCCGAGGCCGAGGCCCCGCTGACCCAGCGCTGGCCGTCGACCAGCACCAGGGCCCGGCGCGAGCCCAGGTAGCGCAGGTCGATCTCGGCCGAGCCGGCGCCCACGCCGCCGCCGTCGGGCGGATTGCCGAAGTTGCCGGAGTTGTTGAACTTGGAATTGAGGCCGCCGCCGGCGGCGGGCACGCGCTGCAGCACGTCGACGATCGAGGTCAGGCCGGTCTTGGCGATCGCCTCCTGGTCGATCTGGAAGACGGTCTGGGTCTTGTCGAGCGGGCTGACGCGGATGCGCGAGCCGGTGACCACGACGCCTTCGACGTCGGTATCTGCGGGCGTCTGGGCGTGGGCCGCCAGCGGCGCGGCCGCGACGGTGGTCAGAAAGAGCGAAAGGAGTCCTTGGCCGATGCGGTTCATGCCGTCCCTCTTGCTGCGACATCCGTACGGTCAAGGTTGAACTACGGATTCGCTCGCGCTGAGGGTGAATCGGCGGTCAAAAATGTGTCAAGTTCAGCGAACTTCGATATGTGCTTTCGCTCTCATGTGTGTCTTTCGCAACAATCTTGCGCAATGGGGAAGCAGCGGCCGTCAGGCCGCCGCCCTGGGCCGGGGCCCGACATAGACCGACTGCGGACGAATGAGCTTGCCGCTGGCCTGCTGCTCGCGGGCGTGGGCGATCCAGCCGGCCGTGCGGCCCGCCGCGAACACGCAGGTGAAGGCCTGCGGCGGCAGGTCCAGCGCCTCCAGCAGCAGGGCGGTATAGAATTCGACATTGGTCTCCAGCGGCCGGTCGGGCTTGCGCCGGCGCAGGATGTCGAGGGCGGCGCGCTCCACGGCCTCGGCCAGAGCGAGGCGGCCGGGCAGGGCGCCGGCGCTCTTCGACAGCCGGGACAGGGCCGCCTTGAGGGCGTCGGCGCGCGGATCGCGGACGCGATAGATGCGGTGGCCAAAGCCCATCAGCCGTTCGCCGGCGTCCAGCGCGGTCTCCAGCCAGGGGACGGCGTTGTCGGCGGTTCCGATGGCGTCGAGCATGTCGATCACCGGTCCCGGCGCGCCGCCGTGCAGCGGGCCCTTCAGCGTCGACAGCCCCGCCAGCACCGCCGAGGCGAGGCCGGCCCGCGTCGAGGCCGCAACCCGGGCGGCGAAGGTCGAGGCGTTGAGGCCGTGATCGCAGACCGTGACCAGATAGGCGTCCAGCGCCCGGGCCTCGCCTTCGGTGGGTGTTGCGCCCCGGATCATCCGCAGGAAATCGGCGGCGTGGGGCAGGGCGGGATCGGGGGCGATGGCCTCCTGATCTTGGCGGCGGCGCAAGGTCGCGGCCGTGAACACGGCCGGGGCCACGGCCAGGGTCAGGGCCAGGGTCAGGGCGTCGCACAGGCTGTCGCCGTCGGGCAGGCGGGCCAGCAGGGCGCGCATGGCGTCGTAGGGATCGCGGGCCGCCAGGGCGTCGTCCAGCGCGGCGACCTCGGCGAAGGCCTGCACGCGGGCTTCGCCAAGGGCCGGCGCCAGGTCGGCGGGCAGGTCATCGAAGAAACCGTCCAGCAGCAGGTGGACGGCGTCCTCGAAACGGGCGCGGCCGGCGAGGTCTTCCACCGCCCAGCCGCGGATGGTCAGGCGGCCGGCCTGGCCGTCGACGTCGGAAAGCACGGTGGCGGCGGCGATCACGCCTTCAAGGCCGGCGGAAACTTGGACCATGGGAAGGTCTCCTTTCGCCCTTCATGATCGTCCGAGCGCCTTGATCGTCAATCTTGAGCAATATAATCAATGTGTATGGCTGACGATTGGCTCGATGCGGACCAGGCGATGGCGCGGCTCGGCGTGCGTCCCCAGACGCTGTACGCCTATGTCAGCCGGGGCCGGATCGAGGCCCACGCCCATCCCGACGATCCCCGCCGCAGCCTTTATCGCGCCTCCGACGTGGCCTCTCTGGCCAAACGCAAGGCGCGGGGCCGCAAGGCCGCCGACGTGGCCGCCGCCGCCATCGCCTGGGGCGAGCCGGTCCTGACCTCGGCCATCACCACCGTGCGGGCGGGGCGTCTCTGGTATCGCGGCCGCGACGCCGTGGAACTGGCGCGCACCGAAAGCTTCGAGGCTATCGGCCGGCTGCTGCGCGACGATACGGCCGAGGCCGCCGTCGCCACCGGCGCGCCCAGCTCCGCCCCGACCATCCGCGCCCGGCTGTTCGCCGATCTGGCCGCCCGCGCCGGCGAGGACCGTCCGGCCCGAGGCCGCGCGCCGCTGATGCTGGCCCAGGAGGCGGCGGGTCTGCTCGACCTGGTCGCCGACGCCGTAGCGAGACGGGTGGGCGAGGGGTTGATCCACCAGCGCTTGGCCGCCGCCTGGGGGCTCGACGCGGCCGGCGGCGACCTGGTGCGCCGCGCGCTGGTGCTTCTGGCCGACCACGAGCTCAACGCCTCGACCTTCGCCGCACGGGTGGCGGCCTCGACCGGGGCGTCGCTGGCGGCGTCGGCCCTGGCGGGTCTCTCGGCCCTGTCGGGACCTCTGCACGGGGGCATGGCCGCCCGCGTCGAGGCCCTGGCCCGTGAAGCCAAGAGGGAAGGGGCGGAAGGCGCTGTCGCCGTTCGTCTGGACCAGGGCGCGCCGCTGCCGGGCTTTGGCCATCCGCTCTATCCCGACGGCGACCCGCGCGCGGCGGCGCTGCTGGCGGCCTTCGATCCCGCGCCCGACATGGCCGCCCTGCACGCGGCGGTGGTCGCCGCCACGGGCCAGGCGGCCAATATCGATTTCGCCCTGGTCGCCCTGGCGCAGACCTTGAAGCTGCCCGAGGACGCGCCCTTCGCGCTGTTCGCCGTGGGACGGACGGCGGGGTGGCTGGCCCATGCGCTGGAGCAGGGCAAGACCGGCCGCCTGATCCGTCCACGGGCGCGCTATGTCGGACCGGGGGGACCTTCCGCATGAGCCTGTCGCATGCCCTGCTGATCGCCGCAGCGATCGTCGCGACCGCAGTCGGAACGGCTCTGTGGCGTCGCCGTCTGGAGCGTGGCGACCTGGAGCTGGCGCTCTATCCCGAGGTCGTCGGGCTGCACCGGCAGGCCGCGCAGCTGGCGACGGAACTGGCCCGCCGCCATGCCCAGGATCCAGGCCTATGGTTGGACGAAGCGTTCTTCGCCCGCTGGCGACTGTCGGCGCCGCTGGTCTATCCAGCCGCCGCGGGCGGTCTTGGCCGATTGTCCGGAGGCGCGCGCGACCGGGTCGGCTACTTCTACGCCCAACTGGCCGAGGCCCGCCTTCGTCTGGGCGAGGCCCGCGCCGCCGGCGGCGTGATCGGCTCGCCCTATCGCCTGGTCAGCAACCTGGTGCGCGCGTGCAACCACGTCGAGCCCTGGGTCGGAGCGATGGAGCGGCGTCTTGGTCCGTCGCTGCTCGCCCGCCCGAACCTGGCGGCGGCCAACGTCCTGCTTGGTGCGTTGGAAGAGGCGGGCGGCGAGCCGTTGGTCGACCCCTGGTTCTGGGCCGACACCGCTTACGAACCGGACTAACGGCCGGCGACCGCGAACTTGGCGAACATGTCGGCGAAGGTCAGGCGGGTGTCGATGGTGGTGTAGACCCGCATCGGCCGGCCGTTTGGATTGGCCTCGTACTGGGCCCGTGCGACGACGCGGGGCGTGGGGCGCACCACATAGGCGCTCGACGCGCTGTCGGGTTCGAACGACGACTGCAGCGCCGTCAGGGTCACCAGCGGGCTGTCGCCGAGGATATAGGTCTCGCCCAGGCTGATCTTGGGCGTGGAGACCACGCGCTCCAGCTGCTCCAGCAGGTAGGTCCCAAGCCTGCCCGACGGCTTGAGGCCGGCCTCGAGCTCGGCGTGGCTGATCATCAGCTGGCGATAGACGTTGCGCGGGATCTGCCAGATCTCGATGGCGGAGTCGTTGAACACCGTCTGCACGGCGGCCAGGTCGATGGTGGCGTTGTACTCGGCGTCCTTGCGGCGCGGCACGCCGGGCAGCAGGTCGTCGTGCTCGTGACCGCCGATCCAGACCAGTTTCATGCGGCCGGCGATCCTGGGCTCCAGCCGCAGGGCTTCGGCCAGATCCGTCAAGCCCGCGCCGGCGCAGTAGAACAGCGGCAGCCTGGTGTCGTCGCGCAGGGCCTCGGCGATGATCGCCTTGGCGGCCGGGGTCGCCTCGGGCTTGGCGCCGGCCGGCGGAGCGGCGTTGCGGCCGGCGATCACCGGCGGCTGCCGGACCAGCTTCATCCGCGCATAGATCGCCCTGACCTGGGCGACGGCGTTGTCGGCCTGGGTGGTCGAGCCGTCGAGGAAGTCATTCACGTGGATGTGCGAGCCGATCACCAGCGGGATCTCCACCGACGGCGAGGCCAGGTGGTGGGCCAGCTGGAACAGGCCGTCGGGATCGCCTGAAAAGTCGTTGTCGAGGATCACCCGCAGCCGGGGGCGGGCGGTCAGGGCCAGGGCTTCGCTGGAGGTCGCCACTAGGCCCAGCAGAGCCGCTCCGCCCGTCATCAGTGCGCGTCGCGACAGGGCGGTAGTCTTGGTCTCGAAGCTCACTGGAACATCCCCGACGCTGGAAATCGACGGCGGCAGATCAGCATTTCCTTGTCGCGCCGGGCAAGCGTCCAGACACAACAAAGGGGAGCGCTCGGGCCGGAGCGCTCCCCTCGTCGTGCGGCGGGCTGGGAGGCGCGCCGCGCGGCCGTCGCCCCGGAAGAAGGCGACGGATCTCGTTGCGGACGAGCCCTTAGGCCCGTTCGTGAACCGCTTCCTCGGCCGCCAGCGGCTGGGGCAGGCGGCTGATCATTTCCTTCGGGCAGACCTGCCAGAAGAGGTCGCGGGCGCGGTCCCAGTCACGCAGCAGGCTCTCGGCGAAGGCCGAGTCCGTCTCGCGGGCGTGTTCGGCGATCAGCGAGCGCAGCACGCCTTCCCAGTAGGGCGAGGCCAGGCGCTGCACGACGATGCTTTCCGGGTTGAAGTTGGCCGAGAAGCGATCGTGCTGGTCGAGCACGAAGGCCATGCCGCCGGTCATGCCCGCGCCGAAGTTGCCGCCCGTCGGGCCAAGGATCACCACCTGGCCGCCGGTCATGTATTCGCAGCCGTTGGCGCCACAGCCCTCGACCACCGTGGTGGCGCCCGAGTTGCGGACGGCGAAGCGCTCGCCGGCCTGGCCGGCCGCGAACAGGCGGCCCGAGGTGGCCCCGAACAGCACGGTGTTGCCGATCAGGGTGTTGGTCTCGGGGGCCGCCAGGCCGCGCGGCGGCTTGATGGTGATCGTCGCGCCCGACAGGCCCTTGCCGACATAGTCGTTGGCCTCGCCGGTCAGCTCGATGCGCAGGCCCTGCACCGCGAAGGCGCCGAGGCTCTGGCCGGCCGAACCCTTGAGCTGGACGGTCAGGTGACCGGCCGGCAGGCCCTTCATGCCGAACTTGCGGACGATGTGGCTCGAGGTGCGGGTGCCGATGGTGCGCGCCGTGCTGCGGACCGTGTAGGTCAGCTGCATCTTCTCGCCGCGCTCCAGCAGCGGGGCGGCGTCGCGGACGATCTGGGCGTCCAGCGTGTCCGGCACCGCGTTGCGGCCCTCGACCGTGTTGTACGGCTTGTTCGAGCCAGGGTCGGCGCGAACCAGCAGCGGGTTCAGGTCGAGGTCGTCGAGGTGCTCGCCGCCGCGCGAAACCTGCGCCAGCAGGTCCGTGCGGCCGACGATTTCCTGCAAGGACTTGAAGCCCAGGCCGGCCAGGATCTCGCGCACTTCCTCGGCCACGAAGGTGAAGAGGTTGACGACCTTGTCGGGCGTGCCGGTGAACTTGGCGCGCAGCGCCTCGTCCTGGGTGCAGACGCCCACAGGGCAGGTGTTGGAGTGGCACTGGCGCACCATGATGCAGCCCATCGCCACCAGCGAGGCGGTGCCGATGCCGAACTCCTCGGCGCCCATCATGGCGGCGATGACCACGTCGCGGCCGGTGCGCATGCCGCCGTCGGCCCGCAGGACGACGGAGTGGCGCAGGTTGTTCAGCGTCAGCACCTGGTTGGCTTCCGACAGGCCCATCTCCCACGGACCGCCGGCGTACTTCACCGAGGTCTGGGGCGAGGCGCCCGTGCCGCCGACGCCGCCGGCGACCAGGATCACGTCGGCCTTCGCCTTGGCCACGCCAGCGGCGATGGCGCCGATGCCGGTGGCCGCGACCAGCTTCACCGTGACCCGGGCGATCGGGTTGATCTGCTTCAGGTCGTAGATGAGCTGAGCCAGGTCCTCGATCGAGTAGATGTCGTGGTGCGGCGGCGGGCTGATCAGCATCACTCCAGGGGTGGAGTGACGCAGACGGGCGATCATCTCGGTCACCTTGAAGCCGGGCAGTTGCCCGCCTTCACCGGGCTTGGCGCCCTGGGCGACCTTGATCTCCAGCTCGACGCACTGGTTCAGGTACTCGGCGGTGACGCCGAAGCGGCCCGAGGCCACCTGCTTGATGGCGCTGTTGGGGTTGTCGCCGTTGGGCAGCGGCTTGTAGCGCGCGCTGTCCTCGCCGCCCTCGCCCGAGACCGAGCGGGCGCCGATGCGGTTCATGGCGATGTTCAGCGCGCCGTGCGCCTCGGGCGACAGGGCGCCCAGGCTCATGCCCGGCGTGACGAAGCGCTTGCGGATCTCGTTGACGCTCTCGACGTCGTCGGTCGAGATCGGGTTGCGGTCCGAGCGCCAGTCGAGCAGGTCGCGCAGCTGGATCGGCTTTTGCGTGCGCAGGCCCGAGGACCAGCGGCGATAGAGCTCGTAGTCGCCGGTGTCGCAGGCGCTCTGCAGGGTGTGCATGAGGCGCGCCTCGAAGGCGTGAGCCTCGCCCGAGCGGCGCGACTTGTAGAGGCCGCCGACCGGCAGGGTGACCGCCGACAGCGACCAGGCCTTGCGGTGCAGCTCGACCGTCTTGCTCTCGATGCCGGCCAGGCCGATGCCCGAGATGCGCGAGGGCATGCCGGGGAAGAACTCGGCGGCCAGGGCGCGCGACAGGCCGACGGCTTCGAAGTTGTAGCCGCCGCGGTACGAGCTGATGACGCTGATGCCCATCTTGGAGATGATCTTCAGCAGGCCGCCCTCGATGGCGCCCTTGAAGTTCAGGCACACGTCGCGCAGCGTCTTGTCGCCGGCCAGACCCCGCTCCAGGCGGTCCTGGAAGCTTTCCTGCGCCAGATAGGCGTTGACCGCCGTGGCGCCGACGCCGACCAGCACCGCGAAGTAGTGCGTGTCGAGGCATTCGGCTGAGCGGACGACCAGCGAGACGTAGGAGCGCAGGCCCTTGTTCACGAGGTGGGCGTGCACGCCGCCGGTGGCCAGGATCATCGGCAGGCCCACGCGGCCCTCGTCGCTGGCCTCGTCGGTCAGGACGATGGCGCCGCAGCCGCGCAGCACGGCGTCCTCGGCCTCGGCGCGGATGCGGTCGAGGTTGGCGCGCAGGGCGTCGCCGGCGCGGGCTTCCTCGGCCGGCAGTGGCATGGTGCAGTCGATGACCGCGACGTTCTTCTCGCCCAGCAGCTCGCGGATGCGGATGTACATGCCGGTGGTCAGCACGGGGCTTTCCAGCACGTAGACATCGGCCTGGGCGGCGTCCTGGGCCAGGATGTTGCCCAGGTTCTTGAAGCGGGTCTTCAGGCTCATGACGCCGGTCTCCCGCAGGGGGTCGATCGGCGGGTTGGTCACCTGGCTGAAGTTCTGGCGGAAGTAGTGCGACAGCGGGCGGTACTTCTCCGACAGCACCGCCAGCGGGGTGTCGTCGCCCATCGAGCCGACGGCTTCCTTGCCGTCCTCGACCATCGGGGCGAGGATCATTTCCAGGTCTTCGAGGCTGTAGCCGGCGGCGGCCTGGCGACGGGTCAGCTCCTCGCGGCCGTAGCTGCGCGGTTCGGGGCCCGGCGCGATCTCCTTTTCGAGATCGACCATGTTGCCCAGCCACTCGGTGTAGGGGTGGCGGCCGGCCAGTTCGTCGACGATCTCGTCCTCGCCGTAGAGCTTGCCCTCGCCCAGGTCGATGGCGATCATCCGGCCCGGCGCGATGGCCAGCTTGCGGGTGATGCGGCTTTCCTCGACGCCGCACATGCCGGCTTCCGAGCCCATGATGACCAGGCCGTCGTCGGTATAGGCCACGCGCAGCGGGCGCAGGCCCGAGCGGTCCTTGCCGGCCACGACCCAGCGGCCGTCGGTGGCGCACAGGGCGGCCGGACCGTCCCACGGCTCCATCACGGCGTTGCAGTAGGAATAGAGCGCCTTGTGCTCGTCGCTCATGTTGGGGTTGGACGCCTCGGGCACCAGCAGGGCCTTGGCCATAGGCGCGTCGCGGCCGGCGCGGACCAGCACCTCGAAGGTGTTGTCCAGGCTGGCGCTGTCCGAGCCGCCCGGCTGGATCACCGGCTTCACGTCGTCCCCGAACTCACCGAAGGCGTCGGCCGCCATCTTGATCTCGTGGGACTTCATCCAGTTGATGTTGCCCTTGATCGTGTTGATCTCGCCGTTGTGGGCGAGCATCCGGAAGGGCTGGGCCAGGCGCCACTGCGGGAAGGTGTTGGTCGAGTAGCGCTGGTGGAAGATCGCCACCGCCGCGGCGAAGCGCTCGTCCTTCAGGTCCGGATAGAACTCGTCGATCGACTCGGCCAGGAACATGCCCTTGTAGATCAGCGAGCGGGCCGAGAACGAGCAGATGTAGAAGTCGCTGATGTTCTGGCCGTGCACGCGCTTTTCGATGCGCTTGCGGCACAGGAACAGGGCGCGCTCCAGCGCCTCGCCCTCCAGGCCGGCCGGCGGGGCCAGCATGATCTGCTCGATTTCCGGACGCGTGGCGTTGGCCTTTTCGCCGATCACCGAGGTGTCGACCGGCACCTGGCGCCAGCCGTAGATATAGAAGCCGAAGCGCAGGGCTTCCGCCTCCACGATCGTGCGGCAGGCCTCCTGGGCGCCGAGATCCGTACGCGGCAGGAACACCTGGCCGACGGCGATCGGGCCGGGGCGCAGGGCGTGGCCGGTGCGGCGCACCTGGTCGATGAAGAAGTCTTGCGGGACCGAGACGAGCACGCCGGCGCCGTCGCCGGTCTTGCCGTCGGCGTCCACCGCGCCGCGGTGCCACAGGGCCTTGAGGGCCTTGATCGCCAGCTCGACGACTTCCCGGCGGGGCTGGCCGTCGATGGCGCAGACCAGGCCGACGCCGCAGGCGTCGCGTTCCATCGACGGATCGTAGGCGTGGCCGTCGATCAGGGTCTGGCGGTTCTTCAGATAGAGGTCGATCTGGCTCATGGTCTGATCTCTCTTTCCTTATTCCGCCGCGATCAGCGCGGGCGCGCCGGCCTTGGCCTTCAGGTAACGGTGCATGGCGTCGGCGGCGTCGCGGCCGTCCTTGATCGCCCACACCACCAGCGAGGCGCCGCGAACGATGTCGCCGGCGGCGAACACGCCGTCGAGGTTGGTCATCTGGTGGCGGACGTCGGCCTTGACCGTGCCCCAGCGGGTGGTCTTCAGGTCCGGCGCCTTCCAGAGGTCCGGCAGGTTCTCCGGCTCGAAGCCCAGGGCCTTGACCACCAGCTGGGCCGGACGGTCGAAGTCGCCGCCGGGGATCTCTTCGGGGCTGCGGCGGCCCGAGGCGTCCGGAGCGCCAAGACGCATGCGGATGGCCTTCACGCCGGTGACGGCGTCGGCGTCGCCCGACAGGGCGCGCGGGGCGGCCAGCCATTCGAAGGTGACGCCTTCTTCCTCGGCGTTGGCCACTTCGCGCAGCGAGCCGGGCATGTTGGCCTTGTCGCGGCGATAGAGGCAGGTGACCGAGGTCGCGCCCTGGCGGATGGCCGTGCGCACGCAGTCCATGGCGGTGTCGCCGCCGCCGACCACGACCACGTCCTTGCCTTCGGCGTTGAGTTCGCCGCTGTCATAGGCCGGGACGTCGTCGCCCAGGGTCTTCTTGTTGGAGGCGATCAGGTAGTCGAGCGCGGGCACCACGCCCTTGTCGCCACCGCCGGGCACGGCCAGGTCGCGCGCGGCATAGACCCCGACGGCGATCAGCACCGCATCGTGCTTGGCGCGCAGGTCTTCGAGAGTGGCGTCCTTGCCGACCTCGAAGCCGAGCTTGAATTCGACGCCGCCGTCGGCCAGGCGCTGGGTGCGGCGCTCGACGACGTCCTTCTCCAGCTTGAAGCCGGGGATGCCGTAGATCAGCAGGCCGCCGGCGCGGTCGTGGCGGTCATAGACGGTGACGGCGTAGCCCTGCTCGCGCAGCTTCTCGGCGGCGGCCAGGCCGGCCGGGCCGGCGCCGACGATGCCGACCGACTGGCCGCGATCGGCGGCGGCGACGAGCGGCTTCACCCAGCCCATCTCCCAGGCCTTGTCGGTCAGGTAGCGTTCGACCGAGCCGATCGTCACGGTGCCGTGACCCGACTGCTCTATGACGCAGTTGCCTTCGCAGAGGCGGTCCTGCGGGCAGATGCGGCCGCAGACTTCCGGCATCGAGTTGGTGGCCTGCGACAGGGCGTAGGCTTCCTCCAGCCGGCCTTCGGCGGTCATCCGCAGCCAGTCGGGGATGTTGTTGTGCAGCGGGCAGTGGGTTTGGCAGTAGGGCACGCCGCATTGCGAGCAGCGCGAAGCCTGCTCGGTCGCCTTGGCGTCGATGAAGTCAGCGTAGATCTCGTGAAAGTCGCCGTTACGCTCTTCGGCCGCCCGCTTTTCAGGCGTGCGACGCGCGACGGTGGTGAATTTCAACATGCGCTCGGCCATGCGCCTTCCCTCGCCCCCGTTGCCGGGGAAAAATTTGCTTGCGGGGGCCTAATACGGACTCTTCAGGGCAATAAGAATGCGGTGGTAAAAATATTGGACGAATATATCCGTGATGACGGCATGGTCATTGCGAGCGACTCGCAGATATGCCCTAAATTGGTCCACTTTATGGATAAACCCTTTCTTTACCGTGTCGGGCGCACGCCCGTTTCCGCTCGTAAGCGCCTGTTACATAAGGGAATGACATGCCGGATTGGCTGATCGCGATCGTGTTGGGCCTGATCGAGGGCCTGACCGAGTTCATTCCCGTCTCGTCGACCGGTCACCTGCTGCTGGTCGGCCACTTCCTGGGCTTCCACAGCCCCGGCAACACCTTCCAGGTGCTGATCCAGCTGGGCGCGATCCTGGCGATCACCAGCGTCTATTTCGGGCGGCTGTGGGGTCTTCTGACGACCCTGCCGACCAATCCCGGCTCGCGCCGGTTCGTGATCGGCATCCTGCTGGCCTTCCTGCCGGCGGTGTTCGTCGGCGTGCTGGCCCACGACTTCATCAAGACCGTGCTCTACGAGAGCCCGGCTCTGGTCTGCACCACCCTGATCGTCGGCGGCTTCATCCTGCTGGGTCTCGACCGCATGAAGTTCGAGCCCAAGCATACGGACGTCGCCGACTATCCGCTGAAGACCGCCTTCATCATCGGCCTCTTCCAGTGCCTGGCCCTGGTGCCCGGCGTCTCGCGCTCGGGGGCGACCATCGCCGGCGCCCTGCTCCTGAAGTGCGACAAGCGCTCGGCCGCCGAGTTCAGCTTCTTCCTGGCCATGCCGACCATGGCCGGCGCCTTCGCCTACGACCTCTACAAGAACATCGACCTGCTCAGCACCAAGGACATGGGGATCATCGGCCTGGGCTTCGTCGCCGCGCTGGTCTCGGGCGTGTTCGTGGTCAAGACGGTGCTGAACTTCATCACCCGCCACGGCTTTGCGCCGTTCGCCTACTGGCGGATCGCGGTCGGCGTCGTCGGCCTGGCGCTGCTCTACATTCCGCGCTGATCCGTCCGCGGCCCTTCTCCCCTTGCGGGAGAAGGTGTCGGCGAAAGCCGACGGATGAGGGGTTTCTCAAAAGCAAAACGCCGCGACGGCCGATCAGCTGTCGCGGCGTTTCTGTGTGTGCGACCCCTCACCCGACCTCCCTTCGGGAGGCCACCCTCTCCCGCAGGGGGAGAGGGAAGGTTTGGATCAGAACGCGCCGGCCGGGGTCGGGGCGTACTGGCCGCCCTTGCGGTAGCGGTAGAGGTAGGACGGCACGACGGCCTCGACGGCGGTCGGGGCGATCCCCAGGTCGGCCAGGCCCTTGGCGCCCGGCGCGACGACATTGTCGCCGGCCTTCAGCAGGGCGACCTGGTCGGTGGTCAGCGGCGGGGCCAGCGGCAGCAGCGAGGCCTGGATGTCGCCCAGCTTGCCCACCAGGCCGGCGACCGGCCAGGGCAGGGGCGCCAGCACGCGGGCGCGGCCGGTCTCGGTCAGGACGAGCTCGAGCAGTTCCTTGAACGAATAGACGGCCGGGCCGCCCAGTTCGTAGGTCTGGCCCTGCGCGCCCGGGGTGGCGATGATCTTGGCGATGGCCGCGGCCACGTCGCCGACGAACACCGGCTGGAACTTGGTGGCGCCGCCGCCGACCAGCGGCAGGGCCGGGGCGCTGGCGGCCATCTGGCCGAACTTGTTGAAGAACTTGTCGTCCTGGCCGAACACGATCGACGGACGCACGATGGTGGCGGTCGGGAAGGCGGCGCGAACGGCGGCTTCACCCTCGGCCTTGGTGCGGGCGTACTTGGCGGCCGAATCGGCGTCGGCGCCGATGGCCGAGACCTGCACCAGGCGCTTGACGCCCGCGGCGGCGGCCTGTTCGGCCACGGTCTTGGCGCCCATGGCGTGCAGGCTCTGGAACTGCTGGCGGCCGCTTTCCCAGAGCACGCCCACCAGGTTGACGGCCGCTTCGGCGCCGTCGAGCGCGCGGGCCACCGAGGCCTCGTTGCGGACATTGGCCTGGATCACCTCGATCTGGCCGACGTCGCCCAGCATGCGCATGCGGTAGGCGAGATTAGGCTGACGCACGGCCACGCGTACGCGGTAGCCCGACTTGGCGAGGGCGCGCACCACCTGGCTTCCAACGAAGCCCGAGCCGCCAAACACCGTGACCAGACCCTGCATCTTCCATTCCTCAGTCGCTGCGATGAAGGGGGGATTAGACGAGCCTGGGGATGTTCGCAAGAAAAGTGAGAAATGCGATTGACGCCGCCGGAACCATTGCATAAACGTCCGGCCCTCGCAGCGGCCCAACGGGTTGCGCCGCGGGCCCAGGTGGCGGAATTGGTAGACGCGCTGGCTTCAGGTGCCAGTGACCGAAAGGTCGTGGAGGTTCGAGTCCTCTCCTGGGCACCACCCCTCTCGCAAGCATGCGACGAGGCGGTGGCGCCAAGTTTTCCTTACAATAGATACTCCGTTCATCTGGCGTGCATCGCCGACGCTCCACTATAAGGCGTCGGAGCGGCGCCGTTCGCGACGACGCCGACGCGTGGAGACGAGAGACACTTGGCCAGCTTTGTTCATGAAGGCGATCTGCCCGACGGCGTGTTCGCCGGGGCGACCGCGATCGCCATCGATTCGGAAACCATGGGCCTGCGCCTTGGGCGCGATCCGCTGTGCGTCGTGCAGCTGTCGGCCGGCGACGGCGACGCCCATGTGGTGCGCCTGGACCGCTCGACCTACCACGCGCCGAATCTGAAGAAGCTGCTGGCCGACCCGGCCGTGCTGAAGCTTTTCCACTTCGGCCGCTTCGACATCGCCATGTTCCTGCTGCATCTGGGCGTCATGACCGCGCCCGTGTACTGCACGAAGATCGCCTCCAAGCTCGCCCGCACCTATACCGACCGCCACGGCCTCAAGGACGTGACGCGCGAGCTGATGGGCGTGGAGCTGTCCAAGGCCCAGCAGAGCTCCGACTGGGGCGCTGATTCGCTCAGCCCCGAGCAGGTGGCCTACGCCGCCTCGGACGTGCTGCATCTGCATGGCCTGCGCGAGCGTTTGAACGCCATGCTGGTGCGCGAGGGCCGCATGGCCCTGGCCCAGGCCGCCTTCGACTATCTGCCCCACCGCGCCGCCCTCGACCTGGCCGGCTGGGAAGACGTCGACATCTTCGCGCACGCTTAAAGGAGAGACGACCGGTGTCGGACGTGGCGATGAGAGGCGGCTTCAAGCGCGACCTGCGGCGCTGGCGCCGTCGTTCGCGCCTCGTCCGCGGCGCGCGCCTGCTGCTGCCGGTGGCGATCGTGGGCCTGCTGGGGGCGTCGGCCGGCCAGGTGATCTGGCGCACGGTGACCGCCGCCGAGCGCGGGCCCGAAAAGCCCCAGGCCCAGATCCGCATGCTCAATCCGCGCTTCTACGGCCAGTCCAGCGAGGGCCGGGCCTTCCTGATCACCGCCCGCTCGGCGATCCGCGACGACGCTGACCTCCAGCGCGTGCTGCTGGACGATCCGACCCTGACCCTGGGCACCGACGAGCCCAAGCCCACCCGGGTGACGGCCAAGAACGGCGTCTATCGCGAGGACACCCTCAAGCTGGTGCTGCGCGGCGACGTGCGCATGGACGACGGGGGCGGCTATCGCTTCGCCTCGGACGAGGCTTTCGTCGACACCAAGACCGGCGTGATCACCGGCGAAACCCTGTTGCAGGGCGAAGGCCCCACAGGACAGGTGAAATCCAACGCTTATTCCGTATATGACAAGGGCGACCGCATCGTTTTCCGGGGCGGCGTGAAAACGCGCCTGGACCGCGTCGACGGCGACGGGAACTAGAGGACGATGCGACAGATGAGGGCGAGGTCGATGAAACGAGCAATGGCGGTCGCTATCGCCGCGAGCCTCCTTGGCGGCCTGGCCGCGGCGCCGGCCGTGGCGCAGAACAGCTCCAGCGCGCCGGTCGACATCTCGGCCGACGAGCAGGAGACCATCTCCAGCCAGTGCAAGACGATCTTCCGCGGCGCCGTCGAGGTGCTGCAGGAGACCTCGCGCCTGCGCGCCGCAAAGATGACCCTCTACAATCAGAAGAAGGCCAAGGGCAGCGGCGACGGCAACGGCTGCGGCAATGTCGATCGCGTCGAGGCCGAGGGCGAGGTGTTCTACGTCACGCCCAAGCAGACCGTGCGCGGCGACCGGGCGACCTATGACTACGCCTCCAACACCATCGTGGTGACCGGCAACGTCATCGCCATCCAGGGCCAGGACGTCGCCCGCGGCGACCGCATGGTGGTCAACACCAAGACCAACGACGTGCGCATGGAATCCAGCGTCAAGGGTGCGGGCAAGAAGAACCGCGTCCGCGCCGTGGTCTATCCGAGCACCTCGGACGACGCCAACAAGCCCAAGCCCTGAGACCCCTGATGCAGTTCCACACCCTGGGCGGCGGCTCGACCGAAGACGGTCTCCATGTCGACGGCGTCGGCAAGACCTTCGGCGACCGGCCGGTGGTCAAGAACGTCTCGCTGCGCCTCAAGCGCGGCGAGGTGGTCGGCCTCTTGGGCCCCAACGGCGCCGGCAAGACCACGACCTTCTACATGGTCACGGGCCTGATCGCCGCCGACTACGGCTCGATCTATCTCGACGGCGAGGACATCACGGCCCAGCCGATGTTCCAGCGCGCCCGCCTGGGCGTCGGCTACCTGCCGCAGGAAGCCTCGATCTTCCGGGGCATGACGGTCGAGCAGAACGTCATGGCCGTGGTCGAGATGCGCCAGAAGAACCAGCGCGTGGCGCGCGAGACGGTCACCAACATCCTGGAAGAGCTGCGGATCACCCATATCCGCAAGTCGCCGGCCGTGGCCCTGTCGGGCGGCGAGCGTCGCCGCGTCGAAATCGCCCGCGCCCTGGCCAGCGAGCCGTCGTTCATGCTGCTCGACGAGCCGTTCGCCGGTATCGACCCGCTGGCGATCTCCGACATCCGCGAGGTGGTGAACTACCTCAAGAACCGCGGCATCGGCATCCTGATCACCGACCACAACGTCCGCGAGACGCTGGACATGGTCGATCGGGCCTCGATCATCGCCGCCGGCGAAGTGCTGTTCGAGGGCTCTCCGAAGGAGATCGTCGACAACCCCGAGGTGCGCCGGGTTTACCTGGGCGACAGCTTCGCCGACCGCTCTTAAACGGTTCGGACACGATTGAGGCGCGGCGAGCGGCCGCGTCGACCTCGGAAAAGGCCTTGCCCAGCAAGGCCTTTTTCTTTTTTCGCGGACGGATGGTCGCACCGGCCCGATATTTGCAGGCGTTCGCGCCCCGTTAACCAGACTGCCCTTTCAATGGCGATCGTAACTTCCGTTCGATTTGCCAGGAGGGCGCGTTGGCGCTCAGCCCCAGACTCGATATCCGGCAGGGCCAGGGCCTTGTCATCACTCCGCAACTGCAGCAGGCGATCAAGCTGCTGCAGCTGTCGAACATCGAGCTGGAAGCCTTCGTCGAGGCCGAGCTCGAACGTAACCCGCTGCTGCAGCGTGACGACAGCGACCGCGAGGTCGAGCGCGACGGCGAGCCCGAGCGCGCCGTCGAGAACCTGGGCATGGAGAACGTCTCCGACGCCTCGGCCAACCGCGAGATGGACACGCCCGGCGACGACGTCTCGCCCGGCGAGCGCGCCACCGGCGACGGCGAGGGCTTCGGCGCCGAGCATGCCGGCGGCCAGATCGACTGGTCGCGCGCCGGCGGCGGCGGCGGCTTCGAGGGCGACGACAATTTCGAAGGCGCCCTGAACCGTCCGCAGACCCTGTCCGAGCACCTGAACGGCCAACTGCTTCTGGCCGGCCTGTCGCCCGCCGACGAGGCCATCGCCGCCATCCTGATCGACGCCGTCGACGCCGCCGGCTACCTGCGCGCCGATCTGTGGGAGATCGCCGAGCGGCTGGGCTGCGGGTTCGACCGCGTCGAGGCCGTGCTGAAGGTCGTCCAGGGCTTCGAGCCCTGCGGCGTGGCCGCCCGCGACGTGCGCGAGTGCCTGGAGCTGCAACTGCGGGACGCCAACCGCTACGACCCGGCCATCGCCGCCCTGCTCGACAATCTCGACCTCCTGGCCCGCCGCGACCTGGCCGCCCTGCGCAGGATCTGCGGCGTCGACGACGAGGACCTGCGCGAGATGATCGCCGAGGTCCGCGGCCTGACGCCTCGTCCGGGCGCGGCCTTCCACAGCGACCCGCCCCAGACCCTGGTGCCCGACGTGCACGTGCGCGAAGGCCTGGGCGGCCTGTGGCACGTGGAGCTGAACACCGACACCCTGCCGCGCGTGCTGGTCGACCAGCGCTACCACGCCCGCGTCTCCAAGGGCGCGCGCAGCGACCAGGAAAAGACCTTCGTCTCCGACAGCTTCGCCAGCGCCAACTGGCTGGTCAAAAGCCTCGACCAGCGGGCCAAGACCATCCTCAAGGTGGCCAGCGAGATCGTGCGCCAGCAGGACGGCTTCCTGGCCTACGGCGTCGAGCACCTGCGCCCGCTGAACCTCAAGACCGTCGCCGACGCCATCGGCATGCACGAGAGCACGGTCAGCCGGGTCACCTCCAACAAGTACGTCGCCACCCCGCGCGGGGTGTTCGAGCTGAAGTTCTTCTTCACCTCGGCCATTCAGTCGTCGGAAGGCGGCGAGGCCCACTCGGCCGCCAGTGTCCGCCACAAGATCAAGGGCCTGGTCGACGCCGAGAAGACCGAAGCCGACGTCCATTCCGACGACCGCATCGTCGAGATCCTGAAAGCCGCCGGCGTCGACATCGCCCGCCGCACGGTCGCCAAGTACCGCGAGGCCATGCGCATTCCCTCGTCGGTCGAGCGCCGCCGCCTGATCAAGGAAGCCTGCTGAGGGGCGACCAGCGGGGGCTGCGACGCGAAGCCGCAGCCGTCCGGCCCCGCTTGCCGACGCTTTCCCTCAAGCGTTCGGCCCTGTTCCCGCGTTATAGGACGAGAGGGGGCACAGGACCGCGCATGAGCCACGAGAAACTGTCCGACGTGATCGACGGGTTCGGCGACGACCCCCGTCCCGAACTGACCGTCGGCCAGATGCTGGAAGCCTTCGACAGCCGCGCCTTCGGGGCGACGCTGCTGGTGTTCGGCCTGCTCAACTGCCTGCCCCTGCCGCCCGGTTCGTCGACCATACTGTCGCTGCCCATCCTGCTGCTGGCGCCGCAGATCGCCTGGGGCGCCAGCGCGCCCTGGCTGCCCCGGAAGCTGGTGGAAAAACCCCTTAAGCGCGACGACCTAAGAGGGCTTTTCCGGCGCATCACGCCGATCCTGCGGCGGCTGGAGGTGGTGACCAGGCCGCGTCTGGGCTTCCTGTTCGCGGCAGGCGGCGAGCGCGTCATCGGCGTGGTCTGCACCTTGCTGGCCCTGGTGCTGGTGCTGCCGATTCCCCTTGGAAACCTTGCCCCAGGCGCGACCGTCGCCGTGCTGGCCCTGGCCCTGCTGCAGCGCGACGGCCTGCTGGCCCTGCTTGGCTACCTGATGGCGACCGCCAGCGCCGCGCTGCTGTTCCTCAGCGCCGGTGTCGTGACCGCCGCGGTCAAGAGGCTGATCGGGGTCTTTTCGGGACTCTTCTGAGGCCCTTTTGCTCCCGCTTGACACCGCCCCCGGACCGGCGCGTTGATAGGGCATGCAAGTCCAAATCTCCGGCAAGCATGTCGACGTTGGTGAGGCTCTGCGAGCGCGAGTCGCCGACGAAATCGCCCTGAGCATCGGCAAGTATTTCGACCGAGGCGGTGACGCCGATGTCGTGATCAGCAAGGAGGGCTACGCCTTCCGTGTCGATTGTTCGGTAAAGCTGGCTTCGGGCCAGCAGCTTCTGAGCCACGGCTCCGGCGGCGACGCCCATATGGCGTTCGACCAGGCCCTGGCGAAGATCGAGACGCGCATAAGGCGCTACAAGCGTCGCCTCAAGAGTCATACCGAGGCGGCCGTCGCCAAGCAGGCCGAGAATGCGGCCTTCTACGTGCTGCGGGCCCCCGAGGACGAGCACGAGGACGAAGACTGGTCGATCGAGGAGGACCACCCCGCCGGCGCCCCGTCGGCCATGGTGATCGCCGAGACCCAGGCCTCGCTGAAGACGATGACCGTTTCCATGGCTGTCATGGAACTGGACTTGACCGAGTCCCAGGCAATCGTGTTTAGGAACGCCGCCCACGGCGGATTGTCGGTGGTCTACCGCCGGCCGGACGGAAATATCGGCTGGATCGACCCCGAGCGCACCAAGCCGCTGAACGGAAACGGCTCGACCTTGAGCTAGCTGGAGCCTAAGCGGTCCCGGCGCGTTTCGGGACCGCGGCGGCCGAGCTTTCGGCGGCCGGCATAGAGCGAGCTAGTTGAAGTCCATGACTATCGGCGATCTTCTGGACCACGGGGCGGTGACCCTGCGCGTCAGCGCCAAGGACAAGCGCCAGGTTCTCGGCGTCATCGCCGACTTCGCCGGCCGCGTGCTCGGCTTTGATTCCGACATCGCCCTCGACGGCCTGATCGAGCGCGAGGCGGCCGGTTCGACCGGCGTCGGCCAGGGCGTCGCCTTGCCGCACGCCCGCGTGCCGGGCCTGGACCGCGTGCGGGCCGTGTTCGTGCGTCTGGAGACCCCCGTCGCCTTCGACGCGCTGGACGACAAGCCGGTCGACCTGTTCCTGGCGCTGTTCGCCCCGCCCGAGGCCAATACTCAGCACCTGCGGGCCCTGGCCCGCGTCTCGCGCATGCTGCGCCAGCCCGAACTGCGCGAGCAACTGCGCCAGGCCCGCTCGGCCGACGCCGTGCACGTGCTGCTGGCCCGCGAAACCGCGACCCCGACGGCGGCCTGAGGCCCTACATCACCTCGATCTTGTAGCTGCACCCGGCCAGCGTCTTGCCCGGGTGCGTGGTCACGGTCGAGACGTTCAGCGTGATCCGCGTCTGCGTGGTCAGGCCGTCCGCGGTCTCCGTCTTTTCGGCGATGACCCGCTCGCCCATGAACTTGGCCGGCACGTCGATCGCCGGCTCGATTTTGAGCTGGGCGGCCAGCGGATGCGGGTCAGCTTCGTCGAGCACCGCCATCGGTCCCGAACTGTTGAAGGCGATCAGGCTGGTGGTTCGTCCGAACACCTCGATCGGCCGGGCCAGGCGATACTGCTTGAGCATGAAGTTAGGCGACTTCACCTCGGTCAGGCCGAAGTGCTTGCGGGCGTCGGCCCCCTCGGTCCCCGCGAGCCAGAAGGCGACCGTGTTGTAGGTCGGTACGTCATAGGTCTCGCAGGCGATCAGCTTGGCCAGGTCCACGGTCTTGGGATCGATCTCGTCGTCCTGGGCCAGGGCGGGGCCGGCGCTGGTCAAGGCAAGGGCCAGTCCGCCGACGATCAGCGTCTTGATCATGGGTACGCTCCTACTTGTGGGGGCCAAGACCGCCTCAGCGGGCGAAGATGCTCCGCGTCAGGCACGAGAAGACCAGCCGCCCGGCTTCGTCGAGCAGATCCTGCTGGGCGATGACGATGCCCTTGCCCTCGCCGACCGGATCCTTGCCCATCACCGTCATGCGGCCGCGCAGCAGTTCGCCGGCCGGCGGGTTGCGCAGCCAGCGCAGCGCGTCGACGCCCACGCGCTTGGTCTGCGGCCAGTCGGCGCTGGCCTCGCTGTCGAGGCGCGTCCAGATCGCGAAGACCATGGCGTCGGGCGCGCCCAGCGACGGGTCCCAGCCGGGCTGAAAGGCGGCGATGAAGGCGTCCAGCGCCTTGTCGTCCACCACCGTCGCGCCCAGGGTCACCACCTGACCGATCTGGATGTCGTCGAACGAAGCCGGCACGCGCAATCTCCCGTCGAAGCAGATGAGCGACCTGACCACGGCGCCTTGAAGGTTGTCGAGAGCGCGCGCACGGGCCATGTGTCTTCGCGGAGTTTCTTTGCAAGGTCGCCGATGCTGTTGCGCAGGTTGTTCGCCGCCGTCCTGGCCCCGCTGGCCGTTCTCGCCGCCGTCGCGTCGCCCGCGCACGCCGAGGTGGTCAAGACCGGCCACATCGAGGTCGAGCTGGTTTCCCAGGAAGCCGCCGCCGTGCCCGGCTCGACGGTGTTCGTGGCCCTGCGCCAGAAGATCCAGCCGCACTGGCACACCTACTGGCGCAATCCCGGCGACGCCGGCGACGCCACCAAGATCGTCTGGACCCTGCCCGCGGGCTGGACGGCCGGCGACATCGTCTGGCCGACGCCCGAGCGCGTGCGCGTGGGCCCGCTGCAGGACTACGCCTACAGCGGCGAGGTGCTGCTGCCCGTGCCGATCACCGTGCCGGCCTCGGCCAAGCCCGGCCAGACCGTCACCTTGCAGGCCGCCGCCGCCTTCCTGGTCTGCGAAGAGATCTGCGTGCCCGAGGACGCGGTGGTGACCCTGTCGCTGCCCGTCGTCGCGGGCCCCGCCAAGCCCGACCCCAAGTGGGGCGAGACGGTCGGGAAGGTGCTGGCCGCCGCCCCCAAGCCCGCCGGCCTGAAGGCGACGTGGAAGAAGGATGGCGAGACCCTGAAACTGTCGGTCACCGGCGCGGCCCTGAAGGGCGCCGATTTCGCCGACGCCTATTTCTTCCCCTATTCGGGCAAGGCCATTGACCACGCCGCGCCCCAGGCGATCGAGCGCGGGGCGGAAGGCCTGACCCTGTCGCTGACCGCCGGCTTCGACTTCGGGCCGGAGGCGACCGAGGCCCCGACCGAGCTGTCGGGCGTGCTGGCGCTGAAGGGCGGCTCCTACGAGATCACCGCCACGCCCGGCGAGACGCCCGCAGGCTCTGTAGGGCTAGGCTCTCTGCCCGCGGCCGGCGCCGGTTCGACCGGCGGTTCGCAAGCGCCCGGCGGCGGTGACGCCGCCGCCTCCGGCCTGGCCGGCGGCTTGCCGGTGGCCCTGCTGTTCGCCTTTCTCGGCGGCCTGATCCTCAACCTGATGCCGTGCGTCTTCCCGGTGCTGTCGATGAAGGCCGCCAGCCTGGCCGCCCACGCCCACGACGCCGGCAAGACCCGCGCCCAGGGCCTGGCGTTCCTGGCCGGCGTCGTCGCCACCTTCATCGCCCTGGCCGGCCTGCTGATCGCCGTGCGCGCCGGCGGCGAGGCCGTGGGCTGGGGCTTCCAGCTGCAATCCCCGGCGGTGGTCGCCGTGCTGGCGCTGCTGATGCTGCTGGTGGCCCTGAACCTGTCAGGCGTGTTCGAGGTCGGCGCGGCTGTCCAGGGCGCGGCGGGCGGCGTCTCGGCCGGCTCGGGCCTGGCCGGCGCCTTCCTGACCGGGGCGCTGGCGGTGATCGTCGCCGCCCCCTGCACCGCGCCGTTCATGGCCGGCGCGCTCGGCTTTGCTTTGACCCAGCCGCCGGCCTTCGCCCTGCTGGTGTTCCTGGCCCTGGCGTTCGGCTTCGCCGCGCCGTTCGTGATCCTGGCCTTCGCGCCGGGCCTGCTGAAGAAGCTGCCCAGGCCGGGCGCCTGGATGGATGTGCTCAAGCACGCCCTGGCCTTCCCGATGTACGGCGCGGCCGCCTGGCTGGTCTGGGTGTTCAGCCAGCAGGCCGGCGGCGTCGCCCTGGCCCTGCTGCTGGCCGCCGCCGTCCTGGTGGCCTTCGCCGCCTGGGCCTACGGCCTGGGCGAGACCCGCCGGTTCGCCGGCAAGACCCCGCTGGTCGCCTTCGGTTTCGCCCTTGTCGGTCTGGCCGGCGGCGTCGCCCTGACCGTCGGCGCCCTGAAGGCCCCGGTTCCCGCCGCTGGTCCGCAGACCGCCGAAGTCGCGGGTCCCGGCCTCGTCGCCGAGCCCTGGAGCCCCGAGCGCGTCGCCGCCCTGCAAGCCGAGGGCAAGGTGGTGATGGTCGACTTCACGGCCGATTGGTGCGTGACCTGCAAGGTCAACGAGAAGACGGCCCTGGCCGGTCCGCGCCTGGCCGATGCCTTCAAGGCCCAGAACGCCGTCCTGCTGAAGGCCGACTGGACCAAGCGCGACGCGACCATCGCCGCGGCCCTCGCCGAGCACGGCCGCGCGGGCGTGCCGCTCTATCTCGTCTATCCCAAGGGCGCCGGCGCGCCGGTCATCCTGCCCCAGCTGCTGACCGAGGGCCTGGTGATCGAGGCGGTGGAAAAGGCGGCCGAGGGCTAGCGGCCTTTGGCCGCCCTCCGAAGGGCCCATGGAATGCGCGCGTAGGCCAGCAGCATGTTGACGCCATAGAGCCAGACGAACACCATCACGACGTTCATGAGGCCCTGGCGTTCGGCGTTGATCATCAGCACGGCCAACACCGGCATGAGCACGCCGAAGACCGCGAGCAGCATCTGAAGCACGCGGCTGCGCATGCGATAGCGTAGCAAGCGACCCTCAAGCCCGCGCTCGACCCAGAAGCGCCCGCGATCAAAGAGCGTCATGCTCTGCCAGTTGCCGCCGCCCCGATCCAGGAACGCCGTCTCGAAGGCCGTGATGTCGGGCGCGGGCCGCGTCGGTCGTTTCTGCTGTCGTTCCAGCAGGGCCGTGACCCTGTCGATCACCGCCTCGTTCGAGATGGTCGGGTCGAGCGGGATCGAACCCCGCAAGGTCCACAGGAAGTCGAGCATGCCCTAGCCGTACGGCCTGTGGTCAAGCTCGGCAATGGGCGCGCGTGCGAAGGGGCGCCCTACTTCTGCTTCCTGCCGCCCCAGGGCAGGCGTTCCTTCACCCCGTCCATCGGCGTGCGGGTGGTGGTCACCGGCGGTGGGGCGGCGATGACGGGCTTGGGCAGGGGGTAGGCCCGCCAGCCGGTCTGGATCAGAGCCTCGAAGCCCTGGCAGCGCGGCATGATCCTGACCGCGCCGGTTCTCGGCTTGGCGAAGGGCGGCGGCTGGCTGACGGCCTGGCGGCGCGGATCGATGAACCGCCAGTCGCCGGGCAGGCCGTAGCCCTTCTCGCCGCCGGTCTTCACCGCCTGGTAGGCCAGGTTGGCCTGGAAGGGCTTGACCCCGTACTTGAGCATGGCGCGCAGGAAGATGGCGTCGGCCTCGGCCCGCTTGTCCTTTTCGCCGACGGCGTACAGCCAGTCGTGGACGATGGCGGCGCGCGCCGTCGGGCCCTGGGGGTCGATGAAGCCCTGGCCGTACCACGGCACGCTGGCGAAGTCGGTGACGTACCAGCGCGGCACGACGATGACCTTGCCGGTCTCGACGTCGCAATAGGGGAACTCCGCCTCCAGGGTGAAGAGCTTGCGGCCCTCCTTGGACTGGTTGAACAGCATCACCGGCTGCGGGGTGAGCGAGCTGGGCGGGGTGGGGGCCACCACCGGCACGAAGACGGTCGTCTCCTTGGTCGTCGTGCACGCGGCGACGGCCAGGCCCAGAGTAACGGCGGCGGCGAGCGAAAGCTTGGAGCGAAGCGTCATGATCGTGCTGGGCGGGAGGAAACGGCGAAGCGATGCCGTCTTCTGGCGGCCGAAATGCGGCGGATCAAGCCTTCAAGGCCAAGCTTTCCGCCGCAAGACAAAGGATTGCGCGCACCATGCGCTGTTCCACCGCACGACGATCCGTGAGACTGTCTCGCAACATCGGTCATCCCGCTGCTGGAGGTTCCCCATGATCACCCGTCGCCTGATCGTCGCCGGCGCCCCGCTGGTCGTGCTCGCGCCCAGCCTGGCCCTCGCCGCGCCGGCGCCGGCCTTCACCGCCAAGGACATCGACGGCAAGACCCGCTCTCTGGCCGAGTTCAAGGGCAAGACCGTCGTGCTCGAATGGGTCAACGAGGGCTGCCCCTATGTGAAGAAGCACTACTCGGGCAACATGCAGGGCCTGCAGCAGGCCGCCACCGCCGACGGCGTCGTGTGGCTCAGCGTGGTCTCGTCGGCCCCCGGCAAGCAGGGCTACTTCGCCGACGGCGCCCAGGCCAGGACCTGGATGAGCGCCAAGGGCGCCAAGCCCACGACCCTGCTGCTCGACCCCGAGGGCGTGGTCGCCACCGCCTATAAGGCCAAGACCACGCCGCACATGTACGTCATCGATCCGGCCGGTCAGCTGGTCTACCAGGGCGCCATCGACGACAAGCCGTCGAACAAGGTCGAGGACATCGCCACGGCCAAGAACTATGTCGCCGCCGCGCTTTCCGACCTCAAGGCCGGCCGCAAGGTGGCGGTGCCAGCCAGCCAGCCGTACGGCTGCGCGGTGAAGTACAAGGACGCTTGAGGGAAAGCACCTCTCCCGTTCCCTTCTCGTCATCCCGGAAAGCGCGCAGCGCTTATCCGGGACCCAGGAGACTGGGCGCGGCTTCTAGTTCAGCCTCCCGGGCGGCTGCCGACGCAATGCGGCGGCCCCTGGGTCCCGGCTCTCCGCTACGCTGCGGCTGGGATGACGGGCCTTGGACCGTGGGCCGCCCCTACGCCGCCGGCTGTGGCGGGGCGGTGATGACCTCGACGTTGTCGTTCAGCAGATAGACCATGTCGCGCAGGGCCTGGTCCTGGGTCTTGACGGTCTTGGCGTCGGCCATGGCGGTCAGCTTTTCCGGCAGGTCCTGGCTGATGCCGCGCAGGATGCATTTCAGGTCGTCGACCGCGCCGCGCTCTTTCAGGGTGACGTGGCCCTTCATGTCCAGCGCCGACAGGGCCTCGATCTCGGCCTTGAAGGCGGCGAAGCCCGGCAGGGCCACGGCCGGAGCGGCGGGATCCTTGGGCAGGGCCTCGCGATAGCCCTCGACGCGGGTCTTCAGGGCGCCGGCGCGCTTGACGATATCGATGAAAAGCGGCTCGCCCGCCACCGAAGGCGGGGCCTGGCCGGGCTGCACGACCGCGGGGGCCTGGTTCACGGGCGCCGCCGAACCGGTCGAAGCCAGCCACAGCATGGCGGAAAAAGCGATCGCGTCGCAGGACATCGGCTACTCCGGTCGAAAAACGTCATTGGTCTTCATGACGCCGAGACGGACCTTTGGTAAGCCCGGGCCCGTAAACGCTGTTTTACCACATACATGGAGCTGCCCGTGTCCGATCTCGACGCCGCCTGGACCCGCCTGGAAACCGCCGCCAAGGCCGCCGGGGAGAAGCGCATCGTCGAGTTCTTCGACACCGAGCCCCAGCGTCTCGAGACCCTGACCCTCGACGTCGCCGGCCTGCATCTCGACCTTTCCAAGCAGGCCTGGGACGAGGCCGGTCTGGAAGCCGCGCTCGATCTGGCCCACGCCGCCGGCGTCGAGACCGCCCGCGCCCGCATGCTGGGCGGCGAGGCGATCAATTCGTCCGAAGGCCGGGCCGTGCTGCACGTGGCCCTGCGCGCCAAAAGCAACGCCGACATCAAGGCTCAGGGCGTTCCGGTGATGGCTGAGGTCGAGGCCGTCCGTGAGCGGATGAAGGCCTTCGCCGAGGCCGTCCGCTCGGGCGCGATCAAGGGCGCCACGGGCAAGCCGTTCAAGTCGATCCTGCACATCGGCATCGGCGGCAGCGATCTTGGCCCCCGCCTGCTGTGGGACGCCCTGCGCCCCGTGAAGCCGGAAATCGACCTGCGCTTCGTGGCCAATGTGGACGGCGCCGAGTTCCTGCTGACCACGGCCGATCTCGACCCGGAAGAGACCCTGGTCGTGGTGGTCTCCAAGACCTTCACCACCCAGGAGACCATGTCCAACGCCGCCGCCGCCCGCGCCTGGCTGGTCGCAGCCGTGGGCGAGGAGGGCGCCAACGCCCACCTGGCCGCCGTGTCGACCGCGCTGGACAAGACCTCGGCTTTCGGGGTTTCGGACGAGCGGGTGTTCGGCTTCTGGGACTGGGTCGGAGGCCGCTATTCGCTGTGGTCGGCGGTCAGCCTGTCGGTGGCCGTCGCCGCCGGCTGGGACGTGTTCCAGGGCTTCCTCGACGGCGCGGCGCAGATGGACGCCCACTTCGCCAGCGCCCCGCTGGAAAAGAACGCCCCGGTGCTGGTCGCCCTGGCCCAGATCTTCAACCGCAACGGCCTCGACCGTCGCGCCCGCTCGGTCGTTCCGTACTCGCACCGTCTGCGCCGCCTGGCCTCGTTCCTCCAGCAGCTGGAGATGGAGAGCAACGGCAAGTCGGTCGGCCCCGACGGCAAGCCCGCCGCGCGCGGCACCGCCACGGTGGTGTTCGGCGACGAGGGCACCAACGTCCAGCACGCCTATTTCCAGTGCATGCACCAGGGGACCGACATCACCCCGATGGAGCTGATCGGTCTGGCCAGGTCCGACGAAGGTCCGGCCGGCATGCATGAGAAGCTGCTGTCGAACCTGCTGGCCCAGGCCGAGGCCTTCATGGTCGGCCGGACCACCGAAGATGTCGTGGCTGAGCTGCAGGCCAAGGGCGTTTCAGAAACCGAGATCGCCACCCTGGCCCCGCAGCGCACCTTCGCCGGCAATCGCCCGTCGACCCTGGTGCTGCTCGACCGCCTGACGCCCCAGACCTTCGGCGCCCTGATCGCCCTCTACGAGCACAAGACCTTCGTCGAGGGCGTGATCTGGGGGATCAACAGCTTCGACCAGTGGGGCGTGGAGCTGGGCAAGGTGATGGCCGGCCGCATCCTGCCGGAACTGGAAGCCGGCGCCGTCGGCGAGCACGACCCGTCGACCAGCGCGCTGATCGGGCGGCTGAAGGCATAGAAGGCCCCGATGTCCTTCTCCCCTTGCGGGAGAAGGTGTCGGCGATAGCCGACGGATGAGGGGTCTCTCAGAAGACAGACGCCGCGAAAGCTGATCGGCTTTCGCGGCGTTTTTCGTACGTGCGACCCCTCACCCGACCCCACTCCGTGGGGCCACCCTCTCCCGCAAGGGGAGAGGGACCACGAAGTCAGAACGTCTTTCTCACCCGCAGGCTGACGAACGTGCGCGGGTCGATGTCGCGGACTTCCTGGTAGCGCACCGGCCGGGTGACGCGGTCGGCATAGACCGTGCGGGTGACGACGAAGTCGTCCCAGACGTTCAGCTGGGCGCGGATGGCCAGGGTCGGGGTCGGCTTGTACTCGGCGAAGGCCTCGTAATAGTTGGCGCCGCGCCACTTGTTGGTCTGGTCGGGGTCATAGGTGCCCTGGCCCAGCAGCGGCAGCCAGTTGATCCCCCACTGCACCTGGCCGCGCATCAGGTCCTGCTGGAAGCCGATATTGGCCTGGGTCGGGCGGACCTGCGAGATCGGCCGGTCCTTGTGGTCGGTCGGATCGGTGACGTGGGTCTCGTTCCAGTCGTTCTTGAAGGTGAGACGGCCGCCCTTCACGCCCAGCTTGTCGGTGGGCACGACGATGTTGAGCGACAGCTTGTCGAGCGTGCCGTCGCCGATGTTGCCGGTCGCCGACAGGCCGCCCGGCAGGGGCAGGCGGTCGATGACGCCGATGATCTCGTCGTGGCGCCAGCCGATCGACACCACGCCCTCACCCCAGAACCGGCGCTCGTAGGTCAGTTCGCTGATCCAGCGCTGCTCGGGCTCCAGGTCGACATTGCCGCCATAGACCGCGCCGTCGCCGAACTCGGCCGAGGCGGCGAAGTCGCCGAAATCCAGCTGGCCGAGCTCCCGTTCGAAGCGGAAGCGCAGCTGGTGGTCGGCCTTGGGCGTCCAGGTCGCCTGGAAGCGGGGCTTGGCGTAGAAGAAGCTCTTCTCCTGGTCGGCGTCGCCCGACTGGCTGATCGTCGAGGTCTCCAGCCGCACGCCGCCCTCGAGCGTCAGCTTGGGGTTCACCCGCCAGGTGGTCTTCAGGAAGGCCTCGCCGCGCGTCTCCTCGACCTTGACCGAGGCCGAGGGCAGGTCAACGGCCGCGCCGCCGACCGAATAGGCCTGCTTCACGTCGAGCATGTTGTAGGCGACCTCGCCGCCGAACTCGAAGGTCAGGCCCGGCTTGCGCTCGTGGCGGATGGTGGCGCGCAGGATGGATTCCGAGGAGTCGCCCTGCGCCCCGAAACGCTCCTGCGGGCTGACGGCGCCGCCCACCGCGGCGTCGTTCAGGGCCTCGCTGTCGAACTTTTCGAACTCGTGCATCACCCGGGTTTCGAGGTTCCAGCGCGGCGCCAGCGGGCGGCTGTAGGTCAGGCCCAGTTCGCCCGAGCGGCTGTCTTCCTCATAGGCGGTGCGGCGCTTGGAGGTGGCCGAGGTCAGTTCCTGCCAGTCCTGCCAGTCGTTGACGCCATAGCGGGCGGTGGCGTCGATCTTGCCGCCGGCCAGGGGGGCGGCGTAGTTGCCGCGGATCGAGCGGCCGCCGCCGTAGCCGTCGTTCAGGAAGGCCTCGTCGCGCAGCACCACGCCGTTTCCGTCGCGGCGCACCGAGCGGCCCGCGCCGTTGGAGTCGCTGCTGCTGGTGCCGTCCGACAGGGTGACGCCCCAGCTCTTGTCGCCGTCGCGGGCGGTGAACTGGTAGGAGCCGCCCCACACGTCGTGGCCGCCGTCGAAGATCTGGCTGTTGAGGGTCAGGATCGACTGGCGGACCGCGCCCTTCTTCAGGACCACGTTGGCGACTACGCCATAGCCCTGCATGTCGATGCCCGGCGCGCCGCCGCGGATCAGTTCGATGCGTTCGACCTGGGCGGCGGGGGTGCGCTGCAGGACGTTGGAGCCGGTCTCGGCCTTGGAGGCGGGGCGGTTGTTGTTGACCAGCACGTTGCCGACCGCGCCCTCGAAGCCGCGGGTGCCGGCGCCGTCGTTGAGCACGAAGCCCGGCAGGCGATTGACCATGTCCAGTGCGGTGTTGGGGCGCAGGCTGGTGAAGAAGTCCGGCACGAAGATCAGCACGCCCTTCTGGGTCGCGTCGTCCAGCGGCGCCTCGCTGACCGGGCCGGTCGGAACCGGCGCCTGGGCGGCCTGCGGAGCCTCGGCGGCCTGGGCCGCGCCGGCGGCGAGCAACGCGAAGGCGGCGGTGGCGAACAGCACGGACTTGGACATGAACTTTCCCCTCAATCCCGGGGAAGGTCTTGCCGGTGGTCGCCCGCGACCTCAAATTAAACGCCTGAAAGGTGGATTAAATATACGAAATCATTACGGGAAATTCAGGTTGGTGACACTGCTGGAGCTCGGTGTGAGAGCCAGAACGCTAGGTGACGTCGATGGCAATGACGGTCGGTTCACGCGCATCATTGGTCCAGATCGATAAGCCGGTGCGACGAGAGGGAGCGGCGATTTCGATCAGTTCGTTCAGCTCGGCGTCGCTCACCACCAGTCGCTCGCTCTGCGTATCGATTTCACCCTTGAAGACGAGGGTCAGGTCGGCGTGATCGGACCCCGAACCGATGACTATCCGGGTGCACCCGTCGATCTCGCAGAGCGTTCCGACGCAGACGCATTGCGCGTTGGCCCAAAGACGGGACGGTCCGCCGTCAAACTCTGGAGCGTCCACATCTACGCTTCCCGCGATCAGAATGAACGAGCCGGGCGCGCGAATAGAAACCTCTTGCGGCTCCATGGCTCAAACTTTTCGTCTGGTTGCGAGATGGATGACCCTGGCCTTTGCGCCAGATCTCCACAAGGGGGGCGTGAGGAGGCGCTCCGCCCCTCACCGCCTCTTGTAGAACTCCGCCTCGACGATGCTCAGCGCGCCGCCGGTCTTGACCTTCTCGGCGCCGGTGTCGAAGCCGCCCTTGGCGCCGGTGACCTCGACGATCTTGCCGAAGGCGTCGCGGTCGGCCGTGGCGCCGGTCAGGGCGATGCGCAGGCGCGAGCCCTTGGCGGCCTTCAGCGGCAAGGTCACGTAGCCCAGGCTCTTTGGAGCCTCGCCCTCGTAGACCACCTCGCCGTCCATGGTGATCCGCAGCGGATAGGAGCGGATGCGCCAGCCGATCAGCTTCAGCGAGATCTCGTCGACCTGTTGGGATTTCGGCAGGCGATACTCGATCCAGGCGTTCTCCAGCCGGCCGTCGCTGGCCCAGTGGGTGGCCTCGTCGTCGTCGACCGTGGCGGAAACCTTGTCGGCGTTGGAGCCGGCGGTGATCTCCACAGCCTTGATCGTGTCGCGGCGGACCTTGAAGGCCGGGGTCGAGGGCGTCGGGCCGCGCGCCATGCTGACCGGAAGCAGAGGGGAGTCGGCTGAAGGCGCAACGGCGTCCAGCGTGATCGTCGCGGGCTTCAGGCCATCTGCCGTGGCGGTCACGCGCACCTGGCCGGACGCCAGGGTCGAGCGCAGGGCCACGCGGTTGATCCCGCCCTCCACCGGCAGGGCCTTGGCCAGGATGTAGTTGTCGTCCTTGCGGTTGGAGCCGGCGTACTGGGTCACCGCGTCGACCCCGGCCGGACCCTTGGTCACCGGCTCGCCCGAGGCCGAGACCGGGGTGTCGGTCGGCTTGGCGTCGCTTTTGGAGTCGCCCTGGGCGATGCCGCCGCGCCATTCGGCCGAACCGGCCACGTCGAAGCTGACCATGTCCAGCGCCGTGGGCACGCGCCGGCCTTCAGCATCCACCGCCTCGACGTCGACCAGGGCGATGTCGGCCGCGTCGGCCTTCCAGCCGCCGGGGCCGGTGCGCGGCGTCAGCTTCAGGGCGACCGCCGGACCGGTGGTGATCCGCTCGTCGCGGGCGACCTCCTTGCCCTTGGCGTCGCGGGCGATCGCCGTCAGGGTTCCGGGGGCATAGGCCACGCCCTTGAAGGTGAAGAGGAAGCCGTCCGACTTCTCGCCCCGGCCCAGCGACTTGCCGTTGAGGGCCAGCTCGACGCTGTCGGCGCTGGAGACGACCAGAACGTCTTTCACCGTGCCGGCGGCGTAGTTCCAGTGGCCGACGATGTGCGAGCGCGGCTTTTCCACGTCGACCCAGCCGTCCCACATCACCTGGTGGGCGAAGAAGCCCTCCTTCGGGATGCGCATGGCGTCCACCTCGCCGCTGCGGCGATAGTTGTTGTCGCCGCGGAAGTGGGTGTTGCTGTCGGAGAAGATGATGTTGACGCCGCCGGCGCTGACCCGCTCGCCGCCGCCCGGGCGCTCGACCCAGTAGTCGTTCCAGCGCTGCACGGTCTCGATGACCATGCTGTCCTGGTTGCGGTTGTAGCTGGGGCTGTCCTTGTGGAACGGGGCGGTGAACTCGTCCTGGAACTTCCGCGCGGACTCGTCGCGGGAATACTCCATGGCCCACATCGGCTTGCCGGCGCTCTTGTTGATGTAGAGCATCTCGCCGCCGTACTCGGCGACCTTGCTGTCGAGCATCTCGCGCGAGCCGATGGCGCGGCCGCCGTGCGGATCCAGCCGGTCGCGCACGGCCTTCAGCTGCGCCATATGCGCCTCGCTGATGTTCTCGTTGCCGCCCTCGTAGAAGATGATCGACGGGTTGTTGCGGAAGGCGACGATGGCGTCGGCCATGGCCTCGACCCGCTGGTCCCAGCGGCGGCCGGAGACGTCGCTCTCGGCGTCGCCGGCCGGCATGGCCTGCATCAGGCCCACGCGGTCCGAGCTTTCCACGTCCTGGCGGGCCGGGGCGATGTGCATCCAGCGCACCAGGTTGCCGCCGCTCTCCACCATCAGGCCGTTGGAGAAGTCGCTGATCCACGGCGGGATGTTGGTCCCCAGGGCCGGCCACTCGTTGCTGGTGCGCTGGGCGTAGCCGTGCACTTGGATGGCGCGGTCGTTGAGGAAGACGGTCCCGTTCCTGAACTCGGTCTTGCGGAAGCCGGTGCGGGTCAGGGCGCTGTCGACGACCTTGCCGTCCTCCACCAGCTCGGTGGTCACCGCATAGAGATAGCCGTAGCCCCAGCTCCAGAAGTGCAGGTCCGACAGCCGCCGGCTGGCCGACACCGTCTTGGTCTCGCCGGGCGCAATGGTGACGGCCGGGGCGGTGAACTGGCCGGCCGGCTTGCCGTCGACGTCCTTCAGCGTGACGCGATAGGCGAAGGTGCGGGGTTTGGCGCCGTCGTTCTGCACCTGGCTTTCGGCGTGGATCGTGGCCTTGCGGCCCTTGATGTCGAACTGGTCGGCCCAGACATAGACGCCGGTGGTCCCCAGGCTCGTATAGAGCGGCAGGGTCTGGTGCAGGTCGCCGGTCAGGCGTAGCCGCACCGCGCGATGGATGCCGCCGTAGTTCACATTGAAGTTGTTGTTGTTCCACTGGAAGCCGCTGCCGGTGGCGCGCTCCTTGTACTTCCAGTCGTTGTCGACCCGCACGGCGATGACGTTGACGAACGGGGCAGGCTTCAAAAGCTTGGTCGCATCCACGCCGAAGGCGGTGGCGCCGTTCTCGTGGCCGCCCGCACGCACGCCGTTGATGTAGACGTCGCCGGCCTGGCGCACGCCCTCGAAGTCGAGGATGGCGCGACCGCCCACCGCCGGACCCGCATCGGCCGGCAGCACGAAGCGCTTGCGGTACCAGGTGATGCCGGTCGAGTGCTCGTGGATGTCGCGCGAGAACGCCTCGTCCTCGTTGAAGGCGCGGGGCAGGGTGACCGGCTTCCAGGCGGCGTCGTCGAAGGCGAGCGCTTCGGCGCCTGCAAGCTCGCCGGTGGCCATGCGCCAGCCGTCGTTGAACGGGATCTCGCCGGCCAGGGCCGGCGCGGCGGCCAGGGCCAGCAGGCTGGCGGCGCCCAGAAGCGTCAACGAACGTCGCATGGACCTCTCCCTCATATTGGTCAGGCCAATTTGTTGTTGGCGGGAGATGTGGCTTGACCGCTGCCCGCTGTCAAGTCGATGCGGGTTGTGGGTGGCGCCGCCGCCGCGCCTGCGCTATACGCCGCCGCGATGACCCGCACGCCGCACCACCACGGCCACCACCACCATCCGACCTCGCCTCGCGGGATCGGCCGGGTCCGCACGCTCTAAAGCCGAGCGACCCAGCCAGAGCCCCGCCTAGCGGATGGGGCTTAAGTGCAAGCGCCATCCGTCGAAGCCTAGAGATCTCTAAGGACCGACGATGACCGACGAAACCGCCCCCAAGACTGAAGATTTTCGCCCCGAGGCCCGCGCCCCGCGCGGCTTCGCCGACAAGCGCGCCCGCGACCTGCGCGCCGAAAAGTCGATCCTCGAGGCCGTCTCGGCCGTCTACGAGCGCTACGGCTTCGAGGCGCTCGACACCGGGGCCTTCGAATATGCCGACGCCCTGGGCAAGTTCCTGCCCGACAGCGATCGTCCCAACGAAGGCGTCTTCGCCCTGCAGGACGACGACGACCAGTGGATGGCGCTGCGCTACGACCTGACCGCGCCGCTGGCCCGTTTCGCCGCCCAGAACTGGGAGACCCTGCCCAAGCCGTTCCGCCGCTACGCCTTCGGTCCGGTGTGGCGCAACGAGAAGCCCGGCCCTGGCCGCTTCCGCCAGTTCATCCAGTGCGACGCCGACACCGTCGGCTCGGCCCGCCCGGAGGCCGACGCCGAGATCATCGCCATGGCCGTCGAGGGCCTGGAGGCCGCCGGCCTGCCGCGCGGCGCGGCGGTGCTGAAGATCAATAACCGCAAGCTCCTCAACGGCCTGCTCACCCAGGCCGGCGCCACCAGCGAAGGCCAGAAGCTGGCCGTGCTGCGCGCGGTCGACAAGCTGGACCGTCTGGGCGTCGACGGTGTGCGCCTGCTGCTGGGCGAAGGTCGCCTCGACGACAGCGGCGACTTCACCAAGGGCGCGGGCCTGGCCGGCAAGGCGATCGACTCCGTACTCGACTTCGTCCAGGCGGGCGCCATTGGGCTTGGGGGCGGTCGCAGCGCCACGCTGAACAACATCGCCAAGGTCGTGGCCGGTTCGGCCGAGGGCGACGAGGGCCTGGAAGAGCTGGCCAAGATCGACGCGGCCCTGACCAGCCTGGGCGTCGCCGACGACCAGGCGATCATCGATCCGTCGATCGTGCGCGGTCTGGAATACTATACCGGCGCGGTGTTCGAGGCCGAACTGCTGCTCTCGACCACCGACGAGAAGGGGAACAAGGTCACCTTCGGTTCGATCGGCGGCGGTGGTCGCTATGACGACCTGGTGGCCCGCTTCACCGGCCAGCCGGTGCCGGCCACGGGCTTCTCGTTCGGCGTCTCGCGCTTGGCGGCCGCCCTGCGGGCGGCGGGTCGCGAGCCGGCGAGCGCAGCGCGCGGTCCGGTCGTGATCATCAATTTCGACCAGGCCCACATGGGCGAATATTTCGCCGTCGCCGGCCAGCTGCGCGCGGCGGGGATTCCGGCCGAGGTCTATCTCGGAACCTCGGGCATGCGCCCGCAGATGAAGTACGCCGACCGCCGCCTGTCGCCGGCCGCCATCATGCTGGGCGGCGACGAGATCGCCGCCGGCACGGTGACGATCAAGGACCTGGACCTGGGCCGCGAGCTGGCCTCGGGCGTCGCCGACAACGCCGCCTGGAAGGCCGAGCGTCCCGGCCAGCAGACCATTCCGCGGGGCGACCTGGTCGCCGCCGTCAAGAAGATCATCTCAAGCGCCACTGGGGGCTGATCCGTTGAGGCTAGAGCGTTCCATCCCGGCGGAGGCGCTCGACGCGATCCGCGCTCCGTTTTTGTCGGCCGGCGCCGCGCCGGTCGACGCCCCGGTGCTGCAACCCCTGGGCCTGCTGCTGGACCTGGCCGGCGAGGCCATGCGTTCGCGGCTGTTCGTCGTCTCCGGCGACGGTGGCGACGAGGCCTGCCTGCGTCCCGACTTCACCGTCGCCGTGGCCCGCCAGCACCTGGCCTCGGGCGTCGGCGCGGGCCGCTATCTCTATGAAGGCAAGGCCTTCCGGGTGGCCCCGCGCGGCAGCGACCGGGCCGAGGAGTTTCTCCAGATCGGCGTCGAGGCGTTCGAGGCCGCCGATCCGGTGGCCGCCGACGCCGAGATCGCCGCCCTGGCCTGGGCCGGCGCCGCGGCCGGCGGTCGTGACGACCTGACCCTGCTGCTGGGCGATGTTGGCCTGTTCGCCGCCTTCGTCGACAGTCTCGACCTGACCCCGCCGCTGGGCGCGCGCCTGAAGCGCACCTTCTCGCGTCCGCGCCAGCTGAAGGCCGAACTGGAAGGCGAGGGCGCCCCGGTCGTCTCCAGCGAGCGCAGCCGCATCGCCGCCCTGCTGGCCGGCCTGCCCGAAGCCGAGGCCGCCGCGGTGCTGCAGGAACTGTGGTCCCTGGCCGGCATCGAGCCGGTCGGCGGCCGCCGTCCGGCCGAGATCGCCCATCGCCTGGTCGAGAAGGCCGAGGTGGTGAAGGCCGGCCGCCTCTCCCCCGAGCAAGCCGACAAGGTCCGCGCCTTCCTGGCGGTCAGCGACGCGCCGGAGGCCGCCCTGGACGCCATCGCGGCCCTGGCCGGTCCCAGTCGCGCCCCGCTCGATGCGGCAATCGAGGGCTGGCGCAAGCGTCTGGCCGGCATGGTCGCCGGCGGCGTGCCGATCGACCGCATCCGCCTGAACGCCGCCTTCGGGCGCGCCTTCGGCTATTACGACGGCTATCTCTTCGAGGTGCGCAGCGCCGCCCTGGGCGAGGAACGCCCGGTCGCCGCCGGCGGCCGCTATGACGGTCTGCCGGCCCGCCTGGGCTCGGAGACCAAGACCGGGGCCGTGGGCTGCATGGTGCGCCCGGCTCGCGCCTATGCCGGAGGCGGCGAATGACCACCGACACCCCGATGATCTTCGCCATCCCCTCCAAGGGCCGCCTGAAGGAACAGGTCGAGGCCTGGCTGGCCGAATGCGGCTTCCGCGTCGAGATGACCGGCGGCGCGCGCGGCTATTCGGCCGAACTGTCGGGCCTGCCCGGCGTCTCGGTGCGCCTGCTGTCGGCGGGCGACATCGCCGCCGGTCTCGACAGCGGCGACCTGCATCTGGGCGTCACCGGCGAGGACCTGCTGCGCGAGCGCGGCGACGACATGGACAGCCGGGTGATGCTGCTGCGCGCCCTGGGCTTTGGCCGCGCCGACCTGGTGGTGACCGCGCCCAAGAGCTGGCTCGACGTCGACACCATGGCCGACATCGACGAGGTCGGGCACCTGCACCTGGCCAAGACCGGCCGCCGCCTGCGGGTGGCCACCAAGTACGTCACCCAGACCCGGGCCTTCTTCGCCCGTCACGGCGTCGCCGACTACCGTATCGTCGAAAGCAGCGGCGCCACTGAGGGCGCGCCTGCCGCAGGCGCGGCCGAACTGGTGGTCGACATCACCACCACCGGCGCCACCCTGGCCGCCAACGGCCTGAAGGTGCTGTCCGACGGCGTCATCCTGAAGAGCCAGGCCCAGCTGACCGCCTCGCTGGTCACGCCGTGGACGGAGGGGCAGCTCGACAGCCTGGCGCGCCTGCTGTCGGTGGTTGAGGCCAAGGGCCGGGCGCGGACGCTCGCCACCCTGGTCTGGCCGGCCGAACAGGACGTCGCCGGACAGGCGGCCGTCGCCCCGTTCGTCGTGGCCGGCGGATCGCGCCGGGCCAATGGCGCCCTGCTGGCGACCGGCGACCTGTTCGCCGCCGCCGCCGCCCTGGCCCAGGCGGGTGTCGAGCCGGTAACCGTGTCGCGTCCCGACTACGTGTTCGAATCCCGCTCGGCGGTGCTGGAGGCGCTCAAGGGCCGGTTGAACGGCTGATATTTGACAAGTATGTCAAAAATTACCGAACCGAACGGTGATTAGTTTGACTAAAGCGTCCAAACTACGGGGTTGATGTCAAAAAAACGTCGAACCCCTTGTAGAATCTAGATCGTTGCCGTTGACACGATCTCGGTTTTGCCGTTTTCTGACTGGGCAAGAGAGAAACGGGTCCACAGAGAACCCCCTCTCTTCGGCGTTTCGGGGAGGAAACGCCCGCCTAGATCGAATGATCGAGAAATAGCCAGACCCGCTGCGTTTATCCCCCGCAGCGGGTCTTGGTGTATCTGGGCTCTGGTTTCCATTTTCGACAAAATCGTCAAAAATGGCGAACGCGCGTTTGAGCGTTGCCGTTAATTGTCCGCCCGCGCCCGCAACTCATTTGTCATCCCGGGCGGAGGGCCGCGCATCGGACCGCAGGCCCGGGACCCAGGGGACTGGGCGCGATGCCAAGATTCACTGCCCCAGCGGTTGCGAATGCGATGCGGCGGCCCCTGGGTCCCGGCTCTCCGCGCTATGCGCTCCGGCCGGGATGACGCGAGGGGATGCAGTTACGCGCTTAAGTCCAGCGACCAGATCTGGTCGATCAGGTCCTGGCCGAACCGTCGGCAGGGCGTCTCCTCGATCACCTCGAAGCCCGCCCGCTGATAGAGCTTCCGCGCGGCGCTCAGGGTCTTGACGGTCCACAGGTCCAGCCGCCGATAGCCCAGTGCCCGGGCCCGCGCCACGCAGGCCTCGATCAGCATCTGGCCCACCCCCATGCCGCGGGCGTCGGGCTCCACATAGAGCAGGCGCAGCTTGGCCGCGTCGGGCGTCTCGCCCCGGACGAGGAAGATCGAGCCGACCATCCGGCCGTCGGCTTCCGCGATCCAGGCGTCGTCCCTGGCCGCATCGAAGGTGCGGTGGAAGCCGGCCACGATCTCGGCGATCAGGGCCTCGTGGTCGGCGCCCCACCCGTATTCGTCGGCGTAGAGAAAACCCTGGCGCGCCGTGACCATGCCCAGGTCGCCGGGGGCGAGGCCACGCAGCGTCGCGACGGGCGGCGCGTCGCTGTCGAACACCACGTTGATGTCGCGCGCCGCCGCCAGCAGTTGGGCCCGTCGCAGCGGATGCAGGCCGTCGATCAGGGTCCCGACGCTGGCCTTGGTGTTGGCCTCGAGGGTGGCGAAGGCCGTCCGGCCCTCGTCGGTCAGCGACAGCAGCAGGTGACGGCCGTGGCTGGGGCTCTCGCGCGCCACGACCAGGCCGCGCTCGGTGAAGCGCTTGAGGGTGCGGCTGACCTGGGCCGGATCCAGCCCCAGGGCCCGGACGATCTCGGCGGCCACCGGGTCGGTGCGCGTGGCCAGCTCGTACAGCACGCGGGCCTCGCTGAGCGTGAAGGGACTGCCGTCATAGCTGGCGTCCAGCAGGCCCAGCCGGCGCGTATAGGTCCGGTTGAAGGCCCGCAGATCGGCGACGTCCTGGTCGTGCTGGGTGGTCATGGCGGCTCCAATGTTGATGGAGTCACTATTTCAGAATATTGACTGAATCAATAACTCAGCGATGCTGCGTCGCCCGTGACGCGTGGCGGCGGTCCAGATAGGTCTCCAGCCGCCTTGTAGACGTCCGCCCGTCGCGCAGCGCCAGGACGCCCAAGGCCGCCAGGACCAGGCCGACGAAGCCCACGAAGGCCGGATAGATCCAGTAGAGCGCCGGGTTGTAGGCGTGGCCATGGCTTCGCCGGTGGAGGACGATCTCCTCGATCAGCCGCGCGGCAGGCTCGAAGACCGGTCGCCAGCGCCAGAGGGCGAAGACGATCGCGACGGACACGATCGGTACGGCGAGGGTGAACGCCCAGAGGCGGCGGCGTGCCATGGCTACAGCCCCAGGCCCTCGACCGAGCGCTGCGCCAACTTCGCCGCCGCCCCGGGGCTGATGGCCACGGCCTTGCGGGCGTCCAGGTCGAAGGTGATGGCGCTGACGGTCGAGGTTCCCCAGGCCTGGCCGGTGTCGGGGTTCAGCAGCCAGTGGGCGCAGCGCATGATGCGGCCCTCGCTGCCGATCAGGCCCGAGCGCACCTCCAGTCGGTCGCCCAAGCGCGGCCAGGCCAGGTAGACGATCCGGTATTCCAGCACGGCCCCGCCCACCCGGCCGGGCGCCGGATCGGCCGCCTCGGCGACGATGTCGCGCAGGGGAGCGATGAAGGCGCCGATGCCGTCGGAGACCCGGCCGATGAACTGCTCGGCCCGCATCCGTCCGAAGACGTCGCTTTCGCCTGCGCCCAGCGCGCCCAGGCTGATGCGTGTCAGGCCAAGGTCGTCGGCCCGCGCCAGCGACGCCTGCGGGATGGCCGGCGACAGGTCGACGCTGCGCGCCTGGGCCCGCTCGGGAACCTCGACCATCAGGCCCTTGGCCCGTTCGCGGACGATCGAAGGCCAGGGAAAGGCCTCGCCCTCGCGGGGCGTCACATGGGCCACGGTGGTCTGGAAGGTGGCGGCCAGCTCGCCGGTGGCCGAATGGACCAGCAACTGCAGAAGTTTCGCCTCGCTGTCGCCGATCTCGATCACCCCGCCCAGCATGTGCAGCGGCGCGCCGGCGTGGGCCTCTTTCAGGAACCGGATGTGGTGCTCGCGGACCACCAGGGTGGCGTTGGCGTGCGGTGCGAAGGCGTGGGGCAGGCCCATCTCGGCGGCGAGGCCCGCCAGCCCCTCCATCGCCCGGACGACGTAGAAGCGCACGTTCATGTGCCCCATCTCGTCGCAATCCCAGGTGTTTACCCCGCCGCGCCAGATCTCGACGCCGGGAAGCGGCTGCGCGGTCGTCATGGCGTCTCTCAAGCGGCTGGAACGGTCGTTCGAGACTAGCGAGGTTCAGGCGAGCTTGGCTAGCGGTCGCCTGAACCCGGACTGCCTTTGAAGGTGTCGCCGACCTCCGTGGCGTCGGGGCCGTCGGGGCCGGCGCGCTTGCGCGACTCCTCGCCGGTCTTGGTGACCTTGTCCTTGCCGCCTAGGGCGGTGAAGTCGCCGAGCGGCTCGGCCTCGTTAGCCTGCCGGCCTTTGGAGTTGGGCTGTTGGGTCATCGCGGGCCTCCTTTCGCCAAGGAGAACCGAAGGCCGCCACGAGGGTTCCGCTACTCGCCCTTGCAGTCGGCGCACTTGCCGTGGGCTTCGATGGTCACGCCGGTCAGGGCGTAGCCGGCCGCCTGGCCCGCGGCGATGATGTCGGCGGTGGCTTCGGGCTCGAACTCGCGGGTGGCGCCGCAGCAGTCGCAGATCAGGAACGCCGCGGCGTGGCCGTCGGCCTCGCGCCGGCAGGCGACATAGGCGTTGAGGCTCTCGATGCGGTGGGCGAAGCCCTGCTTTTCGAGGAACTCCAGCGCGCGATAGACGGTCGGCGGCTTGGCCGGCGGGCCGTCGACCGCGAAGGTCGAGATCAGGTCGTAGGCCTTCACCGGCTGGCCCGCTTCCAGCAGCAGTTCCAGCACCCGGCGGCGCGGGGCGGTCAGGCGCTGGTCGGCCGCCGCGCAGCGGCTCTCGGCCGCCGCCAGTTCGGCGGCGAGCGCGTCCCCGGCGACGCCGTGGTGATGGTGGTCGTGATCGCACGCGGTGTGGGCCATGGGCCAGAGGTAGAGGTCCGGACCCTCCGGCGCAAGCTACAGCAGCGGCCTGGCCACCAGGGCGGCCTCCGCCTCGCAGCGGAGCTTATCCGGCGCGGGGGCGGTCTTGCGCACGGCGGTCATTTCGGCCCGTACGGCGGCCAGGTCGGCCTTGAAGGCGCGCGAGCTCTTCAGCGCCTTGTGCAGGTTGCGGGCGTTGCGGCGGCCGGCCTCGACCGAGCTCATGTTGTGCACGCCGCAGACCACCCGGCTTTCGCCGAACCCCTGCGCCCTGGCCAGGATCGCCGGAGCGCGGTCGGGAGCGGCCTCGGCCAGCAGCAGGCCGACGGTCCAGCCCCAGGTCGAGTGGCCGGACGGATAGTCGGGCGACACGGCCAGGCCCACGGTCTTGGGCAGGCAGATCGGCGCGTCCTCGAACAGGTAGGGGCGGGGGCGCAGATGCTTCCACTTGGGGCCGGCCACCGCGGCGCGCACGTCGCCGCGCATCCTCTCCATCATCGCCAGGAGCTTGGGATTGGTCTGCGGCGTGATGCTGGCCCCAAGGGCGCAGGCATAGCCGTCGAGGATGCGGCTCTTGTCGGCGTCGGCCTGGGCCAGCGACCAGCGGGGGCCGTCCTTGAGCGGACGGGTGGCGCGGAAGATCTCGCGGTCGCGCCGCTCGGCCGGCGTGCCCTCCTTCGGCGGCGGGGGCAGGTGGTCGCGGGCGTCGAAGGCGCGCGGGTGCAGGTAGCGGTCGTCGTCGTCGCCGGGAAGGGCGGCGCAGCTCGCCAGGGCGAGCGCGGCGGCGGCGACGATGGGCAGGCGCATAGAAAAAGGGTCCCGGAAATCACTTTCCGGGACCCTGCAATCTTGGCCTTCGCCGATCAAGCCTACTTGCCGAACAGCTTGTTCCAGCGCGGCTTTTCGCGGCCTTCCCAGGCCTTGCGGTGGTAGGCGTCGCTGGCGATCAGCGGCACCACGGTGGTGGCTTCGGCGAAGACCATCTGTTCGTAGGTGGTCGAGACCTTGCCCCACGAGGCGGCTTCCTTGAGCGTCGACGACGAGCAGGCGCCGTCGCGCACGTCGGCCACCGTGATCTGGATGGCGTACTTGTGCATGTCGGCCTCGACGCCGAGGATCTCGGCGCAGACGACGGTGTCCTGGGCGAAGTTCTTCGGCACGCCGCCGCCGACCATGAACAGGCCGGTGGTGCCGGCGGCGATCTTGACGTCCGTCAGTTCACGGAAGTCGGCCACGGCGTCGATCATCAGGTAGGGCGCCTTCTCGGCGATCTTTTCCTTCTGGTGCTTGACCAGGCCGAAGCCGGCCGAGCTGTCGACGAAGGCCGGGCAGAAGATCGGCACGCCTTCTTCGTAGGCGGTCTGGATCAGGCTGCCTTCCTTCTTGGCGTTGCCTTCCGACAGCCACTTGCCCATTTCCCAGATGAACTCGCGCGAGGAATAGCCGCGCGGCTCCAGGCGGTTGCAGATCTCGAGGATCGTGTGGTCGCAGGCCTGAAGTTCTTCTTCGTCGATATAGGTGTCGTAGATGCGGTCGATGTAGTTGTCGCGCAGGACGTTGTCGTCGACCGGGCCGGCGGCCTGATAGTGCTTGAAGCCGAGGGCTTCGAAGAAGTCCATGTCGACGATCGAGGCGCCGGTGGCGACCACGGCGTCGATCATGCCGTTCTTCACCATGTCGCGGTAGACGTGCATGCAGCCGCCGGCCGAGGTCGAACCGGCCAGGATCAGCCAGGTCGAGCAGCCCTTGTCGGCCAGGGCCATGTTGAAGATGTCGGCGGCGCGGGCGGTGTCGCGCGAGCTGAACGACATCTTGCGCATGGAGTCGATGATCGGGCGGGCGTCGTACGACTTGATGTCGACGTGCTCGACCACGGTCTGGAGCAGCTCGGCCTTCTGGTTGTTCGGAACGGGAGCGTTCATCGCTTCGGTTTCCCTGACTTTGGACGCCCGTCGTTGGAACTGGGCCGCCTGTCGGGACGGAGCGACCGACAGGGGCGGAAAATGCGAACCGCACCCGACGTCTAACGTCGAGCGCGGCGCGCGGTTTAACTCAGAAACGGTCTACTGACGAAACACGTCCGTTTAGCGACGGCGCTTGCGCTTGCCGGCCGCGCCCTTCGGACGTGAGAAGCGCACGACCTTGCGTTCCTCGGCCTCGGTGCGGACCACCGGGATCGAGCGCTTGGCCAGGCCGTACATCGAGGCCATCGGCGCGTCCTGCACCTCGACGGTGTCGGTTTCGCCAAAGCCGTTGAAGCGGGTCGACATCGCCACGCCGTAGGCGCCCAGCATGCCGATCTCGATATAGTCGCCTTCGTCCACGCTTTCCGGCAGCCAGAAGGGCCCCGGCATGTGGTCGACGCTGTCGCAGGTCGGGCCGTAGAAGCGGAAGGGCTTGAGGCCCTCTTCCACCACTTCGCCGTTCTTGCGGTACAGCTTCACCGGGAAGGGCCACTTCATGTGCGCCGCGTCGAACAGCGAGCCATACGACCCGTCGTTCAGATAGAGCGCGTCGCCCTTCTTCAGCTCGACCTTGACCAGCAGCGACGAGGCCTCGGCGCACAGGGCGCGGCCCGGCTCGCACCACAGCTCGGTGGTCTCGTGGACCATCATCTCGGCGAAGCCGCGGTCGATGGCCGCCAGGTATTCCGACAGGTCCGGCGGGACCATGCCCGGATAGATCGACGGGAAGCCGCCCCCGACGTCGACGACGTCGGCCAGCACGCCGGCGCGCACCAGGGCGCGGCTCGCCTGGGCCATGGCGGCCTGATAGGCGGTCGGGCGCATGCACTGGCTGCCGACGTGGAACGAGACGCCCATCAGGTCCTGCGTCGAGCGGCGAGCCGCCAGCAGCAGGGACGGGGCGTTGTGCAGATCGACGCCGAACTTGCCCGACAGCGAGTAGGCCGCGCCTTCGGCCTGCACGCCCATGCGGACGATCAGGTTCAGGTCCTTGGCCTGGCCGGTCGAGTCGATGATCTTGGCCAGTTCCTCGTGCGTGTCGAACGAGAAGGTGCGCACGCCGTGGTCGAAATAGGCGGCCGAGATGGCGCGCCGGCTTTTGACCGGGTGCATGAAGGCCATGCGCGAGCCGGGAGCGTGCTCGGCCACGAGCTCGATCTCGGCCACGGACGCGACGTCGAACGACCGCACGCCGGCGGTCGCCAGCTCGCGGATCACCCACGGGGAAGGATTGGCCTTCACCGCGTAGAAAACGTCGCCTTTGAATTCAGACTGGAACCAGCGCGCCGCTACCGACACCGCGTCCGGGCGCACGAGTGCGACAGGACGTTCCGGTGACCGCTCACGGACCAGGTCCAGGGGCGTGTGGTACGTGGACAATTCACGTAACCCCCTGTTGGAAGTTAAACCCAGGCCGGCGTTAGCAGCGTTTTAGAGGACTTCGGGTCCGCCGGAGCCGAGCGAAATAGGGGCATAGGGCGGGGATGTAAAGACCCTTTTGATCGCGGCGGGCGAGGCGAATTGATCCACTGGTCGTCACAAATCCGTTGCGCGAGCGCCGCAAAGCAGGGAACGGATTTGCCCGCGCCGGAAACCACGTTAAGGATTCGACCCGACCATGACGTCGGACCCTGTTCTCTCGATCCGCGCCGTATCCAAGACCTTCGGGTCGCGGAAGGCCCTGAACGCCGTTTCGCTCGACGTGGCGCGGGGCGAGATGATCGCGCTTATCGGTCCTTCGGGCTCGGGCAAGTCGACCCTGCTGCGCTCGATCGACGGCCTGCAGACGATCGATGAAGGGGAGGGCGCGATCAGTGCCTTCGGCGGCCCGGTTCAGGCCAGGGGCCGCGTTTCGGATCAGGTGCGCAAGGCGCGCATCCGCATCGGCTTCATCGCCCAGCAGTTCAATCTCGTCGGCCGGCTGTCGCTGTTCAGCAACGTGGCGCTGGGTTCGCTGGGCCGCATCCCGCTGGTGCGCGGCCTGCTGGGCGCCTGGCCGAAAGAGACCCGCGAGGCGGCCATGGCCGCCCTGCACCGCGTCGGCATCTCCGACTATGCCGGCCAGCGCGCCAACACGCTTTCGGGCGGCCAGCAGCAGCGCGGCGCCATCGCGCGGGCCTTGGTGCAGAAGGCCAAGATCATCCTCGCCGACGAACCGGTCGCCTCGCTCGACCCGGTCTCGGCCCGCAAGGTCATGGAGATCCTCCGCGACCTGAACGCCAGCGACGGCCTGACCGTCATCGTCACCCTGCACCAGGTGGACTACGCCCTGCGCTATTGCGACCGGGTCGTGGCCCTGAAGGCTGGGCAGAAGGTCTATGACGGCCCCGCCGATGCGCTGGACCGTGACAAGCTCATCGAAATCTACGGCCCGGAATTCGAGGACGTGTTCTGGGAAGGAGCCCCGCAATGATCCGCCGCAGCCTGATCGCCGGCCTTGCTCTGAGCGCGCTGGCGCTCGCCGCCTGCTCGGGCCCGTCCGAGGCCCCCGCGTCGAAGGACACGGTGACCTTCTCGATCCTGTCGACCGAGTCCGCCCAGAACATGGAGGGCTACTGGAAGCCCATCCTGGAGGACATGGAAAAGCAGACCGGCCTCAAGGTGAAGCCGTTCTTCTCGTCCAACTATTCGTCGCTGATCGTGGCCATGGGCGCCAAGCAGACCGATCTGGGCTGGTTCTCCAACCAGTCGGGCCTGGAGGCGGTGCGCCGCTCGAACGGCGAGGTCTTCGCCCGCACCTTCGATCCCTCGGGCGTCGACGGCTACAAGTCGGTGGTCATCGTCCCCAAGGACAGCAAGCTGACGGTCGAGCAACTCCTGAAGTGCGACAAGTCGCTGAACTTCGGCATCGGCGACAAGAAATCGACCTCCGGCACCCTGGCCCCGATGACCTACCTGTTCATCCCGGCCGGCAAGAAGCCCGAGACCTGCTTCAAGACCGTGCTGACCGGCAATCACCAGGCCAACCTGTTCGCCGTGGCCAACGGCAAGCTGGACGCGGCCACCAACAACTCCACCAGCCTGCGCCTCAACGCTGCGCGCAAGGACGGTCAGGCCGACAAGGTCAAGGTGATCTGGGAGTCGCCGACCCTGCCCGAAGACCCGATCATCTGGCGCAGGGACGTGGATCCGGTCGTGAAGGAGAAGCTGCGCCAGTTCTTCCTGACCTATGCGCAGGGCGATACGCCCGAGGCCGCCAGGCAGCGCGCCAATCTCGAGCGTCTGTCGATCGGCGGCTTCAAGCCGGCCGACGACAGCCACCTGCTGACGGTGCGCGAGATGGAGGCCCTGGAGAACTTCGGCCTGGCCAAGGAGGGCGGCGACGCCGCCAAGATCGCCGCCGCCCAGAAGGTGCTGGACGGTGTCCGCGCCGAACGCCTGGCCGCCGAGGCCAAGGCCGGCCTGCCCGCCAACTGACGATGAGCGAGACCCCGATCCCGGCCCCGCCGAAGCGCTCGGCTTCGGCCATCGGCTTCGACCTGCTGCTGTGGGGCGGCGTCGCCGTCCTGCTGCTGATCAGCTTCAAGCCGGCCGAGATCGACAAGTTTCCCGAACTGTTCGGCGGTTCGGAGCGGATGCGCGACTTCGCGCGCGGCTTCTTCTCGGCCTTCACCGATCTGGACGCCTTCACGGCGATGGACTGGCCGCTGTTCATCGCCAAGATGTGGGAGACGATCCAGATGGCGCTGTGGGGCACGGCGCTGGCCGTGCTCGTGGCCGTGCCGCTGGGCATACTGGGGGCGCGCAACATCACGCCCTGGTGGATCCAGCAGCCGGTGCGCCGCCTGCTCGACCTGATCCGCTCGATCCCCGACCTCGTCGTGGCCCTGATCTTCATCACCGCGGTGGGCCTGGGGCCATTCGCCGGCGTCATGGCCATCATGTTCAACACCGGCGGCGTGCTGGCCAAGCTGTTCGCCGAGGCCGTGGAGTCGATCGACAAGGGCCCGGTCGAGGGCGTGCGCGCCACCGGCGCGGTGAAGCTGCAGGAGATCATCTGGGGCGTCATCCCTCAGGTGGCCCCGCTGTGGACCAGCTACGCCCTCTACCGTTTCGAAAGCAGCGCTCGCGCCGCCACGGTGCTGGGGCTGATCGGGGCGGGCGGCATCGGCCAGATCCTCATCGACTCCATCAACGCCTTCCAGTTCGACCAGACCGGCTGCATTGTGCTGGTCATCGTCGTGGCGGTGTCGATGATCGACCTGCTGTCCCAGGCGATCCGCTCGCGCCTGCTGTAGGCGGCCGCCCGGTCGTTCGGGCTTCAAAATTTCCAGCGACGGTTTTGTGTCATGTCGGGCCTCCGCGCGCCCGGCGGCCGTCCTGCCGGCCTGAGCGGGGATCGTGCTCTTGTCGCCGGAGAGATCTGGCGCGTGGAGCCGCTTGTCGGTTCCAGTAGATCGCTGCGCGTTCCAGAAATTCTAAGTTTGTTCATCCGCCTTGGAGGCGGCCAGGAAATCTTGTCGCTAAGCCTGTAGTTTCAATTTTGACTGAAAGCGGCAAAAACGAACGTTGTTATCTTCTGTTTGTGCCTGAGCGGGCTGCCGCATGTCAGTTGTGGCGCAAAATTATCACGTCTTGAAACATACATATTGGTGTCGCCGAAGCGTCATCGCTGGCGTTTTATCCCCCGCCCCACCAAAAAGGGGTACACATTCATGCGTAAGTATTTCGAAGGCGCGGCCGTCGCCGTCCTCATGCTCGCCACGGCGCAGGTTGCGTACGCCGCCGATGTCGCGCCCGCCGCGCCTGCCGATGACGCCACCGCCCTGGACAACGTCGTCGTCACCGCCACCAAGCGTGAAACCAATCTGCAGAACACGCCGATCGCCATCTCGGTGCTGAGCGCGACGGCCATGGCCGACCGCCACGCCGAAAGCCTGATCAGCCTGCAGGACGGCGCCATCCCGTCGCTGCGCGTCGCCACCTTCGAGGCCCGCCAGTCGGCCCTGACCATCGGCATTCGCGGCATTGTGCCGTTCGACGCCAACCAGACCGCCCGCGATCAGGGCGTCGGCGTCTATATCGACGGCGTCTATCTGGGCCGCCAGCAGGGCCTGAACGCCGCCCTGCTCGACCTGGAGCGCATCGAAGTCCTGCGCGGCCCGCAAGGCACGCTGTTCGGCCGTAACACCGAAGGCGGCGCGCTCAGCATCGTCACCAAGGCCCCGACGGGCGAGTTCGGCGGCCGCATCACCGCCGGCGTCGGCAACTACGGCGCCTACACCGCCGAACTGCACCAGGACTTCCAGGAGTTCGCCAACCTGTCGGTCAAGGTCGACGCCCTGCTGCAGCACCAGGATCCGACCACCAAGAACCCGCTGGAAGGCCAGGCCGGCTGGAACCAGTACGACCGCAAGGGCGGCCGCATCAGCGGTCTGTACCAGCCGAACGACAAGTTCAGCGCCCTGGTCGCCTTCGACTACGCCAAGGACGAGAACACCCCGTTCTTCAGCCAGCTGGTCAGCTACAACCCCTACGGCAAGCGCGTGCGCACCCAGGCCGAACTGCTGGCCGCCGCCAGCGCCCCGGCCGGCACGATCAACCCGCTCTCGCCGCTGGTCAAAGTCCACACCGACCGCCAGTCGGTCTCGGACATCGGCACGGTCCAGCAGCCCAGCGTCGACGAGACCGGCGGCCTGATGGCGAACCTGAAGTACCGCTTCGCGCCGAACCTCGAGCTGCGCTCGATCACCGCCGCCCGCGCCGTCGCCACCAACCAGTGGGACAACTCGGGCATCGAGTCGCGCAACGTCTTCGCGCCGAACGCCAACTTCGGCCGCTACAGCCTGTCGGACCTGTATCAGCGCCAGTTCAGCCAGGAGTTCCAGCTGGTCGGCGACTTCGGTGACAACTTCACCTATGTCGGCGGTCTCTACTACTTCAAGGAACACGTGAAGGAGTCGGCCGCCACGCCGTTCACCAACCAGTGGAACGCCGACGGCACCGCCTACACGATCCGCTCGGCCTACGGCACCTCGAAGAACGCCGCCGGCACGGCCGGCTGGCAGCGCGGCACGCGTTTCATCACCCGCGCTTCGGAAGCCGACGCCGAGAGCTACGCCGTCTACGGTCAGGGCACCTACACCCCGCCGTCGATGGACGCCCTGCACCTGACGCTGGGCGGCCGCTACACCAAGGACACCCGCGAGGGCACGCTCTACGTCGTCAACGGCAAGGCCACGAACTTCACGTTCGACTACGACAAGGGCCGCTTCGACCCGATGATCAACGTGGCCTATGACGCCGCCGAGAACATCAACCTCTACGCCAAGTTCTCGACCGGCTACCGCGCCGGCGGCGCCAACGCCCGCTCGCAGAACTTCCAGGCCTTCGACCCGGAAAAGGTCAAGTCCTACGAAGTCGGCGCCAAGATGGACCTGCTTGAGAACCGCCTGCGCGTGAACCTGGCCGCCTATGCCATGGACCGCACCGGCACTCAGATCGACTTCGACAGCGTCGACACCACCCCCGGCAGCCCCACCCAGGGCGCGCATACCGAGGAAACCCGCAATGCGCCGGGCACCTCGAAGATCCGCGGTTTCGAGGCCGACATCACGGCCAAGATCACCGACGACATCCTGGTCGGCTTCTCCTACGCCTACACCGACGTGAAGGTGCCGGACGCGCCGTTCCCGTTCACCGGCAACTCGGTGGTTCCGCAGGGCACGCCGTTCCCGGTCAACGTGGTCTACACGCCGCCGAACGCCGCCTCGGCCTATATCGACTACAAGAAGCCGGTGGGTTCCATGACCTTCCGCGCTCACCTGGACGCCAACTATGCCGACGCCCAGTACTCGTTCCAGACCGAGTTCGCCGACACCTCGGCGACCGGTTCGCGGACCGAATACGTGGCGGCCAAGACCGACAGCAGCTTCATCGTCAACGGCAACCTGACCCTGGCCGACATCAGCATGGCCGACGGCGCCGCCTCGGCGAGCTTGTCGCTGTGGTCGCGTAACCTGCTGAACGAAGAGCACATCTACCGCATCTCGGCCGCCAACCGCGGCACGATCGGCGACTACGCCAACTTCAACCCGCCCCGGACCTACGGTCTGGAACTGCGCGTGAAGTACTAGGCGCTGATCCTTCCGGCTCCGGGACCCCCGGAGCCGGGCGACGATCACGAACGCGGCGAAGGGCGGTCCGGCGACGGGCCGCCCTTCTGCTTTTGGGCGGGTGCGTCGAGTTTTGTCCGTAAGCTGACGTCACGGGCGGGGCTGTGGTGGCCTGTCGTTGCGGAAATATCTCCGTTCATCGAACGAAAGAACGATTGTCACCGATCTGTCGTGCAACGGTGCTCGAACCGTCACGACCCCTCTTTAAAGCCGCAAATCGTCCTCATCACGCCCGTCGCGGGCGTCGAAAACAGAGGGCAGCTGCAAGAGGGGGGTCTCGTATGAGTATCAGTACCTCGTTGTGTGCCCGTTCGGCCCTGGGAGCGTTCCTCGCCCTGGGCCTTGGCGTCGCGGCCCAGGCCCAGGACATGGGCGTCAAATGGAGCGGGGCGCCGCAATTTTCCAATGACGACGTGGCCTTCAAGGTCCGTGGACGGATCCTGCTCGACGCCGTGTTCCAGGACGTCCAGCGCGACGGCCCCGGCGGCGACTTCAAAACCCGCAACGTCCGCGGCCGCCAGGCCTTCCTCGGGATCGAGGGCAAGCTGAACAACTATTTCGCCTACAAGGCCGAGGGCGGCGCCGTGAACGGCGGCGCCTGGACCTGGGACGACGTCGTCATCGAGTACAAGCCGAACGAGCCGATCTCGCTGCTGTTCGGCAACATCAAGGCCACCGGTCTCGAGAACCTGACCTCGACCCGTTTCATCACCTTCCTGGACCGGGGTCCGTACGGGGATTTCGGCGTCGATTCCTACCTGCTGGGCGTGGTGGCCAAGTACCAGGGGCTGAACTACAGCCTGACGGGCGCGGTGCAGGGCGCGCCGATCAACACCGTCGACCTGGCCAACGCCAACGCCGACTCCAAGGAGCGCATCACCCTGACCACGCGCGCCCACTGGGCGCCGGTCAACGGCGATCTCGACAAGCTGCATCTGGCGCTGTCCTACCGCTACCGCAACCGCGGCGACGAGGGCGCCTTCGTCTACAGCGGCCGCACCAACACCGCCTACAGCAACGCCACCTTCTACACGACGGGCGGCATCGGCAATCGCGACAACACCCTGGCCTTCGAGGGCGCCTATGTGCACGGGCCGTTCTCGGTTCAGGGGGAGTACGCCTCGATCGACGTCACCCGCCAGGGCGGCGCGGCCGTCGGCGGTGACCCGAAGATCAAGGTCGGCTACGCCTATGTGACCTTCTGGCCGACCGGCGAGCTGCGCAACTACGACGCCATGGCCGGCGAGTTCAAGCGGCCGAAGATCCTCAATCCGGTGACCGCCGGCGGCTGGGGCGGGGTCGAGCTGGCCCTGCGCTACGACGTCGCCGATACCACCGAGGCCTACGAGACCCTGAAGACCAAGCCGGCTGCCTCGCAGGCGGGCGAATACAAGGGCGTCACCCTGGGCGTGAACTACTACCCGACCGGTTACGTCCGCTTCCAGGCCAACTACACCGACGGCGACGTCGACAATTTCGGCGCCAACCAGGACTACGGGATCAAGCAGTTCCAGCTGCGCGCCCAGCTGGACTTCTAGCGCCGCCGCTCCCTTCGCCGGGCGGCGCGGCCGTCCGGCTCACCCCTTTCTTCAGGATTTCGAGATGAAGAAGCTTCTGTCCTGCGCGGCCGGCGCGCTCGTCCTGTCGGGCCTGGCCGCCGTTCCCGCCCACGCGGCCCGCGACTATGTCTGGGCCGCCGGCTCGTCGACCGTCTTTCCCTTCGCCACCCGCACCGCCGAGAACTACGCCAAGAAGTCCGGCAAGAAGGCTCCGAAGGTCGAGAGCCTGGGCACCGGCGGCGGCATCAAGCTGTTCTGCGGCGGGCAGGGCGAGGGCTTTCCCGACATCGCCAACGCCTCGCGGCCGATGAGGAAGTCGGAGTTCGACCAGTGCGCCGCCAAGGGCGTCAAGGACATCATCCAGATCAAGATCGGCTTCGACGGCATCGTGGTCGCCACCGACAAGGACGGCGCCGACTACAACTTCAAGACCGAGCAGCTGTTCCTGGGCCTGTCGGCCAATGTCTACAAGGGCGGCCAGTGGGTGAAGAACACCACCAACAGCTGGGACGACGTCGGCGGCGGCCTGCCGGGCAACAAGATCCTGGTCTACGGTCCGCCCCCGACCTCGGGCACCCGCGACGCCTTCGTCGAGCTGGCCATCGAGGCCGGCGCCCGCAAGTTCCCTTCGATCGACGCGATCCGCTCGGACAACGAGAAGCTGTTCAAGGCCAAGGTCGACCCGCTGCGTGGCGACGGCTGGATCGACGCCGGCGAGAACGACAATGCTCTGGTCGGCACCCTGACCAAGACGCCCGGCGCGCTGGGCGTGTTCGGCTGGTCCTACCTCGAAGAGAACATGGACAAGATCAAGGGCGCTTCGGTCAACGGCGTGCGGCCCTCGGCCCAGTCGATCGCCGACGGCTCCTACCCGCTGTCGCGCTCGCTGTTCATCTACGTCAAGAAGAACAGCATCGGGGTCACGCCGGGCCTGGACGAGTTCCTGAAGGAGTTCACCTCCGACGCCGCCACCGGGCGTGGCGGCTACCTGCAGGGCCGGGGCCTGATCCCGCTGCCGCCCGGCCAGCACCAGGCCCAGAAGGACATCGTGGCCAAGAAGACCACGATGGCGCGTCCGGCCTCGTAAAAAAGGGCGCTTTTGCGGGCGGTTTTAGCCGCGCGACCGAAGATTGCGTCGCGGTCCTATGGGCCGCGGCGTTTTCTTTTGTATAGTGCCCCCCGGTCCGCCCGCGCCGCGTAAGGAAAGTCTGGGCCGTGGCCGCCGTCCGGCGCCGCGTCACTTGCCCCTAGGGACAATGATACTCCTCGCGCTCGCCGTCGTTCTGTTCCTCGTTCTGCTGAACGGGGTCTTCGCCATGTCCGAACTCGCGGTGGTCTCCGCGCGCCGGGCCAGACTACAGAGCCAGGCCGATCGAGGAGACCGCGGGGCCAAGATCGCCCTCTCCCTGGCCGAGCATCCGACCCGCTTTCTGTCGGCCGTGCAGGTGGGCATCACCCTGATCGGCATCCTGGCCGGCGCCTACGGCCAGGCCACCATCGCCGGCGCGCTGGACAAGTGGCTCGAGCCGCAGCCCGTGATCGGCCCGCATTCGGAAATCATCGCCACCACCATCGTCGTCGTCGGCCTGACCTACGTGTCGGTGATCCTCGGCGAGCTGGTGCCCAAGCGCCTCGCTTTGATCTTCCCCGACACCATCGCCCGCGCCATGGCGCCGTTCCTGGCCCTGGTGGCCACCGTGCTGCGCCCGTTCGTGACCCTGCTGACGGTGTCGACCGCCGCCATCCTCAAGCTGATGGGCGTGCGCGACGAGCGCAACAGCGGCATTACTTCCGAAGAGGTCGAGACCGTCCTGGCCGAAGGCGCCGACGCCGGCCTGATCGAGCCGGAGGAGCGCTCGATGATCCAGGAGGTGCTGCGCCTGGGCGACCGTCCGGTGCGCGTGGCCATGACCCCGCGCCGCGACCTCTACTGGATCTCGCTGTCCGACGAGCCGCAGGCCGTGCTGGCCGAGGTGCGCGAGTGCCCCTATTCGCGCATCGTGGTGGCCATGGAAGGCGACCTCGACGGCGAGATCGGCGTGGTGCTGAAGAAGGACCTGCTGGACGCCTGCCTCGGCGGCGAGCCGCTGGACCTGCGCGCCCACATCCAGCAGCCGATCGCCATCCCCGAGACCATGTCGCTGCTGCGCGCCATGGCCGTCTTCAAGCAGACCTCGCTGCACGTGGCCCTGGTGGTCGACGAGTTCGGTTCGGTGCAGGGCGTGATTACCCCGATCGACCTCCTGGAAATGATCGCCGGCGACTTCCCGGAAGATCACGACGAGGGCGAGCGCCGCATCCTGCGCCGCGAGGACGGCAGCTGGCTGGTCGACGCCCGCCTCGACATCCAGGAGCTCAACGACGCCCTGGGCGAGAACTTCGAGGCCGAGGGCGGCTATCACACCGTCGCCGGCCTGATCCTCGACCGCCTGGGCCGCATCCCGGCCGAGGGCGAGATCCTGCATCTGGGCGCCTTCGACGTTGAGATCGTCGACATGGACGGCTCGCGCATCGACAAGGTGATCCTCAAGGCCGGCAAGGGCCGAGAGGGCGACGAGGACTGACGGCGGGGCAGGGGGCATGAGCCATCCGGGACCCTGGGGTGGTGAACCGCCGCCCGAGCCGGCCGAGGCGCGTCCCGTGCGCGCCTCGTGGCGGCGCTGGCTGGTCTGGTTCGTCGTTGTTTCGGCGGGCCTTGCCGTTGTGGGCCTGCTGCTGCGGGCCTCGCCCTGGGCCCTGCGGGAAACCGACGACTGGTTCTATCTGGTCTGGGGCGGCCTCCTGGCCGCGGCCCTCTCGACCGGCCTTCTGCGGGCGACCCGCCGCCAGGCGCTGCACGGCCTGGGCTATGCGGCGATCTGGGCCGGAATCGTCCTCGTCCTGGCCGTCGGCTATCTCTACCGCGCCGAACTGGCCGAGGCGCCCCAGCGCCTGCGCATGACCCTGAACATCGGCGAGCCGGTGGCCACGGGCGAGCGCGAACTGCGCGTGGCCCAGGACGCCAGCGGCGCCTTCGTCATCGTCGGCCAGGTCAACGGCCAGCGCGTGCTGTTCCTGGTCGACACCGGGGCCACCAACACCGTGCTCAGCCCCGCCGACGCCCAGCGGATCGGTGTCGACATGGCCTCGCTGCGCTTTGACCAGACCAGCGAGACCGCCAACGGCCTGGGCTACGGCGCCCAGTGGACCGCCGAGCGCCTGGAGATCGGCCCGATCCGCCGCGACCGCTTCCCGGTGGACATCAACCAGGCCCCGATGAGCGCCTCGCTGCTGGGCATGAGCTTCCTCAACACCCTGGACTCCTACGAGGTCCGCGGCGGCCAGCTGATCCTGAGGTGGAAGGAGTAGCCTGATCCTCCCCCTGAAGGGGGAGGTGGCCAGAGGGCCGGAGGGGGGAGTTTCTGATGAGCCGGCGACAGCCGCAGGCGCGAGCAATCCCTTCCCCCTCAGTCGCGGAGTTTATCCTCGGGCCGGCCTTTGGCCGGACCCGGGGCGACAGCTCCCCCTTCAGGGGGAGCGTCTTTAAGCCGCCGTCTTGCGGCGGATGCGCGCCAGACGGCGCAGGCGGCGCCAGAAGCGGGTTTTTTCCGGTTCGGGGTAGGGCTGCAGGTTCTTGAAGAACTCCTCGGCGCAGGCGCGCCACGAGAAGCCCTCGGCGAACTTGCGCACCGCGGCGTGGTCGATGTCCAGGCAGGCCAGGCACGCCTCGCGCAGGCCGTCGGTCTGGCCGGGGGCCAGCACGCCGGCGCCGGAGCCGGGAATGATGTCGATGGGGCCGGGGGCCGAGAACGCCGCCACCGGCACGCCGGCGGCCATGGCTTCCAGGATCACCAGGCCGAAGGTGTCGGTCAGGGACGGGAAGCAGAACACGTCGGCGCAGGCGAAGTGGCGGGCCAGTTCGTCGCCGAACTTGGCGCCCAGGAACTTCACCTCGGGATACTTCTCGGCCAGCTCCTCGCGCTGGGGACCGTCGCCGATGACGACCTTGGTGCCCGGCAGGTCGAGGCTGGCGAAGGCCTCGATGTTCTTCTCGACGGCCACGCGGCCGACATTGAGGAAGATCGGCCGGGCCAGCCCCTCGAACAGGTCCGGCTCGTCCGGCTGGCGCGGCTTGAACACGTCGGTGTCGACGCCGCGCGACCAGGGCGAGATGTTGCGGAAACCGTGGCGCACCAGCTCGTCGCGCATGGTCGGCGTGGCCACCATCAGGCGGCCCGACGGCTTGTGGAACCAGCGCATGTAGGTGTAGCCGGCCGCCAGCGGCAGCGGCAGGCGGGCCGAGACGTACTCGGGGAAGCGCGTGTGGTAGCTGGTCGTGAACGGCAGCTTCCACTCCAGGCAGATGCGGCGCGCGGCCAGGCCGATCGGACCCTCGGTGGCGATGTGGATCGCCTCGGGCTCGAACGACTTGAAGCGCTCCTGCACCGGCTCGTAGGCGCCGATCGCGAGCTTGATTTCGGGATAGGTGGGCAGCGGGAAGGTGGGGAACTGGTCAGGGCTGACCACGTCCACCTCATGGCCCATGGCGCGCAGCTCGGCCATCACCTTGGTGAGGGTCCGAACCACGCCGTTGACCTGCGGTTCCCATGCGTCGGTGGCGAGAAGTATCCGCATCAGGCGGCGGCAGGCTCCGGCAACGGGGGCTCGACGGCGAGCGCCCGGGCCCGGTCGATCACCGACCAGGACCTCATCTTGGACCATTCGAGGATTTCGAGCTGGCCGTCCATATGCTCCACCAGAGCGGTGCAGCTTTCAACCCAGTCACCGTCGTTGACGTAAAGAATACCGTCGATCTCCCGCATCTCGGCCTTGTGGATATGGCCGCAGATGACGCCGTCGACGCCGCGCCGACGGGCTTCGTCGGCGACGGCGGCTTCGAAGTTCTCGATGAACTGCAATGCGTTCTTCACCTTGACCTTCAGATAGGCCGAGAGACTCCAGTAACCGAACCCCATCCTCCGCCGCGCGCGGTTGAGCAAGGTGTTCAGCATGAGGATGGTTCTATAGGACCAATCCCCGAGGAAGGCGAGCCACTTGGCATGCTGCACGACGCCGTCGAACTCGTCGCCGTGAACCACCAGGTAGCGCTTGCCGTCGGCCGCCTCGTGGATCACGTCGCGGGCCACGACCACGCCGCCGAAGTGGGTGCCGCAGAAGTCGCGCACGCGGTCGTCGTGGTTGCCGGGCACGTAGATCACCTCGACGCCCTTGCGGGCCAGGCGCAGGATCTTCTGCACCACGTCGTTGTGGCTCTGGGGCCAGTACCAGCCGCTGCGCAGCTTCCAGCCGTCGACGATGTCGCCGACCAGATAGAGCTTGTCGCATTCCACGTGCCGGATGAAGTCCAGCAGCAGCTCGGCCTGGCAGCCGCGCGTACCCAGATGGATATCGCTGATGAAGATGCTGCGATAGCGGCGGATCTCGGTGTCGGCGGCCATGACGGCTTCCCCAGCGCTGCGGCGGGCCGCCCCCGCGACGACCGCCATCCCAAGCGAGAACTCGAGGGTGCGGATAAGCTGATTGCATGTCGCTTTAATGAAACCGTCCGGGTTCGGCGTCGGATGCGGCGGGGCGCCGCGGACGGTGAGGGCGGCGTCTCGGCAGGCGCCGTTACGGAAGCCCTTGTTTCGATCAGTCGGCGCCGTTGTGGCAGGCGCTCAGGTGACGACTTGAAACGGCCGTGATCCCTTGCATTGATAGGGAAAACGACTGTTGCAGCGCAGCATCGTCCGCACTAGATGACCCCGATGGACGCCGCCCGCCTCGCCAAGGACACACCCAAGTCGCTGAAGACGCGCGCGCGCATCCTCGACTGCGCCATGCGCCTGTTCGCCGAGACCGGCTATCACGCGGCCACCAACCCGGTGATCGCCGACGCCGCGGGCCTGACGCGCGGGGCGATGCTGTATCACTTCCCGACCCGCGAGGCCCTGGTCGAGGCCGCGGTGGCCCACGTCCAGGCCGCGCGCTCGGCCCTGTTCCGCGCCGCCGCCGACAGCCTGCCGAGCGGCGCCGACGTCACCGAGCACGCCATCGACAGCTACTGGGACCTGTTGCAGAGCGAGCCGTTCCTGGCCTTCGCCGAGCTGGAGGCGGCCGGCCGCACGGATCCGGCCATCCAGGCCCTGCTGGCCCCGGCCCAGGCCGAGTTCGACCGCGCCCAGGCCGGCGACCACTTCCTGAAGATCCTGCACGCCGGCGCCGGCCCGCGCTTCCAGGCCAGCCGCGACCTCGCCCGCTTCATGCTGGAAGGCCTGGCCCGCACGACTCTGACCTATGACGGCGAGGGCCGCCGCGAGCGCCTCCTGATGCTGATCAAGCGCGCGACGCACATGCTCAACCGCAAGGGCGACATCCAGGACCTCTGGCCGGACTGAGAGCCAGGATCCTCCTCCTGAAGGGGGAGGTGGCCCGAAGGGCCGGAGGGGGGACGTTTTCAGCTTTCGAAGAGTCGGAAGGTCAGTGTCCGCTCCCCCCACCGATCGCTGCGCGATCGCCTCCCCCAAAGGGGGAGGTTCCAACGAAAAAGGGCGCCGGCTTTCGCCGACGCCCCGTTCCGCCGCCTCCCCCCGAAGGCGGGGCGCATCAAGTCCGGATCAGAACTTGTAGCGCAGGCCCAGCAGGATCTCGCGACCCGTGTGGTGATAGACCACCGGCATGTTCTGCGTGCCGGTGAACTGGTCCTGGTACTCGTCGGTCAGGTTCACGCCTTCCAGCGTGATCTTGAACTGGTCGTTGAGGGTGTACTGCACCGAGGCGTCGACGTTGAACGTCTCGTTGGTGCCGTCATAGAGCACCGGCGCGGCCGCGGTGTGCTCCTGGCCCAGCACGCGGGTCAGGTAGCGGTCGCGGTACGAGGCCGAGACGCGGGCGCTCCACTTGGCGTCTTCGTAGTAGAGGGTGGCGTTGTAGCCGTTGCGCGACAGGCCGGTCAGGTCGGTCGAGGCCACGACGGCGCCGGCCGAGTTCACGTACTTCACGTCCGACTTCACGTAGGTGTAGTTCAGCAGCACGCCGGTGTTGGCCAGGAAGCTGGGCAGGAACTTGAACGGCTGCTGGTAGTTGACCTCGAAGCCCTTGACCTTGCCGCCGTCGGTGTTGACGGGGGTCGAGAAGTTCCACTGCGCCGAGGGGCTGCAGCCGACCGTCGTGCCGCAGGCGGCGATGGCGACGCTGTCGGGAATGCCGAACGGGTTGCCGGTGAAGGTGGTCGAGGTGGTGACCGTCTGCACCAGGCTGTCGATGTCCTTCTGGAACAGGGCCAGCGACAGCAGGGCCTGGCTCTGGAAGTACCATTCGAACGCCAGGTCGAAGGTCTTGGCGCGGAACGGGTCCAGGTTCGGGTTGCCGGCGGTGACGCTGCGGGCCGTGCCCGAGACGCTGACCGTCGAGCCAGGGGTCAGGCTGCCCAGGTCCGGACGCGACATCACCTTGGCCGCGCCGAAGCGGATCAGGAAGTTCTCGCTGGGCTCCAGCACCAGGTTCATCGAGGGCAGGGTGTCGTCGTACTCGCGGCCGGCCGAGATGGCGACCGGCGAGCCGCCGACATAGGTGAAGCCGGTGGCGTACTGCTTGGTCTTCACGTAGCGGACGCCGAAATTGCCCCGCAGGCCCCAGTCGCCCACTTCCGTGCGGAAGTCGGCCTGGGCGTAGCCGCCGCGGTTTTCCTCGGTGACGCTGCGGTTGTTGCCGAGCGACGGCTCCGAACCCAGGCGGAAGGCGCCGCCGTAGGCGGTGGGGTCATAGAGGCTGAGCGCCGAGACGGCCTTGGCGATGCTCGGGATGACCGTCTGCGTGCCGCCGAGGGTGGCCAGGGTGCTGAAATTGGCCAGCGACATGGCCGCGATGGCCGGCGGGATCACCGTTTCCTGGTTGGTGGTGGTGCCCACCGTACGGCGCATCTCGGTGGTTTCGAAGTCGTACTGCTTGAAGTTCAGGCCGGCGTTGATCGACCAGGTGTCGTTCAGCTTGTAGACGCCCCAGGCCTGGGCCGCGTCATAGGTGTTGAGCGCGGTCTGCGGGCGCAGGCGGATCTGGGTCAGGCGCCACTTGGTCGGGTCGGTCAGGGCGGCGTTGCCGTAGCTGAACTTCGGATTGCGGCTGTCGGTGTAGTCGTAGGAATAGCCGTCGACGTTGAAGTAGTCGAAGCGCAGCGTCGTCTGGATCGGGTTGGTGTGGTCCGATTCCGAGTGGCCGACGAAGCCGTTGATCGTGAAGTTGTCGTTGATCTGGTGTTCGCCGGTCAGCGAGAACTGGGTGAACTTGGTGCGCAGCTTGTCGAAGCGGTTCTCGACGGCCAGGTCGACGTCGTCGAACACGCCCTTGACCATCACGCCGTCCTGGATGGTCGAGGAGACCACGTTGGTGTCGGCGATGCCGCAGCTGGTGGCGGCGTTGGCGGCCGTGCAGGCGCCGCCGGTGCTGAAGGACGGGGCCTCCAGGTACGACTCCTCGCGGGTGCCCTTCAGGTCGGCATAGAGGGCGTCGAACGAGATCGTCGTGCCCTCGAACGGCCGGAACTGCAGGGCCAGGGTGGCGCCCAGGCGCTCCTGGTCGCTGTTGAAGTGGTCGACGCGCGGGAAGCGCGGGTGCAGGGCGGCGTTGTTGGCCACGGCCGAGGCCGAGCTGTTGACCAGGCCCGGCGTGCCGATATTGGCGCCGCTGGTCTGGGGCAGGGCGTCAAAGCCGGGCGAGAAGGCGTTGCCGGTGGCCCAGCGCACGGTGCTGTGGCCTTCCTCGACGATCTTGCGCTTGGTGTAGGCGATCGAGAACAGCGCCCCGAGCTTACCGTCGGCCCAGGTGTTGGAGATCATGAAGGCGCCGCGCGGCGTGGTCTTCTCGGACAGGTCGTTGAAGCTGGCCTGGGCCGAGGCCGACATCGCAAAGCCGTTGTAGTCGAACGGACGGGCGGTGCGCAGGTCGACCGTGGCGCCCAGCGAGCCCTCTTCCGTCGTCGCCTCGGCGGTCTTGCGCACCGTGATGGCGTTGAACAGGTCCGAGGCGAAGATGTTGAAGTCGAACGAGCGGCCGCGGTTGGTGCCGCCCGAGGGGTCGGCGCCGCCGGCGGTGGTCAGGGCCTCCATGCCGTTGATGCGCACGCGGGTGAACTGGGGGCCCAGGCCCCGCACCGAGATTTGACGGCCTTCGCCGCCGTCGCGGGCCAGGGCGACGCCCGGGATGCGCTGGATGGATTCCGACAGGTTGAGGTCGGGGAACTTGCCGATGTCCTCGGCCAGGATGGAGTCGGTGGCCGCGGCTTCCTCGCGCTTGACGTTCAGGGCCTTGGCCAGGCTGTTGCGGAAGCCGGTGACCACGACGGCCTCGACGGCGTCGCTTTCGGTGGTGGCTTGAGCTTCCTGCGCCATGGCCGAGCCCGCGGCCGCCAGGGCCATGGCCACGGCGCCGGCCGAGACGCTGATCTTCAGAGCGCGCAGGCGCGCGTCATGTCCGTAAGACATTGGTCCTCCTCCCGTTCGTTTCGTTGCGGCGCAGCCTGGGAAGGCCCCGCCGTGGCTCCGAAACAGTCTCGTGTCCTTCCCACGCGACCATTCTCGGCCGTCATTCTGGAAACCGGTGTCAACCCTTGTCGGGCTTGTCTGACACCGGTAGCAACGAACGCGTAACAAACACCGGAGGACGCATCAAGGGGTGGGACCGGTACCAGTTGTATTGGCCGGCGCGATCGTGGCGCCGGCGCTACGAAAGGGCGGGTTTCAGCGCTGGGCGACCTTGTGCAGGCCGTCGAGCATGCCCCGGCGCTGTTCCGGCGGCAGGCCGGCGCCGACGTTGCGCAGCAGGCGCAGCGCCGACAGGTGGACGTCGACCGCGTCCCAGCGCCAGGCCTTGGCCTCGGCGCAGCCGTCGACCAGGGCGCACAGCGACACCGCCGCCTCGTCGACCCCGGCGTCGGCGGCGAAGCCGGCAACGTCCACGATCTTGAGGGTCAGGGTGTAGAGGGTCTCGAAGTCCTCGCTGGCGCGGTCGGGCGCGCCCGGTCCGAAGCGCGCCTCGATGGCCTCGAGGGCGGCGTCCAGGGCCGCCAGCGAGCTGTCGCGCAGCGTCTCGATATTGGCTTCGGCCGCGGCGACCGCGTCCTTGGCCAGTATGCCGCCGCGATCCTTGATCATGGCGGCCAGGCGGTTCGGGGGACGGAACTTGCGAACGGTCATATCTGCACCTTCGCGACCTTCATCAGATTGTTGATTTCCTCTTGGGACATGTTGGGCTCCTGGGCATCCCCAACCTCCCCCTGAAGGTCGTCCTTGCGTCGGCCGTCCGTCCCCGGCGGCGGCCCCTCGTGTTTGAACCTGCGATCGGGCCCGATGTACGTATCGCACTCGATGAAGGCTCGCTCCTCGCGCGCCACCCAGAAGATCCGCTCCAGCAGGATTTTGGGCGTGATCGGCTTGGCGACGGTGAAGTTGGATCCGGCGTCCCGGTTCTTGAACACCTGCGAGATGCGGGTGTGGCCGGTGACCAGGATGACCGGGACATAGCGGTTCTGCTCGGGCGCCTCGCGCCGCAGCCACTGGATGAACTCGTAGCCGTCGACCTCCGGCATCTGCACGTCGCTGATGATCAGGTCGAAGGTATGGATCTTCACCAGCGCCTGGGCGTCCTTGACGGATTCCGCGCGGTGCAGGGTGCGCACGCCGAAACCGGAGACGACGCCCGACAGGATGTCGAGCGACGCGCCGTTGTCGTCGAGCACCAGCACGGTGGCGCGCTCGAGGTTTATCCGCGTCGATGGATTGAGCGGCTCGGGCATCGAGGCCTCAGAAGAAGTCGAGTTCGCCGGCCTCGGCGCCCCAGCCCGAATGCTCCTGGTCGGAACGCAGGCGCACCACGAGGTCGGCCAGGCCCAGGCCCTCGAGCAGCGGGTCGACCGACAGGCTCCATTCGCCGGAAGCGTGCTGGCTGATGCGGGCCAGCACGTCCGACAGGCCGTGCAGGCGCTGGCTCAGCTCGTCGAGGGCTTGCAGGCGGGTGATGTTTTCCAGGGCCGCGCCGCCGGTGGCCAGCTCGCCCGCCACGTGCTCGCACTCGCGGCAGATCATCGCCGCGGCCGCCAGTTCGGCCGCCAGCCGGCGCGACAGCTCGCCCACCGGAAGCTGGTGGTCCGGCGAGACGATGATATCGGCGGCGGCGGTCGACGGGGCGGTCATGGGGACTAGAACAGCTCCAGGTCGCCGGCGTTGGACGCGGGCTGGGGAATGGGGGCGGGACGACGCACTTCCTGCGGCGCGTTGTCGACGGCCACGAGGCGCTGGCGCACCCGGCCGGTGACCGGCCAGAACTCGACCCGGCGGGCCGAGACGCCGCCGACGCTGGACGAAACGATCGGAATGCCTTCGTCGCGCAGGAAACGCTCGGCGAAGGCCGCGTTGCTGGCGCCGACGTCCGACAGGCTGTCGAACAGCTTGCCGCCGCCGAAGATCTTGGCTTCCAGCCGCTCGCGGCGGGCGCCCTTCTTCAGCAGGCCGTTGATCAGCAGTTCCATGGCGTAGGCGCCGTAGCGGACCGCGTCGCCGCCGCTGCCGCCCCGGCCGTCGCCGGCGTCGGGCAGCAGGAAGTGGTTCATGCCGCCGACGCCCGCCTGCGGGTCGCGGATGCATGCGGCGATGCACGAGCCCAGCACCGTGGTCATCACCACGTTGGGATCGGTCGAGACATGGCTTTCGCCCTGGGTCACGTGGACCTTGGTCGCGCGCAGCTCGTCGTCGTGAGAATAATCCCTGCCGATCATGTCAGCTGTCCGAACACTTGCTCGATCTTGTCGCGCAGGCCCTGCACGGTGAACGGCTTGACGCAGTAATTGTTGACCCCGAACTGCACGGCGCGCTGCACCAGCTCGCGGTCGGCGCGGCCGGTCAGCATGACGAAGGCGGTCTGGCGGATCGGCGGGTGCGAGCGCACGGCGCGCAGCAGGGCCAGGCCGTCCATCTTCGGCATGTTGAAGTCCGAGATCACCAGGTTGGCCGGCTTGGCCAGGAGGTTCTTGAGAGCCTCTTCGCCGTCCGGCGCCTCGCGGATGTCCTTGAAGCCGATCTGCTGCAGGGCGTTGCGGATCAGCGCCCGCATGGTCAGCTGGTCATCGACGACGAGAACGGAAATGGAGCTTGCTTGGGGCATGGGTCTATCGCCTCGCGGAGGCCAGATCGAGGATGGATTGGCCGATGGAGGACAGGGAAACCTGCTTCTCCACGGCCCCGATTTCTTGGGCGGCGCGCGGCATGCCGTAGACGACGCAGCTGGCCTCGTCCTGGCCCACGGTGCGGGCGCCGGCCTGGCGCATCTGCAGCAGGCCCTGGGCGCCGTCGCGGCCCATGCCGGTCAGGATCGCGCCGACGGCCTTGTCGCCGACGGCCTGGGCCACCGAGCGGAACAGCACGTCGACCGAGGGGCGGTGGCCGCTGACCGGGTCGCCGGCCACCAGGCGGCAGCGCAGGCCGGCCGAGCGGACGACTTCCAGGTGGGTCGCGCCGCCGGGAGCGACATAGACCTTGCCCGGCTCGAGCATGGCGCCGTCGGTGGCTTCCTGCACCTTGGCCCCGCTGGCGCGGTCGAGGCGCGCGGCGAAGCTGGCGGTGAAGGTGGCCGGCATGTGCTGGGTGATGACGGTCGGCGGGCAGGTCTCGGGGAACTGCGACAGGATCGTCAGCAGGGCTTCCACCCCGCCGGTCGACGAGCCGATGGCCACCACGTCGCCCGAGGGCAGGTAGGCGCCGCCGCGACGGGTCGGGGTCGCCGGCGCGTCGGCCTTGGTGCGGACCGAGGCGCGGGCCGCGGTCTTCACCTTCTCGGCGACTTCCGCCAGCGCCTCGGCGGTGCCGGTGGCGGTGGTGGGCTTGCCCACGCAGTCGACCGCGCCCAGTTCCAGCGCGCGCAGGGTCATCTCGGCCCCGGCCTGGGTCAGGCTGGAGACCATGACCACCGGCATGGGCCGCAGGCGCATGATCTTCTCGAGGAACTCGATGCCGTTCATGTTCGGCATCTCGATGTCGAGGGTCACGACGTCGGGGTTCAGGGCCTTGATCATGCCGCGGGCCTCGAACGGGTCGCCGGCGGCGCCGACCACCTCGATCTCGGGATCGCGGTTGAGGGCGGCCGTGATCAGGCCGCGCATGGTCGCCGAGTCGTCGACGACGAGGGTGCGAATCTTGGCCATGGTCAGACCCCCGTCTTGCGATAGGCGGTCAGGCCGCAGCTCTCGAAGCCGCGCACATTGGCGCCGACGCGTTCGGAGTGGCCGACATAGAGCTTGCCGCCCGGCGCCAGCAGCGGCGCGAAACGGCTCCAGACCCGCTCCTGGGTCGGTTCATCGAAATAGATCACGACATTCCGGCAGAAAATGGCGTCGAACGGACCCTTCATCGGCCACGACGGACCGTTGAGGTTCAGCTCGCGGAAGGCGACGAGGCTGCGCGCGGCCTCGCAGACCCGCCAGGCGCGGCGGTCGCTCGGATCACGCTCGAAATACTGGCCGCGCATCGATTGCGACACGCCTTCCAGCAGGTGCTCGTCATAGACGGCGGTCCGGCCGGTGGCCAGGACGTTGGTGTCGATGTCGGTGCCCAGGATGCGGATGTCCAGTTCGGCGGCGTTGGGCCAAACAGACAGCACCGTGAACGCCATCGAATAGGGTTCCTGGCCCGACGAGCTGGCGGCGGACCACAGACGCAGGCGGCGGCCGGCGCGCACCTGGTCGGCGATCGGCTCCAGGATGTTGGCGCGCAGGTCGTCGAAGTGGTGCGGCTCGCGGAAGAAGCGGGTGACGTTGGTCGTCAGGGCCCGCAGCATCTCCTGGCTTTCGTCGTGACCCTGCTCGCTGGTCACGAAGGCGCAGTATTCCTTGAACGAGCGCAGGCCCAGGGCGCGCAGGCGCTTGGCCAGGCGCGAATAGACCAGCGTGGCCTTGGTGTCGGGCAGGCTGATGCCAGCCATGCCGTACAGGATCTCGGCGATGCGCTTGAAGTCCTGGGTCGTGAACGCGAACTCGCCATCGACGATGGCTTCGCGGCGATCCGTGGGGGCGGAGGCGAAGGTCATCAGGCGGCCAGGGCCTCGCGCTCGGGCAGCAGGCGATCGAGCGAGATCTCGCTGATCATCCGGCCCTCGATGGAAATGATGCCGCGGATGAAGCTGCGAACGGCGTCGCAGGCCAGGTCCGGGGTCGGCTGAACGAGGTCGTCGGTGATCGACAGGATGTCCGACACCGCGTCGACCAGCATGCCGATCATGCGGTCGCCCGCCTTGACCACGATGAACACGCTGCGGACGGTCGGCTCGATCACCGGCATGCCCAGACGGCAGGCCAGGTCCATGATCGGCAGCACCGCGCCGCGCAGGTTGATGACGCCGCGCATGTAACCGGGCGACTGCGGAAGCGTGGTGGCGGGGCTCCAGCCGCGGATCTCGCGGACGGCCATGATGTCCACGCAGTATTCCTGCTCGCCCACGCGGAAGGAGATCAGCTCGCGACGTTCGGCGCCGGTGGTGATGATTTCTTCTGACATCGGCTTATTCCGCGGCGATCAGGGTGGGTTCGACGGGGCGGGGCGGTTCGCGGCGGCGCAGGCTGATCACCGCATCGACGTCGAGGATGAGGGCCACGCGGCCGTCGCCCAGGATCGTCGCGGCGGCCACGCCGTCGACCTGCTGGTAGTTCTGCTCCAGCGACTTGATGACCACCTGGCGCTGGCCGTGGATGGCGTCGGCCACCAGGGCGGCGCGCGAGCCGTCCTCGCCCTCGACCAGCAGCACGACGCCTTCGGTCGGCGGGGGCGAGGCCTCGCGGTAGCCCAGGGTCAGGCCGACGTCGATCAGCGGCACGAAGCTGTCGCGGACGGCCAGCACCGAGCCGACCGGGCCCAGCGGGCGAACTTCTTCGGGCTTGGGACGCAGGCTCTCGACGATGGCGGCCAGCGGCACCACCAGGGTCTCGCCGGCGACGTCGACCACCATGCCGTCAAGGACGGCCAGGGTCAGCGGCAGGCTCAGCGTGAAGGTCGAGCCCTGGCCCGGACGCGAGGTGATCGAGATGCGGCCGCCGAGCGCCTGCACCGAGCGCTTGACCACGTCCATGCCGACGCCGCGGCCCGAGACGTCCGAGATCTTGTCGGCGGTCGAGAAGCCCGGGAGGAAGATCAGGTTGTCGATCTCCTCGTCGGTCAGCTGCAGCTCCGGCGAGATCAGGCCCTTCTTGATCGCGATCGAGTGGACGCGCTCGCGGTTGATGCCCTTGCCGTCGTCGGACACCTCGATGACGATCCGGCCGCTGCGATGCAGGGCGGCCAGCTTCACGACACCTTCCGGGTTCTTGCCGGCCGCCTTGCGCTCCTCGGGGCTTTCCAGCCCGTGGTCGATGGCGTTGCGCAGCATGTGGGTGATCGGGTCGGACAGACGCTCGATGACCGTCTTGTCGACCTCGGTGTTCTCGCCGTCCATCACCAGGCGGGCCTGCTTGCCCGTCATGCTGGCGACTTCGCGGACCAGGCGCGGCATGCGCTGGAACACCGACTTCACCGGCTGGGCGCGGATGGCCATGACGCTGTCCTGGATCTCGCGCGTCAGCTGTTCCAGCTCGTCGAGGCCCATGGCCAGGTTGGAGGAGGGGGCGATGCCGTATTCGCCGACACGCTGGGCCAGCATGGCCTGGTTGATGACCAGCTCGCCGACCAGGTCGATCAGGCGGTCGATGCGCTCGGGATCGACGCGGATCACCGACTGGCCCGGACCCGGGACGTCGATCTGCTGGGTCTTGGCGGCGGCGGCCGGAGCAGCGGCCACCGGCGCCGGCGCGGCCACGGGCGTGGCGACCGGAGCGGGAGCAGCTTCGACGACCGGCGCGACCGCGACAGGTTCGGGGGCGGATTCCACGACGACCGGAGCGGGAGCCTCGGCGATGACCACGGGCTCGGGCGCGGCGATGGCCGCCGGGGTCTCGCCGGCCAGCAGGGCGGCCAGGGCGGCGTCGGCGCTCAGGCCCTCGCCGCGGGTGATTTCCAGGTCGCAGTCGCCGTCGACGAATTCGAAGACCTCGCGGATGGCGGTCTCGTCTTCCTCGGTCTCCAGGCGCACCGTCCAGGTGGCGTAGGCGGCTTCGGCGTCCAGCATGTCCAGCGGCGGGATGGCGCTGGCGTCCAGGGTGGCCTCGATCGGGCCCAGGCGCGCAAGTTCGCGCAGCAGCAGGGCGGTCTCGTTGGCCTTGCGGTAGAGGTCCGACTTCGGACGGATAGACACCGTCCAGACGTTGCCCGCGGCGGCGGCGACGTCGGCCGCCTGCTCGTCGATGGTGATCGTCATCGGCTGGAAGTCGAAGCCCAGGTCGTCGTCGTCCAGGGCGTCGTCGGCCCCGATCAGCGCTTCGGCCGGGGCGGCGGCGACGGGCGCGGCTTCGAACACCGGCGCCTCGACAACGGCGGCGGGAGCCGGCGCGGCGTTGGGGTCGGTGCAGGCCTTCAGCTCGGCGGCCATGGCGGCCGAGACGGCTTCGTCCACGACGCCCAGGCCGCGGGCCGAGCTGACGTGGTCGGCCAGCACGTCCGAGGCGCGCAGCAGGGTCACCACCAGGTCGGGGGTCGCAGGCACTTCGTTGGAACGAACGGCGTCGAGCAGGGTCTCGAACACGTGGGCGAAGCGCACCAGCGGCTCGAGGCCGAAGGCGCCGGCGCCGCCCTTGATCGAGTGGACGGCGCGGAACACGGCGTTGACGGTGTCGCCGTCGTCGTTGCCGTCCTGCATGGCCAGGAGTCCGCCTTCGAGGTCGGCGAGAAGTTCCTCGCACTCCTGGAAGAAGGTGACCTTGATGGCCTCTAACTCGTCCATTCCAACGTTCCTAAAACGAGAAGGTCTTTAAGTGCCCCCGGGGAGGGGGAAACGACGTCAGGCCGCGACGCGGCGGATGGCGTCGACCAGCTTTTCCGGGTTGAACGGCTTGACGATCCAGCCCGTGGCGCCGGCGCGGCGCGCGCGGTCCTTCTTGGCCGGGTCGCTTTCCGTGGTCAGCACCAGGATCGGGATGGCGCGATAGTCGTCGTCGACCCGCACCGCCTCGATGAAGCCGAAGCCGTCCAGCTTGGGCATGTTGATGTCGGTGATGATCACGTCGGGGCGATGGGCCGAAAGAACTTCCAGCCCGTGCTCGCCGTCGACCGCTTCGACGACGTTGAACCCGGCGCCGGCGAGGGCCATGCGCAGCATGTCCCGCATCGTTCGGGAATCATCGACCGTGAGGACCGTCCGCGTCACGATTGAACTCCATGGATATCCGCCGAAAGAAGCGCCCCTTCGGCGCCGAACAGACGGGTGGTTTCGACAAAGGCCTCCGAAGGGGCCCGGATAGAAAAGGACTTGCCGTCCGCCGCCCAGGCGGTCTTGGCCGCCAGGAGCACTTGCAGGCAAAGGCCGCCGAGACGACGGACGTTGCCGGCGTCGACCTCGACCGCATCGCCGCGACGTTCCAGGAACGCCGCCTTGAGGGGACCCGAGGCCTTCAGATCAAGCGTTTCGGGCAGCGAAAGGACAGTCATCAAAACTCCTCCCAGCCGTCGCTGACCGGGGCGGCCGCGGCAGCGGCGCCGCCACGGCCAGGCCGGGCGAAGGCGCCGAGCCGGGCGCGTTGCTCGGCGACGGGGTTGCGGGCCGGCGAGTCGACGGCGACGTCGGCTTCGCGCGGGCGTTCAAAGCGTTGCGTGGCGCCTTCGCCCACACGGAAGCGACCGATCAGGCGCACCAGCTCCGCGGTCTCGCCCTTCAGCGAGTGCGTCGCGGCGGTCGATTGCTCGACCATGGCGGCGTTCTGTTGGGTCACCTGATCCATCTGGTTGACGGCGGTGTTGACTTCGTTGAGGCCGGTCGCCTGCTCGGCCGCCGAGGCGGCGATTTCGGTGACCAGGGCGTCGATCTCGCCGACCTTCACCACGATCCGCTGCAGGGCCTCGCCGGTCTGGCCGACCAGGCTGACCCCGGCAGAGACCTGCTGGGTCGACGACGAGATCAGGGTCTTGATCTCCTTGGCGGCCTCGGCCGAGCGCTGGGCGAGCGCGCGGACTTCCTGGGCGACCACCGCGAAACCACGTCCCGCTTCGCCCGCCCGGGCGGCCTCCACCCCGGCGTTGAGCGCCAGGAGGTTGGTCTGGAAGGCGATCTCGTCGATCACGCCGATGATCTGGCTGATCTGCTTGGAGGAATTTTCGATTTCGCCCATCGCGGACACTGCCTGATGGACGACCTGGCCGGAATGCGTCGCTTCGCCACGGGTGGTCGAGACCACGTCCGAGGCCTGGCGGGCGCCCGAGGCCGTGCGGCGCACGGTGGCGGTCAGCTCGTCGAGGGCGGCGGCGGTCTCTTCCAGGCTGGCGGCCTGCTGCTCGGTGCGGCGCGACAGGTCGTCGGAGGCGTGGGCGATTTCGTCGGCGCCGGTGCGCAGGCCGTCGGTCGAGGCCGTAATGACCTTCACGGTGTCCTGCAGCTGGGCGATGGCGCCGTTGAAGTCGTCCTTCAGCTTGGCGTACTCGCCCGGGAAGTTGGCGGTGACGCGGAAGGTCAGGTCGCCCTGGGCCAGGCGCTCGAGGCCCTCGGCCAGCGAGCTGACCACCAGGGCGCTTTCGCGGGCGGCGGCGGCGGCGGCCTGTTCCTTGGCGCGACGCTCGTCGGCGGTCAGGGCGGCCGACTTCTCCTGCTCGGCGCGCAGCTGTTCCAGGTGCAGCTGGTTGTCGCGGAACACCTTCAGCGAACGCACGATGGCGCCCAGCTCGTCCCCACGGGTCAGGCGTTCCAGATCGATGCCGTTGTCGCCCTTGGAGAGCTTCTCGGTGGCGCCGGCGATGTCGCCGATCGACTTGCGGGTCGTCATCACGGTCATGAACGCCAGGGCGCCGACGGCGGCCAGGGTGATGAGCGAGAGAACGATGGTGATGCTGATCGAGGCGGCGGCCTCGGCCTGGCGCTTGGCGGCCTGCGTCTTGGCGCGGCTGGCGGCGTCGTCGACGACCTTCTGCAGCTGAGCGGCCATCTTGACATATTGGTCTTCGAAGCTGCCGGCGAAGCTCATCGCCATGCCCGCGTCGACATCGACCATGCCGCTGACGGTGTCGACGGCGCTGCGGCACTCGGCCAGCGCCTTGACCAGGGCGTCGATCTTGGGACGTTCCGAGACCGGAAGACGGCCGGAGAGGGCCTTCATTTCCTTGCCCAGGGTGTCGAACTCCGCGAGCAGTTCGGTGATGCGCGGACCGGCCGGAGCGGCCATCGGGTCGGCCTTGGAGGCCAGGATCTGGTAGAGCTTGCCGTGAGCGTCTGTGATGCGGCGCGACAGCGACTGGATTTCGCTGTTGGTGCGCATGTCGGTCTCGACGACCTGATGCAGCGCGGCCGACTGGCTCTTCTGCACGACGATGGACCCCACGGCCATGGCCGCCAGCATCAGCAGAGCGAAAGCCGGCGCGAAGCCGATTTTTATGATCAACGGCAGATCGACGAGTCGAAAGCGCTTCATGACAAATCCCCTCCAAGCGACGGCCGTGCCCACGGACCGTTCGCAACGTGAGGCGATCATCACGATAGAGTCCTAATAGTTCCTGACTTTGGTTAAGGATGATGGCCGCACCCTGTCGCACCCCGTATCGATGCGCGCGCATGCACGTGTTTTTGAGTCTAGAGTGCGGGGAATGTGGCGGCTTGGCGCCCTTCACAAGTCATTATGGTTATCGATAAGTAAATATCGATTATTCTTCGCTGACTCAGAATATCTTAACTCGCTCCTGGGAAAAGGTGCAGGCGTCCGGTTGGCGCAACGTCCAACGGACGAACAAAAAATACTAGGAGCAGCGGGATGAAATATCCGATCGCTATTGCCGCGGGAATCGCCGGCAGCTTTTTCGTCGCTCAGGCCGCTTCGGCCGCCGGCGGTTTCGAAGACCAAATGGGCCGCTGCCTCCAGCAGTTCGCCAACACCAAGGACGCCGCTCAGGTGATGCTCGAGTGCACCGCCGACGCCGGCAAGCTCTCGGCCTGCAAGGTCGTGGACAACAGCGCGGCCGGTAAGGGCTTCGACAAGGCGGCCATGTGCATCGCCGAGAAGCTGCCGATGGGCTCGAAGACCGGCACCGTGAAGGTTCCGTTCCGCTTCCCGGGCGGCGCGTAAGTCTTACGCGCCTTCCCAGAGGGGGTTTCAAGCGCCTCCGCTGGTCCAGGCCGGCGCATCCCGCAGGGGACGCGCCAAGGCCGGATCGGCGGGGGCGTTTTGCTGTCTGGAGCACGGGGTTTGCAAGTAACGCCGGGCATCTTCTTCTTCATCGATGCGGTTCCCAAGAAAAAGACCCGCCTTGCGGCGGGTCAGGTGAGGAGACGCGCGAAGAAACTGGTCGGAGCGCGCTACGCTAAGCCGCGCCCCGACGGCACAGAACTCAGTACTCTTCCCAGTCCTGCTCGATGGCGACGGCGGTCGAGCCGCGGTGCGCGCCGGGACGGGAGGCCACGCGGGGCGCGGCCGGGCGAGGGGCTGGACGGGCGGCCTGGGCCGGCGCCGCTTGGCGGGAGGTCTTGAAGCCGCCGACGAGGCGGGTCAGCTCGTTGGACTGGCCCTTCAGCGAGTGGGTCGCGGCGGTGGTCTGCTCGACCATGGCGGCGTTCTGCTGGGTGACCTGGTCCATCTGATTGACGGCGATATTGACCTGGGCGAGGCCGCTCGACTGTTCCTGGGCCGAGGACGAGATCTCGCCGACCAGGGCGTCGATCTCGGCCACCTTGACGACGATGCCGCGCAGGGCCTCGCCGGTCTGGCCGACCAGGGCCACGCCGGCCTCGACCTGCTTGGACGAGGCGCCGATCAGGCTCTTGATCTCCTTGGCGGCTTCCGCCGAACGCTGGGCCAGGGCCCGCACTTCCGAGGCGACGACCGCAAAACCCTTGCCCGCATCGCCGGCCCGCGCGGCTTCGACGCCGGCGTTGAGGGCCAGGAGGTTGGTCTGGAAGGCGATCTCGTCGATCACCCCGATGATGTTGCTGATCTCGCGCGAGCTGGTCTCGATCTCGCCCATGGCGGCGACGGCGTCGGTGACGACGATGCCCGAGCGCTCGGCGTCGGTCTTGGCGCCGGCCACCACGTCCGAGGCCTGGCGGGCGCCGGCGGCGGCGCGTTTCACCGTGGCGGTGATTTCGTCGAGGGCGGCGGCGGTTTCTTCCAGGCTGGCGGCCTGCTGTTCGGTGCGGCGCGACAGGTCGTCGGCGGCGACGCCGATTTCGTCGGTGCCCGAGCGGATGCCGTCGGTGGCGGCGGATACCGCGGCCATGGCTTCCTCCAGGGTCGCGACGGCGGCGTTGAAATCGCCCTTCAGCTTCTGGAAGTCGGAGGTGACCTCGATGTCGAGGCGCGAAGCCAGGTCGCCCTCGGCCAGGCGCGAAAGGGCCTCGCCCAGGGCCTGAACCACGGCGGTCTGGCTGCGTTCGTTGGCCAGACGCACCTCTTCCAGGCGCTTGCGCTCGGCCTCGATGGTCTCGAGATAGATCGAGATGGCGAAGTCCATGTCGAGCATGACCGCCTTCATCAGGGCCGAAACCGCGTCGCCGGCCTTTTCGGCGCCGTCGGCCTTGGCCATGAAGCCCTTGGGCCAGATCTCGCGGATGGCCGAGCGCATCAGGTGCTCGCTGACCAGGGCGTAGCCGCCGATGTACCAGCGCGGCTCCAGGCCGATGCGGGCGTGGGTCTCGCCGATCGTGCGCACGGCCTTGACGTAGGTGTCGCTGAAGTCGGCCTCGGCGATCACCGACCAGTGCGACTTCTGGCGATTGCCGGCCGCATCCATGTGGCGCTCGTCGCCGAAGAACTTGCGGGTCTCGGGCGTGGCCTTGACGCGATCGTAGAAGCCCTTCAGCGCCGGGCCGATTTCCCGCTCGATGAGCGGACGCAGAGCCCGCAGGGCCGCACGGGCTCGGTTGTCGAGACCCATGAACGCAACGCGGTCACTCAGTGCATAGTCCTGGCTCATCTGGCCGCTTCCCCGATTGAGATATCGGTGGTCACTCTCGCGGTCGATGGTTAATGCGCCAACAACTTTTCCCGTTTTGAGCGCGTCAGGACGTCGCACTCTACCGTGTTATGCTTGCGGCTATCCGCCACGCCGAAGAGTTTCCCGAGCAATGACCAGTTGCTGGATCTGGCTGGTGCCCTCGTAAATCCGGAAAATACGGACATCGCGATACAGCCGCTCGATGCCGTAGTCGGCCACATAGCCGGCTCCGCCGAAGATCTGCACCGCCCGGTCGGCGACGCGGCCGACCATTTCCGAGGCGAACAGCTTGGCCGCCGCCGCCTCCAGGGTCACGCCCTCGCTGGCGTCGCGCTTGCGGGCGGTTTCCAGCACCAGGGCGCGGGCGGCCAGGGCTTCGGTCTTGCTGTCGGCGAGCATGGCCTGGATCAGCTGGAAGCTGGCGATCGGCTGGCCGAACTGCTTGCGCTCGGATGCATAGGCCACGCAGTCGGCGATCAGCCGCTCGGCCACGCCCACGCAGACGGCGGCGATATGCAGGCGGCCGCGGTCGAGCACCTGCATGGCCACCTTGAAGCCCTCGCCCTCGGCCCCCAGCCGGTTCTCGGCCGGCACCCGCACGCCGTCGAAGGTTACGTCGTGGATGTGGGCGCCCTGCTGTCCCATCTTCTTCTCGGCCTTGCCCACGTGCAGGCCCGGCAGGCCGGCGGGCACGAGGAAGGCCGACACGCCCGAGCCGCCCTTGGCGTCGGGGTCGGTGCGGGCCATCACCGTGAACAGCGAGGCCTTGCCGGCGTTGGTGATGAACCGCTTTGAGCCGGTCAGGACGTAGTCTTCGCCGTCGCGCACGGCCCGGGTCTGCACCGAGGCGCTGTCGGACCCGGCCTCGGGTTCTGTCAGGGCGAAGGAGGTGACGGTCTCGCCCGAGGCGATGCCGGGCAGCCACCTGGCCTTCTGGGCCTCGGTCCCGAACATGACGAGGCCCTGGCTGCCGATGCCGACATTGGTGCCGAACACCGAGCGGAAGGCCGGCGAGGCGCGGCCCAGCTCGATGGCCACCAGCGCTTCGTCCTCCATGGAAAGGCCAAGGCCGCCGTGCTCTTCGGGGATCGACAGTCCGAACAGGCCAAGATCGCGCATCTCGGCGATCACGGCGTCGGGCACGGCGTCGTTCTCGGCCACCTGGGCCTCGATCGGCCGCAGGCGTTCGGCCACGAAGCGGGCGACCATGTCGAGCAGCTGGTCGCGGGTTTCGCGGTCGAGGGCCATGGCGGTTCCTTCCTGTTATCCGTCGCGTCAAACGATCGTTTTATTCGTCGACTTTAGACGGCGCGCGACGGAATGGAAGGGGCCTCAGAAGCGGGCGCGATAGGTGGCCGACAGGTTCAGCTCCGGATCGGCCGAGGCGTCGTGGCCGGGTTGAAGGGCCACCCCACCGCGCACCGTCAGGCGCCGCTCGCCGCTCAGGGCCTTTTCAAGGCCCAGCCGCAGGTCGATCTCGCGGCCGTCGGGAGAGGCGCTGAACCGCCGCGTCGAATAGGTCAGCGGATCCTCGTAGCTCAGCGGGGCGTCGGCCAGGGTGGTGGTGAAGCGGCCGGCCTCGATGCGCAGCGGCTGGGCGATCTCGAGGGTCAACTGGGCGCAGGACCAGCCGATCAGGCCGCAGTCGGCGGCCGCCGCCAGCCGCCAGGCGCCGCTGACCGCGCCGTCGAGGGCCAGCAGGCCGCCTTGCGCGTCCATCCGGCCCATCGAGGCCTCGGCCCGCAGGGTCACGCCCGGACGCGGTGAGATGTCGAAGGCCGCCGCCGTGAAGCGGGTGGTCGAAGGCAGGGCGAAGGTCGAGCTGGGCGCCAGGAACGAGCCCAGCGGACCCAGCGGTTCGTCCAGCGCGCCGGCGGTGATGCTGAGCACCCCGCCGCCGACCGCCGTCTGGCCGGTGGCGGCGACATAGCGCGAGGCCTTGATCTCGGTGGTCTGCAAGGGCAGGCGGCGCTCGGCCTCGCCCTGCTCGGCGCTGAAGGCGAAGCGGCCCAGGCGCACGGCCGCCTGAACGGTCTGGTCGGGGCGGGCCACCATGCGGAAGGCGTCGCGGCCTTCGGGGCCGGCGGGCGCGGGCGCGCCGCCCTCGCCCTTCCAGGTCGAGAAGCTGAAGCGCCCGAAGGCGGCCTGCATGCGCGCCGAGCGCATCGGCTGGGGCGCCAGCAGCAGGTCGGGCGTGCTGGCGTTGGGCATGTCCTCGAACAGCGGGGCCTCGGCGGTAAAGGCCAGTTGGGCGCCGGCCAGGGCGGGGCCGCCCAGAACCACCGAGCTGGAGGCCGCCGCCGGCGGCAGGTCGCCGACCCCGCGGCGCGAGGCTGACGGCACGGTTCCGGCCAGGTCGACCACGAAGCGCCGGTGATAGTCGTCGGTCAGCACGGTGGTCAGGGCGGTGGTGCGGGCCAGGGCGTTGCCGAACGAGCCGGCCAGGTTGGTGCCCGGGGCCGAGCCGTCGTCGAGGATCACGGCCGCGCCGTCGCCGGTCGCCAGGCTGCTGGTCCCGACCGGCTGGAAGGCCCGCGTCAGGTCGAGCGAGCCGCGGCCGTAGGTGGAGTCCGTGCCCGTCGCGCCCAGGTCGGCGGCGGTGCGCAGCAGGATCGACACCGCGTCGCGGCCGGAAATGTTGGGAAAGGCCTGCAACAGCAGGGCCAGGGCGCCTGAGACGTGCGGGGCGGCGAACGAGGTGCCCGAGATCCGCCAGCAGCTGCCGCTGGCGTCGCAGTCGGTGACCACCTCCTCGCCAGGGGCGACAATGTAGCCGTTGGCGGCGACGCCGGCGCGATTGGAGAAGCTGGACATCGTCCCGGCGCGCGACACCGAGCCCACGGCCAGCACCGAGCCGGAATAGCGGGAGTCGACCGCGTAGCGCGCCGGCCAGCCGGGATCGGCCTCGCCTTCGTTGCCGGAGGAGGCGGCGACGACCACCCCGGCGGCGGTGGCGCGGGCCAGGGCCGCTTCGAAGGTCGCGCCCAGCGGGTTCTCGCCGCCCAGCGACAGGTTGATCACCTTGGCCCCGTTCGCCACCGCGTAGTCGATGGCGCGGGCCAGGTTGGTCGAACCGAAGATGCAGTCTTCGCAGTCGGGGTTGGTCGAAACGGTGTCGGCGCGGATCGACAGGATGGTCGAGCCGTAGGCCACGCCGATCGTGCCCATGCCGTTGAAGTTGGAGGCGATGATCCCGGCCGAGCGGGTGCCGTGGCGGCTGGTCTCGAATGGCGTGTTGCGGCCGGCGACGATGTCCGTCGAGGCGGCCGACAGCCGGCCGGCGAGATCGGCCTGGGCCGGATCGACGCCCGTATCGATGACGGCGACGGTCACCCCCGCGCCGGTATAGCCCGCGTCGTAGGCGACATTGGCGTGGATCGCGGCCAGGCCCCAGCTGCGCTGGTACTCGGTGCTGCTGACGCTCGGGGGAGGCGGCGGCGGGGGGGGAGGGGGTGGTGGAGGTGGAGGCGGAGGCGGCGGAGGAGGCGTGGTCACCCCCGTCGAGGGACCACCTCCGCCTCCGCCGCCTCCGCAGCCGGTCACCAACAGGGCCGCGCCGAGGACGAGGGCGACAGGCCAGATGCGCAGGGCGCGGTCAAGATAGGTCATCGGAACCCCTCAAGCCCGCCCCGCCCTGACCTTACATCGACGGGGGCGAACCTTTCGCGAGGACACTGCGTCGCACGCCGTAAAGGAAGTATATCGCGAGGCCGATCAACTGGGCGTAGAAGAAGTACAGTTGCGTCTTGGCCGGGAGGCTGGCGAACAGATAGAGGCAGCCCAGGATCGCGCCGCCCGCCACTACCGGCCAGGCCGGGGTCGAGAACACGCGCGGACGCTCGGGCTCGCGCAGGCGCAGCACGATCACCGAGGCGCCGACGGCGATGAAGGCCGCAAGGGTGCCGGCATTGGCCAGCTCGGCGATCTCCTTCAGGGGCAGCAGGCCCGACAGCACCGCCGCCAGGACGCCGGTCAGCAGGGTCATCAGCACCGGCGTGCCGGTCTTGGCGTTCACCCGCGACAGGGCGCGGGGCAGCAGGCCGTCGCGGGCCATGACGAAGAAGATCCGGCTCTGGCCGTACATAAAGGCCAGGATCACGGTCGGCAGGGCGACGACGGCGGCCAGGGCCACGCCCTGGGCGACCTTGGGATGCTTCAGGGTTTCCAGGATGAAGACCAGCGGCGCTTCGCTGGTCGAGAACACCTCGGCGCGCGAGGCGCCGATCGAGACGGCGGCCACGATCATGTAGATGGCCGTGCAGGCGGCCATCGAGCCGACGATGCCGATGGTCAGGTCGCGCTTGGGGTTCTTGGTCTCCTCGGCGGCGGTCGACACCGCGTCGAAGCCGTAGAAGGCGAAGAAGATCAGGCTGGCGGCCGCCATGACGCCGACCTTGATGCCGTCGGGGCCCGGGGTGGCGGCGAAGCCCTTGGGCATGAAGGGCGTGAAGTGGGTCGCGTCGAAGGCCGGCAGGCAAAGGGCGACGAACACGGCCAGGGCGGCGATCTTGATCACCACCAGCACCATGTTGACCGTGGCGCTCTCGCGGGTGCCAAGCGCCAGAAGCCCGGCCACCGCCATCGAGATGATCACGGCCGGCAGGTTGATGAGGCCGTGGCGTCCGTCGGCCAGGGTGACGTGCGGTCCGGCCAGCAGGTAGTCGGGGAAGCCGGCGTGGGCGAACAGCTCGGTGGCGTGCGCCGACCAGCCCACCGCCACGGCGGCGCAGACCAGGGTGTATTCGAGGATCAGGCTCCAGCCGATCACCCAGGCCACCGGCTCGCCCATGGCGACGTAGCTGTAGGTGTAGGCGCTGCCCGAGGCCGGGATCATGGTCGACAGTTCGGCGTAGCACAGCGCCGCGCAGGCGCAGACCGCGCCGGCGATCAGGAAGGACAGGATCACGCCCGGACCGGCCAGGCCCGCGCCCACGCCCGTCAGGGTGTAGATGCCGGTGCCGACGATGGCGCCGACGCCCAGGGCCACCAGGTGGGGCCAACTCAGGGTCTTTTTCAGCGCCGGGCCGTCATGGCCGGCGTGCGCCGTGTCGATCGCCTTGCGGCGCGTCCAGAAACTCATGCTTGTCCTCCCGACTGCCGGGGGACCATGGCCGGGGATCGGCGACCCGCCAAGGGGGCGAGGCGCAAAGACGACGGATATTCGGCGCGGGGCCGAATTTGCGCCCTCCACGGACGAAACGCCGGTTCCAGCGCCCTCGAACCGAAGGATCGTCGGTTTAGATGGCCGCGTCGAAGGCCTGGAAGCTGACGGGCGCCGGGGCCGGGGCGCCCCGGCCCTTCATCCGGGCGTGCAGGGTCTTCACGCAGTTGCTGCCGGTGCGCTCGAACGCAAAGGGCAGGACGCCGTGGACCAGGCAGGCCAGGCCGGCGGCCACCATCGGCAGGCCGAAGCTCCAGGCCATGGCGAAATGCTCGCCATAGGTTTCGCCCACCTGCCTGGGGTGACGGGTGAAGAGCTCGAGCATCGCGGGTCCCTCCTCGATCGAGACCTGGAAGGATGCGCCGCGTCGGCAAGAAAGACATTGTCGATCTGCGGCCAAGGCGGCAGGTTGGGAGAATTCCCATCTCCGATATGCGAAGAAGCGAGATGATCGATCTCGATTCCATCGACCGCCGCCTGCTCGCCATCCTCCAGGAGGACGCCACCGCCTCGATCGCTGAGCTGGCCGAGCGGGTGGGGCTGTCCCAGACCCCGTGCTGGAAGCGGTTGAAGCGCTTGCAGGACACCGGCGTCATCACCGCCCGCGTCGCCCTGCTCGACCGCGAGGCGCTGGACCTGCCGCTGACCGTGTTCGTGGCGGTGAAGACCGGCCGCCACGACGAGGACTGGCTGGAAACCTTCGCCAAGGGCGCGGCGGCCCTGCCCGAGGTGGTCGAGTTCTACCGGATGGCCGGCGAGGTCGACTACCTGCTGAAGGTGGTGGTCAAGGACATCGCCGCCTATGACCGCTTCTACAAGCGCCTGATCGCCACCGCGCCGCTGACCGACGTGTCGTCCAGCTTCGCGATGGAGCAGATCAAGTTCACCACGGCCCTGCCGATCCCGATGTAGGGAGCAGGTTAGGCTCCGGTCCTCCCCAACCCCGTCCTTCCCCGCGAAGGCGGGGATCCAAGCGGGCTTTCAGGATGGGGCGCGGCCGTGGATCATCCGCAGACTCGGCTTGGGTCCCCGCCTTCGCGGGGAAGCTCGGTTGATAGGGTTGAAGCTTAGCCCTGTCCGTCGATCCAGGTCCGAACGACGTTGCGCCCCTCGTCCAGCAGCACGAGGTCGGCGGCCTTGCCGGGGGCGATCGTCCCGCGCTCAGCTGAAAGGCCCAGGAACGCCGCCGGCGCGGCCGAGGCGATCATCACCGCCTGTTCCAGCGACAGCCCCAGCATCGAGACGGCGTTGCGGACCGCGCCGATCATGTCGAGGTCCGAGCCGGCCAGAGTGCCGTCGGGGCCGACGCAGACGCCGTCCTGCACGGTGATCCGGCGGCCCTGCAGGTCGAAGCGCTTGTCGCTCATGCCGACGGTGGGCATGGCGTCGGTGACCAGCATGAAGCGGTCCAGCGGGCGGGTGCGCAGGGCGATGCGCAGGGTGGCGGGGTCCACGTGGCGGCCGTCGACGATAATGCCGCACCAGGCTTCCTGGCTCTCCAGGGCCGCGCCCACCGCGCCGGGCGCGCGGCTGGTCAGGGGCGACATGGCGTTGAACAGGTGCGTGAAGCCGGTCAGGCCCGCCGCAAGCGCGGCCTTCACCGTCTCGTAAGCTGCGTTGGTGTGGCCGGCGGCCACCACCACCCCGGCCTGCGCCAGGCGGCGCACCATGTCCGGCGTGGTCGTCTCGGGGGCCAGGGTGACCAGAGTCTTGCCGCGCTTCAGCGACGACAGCAGCCTGATCGCCGCCTCGTCGAGGACGCGGAACTTGTCGGCGTCATGGATGCCCTTGCGCTGCGCATTGAGGAACGGGCCCTCGATGTGCACGCCCAGAACGCCGGGCACGCCGGCCTCGATCGCGCTTTCCGTCGCCCGCATGGCCGCGTCGACCACGTCGAGATCGTCGCTGATCAGGGTGGGCAGGAAGCCCGTGGTGCCGAAGGCGCGGTGGGCCGCGCCGATGGCGGCGATGGTCTCCACCGTCGGCGCGTCGTTGAAGAGGACGCCGCCGCCGCCGTTGACCTGGGTGTCGATCAGGCCGGGAACCAGAAGGCCGCCGGCCAGGTCTTCAGTCGTCGCGTCGGCCGGAACGTCGGCGCGATCGACCAGGCCGACGATGACCCCGCCTTCGATCAGCAGGGCCTGGCCGTCGACGACGCCGGCGGGCGTCAGCACGGCGCCGTTGACCAGGGCGGTTTGAGGGGCGGTCGGCATCAGACGGTCTTCGTCACCTTGTTGAGGTGGGGCGGGCGGTCGGGATCGTAGCCGCGCGCCACCGACAGGCCGGCGGCCATGCGATAGAAGCTCTGCACCGCCAGGATGGGCTCCAGCACCGAATGGCCCGAGGCGGTCGGCAGCGTGGTCGCGCCCGAGGCTTCGCCGCCCGACAGCAGCACCGTTGCGCCGCGCTCGGCCAGGCCCTGGGCCATGGCGAGGGTGGAGTCGAAGGTCTCGTCGTGCTGGGCCAGCACGATGGCCGGGAAGCCGTCCTTCACCAGGGCCATCGGGCCGTGCAGCACCTCGGCGGCGCTGAAGGCCTCGGCGTGCAGGCCGCAGGTCTCCTTGAACTTGAGCGCCGCCTCCTGGGCGACGCCGAAGCCGACGCCGCGCCCCAGCACATAGAGGTTGGTCGCCTCGCGCAGGGCCTCGACGCCGGCGCTCCAGTCCTTGTCCCAGGCCTCCGCCAGGCCGGCGGGAAGGGTTTCCAGGGCGGTGGTCAGCTCGCTGTCGGCGGTCCAGGCGGCGACCAGCTGCACGATGGCCGACAGGGCGGCGATATAGGACTTGGTGGCCGCGACGCTGAGCTCGGGGCCGGCGTGCAGCGGCAGCACCGCGTCGGCCAGGGCGGCCAACGGCGAGGTCACGTCGTTGACCAGGGCCACGGTGAAGGCGCCGCCGGCCTTGGCGGACTCGACGGCCGCCAGCAGGTCGGGGCTTTTGCCCGACTGCGAGATGGCGATGTAGAGCACGCCCTCCAGGTCCTGCTGGGCGGCGTAGACCGACGACACCGACAGCGCCGCCGACGAGGTCAGCACCCCGGTGCGGGTCTCGATCAGGTACTTGGCGAAGGTGGCCGCGTGGTCGCTGCTGCCGCGGGCGCAGGTGACCACGGCCCGGGGCGGGTGGGCGCGCAGGCGCTCGGCGATCTTGCCCGCGGCCTCGGCGTTGGCCGCGATCTGACGCGCGACCACGGCCGACGCCTCGCCCGCCTCGAGGAACATGCGGGTGGCCTCGGCGGTGAGGGATTGCGCTTCGGGTCGGGTCAAGACGGTCGCCTCCAAGACGGCTTCCTTTACAAAAACAGAGATCAGGACAGGGCGTTCAGCTCGGCCACGAAGTCGTAGGCGTCGCCGCGATAGTAGGATTGGGTCACTTCCACCGGCCGGCCGTCCTTGAGGAAGCCGCGGCGCTCGATCAGCAGGCCGGCGTCCTTGATCGGCACGCCCAGCAGTTCGGCCTGCTCGCTGGCGAACAGGATGGCCCGCAGCCGCTGCAGGGCGCGCGCCGGGCGGTGGCCGGTCTTCTCCAGCGCCTCGTACAGCGAGGTGCCGACCACCTCGGTGGAGGGCAGGGCGAAGGCGGCGACGGTGGTGTATTCGACGGCCATCGGCGCGCCGTCGGCGTAGCGGATGCGGGCGAAGCGATAGACCGGCGTGCCGGGCGACAGGCCCAGGGTCAGCGACTCTTCCGGCGTCACCTGGCCTTCGCTGCGGCTGATCCATTCGCTGTGCGGGACGCGGCCGCGGGCGATCATGTCCTCGGTGAACGAGGACAGCTTCGAGAAGCTCTTTTCCACCCGGGCGGCGACGAAGGTGCCCGCGCCCTGGCGGCGCGTCAGCAGGCCCTCGCTGACCAGGCCGTCCAGCGCCTTGCGCACGGTGATGCGCGAGATGCTGAATTCTTCGGCAAGGTCGCGCTCGGCCGGCAGGGCGTCGTCGGGCGACAGGATCTTCTTCTGGATCGCCTCGCGCAGGGCGCGCTGCAGCTGCTTGTACAGCGGCGCGTGGTCCTGCCCGTGGCCGTCCAGGCCCCCGATCTTTTCGGAAAACAGCATCACGTTCCAACCCCCTGGCCCGAAGCCGACAGGCCAACCATCGCCCGGATGCGCCCCTCCGGGAGGGCGGCGCAACAGTGCATGACCATTTTCATACCAATTATATCGTGGTCTGCAATTGGTTCTTTTTAGGTCTTGTCAGGTGCAAAAATTTCGTCACAGTCACACTCCGAGGCCTGAGAAGTACCGCTCGTTGCGGGTTCGCCGCGAGAAATTGGTATCAGATTGGGCTTTGGGGTTCGGCTCCGGGTCCAGTGGCCCGGCACAAAGGGGAGAAGCCGAGTTATGAAGAGCATCCACAAGGCGGTTCTTACCGCTTCCGCCAGCTTGCTGGCCGTATTGGTCGCCGCGCCCGCGATGGCGCAGGAGACATCGACCTCCGTCGAGGAGGTGGTCGTCACCGGCATTCGCGCGTCGCTGCAGCAATCCATTCAATCCAAGCGTAACGCCGACGCCATCGTCGACGTGGTCACCGCCGAGGACGTCGGCAAGTTCCCGAGCTCGAACGTCGCCGAAGCGCTGACGATCGTTCCGGGCGTCACTGTCGACCGCCAGTTCGGCCAGGGCGAAAAGGTCTCGATCCTGGGGACGGATCCGGCCTTGAACCGCACCTTGCTGAACGGCCAGACCGTGGCCTCGGCCGACTGGTTCATCCTTGATCAGCCCGGCCGCACGTTCAACTACGCCCTGCTGGCGCCGCAGATCGTCGGCAAGGTCGAAGTGTACAAGTCGCCGGAGGCCCGCATCGACGAGGGCAGCATCGGCGGCACGGTGATCGTCAACACCCGCAAGCCGCTGGACCTGAAGGCGCTGACCCTCCAGGGCTCGCTGAGCTACCTCTATAACGACCGCTCCAAGAAGTCCGACCCGCAGGTCTCCTTCCTGGGCAGCTGGAAGAACGCCGACCAGACCTTCGGCATCGCAGTCTCGGCCCAGCACGCCAAGGACCAGCTGCGCCGCGACGGCATCGAGTCCTACGGCACCATTCCGGCCAGCTACTACAACGGCGGCAACCCGGAAAACCCGGTCAGCTCGATCACCAACGGCAACTGCACCGGAACCTGCGCCACCACCCTGGCGGCCAATCCGAACGCCCGCGGCGTCAACTCGCTGTCGGTCTCCTACTTCGAGCAGGAACGCGTCCGCGACAGCTACACCGCGGCCGTCCAGTGGCGTCCGACCGACGCCCTCGAGCTGAACTTCGACTGGCTGAAGATCAAGGCCACCTACGACAACACCAACCAGTCGCTGTTCGCCTTCCAGGGCAACACCTGGAACAGCCTGGGCGCGCTGACCGCGATCACCATCGAGGACAACGTCATCCGCAAGGCCTCGTTCAAGAACGCGCTCAGCGTTCTGGACGTGCAGTACCGCGAAGCCGAGCTGAACTCCGACACCTACCACTTCAACGGCAAGTGGACGGGCGACGGCTTCGACGTCTCGGGCGACCTGGGCTACTCCAAGGCCGACGGCGGCACCAAGCGCCAACTGTACGGGGAGTTCCTGAACTGGGCCGACTACACCGTCGACTTCACCGGTACGCCGGGTTCGCCGGGCGTGCTGACCTACACCAACCCCGCCGCCAACGGTAATCCGCTCGGCGACGCCAGCAAGTTCTCGTTCGACGGCGGCTGGGGCGCGGGCGATCCGTCGGTTCCGGGCGCGCCGAACTACAACTCCGGCTGGGGCGGCAACATCGTCTCCAAGCCGACCACCGACAAGGAAACCTACGGCCAGCTCGACTTCGGCAAGGACTTCGAGGGCGTGATCAAGCGCGTCCAGTTCGGCTACAAGTACCGTAAGCACGAGACCACCCAGGCCATGTCGGGCGTCACGGTCGCCGTCTACGGCAACCCGGCCAGCGCCTCGCAGTTCAGCCCGTCGATCGTGCCCAGCAACTATCTGAAGGGCTTCGACGGCGTCACTGATGCCATGGGTAGCCGCTTCAAGATCGATGGCAAGGCGCTCGCCGACTACATCGACCGCGGCGGCTACCTGCGTCCGTGGCAGGCCAAGCCGGTTCCGACGGTGTTCGGCAACGCCGAGTTCACCGCCCAGAACTGGGGCATCGAAGAGACCATCAACGCCCTCTACGGCCAGGCCGACTTCCAGGCCGAGAACGTGCGCGGCAACTTCGGCCTGCGCTACGTGAAGACCGAGTCCGACAGCGGCGGCTATGCCTGCGTGCGTCAGACCGCCACCGGCTGCGGCACCACCGCCGCCGACTGGGCCTGGAAGGTGCAGTCCAAGAAGTACGAGGACTTCCTGCCCAGCCTGAACGTCATCGTCGATGTGCAGCAGGACCTGGTGTTCCGCTTCGCCGCGGCTCAGGTGATCTCGCGTCCGAACTACGCCGACATGTCGAACTACTTCTGGCTCTCCGACCAGATCCTGACCGGCGGCGGCGGCAACCCCGACCTGAACCCGTACAAGTCCAGCAACGTCAACGCCTCGCTGGAATGGTACTTCGCGCCGGAAGCCATCCTGTCGGCTGAAGTCTTCCACAAGGACATCAGCAACTACATCCTGCAGCAGACGGTCGCCGAGCAGCACTTCAACCAGGCGCGCAACGCGGTCACCACCTACCAGATCAGCCGTCCGACCAACGCCGGTTCGGCCACGGTCAAGGGCCTGGCGGTGGCCTACCAGCAGACCTTCGGCATGGGTTTCGGCCTCCTGGCCAACTACACCTATGCTGACGGTGAAGCCGACGGCGGCTCGCCGCTGCCCTACAACTCCAAGCACCAGATCAACGTCAGCCCGTTCTACGAGAACGGTCCGTTCTCGGCCCGGGTGACCTACAACTGGCGCTCGAAGTACTTCACGGGCCTGGATCGCGGCGACCAGATGTTCGTCCGCGCCTTCAAGGGCCTGGACGCGACCGCCGGCTACGCCTTCAGCGAGAACGTCAACCTGTCGGTCTCGGCGCAGAACCTGCTCGACAGCGAGTACTACGCCTACGCCAACACGATCACGCTGCCGCGCGGCGTCTATCGCACCGGCCGCAAGCTGCAGGCGACTCTCAACGTCGCCTTCTAAGCCAAAAGTCCCGAGGCGCGCCGTTCCGCGCGGCGCGTCTCGGAGACCATCGATTTGCATCGCGCGCGGCTTGGTTCAGGATCGCCCTCATGACCCGCCAGGCCGCGCCGATCGCCCTCATTCCCCTCCTGACTGCAAGCAGCGAGCTGGGGCGGGACGGCTTTGGCCGGCCCGCCCGCCTTTTTGCCGACTGCCTGCCGGTGAGAGCGTCCCGCACATGATTGAAATCCGTCGCGCCGCCCTGTTCCTGGCCAGCGCCGCCTGCGTGGTCCTGGCCGCGCCGGCCCTGGCCGCCGAGCCGCTGACCCTGACCCCCGCGCCGGTGAAAGCGAAGGCGGTCGAGGGCAGCTTCCGCCTGACCGCCACCACCCGCATCCACGTCGCCAAGGGCGACGTCGAGGCGAAAGGCGTGGCGCTCCAGCTTTCCGACCTTCTGCACCGCGCCCGTGGGATCCGCCCGGCGGTGGTGGAGGGCGAGCCCGCCGCCGGCGAGGCGGCCATTTCGCTGGTGCGCGGCGGCCCCGACGGCGAGGGCTACGACCTCGACGCGGCCCCCGGTGGCGTGAAGATCACGGCGCTCAAGCGGGCGGGCCTGTTCTACGGCGCGATCAGCCTGTGGCAGCTGGCGGTGCAGGACGAGGCCAAGGGCCCCGTCGACGTGCCGGCGGCCAAGGTCGAGGACGCCCCGCGCTTCGCCTGGCGCGGCTTCATGCTCGACAGCGCCCGCCACTACCAGTCGATCGACACCATCAAGCTGCTGATCGACGGCATGGCCGCCCACAAGCTCAACACGCTCCACTGGCACCTCGTCGACGACCAGGCCTGGCGGCTGGAGATCAAGAAGTATCCGAAGCTGACGCAGGTCTCGGCCTGGCGCACCCCGGCCGGCGCGGCCGCCCGCGACCCGAAGACCGGCAAGCCGGTGCGCTATGGCGGCTTCTACACCCAGGATCAGGTGCGCGACCTGGTCGCCTACGCGGCCGCCCGCAACGTCACCATCGTTCCCGAGATCGAGATGCCGGGCCACGCCCTGGCGCCGATCGTGGCCTATCCGAAGCTGGGCCTGACGCCCAATCCACCGGCCCTGGCCATGCACGACTGGGGGATCTTCCCCTATCTCTACAATGTCGACGACGAGACCTTCGGCTTCCTGAACGACGTGCTCGACGAGGTCATGGACCTCTTCCCGTCGCCGTACATCCACGTCGGCGGCGACGAAGCCGTGAAGGACCAGTGGAAGGAAAGCGCGGCGATCCAGGCCAAGATCAAGGAACTGGGCGTCAAGGACGAGCACGGCCTGCAGAGCTGGTTCATCCAGCGGGTCGAAAAGCACATCAACGGCCGCGGCCGCCGCCTGATCGGCTGGGACGAGATCCTCGAAGGCGGCCTGGCCCCCAACGCCACGGTGATGTCGTGGCGCGGGATCGAGGGGGCCATCGCCGCCGCCGGCCAGGGCCACGACACCGTGCTGTCGCCCGAGCCGACGCTCTATTTCGACCGCCGCCAGAGCACCTCCGTCGACGAGCCGCCGGGCCGCATGACCGTCAGCAGCCTCAAGGACGTCTACCAGTTCGACGCCGCGCCCGACGCCCTGACGGCCGACCAGCGCAAGCACATCCTGGGCGTCCAGGCCAATCTGTGGGTCGAGCACATCCGCACCGACGAGCGGGTGCAGCTGATGGCCTTCCCGCGCCTGGTGGCCCTGTCGGAAACCGCCTGGACCCAGGAAGAGCGCCGCGACTGGCAGGGCTTCACCACCCGCATCCCGGCCCAGATGGCCCGGCTGAAGGCGCTGGGCCTGAAGGCCAACACCGCGCCGTTCGAGCCGCAGGCGACCTTGCGTCCCGGCCAGGGCGGGGCGATCGCCGCCAGCCTGAAGAGCGGGCTGGAGCTGGGCCAGATCCGCTACACCACCGACGGTTCGGAGCCGACCACGGCCTCGCCGGCCTATGGCGAGACGCTGTCGCTGAAGGCGGGGACCACCCTGAAGGCCCGCAGCTTCCAGGGCGACGCCCCGCTGGGCCGCACCCGCGCCTGGACCGCCACCCAATGGGCCGCCGAGACCCGCGTCAGCCGCCAGCTGGAGCTGTGCGGTAATGCGATCCCGTTATTGTTCGAGGACGACGCGCCCGAGAACGGCCGCGACGGCGAGCGCGCCATCTTCGCCACCGACGTCATGAAGCCGTGCTGGGTGTGGAAGGGCGCCGACCTCTCCAAGGGTCTGAAGCTCACCGCCCGGGTCGGCCAGACGCCGTGGAACTTCCAGATCGGCAAGGCCAAGGACCAGATCGTGGTGCGTAAACCCGCCACGCCCGACGGCGAGCTGGAGGTTCGCGTGGGCGGCTGCGAGGGCGAGCGCATCGCCGCCATCCCGCTGGGCAAGGCCGGTCGCGGCCCGGGCCTGGGAACGGTCAGCGGCGCCCTGCCGGCTCGCGACGGCGTCCACGACCTGTGCTTCAGCTTCACCGCCAAGGGCCTCGATCCGATGCCCGCCCTCGACCGCGTCACCCTGACGGCGGCCGGCCAGTAACTTCCCGACGAGAGTTCCCCACGTGTCCACCCTCGTTCTTTCCGCGCCGCTCCAGGGGTGGGTCGCCCCGCTCGACGAGACGCCGGACGCCGTCTTCGCCGAACGCATGCTGGGCGACGGCCTGGCCATCGATCCGACTGGCCAGGTGCTGCACGCGCCCTGCGACGGGCGGGTGATCACCGTCCATCGCTCGCGCCACGCCGTCACCCTGCGGGCCGACAACGGCGCCGAGATCCTGATGCATGTGGGCCTGGAGACCGTGGCGCTGGACGGCGAGGGCTTCACCGTCCACGTGGCCGAGGGTCAGGCGGTCAAGGCCGGCGATCCGCTGATCGGCTTCGACCTCGATCTCCTGGCGCGCAAGGCCAAGAGCCTGATCACCCCGATCGTGGTGACCAACCCCGACGCCTTCTCGATCGTCCGCCGCGAGCAGGACCGCGAGACCGGCGTCGGCGGCTTCCTGATGGAGCTGGTCCCGGCCGGCGGGGCCAAGGCCGCCGTCGTGGTGGCCGAGGGAGAGGTGACGCGCGAGGTGGTCGTGCCGCTGGTGCATGGCATCCATGCCCGTCCGGCCGCCCGCATCGCCGAGACCGCCCGCAAGTTCGCGGCGGAAGTGGCGCTCGTCGCCGTCAACCGCCGCGCCAGCGCCAAGAGCCCTGTGGGCGTCATGTCGCTGGCCATCCGCCTGCACGACCGCATCACCATCGCCGCCTGCGGCGTCGACGCCGACTTCGCCGTGGCCGCCGTCGCCGAGCTGATCGAGGGCGGCATGGGCGAGAGCGCCCATGAGGCCGGCGCGCCCGCCGCCGAGGAGGCCGCACCCGTCGTCGTCGCCCCCGCCGAGCCGGCCGAGCCGGGCGTGCTGCGCGGGGTGATGGCCGCTCCGGGCCTTGCCATCGGCCAGGCCGTGCGGCTGGTCGCCGACGAGATCGTGGTGGTGGAGACCGGCGCCGGCGCCAGCGCCGAGCTGACCGCCCTGGACGACGCCCTTTGCCAGGTCCGCGACCGCATCGAGGCTTCGGCCGCGAAAGGTGACAGCGCCCGCAAGGCGATCCTGGGCGCGCACCTCGCTTTCCTGGAAGATCCCGAACTGACCGCCGCGGCCCGCAAGCTGATCGGCGAGGGCAAGAGCGCCGGCTTCGCCTGGCGGCGCGCCGTCGGCGGCTATGTCGAGGCCCTGCGCGGCCTGGGCGACCGCCGCCTGGCCGAGCGCGTCGACGACCTGGTCGACCTGGAGCGCCAGGTGCTGCGCGCCCTGACCGGCGAGGAGGAGACCACCCGCTTGCTGCCGGCCGGCGCGATCCTGCTGGCCGACGAGCTTCTGCCCTCCCAGCTGATGGGCGTGGATCCCAGCCAGGTCGCCGGCTTCGCCACCGCGCGCGGCGGTCCGACCTCGCACGTGGCCATCCTGGCCGCCGCCATGGGCCTGCCGGCCCTTGTGGCCGTGGGCGCCGGCGCGCTGGAAATCACCGACGGCACGGCCCTGATCCTCGACGCGGAAGGGGGAAGGCTGCGCGTGGCGCCGGACGCCGACGCCCTGGCCGCCGCCCAGAGCGCCATCGCCGCCCGCCACGAGCGGCGAGCCGCCGCCAAGGCCGCCGCCCACCAGGAAAGCCGCACCGCCTGCGGGATGCGCATCGAGGTGTTCGCCAATGTCGGCTCTGAGAAGGACGCCCTGGCCGCCGTGGCCAACGGGGCCGAGGGCTCTGGCCTGTTGCGCACCGAGTTCCTGTTCCTCGACCGCGACACCCCGCCCGACGAGGACGAGCAGGCTCGCCAGTACCAGGCCGTCGCCTCGGCCCTGGACGGCCGGCCGCTGATCATCCGCACGCTGGACGTGGGCGGCGACAAGGCCGCGCCCTACCTGCCGATCCCGACCGAGGAGAACCCGGCCCTGGGCCTGCGCGGCGTGCGCGTGTCGCTGTGGCGTCCGCATCTGCTGAAGACCCAGATCCGCGCCATCCTGCGGGTGAAACCGCTGGGTCAGTGCAGGATCATGGTGCCGATGGTCGCCAGCCTGGCCGAGCTGCGCGCCGTCCGCGCCGTGCTCGACGAGGCCAAGCGCGAGATGGGCGTCGCCGAGCGCATCGAGCTGGGCGTGATGATCGAGACCCCGGCCGCCGCCATGACCGCCGACCTGATCGCCGCCGAGGCCGACTTCCTGTCGGTGGGCACCAACGACCTGACCCAGTACGTGCTGGCCATGGACCGCGGCAATCCGGAGCTGGCCGCCCGCATCGACGCCCTGCATCCGGCCGTGCTGCGGATGATCGACCAGACCTGCAAGGGGGCGGCCAGGCACGGCCGCTGGGTCGGCGTCTGCGGGGGGCTGGCCTCGGACCTCGTCGCCGTGCCGGTGCTGCTGGGCCTGGGCGTGACCGAGCTTTCGGCCACCGCCGCCGTCGTGCCCGAGGTGAAGGCCCTGGTGCGCCGGCTGTCGCTGCCGGCCTGCCGCGACCTCGCCGCCAAGACCCTGGACCTGACCTCGCCCGAGGCGGTCCGCGACCTCGCCAAGTCCTTCGGAGCCTGAGCCGATGAAGTCTCCGCTCGAAATCCTCCAGCCCCTGGGCCGGGCCCTGATGCTGCCGATCGCGGTGCTGCCGGTGGCGGGCCTGCTGCTGCGGTTCGGCCAGCCCGACCTGATGAACATCCCCTTCATCGCCGCCGCCGGCGAGGCGATCTTCTCCAACCTCGGCCTGTTGTTCGCCATCGGCGTGGCCGTTGGCCTGGCCAAGGAGAACAACGGCGCGGCGGGCCTGGCGGGCGTGGTCTGCTTCCTGATCGCCACCGAGGGGGCCAAGGCCCTCCTGCACGTGCCGCCCGAAGTCGTGGCCGGCCTGCCCAAGGAGGCGGTCGATCTGGCCGGGCCGGCCTACAAGGCCAAGGCTCTCTCCAAGCTCAGCGTGCCGATCGGCATCATTTCCGGCGTCATCGGCGGGCTGTTCTACAACCGCTTCTCCGGCTTCAAGCTGCCGGAGTACCTGGCCTTCTTCAGCGGCCGGCGCTTCGTGCCGATCATCTCGGGCGTGGCGGGCCTGGTGCTCGCCCTGCTGGTGGGCTTCGGCTACGACGGCATCAACGGCGCGGTCGACGGCGCCAGCCGCGGGATCGTCGGCTCGGGCGAGATTGGCCTGTTCGTCTACGGTTTCCTGAACCGGCTGCTGATCGTCACCGGCCTGCACCACATCCTCAACAACATCGCCTGGTTCGTGATCGGCGACTTCCACGGCTCGACCGGCGACCTGCGGCGCTTCTTCGCCGACGATCCCAGCGCCGGGGCGTTCATGAGCGGCTTCTTCCCGGTGATGATGTTCGGCCTGCCGGCAGCGTGCCTGGCCATGTTCCACACCGCCCGTCCCGAGCGGAAGAAGGCCGTGGGCGGCATGCTGTTCTCTCTGGCCCTGACCTCGTTCCTGACCGGCGTCACCGAGCCGATCGAGTTTTCCTTCATGTTCCTGGCCCCGATGCTCTACGCCGTGCACGCGGTGCTGACGGGGCTGTCGATGGCGGTGATGAACGCGCTCGACATCAAGCTGGGCTTCACCTTCTCGGCGGGTCTGTTCGACTACGTGCTGAACTTCGGCAAGGCGACGCACCCGCTGTGGCTGCTGCCGCTGGGGGCGGTCTATTTCGGCCTCTATTACGGCCTGTTCCGCTTCTTCATCGTCAAGTTCGACCTCAAGACCCCCGGCCGCGAGCCGGCAGAGGAGGCCGCGGCCCTGGCCGCCGCGCCGGCGACGAGCGCGGGCGGACGCGGCGCCGACTTCGTGCTGGCCCTTGGCGGTTCGAAGAACCTGGTCAGCGTCGACGCCTGCACCACGCGGCTTCGCCTGATCGTCGCCGACCAGAAGGCGGTCGACGAGGCCCGCCTGAAGGTGCTGGGCGCGCGGGGGATCGTGCGGCCGTCCGACAAGGCGCTGCAGGTGGTGCTGGGTCCGATCGCCGACGAGGTGGCCGGCGAGATCCGCGCCGCCGCCGGGGCGGGCGTCCAGGCGCCGGTCACCGAGGCGGCCGCGCCGGTCAAGGCCGCCGACCCGAAGGCGGCAAAGGCCCTGCTGCCGGGTCTTGGGGGCGGCGCCAACATCGTCTCGGTCAGCGCCTGCTCCAGCCGCCTGCGGCTGGAACTGGCCGATCCGGGTAAGCTGGACGAAGCCGCGCTGAAGGCGGCCGGCGTCCGGGCTCTGGTCCGGCTGGACGGGCCGGTTGTCCATTTGGTGCTCGGGCCCAATGCCGAGGCGGTGGCCCTGGCGATGGGGGAAAAAGCGACCGTTTAGCGCTCGATCCCTTCATTGCTTTCCTGGGCCTTGTGCCCAGGACCCATGCGTCAGCCTGCTCAGACCTTTTCAGCTTGATCGAGGTCTGAGCGGTCGCCGGCATGGGCCCTCGCCACAAGGGCGAGGGAAACGGGATGGGGATAGCCCGGGCGAGCGCGTTAAGCCGCCGCCAGCGCCCGCTCGCGGCGATCGTCCCAGACGGCGATGGCCCAGATCACGAAGCCGCCGGCCGCCAGGGCGCAGCCGACCCAGCCGGTCGAGCGCCAGCCGAAGCCGGAGGCCACCGCCATGCCCGCCAGCCACGGACCCAGCGCGTTGGCGGTGTTGAAGGCCGAGTGGTTCAGCGCCGCCGCCAGGGTCTGGGCCTCGCCGGCCACGTCCATCAGGCGGGTTTGCAGGGCCGCGCCCAGGCCGCCGCCGCAGCCGATCAGGAACACCACCGGGACCAGGGTCCACAGGCTGCCGACGGCCAGGGGGTAGAGGGCCAGGGAGGCGACGCTCCACAGCAGGATGGCGCCGACGGCCGGCATCAGGGCGCGGTCGGCGGCCCAGGCGCAGACCAGGGTGCCGGCGGTCATGCCCAGGCCGAACACCATCAGCACCAGCGGCAGGGCGGACGGCGAGGCGTGGGTCACCTCGACCAGGGTCGAGGCCAGGTAGGTATAGACCGCGAACATGCCGCCAAAGCCGATGGCGCCGATGCCCAGCGTCAGCCACACGCGGCGGCTGGCCAGCGCCGACAGCTCGCGCAGGGGACTGGCGTCCTTGGGCGCGGCCTCGCGCGGGGCTAGCAGGAACACCGAGATCGCCGTCAGGGTCGCCAGAGCCGAGACGATGACGAAGCCCCAGCGCCAGCCGATCCATTGACCCACGGCGTTGGCCAGGGGCACGCCGACGATGGTGGCCACGGTCAGGCCGATCATCACCCGCGCCACCGCCGAGGCCCGCTTGTCGGGCGCAGCCAGCGAGGCGGCGACCAGGGCCGCGACGCCGAAATAGGCCCCGTGCGGCAGGCCGCTCAGAAAGCGGAAGATGACCATGGTCTCGAAGGTCGGCGACAGGGCCGACAGGCCGTTGCCGATGGCGAACAGCACCATCAGGCCGACCAGCAGGGTGCGGCGGGCGATCCTGGCCGCCAGCACCGCGATCACCGGCGCGCCGACGACGACGCCCAGCGCATAGGCGCTGATGGCGTGGCCGGCCGTCGGCTCGTCGACGCCCAGGGTGCGGGCGAAATCGGGCAGCAGGCTCATCGAGGCGAACTCGGTGGTGCCGATGGCGAAGCCGCCCAGGGCCAGGGCCAGTTGGACGAGGCCTGCGGACGGAGCGCTGCGGGCGGACGGGTGGGCGCTCATGGCGGACCTTGCTGGGGCGAAAGAGCAGCAAAGCCGGTCGCGCGCGCGCCTATCGCCCGCCCGGACGCGGAGGCCCGGCGGAGACGGCGCGCGGTTGAGGGCCACGCTGCGGTTGGTCGAATGTGTGCATAGCTATTCACTCGCCATTCCGAACGCAACCCTCTAAAGACGATGGGGAGGGGAAAAGGGTGCGAGGGATCGCCGCATGAGCGGAAACTGGCGACCGCCGTCGTCGACCGACGTGGCCAGGGCGGCGGGGGTGTCGCAGTCGGCGGTGTCGCGCGCCTTCACGCCGGGCGCCCGGATCGCCGAGGCCACGCGCGCGAGGATCCTGGAGGCGGCCGAGGCCCTGGGCTATCGCCCCAACCTGCTGCCCAAGATCCTGCAGACCAACCGCTCGGGCATCGTCGCCGTCGTGGTCGGCGGCTTCTACAACCCCTACTTCGCCATGACGCTTGAGGCCTTCTCCAAGGCCCTGACGGCGGCCGGCCGACAGATGATGCTGGTGCGGGTCGACAGCGACCGCATCCTCGACGGGGTGGTCGACCAACTCGCGGGATACCGCGTCGACGCCGTCGTCTCGGCCCTGGCCCTCACCTCGCAGGCCGCCGCCGACCAGCTGTCGAAGCTGCGCATCCCGATCGTCACCCTGAACTCGGACCTGGCGGGCGACTGGATCCGCTCGGTGTCGTCCGACAACTTCGCGGCCGGGGTCGCGGCCGCGCGGCTGCTGCGCGAGCGGGGCGGGACGCGCTTCGGCTTCGTGGCCGGTCCCGCCGACAGCCCGGCCCAGGTCGCCCGCGAGGCCGGGTTCGCCCATGGCCTGGCCGAGCTCGGCATGGCGTCGGCGATGCGGGCAGGCGGCGGCTACGACTATGCCAGCGGCGCGCGGGCGGCGCGGGACCTCTTCTCCGGCGGTGAGCGGCCCGACGCCCTGTTCTGCGCCAACGACCTGGCGGCCTTCGGGGTCATCGACGTGCTGCGCGAGGACTTCGGCCTGGGCGCCCCTGGCGAGGTGCTGTTGGTCGGCTACGACAATCTCGACATGGCCGCCTGGGCTCCCTACCGCCTGACCTCGTTCGACCAGGACATCCAGGCCCATGTCGCCGCGGCGATGGAGCTGCTCGACCTGGAAGCCGGCGCGACCTGCGTGGCGCGGGTCGTGCCCTCGCGGCTGGTCGAGCGCGAGAGCACGCTGCGCTCCTGAAGGTCGGCGATCGCGTTGCACAAACGGCCGCGAGCCCCACGCTGGCCCGCTCAATGCTGCCTGTCCGTCGCCTTTCCGATCGGTAGTCCCGACGTTTGGGAGGAGCGACTTCGCCTGGAGATCATTGTTGCTAATTATGCTATTTTTGGTTGATCGCTCCTAACGCGCTGTCTAGCTTCACCGTCGTAAAAGTAGTGCCATTAGGAGATGGAAGTGCGCGTTCTTACAGCGACAGAAATGTCGTGGATTGCTGGCGGCTACGACAGCGTGGATGAGATCACCGTCGAGCCGCCGACCGATGACGATGATTGGGAATGGGAAGACGATCCCTGGGAGCCCGAGCCGCCGGAATTCCCGGATGACGACTATACGCCGCCCACCGGCGGCTATCAGCCGATCAGCAACTACGTCCAGAACCTGGTGAAGGGCATCCTGGACTCGATGTGGTTCGCGCCGAACACGATCCTGGCGCGCAACGCCACCACCCAGTTCAATCCGGACAACAAGGTCGCTTCGACCTGGATCCAGGCGGACCTGCTGGGCGTGAAGGTCACCTACGAGCTGCAGTACATGACCGACGGCAGCTTCTACATCGACTTCGACAAGAACGGCACGCCCGAGAGCCACCTGAAGGAAATCAACGGCAGCCTCTACATCGACAACAACAACGACGGCGTCTTCGAAACGAAGGTCGCCGGCTAAGGCCCTTTAAGTGGTCGGCTCGTCCCGGGAGGATGCATCTCCCGGGGCGAGACCGATCAGGTTGGATAGTTCAAGCGTATGGTCGAGTCTGCCGGGACGCGCCGAGACGGGGGAGAGCGGCGCGTGCGCCTGAAGCGTTGGATCGCCTCGATGCTGGCGCTGGCCGTGCCGCTGGCCGGCGCTCCCTCGGCCGGGGTTTCCATGCCGACGGCGGCGAGCGCAGGGCAGGGCGTGGATCCGGCGCCCCCGAAGGCGGTGTTCTGGCAGCCGGCGAGCCGCAATCCCGACTACGCCCATTGCGCGGCTTCACGCGCCGAGATTTCCCCCGACGGCGCCTTCGTCGCGCTGTGGAGGCCGCGGGTGGACGACATCCGCACCCCCGTCTTCGATCTTTCGGTGCTGCGCACGGACTGTCTGGCCGGACGCGACACGACGGCGGCCTGCGTCGTCAGGACCGCGGTGACCAACGCCACGCCGTCTGCGGTGAAGTGGTCGGCGGATTCACGCGGTCTCTATGTGATCAGCCCCCAGATCGACCTGCGTCGGCTGGCGGCGCCGGACTTTTCCGACGCCGGCGCCCAGGGCGCATCTCTTTCGTCCGATATCGCGGCCTCGGCCGTCCACCTGCGCGCCCCTCCGGCGGGAGCGAGCCTGGAGAGCGTGGAGGCGCGGCTGCGGGGCGGCCTGGCGGCGGCGCGGCCCGTGCTGCCGGGTCACGAGGTCCGCAGCCTGCGGCTCGAGGACGGCGATGGCTTCACCGGCCTGGGATTGAACGAAGCCGATTTCGCGGCCGTCCTCCTGCGCGCCTCGGGCGCTGCGCCCCTGGGCCTGCCCTTTCCCTGGCTCGGCGGCGCCACGCTGCAACAGACCGGTCAGGGCCTGGCGATCTGGCAGAACGGCGAGCTGAGCGCGGTGCGCAAGGGGCGCCTCGAGCGATCGATGGCGCGAGGCGCGGGCGTCGTCGTCGACGCCGAGCGCGATGTCGTCGTCGCGGTTTTCCGGGAAGACGGCGTGATCACGCCCGTGGGCCAGGGACCTGCTCCGCCCCGCATCCTCGACCGGCGCGAGGCCGCAACGGCGGCGGTGTGGGATTATTCCCAGACGCCGGACGGCCGCGCGCGCGTCGCGGTGATTTCCGACATCAACGGCGGCCGCAAGCTGCGGTTGGAGGTTTCCGGCCGGCGGATGGATTTCGGCTGCCCCAAGGACCCGCCGCGCCGGCGGCTCGTCCGTACGGTCCTCGACCTGGGCGCCGAGGGCTGGCCCTTGCCGGCCAGGCTTTATGCCGGCGCCGATCCGAAGGCCCTGGTGGTGTTCCTGCCGGGCGGCCCCGGATCGTCGATCGCCGGGGATGCGCAACTGCGCCGGATCCAGCCCCTGCTCGACGAGGGCTACGACGTTCTCGTCGTCGGTCCCAGCGGGACGAGCGGCGAGGGCCTGCCGGTCGTCTCGCGCCTGGGCCGGGCCGGCGGCGAGGCCCTTGATCGCGACGCCCGGCTGGTGCTGGCCGCCCTGGAGGGACGCGGCTTGCGCGGATACCGCCATCGCATCGTCGTCGGCGAAAGTTTCGGCGGCATGTCGGCCATGGCGCTGCACGCGGCCGAGAAAGGGGAGGGGGCGGCGATCGACGGCTACCTCCTGGGCGCGCCCTGGCTGGCGCCGAGGGATCCGGCGTCCTGGGCCAAGACGCGCGGCTTCGGCGGCGCGGATCCGGCGGCCCAGGCCAAGTGGGACCGGGCCATGGTCGGGCTGGACTGGTCCAAGCCGGACGATGCGATGCGGACCTGGGCCCGAACGCGCGCCGCCGACCTGGCGCGAGGCGGCAAGGTGACGATCATCTATGGCGAGAAGGACCCGACCTTCCTGCCTGCGGACGTCGGAACAGGGATCGAACTGGTGGCGCTGGCGCAGGGCGACCACGCCTCGACTCTCGGCTCGACCGCCTTCACCCAGGCTCTGCTCGACGCCGTCAGGCGACGGCTCGCTCCGGCGGCCCGATCGCGATGAGGCGCCCGTGAACCCCGGCTCCGCGCGCGGCCTCGCCGCCGACACCGTCTCGCTTCGCCGCCAGCTGTCTGAGGGCCTCAAGGCCGAGGACCTGGCGGCGGTGTCGCATGCGTTCCGCGCACTCGGCGCGGGGCGCAGACTGGATCCGAAGCTGAGTGCGGCCGTCGGCTCGTTCGCGTCCCGTCTCGGCGCGCCCGACCTGGCCGAGGAAGCCTTCCGGCTCGCCCTCGAGGAGCGGCCCGACGATCCGACCTTCCTGCACTTCAGGGGCCTGGCGCGCCTGCGCGCCGGGCGGTGGCGTGACGGCTGGCGCGACTGCGAGGCGCGCCTGGACGCCCATCGGCTGCTGCCGTTCTCGGCGATGGCGGTCGGCGGCGCGCCCTTGCCCCGGTGGCGGGCCGGAGAACCACCCCCCGCGCGCCTGCTGATCTGCACCGAGCAGGGGGCCGGCGATACGATCCAGTTCGCCCGTTTCGCCCTGCGGCTGATGGCCGAGGGGGTGGAGGTCAGGGTCATGGCCTCGCCCAAGCTGGCCTGGCTCGTGCGGGCCCTTGGACTGCCGCTGGTGGAGCCCTCGCCGGAGGGCGTGATCGCCGTCTCGGTCGACGCCTGGTGCGCGATGATGAGCCTGCCGGGACTGATGGGCGTCGAGACCGACGAGGCGCTGTCCAGCCCGCCCTACCTTGCACGGGTCGGCGGCGAGGCGTCCGGCGCGCGCTCGCGTCCCCGTATCGGCCTGGCGTGGCAGGGCAACCCCCGGCATCCGAACGACGCCTACCGCTCGATCCCTCCGCAGGCGCTGAGCCCTCTGCTCGAGACCGAGGGCTACGAGTTCGTCAGCCTGCAGGTGGCCGACGGGGTGGATCAGCCGCCGCCGGCCAACATGGCGGCCGGGCCCCAGCCGGGGGACAAGCCGTTCCTGGCCGCCCTCGAACGGGTCTCCGGAACGGATCTGGTCGTGGCCATCGATTCCGCCGTCGCGCACATGGCGGGCGCGATGGGCGTGCCCTGCGCCCTGCTGCTGCCGCCGCACCATCGCGACTGGCGCTGGGAGCGCGGGGCGACCACCTCGCCCTGGTACGACGCGGTGCGGATCTTCCGCCGTCTTCCGACCGAGACCTGGCCGAGTTTCGTGGCCCGGGTCTCGCCCGAGGTCCTGGCCCTGGGGAGGCCTTCATGAATATCGACGCCGGTTCCGCCTCGCCGGAGGCGTCGCCCCGCCGCCCGGCGCAGTTCGTCCAGGGGCGGGCCCAGGGGCCGACGGCCTCCTTCTGCCTGGCCGCCTGGGGCGGGCTGCGGCAAGGCGTGACCCGTATCGACTCCACGAACCGCACCAACGGGCTGATCCGCCTGCCAGCCCTTCATCGGCGTGCGGCCGAGGCCGCCTGCGAGATGCTGGCCGCGCGGCATCCCGTGCTCAACTGCCGGGTGGAGGATCGCGACGGGGCGCCGTGGATCGTCCCCCTTCCGCCAGCCCGGGCGCAGGTCTCGGTGCTCGAAGGGGACTGGGACGGGTCGGACGCCGGGCGCGAGGCGGCCGAGCGGGCGGTGGGCGCGTTCGTCTGGTCCGAGCTCGATGTCACGAAGGGGCCGCTCTATCGCGCCTACGTCGTCTCGCTGACCCCGGACGAGGCTTATTTCGGCCTGCTGGTGCACCACTTCGTCGCCGATCCGGTGTCGATCGGCGTGCTGCTGGACGAGTTCATCGCACTCTATTCGGGCCTGCTGCGGGGGCGCCGACGCGCCCTGCCGCCGCCGCCTCCCAGCTATCAGGACTATCTGGCCGCGATGAGCGAGTGGATCGAGGGCGAGGACGGAAGTCGTCTGCGCCGCTCGGCGTTCGAGCGGCTGAAGGCGGGATCGCGGCTCGACCTGCCCGAACTGCAAAGCCCGGATGCGCCGGTCGAGGCCTTCTTCCAGCTCGATCCCGCGGTGGCGGCCGCGACGCGGACCGTGGCCCAGCGGCTGCGGACCTCTCCGTTCACCGTCCTGCTCGCGGCGCAGGCGGCCATGTTGTCGGCCTTTGCGCGGGGCGACCGGGTGACCCTGCGCACGATATCCAACGGCCGGGACACCTCGGTGCTGGCGCGCACCGTGGGCAATCTGGTGAACCGTCTCTACGTGATGACCGACGTGGCCGGCGATCCCAGCTTCGCCCAACTGATCGAGCGGGTGAAGGCCGATCTGAACTGGGCGCGGCGCCACGCCTTCGTTCGCGACGACTTCATCCAGATCGACCTGGCGGCCGGCGGCGTCCCGCTCGAGGCGCCGGTCTTCAACTATCGCGTTTCGCAGCGCGGCGACGACCAGCGCCCCGCCTTGGCGCGCGCGCTCAAGGTGCCGCCGCCTGGCACGGCCCGCACGCGGCCACGCGACGCCTACTATCTCGACATGCTCGACAACGGCGTCGACATGTTCGGCAGCATCCGTTTCGCCGCCAGGACGATCGACGACTTCCTGACCGCCTTCGAGGCGACGCTGCGAACCGTCGGTGAGAACCCGGACGCGCCGATCTCGGCGCTCGCCGCGCCCCTGGCCAAGGGCGCGCCTAAGCCATCCCCGCCTGGAGCCTCCTCATGAGCGCCAATCTGGATCGCCTCGAAAAGCTGGCCGAGGCGGTGGTCGCTCGCCATCAGGCGCCGGGCCTGGCGATCGCGGCCCGGCGGGGCGAAGAGCGGATCGAGGCCGCCGCCGGCGTCTCCTCCACCCAGGCGGGACAGACGCTGTCGCTGGACGATCGCCTGCCGATGTCGTGCCTGATGAAGCCGCTGGTCGCCCTGACCTGCCTCCATCTGGCCGAGCGCGGCGAACTGGATCTCGACGCGGACCTGGCGGTCCTGCTGCCGGAGCTGTCGCCCGACGGCGCGCCCTCCGGCGTGACGCCTCGCCACCTCCTGGCGCACACGGCCGGCTATGTGGAGCCGGAGGAGCCGAACGCGCGCTGGGCCTACGACTGGGCGCGGTTCGTTGCCTTCTTCCCCCGGCGCCGGCAGGCGTTCGCGCCGGGGTCCGTGTGGAGCTACACCCACACCGGCTATGCCGTGCTGGCGCGACTGGCCGAACAGGCCGCGGGGCGGCCGATACGCGACCTGCTCGGCGAACTGCTGCTCGACCCGCTCGGTATCCGGCTGGGCGAGCCGGGGGCGCGGGCCGGCGAGGACAATCGGCTCATGGCGCTGCACGTACGCTCGCCGCGCAGCGGACGCTTCGAGCCGATGCGGCCCCCCCGCGAGGCTGGCTTCCTGCGCTTTTCGATCTCGGACTACACGATCTCGACGCGCGACCTGCTGGCGCTCGGGCGGTTCCTGGCGAGCGGTTCTCCGGGTATCGACGCCGGGATCGAGGCGGCCCGCCTGCGGATGCTCGCCCCCGTGGTGGAGATCGCCGTCCAGGCGGGACGCGACGAGGTGGAGCACATGCCCACCGCCTTCGGCCTGGGCCTGGGCAGCTATTCCGGTCTGCATGGCGTCAACGGCTCCTATGTCGGATCCACCTGCGCGCTGAGGTTCGACGCCGCCACGGGTGCGACTGCCGCGGTGACGCTGAACGCTTGGCTGCCGCAGGCCCGCGACCTGGCCATGCGAAAGCTGGAGGGCTTCCTGCGTCCCCGATCCGCCGATCGGGCGCCGTCGCCCGTCCCGAGGCTGGACGACCTCGCGCCCTTCGAAGGGGTCTACAAGGGGCTGATGCTGGGCTCGGCGTCTCTGGAGATACGGCGGGACGGTTTGGCCTTCCAGTGCGTCGTCGCCCGCCTCGGGGCGCCGGATCTGCAGGCGCGGCTTTGCGTCGGCGCGGAAGGGGAGGTGGTGGTCGACGAGGCCTCGCCGGGCTTCGCCATTTCGCTGGAGACGACGCCCCAGGGCGCTCCGGTCGCCCGGGTCGGGGCGTCGGCCTATGCGCGGATCCCCGCCGCATGAGCCGGACAGCCTGGAGCCCCGCCGAGCATCCGCTGCTGAGGCCGGGTTCGCCGTTCGAGATCGAAGCCGATGGAGGACGCGGACCGGGATTCCGCCAGGGGCCCCATGGCCTGGGCGAGGTCTATCGCCGGGCCCGGCGCCTGGGCGACAAGGTCCTCATCGTCGATGGGAGCGAGCGGCTAAGCTATGCCGAGGTCTTCGCCCGGGCCGACGGGCTGGCCGCCCGGCTGACGGCCGTCGAAGGGGTGGCCGCCAACCAGAGGGTGGTGCTGGCCCTGGCCAGCGGTGCGGCCTGGGCGATCTGGTTCGTGGCTCTCACCGGGTTGGGCGCGGGCGTCGTCGCCGTCGAGCCGGAGCCGCAGGCCGTGGCGCGGGCGACGGCGCTTTCCGGCGCGGCCTTCGTCGTCGCCGAGGCCGGGCTCGTTCCCGAGGGCGTCGCCGGGCTCGCACCGTCGCTGGCCGTGGACGCGCCGCCGGCGGCGCAGGACGTGGCGGCCCCGGCCGAAGCAGGCGCCGCCGACCAGGTGGCCGTCGTGGCCTTCACCTCCGGCAGCAGCGGCGCGCCCAAGGGCGTCGTCCATACGCACCGCAGCCTGCTGACCGGCCTGCGCAACGGCATGCTGGGCGCGGCCCTGCTCGCCGCCGAGCGGCCCCGGCCCGAAGGGCCGCCCCAGCGTCCGGCCCCGCCCTGCACCCTGCTGCTCGCGCCTCTGTCCTATGTCGCCGGTTTCTCGGCGCTGATCCTGGCCTTGATGACTTCGGGGCGGCTGGTCCTGGCGTCGCCGGGGCTCGACGCTGCGGCGATCGCCGGGATCATTCACGACGAAGGCGTCCGCTCGATCGTCGGCCCCAGCCCCGCCCTGCTCAGCGGCCTGACGACGACGCCACGCGAACGCCTGGCCTCGCTCGCCGGCCTGCACCTGCACGGCGGCGCGGCGTCGGCGGCGCTGTCGGACCTCCTGCTGGCGCACCTGCCCTGGCTGGCGATATCGAGGAGCTACGGCCTCACCGAGACCGCCGGAACCCTGGCCGTCGGCGCCTTCGCCGATCTTCGCGACCGCGACGGCGCGGTGGGCCGCATTCTGCCCAGCGTCGACTTCCGTATCCTGTCCGAGAACGGCGAGGCCGCGGCGCCCGGCGCGCCGGGGTCGCTGCACGTGCGCGGCGAGATGCTGATGAGCGGCTATCTGACGCCGGCCGGCCTGGAGCCCGCGCCCGACTGGTTTCCCACCGGCGATCTCGGCTTCGTCGACGGCGAGGGCTATCTGCACATCGAACGGGAAAGGCCTCCGCTGGACCTGGTCGCGGGGGTGGTGTCCAGGCAGCGGGTCGAGGCTCTGGCCCTGGCCTGCGACGGGATCATCGACGCGGTGGTCTGCGTCCGACCGGGCGAGGGCGGCGGCCAGACGGTCATGCTGGCGCTGGAAGTCGGCGGCGACCCTGTCGCAAGCCAGGTGAAGGTCGCCCGCGCGCTCGGCGAACGGTTCGCGTTCGCGGGCGACTTCACGGTGAAGGCTTTCAGGCGGCTGCCGCGCCTGGCCTCGGGCAAGCCCGACACCGGGGCGCTGTGGGAGTGGAGCGACCCGCCGATCTAGGCCGGCTGGGTCGCCAGCGTCTCGACGGCGGCGGCGAAGGCGCCCAGCGTGGGGTGCTCGAACACCAGGGCCGGATCGACTACGATGTCGAACAGCTCCTCGACCTGCAGGCTGATGATGGTGACCAGGACGGAGTCGCCGCCCAGCTCGAAGAAGTCCTGCTCGGCGGCGACGGTCTCGACGCCCAGGGCATCGGCCCAGATCGCGGCCAGCTTGCCTTGGATTTCAGATGACGACACGCGTTCCTCCTGGATGAGTTTCCGTCGCCGACGGCGGTTCGCGCCGCGCCGGTCTTGTGCGGGGTTACGGTTTTTCGACCACGCGCAGCTGGCTGAGGTCGATCGGCAGGGCCGGCGCTTCGGGCGAAGCCGCCCCGCCCTGCTTGAAGTCGGCGACCACCGTCCCGCCGTCGAGCTGGATGACCCGGTCGGCCGCGGCGATCGTCTCCTTGCGGTGGGCGACGATCACCCGGGTGATCGACAGCGACTTCAGCGCGATGTTGATGGCGCGCTCGCGGCCCAGGTCCAGATGCGAGGTGGCCTCGTCCAGCACCAGGATCCGGGGCGTTCTGTAAAGCGCGCGGGCCAGCAGCACGCGCTGCTTCTGGCCGCCAGACAGGGACGAGCCCATATCGCCGACCATGGTTTCGGCCCGCATCGGCATGGCCATCACCTCACCTTCGAACGAGGCGGCCTTCAGGCACTTCCACACGCGGTCCATGTCGATGTCTTCGGCGAAGAAGGCGACGTTCTCGGCGATCGAGCCGGCCAACAGCTCGTCGTCCTGCATGACCACGCCCAGGTTGCGGCGAACGGCCTTGGGGCCCCAGCTGCTCAGCGGCAGGCCGTCGAGCGAGACCTCGCCCGCCGAAACGGGGAACAGGCCCGTCATTACCTTCAGCAGGGTGGACTTGCCGGTGCCGGAGGGGCCGACGATGGCGACGAATTCGCCCGGTTCGATGCGGATGTTGATGCCGCGCAGGATGGGCGGCTCGTGGGGCGCATAGGCGAAGGCCACGTTGCGCAGCTCTATGCCGCCGCGGATCTCGCGGTTGTCGGTCGGCGACCTGTCGATGCCCGTCTCCACCGGATGCAGGGCGATATCGGCCAGCCGGTGGGTGTGGATGTCGAGCAGGCGCGCGGAGGTGTACTGCTCGAATACGCTCTGCGCGGCGCGAAGGAACTGCATGCGATAGGCGAGGAAGGCGTAGAGCATGCCGATCGTCATCTCGCCGGCGATGACGTTCTTGGCCCCAAGGAAGATGATCAGCACCAGGCTCAGGCCGTCGAGGCCGGTCTGAACGGCGGTGACGCTGACCTGGGCGACGGCGGCGGCCTGGTTGGTGCGGATCGTGGCGGCGAGCTTGTTGGACCAGTCGCCTTCGCGCTCGGTCTCGGCGGCCATGACCTTGATCGTCTGCATGGCGCGCAGGGTCTCGATGCGCTTGCCCTGCTCGGCGATCGAGGCCGAAAGGGCCGCGGACCCCAGCTTGATGGTCCAGGGGATCGTGACCAGCCGCAGCACGATGTAGAGGCCCAGGCCCGCCATGACGATCCAGGCCAGGGAAGGCGCGACGAAGAACATCATCACCAGCGTGACGCTCGACAGCACGCCGTCGATCAGGGCGCCGATCAGGCCGTTGGCGATCAGGTTCTTCACCGGCGTGAGGCTGTCGAAGCGGGTCATGGCGTCGGCGAGGCGCCGGCGCTGGAACCAGACCAGGGGCAGGCGAACCAGATGGTGGAACAAGCGCTGGGTCATGTCCCAGCCCAGCAGGGCCGACACTCGTTGCAGGGCCAGGCCGCGCAGGGCCTCGGCCCCCATGTTGAACAGGGCGAACAGGCCAAAGCCGACGGCCAGGGCCATCAGCAGTTCGCCGTCGCCCTTCATGGCGCCTTCGTCGACGGCCAGCTGCATGTAGAACGGGCTGGCGATGATGTAGGCCTGCAGCAGCAGCGAAAGCAGCAGAGCCTGGAGCATGCCGCCGCTGAGGCTGGGCGTCCAACGGAACAGGCTGGTGAGCTTCAGGCGCGAGCGCTCGGTCTTGCGCGTGAAGGCCGGCGCGGCGGCGATCTCCATCGCCATGCCCGTGAAGCGCTGGGACACCCTTTCGAGCGTCTCGACCCGGCGGCCCGCGGCGGGATCACGGATCACCACCCGGTTGCGGTCCACCGAGACCAGGACGACGAAGTGGTTGAGCCCCCAATGCAGGATGGCCGGGCAGGTCAGCTGCGACAGCTCGTCGAGCTCGCAGTGAACGGCGCGCGCGACCATGTTCATCGAGCCGGCGATGTTGGCGATGTCGCTGAAGCTGAGGCCGCGCGGCGAGACCGGATGCAGCCGGCGAAGGTCGGCCAGGTCGAGCTTGCTGCCGAGCATGTCGGCCGCGATAGCCAGGCAGGCCAGGCCGCATTCGGCGGCTTCGGTCTGGCGAAGATGGATGTCGTTCATCGGTTCAAACCGGTTGGGCGCGCACGCGGGTCGCGCGCACCGCATCAAACAGCCAGTCCCAGAGGGACTGCTTCTCCAGAACCAGGTCGGCTTGCAGCCGCATGCCCGGGCTCAGGGCCCAGCGGCTGCCGTAGGCGTTCACCTGCTGGTCGTCGAGTTCGACCAGGACCCGGTACAGATCCTCCTCGGCTTTCAGCATCGCGGGCAGTTCCGTCGGCGCGACCGGCGCGCGGGCCAGGTCCACGACGCGCCCCTTGCCCACGCCGAAGCGCTGATAGGGAAAGGCGTCGTACATCAGCCGCACGCGGTCGCCGATCCTGACGAAGCCGGCCGCGCGCGAGGGCAGCCAAAGCTGCGCTTGCAGCTTGGCGCCCGAAGGCACCACCAGGGCCAGGGTCGAGCCCGCATTGACGGAGCCTCCCTGCACGGCCTGGAGGGCGGCCACGGTTCCCGCCGTGCTGGCGGTGAGCACCAGTTCGGTGTCGGTCTTGTTGGTGGCGTCCCGCTGGGACAGTTCCGCGGCGCTGGAGGCGATGGTGGCGGCGGCGTCCTCGGCCTCGGCCAGCAGGCGCTGGTCCTGCGCCGCCAGCTGGCTCAGGGACACCGGAATGCCTTGCAGCTCCTGCTGCATCGACGAAAGCGACAGCTTGGCGACGAGCATGGATTCCTGCCGCTGGCGGTACTGCAGGGTCGACATCAGGCCTTGCTGCTGCAGCTGGTTGGCCGCCTCCAGGGTCTGTTCCGCCAGGCCGACCCGCTGCTGTTGCAGAACGAGGTCGCCGAGAAGCCGTTGACGCTGGGCGATCAGGCCCTCGCGCCGCACCGCGATCTCGTCGCGCTGGCGCTGGATCAGGAGCTGGCGCGCCTGGGCCTGGCGCGCCAGCGCGACGCGCTGGGCTTCCGAAGAGGTGGCGAAGACGTCGCCGAGACGCCGGCCGTCGGCGAGGGTGGGGTTGGACGACAGCGTGATCAGCGGGGCGCCCCGCTCGACCCTCTGGCCCTCGCGCACATGCACCGCCGACACCGTCGCCGACCGGGGCGCCGAAACGCGCGCCGAGCCGTTGCCGGGCGCGAGGACGCCGACGACGGTCTCCTTGCGGGCATAGGTGGCCGTGAGCAGGAACACCGTGACCGACAACAAAACCGCGATGAGGAAGATGGTCAGGACCCACGTCCCGACGCCGGCAGGTTTTACGGGCGTCCCCAGGCGACTACGCGCTGCAGCAATCGCCTCGCCGCGGAAAGCGATCCGCGGCGCACTACCGGAAACATCCATACGCACCCCACACAACCTTCAGCATAGCACAACTCTACCGGTCCGCCACAGCTAGTTTCGCCTCGGCATCCTGGTGCAAGCGCCTGGACGAGCTCCGGATTTTTTCACGCCCGGCCAGCGCACAGCGCCGCTCTCCCCCTCCCGCTAGCAGGATGGCGAGACCCCGGCAGGGGCCTCCCGCACGACGCATTTCGCGATCGGGCTCGAAGGTGGAGGGACCCTCATGATGCTCAATTTCATCTCGAAACAGGTCTGGGACCGCGTGGCCAAGCGGCCGGTGGAAGAGCCGGAGCCGGCGCCCAGGATCGCCGAGGGGCGGGTCACGCCCGGCCGCATCATCCGCACCACGCCCATCTTGAAGGGCTCGATGCGCGACGCCTTCCCGCCCATGGAGACGCTGGGCGAGGTGCGCGAACGCGGCCGCAGGGACGGCGGCCAGAACCTCCCGCCGACCCAGGCCGCCGACCTCGGCGAGTTCGAGCAGTCGGTGATCGACAACATCAACATCGGCGACCAGGTGCTGGAGCTGGAGGGCGACTACGAGATCGCCTCGGCCCACTCCGCCGCGCTGGTCAACGACATCGAGCCGACCCACCTGCAGCTGGAGCTCAACAAGGCTCAGGCCGAGGTGGGGCAGGTGAAGCTCGACGCCCGCGAGGACGTCGAGGAGGCTGAGCTGACCGCCCAGGCCATGCTGCGCGAGAGCCGCATCTTCAAGGACCGCCACCGCCTGAACCGCGAAGCCCAGTACGATCCCAGGCAGGACAAGTTCTGGAAGATGCTGGCCGTGGTGCTGCTGCTGGAAAGCATCGCCAACTGCTTCTTCATGCAGGACGCGGCCGGCGGTCTGCTGGCCGGCGTCGTGATGGCCGGTTCGATCTCGGCGGTGAACATCGCGCTCGGCCTGGTGGCGGGCCTGATCGGCCTGCGCTGGATGGCGCACGTCGACCAGGATCGAAAGCGCGCGGGCCGCATCGTCTTCTGGAGCCTCTGCGGTCTGGGCCTGCTGTGGAACATCGGCGTGGCGATCGCCCGCAGCCGTCAGGAGGCCCGCCTGATGGGCGACGGCCCCGAGCTCACCGATCCGACCTTCTCGCTGCTGCTGTCCCTGGCCCTGTTCTTCATCGGCATGGGCGTCTTCGCCGGCGCGGTGGTCAAGGGACGCGGCGGTCCGTCCAGCCCGGTGGACTACTACTGGGGCTTCGCGGACGTCGCTCGCAGGCTGGCGGCCGCCCGGGCGCGGGCGAGCCAGGCGCGCGAGCAATATCGCCTCGCCGTCAGCGCCGCCTACGCCGTGGTCGAGGCCAAGGTCAAGGCGATCGCGGCCGAGGATCGCGCCAAGCTCGACCGGGCGCGCGAAAGCCTGGCCGCGACCGAGCGCCGGATCGTCGAACTGGCCGCGAGCCGCAAGGAATGGCGCGTCTCCGGGCTGGCCAACATCCGTGAGTACCGCGAGACCGTCGGGCGGATCCGCACCACCCCGGCGCCGGCCTATTTCGCCGTGGAGCCGGTCCTGCCGCCCCTGATCCAGGAGACGCCAAATCTAGAGCATGTCCGCGCCCTGGTCGCGGCGATCGAGGTGCAGCAGCGGCGAAACCTCGATGAGCTGGCCGCCCTGCAGGCGCAGATCACGGGCCTGCGCGAAGCCGAGACCAGGCTGTTCCTCGAGGAGATGCAGGACATCGAACTGCGGATGGAGGCCAAGGCCCGGGCGATGTTCCCGCAGGCCCAGCCCCATGCCGCCCAGGATCAAGCCCGAGCCGTGGGAGCCGACCAATGAGCCGCTACTCCGAACTGAAGACCCAGGCCGAGGGCAAGACCAAGGCCAAGCAAGGCGAAGCCCGCATCAACCCGCTGTTCCTGTTGATCTGCTTTGCGATGATCGTCGGGGGCGGGATCGGCGCCGCGGGCTTGGCGCCGGCCCCTCAACTGGGCGCGGACATGTGCCGGACCGACCAGCCCCTGGCCGCCAGCACCGTGGTCCTGGTCGACGCCACTGATCCCTTCACCGAAGCGCAGCACCGCCAGGCGACCCAGGATCTCAAGAAGATCGTCGAGGACGTGCCCAGGAGCGGCAAGCTGACCCTGCTCTTCCTCCAGGGTGATAGGGCCTACGACCTGCAGGAGCGGGTGTCGCAGTGCAATCCGATGCCGTCGGCGAGCAACCCGGTGAACATCCTCCTGCACAGCGTTCGTCGGGAACGCGCCAAGTGGCTGGCGACGTTCGGAAAGGAGGTCGAGGGCGCCGTCGACAAGCTGGACGAGGCGCCCCGGGGCGAGACTTCGCCGATCGCCGAAGCGCTCCAGGTCCTGCCGCTCCGGACCGACTTCCACGGCCAGGTGGCCAACCGTCGCCTGATCCTGGTGTCCGACCTGATGCAGCGCAGCGCCGGCGGGTCGTTCTACACGCTGAACTCGGCCGGCGCGGCCCAGGCGGTCCTGACCGCCGCGGGGCGGCCCGACCTGACGGGCGTGCGGGTGGATCTGATGCTGCTCCAGCGGCCCGAACAGACGGCCCGGCAGACGGCCATCGCCATCCCCGCCTGGTGCGGCTGGCTGAAGGCGCGCGGGGCTTCGGCGGTGACGGTCAACGGCGGCGCCTGCCCGGCGCCGCGGGAGACGGTCTGATGACCCCCGCCGACATGGTGGCCCGGGCGCGCGCCATGATCGACCAGGGCCAGGAAGTCGGCGCGATCAACCTTCTGGGTCTGGCCTGCGTCCACGGCGAGTTCGACCCCGAGGCCCACGCCCTGCTCGGCCGCGCCTATCTGGCGGTCGGGCAGCCGGGCCTGGCGCAGCGTCCTCTCGAAAAGGCTCTGCGTCTGAACCCCAGGCACCCCACCGCCCGCAAGGATCTGCTGCAGGCCCGGCGGGCGACGGGCGGATCGGTGGCCGCCGCCCCCTGGGACCGCGACCACAGGCGGGCGACGGCCCTGGTGGTCCTGGCCTCCGTCATGCTCGGTCCGGCGCCCTGGGCGGTGGTGGGGCTGACCCTTCATCTGCCGCCCCTGCTGATTGCGGCGTTCCTGGGGATCGTCGGTCTGGTCGCCTGGATCGGCTGGGTGCTGCTGGTGCAGTTCGCGCAGGTCGCCAAACCGAACGGCGCGGTGCTGGTGCATGGCCGGCGCTCGGTTCTCAGCTACTGGCGCCACGCGCGGGTTCCGTTGGCGCTGCTGGCCGTGATCCTGGTCCTGGCGCTGGTTCGTCCGCCCCACGGCCTGCTGGCAATCCTGGCGCTGGTCCTGGTTCTGAAGTCCTACCTGGCCGTGGCCGTCCTGTTGTTGGCCCCCGGCGCGCGCCCCTTCTACATGATCGTTGACCACATGACGCCCGAGCAGCGGTGCCTGGTGATCAAGCGGGTCCACCGCCTCCACCAGAAAGAAATCCAGCTCCTGGCCATCCGCGTGGAAGAGGTCTGCATCGAGCGCAGCCTGATGGACGGACTGCTCGGCCTCTGGGCCCTGCGCGTCGAGCTGGCGCGCAACGCGATCCCCGGGGTCTCCCACATCTATCTGGAGACGCCCGACCGAGTGGAGAACGCCGGGCGGTGGCGAAACGAGATCAGCCGGCTGATTTCCGAAGGCCGGCGCTTCAACAGCAATGGGAGATAGACCATGAGCGACAAGTCAGCCCCCGCTGGGGGCGATCCGAAGGCCGACTGCGCCGACTGGGCGGACAAGGGCTCCGACTATGTGGGCGTCGGTGCGGGCCTCGCCGCCGGCGGGCTCTGCCGCAACGCGAACTTGGGCGCCTTCGCCGGCGTCGCCGCCGCGCACGCCAGCGAGCCCTTCCTCGAGCAGCTCTGCAACTGGGCGCAGGAACACAGCGATCCCAATCTGCACAGCTTCATGGCGGGCGCCTATGTCGACGCCAAGATCGGCGATCCCTACGCCGACAACGATTACCCCGCCGATCCGGGCGGCGACCTCGGCGCGGGCGGCTATGCCGACGGCGGCGGATCCGATGGGGGCGACGGCGGTGGCGACTAGGCCGCTTCCAGCCTGAAGGCCTTCGATTGCCGCCCGGTTCATCGCGCCGGGCGGCGATCAACCATAAGGGAAGATTTCGCCACGATTGTCGCTTAAGGTGCGTTCGGGGTCGCCGATCGGCGATGGGGGAAAATCATGAAGACCTTGGTTCTGGGCGTGGCGCTTTGCCTTGGCTTTGCCTGTGGCGCATCGGCCCAGGAAAGATCGGCGGGCGAGATCGAGCGCGAGCTGAAAGCCGCCATCGCCAAGATGCGCGGCGGGTCTGCGCCGGCGGCCGTCCGGGGCCTTGGTCGCACGCGGACGATCGTCCACGAGAACGGGATCGACGCCCGGCGCGATCCCCAGGACCCCCTGGCTTCACGCCCCGCGGCGGCGACGGCGTCCGCGCCGGCCGCAAGCCAGGCGCCGAGCCAGGAGGCGGCCGCGTCGTGTGTCGTGGCGACCAGCTTCAGCAAGATCTATTTCGATCGCGGCTCGGCGGCGCTTTCGGCGGATCCGATGACCCAGCAGACGCTCGCCCAACTGGCCGACGCGCTGGCCCTTCCCGATTTCGAGGACGTCCGGTTCTGGATCCGCGGCCATACCGACAGCACCGGCGGCGCCGCCCTCAACCTGGCGCTCTCCGGCCAGCGGGCCGCCAACGTCGCCCGCTTCATGGTCGCCAGCGGCGTGCCGGCCGGACGCGTGAGGTCCCTGGGGCGCGGGTCGGCCGAACCTGCCGACCCGGCGCAGCCGGCCGACAAGGTCAACCGCCGCGTCGACGTCTGCGTGGAGCAGAAGGCCTGATCGCGCCGGGGTGACGGACGCGCCGGACTAGTTGGCCACGTAGTAGGTCAGGGTGTCGATCGACAGGCCCGGGTCCGCGCGTTCGGCGGCGGCGACCAGCGCCGTGGCCGACTTGAACGGCAGGGCCTCCATCGCCCGGTCGGGCACGAAGCCCTCTATGCGGGGCAGGAAGTTGTCCGGCGCGGCCAGGCAGGTCAGCCACTCGCCCTTGTCGCCGGCCGCGGGGCGGATGATGAAGCCGTCCTGATCGCTGGGAATACGCAGGATTTCGCCGGCCGCCAGGCGATAGGCCGGGCGGCGGGCGCTGGGAAAGACCCGCGTCACCGTGGAAGCGGCGTCGGTATAGTAGCAGGCGACGTACGAGGGCTCGACCACGGTCACCTCGAAGGCCAGCTTGTTGCCCACCCGCGCCACCGGATAGTCGCTGGTCTGGTCGTAGGTGAAGCCCGCGCCCGAGGGCGAGACGCGCACCGCCGGTCCGCGCCCCACGCGCTTGGCCAGTGTCGCCGCCGGGGCCGCCTGGGCCTGCCTTAGGGCGTAGTAGACCTCGAAGCCCGGCTTGCTCGACGGCGGCAGGCCCTGGGCGCGCTCGAAGGTGGCGATGGCCAGTCTCAGCTCGGCGTCGTCCGCCGTCGCCGCGACCAGGCCACGCTGCGCCAGTCCCTGGACCACGGCGGCGCGCTGCTCTGCGGGCTTGAGGCGGTTGAAGGCGGCGAAGGCCTGTTCGCGATCGAGAGGATCCACGGCGACCTTGGCGAGGCAGTCGGCATAGGGGGTCTGGGTCAGTGCGCCCACGGCCTCGATCATCGCCAGGTCGATCAGGGCTCGCACGGCGGCCTGGGGGCCCTCGTCGACGCTGCTCTCGAAATCGAGCGAGCCCCCGACCGTGCCGATCGAGCCGCCGAGATAGCCGGCCTTGCCCTTGGTGCGCAGGGTGATCTGCTCGCTGTGGAAGGTGCCCGGAACGACCAGTCCCTTGCCGTCGGTGAAGGCCAGCGAGACGGTCAGGTTCGACGCGCCGCTGCGCTTGGACACGTTGCCGCTGAAGACGTTGCCGATCGAGGCCCCGCCGCCCTTGCCGCTGCTTTCGACCTGCTGATCGAGCGAGGTGACCGAGCCCAGGGTCGTGAACCAGACCGCTCCGTCCAGCGAGCGGGTGTCGGTGGCGATCGAGAAGAAGCGGCTCTTCTCGGACATGCGCGAGGCGGCCGAGATGATCATGTCGCGGGTGACGCCCATCTTGCCGCCGGGGTCGTCGAGCGGGGCGGGGACCAGATAGATGCCCGCCCCCACCGAGGTGCGCGACAGCAGGTCGTCCATGCAGCGCAGGGCGGGGTCGAAATTGCTCCCCGCCCGCACCGGACTGCTCTGAGGACGTCCCGGCGCGAGGGGCTGAGCCGCGCCGGCGCTCGCAAAGGCCAGGCCGAAAGCCAAGGCCGCGAAGGCGGCCGCCACGGTTCTCATCCGTCCCTGTTTCCTCGTCTGTCGCGCCGCTACCGGAACAGGCCCGGCGGCGGCGTGAAGGTCTTGCCCACGTTGGGGCACACGGTCTTGGCGTTGTTGATGACCATCAGGTCGCCCATCACCGTCGCCGAGCCTTCCGGGGCGATGTTCAGGGTGGCCGGATCGCAATTGATCACCTGGTCGCCCTGGGCCATCGGCCCGGCGCGGGTCATCAGGGCCTGCTTCTTGTTCTGGATGGCCAGCGGGATCTTGGCTTCGGCGCGGCCTTCCTGCTTGGCCGGCGGCGGCTTGAGGGCCGCCCGCAGGACCACGGGCTCGCGATCCTGGAGGGCGAGGGTGATCGGACCGCCGGAGGGACGGGCCAATTGCGCCATGCAGGCGTCGCCGCACAGGGCGGCCAGGACAACGCCGGCGACGACGGGGGCGGAGCGTTTGATGAACATGTCGCCCTCCCTCAGCAACGGCCGCCGGACGAGCCGAGGCGCACGTCCGAATCCATGAAGGGGATCGGGTCGATGGCCAGGACGTGCCCGGCCACCACCACCGAGTTGCGGCCGCCGACTGAACCGCGTCCGGTCGAGGCGATCATCAGGTTGGCGTCGGAGCCCGCGCCCAGCGCGATACTGGTGGCCGACTTGACGTAGCCGTACTGGCGGGCGTCTCCGCCCACCCGTCCGCAGGCGGTCGACACCAACGCGGTGGCCGAGCTGCCGAAGCCCAGGGAGAGGGCCGTCACCGGGCCGCCGCCGGACTCCTGCCGCACCGAGCCGGTGACGTTGGAGCCTTCCGTCGTGCTGCTGGTCAGCGCGGCGGCCTTGGAGTGCGCGCCGATGGCCAGCGAGACCAGCGCGGAGTTTCCCGAGTTCTGGGTCACCGAGCCGCCCACCCGGGCCAGCTGGGCCCAGGCCGAAGACGCGCTCGTCGCTGCGAGCGCGGCGGCGATGGCCATGATCGTGAAAGGTCGAGGCATGTTGATCTCCCGCAGGCTGTGTCGCCCTTGCAGCGGGAGGGGGAATGGCGCGCTGTGCGCGCGTTCCGGCGTCCTTTTTCACCGAACCGGACTTTCGACCTGGAACCTCAGGGTCTTCTGTTCGCGCACATCGCGGCCGGGAAGCCGCGCTGTGGCGTCGCCCAGGCCCCGACCGCCGCCGGTGTCCGCTTCCGCCGTCACCCGCAGCTCGTATCGTCCGGCGGGCGGCTCGACGCGAAACCCCTTGGCCGACGGATAGCGAAGCGGCACGCCGCCCTTGACGACCAGCTTCTGGTCCTCGGCCGTCAGCCGGCTCAGCTGGTCGGAGGGATCCAGCAGCCAGATCGTCACCACGGCGTCGCGCTGGGCTTCGATGGTGAGGGAGAGGCGATCATCGAAGGCGTAGACCGGCGCGTGGCGGTCGAGACTGACGGTCAGGCCGATGGCGTCGCCCGCTCCGGCGTGCGCCGGACCGCCGACAAGGGCTGGAACCAAGCCGACGGCGAGCAGTCCCGCGATCGCCGCTGCGATGCCCGTCTTCATGAACTGTCCTTCCCGGTGATCGCTCTCACCCTGGCCAGCATCGCCTCGGCCTTGCGGACGTCGACGCCGGTGGCGCGGCCGTCGATATAGATGTCGGCCATGATCTCCATCGCCGCCGGCGATCCCTGGTCGGCGGCCCGCTGCAGATAGGACAGCGCCTGGCCGACCACGGCCTTGTCATCCGGCGCCGAAAGCCACAGGCGCTGGCCCCAGGTCGCCTGGCCGTCGGGGTCGCCCAGATCCGCGGACGCCTTCCAGTACTTGTCCGCCAGCGCATAGCCGCGGTTCTCGTGATGGACCTGGCCGGTCAGGAACAGGATGCGGCCGTCGTCGGGACGGGCGCGGGCGGCGGCGGCGCAGGCCTCGACCGCCGCGGCGACCTTGGCGGGGCGCGCCTCGCCCTGGGCGGCGTCCAGCGCGATCACCGCGCCCTCGCAGGCGCGCAGCGGCTGGCCGTGCCGCCACCACAGCGTCGCCCCGCCCGCGCAGACCAGGAGCGATGCGGCCAGGGCCGCCGCCGATGGCCAGAGCCAGGGACGCGATCGGGCGGCCGGGGACTCATCGGCGCTCGCCCACAGGTCCGACAGTTCCGACAGGTGGTCGGCGGGGCGCAGGCTCAGGCGGCCAGTGGCGGCGGCCGTCTTGAGGGCTTGGCGGGTCTCGCTGTCGGCCTGGGTCCAGTTGGCGCTGGGAAAGGCGAAGGCCAGCGGTTCGGCGGCGGCTTCACAGGCCTCCAGGACCTGGCGCGCCTTGGCCTCGAAACCGTCTATGGCGGCGATCCGGCCCTCGCCGCCGTTGATGATCTCGCCGGTGGCGATCAGGCGTGGGGCGGCCTCCAGCGGATGGCGCGCGCGCTTGTCGGCCAGGGCCAGGGCCAGGCCGTAGCTCAGGCCGCTGAAGTCCTTGCGCAGGAAGCGCACGAACACGCCGCTCAGGCGCTCGCGGTCCGGCTCGGGGGCGCGCGCGTCGATCAGCACGTCCAGAGCCTCGGCCCGGTCGTGGCCGGCCGCGAACCGGCCGTCGCCGTCGAGCATGGCCATGCGCTCGACCCGCAGGCTCGCCAGCACGGCCGAGCCTAGGATCACGACCGGAAACTCGACGGTCTCGGTTGTCGCCCTGCGGATCATGCGGGGTCAGACGAAGGTCAGACGCAGGCTGTGCTCCTGCAGCCGTTCGATCGGCGACTGGGCGTCATTGGTCCAGAAGGCGTCGACGCCGCCGGCCCGGTCCAACTCGCCGGTCAGCCATTCCAGGCCGCCGGAGTCCGCGATCTGGACCTTGGTGCCGGCGGGCACCAGAGCGGCGGCCTCGGCCGACAGCACCACGTTGATCAGCCAGTCGCCCGAGCCCGGCGCCCGCATGATGCGGATGCTCACGCCGCTTTCCTGCAGGGACAGGGCGTCGGCGTCGCCGCTGTCGGCCGCGCGGCGGACGAAGTCGCGCGCCAGGCCGCGATCGGCCCAGCCGGCCTCGACCTCGTCGAGGACCAGCCTGCGCTCACGCAGGTAGAGGCGGCGGGCGGCGGGCGAGGACCAGACCATGCGGACGTCCTCGTCCCGCCAGGGCGCGCCGCGGGCGTAGTCGCGCAGGCGCGGCGCCAGCGCCTCCAGGGCGGCCGGTTCGGCCAGTTCGACCTGGCTGTTGAGCGCGTCGGCCAGCAGGCTCTTGAATGCGCCGTTCATGCCGGCGCTCCCAGGCCGACGCCCGTGAACTTGCGGCGCACGCAGTCGCCCAGCATGCGGGTGGCGGTCTCGATCAGCCGGTAGAACTTGCGCCGATCGAGCCCCACGCGCGCGCAGTAGGCCTGCACGCTGATGTCGACCACGGGACCCCGCTTGAGGTGGACGGCGCAGGCCTCGGCGTGCTCGCCGCGCAGTTCGCCGATGCAGTTTTCCAGAAAGACCGAGGCCAGGTCGTAGTTGGGCAGCGAGGCGATCTCCTCCGCACTGACCGCGTCGTCGGGGATCTCTTCGAAGCCTTCGGAAACGGCGATCTCGCGGCTGAACTCGCCGAAATAGTCTTCGATCGACTCGACGCTGCGCGGCAGGTTGCGGTCGGTGGGATAGACGCGGACGATGTAGTCGCGGACCGCCTCGAAGTGGCGGGCGTCGTAGCGGCTGTCGCCTTCGCGGGCCCGGTGCGTCCGGATCTCGTCCTTGCGCACGTCGCGGCTGATCAGGTCCAGCCTGCGCCAGGTCTTGGCGCGGTGCTCGGACTCGGCCGAGGCGCGGTGGCGCATGCGGTGCAGTCCGCTGCGCAGGCAGGCCTTGGCGATGCGCTCGCGATCCTCGCCGGCCAGGCGCTCGCGCGCCGCGACCAGTTCCTGGCGCAGCGGCGCGCTGTCGCCGAGCAGGCTGACGGCCGTGGCGTACATCGCCGCGCGGGAAGATCCCCCGCCGGCCCGCTCGTGCTGGGCGCAGGCGGCGCGGCAGCGGTCCAGGGCGCGCGCCGAGGCGTCCATGAAGCGCGTCCAGGCGCGCTCGCTCGGCGCGCCGTTGCTGATGATTTCGTCGATCACATCGTCACTCAGCGGTTGGATGAGCTTGAGAACGTTGCGACGGGTGTCGCTCCAACGGTTCTCCAGCCAGTAGCTTTCGTCGACTGTCGTGCTCATCCCGCCCCCGCGTGATCAGCCTTCACCTTATTCATGGAAGGCTTCGGGCGGCAAGGTAAGGTTGAGCTTTCGGAGTCGACACGCGCGCCGGTGCGGCGGCTGCGGAAAAAATAGGCCCCCGCGCGGGGCGGGGGCCAGGATCGGGTTCGGGCTCAGGGCTTGGGAACGCCCACCGACGACTGAACCGCCGAGGCGTAGGCGTTCTGGCCGATGGCGACCGAAACGATGGTGTCGGCCTTGGAGGTTTGAGTGACTTTGCCGCCGATGGTGCTGTCTTCGTAGACCGACGACTGGGCGACCACCGACTTGGCGCCCTGACCGATGGCGACCGAGACCATGGCGCCGACCTTGGCGGTTTGAGTGACGTCGCCCTTGATCACGGTCGGACGAGGAGCCAGTTGAGCGGAGGCCGGACCAGCGACGCCGATCACGGCGGCGACAGCGGCGGCGGTGGCGAAAGCGAAGGTCTTGGTCATCTTGGTCTATCCCTCTCGTTAGGCGGCGAGGCGTTGTGCTCGCTCACGACCTGAATACGGGAGGGACCGCGGGGAACTGTGCGCGAGCGCCGGCGAAAAATTCGTGGCGTTCGCGCATGGGGTCCTCAGGGCCGGGTCTAGCGCTTCTGGATGCTGCGCTGGGCGTCGACCATGCGCTTGGTGCGGACATAGGCGTCGGACACCAGCTTGTCGGGCTTGCTGAGCAGCTGGTCGGCCTTGGCGTAGTATTCCAGCGCCGCATTGGGGTCGTCGGGCAGCAGGGCTTCCTGGCAGACGCCCAGATTGTAGAGCAGGCTGACGCTGTTGGCCGCGGCCGGCGAGGCGGCTATGCTTTCCCAGATGCCGCAGGCGCGGTCCAGGCGGCCGATGTCGCCGAACTCGCCCGCCGACTTGAAGCGCTCCTGGTCGCCCTTGGGCAGTTCGGGCGCCTTCCGCTTGAAGGTGACGTTGACGATCTGGTTGTACGGCGCGACTTGGCGGCGGACCTTTTCGGCGACGCGATTGCGCACCTGCGAGACGAGAGCGTCCTCGGTCATCACCGCCGGCTGCTGGGGCGCGTCGCCCTGGCTGTTGCTCGACGGGCCCGCGAGCGACCTCAGCTGCTGGCCGAGGCCCCGGAAGGTGTCGCCGAGGTTCTGGTTCACCGCCTGGGTCTGGCCGTCGCAGATGTCGTAGCTGCCCTGGTCGACGATGGTCTGCGAATAGACGATGGCGCCGGTCGAGACGTTGATCGCGCGCGGGGCCACCGCGTAGTCGACCACGATCCGCGTGCAGGAGACGTTGCGGGTCGCCTGCCGCTTGCACTTGAGGAATCCGTCCGGCTCGGCGCAGTAGGAGCGCTGCTCGGTGCGGTTGGCGCGGCTGATCTTGGCCGAGGTGACCTCGCCGATATAGACCGCCTGCGCGCCCAGCTTGTTGCCCGAGCGGATCGCGGCGGCCACCTCGACGCCCGGCTTGGTCGTCGGCGCCTTGCCGTCGCCGGTGAGCCCTTCCATCGTCTTGACCGAGAACACCTGCTGGCCGTCCAGGACCGCCGATTGCAGCTCGGCGGCCAGGGCGGCGGAGAAGTTGCCGCCGTCGGGGCCGGTGAAGGCCAGCACCGCGATCTGGTTCAGCTTGGCGGCTTCGGGAAACTTGGCCGCGAACCGTCCCTCGTAGCGAACCGTATCGGCGGCCTGGGCCGCGCCGGCGATCGAGATCAGCGCGAACGTCCAAAGGAGCGTCGCCGTGAAGGAGCGCATGTGTCTTTTCCAGGCTGAAGAGTCGAAGGAGGAGCGCGGGCGCGCGTTGCGGGTCATCGTCTGGGCCTCAGCACCACCGAGGTCGTCGTCGGGCCCCGCCGCACCAGCAGCTTGACGCGCCCCTGGTTAGCCAGGGCGTTGGTCAGGAAGGCTCCCGGCGTCTGGGCGGGATCGGGGTTGAGAAGGTTGGCCTGCAGCACGACGTCGCCGCCGAACATCATGCCCATGGCCGTCGAGCCGGGCTGGACCGCCTGGACCTGGATCTCGCCGGCCGCGTTGCGAGCGACCACCAGGCCCAGTTCCTGGACGATCTCGGGCGCGACGCTCTGCGAGGGCTGGGCCGCGGCCGGCGCGCGGACAGGCGCGGCGAAGTCGCTGAGGCGGTCCTGGGCCAGTTCGGCGAAGCGGCCGGAGGGATATTTCTGGCGATATTTCTCGCACGGAGCGGCCGTCTGGCTGCGGCTGCACAGCTCCCAGGCGGCCTGCTCGTAGTCGAAGGCGGCCCCGGCGTTCACGACGGGAGGCGCGGCGGCAGGCGCCGGCACGGGCGTCGCCGCCGGAATGAAGGCCCAGTCGGGCTCGTCGAAGATTCCCTGCTGGTCGGGCGCCTGGTCGAAGCCGGTGCGCTGCTTGACGTCCCGCGACAGCCGGCCGGGCAGGGAGGCCAGTCGCAGGCCGGGTTCGTTGATCAGCGTCGCCAGCGAACGGGCGAACGGGCTGTTGGCGTCGGCCTGACCGTCGGCGGCCTGGGCGCCGGCCTGGGTCGCCATCAGGACGACGACATTGCCGGTGCCGTCGGGCTCGCGGCTGAGGCCGCGCTTGCCGACGCTGCGGCCGGCCGAACGCCAGCTGGGCTCGGCCTGGAAGGGGTTGTCGCGGCAGGCGTCGAGAATGACCAGGCGAATGGTCCTGGCGCTCCTGACCACCTCGACCAGGGAGGCCGAGCGGACGGCCTCGAACTGCAGGTCTTCGGGATCCTTGGCCAGGACGCCCACGGGCAGCAGCCAGTTGACGCCGTTCACCTCGACCCCGTGACCGGCGTAGTAGATCAAGGCGGCGTCGGCGCCGGCGGCTTGCCGGCGAAACAGGCTCAGGGCTTCGCCGAAGCGGACGTAGTCGGGATCGATGACTTCGGTCACCTCGAACCCCGTCGCCTTCAGCGACTTGGCCACGGCGCGCGCGTCGTTGACAGGATTGGCCAGCGGAGCGACGGCCTTGTAGGCGCTCGCGCCGATCACCAGCGCGACCCGGCGTTCGGCATGAGCGGCGGTCGCGGCGAACCAAAGGGCCGCGATAACCGCAATAAGCCACACCCTCGTCACTGCCCGCCCCCCGGCCATCAGCGCCCGGGCGCTAAACTATCGCAGTGGTCGAGTCGGTCAACCACGGCGATCGTCATGATGGTGGAAAGCCGGCGGTTCCTGCGGCCGGACGCGCGGCGGATCATCCGCCGGGCGGGCGTCGTGGGCGGACAAGGGGCGGAAGGCCGCGGGGAGGTTCGGCCTCGCGCGCGCGGGAGGCGGCGCCTAGTCGGGGCTGGCCCGGCGGGCGTTCGTGTTTCTCAGTGGAAACAGCGACTTATTCAGGGGTAATGGCGGAGAGGGTGGGATTCGAACCCACGGTGCCCTTCCAGGCACGCCGCATTTCGAGTGCGGTACATTCGACCACTCTGCCACCTCTCCAGGGGGTCTTCTTGACCAGCTTTTGGCCGGTCTCGAGTGAGGGCGGGATACCTATCCGCGACGCCGGAAGAGCGCAAGGGGCCATGATGCGCTTTTTCGTCTTTTCTTGCGGTGGGCCGCGACCCTCCGTCGCGGCTCAGGCCTTCGGGTACAAAATCATCTGGGTGCAGCGGAAAAGCGCGATGGTTTTTCCCGTTCCCTCGGCCGTGACGACGGCGTCCCAGACCTGGGTGTTGCGGCCGCCGTGCACGAGCTTGGCCTCGCAGGCCACGCCGCCGTCGCGGGCCGTGCCCAGGAAGTTCGACTTCAGCTCGATGGTGGTGAAGCCGGTCGCGCCCTCGGGCAGAGACACCACGCAGCCGTAGCCGCTGGCCGAATCGGCCAGGGCGATCACGGCGGCGGCGTGGAGGAAGCCGTTGGGGGCCATGTGGTGGCGCGCAACGTCGAAGCGGCCGCGTACGAGGCCGGGCTTGGCCTCCTGCCATTGCAGGCCCAGGTGGTCGGGCAGGCTGCCGGCCTGAACAGCGGTGAGATTGGCGCTCTGGTCGTCGGCCATGACAGGGCCTCCTGATACTTCACGTGCGAAGCATTAGGCGCGCCGCCGGCCGTCGTGGCAAGTGGGTTTTTAAAGAGAACGAATGTTCCGTGGCGGAAAGCGCACGCCGTTTTCGTCGGGCGCCGGCAGCTTGCCCGACCGCACCGCCACGTCGAGGGCGGCGAGGGTCAGGGCCGAGGGTTCGGCGGCCTCGCCGGCGCGGCGGGCCGTGAACTGCGCCTCCGTCACGCCGTCGCCGGCGTCGGGATTGGCGGCCTTCTGGGCGGCGACCGTGGTGTCGGCGGCGGCTGGATCGGCGCCCGCCCAGCTGGACAGCACCCGCACGTCGTCGGGCAGGGCCAGCAGCTTGCGGGCGTCGGCGAACAGACCGGCCGCGTCGGCGCCGGGGGCGTCGCTGGCCGGCAGGCCGGTCGGCAGGAGGGCGTCGCCGACGAACACCACGTCGCCGGCCCTGTAGGCCACGGCGCCGGGCAGGCGGCCCGAGAGGGCGATGGGGTGGAACTCGATCCCGCCCATGATCAGCGGTTCGTCGTCCTCGCGGGCAAGCTTGTCGAAGTCCCAGCCGTCGAGATCCACGCCCTCGGCGCCGAGGGCGGGTACGAGGCGCTGCAGGCTTTCCAGGACATGGGCGCCGATGGCGACCGAGGCCCCGGTCTCGTACTTCAGGTGGCCGGCGGCCGACAGGTGGCCGGTGTGGACGGCGGTCTCGAGGATCCAGGTCGGGCCCAGGTCCTTTTCCCGGATATCGGCGATGATGCCGTCGACGAAGGCGGTGGAGGTCTCGCCGGTGGCCGGATCGAAATCCAGCACCGGATCGACGATGGCGCAGAGCAGGGTCGCCGGATCAGAGACGAGATAGGTCACGCGCCCGGTGGCGGCGTGGTGGTACGCTGTGATGTCCGGCTGCATGCTTACGCCTGAAGGTCCCCGTTTGCGGGCACCATGACGGCAAGCCGTTAAGCTTCGGCGAACGGCGCAATCGCCTCGTCAGCGTCGGTCGTCGATGTCGCAGGGGCGCTGGGAGCCGCGCATCTGGGTGGCCCACAGCGGTTCGACATAGCGGCCGTCGTCGGCGCGCAGGCCGTCGACGCAGCGCTCGGCCGAGGCGCCGCGGCCGGACATGTCGAGCGAGACGGCGACCGACTGGCTCTTGCCGCCGCGGGCGTAGGGGCCGTAGCCATAGCCGCCATAGCCGAGCCCGCCATAGCCCAGGCCGCCATAGCCGGGGCCGCCGTAGCCGAAGTCGTCGTAGCCGTAGCCCCAGCGGCCGTTCTTGCCGAACTCGGTCTGCGAGACGGCGACGCCCAGGGTGCCGGTCTCGCCGACCGGGAACAGGGCGCTGGCCGACATGTGGCGATAGCCGCCGGTGCCGACGCCGACCTCGACGCTGCCATGGACCTTGCGCTTGATCGGGCCGCCGTCGTCGTCGCGCGACAGGTTCAGCGGGCCGCCGCCGTCCTGCGCAGTGGTCTTGACCGGCGAGGTCTTCAGCCAGGCGTCGATCTGCTCCTGGGTGGTCAGGGGGCGGGTGGTTTCAGGCGCGGCGGGCGCCGGGGCGGCTTCGGCCTGGGCCGGGCTCGAGGTCGCCTTGGCGGTGGTCACCACCTCGTCGTCGGCGCCGGCGGCGAGGGCCAGAACGGGCGCGGCGAGCAGGGCGAGGCCGACGGAGAGGGGGGCAACGAGACGGGCGGCGAACAGCATGTGACGGATCTCCAGCCCTCAACCGATACGCGGGCGGCGAAGCTGAATTAGGGCGCGAATGTTGCGCGGGCGCAAGGCGGCCCAGCGCCGTCGGCGGGTCAATGGGATGCGAAGTCGCCTTCGTCGGGGTGATCCGATAGCCAGCGTTCGGCGACGGCGCGCAATGACCGGGCCTCAGCCAGCACGTCCGCCTTCCAGACCCCGTCGGCGCCGCCGCCGGCCAGGGCCACGACGCGATCCAGGTCGACCAGATCCCGGCGAGGGTCGTGGATGTAGAACGCGGGCATGTGATGCTGGTTGTAGTCGATGTCGGCCAGGATCCAGTTGACCAGCGTCCGCTTGGCGAGATCGCAGTCGGGATCCAGGGCCAGGGCGGCCTCAAGGTGGGCGCAGGGGTCGTCGCAGCGCAGCAGGCCCAGCCATAGGCGCGGCTCGGCCGAATGGGGCGCCTGGACGCTCCAGGCGCGGACGGCGGGCGTGACCACCCTCTCGTGCAGGGGCTGGGGCAGGATCAGATGCTGGCCCATGAAGCCTTGGCTCTGGGGCAGCAGCCAGCGGACGAAGACCAGTCGCGCGTCGTCGGTCCAGCCCGCCGCCTCGTCCAGAAAGCCCTCCAGCGCAGTCATCGCGGCGGGGCGGAGCCCTGCGCCCCGCTTTGCGCAGTAGTCTGCGAAGCCGCGCCAGGCCGGCTTGTCGCCCAGTGCGGCGGCGATGCCCCGCAGCCTGTCGAGGTCCTTGTCCCAAGGCACGGCTAGAGCGCCTCCAGCCCCGCCTCGACCGAGGCCATGTCCGGCGGCAGGGGGGTCTCGAAGCTAAGGCTTTGCCCCGTCACCGGATGGACGAAGCCCAGCAGGGCCGCGTGCAGGGCCTGGCGGGCGAAGCCGGTCTCGACCAGGATCGCCTTGACCGGGGCGGCGGGGGCGCCGGCGCCGTAGACCGGATCGCCCAGGCACGGCGAACCCTTGCTGGCCATGTGGACGCGGATCTGGTGGGTGCGGCCGGTCTCCAGCCGGCACGACACCCGGGCGGCCAGCGGCTTTGCGCCGTCGCCGCCGAACGTGCGCTCGACCTTGTAGTGGGTGACCGCCTCGCGGCCGCCGCTCTTCAGCACCGCCATCTTCTTGCGGTCGTGCGGCGAGCGGCCCAGGCGCGTCTCGATCGTACCCGACGACGGATGCGGCGCCCCGCGCACCAGGGCCACGTACATGCGGTCGATGTCGTGGGTGGCGAACAGGGCCGACAGGCCGCGATGGGCCGCGTCGCTCTTGGCCGCGACCATCACGCCGGAGGTCTCCTTGTCCAGCCGGTGGACGATGCCCGGCCGGGCCACGCCGCCGACGCCCGACAGGCTGTCGCCGCAGTGATGCAGCAGGGCGTTGACCAGGGTGCCGGTCTCGCTGCCGGGAGCCGGGTGCACGGCCATGCCGGCCGGCTTGTCGACCACGATCAGGTGGGCGTCTTCATAGAGCACGCTGAGCGGAATGGCCTCGGGCTGCGGGATCGCCGGCGCGGGCGGCGGCTCGACCACCAGATAGTCGCCGGCCTGGGCCTTGGCCGAGCCGTTGGTCAACGCCTGCGGCTGGCCGTCCGCCCCGAGCCGGAAGACCCGCCCCTCGGCCATCAGGGCTTGCAGCCTGGCGCGCGACAGGTCGTCGAACAGCACGGCCAGCGCCTTGTCCAGCCGCTGGCCGACGAGATCTCCGTCGAGACGGCCTTGCAGGCGGCGCTCGCCCGCCGTATCGGCGGCGCTTCCGTCGTCGGGGGCGTCCAGCAGGTCCTCGATCTCGTCGTCGGCGTCGGCCAAGGGTTTCACGGCTCCTTCACAACCCCGTCGCGTGGGCGACACGGCCGCTCCCTAGGGGCGAGGCCTCGTACAGTTGTTGGAGGGGAATAGTCCATGCGCGCCATCCGCACCACCTCGCTCGCCGGAGCCAGCCTGCTGGCCCTCAGCCTCGCCGGTCAGGCGATCGCCGCCGACGCCCCGGCCTCGACCGAGGTGCAGGAAGTGGTCGTCACCGCCCAGAAGCGCGAGCAGAGCGTGCTGGACGTGCCGATCGCGCTGACCGCCTATTCGGGCGAGACGCTGGAAGCGCTGGGCCTGCAGGAGTTCGAGGAGCTGGGCCAGTTCGTGCCGGGCTTCGACGTGCAGAACCAGTCGCCTAACAACCCCGGCTTCGTGATGCGCGGCATCACCTCCGACAGCGGCGAGGCCACCACCGAGCCGCGCGTGTCGGTCTATCAGGACGGCGTGTCGATCTCGAAGTCGCGCGGTTCCTACGTCGAGCTCTTCGACCTGGAGCGCGTCGAGATCGCCAAGGGGCCGCAGTCGACCCTCTATGGTCGCGGCGCCCTGATCGGCGCCGTCAACATCATCCAGGCCAAGGCCAGGCACGACGCCGCCGCCAACCTGAAGATCGAGGCCGGCGACAACGGCTACGCCCTGATCGAGGGCATGGTGAACGTGCCGATCGGCGAGGCCCTGGCGGTGCGCGTGGCCGCCCGCTCCAAGAAGCGCGACGGCTATGTGGAGAACCTGCTGGGCGGTGAGGACTTCAACTCCACTGACACCCAGGCCGTGCGCGTGGCCATCGCCTACGACCCGGGCGACCGCTTCAAGCTGGACGTGCTCTATAACTACCAGCAGGACAATCCGTCGGGCACCTCGTTCAAGTCGCTGACCTACGCCCCGACCAACCCGCAGACCGGCGCGGTGCTCGGTGATCGCGGCCGCAATTCCGGCGCGGCGCTGTCGACCGTCGAGGGCTTCGAGAACAACCAGGAACTGGGCCTGAACCGTCGCCTGTGGAGCCTGACGGCCCTGGCCAGCTACAAGCTCAATGACAAGTTCACGCTGAACTCGACCTCGGCCTACCGCTACTTCACCGGCGAGGAAGTGTTCGATCCGGACGGCTTCTCGCTGCCGATGCTGACCTTCGCCGAGGACGCGCAAGGCAAGTCGGCCAGCCAGGAATTCCGCCTCAACTACGACGCCGGCGGCCGCGTCACCGCCTTCGGCGGCGCCAGCTGGTTCTGGGAAGACGGCAGCCAGCGCGTGCCGATGCTGATCAACGAGAAGGTCGCCGGCCTCTTCCTGACCGGCCAGCTGCCGATCCCCAACGCCCTGCCGATGTCGGTGATCAACGTCCTGCCGGCGCTGGCGGCCCTGCCGTCGGCTCGCCGCGAGGAATACACCAACTACGGCGAGACCAACTCCTACGACGTGTTCGGCGACGTCACCTTCAAGGCCACCGACCGCCTCGAGCTGACCGCCGGCGCCCGCTACACCTATGACGACAAGACCAGCGGCTACGGCGCCACGATGAGCGGTCCGTCGATCATCATGCTGGCCCAGACCGGAACCCAGCGCGGCCTGATCGTGCAGCCCACCCTGAACGGCAAGGCCCAGTACCAGGACTTCACCGACAACGGCGTCACCTATCGCCTGGTGGCCCGCTACAAGGCGGCCGACAACACCAGCCTGTACGGCTCGGTCTCGACCGGCCGCCGGCCCAAGGTGCTGGCCGGCAGCAACGGAACGCCGGGCGCGGCGGCGACCTTCCGCGAGGTGGCGGCCGAGGAGGTCACCTCCTACGAGGCCGGCGCCAAGACCGCCCTGCTGGACCGTCGCCTGACCCTGGAAGGCGCGATCTACCGCTACGACTACGAGAACTTCCAGACCAGCCAGCGCACCGACTCCGGCCAGGTGATCCCGCTGAACGCCGGCGAGGCCAAAGCCACCGGCTTCGAGGGCCAGGCCAACTTCCAGGCGACCTCGAACCTGCTGGTCTTCGCCACCTACGGCTACAGCCACGCCCGCTTCGGCAACGGCCTGTTCGACGGCAACCACTTCCGCCTGTCGCCCGACCACCAAGCCTCGATCGGCGTGAAGGCCGGCTTCGATACCGGGATCGGCCGCTTCACCCTGATCCCGACCTACACCTGGCAGTCGGAAATGTTCTTCGACAACAACAACGACATCGCCGCCCTGCAGACCACCACCGGGGTGATCAAGGACACGGTGCAGGACGAGGTGCAGAAGGCCTACGGCCTCCTGAACCTGCGCCTGACCTGGCAGCCGGAAAACAGCCCTCTGACCTTCGGCGCCTTCGCCACCAACGTGCTGAAGCAGAAGTACATCAAGGACGCCGGCAACACCGGCGACGCCTTCGGCATCCCCACCTTCATCGCCGGCGAACCGCGCTTCGTGGGCGTGTCGGTGTCGATCAAGCGGTAGGGGAGCGGGCCGCCTTGCGAGGAACCTCCCTTAGGGACCACTGCATTACGCCTTGCAGCGAGCGCTGCTGGACGCAGATCGGTGGTTCTGAGGCCCCCGATAGGAGGTTTCGAGGCGATCAGGACGGACGGGTGGCGTGATCAGGCCGTCAGTACGGCGACGCGGCGCAGGTTGAAGGCCATGGCGGTGAGCAGCACCTGGCCGGCGGCCTTGGCCAGACCGAGGTAGCGCATCCTTGTCAGGCCCATGCGGCGCTTCCAGGTGGCGAAGGTGGTCTCCACGGCGGCGCGACGACGGGCGATCAGGTCGTTGAGGCGCTTCTGGCGATCGCTCAGGGGATGATAGCGGTTGGGGCGCCGCGACGCTTGGCGAAGGCGGCGTCGGGATCCCTGGCCTGGGCCAGGGCCTCCTGGCCGCCCCGGGGGCGCGGCGTGGCCGCCTCGATCAAGGTGGCGTCCAGCATCGCGCCCTGCTTGAGCACCAGGCCCGCGCCTTCCAGCTGGCGGTCCAGTTCGTCGAACAGCCGCTCCAGAAGCCGCTGGCTCACCAGCCGGTTGCGGAACCGGCACAGCGTCGTGTGATCGGGAACCGCGTCCTCCAGGCTCAGCCCCACGAACCGGTTGAACGACAGGCTGTCGCCAAGCCGAAATTCCAGCTCAGCGTCCGACAGCCCATACCAGGCCTGCAGCAGCAGCGCCTTGAACAGCAGCAGCGGCCGATAGCCCGGGCGTCCCGGTCCATCCTCGCGAAGACCCGCCAAAGCCTTCTCGAAACCCGACCAGTCCACCAGCGCCGACACCCGCTCCAGCGCCGCGCTGCCCGGCCGATGACCCGCGCCGATCTCCCCAAATCCAAGCTGCCCCGTCGCCTTCACCGACATCCGCAATCCTCTCGCCTCCACAGCAAGGAATCACAGCCAGCCAATTTCGCAACAGTCCCCCTATGGGGGACCACTGCATTACGCCTTGCAGCGAGCGCTGCTGGACGCAGATCGGTGGTTCTGAGGCCCCCGATAGGAGGT
>NZ_JARQWV010000008.1 GCF_029543245.1 Caulobacter endophyticus
TCGCATCCACGTCGCCGCTTCGGGCCGGATCCTTGCGCCCTCTCCCTGCGACGGGACAGCTGTGATTATGCGGCGGGTTTCAGCGCGTCTGATCCAGGCGCGTGAGAAAGTTGCAAGCGGTTGAGTTCGTGGGACTCTTTTCGGGAAGCGCCGGGGATCGACGCTGCTCTATCCCCGCCCGGACCAACCTTCCAAGCCCAACCCCAACTCACGCCTTCCTCGCCCTCGTGGCGAGGATCCATCGTTCAGCCTGCTCAGACCTTTGCTGGACGACCCGGGTCTGAGCGGTCGCCGGCATGGGCCCTCGCCACGAGGGCGAGGGAGGCGGTGAGTGGGGGGTGAGCGCCATGCGTTTCAGAAAAAACCTGGGTCCCCGCTTTCGCGGGGATTGTACGGGGGAGTGTGGGCGGCGAGCGCAGCGAAAGCTGAAAACGCCCCTCCGGTCCTCTGGCCACCTTCCCTAGAAAGGAGGAGCGTATCTCTCGGCGTCTGACGCTTTATTGGTCTGACCGGGGTGCGGAAAATGTACCGACGCAGGTCGCGTGGCAGGGGGTAGTGATTTGCCGTTAAAGGGGAAGTCGTTGCGTTGTATAGATTTTTAATGCCGAGATGACAGCGCTATTAGCGCAAAAGTTGCGAAAATTGGTCAGGCCGATATTGCGCAGGCAGGGGCTTTTCGCTAGAAGGAGAGGGTGTTCGGCGTCTGCGAGCCGACCACAATCTTCATAGTTCCCCCTCCGGCCGACCACGACGACGGGTCGGCCTTTTTTTGTGCGCTGGCGGCTTCCATCGCTGGTCCATCGACGGATAGTTTCGGGGCGCGCGCTGGCGCGCGCCTAGGCTTGGCCGAGGCTGCACCTCACTGTCGCCGAGTAGCTGGAAGCCACGATGATCTTCGCCCTGATCGCAAGTTCCCTGGCGAGCAAAACCCCTGCGATTGAGGTACAAGCCATCGAGATGCAGGCCAAGGCGCGTGCGGCGCTGCAAGCGGTCGGCAAGGGCGACCCGGCCGGTCCGGCCCGGTTTCAGCTCGATTGTGAAGAGCCTTCCTGCGTTTCGCTGCTTCGGTCCTTGACGGCGCGTGCGCCGTCGTCGCTTTCCGCAGAGGCCAACTGCGAACTATCGCGGACGGTGTTGCGTCCCGGAGAAAGCTGCGTTCGCCTCTCCTTGCCCGCGAAGCGAACGGCTTGGTCGGGAACGCTCTGGCGGGTCACGGTCGTTGGAGAGGCGCGGCCGGTGTGCGGCGGCTGGCGCTGGAACGTGCGCTACGTCGCGGTGGATCGACACGCCTGGGTCGCCGATCCGCTGCCGAAGGACGTGGAGGTCCCGCCCCCCGCGAAGATTGCACCACCAAGCCGGTAGCCTTCAGCGGCAAAGCGTCTTGGGATCCACGCGCGCGGCGGTCGAAGCCGTCGCCGGCAGGGCGATGCCCCGGGCCTTGGCCGTGCGCTCCATGATCCCGCCGCCGCCAGGGATGGCCTCGGCTTGGGCGTAGGCGGGGTCTCTCTGGGCTTTCTCCAGCGTGACGTAGCGGGCGCCGGCCGCGTCGAGGCGGTCCATGACCTTAGGCAGCATGTGCGCCGACCAGCCGCCGATGTGGGTCAGCAGCACCTGCGGGATCATGCGGCCGTAGACCGCCTGCGAGACGGTGCGCATGTTCGCGAGCTCGTCGTCGGCGCCGCGCAGGTACTGGTCTTCCATCGTCTTGATGGCGGCCTGATCGCCCTTGGCCAGGCAGCGGGCGTAGGCGTCGCTATAGCTCCAGTCGCTGAACGAGATGGTGACGTGGGCGACCTTGTAGCCGTGGGCGGCGAGGTAGGCGGCCGCGCCCTGGTGGCGTTCGGGGCGCGTGCCGGCCGTCAGGTTGGGAAACCTCAGATACCGCCAGTCCTGGCCCTTCATCCGCTGGGCCACCGCCGGCTCGCCGGCCTCGAGGTCGGCGATCCAGGCCTGCAGCGTTTCGGCCTTCTCGAGGTTGAGGTGGCTGGCGGTGTGGTTGCCGAGCGGATGGCCGGCGGCGCGCCAGGCGTCGAGCACGGCGTTGCTCTCCACGTCGGTCGCATTGGCCGAATTGACGAAGCCGAAGGCCTCCTTCACGCCGTGGGCCTTGAAGGTCTCGATGTGCGAGCGGGCGATCGACAGGCGGGTCATGCCCGGCGGCAGGGCGCCGTGTACGGGCAGGTCGTCGACCGTGACGGAGACGTCGAAGCTCTGGGCTAAGCCTGCGCCGGGTGCCAGCAAGGCCAGGAAGAGGAGGGCGGCGGTCCTCACGAGGTCTTGCCCACGTAGTAGCGGCGCAGGGTCTCGAAGGCGAGCTTGCGGTGGCCCTCGTTGCTGACCAGGCCCTTGCGGTTCCAGTAGTCCTGGTAGCGGGCGTGCCAGCGGCGCGGGGAGCGGAAGTCCTTCAGCACCCAGGGACTGACGCCGACGAAGCCGTCGCGGTCGAGCAGGGCCAGGGTCTCCTCGAACACCCAGGCCTGGTACTCCTCGGTCCAGCGGTTCTCTTTCGGGCCACGTTCGCCGTAGAGGGCGTCGGCGCCGAATTCGCTCATCATCATCGGCTTGTCGTGCGGGTTGGAGAAGCGGACGGTCTTGGCCTGGTCGGGCGTGCGCGGGCCATACCAGCCCTCGTACTGGTTGATGGCCACGACGTCGAGGTCGGGCGCCAGAGGGTCGTCGACCACGAACTGGTTCTGGCCGGCCTTGGCGCCGCCGACGTCGATGTTCTTGTTGAGGGCGGCGGTCAGCAGGCGGGTCGGGTCGAGGCGGCGGATGTCGGCGACCACGTGGCGCAGGAAGGTCGTGCGGGCCTGGTGAGTGGGCGTCTCGTTGGCCACCGACCAGAAGGCGACGCTGGCGCGGTTGCGGTCGCGCACCACCATCTCGGCGGCCATGGCGCGGGCCAGGGCCAGGGTCCTGGGGCTCTCATAGGCCACGTCGTCCCAGTAGACGGGGATCTCCGACCAGACCAGCAGGCCCAACTCGTCGCACAGCCGCACGGTGCTTTCCGTATGCGGATAATGCGCCAGGCGGACCATGTCGCAGCCCAGGGCCTTGGCCTCTTCCAGCAGGGCGCGGGCCTCGGGCGGGGTCATGACGCGGCCGCCCTGGGCGCCCAGGGGCTCTTCGTGCAGGGCGATCCCGCGGATGAAGCGCGGCTTGCCGTTGACCAGGATTTGGCGGCCGCGGGCCTCCAGCGTGCGGAAGCCGATACGGTCGCGGCGCACGTCCTCGCCGGCCTTGAAGGTCACGTCGTAGAGCGTGGGGCTTTCTGGCGACCACAGCTTCAGGCCGCGCGGCGGCTTGGCGGACAGGCGGGCGCGGCCGTCGGGGCCGGTCTTGCCGGTCAGGGTCAGGTTCAGGCCGGCGATGGCGACCGAGACCTCCAGGCCGGCCGCGGCCGGACCGTCGGCGCGCAGGTCGGCGACGATCTGGCCGCCCTCCAGCCGCAGGAAGGCGTCGCGCAGGAAGGTCCTGGGCGTCTCGACCAACCAGACCGAGCGGGTGATGCCGCCGTAGTTCTTCCAGTCGAAGTCGAGGGAGGGCAGGGTCTCGGGGCCCACCCGGTCGTCGACCCGCAGCACCACGACGTTCTCACCGGGCTTCAGCTTGCCGGTGACCTCGAAGACGAAGGGCGTGAAGCCGCCCTCGTGACGGCCGATCTCCTGGCCGTTCAGCCAGACGACGGCGTCGTAGTTCACCGCCTCGAAGCTGAGGAAGCGGCGGCCGCCCGCATCGGCCGGGGCCTGGAAGCGGCGATGGAAGTAGATCGGGCCGTCGTACCACTCCAGCGACGGATCGCGGGTGTTCCAGTCGCCGGGGATCTCCATGCGCGGCGAGATGCTCCAGTCGTACTCGACGACGGGGCCGCCCGGCTTCTGCGGCTCGTCCAGCCAGAAGGCCCGGCGGGCGTTCGGCTTGCGGAAGGCGGAGTCGTTCTGGTCGAGGATGTAGGCCCACAGGCCGTCGAGCGTGGTGCGCGGGCGGTCATGCTGCGCGAACAGCAGCAGCGGCTCGTCACCGGCGACGAGGGGCGGGGAGGCGGCCTTTTCCTGTGCATGAGCCTGCACGGCAAGCGCGGCGCTGGCGGTCAGGGCGGCTCCGGCGAGCAGCTGGCGACGGCTGGGCGTCATGGGCGGCGTTCTCCCTAAATCGTACTTGGCTCCTTCCTAGAGGGTTTGGTCTAGTTTGGCCAGGGCGCATGGTCAGGCCGCTATTGCAATCGGTCTGACCAATCTCTATGTGCACTCCCATCGGGTCGAAGAACCCTTCAGAATATGGGAGTCAGGTATGCGGCGGTTTTTCAACACGACGGCGCTCGGCGGGATCTCGGCGGGGGTCGCCCTGGCCGCCTTCGCTGGCCTCGCCCATGCCCAGGAAACGGTCGACGACGCGATCGTCGGCGAGATCGTCGTCACCGCCCAGAAGCGCTCGCAGAACGTCCAGGACGTGCCGATGGCCGTGCAGGTGATCGGCGGCGACCAGCTGGAAGCCGCCGCCGTGCGTGAGTTCACCGACCTGACCAAGGTGGCGCCGTCGCTGATCGTGCGCCCGGCCGACAACCCCGTGAACGCCTCGGTGTCGATCCGCGGCGTGGGCACCTTCGCCTTCGGGGTGGGGGTCGAGCCCAGCGTCGCCGTCGTGGTCGACGACGTGCCGATCGCCTTCCAGGCCCGCGCCTTCGCCGACCTGGCCGACGTCGAGCGGATCGAGGTGCTTCGCGGCCCGCAGAGCACGCTGTACGGCAAGTCGGCCTCGGCCGGCCTGATCAATATCGTCACCCCCGGCCCGACCCGCGAGCTGACCGGCAAGGTCAGCGCTCTGGCCACCACCGACGACGAGGTCGGCCTGGGCGCCATGATCTCGGGCCCGATCACCGACACCCTGCGGTTCCGTTCCTCGAACAGCTACACCAGCTTCGAGGGCAATATCGACAACCTCTACAACGGCGAGAAGGTCAACGGCCGCGAGACCTTCGCCACCCGCAACAAGCTGGTCTGGGACCCGACCGACAAGTTCAGCGCCATCCTGGCCGTCGACTACCTGAAGGGCGACACCACGGCGGGCCGGCCGTTCATCGCCCTGTCGCCGAACGCCCGCCTGCGCGGCAACGCCGCCTGGACGCCGGCCGTGTTCGCGCCCGGCGTGACCGTAGGCGCCAACAACAGCTCGGTGGTCAACAACGTCACCACCGGCTCGGACTACGAGGACTTCGCCCAGTCGCTGAAGATGACCTACGACCTGGGTTTTGCGACCTTGATTTCGGTCACTGCCAACGACCGCTACAAGATGCTGGACGCCTTCGACCAGGACGAGACGGCGCTGAGCGTCAACAACTACGCCAAGGGCCTGTTCTCGGCCGACCAGTTCAGCCAGGAGATCCGGCTGGTCTCGGACGGTTCGCAGCGCCTGCGCTACACCCTGGGCGCCTTCCACGCCGACGTGAACTATCGCCGCTACTTCTTCCGTGGCCCGGCCTTCTCGCAGGCCAACTGGGACGCGACCTCGGGCTCGAACGAGAACTCGGTGTTCGGCCAGCTGGAATATGACGTGATCGAGGGCACGACCCTGATCGGCGGCCTGCGCCTGGGCCGCGAGAAGATCGGCTACACCTTCCGCGACCTGCGCGGCGGGCCGGCGGCGGCCTGGGCCGACGGCGCCAGCGACGACTACGCCACCTATCGTGTGGGCGTGCAGCACAAGCTGGCCGACGACGTGATGGTGTTCGCCACCTACGCCACCGGCCACAAGGGCCAGAGCTACGACCTGACCACCGGCTTCAACCAAGCCCGCGCCGACCTTGGCCCCGTGCGCCCGGAAAGCTCGGAAGACATCCAGGTGGGCGTGCGCTCGCGGTTCCTGGATCGCCGCGTGACCCTGAACGCCACGCTGTTCAACACCGAGTACGAGGACTTCCAGGCCCAGGGCGCCGAACTGCTGCCGGACGGCACCCAGAACTTCCGCCTGACCAATGTGGGCGCGATCCGCACCCGCGGCGTCGAGCTGGAAAGCACGGCCCGCCTGGTCGACGGCCTGACCCTGTCGGGCTCGGTGGCCTATCTGGACGCCGAGATCACCCAGTTCGCCGGCGCCCAGTGCTGGCCCGGCCAGACGGCCGCCCAGGGCTGCACCGGCTCGCCCGCCCGCCAGAACCTGGCCGGCGAGCGTCCGCCCCAGGCTCCGAAGTGGAAGCTGAGCGCCGGCGCCGAGTACGTGCGTCCGCTGGCCGGCGACCTGGAAGGCGTGGCCAATGTGGCGGCCAACTACCAGAGCAGTGTCAACTACTCGCTGAGCCAGGATCCGCTGACCGTCCAGAAGGGCTACGCCGTGGTCAACCTGTCGGTGGGCGTGCGCGACAAGGCGCGCGGCTACCAGGTGACGGCCTTCGTCAACAACCTGTTCGACGAGGGCTACTACACCAACCTCGTCAACAACTACGGCGCCTACGGCAACCAGCTGGCGGTGCAGGCCTTCCTGCCGCGCGACTTCAAGCGCTACGGCGGCGTGCGGGCGTCGATGACGTTCTGATCGAGCAGGGGCGCGCGGGGGTGTTGGGCCCCCGCGCGTCGCTCTATTTCTCGACGGTGAAGGCGCTCACCGTCCACGACTTGAGCGCCCATTCGCGCAGGCCCGTGTCCCAGATCCAGGTCTGCTCGCTGGACGCCGACTCCCGGACCTGCGGCTCGGACAACGAGGCCTTGTGGAGCCGCCCGGTCACCTTGACCGTCCGGCCGTCCAGGCCCTCGATCCGGTCGGGATAGAGCGACAGCCGCGCCGACGCGCTTTGGGCGGCGAGGAACTTGCCGACGTTGTTGCGCCCGTAGATGTCGTCCTTGGCGACCTGTCCGTTCCAGTTCAGTTCGGCCTTGGCGTTGGTGCCGATCCAGCTGCTCCAGGCCCTGGCCGGTTCGAGGTCGCGGCGCAACTCCAGCCAGCCGCCGGTCTGGCTGGTGAAGCCGGCGGCGGCGAGGGTGTCGCCGTGCAGCAGCGTGCAGGCCGCCAGGCGTTCGATGTCGTTGCGGTACTTGGTTTCCGACAGGGCCTCGCAGGCCGGGAACTGCTGGATGGCGAGCGTCGCCAGCTCGAAGGTGAACTGCGTCGTCAGGCCCGGGCCGCAGGCGTTTTCCGTTCGGGTCCTGACCGTGTCGGGGCCGCCTTCGCGGGTTGGCGCATTGACGATCTCGATCGACGAGACCCAGGCGTGAAGGCAGAAGTTCGGCACGTCGTTGGCCGGCTTGACGGGCGGAAGCGGCGTCAGGGCGCGATCGGCGAACTGCGCGTCGCTCTTCACCTTGTTCCAGGCCGTCAGCGAGGCGAGGGCTTCGAGCTTGCGGCCCTGGGCGTAGACCACGGCCTTTGGCGGCTGGCCCGGCCGCCGTTCGAAGGCGATGGTCGGGCGCTCGCGGCCGTAGCCGTCGACGAAGAAGGCGCGATAGGCCTCGACGCCGGCCTTGGCTTCCGCGTCGGCCGAGGCCATGCCCAGCCTGGCGACGATGCGAGCCCGGTCCTCCGGCGCGCAGCGGTCGGCGTGGTTGTCGTCCCGGCAGTTCTCGGGCGGAAGAGCCGGGCTGGCCTGCAGGAGCGCGGCGGCGAAGAACACTGAGCTGAACATGACACCCCACTTACATCTGGGGTTGATTGTTCAGCTTCCTGCGACCGCCGTAAATAGGCTTGCTTCGCTTCCTTAAGTGTAGCGGTCGCGGGTGGCGGCGATGCGGGCGCGGGCCTCTTCCATCTCCTGCACCTCGGTGGCCGCCAGCAGCGAGTTCAGCACGCGGGTGAGGTGGCGTCGCATGGCGTCGCGGGCGTCCTCGGGCGAGCGTGCCCGCAGGGCCGAAACGATGGCCGCGTGCTCGTCGATGCGCGGGATGACGCCGGCGGCGTGGGCTTTCTCGCCCATCAGCTTGGTCTGGGGGGAGCGCTCGCGGGCCTCCCACAGAAGCTCGACGGCGGCGATCATGGCGCTGTTCTGGGTGGAGGCGGCGATCAGCATGTGAAAGCGCTTGTCGGCGTCTTCCGAGCGGTCGACGTCGCGGGCGTTCTCGGCCTGCATCTCGGCCACCAGGCCGTCGAGCTGGTCGAGCTCTTCGTTGGTGATGCGCTTGGCGGCCATGGCGCAGGCCTCGGCCTCGATGGCGCGGCGGGCCTCCAGCAGCTCGAACGGGCCGATGTCGGTAGCGCCGGCCTGGCCCTCGTTAGGGGTCTGGGCCTTCACATAGACGCCCGAGCCCAGGCGCACCTCGACCATGCCGTCCAGTTCCAGGGCGATGATCGCCTCGCGGATCGTGGGGCGCGAGACCGAATAGGTCTGGGCGAGGTCGCGTTCGGACGGCAGGCGCTGGCCGACGGCGTAGCGACCCTCGGCGATCTGGCCGGCCAGATCCTTGGCGACGCGTTCGTACAGACGGTTCTCGCCCTTCACGGACATGCGGGGACTTCCTAAAATTGGTCTGACCAATATGGACAAGCCAGTTGTCGATAGTTATGGGTCTTCCAACTGGAAGACCACGGGAATCTCGACGTGCATACTAGCCAAACCGAGGCGTTCAAAGCAGCCGGCCTGCCGCCGATGCGAATTACCGGCGCCCGCGTGATCGTCACCTCGCCAGGCCGCAACTTCGTCACCCTGAAGATCGAGACCGACCAGGGCGTCTACGGCATCGGCGACGCCACGCTGAACGGCCGCGAAAAGTCGGTCGTCGCCTATCTGGAAGACCACGTCATCCCGGTGCTGATCGGCCGTGACGCGCGCCGCATCGAGGACATCTGGCAGTATCTCTATCGCGGGGCCTACTGGCGTCGTGGGCCGGTGACGATGCGCGCCATCGCCGCCGTCGACGTGGCCCTGTGGGACATCAAGGCCAAGGCCCTGGGGGCGCCGCTGTACGACCTCTTGGGCGGGCGTTCGCGCGACGGCGTACTGGTCTACGGCCACGCCAACGGCAGCGACCTGGAAGACACCGTCGAGGCTGTCGGCCGCTATATCGACGCCGGCTACAAGGCCGTGCGGGCCCAGTCGGGCGTGCCGGGCCTGGACCTGGCCTACGGCGTGGGCCGCGGTGACATGTATTACGAGCCGGCCGACGCCACCCTGCCGACCGAGACCACCTGGGACACCCGCAAGTACCTGCGCTACCTGCCGACCCTGTTCGAGGCGCTGCGCAAGGAGCACGGCTTCGACGTGGCCCTGCTGCACGACGGCCACCACCGGATGACCCCGCGCGAGGCCGCGCAGCTGGGCAAGAGCCTGGAGCCCTACGACCTCTTCTGGCTGGAGGATTCCACGCCGGCCGAGAACCAGGAGGCCTTCCGCCTGATCCGCCAGCACACCACCACGCCGCTGGCCGTGGGCGAGGTGTTCAACACGATCTGGGACGCCAAGGACCTGATCCAGGAACAGCTGATCGACTACATCCGCACGACGATCGTCGGGGCCGGCGGCCTGACCCACCTGCGCCGCATCGCCGACTTCGCCTCGCTGTGGTCGGTGCGCACCGGCTGCCACGGCGCCACCGACCTGTCGCCGGTGACCATGGGGGCGGCGCTGCACTTCGACACCTGGGTGCCCAACTTCGGCATCCAGGAATACATGCGCCATTCCGAAGAGACCGACGCGGTGTTCCCGCACGACTACCGGTTCGACAAGGGCATGCTCTACGTGGGCGACACGCCTGGCCACGGCGTCGACATCGACGAGGCCCTGGCCGCCAAGTACCCCTACGAGCCGCGCCAGCTGCCGGTCGCCCGCCTGGAAGACGGGACGATGTGGAACTGGTAGGGCGGTTCCGGGAGATCGGAGTTCAATACTGATCGTCATCCCGGCTTCATGTTCCGCTGAGCGGGGCTGAGGCCGGGAGATGCAGCCCCCTCCACCGAGCTTCCCCGCGAAGGCGGGGACCCAAGCTGGCTTTCAGGATGTGGCGCGGCCGCGGGTGATCCGGATACGCGGCTTGGATCCCCGCCTTCGCGGGGAAAGTCGGGTTCGAGGGTACGGGATCCGGCTTCGAGCCGATCCGACCACGAGGTCGTGGCGGCCCCAAAACAGCAGAGGCGGAACGTCTGGGACGTTCCGCCTCTTTTTTCTTCGAGTTAGCCCCGAAGGCCGTTCCTGTCAGGATCAGCCGTTGACGGCGTCCTTCAGTTGCTTGGCCGGCGTGAAGCCGACCTTCTTGCTGGCGGCGATCTCGATGGTCGCGCCCGTGGCCGGGTTGCGGCCGGTGCGGGCCGGCTTGTCCTGGACCTTGAACTTGCCGAAGCCCGGGATCGAGACTTCTTCGCCCTTCACGGCGGCGTCAGCGATGGCCTTGAAGACGCCGTCGACGATGGCCTTGGCCTGGGTCTTGGTCAGCTTGTCGTCGCTGGCGACCAGAGCTTCGGCGATATCGGCGGTGTTCATGGAGTAACTCCTTATAGAATCGGGAGAACCAGACTGACTGGTGACATCGGCCTTGTCACGCGCCGCCCTGCGGCGTCAAGCGTTCGCCGCAACCGCCGGAAGGCCGCGAAAGCCTTGATCCGCCTGGTTGAACGGCCGATCCGGCCTCGATCCGGCGCGGGTTCGTCCCCTGGGTGGACGATTGGGTGAAGTTTACTCAGACAATATGCATTGTTCGATAGATTGCATGTGCACGCATATCCGGATCATCAGGTGATTGACGACCATTGTTGCCGATTATACTCCGACAAATAGTCGGCAGCTGGCGAAGGCTGCTCCAGACGCCGCTCGAGACGGCGACGAGGGAAGAAGCAAGATGACGCCGAGCAAGCCTCACCGCGTATTCCTGGCCGGGCTGGCGGCGTTTCTGCTGGTGGCAAGCGCCGCGCCAGGCCTTGCGGGCGAGCCTGGCCCGCGCACCTGGACCGCCGACAACGGCGACGGAACCTTCACCAATCCGCTGTTCTACGACGAGTTCTCCGACCCCGACATGATCCGGGTGGGCGAGGACTACTACCTGACCGGCACGACCATGCACACGATGCCGGGCCTGCCGATCCTGCACTCGCGCGATCTGGTGAACTGGCGGTTCGTCGGCTACGCGGCCGACAGGCTGGACCTTGGCCCGAACTTCCGGCTGGAGGGCGGCGAGGTCTACGGCCAGGGCTTCTGGGCGCCGAGCTTCCGCCATCACGACGGCGTCTTCCACATCTTCAGCAACGTCAATCGCGAGGCGACCTTCCACTTCACCGCCAAGAACCCCGCCGGGCCTTGGACGCGTACGCGGATGAAGCGGGGCTTCCACGATCTCTCCGTGTTGTTCGACGACGACGGCAAGGTCTACGTGGTCTGGGGCTATCGCGGCATCCGCATGGCGCAGTTGAACGCCGACCTGACCGACATCGTGCCGGGCAGCGAGCGCGAGATCATCGCCCCCGAGCAGGGCATGGGCGAGGGGCTGCACTTCACCAAGGTCGGCGGCAAGTACTGGATCACCAGCGCCTGGTTCGACGGCATGATGCGGCTGCCTGTGGCGCGCGCCGATCGCCCGGACGGGCCCTATGAGGTCAATCGCGAGATCAGCGTCGGCGAGGACTTCGGCCTGGCCGAGGGCAATCGCCTGGAGGCCCCCAAGCCGCCGTTCACGATCATCCCGCCCGATCCCCGGCCGCGCGGCCGCACCGCCCTGCACCAGGGCGGCTACGTCCAGACGCCGGGTGGCGCGTGGTGGGGCTATTCGATGATGGACTACAATTCGGTGGGGCGGCTGACGGCCCTGTCGCCGGTGACCTGGAAGGACGGCTGGCCCTATTTCGGCCTGCCGGGGAACCTGGGCCGCAACCCGCGCACCTGGGTCAAGCCCGACACGGGCGCCAAGGATGCGCCGCATGCGCCCTACGAGCGGGGCGACGACTTCTCGGCGGCCGTGCTCAAACCGATCTGGCAGTGGAACCACGTACCCGTCGACGCCCGCTGGTCGCTGTCCGAGCGGCCGGGCTTCCTGCGGCTGAAGACCCTGCCGGCCGCCGACTTCTGGACGGCGCGCAACACCCTGACCCAGCGTTCGATCGGTCCGGCGTCGCGGCCCCGCACGCTCCTGGACGCCTCGGGTCTGGTCGAGGGCGACGTGGCGGGGCTGGCCCTGTTGAACCTGCCCTATGCCTGGATCGGCGTGCGCAAGGTCGCCGGCGGGCTGGAGGTCGAGCAGCGCGACCAGCGCACGGGCCAGATCGCCAAGGCCAGGGTTTCGGGGACACGGATCTGGCTGCAGGCCGACGCCGACTTCATGGCCGAGACGGCGCGGTTCTCCTATTCGACCGACGGCAAGGCGTTCACGGCCTTGGGCGAGCCTATGGCCATGGTGTTCCAGCTGCGCACCTTCCAGGGCGTGCGCTACGGCCTGTTCGCCTACAACGAGGCCGGACGCGAGGGCGGTCACGCCGACTTCGACGCCTTCGAGGTGTTCGAGCCGCATCCGCGCGGCCTGCGCCGGCCGATCCCGGGTGGGCGCAAGGTGACGCTGGCGGCGCTGGGCCAGGAGAAGGTCGTGATTGTCGAGAAGCGGCCGCTGGGCCGGGCCTTGCTGCGCGGGCCGGAAGGCTATCTGACCGTCGCCGCCGACGGGACGATCAGCGCCTCTAAGGCGCGCGACGACAAGGCCCAGGCCTTCCAGTGGATCGAGACGCCGACCGGTGAGCTGGCCTTGATGTCGCTGGTCACCAACCGCTTTCTGCGAGTGTCGGAGGCGGGCGTCTGGACCGCCGACAGCCCTGGACCTCAGTCCGATGGGCGGGATGGGGCGCGGTTCGTTTGGCGTTAGGACGTAATCGTCACAGCTTGAACCTCATCTTCCGAGCTTCCCCGCGAAGGCGGGGATCCAAGCGGCTTTACAGCGCTCTAAGACCAAGCTGATTAGCGCGCCGTGAATTCAGCTTGGGTCCCCGCCTTCGCGGGGATTGAGCGGAGTTTTGCGCCAGGGAAGACTAAGCCGCGTCCAGCGCCGCCCGCTCCAGCACGTCGATGCGATCCGCCAAGCCGGGCGCGGGCCAGTCCAGCGCCGCCAGGGCCAGGTCGATGACGGGCGGGCGAGGCGGCGGGGCCGCCTCGATCGCGGCTTCAGCAAGCTCAGCCATCGCTATTCCGCCGCCAGCTGGCCGGGCGCGCGCGTCCAGCGGTTTTCGGGAACGGGCAGGCCGAGGTGCCCGCGCAGGGTGTCGTGCTCGTACTCAGTGCGGAACAGGCCGCGGGCCTGAAGGATCGGCACCACCTGCTCGCGGAACAGGGCGAAGTCGCGCGGGCGCGTGACCCGCAGGATGAAGCCGTCGGCGGCCCGGCCCTCGAACCAGCGCTGGATCTCGTCGGCGATGGTCTGGGGCGAGCCGACGAAGTCGCTGCGCCAGGTTCCGAACCGCTCGGCCGCCTGGCGCAGGGTCAGGTTCTGCTCGCGCGAGATCCGCACGATGCGCTCGGCGTGGCCCTTGTAGGCGTTGAGGCTGAGGCCCGAGACGTCGGGGAACGGCCCGTCCAGAGGGTACTGCTTGAAGTCGTGATAGCCGAAGGCGCGGCCAAGCTGGGTCAGCAGCTTGTCGATGCTGACGGCGCCGCGCTGGGCCTCGGCCAGGGCGCGGGCCTCCTCGTCGGTATCGGCGATGACGGGCGACAGGCCCGGCAGTACGCTGATGTGGTCGGGATCGCGCCCCTGCGCGGCCGCGCGGGCCTTGAGGTCGGCGTAGTATTCCTGGGCGTCCTCGAAGCCGTCGACCCCGGCGAACACCCCCTCGGCGATCCGGGCGCCCAGATCGCGGCCCGCGCCGCTGACCCCGGCCTGGAAGATCACCGGCTGGCCTTGCTGCGAGCGGCTCAGCGCCAGCGGCCCGGCGACGGAGAAATGCGGGCCCTTGTGGTTCAGAGCGTGCTGCTTGTCCTTGTCGAGGAAGACGCCGGCGGCCTTGTCGCGCGGGAAGGCGTCGTCCTCGTAGCTGTCCCACAGGCCCTGGACGACATCGACGAACTCGCCGGCCCGCTCGTAGCGCACGGCGTGGTCGAAGTGGGCGTCGCGGCCGTAGTTGCGGGCGGCGCCCTCCAGCCCCGTGGTCACCACGTTCCAGCCCGCGCGGCCCTTGCTGATGTGGTCCAGCGAGCCGAACTGGCGGGCCACGTTGTAGGGCTCCCAGTACGAGGTGGTCAGGGTGCCGACGAGGCCGATCTTCGAGGTCGAGACCGCCAGGGCCGACAGCAAGGTGAGGGGCTCGAGCCGGTTGAGGAAGTGCGGCGCGGTGTCGGGGGTGATGAACGGGCTGTCGACGATGAAGACGAGATCGAACTTGGCCGCTTCGGCCAGGCGGGCGTTGTCGATGTACCAGCCGATGTCGATGCTGGCGTCGCCGGCGAGGTCGGGATCGCGCCAGCTGGTGTGATCGGCGCCGACGCCTTCGAGGATGGCGCCGAGTTTCAGTTGGCGTTTCGCGGCCGTGGTCATGTTCGCCTCCGTGTCTTGGCCGCAAGGCTTGCGGCGGGGGAGGGCGGGCGACAAATCAGGTGTTCTCAAGAGGCCTATTGGCGGCGTTCAACACCCTGCTCTCGCTCAGGTTTTCGAACGCCGCCGTCTGCTCGGCTGCAAGGCCGATCAGAATTACTGGGCCGGGAAGTCGGTCGAGACGCTCAAGTCCCGCCAGCGTTCCAGCTCGGCCAGCCGCCGCGTATCGGTGTCGCGGATGATGCCGACGGCGTCGCTGCCCAGCGCGATGCGCAGCGGCGGCTCGTCCATGGCGGCCACGGCGAGGATGGCCTGGGCGGCGCGGACCGGATCGCCGGGCTGATTGCCGTCATAGGCCGCCTGGCGACGGGCGGTGGCCCCGACCACGGCGTCGTACTCGGCGCGGCCGGCGCTCAGCGTCGTCGAGGCGCCGGCGAAGTCGGTGCGGAAGCCGCCCGGCTCGACGATGCTCACCTTGACGCCCACGAGGGCCATTTCCAGCGCCAGGCTCTCGGAGAAGCCCTCGACGCCCCACTTGGCGGCCGAGTAGGGCGCGCGGCCCGGCGCGCCGATCCGTCCGCCGACGGACGACAGCTGGATCACGTGGCCCGAGCGCTGCTCGCGCATCAACGGGATCGCCGCCTTGGTGACGATGATCGTGCCGAACAGGTTGGTCTCGATCTGGCGGCGGAAGTCGTCGAGCGAGGTGTCTTCCACCGGGCCGACATCGCCGTAGCCGGCGTTGTTGACCACCACGTCGAGCCGGCCGAAGGCCGAGACCGCCAGGGCCACGGCGCGTTCGGCCGCGACCGGGTCGGAGACGTCGAGGGCCGCCAGCCGTACGGCGTCGCCGTGGCGGCCGGCGAGGTCTTGAAGCGCGCCGGGATCGCGGGCGGTGGCCACCAGATGGTCGCCGGCGGCCAGCACGGCTTCGGCGAGGGCCCGTCCGAGACCGCGCGAGGCCCCGGTGATCAGCCATGTCTTTGTCATGGGTGTTTTCCTGTCTCTGGAGTCACTGGGCCTTGGCGGCGGTTTCGATCAGGGCCGAGACGGCGTGCGGATGCGAGATCATCACGACGTGCGAGGCGCCGGGCACGGTCACCACCTGCTTGGCATGCGCGCGGTCGGCCATCCAGGCCATGGCGGCCGGCGGGATGTTGCGGTCGCCGCCGCCCCAGACCCACCAGGACGGGATGGTCTTCCAGGCGGCCGAGACGGCCTTCTCGCCGCCGGCGGCGTCGGTCAGCGGGCGCTGGGCGATCGCCATCAGCTGGGCCTTGGCCAGCGGCACGTCGGCGGCGAACTGGGCGGGGAACTTGTCCTGCTGGATATAGAGGTCGTGGACGCCGCCGGGCAGGTCGACCGGCTTGTCGAGGGCGGCGGGCAGGGTCGAGCCGGGGAACTTGCCGGTCAGGTCGAAGGTGCTTTCGCCGACCTCGGGGGCGAAGGCGGCGACATAAACGAGCGCCTTGACGTTGGCCGCGCCGTCGGCGGCGGCCGAGATCACCGTGCCGCCGTAGGAGTGGCCGACCAGCACGACCGGGCCGGGGATGGAATTGATCACCGTGCGCACGGCGGCGGCGTCGTTGGCCGCGCCGCGCAGCGGGTTGGCGGCCGACACGACCGGGTAGCCGTCGCGCCGGAGGTCGGCGACCACGCCGTCCCAGCTGCTGGAGTCGGCGAAGGCGCCGTGCACCAGGACGACCGTCGGCTTGGCGGCGGGCGGCGTAGCGGCTTGGGCGGCGGCGAAGCCGGTCAGGGCGAAGGCCAGGGAGAAGGCGAGGGCTTTCTTGGACATGGGGGTCTCCTTGAGGCGTGCGGAAGGGTTCGGCCGTGAGGGCCGTTCGGGTTGGCGTTTTGGGGGAGAGAGGCTCGGGCTAGCCGAAGGTGAAGGCGTAGGCGCGGACGCCGGGATCGAGGAACTCGATCGCAAAGCCGCGATCGCCGACGGGGCGCGACTGGCGGACGAGCTGATACATGCGGGGCCGGTCGATCACCCCGGTTCCGTCGGGCGCGACGTCCCAGCCGTGGTCGGACCCCGGAGTTTGGCCGTCGAGGCGTACGCGATAGCGCACCGGCCGGCCCGGCTGGTCGGGCGAGAGCACCATGTGCAGGTCGCGGGCGTGGAAGCGGCTGGCGACCACGGCGCCGGACGCGAGGCTGGTGGTGAACTCCTCGCCGGCCCGCCAGTCGCCGGAGAGGCCCCAGCGGTTGAGGTCGAGGGCGGCGGGCTGGCGGTAGGCCTTGGCGGCGTCCTGGCGCAGGCCGCCGGGCGAGGCGAAGGCGTCGGCCTTTCCCCAGCCGATGTAGCTTTCGGGCGAGCCCAGCTCGGCGAAGTCGGGCGCCGCCTCGGGACCGACGGCCCTGATCGGCGACAGATCCTGCGCGATCGCCGGGCCGGGAACTTGCGCCAGCAGGGCCTGGATGCGCCGCTCGTGGCGGTCGTAGTCGCCTTCGCCCGCCGCATGGCCGTGCACCCGGCCGTCGGCGCCGACGAAGTAGAAGGCCGGCCAGGCGTTGTTGCCGTAGGCCCGCCAGATCCGCCAGTCGCTGTCGAGCACGACCGGGAACGGAACGTCCAGGTCGCCGAGGGCCTGGCGCACATTGGCGACGTCCTTCTCGAAGGCGAACTCGGGCGTATGCACGCCGATCACCACCAGGCCCCGGTCGCGGTAGCGCGTATGCCAGGCGCGCAGGTAAGGCAGGACCCGCAGGCTGTTGATGCAGGAATAGGTCCAGAAGGCGACCAGCACGACCTTGCCGGCCAGGGCCTTGGGCGTCGGCGCCGGGCCGTTCAGCCATTGCGGCGACAGGGAAAGGGCGTCCAGCGCCGAGGACGAGCCGCTGGCCCAGGCCAGGGCCTTGCGGGCCGGCGGCAGGCCGATGGCGGCGGCGACCGACAGCGGCGCGAGGCCGACGGCCGCGCCCTTCAGCCAGTCGCGGCGGGAGAGATGTTCGGATCGGGTCACGATGACCGCTCCTTGAAAACGAGGCTTCAGGCCGCCCAGCGGGCGACGTCCAGGATGGCGCGGGCGAAGTCGCGCGGCGCTTCCTGGGGCAGGTTGTGGCCGACGCCGCCGCCGACATCGCGGTGCTCGTAGCGGCCCTTGAACTTGCCGGCGTAGGCGGCCGGCGGCGGGTGCGGGGCGGCGTTGCCGTCGCCTTCCATGGTGATGGTCGGCACGGTGATGACGGGGCCTTGGGCGAGCTTGGCCTCGAGCGCGTCGAAGCGGGCCTCGCCCTGCGCCAGGCCCAGACGCCAGCGGTAGTTGTGGATAGTGATGGCCACGTGGTCGGGATTGGCCAGCGAGGCCGCTGATCGGGCGAAGGTCGCGTCATCGAACGCCCACTTAGGCGAGGCCGTCTTCCAGATCAGTCGGGCGAAGGCGTCGCGGTTCTGGGCGTAGCCCTTCGCGCCGCGCTCGGTGGCGAAATAGAACTGGTACCACCAGGAAAGCTCGGCTTCCGGCGGCAGCGGCGCGGCGTTGGCCGCCTGGCTGCCAATCAGATAGCCGCTGACGCTGACCAGGGCCGAGCAGCGGTCGGGCCACAGGGCCGCGACGATGCAGGCGGTGCGCGCGCCCCAGTCGAAGCCGCCGATGACGGCCTTCCTGATGTTCAGCGCGTCCATCAGGGCGATGACGTCGACGGCGAGGGCGGCCTGCTGGCCGTTGCGCGGAGCGGCGTCCGAGACGAACCGGGTGGTTCCGTAGCCGCGCAGGTGCGGGACGATCACCCGCTTGCCGGCGGCCGCCAGGATCGGGGCGACCTCGGCGAAGGCGTTGATGTCGTAGGGCCAGCCGTGCAGCAGGATCACCGGCGCGCCGTCGGCCGGACCCATCTCGGCATAGCCGATGACGAGGTCGGGGGTGGTGACCTGGCGCAGGGTCCAGGCGGGTGCGGCCGTGGCGGCGACGGCGCGGGAGGCCAGGCCCGCGGCGCCGGCGATGGCGACGGCCTGCAGCAGGCGGCGGCGGGGGAGGTCGAAGTTCGAGGTCATGGGGACGTGCCTAGTGCTGGTGGCCGGCGGGGGAGGCCGGAACGACGAAGCGGATCGTGGCGCTGTCGAGCGGGCGATGATTGGCGTCGGCGAGCGTGATTTGAACGCTGTGCGACCCAGGCGTCAGGCCGACCAGGATGATCGGCTCGCCGCTGGCGTCGGCCCAGTGCCAGGGGGCGTCGTCGACGGTGACGTGGACGTGGCCGATGCGGGGCGCGACAGCCAGAGCGGCGGGGCCGAACACCGGCTCGATACGCAGGTTCTCGGCCCGGTACTGGATGAACACCCGGCCTTGGGCGAGCGGGCCGGGCAGGGGCGGGTCGACGATCAGGCGCGCGGGCGGCTGGGGCGTGGTCAGCGGCACGACGCCGGCCGGGCCCAGGACCTCTGCGGCAGACAGGTTCGGCAGGTTCTGGGCGAAGGCGGGGCCGGCCAGCAGGGCGGCGGCGAGGGCGAGGAAGAAGGGCTTACGCATGGCGCACCTCGCCGGCGCGGGCCACGGCGTCCTGGGCGAAGGCGGCGATCGCGCAGGCCGCGCCGCCGATGACGGCGGCCGAGCCCAGCATCGCCAGGGTCGAGGCCGAGGGGGCGAGGCCCGAATAGAAGAAGCTGGTCAGGCCCAGGAAATAGGCCAGCGGATTGTTGATCGGCGCGACCTCGCGCAGCGACAGCACGACGATGACGACGCAGATCACCGCCAGCGGCGTGGCCAGCAGGCCGAGCATGGGCGTCATGGCTCCGATCAGCACGGCGGTTCCGGCGCCCAGCGCCAGGCCCAGCAGATGCGAGACGGTGTTGGCCAGGCCGCCGCGCAGGTCGTCGCCCGCCAGGTTGAAGGCGGCCCAGCCCAGGAACATGGCCGGCGGCGGGAGCATGACCGAGGTCACGCCCAGGGTGGCGATCCCCGCGACGGCGGCGACGCTGAGCGAGGCGGCGTGGAACTGCGCGGACTTCGGCGTGGCGAAGGCGGTGAGGGCGGGCAAGGCGGACATGGGGGCGTTTCCTTGGGCTTGGGGAGGGCGGATGGAGGCGCTGCGTTTCGCAGCGCCTCGGGTCTTCCGGGGTCAGATCAGGTTCAGGGTCACGCCGATGTTGCCGCGCGTGGCCTTGGAGTAGGGGCAGGTCTGGTGGGCGGCCTCGACCAGGGCGCGGGCGATGTCGGCGGGCAGGCCCGGCAGGCTGACGTTCAGGCGGGCCTGCAGCTGGTAGCCTTCGCCCGACTTGCCGAGGTCCACTTCGGCGTCGACGGCGACGTCGGCGGGCAGGGCCACGCCTTGGGCGCGGGCGGCCAGGCCCATGGCGCCGATGAAGCAGGCCGACCAGCCGGCGGCGAACAGCTGCTCGGGGTTCGTGCCCGGGGCGGCGCTGCCCGGGGGCGACAGGCGGACGTCCAGCTTGCCGTCGTCGCTGCGGGCCGAGCCGTCGCGGCCGCCGGTGACGTGGGTGCGACCGGTGTAGAGGACGGTGTCGATAGTGGTTGCGGGGGCGGTGGTCATGTCGATCTCCTTTTAAATCGGATCCGATGTAATCGGTACCGACTTCATAGATCGAAGTTTCGCACATCGTCAACCTTCCGATTTGATCGGATCCGATTTATATTTGTCCCGAACCGCCGCGAACCGCCCGCGGCGCCCGAAACGCAAGGCTCCGATGACGACCTCCGACCCGCCTGTCGCCCCTTTGGGCAAAGCCCCCAGGCTCGCCGACTTCCTGTGCTTCGCCGTCTACTCGGCGAACCTGGCCTATGGCCGCGCCTACAAGCCGATCCTCGACGAGCTGGGCGTGACCTACACCCAGTGGATCATCATCGTGGCGCTGTGGGAGGAGGACGGCCAGAGCGTGAAGAGCCTGGGCGACAAGCTCTTCCTGGAGAGCAACACCCTGACGCCGATCCTGAAGAAGCTGGAAAGCCTGGGCTTCCTGCAGCGCCGCCGCGATCCGTCAGACGAGCGGCAGGTGATCATCAGTCTCACCGAGGCCGGCCGCGCCCTGCGCGAGAAGGGCGGCCAGCGGACCCTGGTCAAGGCCACGGGCCTGGAGCCCGACGAGTTCCGCCAGGTGCAGAAGACCATCACCCGCGTGCGCGACAACCTGATCGCCCACGTCGCCAACGACGCGTGATCAATGCTCCCCTGAAGGGGGAGCTGTCGCCCCCGGGTCCGGCCAAAGGCCGGCCCGAGGATAAACTCCGCCGACTGAGGGGGAGGTGGCTGCTGATGTTGGGGATGCATCGCCCTCTGTAGATACTTCCCCCTCCGGCCCTTCGGGCCACCTCCCCCTTCAGGGGGGATCTTCCCGCTCGCGTTGCGGGCGTCGGTGAAGCTTGGTATCGGTTGAAACGTTCGTTTGAACTGATGGGCCGCCATGTTTCGCTTCACCACCTCCGACGGACTTTCGATCGCCTGCCATGAATGGGGCGATGACAGCGTGCGACCGCCGGTGGTGCTGCATCACGGCTTTTCGGCCAGCGGCCCGATCAACTGGAAGGCGCCGGGGATCGTCGACGCCCTGACGGCCGCGGGCCGCCGGGTGATCGCGCTCGACGCCCGGGGTCATGGCGCGTCGGACAAGCCGCACGATCCGGCCTTCTACGGCGAGGCGCGGATGGCCAGGGACGTCTGCGAGCTGATCGATCATCTGGGCGTGCCGGCCATCGACCTGGCCGGCTATTCCATGGGCGCGATCGTCGGCCTGATCTGCGCCAGCCAGGAGGCGCGCGTGCGCCGTCTGGTGGTCGGCGGGGTGGGCGAGGGCGTGGTGGCCACGGGCGGGGTCGATACGCGCCATGTGCCCAATGCGGCCATCGTCCAGGCCCTGCTGACCGAAGACGTCTCGATGATCGAGCATCCGGCCGCCGTGCCGTTCCGCCTGTTCGCCGACGCGATCGGCGCCGACCGCAAGGCCCTGGCCGCCCAGGCCAGCGTGGTCCACGCCCAGCCGATACCGCTGGACCGCATCACGGCGCAGGCCCTGGTGATCGCCGGCGACGACGATCCGCTGGCGGTGCATCCCGAGCGGCTGGCCGCGGCGATCCCCGGCGCGCGGTCGCTGCTGGTCGGCGGCGACCATCGCTCGGCGGTGGCTGCGCCAGCGTTCGCCAAGGCCATCGTCGAGTTCCTGGCCGGCTAGGCCTTGCCCGGCCGGTAGCGGTCGATCTCGATGCCGTGGCGGCGCAGCTTGTCGTAGAAGGTCTTGCGGGGGGTCTGGAGCAGGGCCATGGCCGTGCGGGCGTCGCCGCCGCAGGCCGCCAGGGTCTCGCGGATGACCATCGCCTCGTAGCGGCCGGTGCGGTCGGCCAGGCTCTCGACGGATCCTTGCGCCGCGCCGTCCTCGCCGACCAGGGCCGAGGGCAGGCCCAGGGCCACGCGCTCGGCGTAGTGGGCCAGCTCCCGCACATTGCCGGGCCAGTCATGGCCCAGCAGGTGATCGCGGATCGTCGCCGTCAGGCGCGGAGGCGGTCGCCGCAGCCGCGCGGCCGCCTCGGCCAGGAAGTGGCCGAACAGCGCGGGCACGTCCTCGCGCCGCTCGCGCAGGGGCGGGACCACCAGGGTGACCACGTTCAGGCGATAGTAGAGGTCGGCGCGGAAGGCCCCCTCGCGCACGGCCTCGGCCAGGTCGATCTTGCTGGCGGCGATGATCCGCAGGTCGAGGTGCCGGGGCTCGGCCGCGCCGACGGGCCAGATCTCGCGCTCCTCGACCACGCGCAGCAGCTTGGCCTGCATGGACGGCGACAGGCCCTCGATCTCGTCGAGGAACAGCACGCCGCGATCGGCGCGCTCGATGCGGCCGGTGACGGGACGGCCCGCGGCGCCGGCCGCGCCGAACAGCTCGGTCTCGAACACCGCCTCGGGCAGGGCCGCGCAGTTGACCGTCACCATCGGCCGGGCCCGCCGCGCGCCGCCGCGATGCAGGGCGTGGGCGACCAGGCCCTTGCCGGCGCCGGTCTCGCCCTGGATCAACACGTCGACCTCGGCCTCGGCCAGCTGGGCGATGGTGGCCCGCAGCCGCTGCATGACGGGGGTCTCGCCCAGCAGGGGCGAGCCGCCGCCGGCCTGGGCGGCGGCCTCCAGGCGGCGGTTGTCGAGCACCAGGCCGCGCTTCTCCAGCGCCCGCGCCAGGGCGGCCGTCAGCCGCTCCATCGGGAAGGGCTTGGAGACGAAGTCGTAGGCGCCGTCGTGCAGCGCCGCCACGGCCATGGCCACGTCGCCGTGGCCGGTGATCAGCAGCACCGGAATGTCGGGGTCGACGGCCCGGACGCGCTCGAACAGCGCCAGGCCGTCCATGCCGGGCATGCGCACGTCCGACACCACGGCGCCTTCGAAGTCGCGCGTCAGGGCCTTCAGCGCCGAAGGGGCGTTGTCGAAGGCCTGTACCTCGAAGCCGCGCAGCTCCAGCCCCTGGGCCACCGCGCCGCGCAGGGCGTCGTCGTCGTCGACGAGCAGGATCTTGCCGGCGGGAGAACTCATGGAGCGGCCTTGCGCAGGGTCAGGGTGAAGGTCGCGCCGGCGCCCGGAGCCGAGGCGGCGGCCAGCTCGCCGCCAAAGCCGGCGGCGATGTCGTGGGCGATCACCAGGCCAAGGCCAAGCCCCCTGGGCTTGGTGGTCAGGAACGGCGTGAACAGGGCCCGCTCGACCTCGGGCGCGAGGCCCGGGCCGTTGTCGGCGACGTCGATCCGCACCGCCTCGTCGGTCTGGCTGACGGTCAGGGTGACCAGGCCGTCGGGACGGTCTTCCACGGCCTCGAAGGCGTTCTGCAACAGGTTGACCAGCACCTGCTCCAGCCGCACCCGTTCGCCCAGCACGGCCAGGCCCGGCGTCTCGCCCCTGCGCACGAGGCGCGCCTCCTGCCGGCGCGAGCGGCTGGCGGTCAGCAGCACCGAGCCGTCGATCACCTCGGTCACCAGGGTCGGCTCGACCCGGCCGTCGGCCTTGCGCGAGAAGGCCCGCAGCTCGTCGGTGATGCGGCCGATGCGCTCGGTCATGGCGGCGATGGCGGTCAGGTTCTCGCCCGCCGCCTCGGGGCGTCCGCGGGCGATCAGCAGCAGGCCGTTGTCGGCGTTGGCGCGGATCGCGGCGACCGGCTGGTTGATCTCGTGCGCCACGCCGGCGGCGATCTGGCCCAGCGAGGCCAGCTTGTTGGCCTGCACCAGGTCGGCCTGCAGCGAGCGCAGGCGGGTCTCGGTGCGCTGGCGCTCGTCGGCCTCGTGGGAGAGGGCGGTGTTGGCCAGGGTGAGCTCCTGGGTCCGGACCTCGACCCGGCGCTCCAGCTCCTGGCGCGCGGCCCGTTCGCGTGCGGCGACCAGCTGGACGCGGCGGCGGCGAACCCAGAGCCACAGGAAGGCGGCGCTGAGCAACGCCCAGACGAGGGCGGTGATCCAGCGCGCGGCGGCGGCGGTCTGCTCGGCGGGGGCGGCGGGGCTGAGGAGATGCAGGGTCCAGCCGGGGGCCACGTCGGGCAAGAGGGTCTCGATCTGGCGTTCGGCCAGGGCGAGGTCGGTGCGCGACACCGCGTCGCCGCGCCGGTCGCGCAGCGGCATGGGCGAGAAGGTCGCCTCGCCGTACTGGCCCTGGGCGCGCAGATTGCGAAGCGCCTCCTGCGACAGGGGCTCGCGGGCGTGGAAGCGCCATTGCGGTTCGCTGGTGATCAGCACCAGGCCCTGGCGGTCGACGACGAAGGCCGGTTCGCCGATGGCCCGCCAGGCGGCCTCGACGGCGTCGAACTCCAGCTTGACCACGACCACGCCCAGCGGGCCGTTCGCGCCCTCGACGCGGCGGGCCAGGTAAAGGCCGGGCTTGCGGCTGACCGTGCCCAGGGCGAACTGCTCGGCATAGCCGCTGCGCAGAGCCTCCGCGAAATAGGGACGAAAGCCGTAGTTCGAGCCGAGGAAGCTGGTCGGCTGGCGCCAGTTGCTGGCTGCGGCCGTGTAGCCGTCGGCGGCGACCACGTAGATCACCGCCGCCCGGGTCTGGGCGCCCAGCACCTCGAGCTTGCGCGACAGCGCTTCCAGCCGGCGCGGGTCGCGAGTGGCCAGCGCCGCCTCCAGGTCGGCGTCGTCGGCCAGCACCAGGGGCAGGGCGCGCTGCTTGTCCAGCTCGCTACGCAGCACCGCCGCGTGCAGCGCCGCCGAGGCGGCCGCGCGCGAGCGCAGGGTGGTCATGGCCCGGTCCCGTGTGAGGACGCCGACCGACAGCACCAGCAGCGCGCCGATCACGGCGGCGACCAGGGCGAACAGCGCCAGATGCGGGCGCGAGATGGTCCTGACCGGCGTGGCCGGTGTCTCGTCCGGGGTCGGATCGACTTGTGTCATATTCCACACTGAGGCGGTCTAGGCTGGGTGAAATGTGACACGGGATGGGGCGTCGTGGCGAGGTCGGATTTCGATTTTCTCTAGAACATTCATCGTCTTGAGCTAGATTTTCGAAATCGAGTCCCGGCGGCGGGGAATTCCCGCACTCTTGGACCAAGCGCCCGACCTGCAAGGACGCGCGAGGAAACGAGCCAGGAGCCGCCCAATGATCCCGCAGACGACCGCCGCCGGTTCGCCGCCGCCGCGCCCGGGCCCGTGGTACACCCACCTCTATGTCCAGGTGCTGGTCGCTATCGTCGCCGGCGCCCTGATCGGTCACTTCTGGCCCAAGTTCGGCGCCGACCTGAAGCCGCTGGGCGACGCCTTCATCAAGCTGGTGAAGATGGTCATCGCACCGGTGATCTTCCTCACCGTGGTCACCGGCATCGCCGGCATGCGCGACCTGGGCCGGTTCGGCCGCGTGGCGCTGAAGGCCTTCGCCTATTTCCTGACCTTCTCGACTCTGGCCCTGATCATCGGCCTGATCGTCGCCAATGTGGTGCAGCCCGGCGCCGGCATGAACGTCGACCCGGCCACCCTGCACAGCGACAAGATCGCCGACTACGCGGCCAAGGCCCACGAGAGCACGATCGTCGGCTTCCTGCTGCACATCATTCCCAGCACCGTGGTCAGCGCCTTCGCCGAGGGCGAGATCCTGCAGGTGCTGTTCTTCTCGGTGACCTTCGGCATCGCCCTGGCCCTGGTGGGCGATCGCGGCCAGCCGGTCGTCGACATGCTGGAGGCGATCTCCATCGCCTTCTTCAAGCTGGTGGCCATCCTGATGAAGGCCGCCCCGATCGGCGCCTTCGGGGCCTTCGCCTTCACCATCGGCAAGTATGGCATCGGCTCGGTGATCAATCTGGCCGCCCTGGTCGGCACCTTCTACGCCACCTCGGCGATCTTCGTGCTGGTGGTGCTGGGGGCCGTGGCCCGGGTCAACGGCTTCTCGATCCTCAAGCTGCTGCGCTACCTCAAGAGCGAGCTCCTGCTGGTGCTGGGCACCAGCTCGTCGGAATCGGCCCTGCCCAGCCTGATGGAGAAGATGGAGAAGGCCGGCTGCGCCAAGCCCGTCGTGGGCCTGGTCGTGCCGCTCGGCTACTCGTTCAATCTGGACGGCACCAACATCTACATGACGCTCGCGGCCCTGTTCATCGCCCAGGCCACCGGCGTGCACCTGTCGCTGGGCGACCAACTGGCCCTGCTGGGCGTGGCCATGCTGTCGTCCAAGGGCGCGGCGGGCGTCACGGGCGCGGGCTTCATCACCCTGGCGGCCACGCTGTCGGTGGTGCCCAGCGTGCCCGTGGCCGGCATGGCCCTGATCCTCGGCGTCGACCGCTTCATGAGCGAGTGCCGCTCGCTGACCAACTTCATCGGCAACGCCGTGGCCACCGTCGTCGTCGCCCGCTGGGACAAGGCGCTCGACAAGGATCAGCTCGACGCCGCCCTGGACGGCCGCGCCGCGCCGGTCGAGGCCGAGCCGCTGCCGGCCCCGGCCGAGTAGGCCGCTCTCCTTTCCCCCAAGTCGAGGCCGTCCCGCGCGGCGGCCTTTCCATCCCTCTTCGTCTCCCTCCCGCGCCCCGCGCGGGAGGCGGGGAGAACACGCCCATGCGCATGCTTTTCGCCACCACGGCCCTGGTGGCCGTCAGCGCCGTCGCCGGCGGCGCCCAGGCCCAGGACGCCGACCTCGCCATCCTGAAAGCCCAGATCCAGGCCATGCAGGCGCGGATCGACGTGCTGGAGCGCCAGGCCGCAGCGTCATCCGCGCCCCTGGCCGCGTCCCAGCCCGTCATCACGCTCGCCCCGGCTCCGGCCGCGCCGCCCAAGCCCGCCGTCGAGCTGGTTCGCTGGGAGAACTCGCCCCGCTTCACCGATCCGTCGGGCGCCACCTTCAAGCTGCGCGGGCGGATCCTGCTGGACGCCGTCGATGCGGTGGCCCAGCGCGACGGCCTGGCCGACTATCACGCCCGCGAGCTGCGGGCCCGGCAGCTGTTCCTTGGCGTCGAGGGGCAGAACGGCCGCTGGGGCTATCGGCTGGAAGGCGGCGTGGTCAGCGGCGGCGCCTGGGGCTGGGACGACGCCATCATCGACTACCGCCTCGACAAGCAGACCAGCCTGCTGGTCGGCAACCAGAAGGCCGCCTCGCTGGAGGGGCTGACCTCGTTCAAGTCGATCACCTTCATGGAGCGCGGCGCCTATGGCGACGTGATCGACGCGGGCTACGTGCTGGCGTTGCAGGCGGTGCGCACCGGAACCAACTGGTCGCTGTGGGGCGCCTTGCAGGGCGACAACATCAACCGCACCGACGCGGTCGGCGGCTATGATCCCAACCAAGCGGTGGAGCGCATGGGCGTGACCCTGCGTGGGACCTGGTCGCCGCAACTGTCGGAAAGCGACCGCCTGCACCTGGGCGCCTGGGTGCGGCGGCGCGACCGGGGCGGGGAGACGGGCTTCACCTATTCGGCGGCGGCCAACACCGCCTTCCGGCCGCAGGCCTCGAGCGGGGCGACGCTGTTCTCGACCGGTGCGGTCGGCGACGGCGACACCACGCTGGGCATCGAGGCGGCGTGGGTGCATCGCGCGCTGTCGCTGCAAGGCGAGGCGGCGCGGATCCGGGTCGACCGCATCGGGACCGACGTCAACGCCGCGCTGGGCGGGCCGAACTTCGACATCGTCACCGCCTACGGCTCGGCCAGCTGGTTCGCGACCGGCGAGACGCGGCCCTACAATCCCAACGGCTCGTTCGGCCGGATCCGGGTGGCCCATCCGCTCGATCGGGGCGGCTTCGGCGCCCTGGAGTTCGCCGCCCGCTACGACTACGCCGACTTCAGCGACATGGCCGCCAACGGCGTCGCCACCCTGGCTGCGCAGACGGGGCTGGCCACGGCCGGGACCTATCGCGCCGTGACCCTGGGCGCCAACTGGTACCCGTACAGCTATGTGCGGCTGTCGGGTAACCTGACCCGGGCCCGGATCGACAACCGCCCGATCGCCGGCGTGCAGCTCGACGCCGACGTCACCGTGGCCCAGGCCCGGTTGCAGCTGGAGTTCTGAGGGGGATCGAGACAATCATCCGACGGCCGTTTCCAAATCCGCCTTTCCCCGCGAAGGCGGGGACCCAAGCGGAGTCTGCGGACGGCTCACGGCTTCACCTTCTCCTGAAGCGCAGCTTGGATCCCCGCCTTCGCGGGGAAGCTCGGTGAAAAGGCCAGACTTGCTGAATGTCGTTACGCTCTAGCGCTCGATCTCCAGAACCTCCCGCAGGAAGTCGATCGTCTGGCGCATCGCCGCCCGGGTGGGCGGGGTGTCGCGCAGGGCTTCCAGCACCATGAAGTCGTGGATGGCGCCGACCATGCGCTGGGCCGTGACCTCGACCCCGGCCCGCATCAGCTTGCGGGCGTAGGCCTCGGCGTCGTCGCGGGTGACGTCGGCCTCGGCGGTGATCACCAGGGTCGGCGGCAGGGTGGAAAGGCGGCGCAGCGGGGTGTCGAGCACGAAGGCGGGGGTGTCGTCGTCGGGCGTCGCGCCCAGGCAGGCCTCGCAATAGCGCAGGTCGTCGGCGGTGGGGCCGGGTCCCTCGGCGAAGGCCAGGCTGGAGGGGCTCTGGCCCACGGGCGCGGTGATCGGACACAGCAGGACCTGGCCCGCCAGCGCCGGCCCCTCGGCAAGCGCGACGCGCAGCGCCAGCGCCGCGGCGATCGCGCCGCCCGCGCCGTCGCCGGCCACGGCGATGCGGCCGGCGTCGAGGTTCAGGCTGGCCGCGCGTTCGACGACAGCCAGCAGGGCCGCGTGGGCCTGTTCGATCTGGGCCGGGTGGCGGGCCTCCGGCGCCAGGGCGTAGTCGACCTGCACGACCGCCGCCCCGACGCCCAACGCCAGTCGCCGCGTCAGCCGCTCGTGGGCGCCATGGCCGCCCATGATCCAGCCGCCGCCATGCAGGTGGAGCACGACGGGAAGTGGCTCGGCCCGGCCCGGCGGTCGCAGGATCCTGATCGGCAGGCGCTCGCCGTCGCCCGAATGCAGGGCGAGGTCCAGGATCTCGACGTCCGGCAGGTCCGACTGCGGCGCCTGGGCCTCGGCGAAGGCCTGGCGGATGACCGCCAGCGACTGGTCGCGCAGGGGCCCGGGGGCGCGGTCCAGGCGCTCGTCGACGAACTGCTGGGTGACGGGGTCGAGCACGGGATGGGCCGAGGCGGGCGTCAGCACCGGGCCGGTGGAGCGGTCGTGGCGGGGCAAGGCGTAATCCTCAGGCCAGGGCCGCATCGGCCAGATCGATCGAGGTTTCCTGGTCGCGCTGGTGCAGGCGGCGCCAGACCAGAGGGCTGGTCTCGAAGGCGCGGCGAAAGCGGTTGGAAAAGTGGGCCTGGTCGGCGAACCCGCAGGCGGCGGCGATCTGGCCCAGGGGCTCGCTCGTCTCGACCATCATCCGGCGGGCGTGGTCCAGGCGTTGCCGGATGATGTGCTCGCGGGCCCCGCCGCCGTAGCTCACCGCAAAGGCGCGCGAGAAGTGGCTGACGCTGAGGCGGACCAGGGCGGCCAGGTCCGACACCTTCACCGGCGCGTCGAGATTGGCGGCGATGTGGGCGTCGACGCGGCGGATCTGCCAGGGGGCGAGGCCACCGGAAATGGCGACCGGGCGGGCGTCGTCGAGCAGGCGCTTGCCTTCGCGCTGCACCAGTTCGATCGCCTCGCGCACCCGGCGCTCAGCGGCCAGGCGGTCGTCGCGGGCGGCGGCGCGGGCGTCGGCCAGCAGGCCGGCGATCAGGTCGGGCAGGGCGCCGGCGCTCAGGTCGATCACGCGATCGAAGCCGTTGGCGGCGACGGGGGAGATGGGTTCGAAAGACATGGCAGCGTTCCTTTCAGCGCCCGGCTCGCCGCCGGTGTGAAACTACGATGCCAAGGTCCTCCGCCGAGCGTGAGTTAAGCCTTGTGTAGAGTTGTGTAGGTGGAAAAAATCAGGAAAAGCAGATGCTTGATAGGTTGCTGCGCGGTGTTTGGCGGCGTGTTCAGAGCGCGTCGAGCAGCGCCCGCGCGGCCTTGCGATCCGGACAGCCGGGAACGTCGGGCAGGGCCTCCAGCGCCTCGCGCACGCTGCCGGGCTCGGCCAGGGAGATGGCGGTTCGAAGGCTCCACGCGCCGGCGTTCTGGGCCTTGGCCAGGTCGAGGGCGGCGCGCAGGCGCGCTTCACGCTCCGCCGGGGCGCCGGTGATGGCTGCGAGGCGCATCAGTTCGGGACCGACCCAGGTCGAGGGCTCCTGGTCCAGGCGGGCCAGCATGGCCTGGTCGACGAGGCCCGCGTCGGCTGCGGCGAAGCATTCGACCTGCATCGGGAAGGCTTCGGCCGGCGCGCGAACGGAGGGATCCAGGGCGGCCAGATAGCCCTGGCCCCATAGCTCCCAGAACCGCACGCCGCGTCCGCGTGCGCGCTCAAGAAGGCGATCGACCCAGTGGCGGGCGAGATCCGCGCGGCCGGTCCAGAGAGCGATGGGCACGGCGCCGACGGCCAGGCCGTAGCAGATGGTCAGGTCGTGGTCGGTGGCCAGGGCGGCCTCGGCGGTCTCCTGGGCCAGGCGCAGGGCCTGAGCGGACTCTCCGCGAAGCCACAGGATGCGCATCTTCAGCGCCTGGGCCGAGATGGTGTCGTTGACCTGGGCGTGGTTGGCCTGGTTGGCGACCACCGGGCCGGTGTGGGTGGCGATCACCCGCTCGACCAGCTTCAGGGCCTCGTTCTGGTCGCCCGAGAAGTGATGCCGCAGGGCCTGCATGTGGTCGGCCGTCTGCAAGGCGGCCGGATCGCCGACCGCCTGGGCGATGGCCTGGAAGGCGTCGGCGAAGACGGCGCAGTCGGCGTAGCGCCCGGCAAGGATGGCGTGGGCCCAGCGTCCCCAGCCGGACCGCAGCTTTAGGCCTGGGTCGTCCAGCGCCTCGGCGATTTCCAGGGCGCGCGCGAAGGCGGTCTCCATGGCCGTCGTGGGGCCGTGGGTGTGCCACAAGGCATGTCCCTGGGCGCTGAGCAGCTCGACCTCGGCGGCCGAGCCGGCCAGGTTCGTGGCGGCGACGCTCTTCAGCGCCTTTTCGACCAGGGCCAGGAATTCGCCGGGCAGGCTGAGATGGAACCACAGCGGCGCGGAGGCGACGGTCAGTCGGATGGCCAGCGGCAGGTCGCCGGCCGGCGAGAAAGCCCAGGCCAAGGCGGCGCGCACGTCGTCGACCAGACGGCTCTTCTCGGCGAGCCATTCGCGGCGGGCCCGGCCTTCCCAGGCGCTGTCGGTGTCGGCCAGCTGCGCGCAGCAGTATTCGGCGTGGCGGTGGGCGGTCTCGCCTGCGTCCGGGCGCGCGGCCAGGGTCTCGCGGGCATAGGCGCGAGTGGTGTCCAGCAGGCGATACAGCGTCACCGGTCCGGTGGCGTCGACCGACAGCAGCGACTTGCGGGCCAGGGCGCTGACGATGTCGAGCACCGCTTGGCGTCCAATGGCGGCGTCGGAGGCGACGGCGCGGGCCGCCTCCATGGGAAAGGCGCCGGCGAAGGCGCCCAGGCGGTCCAGCACCGCCTTGTCCTCATCCGGGAGCAGGCCGTAGCTCCAGTCCAGCGTGGCGCGCAGGGTCTGCTGCCGGGGCAGGGCGGTGCGGCGGCCCTTGGTCAGCAGGCCGAAGCGGTCGTCGAGATTGGCGGCCAACTCGGCGGCGCTCATCATGTCGATGCGGGCGGCGGCCAGTTCCAGCGCCAGGGGCATGCCGTCCAGCCGGCGGCAGATCTCGGCGACGGCGGCGGCGTTGGCGTCGGTCAGGGCGAAAGCGTCGTCGGCCGCTCGGGCGCGCTCGACGAACAGCTGCACGGCCGCGTAGCCGGAAACGGTTTCAGCATCGAGGGCGCCATCGCTGGGGGCGGCGAGGGTCTGTAGCCGATGGACCCACTCGCCCTCGGCCCGCAGGGCCTCGCGGCTGGTGGCCAGCACCAGGGTGGCGGGGGCGTCCTGGTGGATGGCCTGGGCCAGGTCGGCGGCGGCGTCGACCACGTGCTCGCAGTTGTCGAGCACCAGCACAGTCGGGACTTGGGCGAGGCGAGCGACCACGGCGGCCTGGGCGTCGCGGCCTGAGCCGGGCAGGTCGAGCGCGGCGGCGGCGGCGCCCGCCACCAGCTCGGACTGGGCGACGGGGGCCAGGTCGACGAACACCCAGGGCAGGCTCTGGGCCTGCGCCACGCGCTCGGCGACGGCCGTGGCGACCGTGGTCTTGCCGATGCCGCCGGGGCCGATCACCGTCATGAAGCCGCGCTCGGGCAGCAGTTGCACCAAGCTGTCGACGATGGCGTCGCGGCCGACGATCCGCCGTGCGGTCGGACGAGCGCGCGCTGGGGCGTGTGGTGCGGGCTGCGGAACGGCCGGCTCCGCGTCGGGACGCGTGACAGGCGCAACGAAGCGATAGCCGCGACCTTGCTCGTTCAGCACGTAGCGGGCGCCGTCGCGGCCGTCGCCCAGCGCCTTGCGCAGGCCGGCGATGTGGACGCGCAGGGTGCTCTCGTCGACCGTCACGTCGGCCCAGACCCGCGCCAGCAACTGGTCCTTACTCAGAAGCTCGCCGTCGGCGTCGATCAGGGCCAGCAGGATGTCCAGCGCCCGACTGCCGATCGTCACCGGCCGGCCGCCCGCGCTCAGCAGGCGGCGTTCGCGGTCGAGCGTGAACGGGCCGAAGGCGAGCGAGGAAGCGGCGGTGCTGGACGGCATGGAGGCGGTTTCGCGCGGATTCGTTTTGCGCCGATAGAACTAATCTTGCGCGATGGCGTGACCGTGACCCCGTTCAGCCGCCGAGATAGGCCGCGTTCACCGCCGGATCGGCCGCGATCTGGGCCGAGGTCCCGTGGGCCACGATCTGGCCGCCGCTCAGCACATAGGCCCGGTCGGAAACCGACAGCGCGAGGCCTGCCATCTGGTCGACGATCAGCAGCGTCAGGTCCTGGTCGCGCAGGTCGCGGAAGGCGGCGAAGATCTCGTCGATCACGCGCGGGGCCAGGCCCAGCGATGGCTCGTCCAGCAGCAGCACCTTGGGCCGGCTCATCAGGGCGCGGGCCAGGGCCAGCATCTGCTGCTCGCCGCCCGACAGGAGGCCGGCCCGCTGGTGCAGGCGTTCGGAGAGGCGCGGGAAGCGCCTCAGCATCTCCTGGGTGCGGGCCTCTAGGTCGCGGCGGTCGAGGAAGGCGCCCAGGCGGATGTTGTCGCGCACGGTGAGCTCGGGGAACACCTGCCGGCCCTCGGGCGACAGCACCACGCCCTTGCGCACGCGCTCGTTGGCGGAAAGACCGTTCAGCAGGCCGCCCTCGAAGGCGACCTGGCCCTCGGCGGCCGGGTGCAGGCCGGCGATCACCCGCATCAGGGTCGATTTGCCCGCGCCGTTGGCGCCCAGCAGGGCCACGGCCTCGCCCTGTCGGACCTCGATCTCGACGCCCGACAGCACGGGCGCGGCGCCATAGCCGGCGGTGAGGTTGACCACCCGCAGGGCGTCCAGCCGGCTGACCGGTCCGCGATCGGTGGGGGCCGAGGCCGGGGCGGCGCCCAGATAGGCCGCGCGCACGGCCGGATCGGCCTGGATCTCTTCCGGCGTCCCTTGCGCGATCTGCACCCCGGCGTTCAGCACCACGACGGCGTCGGATACGCCCATGATCAGGCCCATGTCGTGCTCGATCAGGCCCACGGCGACGCCGGCCTCGGCGATCTCCTTCAGCAGGGCGGCCAGGCGGCGCTTGTCCTCCTGCGACAGGCCGGCGGCCGGTTCGTCCAGCAGCAGGACGTCAGGATCCAGCGCCAGGGCGCGGGCGATCTCGACCAGGCGGCGGTCCACATGGGCGAGGTCGCCGGCCGGCAGGGTCGGGTCGCCGGCATAGCCGCAGGCGGCCAGCAGGGCGCGGGCGCGTTCACGCTGCGCCTTGGCGGCGAACCGGGCCAGCGGCGCGCCGAGGCGCCCCTGGCGGGCGGCCAGCAGCACGTTGTCCTCGACGCTGAGGCTCTGGAACACCTGCGAGGTCTGGTAGGAGCGCGCCACCCCGGCCCGGGCGGCGGCGAAGGCCTGGCGGGGCAGGGGCGCGTCGCCCAGCAGACAGCGGCCGTCGGTGGGGCGGTAGAAGCCGCTGAGCAGGTTCATCACCGTCGACTTGCCCGCGCCGTTGGGGCCGATCAGGGCCGTCACCCGACCGGGCGGCAGGGAGAAGCGAGCGCCGTCCAGGGCGCGCAGGCCGCCAAAGCGCATGCCCAGGTCCTGCGCCGTGAGGGCGGCGCGGGGACGGACGGCGAGGAGTTCTGCGAGGGGCAGGGCGGTTTCGGCGACGGGCGGAGCAGCGGCTTTGCGCTTGAAGGGCAGGGCGTCCCACAGGCCGGCCAGGCCGCGCGGCGCCAGCCACAGCACCACCATCAGGAGGGCGCCGAACACCAGGATGCGATAGGCCTCGAAGCCGGCCAGAAGCTCGGGCAGCAGGCCCACGACCAGGGCGCCCAGCAACGGCCCCAGGCGGGTTCCGGATCCGCCCAGCACCACCACCAGCACGAACAGGATCGACTGGGTCAGGTTGAAGGTCTGGGGCGTGACGAAGCCGGCCATCGGCGCGAAGAGGCCGCCTGCGGCGCCCGCGAACAGGGCGGACAGCGTGAAGGCCAGGGTGCGCACGACGGTGGGGTTCAGGCCCACCGAGGCGGCGGCGACGTCGGTGTCGCGCACGGCCCGCATGGCCGCTCCCCAGCCGCCGGCTGATAGGCGCTGGAAGGCCAGCAGAGAGGCCGCCGCCACCGCCACGGCCAGCATGGCAAGGCCGTTGGCGTCCAGCGCGACGCCGAACAGGCTGGGGGCGGGGATGTCGAGGATGCCGTTCTGGCCGCCGGTGACGTCGCGCAGTTCGACGAGGCCGTGCTCGACGATCAGGCCGAAGGCGATGGTGACCATCGCCAGGTATGGGCCCTTCAGGCGCAGGGCCGGGATCGCCATCAGTGCGCCGACGCCGCCGGCCAAGAGGGCGCCCAGCGGCCAGGCGATCCAGAAGCTGACATCCAGCCGCGTGGTCAGCACCGCCACGGCATAGGCGCCGATGGCGTAGACGCCGGCATGGCCGAACGACATCTGGCCGCCAAGCCCGATCAGGATGTTGAGGCCGACGCCGACGATGGTCAGCAGGGCGATCTGGCCCAGCACGAAGGCGTAGTAGCTGTCGAGCACGCCGGCCAGGACCAGGGCGACGACGACCGCGCCCAGCGCGGCCAGGGTGGAGCCGAGGGAACGCATGCTCATACCTTTCGCACCTCGGCGCGGCCCAGCAGGCCGTCGGGGCGCAGGGCCAGGGCCAGGATCACCAGGCCGAAGGTCAGCATCTGGGTGTAGCCCGAGCCCAGCACGCTGGCGGAGGCGGCCTCGACCACGCCGAACAGCACGCCGGCGGTCATGATGCCCCACGGGTTCTTCAGGCCGCCGAGGATGGCCACGGCGAAGGCCTTCAGGCCCAGGACGACGCCCATGTCGGGCTGGATGGTGAACAGCGGCGCCACCAGGGCGCCGGCCATGCCTGCCAGGGCCGAGGAGACGGCGAAGGCCGCGGCGATCATGGCGCTGACGGGGATGCCCATCAGGCTGGCGGCGTCGCGGTTCTGGGCCACGGCCAGGATCGCCGTGCCCAGCAGGGTCTTGCGGCTGATCCAGTGCAGCGCGGCGGCGGTCGCCAAGCCGACGACGGGGATCAGCAGGTGCAGAGGATAGACGCCCAGCGAGGCGCCGCCGACGCTGACGGACGAGGCGGTCAGGATCGAGCTGAGACTGCGCGGCTCGGTGCCGAACAGGAACAGCGTGGCGTTGTCGGTGACCAGGCCCAGGGCGACGGTGGCCATCAGCCAGGCGTCGGACTTGCGCTTGAGGAACGGCCGCACGGCCAGGCCCTCGACCAGCAGGCCATAGAGGCCGCACAGCGCGATGGTCGTCGGCGCGGCCAGCAGCATCGGCCAGCCCAGGGTGCGCTCCAGCGTAAACAGCAGCACCGCGCCCAGCATGGCGCTGGTGCCTTGCGCGAAGTTCAGCGCCCCGCAGACCGAGAAGGTGATGTGGAAGCCCAACGCGATCAGCCCGTACATGCTGCCGAGCGCCAGGCCGCTGAGGAGGGGAGCCAGAAGATCCATGGCCTAGCCGCGCTGGACCGGCACGATGGCGTCGCCTTCGAAGCGGGCCCAGACGTAGTCCTTTTCCGTCAGGGCGTCGTGGCGGCCGTCGGCGAAGGGGCGCTCGTAGGTCTTGATCAGGCCCTCGTAGCGGTCGATGGCGGCAAAGCCCTTGCGCACGGCGTCGCCGTCGGTCGAGCCGGCCTTGTTCAGCGCGAGGGCCGTGAGATGCAGGGCGTCGTAAGCGTTGGCCACGCCCACGGCCGGCGAGATGTCGGCCGGCGACTTGATGTCGGGGTACTTGGCCATCAGGGCGGCCAGCACCTTGTCGCGCGCCGGTGTGATCGGCCCGGCGAAGCTGTAGGTCTGGACGAAGGTCACGCGGCCGGCGTTGGGGCCGGCCAGCTCGCCGAAGCGACCGCCGGCCGGGCCCCAGTGCGAGACCACCGGCACGTTCCAGCCCATGCGGTCCAGCGAGCGCACCACCTGGGCCGACGGTCCCACCGTGCCGACCAGCAGCAGGGCGTCGGCGCCGGCCGCGCGCAGCCGGCCAAGCTGCGGCGTGACGTCGACGTCGGAAGGCTCGAAGCGCTCGGACCCGGCAAGGGGGGAACCGACCGCGGCCAGGGCCGCCTTCAGCCCCTTCTCGTTGGACTCGCCCCAGGGATTGTTGAGCAGGATCAGGCCGGGGCGCTTGGCGGCGAAGGTCTCGCGGGCATAGGCGACCATGGCCTTGTCGACCTCTTCGTCGACGGCCGAGACGCGGAACACGAAGTTGGGGCTGGTCCCGTTCTGGGTGATGGCCGTGCCGGCCGCCCACGGCACCATGAAGGGAACCTTGGCCTGGCTGGCGATCGGCACGATGGCGCGGGCCACAGGGGTGTCGAGCCCGCCGAACAGCACCGCCACCTTCTCGCGGTGGATCAGTTCGCGGGCGGCGGTGACGCCTCGGGCCGGGTTGCTCTCGTCGTCACGGCGGACCAGTTCCAGCTTGCGCCCGCCCAGCACGCCGCCGGCGGCGTTGATCTCGTCGATGGCGACGGTCAGGCCCCGGGTGATGGCCTCGCCCGAGCGCGCCGACTGGCCGGAGAGGGCGGTGACCAGGCCGATCTTCACCGGCCCCGCGCCGCCCTGGCCCTTGCAGGCGGCCAGCAGGACGGCGAGGCTTCCGACGGCGAACATGCGGCGGGACGGATTCGACACGAGACACCTCTTGAGCTGGCGCGACGCGTGGGCGGCGGGCCGTGTTCGAAGGCGAGTTAATCGCGTCGCTCGCTCATCGGCTCATAAAATCGTCGACGATTTGAAGAATTGTACGTCGACATTCTTACTGTGCAGAAAGTCGACATTCGTCGTTGCAAATCTGCTCGCGATCGCGGCATCGTGGTCTCAAGGCGGTGGGTTGGCGCGGATCCCCGGTTGCATCGGCCTCGATGCGGGCGCCTACAACCGCAATCACCAGTTTCGGCGGATTTCATGACCCAGACGCCCTCGGCCAAGCCGCGCAACGCCTCGAAGACCGCCGCCGGCGCGCGCAAGGCCGGCCGTGGTCCGGCCAAGACCGACATGGCCGGCATCGCCGCCGTCGATGGCGGGGCCGATGTCGAGCAGCGGATCTACCAGTCGGTGTTCGACGGCGTGCTGAACCAGCGCCTGCCGCCGGGCACCAAGCTGCCCGAGCCGGCCCTGTGCTCGCTGTTCGGCGTCAGCCGGGCGGTGGTGCGCAAGGTGCTGCAACGGCTGGAGCACGACCGTATCGTCGAGCTGCGGCCCAACCGCGGCGCGGTCGTTGCCGCCCCGACGCCGGAAGAGACCCGCAAGATCTTCGAGGCCCGCCGCGCGCTGGAAGCCGCCCTGGTGGAGCTGGCCGTCCAGCGCCACAGCGGCAAGGACATCGAGGAACTGCACGCCCTGCTGCACCAGGAGGAAGAGGCCATGGCCAACGCCTACCAGCCGGCCTGGGCCCAGACCGCGCGCAACTTCCACCTGCGGGTGGCGGCCCTGGGCGGCAACCCGATCCTCTTGGCCTACCTGACCGAACTGATCTCGCGCTGCTCGCTGATCGTGGCGTTGTACGAGCCGGCCGGCAACGCCGCCTGCGAGCACGAGGAGCATTGCGACATCGTCGACGCCATCTCCAAGGGCGACGCCAAGCGGGCCGTGGCGGCGATGAACGCCCACCTGGTCGGCCTGGAGGATCGGATCTGCCTGGAGCGGCCGTCCTCGGTGAAGACCCTGGCCCAGATGCTGAACCTGGCCTGAGCCGCGTCATGCACGTCGATTTCGCCAGCATCACCGCCTATCAACGCTACAAGCTGATGGCGAGCCTGATCGTGCCTCGGCCCATCGCCCTGGTGACCACGATCAACGCCGACGGCGTGGTCAACGCCGCCCCCTTCAGCATGTTCAACATGCTGGGCGAGGAGCCGCCGCTGGTGATGATCAGCATCAACCTCTTGGCCTCCGGCGGGCTGAAGGACACGGCCGCCAATATCGTCACGTCCGGCCAGTTCGTCGTGCACCTGGCCGACGAGGCCATCGCCGCCAAGATGCACGCCTGCGGCGAGGCGCTGCCGGCCCACCAGAGCGAGCTCGACAAGGTGGGCCTGACCACCGCGCCCTCGGTCGAGATCGCCCCGCCGCGCATCGCCGAGGCCCCGGTCGCCTTCGAATGCGCCCTGTGGGAGACCATCCGCACCGACAGCCGGCTGATCTTCTTCGGCAAGGTGCTGCACCTGCACGCCCGCGAGGGCCTGATCGACACCAAGGCCTGGCGGGTGAGCCTGCAGGACTATTTCCCGGTCGGCCGCTTCGGGGCCAGCTTCTACGTCACCACCCGCGACCGCTTCTCGCTCGAGGACGAGGCGGGCAAGGTGCGCGAGACCGAGATCGACCGGATCTAGGGGCGGGGGGCTCTGAGCTTTCCTGTCCCCGCCATTCCCCCAGATCCGTCCTTCCCCGCGTAGGCGGGGACCCAAGCGGGGGCTGCGGCTCGCTCATGGTCGCGCCGTCTCCTGAAAAGCAGCTTGGATCCCCGCCTTCGCGGGGAAACTCGGAAGTGATGGCTGGAGTCGCAAGTGGGCGATCCAACCTGGCTCGTCCGCGCCCGGAAGATCGTCGACGATCCGTCGACTCCATTCTTGCATCAGAACCCGGTTCAAAGACCCGCGGCGCCCCAACGTCGGGCGCCTCCCCGCGCTACGCGGCCAAAAAAACTGGCAGACATAACGTCGACACTGATTTATTAAATCGTCGACGATTTAGTTTTAGATCATCGACGAAATTCAAGTTTCCCTGAAGTCGTCCCTGGCGGCCCGGCGACCGTGCCGATCCCGCCGCCGAGGACACGGCCGCGTGGGGATACGCGCGCCGCACTCGCAACAGGGGATATGGCGATGACGTTCATGAGAAGGCTTTCGGCCGGCGCCGCGATCGGGGTGATCGCGATGGCGGTCGCGCCCGCGGTGGTCCAGGCCCAGGTGATCACCGGCGCGATCCAGGGGCGGCTGACCGACGAGGCCGGCGCGCCCGTGGCCGGCGCCCAGGTGACCATCGTCCACGCGCCCTCGGGCACCACCACCACGGCGACCACCAGCGCCGACGGCGTCTTCTCGGCCCGCAACCTGCGTCCGGGCGGCCCCTACCGGGTGACGGCCAATTCCGAGACCTACGGGACCAAGACGGTCGAGGTGCCGGCGGTCAATACCGGCGACGCTTTCCAGCTGAACTTCGCGCTCGATGGCGGCTCGGTCGACGCGGTGGTCGTCACCGCCGCCTCGGTCGGCGCCAAGGACCTCAAGACCGGTCCCAGCTCCAACTTCAGCGCCGCCCAGATCCAGCTGGCCCCCTCGATCAGCCGCGACCTGAAGGACCTGGCGCGGATGAACCCGTTCGTGGCCATCGACTCCACCAACAGCAAGGCGCTGATCTGCGGCGGGGCCAATAACCGCTCCAACTCGCTGACCATCGACGGCGTGCGCCAGAACGACGACTTCGGCCTGCAGGCCAACGGCTATCCGACCCAGCGCTCGCCGATCTCGATGGACGTGGTCGAGACCCTGGGGGTCGAGCTGGCGCCCTATGACGTCAACTACGGCTCGTTCGGCGGCTGCACCATGAACGCCACGACCAAGTCGGGCGGCAACGCCTTCCACGGCATGGTGTTCTTCGAGAACACCAACCAGAACCTGCAAGGCAAGAAGTTCGAGTACGACGACTTCCAGGACGGTTCGCGCCAGAAGCGCACCCTGGGCGGCAAGTTCTCGGAGAAGACCTGGGGCGCCACCCTGACCGGTCCGATCATCAAGGATCGCCTGTTCTTCACCGCCAACTACGAGAAGTTCGAGCGCGTCGAGCCGTCGCTGACCGGCCCGGTCGGTTCGGGAATGCCCAACGAGGTGCCGGGGATCACCGTCGCCCAGGCCGAGCAGGTGCGCGAGATCATCAAGCGCGTCTACGGCTACGACCCGCTGGGCTATTCGGCCTCGCAGTTCCGCAACCTGGATGAGAAGTACTTCATCAAGCTGGACTGGAACATCAGCGACCGCCACCGCGCCACGGTCTCCTACCAGCGCACCTACGGCTCCAACCTCAACGCCTCGGGCAACACCCTGACGGGCGCCTCGACCTCGCTTGGCCTGCTGTCGAAGTGGATCGAGCGCGAGAACAATCTCGACGTCTACAAGGCGCAGCTGTTCTCGAACTGGACCGACAACTTCACCACCGAGCTGTCGGCCTCGTACAAGAAGATGGACAATCCCTCGACGCCGCTGGCGGGCACGGACTACGCCCAGTTCCGGGTGTTCGTGAGCGGCGCGGGCGTGGGGCCCAGCATCTATGCCGGCACCGACGCCTCCTACCAGGCCAACGAGCTGACCACCTACTTGCAACAGTACCGGGCCAAGGGCGTCTACACCCTGGGCGCCCACAAGATCACCGGCGGCTACGAGCGCGAGGCGCTGAAGATCTGGGACGTCTTCGTCCAGAACGCCAACGGCGCCTATGTCTTCGACTCCATCGCCGACCTGGAGGCCAAGCGGGCCTCGTCGCTGGCCTATGCCAACGCCGGCGACAACATCAAGGCGCACGGCGGGGCCACGATCCACTCGGCCATGAACACGGTCTATCTCCAGGACGAGTGGGCGATCCTGCCGAACCTGACCCTGAAGGCGGGCCTGCGCTACGACTGGTTCGAGCAGAGCGACAGCCCGCAGGCCAATCCGGTGATCCTGTCCCGCTATGGCCTGGACAACAGCGCCAATCTCGACGGCAAGCACTTGCTGCAACCGCGCTTCGGCTTCAACTGGCAGCCCGATCCGACCCTGACGGTCTACGGCGGCGTGGGCTTGTTCGGCGGCGGCTCGCCTACCGTGTGGACGGCCAACACCTTCTACAACACCGGCATCGTGCTCGGTAACGTCAACTGCGCCCGCACCGCCACGACCAGCGCCGCGTGCCTGGCGGGCCTGAACAATGTCGACGCCAAGACCGTCAATCCCGCCGTGCAGCAGCTCAACACCGCCAGCGCCGCGACGGGGCAGGGGCTGACCAACATCCTCGACCCGGACTTCAAGCCGCAGTCGTCGTGGAAGGCCTCGATCGGCGTCCAGAAGTACTTCGACCTGGGCCGCTTCGGCGGCGACGACTGGCGGGTCAGCGCCGAATACATCCGCACCGAGGTCAAGGACGCCGTCACCTGGCGCGACCTCTACAGCGAGGCCAATCCCGGCCCGGCCGCGCCCGACGGCCGCCCGACCTTCCTGCGCGGCCGTGACAACCGCTACGACATTTTCGTCACCAACACCGGCAAGGGCCACACCGACCAGCTGGGCGTGGCGCTGGGCAAGCGCTGGTCCGACGGCTGGCTGGACGGCTTGGACGCCCAGGTCTCGCACACCTACATCAACTCCAAGGACGTCAATCCGGGCATCAGCACGGTGGCGGCGGCCAACTACAACGGCGTGGCGACGGACGACCCCAACGACCCGGGCCTGGCGACCTCGAACTACGAGTTCCGCAACCTCTCCAAGCTGTCGCTGAGCTATCGCCGCGAGTTCTTCTCGGGCTATCGGACCGGGATCAGCCTGTTCGCCCAGCGTCGCTCGGGCCTGCCGTTCAGCTACACCTTCGACGTCGGCGCCAACGCCGCCCAGGCCGGCGACGTGCTGGTCGGCGAGAACGGCTCGAACGCCTCGCGCAATCGCCAGCTGCTCTATGTACCCAAGACGGCGAACGGCCTAGTCACCGCCACCAGCGATCCGATCATCTCCTACGCGCCGGGCTTCGACTTCGCCGCCTTCAACGCCTTCCTGCAGAAGACCGGCCTGATCGACTACGCCGGCAAGATCACGCCGCGCAACGCCTTCAAGTCGCCCGAAGTGACCACGATCGACGTACGCCTCAGCCAGGAGGCCCCGGCCGTCTTCCCGCACGCGGCCAAGGCCGAGATCTATGTCGACATCGAGAACCTGGGGAACATGCTCAACAACAAGTGGGGCGTGATCCAGCAGGTGCCCAACCCTTACGTCTCGTCGAACATCGTGGCCCGCAACTGCCAGTTCACCGGCATCGGCTGCGCCGCGGGGCAGGGGAATTTCTACCAGTTCGACAAGTTCACGTCGAAGGCCGCCACCAGCTTCAACACCCAGTCCGTCTGGCAGGTGAAGCTCGGCGTCCGCTACAAGTTCTAGAGGCCGATATGAGCGATCGCATGTTCAACACTCCCTCCGTTTCCGCCGCCCCGGCGGCCGATCTCTCCCGCCGCGCCCTGCTGGGCGCCGGCGGCCTGGCGGCGGGGGCGCTCGGCCTCGCCGCCTCGGCCCCCTCGGCTTCCGCAGCCGCCCCGGCCAAGGGGCCGGCGGCGGGCGCGACCTACTTCCTGCGCAACGTCCGGCTTGAGACCGGCTACGAGCGCGAGGGCGACGAGGTGGTCGGTACGCGCACCGAGCTGAAGACCATCAAGATCGAGAAGGGGGCCATCGCCGCCGTCCTGCCGGCCGGCGCGGCGATCCCGCCCGGCGCGGTGGTGCACGACGCCGGCGGCCTCTTGATGCTGCCGTCGTTCCGCGACATGCACATCCACCTCGACAAGACCTTCTATGGCGGCCCCTGGCAGGCGCCGCGCAAGCGCAAGGGCGGCATCGCCGGCCAGATCAAGCTGGAGCAGAAGCTGCTGCCTGAGCTGCTGCCGACGCTGGAGCCCCGCGCCGAGGCCCTGGTGGCGCTGTTGCAGGGCTATGGCACCACCTTCGCCCGCAGCCAGTGCAACGTCGATCCGGTGATCGGGACCAAGCACGTCGAGAAGCTGAAAGCCGCCCTCGACCGTCACCAGCCCGACTTCGGCTACGAGATCGTCGCCTTCCCGCAGCACGGCTTCGCCAGCATCGGCCTGGAGCAGCAGATGCGCCAGGCGGTGCGGGCGGGCGCGGCCTATGTCGGCGGCATCGACCCCACCACAGTCGACGGCGGCATGGAGCGGTCGGTCGACCTGATGATGCAGGTGGCGCTGGACGAGAAGGCCGGCGTCGACATCCACATCCACGAGCCGGGCGAAAGCGGCGTCGCGGCCATCTCGCGCATCACCGACATCACCGCCCGCAACCCGGCGCTGAAGGACCGGGTCACGATCAGCCACGGCTTTTCGCTGATGTCGCTGGAAAAGCCGGCCCTGACGGAGCTTGCCGGGCGCATGGCCGCGGCGGGCGTGTCGGTGGCCTCCACCGTGCCGTTCGGCGGCCGGGTGATGCCGATCCCCGCGCTGCAAGCGGCGGGCGTCAAGGTGTTCACCGGCACCGACAGCGTCATCGACCACTGGTCGGTGTTCGGCAGCGGCGACGTGCTGGAAAAGGCCAAGCTGGCCTGCCAGCTCTACGGCTGGTCGGACGAGCAGGCCATCGGCCAGGCTCTGAAGATCCCCACGGGCGGGGTCACCCCTCTGTCGCTCACGGGTGAGCAGCAGTGGCCCAAGGCCGGCGACGCGGCCGACTGCGTCTTCGTGGACGCGGCCAGCTCGGCCGAGGCCGTGGCGAGGCTGACGCCTCGCCAGGTCGTCCTGCATCGCGGCGTCGTGGCGGCGGGCGGCTTCAAGGCCCGGGCATGAAAAACGCCCCGCCCTTGAAAGGGCGGGGCGCTTGACGACGGGGCGGACGTTGCGTCCGCCCCGCTATCGCTATCAGAACCGGACGCGGAAGCCCGCGGTTCCGGTCACGTCGTAGCTGTCGCCGAAGCCCGAGACGGACGTGTCGGCGGCGGCTTCGCCATAGACCACGTAGCGGCCCTGGCCCCAGCTGTAGTTGCCGCCGACGGCGGCGCCCACCCAGGCGCGGCGGTTGCGCGCGTCCAGCGGGGCGCCGGAGACGTCGACACGGGTTCCACCGAGGAACTCGTGGCTGACGTTGACCAGGCCGTAGAGGCCGCCTTCGCCGTCCTTGACGCTCCAGACGCGATCGACCGCCAGGCCCAGGCGGGCCCGCAGACTGTCGCCCTTGTCGTCCGAGACCACGGCGCCGAACGAGTCCGTGAAGCTCTGGAAGCCGGTTCTGGCGTAGGTCAGCTGGGCCTGCGGGGTCAGGCGCAGGGACGAGCCGGCCGCCATCGACTTGCCCACCTCCAGCGAGGCCGCATAGCCGTCGCCGTCGAGGCCGCCGGCGCGACGACCCAGCTGGGCGGACGTCAGGTCGCTGTCGAACCAGCTGCCCTGGACCTGCGCGTCGGCATAGCCGCCGCCGTCGCCGGCCCAGGTCAGGCTGGCGCCGAAACCGAAGCCCCGGGTGTCGATACGGCCATCGCCGTTGGCCGAGGCGATCTTCGCCCTGACCTCGCCGTAGTGGACGGTCAGCCCGCCGGTCAGCCGGCCGCCCATCACCGTTTCGGCGAGGGGCTTGTCCATGCCGAACTCCATCTTCCAGCGGTCGGCGCTCAGGTTCGCGCCGGTGGTGGAGACGACGGGTTCGAGACGGCTGTGGCCGCCTTCCATGCGGCCCCAGACCGCCTGGCCCGACCACTGCCGCGTGCCGACGCGCTGGCGCAGCGTGCTGACGCCGTTCAGCAGTTGCAGGGTCTGCGGATAGGCCTCGTACAGCGGCGCGCCGGCCTGGAACAGCGGCTTGCCGCTGTCGCCCTGGGCCGAGCGCAGGCGCCAGTCGCCGCCGGTCGCGTCCTTGCGCAGGACGTAGCCGTAGGCGCCGCCGACCAGCACGCTCTCGCCGTCGAGAAGGTAGTCGCCGTTGGCCAGGGTGAAGACGCCGTCCGAGGCGCCGTCCACCTGCACCAGCAGCGCGCCGTCGGCGGTGGGGGCGCCGCCGCCGGCCAGACGCTGAACCTGCACCGCGGTCGTGCCCGAGGTCGCGCCGCGGACCACCAGCAGGTCGGCCGTGGCGGCGGCTCCGCCGAGCTGAGCCTCCATTTCCAGGGTCCCGCCGGCGCCGGCGTAGTCGCCCGCGACGGTGAGGGCGCCGACGCCCTGGCCCGGCGCCACGACGCCGCCGTTGGTCAGTCCGCCCAGCGTGGCGGCGCCCGTGAGGCGGCCGCCGCGCAGGACTTCGGTCGCGCCGCCCAGAGCGCCGGTGACGGCCAGGGTTCCGGCATGGACCTCGGTGCGACCCGTGAAGGCGCTGTTGTCGCCGGTCAGGGTGGTGACGCCCGAGCCGATCTGCGCGATCACGCCGCCGCCCGAGATCGCGCCGGTAAAGCCGACCGCGTCCGAACGGTTGAAGGCCAGCACGCCGTCGTTGGCCACGTCGCCCAGGATCGAGCCGGTGGTCCCGCCCGCGCCCAGCTGCAGAGTGCCGCCGCTGATCTTGGTGCCGCCGGCATAGGCGTTGGCGGCGGTCAGCACCAGGGTTCCCGCGTCGGTCTTGTCCAGGCGGCCGGGGCCGGTCAGCTGGGCGGCGATGACGGCCGTGAAGGCCGCGCCGGCCGTCGTGCCGTCACCGACCCTGACGGCGGCGTCGCCGGCCTCCAGGCTGATGGCGTCGCCGGTCAGGCGATAGCCGTCGGCGGCGAACTGCATGCCGCTGACCGCCAGGGCGCCGTCGGCGTTGCTGGCCTGGACCGTGCCCGCCGCGCCGGTGAAGATCATGAACTCGCCGGGGTCGTAGGTCGAGTTCACCGCGCCGGTGCTGGTCGTCCAGTTGGTCTTCGAGGCCGTCCAGGTTCCTGAACCGCCCTCGATGACGCCGTTGCCGGCCGCGCCGAGGGTCTGGCCGTCCCAGTAGTTGACCAGCAGGCCGCCGCTGTTGACCAGATTGATCTGGCCGTCGACCGCCGTCTGCACGCTGACCGCCGCGCCGCCGGGGGTGATGGTCACGTTGAGGCCATTGTCGGTCAGGGCGCCGGTGTAGTCGATCAGCCGGTAGATGCCCACGCCGAAGGCGCCGCCGGCCGTTTCCGAAACTTCCAGCGAGCCGTCGAGGGTCAGGTCGCCGTTGACCACCAGCAGGTCGTTGAGGGCCCCGCCGGCGACGCCGGCCTGGCCCAGGCGGTAGCGCAGGGTGGCGGTCGAGCCGAGGACGACGTCGCCGTCGAGGGTCAGCACGCCCGGCGCGCTCGCCAGGCCCGGGGTCAGGGTCCCATTGACGGTGATGTCGCCGCCAAGGCGTCCGACGCCGCCCAGGGTTCCGTAGATGTCGACGAGGTTGGCGCCCGTCTGGCCCGACTGGTCGCCGTTGACCAGCAGCGTGCCGGCCGAGACGCGCGTGCCGCCGGCATAGGTGTTGTCGCCGTTCAGGACCAGGGTCCCGAGATCGGTCTTCACCAGCTGGGCGGCGCCGCCAAGCACATCATCGATCGTCGCCACGTAGTCCTGGCCCAGCGCGGTTCCGTCGCCGACCCGCACGGTGGCCGAGGCGCCGTTCAGCGCGATCTGCTCGCCGGTCAGGCGATAGCCGTCGACCGCGAACTGCATGCCGCCCACGGCGACGGGGTCGGCCACGCTCACCAGGCCGGATGCGCCGGCGAAGATGGCGAAGTCCCCGGCGGTGTAGGCCGCGTTGATCGCGCCGTTGGCCAGCGTCCAGTTGCTGGACGACGCGGTCCAGGTTCCGTTGCCGCCCTCGATCGCGCCGTTGCTGACGCCGAGAAGCCCGTCACCGTCCCAGAAGTTCGCGCTCAGGCCGGTGGTGTTGATCAGGTTCACCTGACCGGCGATGGCCGTCTGCAGGGAGACGGTGGAGCCCGCCGGCAGGGCGCCGATGGCCAGGCCGTTGTCGGTCAGAGAGCCGCCGTAGGACGCGATGCGATAGAGGCCCTGGTCGAACACGCCGCCGGCCGTCTGGATGACGTTGACCGTGCCGTCGAGGGTGAGGTTTCCACCCACGAGCACCAGGTCGTTCATCGGGCCGCCTACGACGTTCGACTGGCCGAACTCGACGTTCAGCGTCGAGGCCGCGTCCAGGGTCAGGCTTCCGGCGATGGTCAGGGTTCCGGGGCTGTTGCCCGGCGCGATGGTCCCGCCGACCGAGGCGACGTCGCCGCCCACGGTTCCCGAGCCGCCCAGCACGCTGCCGGCCTGGATGTCGAGCGTCGAGCCGGCCGCGCCCAGCACGCCGTCCACATACAGCGTGCCGCCGGTGACGTGTGTGGCGCCGGCGAAGGTCGAGCTGTCGCCCGTCAGGTGGGTCAGGCCGGCCTTGTGGTTGATCGTCCCCGCGCCGCTGATCGGCGTGGCGAACACATAGTCGGCCGTGTCGTGGTTGAAGGTCAGCGCGCCGGTGGTTCCGGTCAGGAACAGGCTGGGCGAATTCAGAACGCCTGCGGCCACGATCGCGGTCTTGCCGCCGATGATCACTTCACCGTCGCGCGTGGCCGAGCCGACCGTGACGACATCGGAGTTCAGCACGCCGCCCGTTTGCAGGTTCAGGAAGGCGGTAGCGCCGGAGCTGAGCGAGCCCACGGCCACCGCGCCGGGCGTGTCGAAGATCGAGCCGCCGGCGATGTTCAGCGTCGCCTCCCGGTTGGCCGAGATCCCCAGGGTGATGAAGCTGGCGCTGGCGCGGGCGCCGGCCAGCAGGTCCAGCGCGCCGCGGGCGATGTAGAGCTGCCCGTTGTTGATGATCAGGCTCGAGCCTGCGCCCGTGACGGTGACCTGATGCTGGAGGAGCCCGGTCGGCGAACCCACGTTGAAGCGGCCGCCGAACTCTACCGTCCCGCCGTCGGAGACGGTCATCACGCCAAGGCCCGTGCCGAAGCTGAAGGCGTTGGCCGTGCTGAAGCGCGAACCCGCGCCCGAGACGATCAGGTTGGCGGTGGCGTTGACGCTGTTGGCGATGACGCTCGTGGTGCCGGTCAGGTTGAGCACGCCGCCGTTGAGGAGCTGGATCGTGCTCGAACCGGACGTCTGGGTGGAGCCCGACAAGGTCGAGGCCTCCAGCCGACCGCCGTCCAAGGTCAGGGTTCCCAGGCCCATGTTGACCTGGCCCGTCGTGGTCAGAAGGCCGCCCGACAGCACGCTGACGTCGCCGCTGGCGAGGGTCAGGGCGCCGGTGGTCAGCAGGCCGCCATCCACCGACAGCAGGCCGCCGTCGCTCGAGGCCACTGTGCTGGCCGTCAGCTCGCCGCCGGTGAGGACCCGGGCGACGGCGCCGGCGTTCCGGACGTCGAAGATCGAGGCCGCCGCGCCGAGCTTGCCCTCGACCGACAGCGTGCCGCCGGTCACGTAGGCAGCGCCGGTGAAGGCCGAGCTGTCGCCGGTCAGATGGGTGTCGCCGGCCAGGTGATTGATCGTGCCGGCGCCGCTGATCGGCGTGGCGAACACATAGCCCGCGGTGTCATGGTTGAAGGTCAGCGCGCCGGTGGTGGCGCGCAGAAACACCCCCGTCGCGTTCAGCGTGCCCGCGCCGGTGACCGCGCCCACGTCGCCGATCACCAGGTTGCCGAAGTTGGTGGTGCTGTAGCCCACCGTGACATTGGTGGCGTTGAGGACGCCGCCGGTCTGCAGGGACAGGATCGAGTTCCCTGAAGTCAGCGCGCCCATCGTTACGGTCCCCGTGTCGAAGATCGCGCCGCCGGCGATGTTCAGCCGGGCGGCCTGGTTGACCGAGCGCGCGACGAGGAGCGAGGCGGAGCGGGCATGGGCGCCGTCCAGTACGTCCAGCGTGCCGCGGGCGACAAAAATGTCGCCGCCGACGTCGAGGGTCGATCCCGCGCCGGTGATCGTCACGTGGTGCTGGGTCGTGCCCGTGGGGGTGCCCAGGCTGAAGTCGTTGGCGACGGCCAGGGTCCCGCCGTTCCGGACCATCACCACGGCCGTCCCGGCGGCCATGCCCATGGCGTTCGCCGTGGTCAGGCGAGACCCGGCGCCGTCGATCGTCATGTTCATGTTGATGTTCGTGCCATTGGCCAGAATGGTCGACTGGGTGGCCGTCGACATGTCGATCACGCCGCCGTTGACGATCTCGATCGTGGCCGTCGCGGGGACGCCGGTTGAAGTGTTCGTCAGGCCGGCGGTGTTCAGCCGGCCGCCGTCGACCCGCAGGATCCCGGCGCCGTTCACGCTCGTGCCGCTCGTATTGGTGACGTTGGCGCCCGCCAGGATCAGCCCGGTGCTGTTGACGAGCGTAAAGCTGCGGAAGGTCGAGGCCGTGTTGGTCGAGAAATTGATCTGCGAGCTGCCGCTGAGCGTCACCGCGGCCGTGCCGGCGTAGCCGAAGTTGTCCAGGCCGAAGCCGTCGGTCTCGATCGTGATCGGCTTGAGCGCCGCCGGCATGGTCGACGGGTCGCTCAGGGTGATCGCCTGGGTCAGTCGGATGATCGAGGAGACGTCGGCCGAGGCGTTGGCGGCCAGGATCGCCGCTTTCAGTTCAGCCTCGTTGGAGGCGGTGAAGGTGGCGGCCGTGGCTGCCTGGGGCGCCAGGATGGCGGCGCCGAGGGCCAGGGCCGAGGCGTCCGCCCATAGGGAGGGGCTCCGCCCGATGCGCGACGGAGAGGAAGCGCGCTTACGCTGTGACATACAAAAAAACCCCGCTGGTGGCCGCGGCTTGCTTGCCGCCGGCTCATCGCCGCTCGCCCGAGTTTTTCGAGGCGGCCCCTCCAGCGCGTTTCTGGGTTTCCCCAGCCGTCCCGCGCTCCGCCAGAACTCGTCGAGCGCGTGGAAACTTGGTTTTGAATATTAACGAGAGGTTAATTTTTGTAGCAGTTTGGATGCATTACATTGTTATTGAAAAGCGTGACGGCAAGTCATTTTCATGCAGTTACATAGTTCATAGTAAACGTGACTCCTGTGTCGCGATCTTCACCTGGAAATAAGTCAGCTGTTCCTGGGTTTTTCTGGGTGTGCGGCGATCTGGGCTGTGTTCGGCAGTCTGCTTTTTGACTGTAAGTTGCATCAAGCGCGGCGCACCTCTGCGACATTCCGCCGCATGCCTGTCGCGGGGGAGATCCGGCGCCGAGGCGGCCGCCACAGATGAAAAAGGCCGCGACCCTGACGGGGCGCGGCCTGTTCCAAGTCGCTTCGAATGGTTCAGCCGACGGGTTAGGCGGACTGGAGAACCTTGCCGACCAGGTCGCGGGCCTGGGTCTGCACGGCCTTCAGGTGGTCGGGGCCCAGGAACGATTCCGCATAGATCTTGTAGACGTCCTCGGTGCCGGACGGACGCGCGGCGAACCAGGCGTTGCCGGTCGTGACCTTCAGACCCCCGATCGCCTCGCCGTTGCCTGGGGCGGCGGTCAGGACGCTGGTGATCGTCTCGTCGGCCAGGACCTGCGCCGACACGTCCGACGGGCTGAGCGCGGCCAGTCGGGCCTTTTCCCGGCGATCGGCCGGGGCGTCGATACGGGCGTAGGCCGGCGCGCCGTACTGCTCGGCCAGGCCGGCATAGAGCTGGCTGGCGCTCTTGCCCGTGACGGCCTGGATCTCCGCGGCCAGCAGCGACAGCAGGATGCCGTCCTTGTCGGTCGTCCAGACCGAGCCGTCCTTGCGCAGGAACGCCGCGCCGGCCGACTCCTCGCCGCCGAATCCGACCGACCCGTCCAGCAGGCCCGGAACGAAGTGCTTGAACCCGACGGGGGTCTCCAGCAGGCGGCGGCCCAGCCCCGCCACGACCCGGTCGATCATCGAGGAGGACACCAGGGTCTTGCCGACGGCGACGTTCTGGCCCCACTGCGGACGGTGGGCGAAGAGGTAGGCGATGGCGACCGCCAGGTAATGGTTGGGGTTCATCAGGCCGCCGTCTGGCGTGACGATGCCGTGGCGGTCGGCGTCGGCGTCATTGCCGACGGCGACATCGAAGGGGGTCTGGCCCTTCATCATCTCGATCAGGTTGGCCATGGCGCAGGGCGACGAGCAGTCCATGCGGATCTTGCCGTCGCTGTCGAGCGGCATGAAGGCCCACTGCGGATCGACCTTGTCGTTGACCACGGTCAGGTCCAGCCGGTGGCGGTCGGCGATCTCGCCCCAGTAGGCGACGCTCGCGCCGCCCAGGGGGTCGGCGCCGATCCTCACGCCGGCCGAGCGGATGGCGTCCAGGTCGAGGATGGCGGGCAGGTCGTCGATGTAGAGGCCGAGGAAGTCGTGCGCCTTGGCCGCGGCCCTGGCGCGCTCGAACGGAACGCGGCGGACCTCGCGCAGCCCGCCTTCGAGCAATTCGTTAGCCCGGGCGGCGACCGCCGAGGTGATCTCGCCGCCGGCGGGGCCGCCGGAGGGCGGATTGTACTTGATGCCGCCGTCGCGCGGCGGGTTGTGCGACGGAGTCAGCAGGATGCCGTCGGCCTGGCCGGCATGGGCGCGGTTGTGGGTCAGGATGGCGTGGGACACGGCCGGGGTCGGCGTGAAGCCGTCCGCCGCGTCGACCAGGGCCTCGACGCCGTTGCCGGCCAGCACTTCCAGAACCGAGCGCCAGGCCGGCTCGGAGAGAGCGTGGGTGTCGCGGCCTACGAAGACCGGGCCGGTGATGCCCTGGGCGGCGCGGTGCTCGACGATGGCCTGGGTGATCGCCAGCACATGGCCTTCGTTGAAGGCGCCGTCGGCGCTGGAACCACGGTGTCCCGAGGTGCCGAAGGCGACCCGCTGGCCGACGTCGCTCATGTCCGGCTGCCGATCGGCGTAGGCGCGGACCAGGGCGTCCACGTCGGTCAGGTCCTCGGCGCGCGCGCGGCGCCCAGCGTGTTCGTGCATGGATGTCCCCGAAAATGACTGGCGGCTAATATGCGCTATAGCGCCAAAGGTTCCGACAAATACGACATGATTTTCCGCGCCGGCCCGCAGGCCTGGGCGCTCGACGATCATTTCTGGCCGCGGCGTTCGGCATCGTCGGCGGCGGGGAGGTCAAAGCCCCGCGGAATGTCATGGTCAAGCTGGTGCATCGATTCGCCTCGGCGGCCATCAGGACGGCCATCGGGACGCCGATCATCGGCTTTTCTTTGACCATGACCGAGGGCGGAGCACTCGCGGTCGGCGAGGCCAAGGCGTCGCCGCCTTCGTAGAAGGCGACCGGTCTGCGCGAGGGATCCTCGGGAAAGGGGTATTGACTCAATGTGATGTTATAACGTTACAAGCGCGACCTTGTTCGATCGGCCTCGGGGGCGCGTTTCATGATTTCCAATCTTCGTTCGTCGGCTCGCGCCGCGCTGTGGCTGCTCGGCTCGGTGTCGGGCCTGGCGCTGGGTGCTACCCACGCCCTGGCCGAGGAGGCGACGGCCGTCTCCCAGGTCGTCGTCACGCCCACAGCCGGCGAACAGAGCTTGCAGGATGCGCCTGCCACCATCTCGGTGGTCACCCGCGAGGTGCTGGAGCGGCGCCCGATCCAGGATCTTTCCGACGCCCTGCGCGGCGAGCCGGGGGTCAATGTCGGCGGCATCGGCATGACCCGCCGCGGGATCAGCCTGCGCGGCATGCCCGTCGAGCACACCCTGGTCCTGGTTGACGGCCGGCGGGTCAGCGCCACCGGCGGCCTCGTGGCTCACGCCGACTACGATCTGGCCTGGACGCCGGTGGAGGCGATCGAGCGCATCGAGGTCGTGCGCGGGCCGATGTCGTCGCTGTACGGCGCCGACGCCCTGGGCGGGGTGGTCAACGTCATCACCCGCAGCGCCACGGACGCCTGGCGCGGATCGGCCACGATCAACGGCTCGCTGCCGCAGAGCGGGGCGGGCAGGGCCTATCAGCTGGGCGGCTACGTCGGCGGTCCGCTTGTCGAGGGCAAGCTCGGTCTCAGCCTCTACGCCGACGCCACCGGCCGCGACCCGACCTACATGGCCGCCGATCCGCGGCAGGCCGAGCTGGAAGGTCGCCGGGCGCTGAACGGGTCGGCGACCCTCAGCTGGACGCCGGACGCAGCCCAGCGCATCGACCTGACCTACACAGCCGGCAAGGATTTCCGCTACCGCGACACGGTCACCTCGGCCGCGCCCATCACCTATTACCGCTTCTCCGACGACATCGACCGCGAGCAGATCGCGCTGTCGCACAAGGGCGACTGGTCCTGGGGCGACACCAGCCTGCGGGCCTATCGCAGCGAGCTGAGCCGGGTGAACATCCGCTCGGCGCGGCAGACGCCGAGCGCGCCGGTGCGCATCGTCGAGCAGGTGGCCGACGGCCTGGTCAGCATCCCGGTCGCGGGGAAGCATCGCTTCAGCTTCGGCGGCGACCTGCGCCGCCAGAGCCTGCGCAATCCGGAGGTCAACGCCGCGGGCCGGGCCAGCGCCGATCAGTACGGCGTCTTCCTGCAGGACGAGTGGGAGATCACGGACCGCTGGTCGGTGGTCGGCGGCGCACGCTTCGACCATCACGAGGCCTATGACTGGCAGACGAGCCCCAGGCTCTACACCGTCTTCCACGCCACCGATCGCCTGACGCTGAAGGGCGGCGTCGGGCGGGGCTTCAAGGCGCCGAGCCTGACGCAGCTGTCGCCCGAATACGACGTGGTCGCCGCGGGCGGACGCTTCACCGTCTACGGCAATCCCGATCTCGAGCCCGAGATCGGCACGACCTACGAGGCGAGCCTCGACTACGACGCCGGCCGCTGGAGCCTGCGGGCGGCGGTGTTCCAGAACGACCTGAAGAACCTCGTCGAGACTCAATGCACGGCCTTTTGCGGCGTGCGGGGGCGCGAGATCCGCCTCTATGGCAACGTCGCCCGCGCGCGCATCCAGGGCTTCGAGGCCGGCGCCGCCGTCGACCTGACCGCCGATCTGAAGCTGCTGGCCAACTACACCCATCTGGAGACCGAGAACCGGGCGACCGGCGCCGAGCTGCTGGAAAAGCCGCGCGACAGCCTCAACGCCCGTCTGGAATGGTCGCCGCGCGACGACCTCTTCGCCCAGTTGCGCGCCGAGTACGTCGGTCGCCAGGTCGTCAGCACCGGCGTGCTGCCGACCTACGCCCTGTGGTTCTTCGAAGCCCGCAAGCGGCTGACCGACCATGTGGCCTTGCGGGTCGGGGTCGAGAACATCACCGACCAGCGCCTGGCCGAGAAGTCGAGCGCCTACACCTATGCCGAGCCGGGCCGGCTCTATCACCTCGGCCTAAACCTGAGCTTCTGATGGCCCGGCTGCTCCAGTTCCTGGCCCTGGCCGTCGTCGCGCTTGTCGTGACGGCGACGGCCGCCCGGGCCGGGTCGATACGCGTTGTCACCACCGATTTCGTCCTGCCGGGCAAGCTCGCCCGGCTCGACGCCTGGGCCCAGCCCCACGGGATGTCGGTGGAAGGCCTGTGGGTCGGCAAGGATCCCCGGCCGGCCAAGGACTGGGCGGCCGGTGTCGACCTGCTGGTGCTCGACACGCCGCGGGGCAATGACGCGGCCGCCGTCATGGGCGCGGCGGGCGAGGCGCTTTCGGCGACGACGACGCCCTGGCTGCGTGTCGGCGGCGGTCCGCCCGCGTGGGGAGGCGGCTTGCCGCCCGAGGTCGCGCGGCGGCTGGCGGCCTATTATGGCGCCGGCGGCAAGGCCAATCTGGATCTCTTCTACCGGGCCTATCTGGCCTGGCGCGCGGGCGAGGACTTGTCGGCGCTGCCGCCGGCCCAGGTCCTGCCGAAGGCCGGCGTCTATCACCCGGACGCCGCCGCCCCGTTCGAAAGCGCCGAGGCCTATCTGGCCTGGGGGCAGGGACGGTGGGCCAAGGACGCGCCGCGGCTCGGGATCATCAGCTACGCCGGAGCGCTGGCCGCCGGCGAGACCGCGCTGCTCGACGCCATCGTTCGCTCGGCCGAGGCCAAGGGTCTCGCGCCGGTGGTGTTCTGGTTCGAAGCGGCCGATCCGCAGGGCGTTTCCAGGGTCGCGCGGGCCGCCGGGCTCGACGTGCTGGTCAACCTGCAGCACCTGCAGAACGGACCGGCCCGGAAGGCCGAGTTCGAGGCGCTGAACATCCCGGTGATGGCCGGGTTCGTGTTCCGCGAAGGCGACATCGCCGCCTGGCGGGCGTCATCATCGGGCATCGCGCCCCAGACGACCGCGACTCTGCTGGCCACGCCCGAAGGCTGGGGCGTCAGCGACCCGATGGTCATCGGCGCGGTCGAGGACGGTGATCCGACGGCTATAGCGGCCCAGGTCGAGGCCCTGACCGCCAAGGCCGCCCGCCTGGCGGCGCTGCGCCGCAAGCCGGAAAGCGACAAGCGCCTGGCCCTGATGTTCTGGAACCACCCCGGCGGCGAGAAGAACATCGGCGCCTCGAACCTCAACGTGCCGCGCAGCCTGGCCCTGCTGACGCAGCGCCTGGCCGAGGCCGGCTACGACGTGCCGCCCACCGGCGAGAAGGCGCTGATCGCCGACGCCCAGGCCATGCTCGGCGGCTACTATCGTCCCGATACGCTGGACGACCTCTTGGCCCGGGGACTGGCTCAGGCCTTTCCGCTCGACGCCTACCGGGCCTGGCTGGCCGGGCAACCGGCCGCGGTCCGCGAGGCCGTGACACGCCGCTGGGGTCCGCCGGAGAAGCATTGGGCCGTGCGCCGGGTGGACGGCCGTCAGGTATTCGTCGTTCCGCGCCTCCAGCTGGGCAAGTTGGTGGTGCTGCCCCAGCCGCCCCGCGCCGACCGCGTCGGCGAGGCCTATCACGACACCAAGGTCCCGCCGGGCCACCTCTATCTGGCGACCTACCTGATGACCCGGCAGGCCCTGGCGAGCGACGCCCTGATCCACCTGGGCACGCACGGAACCCAGGAGTGGACGCCAGGCAAGGACCGCGGCCTTTCGGTCGACGACTTCCCGTTCCTGGCGCTGGGCGACCTGCCGGTCTTCTATCCCTACATCCAGGACAACGTCTCCGAAGCTATCCAGGCCAAGCGCCGCGGCCGGGCCGTCACCATCAGCCACCAGACGCCGCCGTTCGCGCCGGCCGGACTCTATGACGAACTGCGCGACCTGCACGGCCTGCTGCACGAATACGCCCAGCTCGACGCCGGCCCTGTCCAGGTGAAGACCGCCGAGCGGATCCGCGCGCTGGCGACGTCCGCGGGTCTGGCCGCCGACATGGGCTGGGACCAGGCGCGGATGGAGCGGGCGTTTCCCGAGTTCCTGGCGGCGCTGCACGACCACCTGCACGCCCTGGCGGCCACCGCGACGCCTCTGGGCCTGCACACCTTCGGCGAGGCCGCGCCGGTCGAGCTGCGCGCCGCCACGGTGATGCAGCAACTGGGCGAGCCCTACTACCGGCGCCTGGGCCTGGACCCCAAGGAGGTGTTCGCCGAGGACTTCGCCCAGCTGAAGGCGAGCCCCGCCTACGTGCTGGTGGCCCGGCGCCTGGCGTCTTCAGGTCCGCTGGCCGATGTCGCCGATCCCGAGCTTGCGGCCATGCTGGAGCGGGCCGTCGCGCTCGATCGCAACCTGGCGGGGACCGGCGAGATCGAGGCGCTGCTCGAGGGCCTGGACGGCGGCTTCGTGAAGGCCGGCCCCGGCGGGGATCCCGTGCGTGATCCGGAGGTTCCCAGCGGTCGAAACCTCTACGCCTTCGAGCCTGACAAGCTGCCAAGCCGCGCGGCCTACGCCGCAGGCATGGACGCCTTCGACCAGCTCTATGCGGCCTATCGCGACCGGCATGGTCGGCCGCCGACCAAGCTGGCCTTTTCCCTGTGGTCGGGCGAGGCGATCCGCAGTCTTGGCGTCGTGGAGGGCCAGGCGCTCTACGCCATGGGCCTGCGGCCGAGCTGGGACGCGGGCGGCCGGGTCACCGGCCTGGAGATCATTCCGGCCAAGGAACTGGGACGGCCGCGCGTCGACGCCGTGCTGCAGGTCACCGGCGTCTATCGCGACCAGTTCGACGGCTTCATGCGCCATTGGGACGAGGGGATCCAGGCGCTGTCGGCTTTGCGTGAACCGGGCAACGCCGTCGCCGACAACAGCGCCCGGATCGAGGCCGAGCTGGTCGCCGAGGGCGTCGAGCCCGCGCGCGCCGGGCGTCTGGCGGCCGTTCGCCTGTTCGGCAACCCGCCTGGCGACTACGGGACGGGCGTACCGGGCGCGGCCATGGCCTCGACCACCTGGAAGGATGACGGCGAGCTGGCCGACGGCTTCATGGAGCGCCTGCAATATGCCTATGGCGGCGGGGCCTGGGGCGAGAAGCCGGCCGGGCGCAATCTCTTCGCCGCCCAGCTGCACGGCGTGCAGGCGGCGGTGCTGTCGCGCTCGTCCAACCTGCACGGCGTCCTCTCGACCGATCACCCGTTCGAATATCTGGGCGGACTGTCGGCGGCCGTGCGCCGGCTGGACGGGGCCAGCCCCGAGCTCTTCATCACCGACGCGCGCTCGGCCCAACCCAGGGTGCGGCCCGCCGCCGCCGTGCTGGCCGACGAACTGCGCGGCCGCTACCTCAATCCGCAATGGATCCAGTCCATGAAGGGCGAGGGCTATGCCGGCACGCTGCAGGTGCTGGACATGGCCAACAACCTCTTCGGCTGGCAGGCCATGGACCGCTCGATGGTCCGCGCCGACCAGTGGCAGGCGATCCACGACACCTTCGTCATGGACCAGCGCCGGTTGGGCGTGAACGCCTGGTTCGAGGCCGACAATCCCACCGCCCAGGCCCAGGTGATCGAACGCATGGCCGAGGCCGTGCGCAAGGGCTACTGGCGCCCCGACGCCAAGACCCTGCGCGAAATGGCCCAGCGCTGGCGCGAGCTGAAGGGCACGGGCGCACAGACCGGCGCCGCCGAGACCGCCGCCGTGCTGGAGGCCGCCCTGCCGGGCTTCGGCCGCAGCGGCCGTGCGCCAGTCGCTGCCGCTCCATCGTCCTCAGCGGCTGGGGCCTCGCCCGCCGAGCCAGTGCAAGCCAAGGCCGAGCCGACGGTCCGCGGGCGCGTCCTCGAGAAGGTCGCACCACCTGCCAAGGCGCAGCCCCGTCCCGCGTCAGCCCTGCTTGGCCTGCTGGCTCTGCTCGCCTGCCTGGTGCTCGGCGCCGGCCGTCAATTCATCCAAGACCCTCGACTGGAGACCCGTCATGCAAACTCTTGAGGCCGGTCTCTTCGACCTCGCCCGTCTGTTCCTGATCCCGGCCCTCGTGCTGATCGTGCTGGCGCTGGCCTACGCCTTCGTCGCCCTGGGCGGCTTCCTGGTCGAGGCGGCCCAGCGGCGCGCCGGCCGCCACCGCTCGGCCCTGGCCGCGCACCATGCCCGCACGGGCGCGGCGACCGACGACCTGGAGCTCTGGATCATGAAGCGCCTGGAGTGGCTGCGGGTCACGGCCCGCAGCGCTCCTCTGATCGGACTGGTGGCCACCATGATCCCGATGGGGCCGGCGCTGCTGGCTCTGGGCGAGGGCGACGGCGCCTCGATCGGCAAGAACCTGGTGGTGGCCTTCTCGGGCGTGGTGCTCGCCCTGATCGCCGCCAGCATCGCCCACTTCGTGCTCACCGTCCGCCGCCGCTGGCTGCTGGAGGACCTGCGGGCTATCGAGCGGGGCGCGGCCTGATGCGCTTTCTGGAAGACGACGAGGCCGACGACCCGATCCTGTCGGTCGTCAATCTGATCGACCTGTTCGTGGTGGTGATCGCCATCCTGATGATCCTGATCGTCCGCAACCCCCTGAACCCCTTCAACGGCGAGAAGGTAGTGGTGGTGCGCAACCCCGGCGCGGCCGACATGAGCATGGTGGTCAAGGACGGCCGGGAGCTGACCCGCTACGAATCCAGCGGCGCGATCGGCGAGGGCAAGGGGACCAAGGCCGGGGTCACCTACCGCCTGCCGGACGGCAAGATGGTCTACGTGCCCGAATAGCCTAGTTCAGGGCCGCGTCCGTCGTGCAGATCGAAGGTTTCCGGGCCAGCGCGTCGTCGATCCAGGCCGACAGCAGCCGTTTGGCCTCAGCCTCTCGAGCGGGCGACCACGCGCCGACGGTGTGGCCGTCGTCCCGGGATGTCACCTGGGTGACGCAGCCGCCATGCGCGCGCATGGCGTCCACCCACCGCCGCGTGACGCCCGGATAGGCCTGGGCGTCCTTGCCGCCCGCGAAGCTGATGACCGGGATGGCCGAGGCGGTGGTGACGGGGGGAAGCCCCGAACTGCCCGTGCTGCAGCCGCCCTCGGTCTTCGGGCCATGGCCGAACAGGTGAATCGTGTGGCTTCGCGCGGGGTTCTGGCCGCGATCGCAGTCGTACGATCGCTGGGCGGGGGTAAGGTCGATGAGGCCGCTGTCGAGAACGACGAAGTCGAGGCCGGGGGCGCCCAGCTGCGCGGCCGCCGCGCCGGCCAGGCCGCCGGCGCTGACGCCGTACGCGCCGACGGCCGAGTAACCGCCGTCCCCGCGCGCCCGGGCCAGGGCCGTGACGAGGTCCTCGCGCAGGGATTCCGCCATCGGCGCCTTCAGCGCGTGGAAGAAGGGCTGTCCATATCCGGGCGAGCCGCGATAATCGACGTCGAGTACGTCCAGGCCCTGGTCAAGGAAGTAGCGCGTCCAGGCATGGGTGTTGCCCGTCATGTTCTCGACGGGACCGCCGTGGAGGGTGACGACCAGGGCGCGCGCGGGACGGCCGCTCGCGGCCCGCGAATAGAGCCGGGCCCGCAGGGCGCGCTCGCCCGAGCCCAGCAGCACCGGCCGGGAGACGGTCTCGTGGCGTGGCGTCGGTTCGCCTCCCGGCGTGGCGGCCGGGCGGGCCTCGCCGGTGATCAATGAGACCAGGAAGATCGCGTCGCCGCCGTCCACCGAGGTGAAGCCGACGGCGGCCATGTCCATCGACCGGGTCAGGGAAACATGGCGCAGTTCCAGGTTCGGCCTTGCCTGCCGCTGGTCGGCGACGAAGCGAGCCAGCCGTTCGGCGGGCGCCTCAGGGCCTCGCAGGCGAAAGACGCCGTCGGCCGTGTAGCCGATCGCCGCTCCCGTGCCGCCGGCAGGGTAGGCGACCTTCATCGGACCGGTCAGCCCTTCGGGCCAGTCGCTGGTCTCCACGCCCTTGCGGCCGATACGGACGATCTGGCCGCGCGGGCCGAGAACGCCTGAAGAGATCTCGACGGCGCCGGTGACGGTGTCCAGGCGCTGGTCGTATAGCGGCTTCTGGGCGGGCGCCTTCTCATAGACGGTGGCGGGAATGGTCCAGACCGGCCCGTTTGGAAGGCGAAGCTCACGGTCGGGGGAGAGGATCCGCCAGGCGGCGGCCACGCCGTCGGTCGACAGCTGCACATTGCCGTCGGTCAGGGGAGCGCCGAAATCGGCCTCGGCTTCGACCAAGGCCTGCTGGATGGCCTTGGGGGAGAGGCGCTGGTTGAACTCGGGGGTGATCACCTCGGGCAGCGACACGGACTGGCCCGCGCTGACCTGGTCGAGGGTCCAGCCCTCGTCGGTCCTGGTCAGGCGGCGCCAGGGCCCGGCGCCCAGCAGCGCGGCTCGCTCGTCCAGAGTCCAGGTGATGCTGCTCAGCCGGCTTGCGGACTTGAACTGATATGGGCGGCAGGCCGGGACGGACGAATGCGCCGGACAGGCCAGGTCGATCATCGACAGTTCGGCGCGGCTGGCCCCTTTGCCGCCCGGGTGATTGTCGCGTGCAACGGCGAGATAGCGGCCCTCGGGCGAGATCGAGAGCAGCGAGATCGGACCGGCCGACTTGTCGTCCGCCTGGGCGGCCCAGCCGGGCGCGACCGAAAAGGCGATCGCCATGATGGCGATCGCCCCCTTCGTCGCGAAATGTCGCGACGAACTCATCAGCCGTCCGACCGGCCGAGGTTCACGCGGCGGTCGTAGTCGCCGTCGAGATCGGTATCGAGGTAGGCATAGTAGTCGGCGTCGTCGTTGATCGTCAGTTCGATGTCGTTGTTTCCGTCGCCATCGAGATCGATCCCGCCGAGCGAGGACTGGTCGTCGCCGATCTCGTCGGTGTCGGCGATCTGCTGGCCGACCTCGGACAGCTCGTTGCCGTCAAGAGCCTCGCTCAGCTTCTCGCCGGCGTCCGAAGCCTCGCCGGGGGCGGATTGCGCCGTGAACATCTGGGCTTCCTGCAAGCCTTGGGCGGCCTTGTTCAGGTCGAGGTTCCCGGACAGTTCCTGGCCGCCGACGGTGACGGTGATCCGCAGGGAGCCGAGGTCCTCAGGCTCTTCGGATTCGTCCTCGGGGCCCACGCCGTCGTCGTAGCTGTCGTCGGGATCTTCGTAGTCGATGTCGCCGTCGTCATCGTCGCCGTCGTCCGACGGCGGGGTGACCACGACCTCTTCGACCTCGTTGTCCTCTTCTTCGCTTTCGTCGTCGCTGCCCGTGCCGCCGGCGATCAGCAAGAGTTCTTCGTCGAGCAATTCGCGCATCATCTATTCCATCTGGAAGTTGTGCGGACGATTCCGCTCGCTCTAACTGCGCAGATTCGAGAGTAGCTAGAAGTAGTGTTTTCGGTAAATATTCAATTGATTCACAAGTCCGCGTTTCATGTAAGCGAAATTGTCTCGCACCGAATGGTGCAAGATTGAATCTATACCTAGTAGTTGTGAGTGTTGGTGGTTTTTCTATCTATGCTGTTTCGTGCTGAGGCTTCTGGGTGTTGCGCTTGATCTCCTGCAGGTCGGTCGACAGGCGCAGGATGCGGTCGGCGGCCGCGATGGTTTCGGGGCGGTGGGCGACGATGATCCGGGTCATGCTCAGGGCCTTGAGCTCGGCGTTGATCGATCGCTCGCGCTTGAGGTCAAGGTGCGAGGTCGCCTCGTCGAGGATCAGCACCTGCGGCTCCTTGTAGAGCGCGCGGGCCAGCAGCACGCGCTGCTTCTGGCCGCCGGACAGGGAGGACCCCATGTCGCCGACCAGGGTCTCGGCGCGCATGGGCATGGCTCGGACCTCCTCCTCGATCGCCGCCAGGCCCAGGCACCGCCAGACCCGCTCCATGTCGATGTGCTCGTCGAAGAAGGCGACGTTCTCGGCGATCGATCCTGGCAGCAGGTCGTCGTCCTGCATCACCACGCCGAAGGCCTGGCGCACCGCCTTGGCGCCCCATGAGGACAGCGGCAGGCCGTCCAGGCGGACATCGCCGACGGTCGGCGGGTAGAGGCCGCAAAGGACTTTCAGCAGCGTCGACTTGCCCGCGCCCGACAGGCCGACGATCGCCACCATCTCGCCGGGCCTGATCTGGGCGTTCAGCCCCTTGAGCACCCAGGGATCCCGCGGACCGTAGCGGTACATCAGCCCGTCGATGTCCAGTCGGCCGCGCACCGGCGGCAGGCCGTCTGGCGCGCGATCCAGTCCCGGCTCCCGCGCTCGCAGCGCAATGTCGGCCAGGCGCTCGGTGTGCACGTCGAGCAGGCGCCAGTTGATCATCTGGTCGAAGAGGCTCGTCGCCCGCGCCATGAACTGGCTGCGATAGGCGATGAAGGCGTAGAGCGTCCCGACGGTGGTCTCGCCCGCTGTTACCGCGCGCACGCCCAGATAGATGATCAGTATGCCGCCCAGGGCCTCGAAGGCTCTCTGGGCGGTGGCGAACAGCGAGCTCGTCAGGGCGCTGTTCTGGCTCGCGCGGACGGAGTCGGCCAACTTGTTGGCCCAGTCGGCCTCGCGCTTGCTCTCGCCGCCCATCAGCTTGATGGTCTGCATGGCGCGCAGGGTCTCCAGGCGCTTGCCCTGTTCGGCGACCGACGCCAGAAGCGCCTCGGCCCCGAGCCGCCGGCTGAGCGGAAGGCCGCACAGACGCACGACGACGTAGACCAGCAGCCCGCCGCCCGTCACCGCCGCCAGCATCGGGGCGTAGAGGGTCATCAGCACCAGCGTGGTGAGCGCCAGCCCCCCGTCGATCACCGCGCCGACGAGGCCGCCGGAAATCAGCGCCTTGACCGGATCGAGCGCCTGGAAGCGGCTCTGCACGTCGGCCAGCTTGCGCCGCTGGAACCAGGGCAGGGGCAGGCGGATCATGTGGTGGAAGAGCCGCTGGCTCATGTCCCAGGCCAGCAGGGAGGAGACGCTCTGCAGCGCCACCGCTCGCAGCGCCTCGGCGCCGGCGTTGAACACGGCGAAGACGGCGAAGCCGATCGCCAGCCCCGACAGCAGCTCGATGTCGCCCTTGGCGGCCGCCTCGTCGATGGCGATCTGCATGTAGAACGGGCTGGCCAGCACATAGACCTGAAGCAGGATCGACAGGATCAGCACCTGGGCCATGCCGGCGCGGATGTCGCCGGTCCAGCGCATCAGGCTGAACAGGCGCAGCGACGAGCGCTTGGCGCGCTTCTGGAAGTTGGGGGCGGGGGCCAGTTCCAGCGCCACGCCCGTGAAGGCGCGGGCCGCTTCGGTCGTGGAGACGGTGCGGTGTCCGCGCGCCGGATCGAAGATCCTGACGCCCGAGCGCGTGACGCGTTCGAGGACCACGAAATGGTTGAGCCCCCAGTGGAGAATGGAGGGGCTCTTGAGGTCGGAAAGCTCTTCCAGCTCGCAGCGGATCGCGCGCGCCGACAGGCCGATGTCGTTGGCGATGTCGATCAGGCCGCGCGCGGTCATGCCGCGGGTCGACACCGAGTATCGCTGCCTGAGCCAGGTCAGGTCGATCTCGGAGCCGGCCATGGAGGCGGCCATGCCCAGGCAGGCCAGTCCGCATTCGGCGGCCTCGGTCTGGCGGTTGCGGACGGCGGCGCGGCTCATGCCTCGTTCCTCCGCCGGGCGGCCAGGAGCGGCTCGAGCAGCCATTCCAGGAACGAGCGCGATTCCAGGATCAGGTCGGCGCTGACGCGTCCGCCGGGCGCCAGGCGCCAGCTCTGGCCGTAGGCGCTGACCGTCTGCCGGTCGAGCGCCACGGTGATGCGATAGAGGCCCTCCTTGGTCTCGATCGGCACCGGCAGGTCGGCGGGATTGGTCGGTGCGTCGGCGCGCTTGAGGACGTGGCCGTGGCCGACGCCGAAGCGCTGGTAGGGAAAGGCTTCGTACATCAGGCGAACCCGGTCGCCGGGCTTGATGAAGCCGACGGCCTTGGACGGCGCCCACAGTTCGGCCTGCAGGTTCGCGCCGTCGGGAAGCATGATCGCCAGCGGCTGGGACGGGGAGGCGGCGGCGCCCAGCCTAGCCTGGAGGGCTGCGATCCGGCCGGCCTGAGGAGCGGTGACGACGATTTCCCGCTCGGCGGCGTATCCCGCCTGCTTTTCGCGCAGTTGGGCGTCGGCGCCGCGGAACTCGGCCTGGGCGAGCTGGGCCTCGGCCTCGATGCGGCGTTGTTGGGCGTCCAGAGCCTTCAGCGAGGTGTCGGCGGCGTCCAGCTCCTGCTCCAGCAGGATTTGGTCCTGATCGGCGTCGAGCCAGGCTTCTTCCTTCTGGCGCAACTGGAGTTCGGACACGAAGCCCTTGTCGCGCAGCGGTCGGGCCGCCTCGAAGGACGCCTGATTGAGGGCGACGCGACGCTTCTGGAGATCGATGTTGCGTTGCAGGCGAGCCCGCTGCGCCGTGAGGCCGGCGCGCTTGGCGCTGATCTCCTCCAGTTGCCGCTCGATTGCGACGCCGGATGCCTTCGCCCTGTCCTGAAGGGATCGGGCCTGCGCCATCGAGGCGTCCGACAGAATGGCCCCCAGGCGTTCGCCGCCCTCGATCAGCGGGTCGAGCGTCAGGGTGGCGATGGGCGCCCCCGCGGCGACCTTGTCACCCTCGGCGACATGCAGGCGACTGATCACCGCCGATCTCGGGGTCGTGACGCGAATGGCGCCCGCCCTCGGTTCCAGGACCCCGCTCACGGTCTCTTTGCGGGTGTAGGTGTTGGTGGCCAGAAAGGCGCCGACGACGATGAAGGTCAGGCTCAGAAAGCCCGTCAGAGTCCAGATGGTGAGCCGGTGCAGCCTCACGGGCGCGCCATAGGCGTCTTGCAGCGCGGCCAGCGCTTCGGGGCGGATCAGTGGTGAGTGCTGCGTGTGATCGACGTGCGCCTGGCCGGGCTGGTCGCGGGTGGCGGTGGGCTCGAGCATGGGGCTCAGCCCTCGTGTGCGAGCTGGATGGCGTGAGGCGGTCGCGTGCGGGCGGAGCCGGGGTGGAAAGGGCCTTCGATCGACACGCTTACGCAGCTCCACAAACACAATTTGAGCGAGAAGCAACCTCTTAAACAATGCCTGGCCGAGCTGGGCCGTGGTGGCAAGTGGAGATTTTATGAATTGGCGATCAGCTTGGAATCTCGGAATTGAAAATAGTAGTTTAATTCAATTATTTAATTCAAAATCGGCTGTGATTTAGATTGAATATTACAAAGTTATTTCAAATAGCGGAAAGTATGGCGCCTTTTTACTAGGCGTTGGCGTGGGCGCCTGAATATTTTCAGGGCGCTTATCGCGTGCCTGGCTTGCTTTCCACGTTCTCCCCTGGGCGCCGGCGCCCTGGACTGGCCACGCCCGCGCAAACGCGAAGGGGGCCTCCTGTGGCTGACGACGCAGGCTGCATTTTCCTCACCAACAATTTTCGGATGAGCGAAATTCAGGCGTCGCGCTGGAGCCTCTTCCTGCGGCCGTCGAAGGGGGAGGGAAGCGTCTCGAGTCTGGAAACGGCCTCAGTCCAGGCCCAGGGCGGCATGGTCCACGGTCGCCGCGGCGAGTTCGGCGCGGGCCAGGGCGATGCGGGCTTGAGCCTCGATCAGCCGGACGGCCGCGTCGGTCGCGGTTTCCTCGCGTTGGTTGACCAGGAAGAAGTCGCTGGAGCCCAGTTCGAACCGGCGTCGCTCGGCGCTCGCCAGGCGGTCGGCCAGGTCGCGCTCCTGCTCGGCGGCCCTGGCCAGGCGCTCGGCGGCGTAGAGAGCGATGCCGGTCCCCTCGACCTCGACGGCGATCTGGTCGCGCAGGAAGCGCCCCCGGGCCTGAAGGGCGTCGATCTCGGCGCGGGTTTCGTCGATCTTGCCCCGGGCCGCGCGGTTCTGAAGCGGGACCGAGAAGCGGAACCCGACGACCGCCTCGGTGGGCGTGCGGCTGGGGCCGCCCAGGCCTTCGGGTCCTATGTCCTTGCCGACTTCCATCCTCAGATCGAACCGGGGCTTCAGGTCGTTCTCGGCCTGGGCGAGGCGGGCCTGCGACTGGTCCACGCGCCTCAGCAGGCCTTGGAGGTCCGGCCGCGCGGCGGCTGGATCCGCGCCGGTGGCCGCCGTCCGGGGACCGGCGAGCGCGCCGGTGTCGGTTGGCAGCCGGCCCTCGTCCACAACGACCGGTTGGCCGCTGGCGTCGCGGTAATAGAGCGACAGGGTGTTGGCGGCCGCCTGCATGTCGCCTTCGGCGCGCACCACCAGGGCGCGGCGGCGCACCAGGTTCTGCTCGTTCTCGGTGAGCAGGATGTCGGGTTTGGCGCCCAACCGAACCTGGCGCTCGATGCCCTCGCGCCGGCTGTCGGCCAGGGCCAGGAGATCGCGATAGGCCTTCAGCCGGCGGCCGGCCGCGACCCAGTTCTGATAGGCGATGATTGCGCGCGTCTGCACGCCGATCGCCACGGCCTGGCGCTCGAAACGGGCGATGTCGATGTCCGAGGCGGCCAGCGTGCGACGCGTGCGGCGCTCGTCGACCAGCCGGTCGCGCAGCAGGGCGTAGAGCACGCCGATCTTGGCCTCGCCCAACTCGTTGGTGTGCGCCTGGTCCTCGTACACGGGGAAGTCGCCGCGCGAGACGCGATAGGCGCCGTAGACGTAGCCGCCGTTGTCGCCGAACGGCCGCGTGGCGCGCGCTTCCACCTGGGCGCCGTCATAGTAGCCGAGCGCGCGCGAGCGGCTTTCGACGGAGAACACCGTGTCGAAGGCGCCTTCCGCGGTCAGGGCGCGGCTTCTGGCTTGGCGCTCGCGCGCCAGCTGCTCGACGATCTGTGGCGAGGAGCGCGCCGAGGCCGCCAGCAGCTCGGCCAGGGTCAGGGGAGCGAGCGACCGCTCGGCCGGGACTGGCGCCGCCACGGCTTGGGCCAGCGCCTCGCCGGACAGCGAGCCGAGCAGAAGCAGGGTTAGGGAAAGCCGGAGCATCACTTGGCCTTGGCCGTATCCTTGTCGCCGCCTTTGGCCGGGGCGGCGGGAGCGCTGGCCGCCTGGCCGAAATCGAGCGGAAAGTCGTTGAGCTGGCGCCAGAGTTCGTAGCCGACCGACACCGTCTCGCCCTGCACCCAGCCGCGGACCTTGCCGCCCAGCCTTGCGAAACGCTGGTCAGGCCAGGGCGCCTTGCCGGGCGCCGGCTCGACGAGCACGCGGAACAGGCCGGAAGGCGCTGCGGTCGGGTCGATCGAGCGCACCTGCCCGTCGAACAGGCCCTGGGCCACCGCGGGCCAGCCGCTGAACTGGATCGCCGGCCAGCCCTCGAACTCCAGGCGCACCGCGCGCCCGGGCCGCACGAGGGGCACATCGCGGCCGTCGATGAACAGTTCGACCACCCGTTCGGTGCGTTCGGGCGCCACCACGGCCAGCACCGTGCCGGCCGACACCAGGCCGCCGCCGGCGGCGGCGTTGATGGTCTGGATGCGTCCGCTGCGGGGCGCGCTGACCATCTGGGCCGACTGCCGGTTCAGCTGAACGTCGATGCGGTTCAGCTTGGCGCGCGATTCCGCCAGCTTGGCGGCGGCCTCGGCCACCTTGATCTGGGCCTGCTCGAAGTCGCGGCGGGCGACCAGGCCCTCGGCCAGCAGCTGCCGCGAGCGGCCGACGTCGATGCTGGCCACCGCCTGGGCCTGGCGCACCGCGGCGATCTCGGCCTGCACCTGCGCGCGCTCTGCGGCGAGGCGCGTGAGAAGGTTCGGATCGAGGTCGGCGATACGGGCGATCGGATCGCCGGCTTCGACATGCTGGCCGTCCTGCACGTACCAGCGCTCGACCCGGCCCCCGACCAGCGCCGAGACGTCCTGCGCGCGGTCTCCGGGATCGGGCGCCGCCACCTGGCCTCTGCCCTGGGCGGTCTGCATCCAGGGCACGAAGAACAGGATGGCCAGCGAGACGAGGATGCCGGCCGCGACCATCCAGCCCAGGGCCGCGACCACGCGAGGCGGCCGCTGCTGCGCCAGCGTCTTGAAATGCGAAAGGTGTTCAGGACGGTAGGGCATGGGCTTCCCTACGGTGGGAGAGATGTTCCTGGAGCTCGGCGAGCGAGGCGAAGCGGCGCTGTTCGGTCATGCCAAGGTGCAGCCAGCCGTCGAGAACCATGTCCTCGGGACGCCCGGTGAACAGCAGTGTGGTGGCGCCGCGCGCCTTGAGCGCGTCCAGCGCGGCCGCCAGGGTGCGCGAGGGCAGCAGGTCATACAGCTGTCCCAGCACCAGAAGCTTGGGCTCGACCAGCAGGGCGTTGGCGAGCCGCAGCGCCATCATGGATCCCAGGCTGAGGGGGTGGCCGTTGGCGGCCAGCGGCGTGTCCAGCCCCTTGGGCAGCTGAGCCACGCGCTCCTGCAGGCCGACCACGGCCAGGGCGTCGAGCATCCGCGTCGCCGTGACGTCGCTGGCGGCCATCGCCAGATATTCCCGGATGGTGACTTCTGCGATGGTCGGCCGGTTGAGCACCAGCACCTGCGAGCGCAGCAGGTACATGTCGAGGGCGTCGAGGTCGGCGCCCCCGATCGAGACGAGGCCACGCTCGGGGTGGACGTGGCGCTTCAGCACCAGGGCCAGCTTGCGCTCGGCGCCGGGGTCGGCGGCGACCACCAGCTGTTCGCCCGCGGTCAGGGCGAAATCGAAGCGAGCGTCCTCAAGCTTGACGTCCATCAGCCGCAGGGCGCCGTCGCTCGGCGCGCCCGCGCCGCGGGCCGGAGGCTTCTCCTGCGGGATGGAGAACAGCAGCGACAGCTCCTCGGCGCTGGCCACCAGGTCGTAGAAGGTGTCGAGGTAGTAGCCCAGCTGAGAGACGCCGTAGAACACGCCCGAGAGGATCAGTTCGGCCGCCACCAGCTGGCCGATCGACAGCTCGCCGCGTAGGATCAGGTTGCCGCCGAGCATCAGCAGGGCGGCGCTGGCCAGGGCGTAGATCAGCAGGTAGCTCAGGGTCTGGGCGAAGCTCGAGCGGAAGTAGCGCTTGTGCGCGCCCACATAGGCGGCGGTCATCGCCTCGGACCGGTCCATGGCGAAGGCCAGGTGGCGGCTGGACTTGTAGAAGCCGTTCGAGCCGCCGACGCTTTCGAGCCAGCGCGCGGTGTTGTGCTTGGCGTGGCTGAGGGCCACGGCGCCGGTGATCGCACCTCGTCGCCAGATCAGCCAGACCAGCACGACCGCGACGACCAGCACGATGTTAAAGGCCAGGAAGAAGGGGTGGTAGAAGCTCGTCACCGTCAGCCCCACCATCCCCTGGAGCAGGATGGTGAAGGCCCCGATGACCAGGCCCGGCACCGCCTTCTGGACGACCGTGAGGTCGAAATAGCGATTGAACAGGTCGCCCCGGCTGGCGTCGCCGAAGAACGGGTTCTGGGCGTGCACGGCCCGGATGGTGATCTCGGCCACGACGCGCGAGAACACCCGGCGCTCGAAAGCGGCCATCAGGTAGACCCGCAGGGCGCTGAGGGCGGCCACGATCAGCAGCAGCGACAGCAGCACCCCTGACAGCGTCCACAGCGGCGCGGGCAGGGCGATGTTGGCCACGCTGTTGATCAGCAACTGCACCGAGATCGGCGTCGCCAGCGACATCAGGCCGATGGCCAGGGTGTAGAGGATGCCGAGCTTCACATAGGCGATGTCGGGACCGACGATCTCCGACAGCCACCTTGTCGCTTCCCTGAACCCGATACGTTCGCTCGTCGCCACGTCCGCCTCTGCTCGCTCCGATCCATGAGCGCCTCGTCCGTGCCGAGCAGCCGGGAAGGGGCCGTCGCAGCGTTGGAGACGAAGCATTCATGTCGAGGTGGGCGATACACCGGAGGCGCGTTCCGGATCCCATCAATGGCGTTACAAAGTGTGTACGCGCCAACCTTGAGTATTCGAGCGATGTGGCGCGATGCGTTCGACACGCGACGCTTGGCGGGTGAGTTTAACCGCTCGAATCGAGCGGAGCCTAACGTCCGTCCTGTTCGAGACGCTCGCGCAGGGCTTGGTTTTCTGCTTCCAGCGCGTCCAGCCTTTCGCGAAGCGGCTGGACCGCGCGGGAAATCTCGGCCTCGGTAAAGCGCGGCACGATATGCTGGGGGCAGTTCCAGTCGAAGGCCGCCAGCCGCAACCGAAAGATCCGCTCGGGCCTGCCCCGATAAGAGGGATCGGACACCTGGGCCAGCAGGGCCGGGTCGGCGTCCAGCGCCAGGCGTTCGGCATGGGCCAGGATCTTCAAACGGGCCCGGCGGGGATAGTCGACCAGGATCAGGGCGACGCGGTTGTTGGCGTCGAGGTTGCCGACGCTGATGTACTGGCGATTGCCGCGAAAGTCGGCGAAGGCCAGGGTCGTCTCGTCGATCACCTTCAGGAAGCCGGGCGGTCCGCCGCGATATTGCACGTAGGGCCAGCCGGTTTCCGACACGCTGGCCATGTAGAAGCTGTCGCGCTCGGCGATGAAGGCCTTTTCGTCCGCCGTGAACGCCTCCATTCGCCGATCGACCTGCCCGGGCGTCCACAGATGGTCGACGCCCATTTCGGCCTGTGCGGCGCTCACGCTCGCCGAGCCGGCGAGGTCCAGAAAGCTGTATCGGCTCACGAAAAGTCCCTCATCGCGCTGTGAGGCGAAGGCTATTCCACCAGAGCCGCGTCGAGCGTGATCTCGGCTTTCAGAAGCTTGGAGACCGGGCAGTTGGTCTTGGCGGCGTTCGCCAGCGTCTCGAAGGTGGCCTGGTCGGCGCCGGGAATCCTGGCCTTGAGGGTCAGGTGCGAGGCGGTGATCGCATAGCCGCCCTCGACCTGCTCGAGCGTGACCTTGGCCGAGGTGTCCATCTGGTCGGCTCTCAGACCAGCCTCGCCCAGCACCAACGACAGGGCCATGGTGAAGCAAGCTGAATGCGCCGCGGCGATCAGTTCCTCCGGATTGGAGCCGGGCTGGCCCTCGAAACGGCTGGAAAAGCCGTACGGATAGGCCTGCAGGGCGCCGCTTTCGGTCGAGATCGAGCCCTTGCCGTCCTTGATGCCGCCGCTCCAGGCGGCCGATCCGGTCCTGACGATCTTCATCGCGTTCTCCTTGCGTCTTGAAGTCCCGGCGACAGAGCCACCATAGGCGCCTCACGGCTTGAACGAAAACGGTGTCACGGCGTGCGAGGCTAGGCGTTCTGAACCTTGGGGCGGCCTGGCGTGTTCAGCCGACATGACCAACACAGCCCTCATCCCGTCCGCCCTCATCGGCGCCGTCGCCAGCGCCCGCTCGATGACGCCGATGGCCACCATCGCCGCGGCCCGCCTTGCAGGGCGCGGCACCCCCGGCAGGCTCGTCCTGCTCGATCATCCGCTGTTCAAGTTCGGCGCCCTGGCCATGGGGCTGGGCGAATTGCTGGGCGACAAGATGAAGACCGCGCCGGACCGGACGGTGTTCCTGGGCCTGCTGGCCCGGATCGCCAGCGCCGGCATCGCCGGAGCGGCCTTGGCGCCGCGCGGTCGCGAGAAGGCCGGCGCCGGCGTGGCGATCGCCACCGCCGTCCCACTGGCCTACCTGACCCTGGCCGGACGCAAGCGCGCGATGTCGAAGATCGGCCAGACGCAAAGCGGTCTCGTCGAGGACGCCCTGGTCGTGGCCGCGGGGGTGGCGACCATCGCCTTCTTCACCCACGGCCGCTGGGGCGATCGCGGCTGACCGCGACCGCCGCGCCGGCGTCAGGCGATGCCGGCGCCGCCCGTGACGCCATAAACCTCGCCGGTCGTGAAGCTGGCCTCCTGCGAGGCGAGCAGCACATAGACCGGCGCGATCTCGACCGGCTGGCCGGGCCGGCCGAACTGGCTGTGCTCGCCGAAGTGCTGGACCTTCTCCTGAGTCTGGCCGCCGCTCGGCTGCAGCACGGTCCAGAACGGGCCCGGCGCCACGGCGTTGACCCGCACGCCATCCTTGATCAGCTGCTTGGCCAGCGCCTTGGTGAAGGCGACGATGCCGGCCTTGGTGGTGGCGTAGTCAAGCAGGTTGTCGGACGGCTCGTAGGCCTGCACCGAGGCGGTGTTGATCACCGCCGCACCCGGCCGAAGGTGGGGGCGGGCCGCCTGGGTGATCCAGAACATGGCGTAGAGATTGGTCTTCAGGGTGTGGTCGAACTGCTCGCTGTCGATCGCGCCGATATCGGGCCGGCTCACTTGCTTGCCGGCGTTGTTGACCAGGATGTCCAGCCCGCCCAGGCCCTCGACCGCCGCGGCCACGAGCTCGCGACAGAAGGCCTCGTCCTTGATGTCGCCGGGCAGGGCGAGCGCCTTGCGGCCCTCGGCCTCGATCAGCGAGACCACTTCGCGCGCGTCGCTCTCCTCGCTGGGCAGATAGCCGATGGCGACGTCGGCGCCTTCGCGGGCATAGGCGATCGCCGCGGCGCGGCCGATGCCTGAGTCCGCGCCGGTGATCAGCGCCTTGCGGCCGGCGAGCTTGCCTGCGCCCCGATAGCTGTCCTCGCCGTGGTCGGGTTTGGGGTGCATCTTGGCGGCCAGCCCCGGGGCGGGCTGCGGCTGGGCCGGGAAGGGCGGCTTGGGGTACTGCTCGCGGGGGTCCTGCATGCGCAGGCGGTCGTCCTTGCTCATGTCCGTCTCCTGGGTGTGCGCATCAACGGGGCGATCGCGGGCGGTGTTCCGCCGGGAAGGGCCCGGCCTGCGGCCGCGAGAACCTTGGCGGGATGGGCGGGCGTTGAAGCAGGGTCAGCCAGATGGAGACCGTCATGCCCGCCAAGTCCGCCGCCCAGCAGAAAGCCGCCGGAGCCGCCCTGTCGGCCAAGCGCGGAGACACGCCCAAGAGCAAGCTCAAGGGCGCGTCCAAGTCGATGCTGTCGATGAGCGAAAAGCAGCTTGAAGAGTTTGCCCACACCAAGCGCAAGGGCAAGCCCGAGCACGTCCGCTGACCTGTTTGGAGCTGCTGGTCCGCCCCGCGACGGCCTCGTCTGCGCGAAAAGGCCGTCGCTGCTGAAGGGCCTGAGGCGCCGAGCTGACCCTAGTGAGAAGCCTGCCTGGAGAGTTCGGCCATCAGCTCTTCCTTGCGGGCGGCCATGCGCTCGCCCATCGCTTCGAGATCCTCGTCGCCTTTCTTGGCCTGAGCGAAGAAGCCGCCCGGCTGCTCTTCTTCCTTGACGTGGTGCTTGATGTATTCGCCCAGCACCTTGACCTTGGCGTCGTAGAACTCCTCGCCCGGCTTCATCGCCTCGATCTCGGCGATCAGCTTCTTGGCGCCGTCGTGCTCGACATAGGCCTCGTCGATCAGGTCGTCCTCCACCTCGCCGCGGCTTTCGGGATAGAGCACCTCTTCCTCGATCTGGGTGTGGACTTTCAGCGCGAGCGCGATCTTGTCGAAGAGGGCCTGCTTTTCGCGGTCGCTTTCCAGCTGCTCGTATTCGTCGAACATGGCCTCGACCTCGCGGTGGTCGGCCTTGAGCAAGCGGATCGCCAGGGGATCGCGGCGGCCGGTGCGGCGCGTGCGGCGCGACTTGGCGGTCTTCGAGGCGGATTTCGAGGCGGTCTTGGTGGTGGGCATGTCGGCGCTCCGGTTGGCGTTGCTTGCGGCTTCAAGTCGGTGCGCCGCTCGCCGGTTCCCATGGCCGCGCTAGTTGAGAGATGATCTCATGGCTTGGTCGGCGGGGTCGAGTTATTTGCGCTAAATCAGTAGCTTAAGGGGAGGTCTTGGTCGGGTTTACGACACAGGAACGCTCCTGGCGTCGACTGCATTGGGGATGGGCCGGGGCATCCGGCGATCAAGCACTCAGGGAGACGGCCATGGGCGAGAACGCCAATAACGACCGCATGCAGCAGCAGCCCAACGACGCCCAGCGCCAGCAAGCGGGCCAGCAGAACCAACAGGGCGAGACGCGCCAGCCGCAGCAGCAACAGAACGATCCGCAGCAGGCCCAGCCGGACCAGCAGAACCAGCAGGCCGACCGCGAGCGTCGTCCGGGCGAGCGGCAGGAAGGGCTCGACATCGAAGGCGAGGGTGACGGCCTGGCAGGCGGCGTCGACACCGGCGCAATCCAGCCGGGGCGCACCGGTCAGGGCGACGTCGAGCGCTGAGCGCACATCAAGGCCGGCCTTCGGGTCGGCCTTTCTCTTGGTTCATTCATGGCTGGAGAGTTGTCGTGAGCAGTCGGCTCGAGATTTCGCGCTTCGAAGGCGGCTGGGCCGTGAAGCTGTGGGACACCGGCGAGGTCCTGTTCTTCACCTCGGGCCGGCAGGCCCGGCGCGAGGCCGACCGGCTGGCGGCCCAAGCCCGCGGCGAGGTGCGGATAGAGGTCCATGATCTTGGCCGGGAACTGAGGTCGGAGTGGGCGAGCGCATCGGCCCTGGCGTCCGGCCGTTAGTCCCATTTCGTAGCTCCGGCTCCGCGGAGCCTTTCCGACGTAGCTGCGTTGTTGCCCGGCGGGGAAAGCAACAAGCGATGTCGATAAAGCCAGTCAGCGCCCGAGAAAGAATATTTCCAGGCGACAGCGAAATGGCGCGCCTGATGCGCGCAAAGGACTGGTCGGGGCATCCCCTCGGTGAACCGGAAACCTGGCCGACGGGGCTGACGACGCCCTTGGCCATGATGCTCACCTCCCGGTTCGAGATGTGGCTGGGCTGGGGCGACGATCTCTGCTTCTTCTACAACGACGCCTACATTCCCACCCTCGGGGCCAAGCATCCATGGGCGCTGGGCGAGCCGTTCCGCGAGGTCTGGAAGGAAGTCTACGCCGACGTCGAGGACCAGGTCCGCTCGGTGATGGTCGAGGGCGTGGCCACTTGGAACAAGGCCTTGCAACTGCTGCTGGAGCGCAATGGCTATCCCGAGGAGACCTACCACACCTTCTCCTACAGTCCGCTTCGGGATGGCGAGGCCATTCGCGGCCTGATGTGCATCGTCACGGAAGAGACCGAACGCGTGATCAGCGAGCGCCGCCTCGACACCGTCCGGCGCCTGGGCGAATGCCTGATCGGGACGATGAGCCAGGAGGCCGTTCTGCAGGGTGTCTGCGACGCCCTGGCCGCCAACACCGAGGACTTTCCGTTCGCCCTGGCCTATGTCCACGATGCGCTGGGCGGCCTGGTCGGCTGTTCGGCCACCGATGAGGGCCGCGGCCTGCTGCGCATGACCTGGCCGCTGGCCGGGGGGAGCGACGGCAGCCAGGACTTCCCCCTGGACGAAGAGGTCGACTATCCCACCGGCGGCTGGGCTATTCCGCCGAGGCGAGCGCTGATCCTGCCCATTCCAGCCGCCCACGGCGGTGCGTCCGCCACCCTGGTTCTCGGCCTCAACCCCCATCGAAAGGGCGACGACGGCCTGAACGACCTGGCCAACCTGGTCGCGGACCGCTCAGCGGGCGCCTTCGCCCAGGCCCACAGCGTCGAGACCGAACGGCGGCGGTCGGACCGGATCTGGACCAACTCGCGCGACCTGATGGTCGTCGTCGACGGGGAGGGGGTCTTCCAGTCCGTCAGCCCGGCCTGGACCCGCATCCTGGGTCATCCCGTCGAGGCCGTGGTCGGCCGGCGCGTCGAGACGTTCGTGCTCAAGGAGGACCTTGAGGTGACCCGCCTGGCCCTGTCGGGCGTGCTCACCGGCGAGCAGGTCACGGGGTTCGAGAACCGCTACGAGACGGCCGACGGCGGCCACCGTTGGATATCCTGGAACACCGCCTTCGAGGATGGCCTCGTCTATGGCTACGGACGTGACGTCACTGAGGAAAAGCTCCAGGCGCTTCAGCTCAAGCAGGCCGAGGACGCCTTGCGCCAGGCCCAGAAGATGGAGGCCATCGGCCAGCTTACGGGCGGGGTGGCGCACGACTTCAACAACCTGCTGACCGTCATCCGCTCGTCGGCCGATCTCTTGCGGACGCGCGAGCTCGGGCCGGAGCGTCGTCGCCGCTACGTCGATGCGATCTCCGACACCGCCGACCGGGCGGCCAAGCTGACCAGCCAGCTCCTGTCCTTTTCGCGGCGGCAGGCGCTGAAGCCCGAGTGCTTCAACGTCGTCTCCAAGGTCGAGGCGCTGGGCGACATCCTGCGTTCGGTGCTGGGCGCCCGTGTCCACCTGGACATCGACGTGGCCTGCCATGACTGCGCGGTCGAAGCCGACGCCAACCAGTTCGAGACGGCGCTTATCAACCTGGCGGTCAATGCCCGCGACGCCATGGACGGCGAAGGCGCCCTGACGATCCGCATCGACGCGGCCACGGTCATACCGGCCATCCGGGGACATGCGCAGGGCTCGGGGGATTTCGTGACGGTCGCCGTGATCGACCAGGGCGCGGGCATCGCCGCCGCCGACCTGGCCAAGATCTTCGAACCCTTCTTCACGACCAAGGAGATCGGTCGCGGGACGGGGCTGGGCCTCAGCCAGGTCTACGGCTTCGCCAAGCAGTCGGGCGGCGACGTGGCCGTGGCGAGCGCGCCTGGCGAGGGGGCGGCGTTCACCCTCTATCTGCCGCGCACGCACGCCAGCGCCCTGGCGCCGGAGCCGCCTATGGCGTTCTCGCGCATGCGCCACCACGGCCGGATCCTGGTGGTCGAGGACAACGCCGCGATCGGCGAGTTCGCCACCCAGCTCCTGCGCGACCTGGGCTATCAGACCGAGCTGGCCACCAATGCGGCCGACGCGCTGGCCCGGCTGGACCGCGACGGTCCTTTCGACCTGCTGTTCAGCGACGTGGTCATGCCCGGCGTCGGCGGCGTGGAACTGGCGCGGACAGTGAGGAAGCGCTGGCCGGACCTGCCGGTCGTCCTGACCAGCGGATACAGCCACGTCCTGGCGACCGACGCGCGCCACGGGTTTCCGCTGCTTCACAAGCCCTACTCGGTCGAGGACCTGTCCCACATTCTTCGCCAGACCAGCGCGGTCGCCTGAGCCGCGCCGGCTCGGGCGCCTGGGCCTTCGTCCAAGCGCCCAGCGACCAAAGTCTAGGCCGAGGCCTACGCTTGTGCGGATGGGCCGGGCGAGGGGCGTCGAGCTATTGCCTGGGGCGTCGTCCAGTGCTCGTCCCGAGCGTCCGGACGCGCATTTCCGCGAGGCCCCGGCATGGCGACACAGATTTCCAAAACCCGCCTGGAAGCGTTCAGCGACGGCGTGATCGCGATCATCATCACCATCATGGTGCTGGAGCTGCAGCCGCCGAAGGGGGGCGACCTGGCCGCGCTGGCGCCGCTGCTGCCGACCTTTCTCGGCTACGCGCTGAGCTTCACCTATGTCGGCATCTACTGGAACAACCACCATCACCTGCTGCGCGCCGCCGGCGGCATCAGCGGCTCGGTGATGTGGGCCAACCTGCACCTGCTGTTCTGGCTGTCGATGATCCCCTTCGCCACGGCCTGGATGGAACAGAGCCACTTTGGCCGCGCGCCGGTGATGATCTACGGCGTGCTGCTTCTGGTCACCGGCGCGGCCTTCCGCGTCCTGGGCTCGCGCCTGGCGCGCCACGAGGGCCGCGGGTCACCCCTGGCCGCCGCCCTGGGCGGCGACTGGAAGACCAATCTTTCGATCGCCGGATACGCCGCCGGGGTGCTGGTCGCCCTCGTCTCGCCCGCGGCGTCGCTGGTCTTCTACGTGGCCGTCGCCGCGCTGTGGCTGCTGCCTGATCGACGCGTCGTCCACCTGGCCGACGGTCGCCACCACGCCGCCGAGAACTGAGCGGCGGCGCTTCCAGAAACGAGGATCGAGATGGATTTCGAAGGCGAACACCAGGGCAAGGTCGCCCTGGTGCTGGGCGGCTCGCGCGGTATAGGCGCGGCCATCGTCGAGCGACTGGCCATGGACGGAGCCAAGGTGGCCTTCACCTACTTCGCCTCGCCGGATCAGGCGCAGGCCCTTGCCGCGCGGCTGAGCGGCCAGAGCTGCGAGGTCGTCGCCATCCAGGCCGACAGCGGCGACGCCGCCCAGGTCGAGGCGGCGATCGACGAGACGCTGGCGCGCTATGGGCGGCTGGACATCCTGGTGGCCAGCACCGGCGTGCTGCACCGCGGCGCGATCGAGCAGATCTCGCTCGAGGAATTCGACCGGGTTATGGCGGTCAATGTCCGCGGCGCCTTCGCGGCCGTGCGCCATGCCGCGCCGCGCATGAGCGACGGCGGGCGGATCGTCACCATCGGCAGCAACATCGTCGCCCGTGTCGGCTTCACGGGCGCGACGCTCTACACCATGGCCAAGGCGGCGATCGCGGCCCTGGTCAAGGGCGCGGCGCTGGACCTCGCCGCGCGGGGGATCACGGTCAACAACATCCAGCCCGGACCGACCACCACCGACATGACCTCGGCCCACGTCGAGATGATCCTGCCGCTGATCCCGCTGGGCCGCATGGGGCGGCCCGCCGAAGTGGCGGGTCTGGTCTCGTACCTGGCGCGCGACGAGGCTGGTTTCATCACCGGCGCCAGCCTGACGATCGACGGCGGCGTCTCGGTCTAGCGACGACGAAAAGAACCGGCTGGGGCGATCGTCCCAGCCGGTTCGCAACCATTTCTAACTGTCGGGTCAGCGCCCCAGGATCAGGGCTGCCCTGTGGTTGCTGCGGGCGGCCCACAGGGTCACGACCCAGCCCAGGATCGCCGGCAGGGTGACCGCCGGGAAGTCGCGCGGGATCACCGAGACCGAGCAGATCCCCACCGCCACTTCCCAGAAGTGGAACAGGGCGTGACCCGACAGCCAGATGGTCGGGGCGGCCCACAGGAACAGGCGCAGTTCCGGCCGCTTCGCGCCGCACAGGAAGCTGGCGCCGATCAGCATGAAGATCAGGCCGATGTCGCGGATGAAGTGCTGGTTGTAGGGCCCGGTCGTGGTCACGCCCGGGACGGCGAAGTACCAGTTCTCGGGCGATATCAGCATGAACAGGCCGTTGGCGACGGCGAGCGCGCCCAGGACCACGGCCAGGCCGACGATGATGGATTTCGTCATGGGGGATCCTCCAAGGGAAAACAGAAAGCCACGCCCCGGCCCGCTGGGGGAGCCGGGGCGTGACGGAAGGCAGCCCGACGTCGCGGGGTAGCAGGGACTGGCCGCCTTCCGGCGTCGAACAAGCGGGGGAGAGAGTTCGACGCGTCCCTTAGGCCGCCGAGGCGGCCGGCTGCACGGCGTGGCCGGTGCGCGCGGCCACCTGGAGGCGGTTCCACGAGTTGATCTGGCCGATCAGCAGCGACAGGGCGGCGATCTCGGCGTCGCTGAACTGAGCCTTGACCAGGGCGTAGTCGGCGTCCGGGGCGCGGGTCGTGGCGATGAAGGTCAGGGACTCGGTCCAGGCCAGGGCGGCGCGCTCACGGTCGGTGTAGAGCGGGGACTCGCGCCAGGCGTCGAGCATCTGGATGCGTAGGTCGGTCTCGCCGTGCTGGCGGGCGTCCTGCACGTGCATGTAGATGCAGAAGGCGCAGCCGTTGATCTGCGAGGCGCGCAGGCGGACGAGCTCGGCGAGGCTGTGCTCGAGGCTGGTCGCGTTGATGGCGGCCTCGACGGCCAGCATGGCCTTGGTCACTTCGGGAACAAGCTGGAACGGGGCGAAGCGGGGCGGGGTGGTCATCGTCGTTTCCTCTGTGACGGTGAAGACGACGCCGTTGTGCCGGGCGGGCCGGGATGTGAGCCATCATCCGGGAAGGGCGCGGCCCTAGCGCCTTGGTCTAGGGCGCTTCGCCGCCGGCCGGCGCGCCCGAAACACGGCAAGCTGTCTCCGGGACAGGGGGCGATCGCCTGGCGGCCGGGCCGTGTACGCCTTTGGTCGAGGTCCGACTGGTCCAGCGTATCGATCAGGGGCGCGAGGCTGCGACCTTCGCCCTGCCGGACCAGTCCTTGGTCCATGCGCCCGGCGCGGCCGTACGCCGTCGCCGCCCTGGTCGCATACTCTCGTACCGATAGCGCGCGCGGGCGCTTCTCCTAGGCTGCGGCGGCTGTCTTTGGAGGAGAAGCAAGATGAAGATCGTCGTCATCGGCGGGACGGGCCTGATCGGCTCGAACGTCGTCGCCAAACTGACCCGCCTGGGCCACCAGGCCGTCGCGGCCGCGCCCAACACCGGCGTCAACACCGTCACGGGCGAAGGCCTGGCCGAAGCGCTGGACGGCGCCGAGATCGTCATCGACGTGGCCAATTCGCCGGTCTTCGAGACCGGTCCGGCCCTGGAGTTCTTCCTGGCCTCGGGCGGCAATCTGCTGGCCGCGGCGGCCAAGGCGGGGGTCAAGCACCATGTCGCCCTGTCGGTGGTGGGCACCGAGCGCCTGCAGGACAGCGGCTACTTCCGCGCCAAGATCGTGCAGGAAGCCCTGATCCGCGCCTCGCCGATCCCGTTCACCGTCCTGCGCTCGACCCAGTTCTTCCCGTTCGTGGCCGGCATCGTCCAGGCCGGAACCGTGGGCGACGAGGTTCACGTCTCGCCCGCGCCGGTGCAGCCGATCTCGGCCTTCGACGTCGCCGAGGTGCTGACCGACGTGGCCCTGGCCGAGCCGGTGAACGGCCTGCTGGAAGTGGCCGGTCCGGAGGCCTTCGGGCTCGACAAGTTCGTGGCCCGCTACCTCCAGGCCAAGGGCGACGCCCGCAAGATCGTCAGCGATCCCAAGGCGCTCTACTTCGGTGTCGAGCTGGACGAGCGCTCGCTGGTTCCGGGCGCCAATCCGATCCTGGGTTCGGCCACCTTCGAGGACTGGCTGAAGACCAGCGTCCCGGCGCCTGCGCCGGCCGCCTGATCCATTCGCCCCGCCATGACGGCGCCGGACGCAGCCCTTCGCGTCCGGCGCCGTTTTACGTTCAGCCGCCTGCAGGAGGCCGCCATGAGCCAGTCCGACACAGATGTTTCCCGTCCCGACCTTTCCCTTGGCGTGACGGTCGAGGAAATTCCCGAGCACGGCGTGATGGCCGGCCGGGTCGGCGACCAGCCGGTGATCCTGGCCCGGGTCGACGGCGAGATCGTCGCCCTCGACGGCGCCTGCACCCACTACAGCGGTCCGCTGCACGAAGGGCTACGGGTGGGCGGGACCATCAACTGCCCGCTGCATCACGCCTGCTTCGACCTGCGCACGGGCGCGGCCCTGAAGGCGCCGGCCCTGGCGCCGCTCGATCGCTGGAAGGTGGAGATCGAGGACGAGCGGATCTTCGTCCGCGAGAAGCTGCCCAAGTCCGCGCCGAGCCTGGCGCCGGGGCGCGACGCGTCGGGCGATCCGGAGGCGATCGTCATCGTCGGCGGCGGCGCGGCGGGCTTCGCGGCCGCCCAGCGGCTTCGCGACCTGGGCTTCGCCGGCGACCTGACGCTGGTCAGCGCCGACCGCGACGCGCCCTATGATCGGCCCAACGTCTCCAAGGACTACCTGTCGGGCGACGCCGATCCGTCCTGGATGCCGCTGAAGAGCGAGGGCTTCTACCGCAAACGCGCCATCGCATTGCGGCTGGATACCCGCGTGGAGGCGATCGACACGGCCGAGCGGCGGGTGACGCTGCAGGGCGGCGAGACCCTCGGCTACGACCGGCTGCTGCTGGCCACCGGCGCCGAGCCCAACCGTCCGCCGGGACCGGACTTCGCCCGCGACAACGTCCACGTGCTGCGCAGCCTGGCCGACGCCGATCGCCTGATCGCCGCCCTCGGCTCGGCCCGCAGGGCGGTGGTGGTCGGCTCCAGCTTCATCGGCCTGGAGGCCGCCGCCGCGCTGCGGATCCGTGGGCTCGAGGTGAACGTCGTCGGTCCCGACGCCACGCCGCTGGAGGCCAAGCTGGGTCCCGAACTGGGCGCCATGATCAAGGCCGTGCACGACGAGCGCGGGGTCGTCTTCCATCTCGGCCGCAAGGTGCAGGGCTTTGACGGCGCGCGCCTGACCCTCGACGACGGTTCCACGATCGAGACCGACCTGGTGGTGCTGGGCATAGGTGTGCGGCCGCGCCTGGAGCTGGCGCAGGCGGCCGGCCTGATCGTCGATCGCGGCGTGGTGGTCGACGAGGCCCTGCGCACCAGCGATCCGCATGTCTTCGCCGCCGGCGATATCGCCCGCTATCCCGGGTTCGGCGATGAGCTCGTCAGGGTCGAGCACTGGGTGGCGGCCGAGCGTCAGGGGCAGACCGCGGCGGCGGCCATGCTGGGCCTGCCACCGGAGCACGAGCCGCCTTACTTCTGGAGCGCGCACTACGATCTGACCATCCGCTATGTCGGCCATGCCGAGCGCTGGGACAGGATCGAGGTGATCGGCTCGACCGCCGACCATGACGCCGAGGTTCGCTATATCGATGGAGAGCGCCTGGTCGCCGTGGCGACGGTGAACCGCGACATGGCCGCATTGCAGGCCGCACAGGTTCTCGCCGGCGACTGATCTACGGGGCGAAAAGGACTCGCGCGCCCAGGGGATCCAGGCGCGCGAGCCGTCCGATCTCAGGCCGCGGCGGTGGAGGCGCGGCGCAGCCAGAGATCGAACTCGGTATGGCCGAAGCGCGGCGTGCCGCCCGACAGCAGGGTTTCGTCGCTGAGCGGCGTTCCGAAATAGAGCGCCTGCGGATCGGCGATCACGGCGCGGCCGTCGCGGCGCGAGGCCATGTAGCGCTGCACCAGATCGTCCAGCCGGTACGGATCGGGGCCGGCCACCTCGATGGTTCCATTGGCCGGCGAGCGCTCGACCAGGTCGGCCAGGGCGCCGGCGACGTCGTCGGCGGCGATGAACTGCACGCGCGCCGGGTTGAGACGCACCGTCTCGCCGTCGAGGCCGTCATCGATGATGGCGCCCAGGAACTCGAAGAACTGCGTGGAGCGCAGGATCGAGAACGGCACGGCGGCGGCCTGGACCAGCTTTTCCTGGGCCAGCTTGGCGCGGAAGTAGCCGCTGCCTTGCAGCCGCTCGCAGCCGACGATCGACAGCGCCAGATGGTGGCGGACGCCCTCGGCCGAGGCGGCCGACAGCAGGTTGCGGCTGGAGGCCTCGAAGAAGGCCATGGCCGTCGCCTCGTCGAACGCCGGGGCGTTCAGCACGTCCACGACGACCTCGGCCCCGACCATGATCTCGTCCAGCCCCTGGCCGGTGACGACGTCGACGCCCGAGGCGCGCGAGGCGATCCTGACCTCGTGGTTGCGGCGGCGCAAGGCGTCCACCAGCCGGGAGCCGACCACGCCGGTTCCCCCTGCGACTACGACCTTCATGACGTTCACCCTTGCTTGCGGCGGTTGTTGTTGGCGGGGACAGGCGCTTGCAGGCTGGCGCGCAGCCAGTCGTGGAACCGGGTAGGGGCCAGGCGCGGAAAGCCGTCCGGCAGCAGCGAGGCCTCGTCGAGGCGGGCGCCGAAATAGGGAACGTCGTCGTCGACGGTGACGCGGCGGGGGTCCTCGTAGGCGGTCAGCACCTCGCTCGCCAGTTCGTGCAGGCGGAAGCGCTCGGGGCCGGCGACCTCGACCGTGCCGTTCAGCGGATCGCTCAGGGCGATGTCGGCCAGGGTCTCGGCCACGTCCTCGGCTGCGATCGGCTGCACGCGGGCGGACGAGAGCGCAACCTCGCGGGCTGAGCCGTCCTGGACGACGCCGCTGATGAACTCGAAGAACTGGGTAGAGCGCAGGATGCTGAAGGGCAGGCCCGAATCCTTGAGCAGGTCTTCCTGGCGCTTCTTGGCTCGGAAGTAGCCGCTGGCCTGCAGGCGGTCGGTCCCGACGATCGACAGGGCGACGTGATGGCGGACGCCCGCGGCCTTGCCGGCGGCCAGGATGTTGCGGCCGGCCGTCTCGAAGAAGGCCATGGCCGCATCGCCGTCCAGCGACGGCGACTGGGTGACGTCGACCACGACGCTCGCGCCGTCGAAGGCCGCCTCCAGGCCCTGGCCGGTCACCGCATTCACGCCGAAGGAGGGCGAGGCCTCCAGGACGCGATAGTCATCCTGGCGCAGGTTGTAGACGAGCTTTTCCCCGATCCGTCCGCTGCCGCCAACCACCACGATCTTCATCTTCGAGCCTCCGCTTGCGGCCCGAAGGCCTGGACGGAAAAGCTAGAAGGCGGGGCGGGATGGGGTCGATTGGGGGAAAGGGCGGGGGCGACCTATACGGCCGTACAGGTCGCCCCCGATCTCAGACCTCGAGGCCTTCGCTGGCCAGGGCGGCGGCGACGGCCGGACGGGCCTTCATGCGCTCGAAATAGGCCGCCAGCGTCGCGGGCAGGACCACGCCATTGGGCCTGGCCCAGGTCATGATCACGAACAGGTAGGGGTCTGCCACGGTGAGCTCGGGGCCGAGCAGGTAGGTCTCGCTAAGGCTGGCGGCCAGATATTCCAGGCGCAGGCTCGCCAGGGCCCGGGCCTTCTCCTTGGCTTCCTCGGTGACGTCGGGGACGAAGAAGGTGTGGAAGCTCTTGTGCACCTCGGTCGAGATGTAGGCCAGGGCTTCCAGCAGGCGGAACCAGCCCAGTGGTCCTTCGGGGCGCAGCTTCGGCGACTGCTCGGCGATCCACGACAGGATGGCGATGTTCTCGGTGATCATCTCGCCGCTGTCGAGCACCAGGGCCGGCACATAGCCCTTGGGGTTGATGGCCGCGTAGTCGGCGCCGGTTTCGGTCGTGCGGGTGTGCAGGTCCACGCGCTCGAACTCGCAGGGGATGCCGGCCTCGGCCAGGGCGATGCGGTCGGCGAGGCTGCATGCCCCGATGGCGTAGTAGAGTTTCATGGAACGGGTCTTCCGTGCGGGAGTGTCTGAGAGGGCACGCTAGGACACGGGCCGGTCCCGGGCGATTGGGGCGGGAGGCGGGGACGACCTGTTCCAAGGTATGGCGCGGCGGGGTCTTCGGCGGCCGTCGCGTCAGCAGCGGCCCAGGGCGGCGGCAAGGTGGCGCAGCAGCACCTGGTCCCTGATCGGCTTGATCAGATAGGCCACAGCGCCCGAGGCCAGGCAGCGCGAGCGGGTGAGCGCATCGGGATTGGCCGAGATGATGATGACCGGCAGGCCGGGATCGATGCACCGCATCTGCTGTTGCAGCGCCAGCCCGCTCTTGCCCGGCAGGTTGAGGTCGGTGACGAGGCAGATGAAGCGGCCCGGCATGTAGTCCGACAGGAAGCCGTCGGCGTCGGCGAAGGTCATGCAATCGTAGCCCGAGACCTCGAGGAGCTCGGCCAGCGCCTGACGCAGCGCCTCGTCGTCGTCGATGATCGCGAAAACAGGCGCGGTGGACAAACTGTGGCCCTTACTCGGCGAACGGCGATAGCGTCTCTTATCCATCGTCCCGATCCGGGGTCGGTCCTACCTATCCAAAAGGCTTATCCCGGAAGTTCATCCCGCAGGTGCTCGGGCAGGGACTGCCAGGCGCGGACCAGATGGGTGACGAAGGGCGCGCGCATCTTCTTCATCACGCTGCTGCGATGAAGCTTCACGGTCACTTCGGTGATGCCGAGGTCGTAGGCGATCTGCTTGTTGAGCGCGCCCTGGACCACGGCGCCCATGACCTGCCGCTCGCGCGGGGTGAGGGTCAGGAACAGCCCGGCGTTCTCGCGGGCGGTCCGGGCGTCGCCGCGCTTGGCGAGATCGGCGGCTATGGCCTTGTTGACCGCGTCGAGCAGGGTCTGGTCGCGGGCCGGCTTGGTCAGGAACTCGACGGCGCCGGCCTTCATGGCCTGCACGGTCATCGGGATGTCGCCGTGGCCGGTGAGGAAGATGATCGAGGTGAGGATGCCGTTGGCGGCCAGGTGGCTCTGGAAGTCGAGCCCGCTGAGGCCCGGCATGCGCACGTCCAGGATCATGCAGCCTGGGCGGTGCAGGACGTCGGCGTCGAGCAGTTCGCGGGTTGAGGCGAAGCAGATCGACTCTATGCCCACCGACTCCAGCAGTTCGCAGATCGACAGCCGTACGGCGTCGTCGTCGTCGACCACGATCACCAGCGGGACGAGGTCGCCTGTCCGGACCTCGGCGCTTGCCAGGCTGCGCGGTTCGCCCGCCGCCATGATGCGCGAAGCCGGCGACCAGGCGTTGGCGATGCGTGCGCCGCGGTCCGGCGCGTATGAGACGAGCTCAGTCATCGGAAGACCTCCTGCGCGTTCCGGCCCTGATGGCCGAGATCCGTGATTGCTCTCTGCTTGCAGTCCGCGCGCCCAGCCAGCAGTCCACCTCGGGGGCGAAGTCCGGCGGGGCGGGAATGTTGTCGACGACATCGCGCAGGCTGGTGCGGGCCAGTTCGTCGCGCATGCTCTTCTCGGCGCGCAACATGATGGCGTGGATGCCGCAGACGCGGCGGATGGCCCAGCGCGGGACCGCCTCCTCGAACAGCGCGCAGTTGCGGCGCACCTCGCGGCAGGTGATCAGCGACTTACGGCCCTCGATCGCGTCGGCGACGTCGAGCATCGAGATGGTCTCGGCTGGGCGCGCCAGGCGATAGCCGCCGTTGATGCCGTTGCTGGAGGCGACGATCCCGGCCTTCTCCAGCCTGGGCATGATCTTGGCGATCATGGCGGGAGACACGCCCTGCAGTTCGGCCAGGTCGCGGCTGCTGACCGGGGCGTCGCGGTCCACCAGCCAGGTCAGGCAATGCATGCCGTACTCGACGGCGGCGCCATAGAGCGCGCCGCCGTCACGGGACGGTGAGGGCGTCTTTCTAGCTGGCTTTTCAGCGTGCGGCTGGAGACTGTTCATCGTAACGCGACCTTGGTTGGTCCGCGTTATCACGCTGCTCCTCCGGTGCGTGCAACGGCTAACCCGTACACGCACCCTTCAGAGGGGAGGGCGCTCCCCCCGCCCGGGCGGGCCTCGTACCCGGACTGGGCTTCCTAGTCGTCGTATCCGGCTTCGAGGGCCGCTTCGGTATCGGCGGCCGAGCGGCCGTCGACCTGGAATTCGACGTGTGCGGCCAGGAAGGCGATGCGGCCCGACAGCGAGTCGAAGGCCGCCTTGGGCGCCTCGTAGCTCCAGGCCACGTTGTCGACGATGTGCTGGTCGCGATAGATCGTGAAGTAGCGCGCCTCGCCCTTGTGCGGGTTGTGGGTGACCTTGTCGGTCTGGCGCAGGAAGATCATGAACACGTCTCGGCGCGGGAAGTAGTAGACCGGCGGCCGCCCTGTTTCGCGGACCGTGACGACGTCGTCGCTGTCGGCGATGTCGTGGCCTTCGAAGAGGGCGCGTACGCGCCGCTTCTCCCGCGTCACCGTGTAGATCTGGTCTGTTTCCCCCGTGGTCATGGCGGTCGCCTTTCCTCGTTCTGGGTGGAAGGGTCGAGCCGGACAGGTGGGGTGCTCGCCTACCGCTTCGTTGGTCGCAGGATGAAATCGGAAAAAATCCTGCGTTCACCATCCCTGTCGCGTCCGATTGACACGGCTCACGCTCATTGGGGCGGGGATCTGGCGGCGGTTGTAGCTATCCGCTGGACGCGCCGGTCCGCGCCCTGCGGACGACGACCGGCGCGAGAGGCTCGGAGAAGGACCAGTGCGACCGATGCCAAGGGATAGGTGCGGCGGCTTCCGGGCGAGGTCCGCCGGCCCGGGGGCGAGGCGCGAGGAGCCTTTGGAGAACAGGCTTTCAGACTGCAAAGCCGAGCGCCGAGCGCCAAGCCGGACGATCAGGGCCGGACTAGTCGATCTGGAACGCGAAACGCCTTCGCGGACCATCCAGAGGCAAAGCCATGTCCAAGACCACCACCGTCGCCGCCGCGGCGCTCGCCGCGACCGCGCTGTCGGGCGCCGCCGCCGCCCAGCCGATCCTCGATCCCGCCGCCCAGGCCTTCGTGGACTCCCTGGCGGGAGGCAAACCGATCTACACCATGACCCCGACCGAGGCGCGCGGCGCGCTGTCGGGCGCCCAGGCGATCCCGGTCGCCAAGCTTCCCGCCCGCATCGAGGACAAGGTGTTTCCGGTCGGTCCGACCGGGTCCGTCCGTGTTCGGATCGTCCGCCCCGAGGGCGTCAAGGGCAAGCTGCCCGTGGTCCTGCACATCCACGGCGGCGGCTGGGTGCTGGGCGGGGTCGACACCCATGACCGCCTGACCCGCGAGATCGCCGTCGGCGCCAAGGCCGCGGTGCTGTTCGTCGATTACGACCGCTCGCCCGAGGCGCGCTATCCCGTGGCCGTCGAGCAGGCCTACGCCGCCCTGCAGTACTTCATCGAGCACGCCGACCAGTTCGAGGTGGACGCCTCGCGCCTGGCCATCGTCGGCGACAGCGTCGGCGGCAACATGTCGGCCGCGCTCACCCTGATGTCCAAGGCCCGCAAGGGCCCGAAGTTCGACCTGCAGGTGCTGCTCTATCCGGTGACCGACGCCAATTTCGAGACGGGCTCCTACACCACCTTCGCCGAAGGGCCGTGGCTGACCCGCAAGGCCATGCAGTGGTTCTGGGACGCCTACGCCCCGGACGCGGCCAGCCGCAAGCAGCCGACCGTCGCGCCGCTCCAGGCCTCGGTCGAGGAACTGAAGGGCCTTCCCGAGGCGGTCGTGATCGTCGACGAGAACGACGTGCTGCGCGACGAAGGCGAGGCTTACGCCCGCAAGCTCTTGCAGGCCGGGGTGCGGGTGACCTCCACGCGCTACAACGGCACGATCCATGACTTCATGATGCTGAACGCCGTCGCCGAAACCCCGGCGACCCGGGCCGCCGTTCTGCAGGCCAACACGGCGCTCTACAAGGCGCTGCACAAGTAGGGACGGACGGCGCGGCGGACGGCCTGGAACCGTCCGCCGCGTGGATCCGCACCGCCTCGAGTCGGCTGCGCTCGCGATCGCCGGCAAGGAACGACGCGGATTGGGGGCGCATGGCGCCCCCGTCCGTGTGAGGGCGGCGGACGACGGGAGCGCTACCCTGGCCTCCATGATGAGGTCTCCCGCACGCCCTGCCGTCCAATCCCGCGGGCCGTTCCCGCCGGTCACGCGCCAGGGCGAGCGCGTCTCCGAAGGAGGGCGGCGATGAGCACGGTCTTCCGCAGCCTGGCCCGCAGCGAGCGGGGCGATCTCGTCGACCTCGCGTCCGAGGCGGTGGTGGTCTGCGATCCGTCGGGCGTGGTGCGATACTGGAACCCTGCGGCCGAGGCTCTTTACGGCTGGCCGGCCATGGCGATGGTGGGGCTGGGACTTTCGGACCTGGCGGCCGATCCGCTGATGCACGACGAGGAATGGGCGCTGCTGCTGCTGGAAGGCGCCTGGGAAGGGGCGGTCCGGCGGCGAGGGGCGATCGGGCCGGCGGTGGTGGCCAGCGGCCGCCGCACGGTGCGTCGCAATCCGGACGGGTCTCCCCGCGACGTCGTCGAATACAGCCAGCCCCTGGCCGTGCAGGCCGAAGAGACGCCGTTCGAGGCCCGCGCCGGCCACCAGCGGGCCTCGGCCGCCTGCTGGGAGCTGGATGTTTCCACCGCCGCGACGACCGAAACGGGCGCCGTCCTGCTCGAGGCGTGCCGGATCATCGACGCCAACACCCGGGCCGTTCGCCTGTTCGGCGCGGCGATCGGCCGAGAGCACATGGCCGGGCGCGCCCTGGTCGACTTCTGGCCGGCCGAGAGCCGCGAGAGCCTCGCCGAGCTGCTGGGCGCGGCCTTGCGGCAGCCTTCGGTGTCGCCCCTGGCTCGCGCCCTCGGCCCGCATGGCCTGCTGGCCGGCGCCACGGCCACCGCCTGGCGTTCGGCCGAGTCCGCGCGGTCGGACGTGCTGTTCCTGATGGTCAACGCCGCCGTCTGCGATGAGCGCACCGCCTGGGAACTGCAGGCCAGCGAGGACCGCTATCGCAAGCTGATCCACTTCTCGCCGACGCCGCTCTGGCATGTCGACGCCCGGCGCTCGGGCGACGAACTGCATCGCCTGCGCGCCGAGGGGATCACCGACATCATGGCCTATCTCGACGCCAATCCGGCGCTGGTGGAGCTGGCCAAGGACATCGTCGTCGTCACCGACGTCAACCAGGCCGCGGTGTCGCTGTTCGGGGCGCGCAACCCGGCCGAGCTGCTGCAATCGGTCCGCTACCTGTTCTCGGCCACGCCGGACATGGCCAAGCGGGTGATGAAGGCCCACTTCGAGGGGGCGCGGAACTATGTCGAGCAGGCCAAGATGGCCACCTTCGACGGCCGCATGCTCGACGTGGTGTTCAGCGTCACCTATCCGACGCCGCCCGAGTACATGGACACCACCTTCATCACCATCGAGGACATCACCGAGCGACTGCGAACCGAGGCCGAGCTGCGGCGCCTGCAATCGAACTTCGCCCACGCCGCGCGTGTATCGACCTTGGGGGAACTGGCGACCTCGATCGCCCACGAGGTCAATCAGCCGCTGTCGGCCATCCTGACCAACGCCGAGACCAGCCTGCGCTGGCTGGGCCAGCCGCGTCCCAATCTCGGCAAGGTCCGCACCCTGACCGAGCGCATCGCCGTCAGCGCCAGCCGGGCCAGCGAGATCATCCAGCGCATACGCGCCATGGCGATTAAGCGCGAGCCGCAGCCGGGGCAGCTGGACCTGTCGAAGATCATCGACGAGGCCCTGACCATCGTCCGGCACGACGTGGAGACCAAGGCGATCGCCTTGATCCTGATGGTCGAGCCGGGCTTGCCGGTCGTGGACGGCGACCGGGTCCAGCTGCAGCAGGTGCTGGTCAACCTGCTTGTCAACAGCATCCAGGCCATCGAGAACAGCGGCGGCAACCTGCGGGAAATCCGCCTGGGCGCTGTCAGGGCGGGGCGCGGGGTGGTGATCTGGGTTCACGACAGCGGGCCCGGGATCGCCGAGCAGCACCTGGCCAGCATCTTCGACGGCTTCTTCACCACCAAGGAAACCGGCATGGGCATGGGGCTGGCCATCTGCCAGTCGATCATCGCCGAGCATGGCGGAGAGATCTCGGCGGCCAACCACGACGAGGGCGGGGCGATCTTCCGGATCACCCTGCCGTTCGGGCGCGGCGCCTAGGCGTCCTGGCTCGCGGCCTGCCGCAACTGCCTGTGGGCCCTGCGCCAGGCGTTGGGCGGCGCGCCGTACTCGCGGTGGAACAGGCGCGTCAGGTGGGGCTGGTCGGTCAGGCCGCAGGCCAGGGCGACCTGGCTGATCGGCGCTTCGGTGTTGACCAGCAGCATGCGCGCCCGCTCCAGGCGCAAGGTCATCACATAGCGTGAGAAGCACTGCCGGAAGCTCTTCTTGAAGGCCCGTGAGAAGTGGCTGCGGCTCACCCGCACCATCGCGGCCAGGTCGTCCAGGCGCAGCTGGGTCTCCAGGTTCTGGGTGATGTGGGTTTCCAGCCGCTTGCTCTGCCAGGGCGCGAAGCCGCCGCTGTGGACCAGCGGCGTGGGCGCCCCGCCCACCAACTGGATGGCCCGCGCGAGCTTGGCGCGGATCTCCGACTGCTCCGGGGTCAGCTCGTCGAGCGCGGCGACCAGCAGGCCGGCGACCAGGCGATAAGAACCGCCGCTGGTGGTGAAGTTGGCCGCTGGCTCCATGGTGCGATTTCCGTCTCTGCATCCGTCTCGCCGAACCCGTGATCCCGTTGGTGGGCAAGCGGGCCGGCAGCGTTGAACGGAAGGGTACGGATGGCGAGGACGACGATCGATCCGGGCGTTGGGCAGGGCCGACCTATACCGGTGGGTAGGGTCGGACGGTAAGCGGCGTGTCCCAGGCTCAGGAAGGGTTGCGCGCCATGGCCGCCAGCTGTTCGGCGACGAAGTCGGAGAACAGTCGCGCGCGCAGGGGCTGGAAGCGGCCGAAGGCGTGCAGCATCCGCAGCGGCACCACGGGCAGGGGCGCTTGGGGCATGACGACCTCCAGCCGGCCCGCGCGGATGTCCTCGTCGACAGTCCAGCGCAGCAGCTGGGCGATACCGACGCCATTCACCGCCGCCGCCCTCAGGGCGAAGCCGGAATCGCAGTCCAGCACGCCTTCCGGCGACAGCGTCGCGCCGTCTGCGAAGCGGATGGGGAAGGGGCGTCCGCCCAGGCGGTAACCGACGTGGCGGGCGGCCGCCAGTTCGGCCAGGGTCTGGGGGCGTCCGTGGCGATCGAGATGTTCGGGCGAGGCCACCAGGGCCAGCGGCGCGGCGCCTAGCGAACGCACGACGAGGTCGCTCTCCTCCACCTGGCCGGCGCGCAGGGCCAGGTCGTAGCCCTCGCGGATCAGGTCGACATGGCGGTCGCTCATGTCGAGTTCGAGCTTCACGCCCGGATGCCTGGGCATGAACACCCGGGTCAGCGGATCCAGCAGCAGGCGGCCAAGGTCGGTGGGCATCGACACCCGCAGGCGTCCGGTCGCGGCGGCGGCGGTCTGCACGACGTCCTGCGCCTCGCCGAGGGCGCGCAGCAGCGGCATGACCCGCTCGAAATAGGCCGCGCCCTCGGGGGTGAGGGTCAGGGTGCGGGTCGAGCGCGCGAACAGTTGCACGCCCAGCCGGGCCTCCAGCCGCGCGACGCTCTTGGACACTGACGAAGGCGTGGCCCCGGCCTTGCGGGCGGCTGCGCTGAACGAGCCGGTCTCCACCGCATCGATGAAGGCCGACAGCCCGGCGGCGTTTTCGAGAGGATTGTTCATTTTGTCCATAATGGCACAAAAGATGTTCTGTTCTGCGTTCTTATAAGAATTTCGCTCACGTCTATCTAGGTGTCCGAACGCGAACAGACGCGATCGGAGCAAAGCGAAATGGACACTCTCAAGGACAAGGTCGCCGTGATCACCGGCGGCGCCAGCGGCATCGGCCTGGCTTCGGCCAAGCTGTTCGCCGAGCAGGGCGCGAACGTGATCGTCACGGGCCGAAGGCCCGACGCAGTGAAGGCGGCCGTCGCTGAAATCGGCCCGCGCGCCTTCGGCGTCGTCGGCGACGTCGCTGACCCTGCCCACCACGAAGCGGTGGCCGATGTGGTGCGCGAGCGCTTCGGCGGCCTCGACGTCTACATGGCCAATGCCGGGATCAACACGATCACGCCGTCGCCGCTGGTCTCGGAGGCCGAATACGACGCCCAGTTCGCGGTCAACACCCGCGGCGTCTTCTTCGGCGTGCAGAAGGTCGAGCCGCTGCTGCGCGACGGCGGGGCGATCATCCTCACTGGCTCCATCGCCGCGGGCAAGGCGCTGGACGGGCATGCCGCCTACGCCGGTTCCAAGGCGGCCCTGGGCGCCTTCGCGCGGGTCTGGGCCGTCGAGCTGCGCGAGCGCCGTATCCGCGTGAACCTGCTCAGCCCGGGCCCGACCGACACCGCCATTCTCGAAAAGCTGGGCGTGCCTGCCGAGCAGCGACCGGCCTTCGAGGCCGGCATGGCCGCCCGCATTCCGCTCGGCCGCATGGCCCGTCCCGACGAGACGGCCAAGGCCGCGCTGTTCCTGGCCTCCGACGCCAGCAGCTTCATCACCGGCATCGACCTGAAGGTCGACGGCGGCATGACCCTGCTGTGAGCAGGCCCTCTCAATCAGGAAAGAACATCATGACCAAGCAAATCTACGACCCCGCCATCATCGACTTCGTGCTGCGTGTGATCCGCCTGGGCAGCGCCTACGACATGGAGGGCATGGAGGCGCTCTATACCGCCGATCAGTCGCTGCTGTTCCTCGACGACGAAGGAAAGGTGGTGCGAAGCAGCCGCGCCGACATGCTCGCCGAGTTCCGGGGGCGGCGCGACGACGGCGAGGCCTCGCTGTCGACCGAGCACCGCTTCCTGCACGTGGAGCAGCAGGGCGATCACGCCACGGTTCTGCTCTATCGCCGCATGAGCCCGGTGACGCGCCCGGCGCTCTATGAGCTTCGGCTGCGCAAGGAGGCGGACGGCTGGATGGTGGCCGGCGAGACCGTTCTGCCCTGGCCCGACCTGGCTCATGCCGGGGATTTCCTGCCGCCCCGCGCGCTGGCCCGGGCGCCGCAGGCCGCGCAGGCGGGCGATCCTAGACCTTAGCACAAGGAGAGCAGGCCCATCCGCGAGATAGGCCTGCTCCCGACCGCCGGCCCATCCTGTTGCGCGAGGGCCCTTCCGCCCATCACGGAGATATCGATGCGCAAGTCCATCCGAGCCCTGTCGCTCGCCGCCGCCATGGCGCTGTCCGGCGCGGCCTCCGCCCACGCGGCCGACGCCGCCGGGGCCAAGCCCACCATCGTGCTGGTTCATGGGGCCTTCGCCGACGCCTCGGGCTGGAATGGCGTGGTCGGCAAGCTGTCCCGCGACGGCTACACCGTGATCGCGGCGGCCAACCCTCTGCGGGGGCTGAGCTCGGATGCGGCGTCGGTGTCGGCGCTGGTCGACTCCATCCCGGGTCCTGTCGTGCTGGTCGGCCATTCCTACGGCGGCGAGGTCATCACCGAGGCGGCCGTCGGCAAGGCGCACGTCTCGGCGCTGGTCTATGTCGCGGCCTTCCTGCCGGACGTGGGGGAGTCGGCTCTCACCCTGTCGGCCAAGTTCCCCGGCGCCACGCTGGGAGAGACCCTGACCTCGGTTCGCCTGCCGGACGGGGGCGAGGACTTCTACATCCAGCCGGCCAAGTTCCACGGCCAGTTCGCCGCCGACGTGCCGCCGGCGACCGCGGCGCTGATGGCCGCGACCCAGCGCCCGGTGACCAAGGCCGCCCTGGCCGAACCGGCCACCGCCGCGACCTGGAAGCAGCTCCCGTCCTACGTCGTCTATGGCACGGCCGACCGCAACATCCCGGCACAGACTGAGCGGTTCATGGCCGAACGCGCCAAGGCGCGAAAGACCGTCGCCATCGAGGGCGGGTCGCACGCCCTGATGGTCTCGCACCCCGACAAGGTCGCCGCCCTGATCGAGGAAGCCGCTTCGGCGCGATGAGGTCGAGCCCGTCCGTCGCCGAGCTTTGGGGGCGGACGGGGTCTTTTAGGATGACGCCGGAGATTTCGATGAGCAGCCCAGGTCCGATCCGGATTCTCTTGCAGACGACGATCCCGACCAACGACGACGACTGGTCCATCGCAAGGTTCAGCGCCCTGCGCGAACTGCTGGCTGGCGCTGTCGATGACGAGGGGCGGGCGCTTTATGCCGTCGAGGCCCGTGACCGACAGGCTGCGGCAGCGCCCGATCCCGTGCTCTCGCGGATTCAGTACGGCGATTTCGACCAGCTTTGGCTGTTCGCCGTCGATGTCGGCGACGGGCTCACCGAGGAGGATTGCGTCGCCGTCTCGCGCTTCCGCGAGACCGGCGGCGGCCTGATGATCGCCCGTGACCACATGGATCTCGGCTCGTCCGTCTGCACCCTGGGCGGGGTGGGCGCGGCGCATTGCTTTCACAGCCGCAACCTCGAGCCCGACGCCGCGCGCCATGTGCGCGATGACGAGGAAACCCAAGCCATCTCCTGGCCGAACTATCGCTCGGGCGCGAACGGCGATTACCAGGAGATCGTGGCGATCGGGCCGGTGCATCCCATTCTGCGCGATCCGACCTCGCCGACGGGCGTGCTGCGCTACCTGCCGGCCCATCCGCACGAGGGCGCCGTCATCGCGCCGGAAGGCGCCGACGCCCGGGTTATCGCCGCGGGCGCGAGCCGGACGACAGGCCGGGCCTTCAATCTCGCCGTCGCCTTCGAGCGCGGTCGCGCGGCGGGAGCCGCCGTCGCCCAGAGCACCTTCCATCACTTCGCCGACTACAACTGGGACCTGGCGGCGGGCTGTCCGAGCTTCGTGTCGGAGACGCCCGGCGACGGCATGGCCCGCGAACCCCGCGCCCTGGCCGATACTCACCGCTACGTGCTGAACCTGGCGGCTTGGCTCGGAAGGCGAGGGCTGACCGACTAGAGCTCTATGATGCCCCGGCGGGCGGCGACCGTCACCGCATGGGTGCGGTCGGAGACGTTGAGCTTGGTGAAGATGGTTTTCAGGTAGCCCTTCACCGTTTCCTCCGAGATTCCCAGTTCCCGCGCGATCTGCTTGTTGGCCTTGCCGATGGCGACCAGTTGCAGGACGGCGACCTCGCGCTCGCTGAGGCCATCGTCGAGCACGTGCATGGCGATCTCGTCGGCGATGCTGCGGTGCAGGTAGCGCCGGCCCTGCTTGACGGCGTGAATGGCGTCCAGCATCTCGGTGCGCAGGCTGCTCTTGAGCAGATAGCCCAATGCGCCGGCCCGCAGGGCGCGCACCGCCTGCACGTCGCCGTCATAGGTGGTCAGCACCACGATGCGTGCATCCGGGTGCTCGTCGCGTATGGCCTTTATCGCCTCCACCCCGCCCATGCCCGGCATCTGCAGGTCCATCAGCGTCACGTCCGGCTGCAGGTCGCGGAACTGGACGATGGCCTCCACCCCGTCCCGGGCCTCGCCGACGACCACCATGTCGGCCCTGTCCTCCAGGATCGCGGCGACGCCTTCGCGCAGGATGGGGTGGTCGTCGACCACGAGGATGCGGATGGGACGCGAACTCGACTCAGCCAACCTGGCTTCTCCTGAAACGACGAAGGATATCGGACAGCCATGTCCACGATTGGGCCTGGGCGACGTAGGCCAGGCGAGCCGGCAGGCGCAGGCTGATCTCCGCGCCGCCGGACGGCCGATTGTCGATCGACAGCACGCCGCCGATCCGCTGGGTTCGCTCGCGCATGCCCATCAGGCCGAAGTGCCCCGACTTGTGGCCCCGGGCGATGACGTCGGGGGGAAGGCCCACGCCGTCGTCGCGGATCCGGACGCTGAGTTGGTGGCCGGCGAAGTCGATCGCGATCTCTACCGACCTGGCGCGGGCATGGCGGGCGATGTTGAACAGCGCCTCGCCCGCGATCCGGCCGATCTCGCCGGCGACCAGCGGATGCACCGGGCGGGGAGCGCCCTCGGTCGACACCTTCACCAGCACCGAAGGGTCGAAGCAGGCGACGCCCGCCCGCTCTTCCAGGATCGCCGCCAGGTCGCCGGCATGCTCGGCCGTGCGCAGGTCGCGGACCCGGTTGCGGCCGTCGATGATCACGTCGTCGGCCCGCTTCAGCGCGGATTCCATCAGGTCGCGCGACGGTTCGTCCGGCGGCATCTTGTTGGCGATCGACTGGAAGCGCAGCACCAGCCCCTGCACGCTCTGGAGCAGGGTGTCGTGCAGTTCGCGCGCGATCCGCTCGCGCTCGCTCAAGCGCGCCTCGTGTCCCACATGGATGCGTTGCGCCACCTGGGCCACACGCAGGCGATAGAGCAGCCACAGCAGCGCCGCGCCCAGGAGCAGGCAGGCGGCGAGGAACCAGCGCGACTGGAGGAAGGTCGGGGGGATCTCGAAGGTGATCGCCGCGCCCGTGCGGTTCCAGACGCCCTCGCTGCTGGCCGCGATGACGTGGAAGCGGTACTTGCCGGGCTTGAGGTTGGTGTAGAACGCCTGTCGGCGCGCACCGGGATCCACCCACTCCTCGTCCAGGCCCTCCAGCCTGTAGCGGACGCTGGCCTGCCGGGGATCGGCGAAGCTGAGCACTGCATAGTCGATCTCGATGCTCGAGGCGCCCGCCTTGAGGCTCAGGGCGGTCGGGTCGCGATGGAGGCGTCCGCCGGATGTCACCGATTTGATCGCCACGCCCGGAGGCAGGCCGTCGCGGGCGATGCGCCGGGGGTCCATCCACAGGACGCCAGTCTCCGTCGCCACCCAGAGCCGCCCATCGCCGCCTTGGACGAGCGAGCGCTGGCTGTGCGAGTGCGGGCGGCTGGTCAGGCCGTCGCCAAAGCCCAGCGACAGGCTCGCGGGCGCGAGGACGTGCGTGGCGAAGGCTCGTTCCAGATCGGAGGCCGAGAGCCGGACGAGGGCCCGGGGATAGGCCAGCCAGGTGTCGCCTTCCGGCGTCTGTACGAGGCCGCTGATCCGCCCGCGCAGGGGGCCGCGATCGGGAACGACCGTCTGCGTCCGATCCTCGCCGAAGCGGGCCAGGCCGAACGCGCCGGCGGCGATGATGTCACCGCGCGAGGCGGGAAGCAGCGTCACGGCCGTGGCGTCGCGTCCGAGGTCCAGCGCCTGGAAGCGGGGTTGCGGCTGATCCAGCCACGCCAGCCGGCGTAGGTCCCACTGCACGACGAGCCGTCCCTGGCTGTCCCGGACCATGGTCGTCGGACGAAAGCCGTCGCCCAGCGTCGGGGGAAACATCACCCGCCATTGTCCTTGGCGGTAGCGCAGCAGGCCCCCGGCCGCGGCGGAGATCCAGAAGTCGCCCTGGGCGTCGAAGGCGCAATCGTAGATGATGCTGTCGGTATCGGGACGAACCAGGGTTCTCGTCGGCCGGCCGGACTTCCAGACGACGATGCGATCGGCGAAGGCGATCCAGATGGCGCCGTCGGGCGCCTCGCACAGGCTCTGCGGCTCGCGGATCCCGCCGAGAACGCGCTTGGGGACGCCGCCCGGGGCGGCCCGGTAGAGCGCGTCGGCCTGGCCGATGAAGACCGCGCCGTCCGAGGCGGCCAGCAGCTTGTCGCCGAAGGCCGCCGGATTGGTGAGCGCGGGCTCCGACCTCAGCGTCGCCGGGCGCAGCTTGTCCAGGCCCTTTTCCGAGCCGACCCAGATGTTGCCTTCCCGATCCTCGAAGACCTGGCTGGTCAGGTCCGAGGACAGACCGTCGCGCCCACGAAGCGACTCGATGAGGCGCGGACCGCCGTGCGAAGCGGCTGCCGCTCTCTGCAGGCCGCGATAGCGGGTGGCGAGCCACAGGTTGCCCGCGCGATCGAAGAAGGGAGCGCCGCGGATCTGGGCGTCGTCGGTGGGGTAGGGGGTCTGGACCGGCGGTGGTCCATGTCCGCCCGGGCCGGTGATGGGATAGCTGCCACGTCGTTCGGAGAGCCAGATCCGGCCTTGCGGGTCCTGGGACAGCATGCCGTTGGCGCGCGGGGTGCGGCGCACGATCTCGAACCGTTCGGCGCCGGGCGCCAGGCGTGCGACGGAGTTGCTGAGCGAAACCCAGACGCCGCCGTCGGCCGCCACCAGCAGGCTCAAAGCGTCGTCGCGCGGCAGGCCGTCGTCGGCGTCGAACGACCGCCAGCGTCCATCGCGCAGCCGCAGCAGTTCGGCGTCGAACACGGCGGTCAGCGCCCAGATCGCACCGTCCTTTCCTTCGGCCATCGCCACGACCCGGTCGGGAGCGATGGGCGTGGGCAGGACCTTCAGCGCGCCGTCGCGATAGACTGCGAAGCGGCGCGATCGGGTGAAGCTGGTCCAGATGGTCCCGTCGCGGGTCGCAAGCACCGCGCTGGGCTGGTCGTGCCGTTCGTCGCCGCTCTCGGCGTCGATCCGCTCGAAGACGACGCCGTCGAAGCGAAACAGGCCCGTGCCCGTCGCCAGCCAGAGAAAGCCGTCGCGGCCCTGGGCCATCGCCACGATCGGCGCGGGCGCCTCGCCTTCCTCGGTCCATCTCTGATGAGTGTAGTGGATGATGCGGCGTGTCGGTTCGGCCGCGACCGAGGCCGTCGTCTGCAGCAGCATCGCCGCGAAAAGGACGGCCTTGATCAATCGCACAGGTGAGTTCCGCCGCTTTCCAGACTCCGAGTCTGGAGCTGACCGCATTTGCCGCCCGAAAAGATGCGGGTGGCAAGCCCCGGTTGGGGGGAGCGAGGGGCCCTTGGTTGGACCGGTCAGGCAAGGGGGTGATCGAGAACGGCCGTGGATCATCGACTCCGGTTGTCCTTTGCCGGGTCTTGGCCTACCGGTTGGCGATTGTCGCAAAGGCGACACAGCTTGCGACCTCTCCGCATCAAGATGACGCCCGACCCGTCCAGCCCGCCTTCCGCCTCCAGCGCCTTCGCCAGGTTCACCGACCCCGAGACGATGGCGCTGGCGATCGGCGACATCAATTCGGGAGCAAAGCCTCTTCCGCTGGAACGGACGAACGGGCGCTTCGACGGCATGCTGGCGCGGGCCAGCTTCGGCGGGCTGAACCTGGGGATGGGACGCTTCGCCCAGGGCATCGCCCAGACGGCAGCCATTCCCGGCGTCCACACCTTCATGTTCGCCACAGAGCCGGGGATCATGCGGCGCGTCTCGGGGCGCAAACTTTTCGGTCGGCACATCTTTCACTTCCGGCCCAACGAGCGGACGGTCACCGGCTCTCCGCCCGGCATGCCGTGGGCGTTCGGCATCGTGACGATGCCGTTCGATCGACTGACGACGCACGCCCCCAACATGATGGGCGCCGGCCTTGGGGCGGGGCTGGACGAGGATCGCATGTTCGTCTCGCCGCCAGCGGCGATGAACGAACTGATCGGGCTGATGAGCGACATTTCAGGCGTGATCCAGAACACGCCCGAGATCCTCGCCGAGCCCCAGCCGTCCAAGGCCCTGGCGGGCGCGGTCGTCGACAGGTTGATGGCCTGCCTCTCGCAGGGGCTGGTCAAGCCCGACAGGGCCGCCCTGGGGCGTCATCGCCAGATCGTCGCCCGTTTCGAGCGCGCCTTGGAGGAGCGACCCGAGGAAATGCTGTCGCTGGGCGATATCTGCAGGGTCGTGGGCGCAGCGGAGCGAACGCTCAACCTGGCCTGCCAGGAGTTCCTGGGGGAAAGCGCGGTGCGCTATGCGCGCAATCGCCGGCTGGATCTAGTTCATGCCCGGCTGCGGGCTTCCGATCCCGCCGCCACCCTGGTGACCAATGTCGCCATGGACCACGGCTTCTGGGAACTGGGCCGCTTCGCCCAGGCTTACCGCCTTCGTTTCGGCGAGCGTCCTTCGGACACCTTGCGGCGCAGCCCGCACTGATCCTTCAGTCCTAAGCGCTGCTGTTCATGCCGGGATCGCATAGGCCGGCGCACGTTCCGCTGGCAGGGACGGATCGATACGCGTCCTGCGGACCATCGATGCGGCGCGCCTGAGGGCGTCGCCGTCGATCCCGCTCGCGCGTGCGTTTTCGGGGATCGGGCCTGACCCGGGCGAGCGCGTCTAACGACGCGATCTGACGTCCCTGCAGCTCAAGATCGGCCCGGCAAGACGGGCCCAGCAGGTGTCCAGGTGCGGCAGTCGTTCAACAAGGTTCGAGCGTTCAACAACACGCGGGTCATCCGCAGCTCGATCTCGCTCACGGTGTTGGCGCTGGCGGTCGGCCTCGGCGCCCCGATGGTCCAGGCCCGGCAGATCACCCAGGGCGGCGGCGCTGGCGCCGGCTATAGTCCCCATACACCTCAAGGCGGTATTGCGGGCGGCGGCGGCGGGGCCTCCGGCGCTGGGAGCTACGGCGGGTCTGCGGCTGGCACGCCGACCGGCTCGGCGGAGGCCGGCGCCGGCGGCGCCGGAGGGCAGCCAGGGGCGCTGAACGACCTCTCGGCCGGCGGCGGCGGCGCGGCTGGCGCCGGCGCGGGCGGCGACGGCGGCCTGGGCTGGCAGCTCGCCACGACCGGAACCACCTCTCTGGCCGTCGACTACATCGCGACGGACGGCGCCAATGGCGGCGCGAGCGCTGCGGGCGGCGGCGGCGGCGGCGGTCTGGTGCTGACGGGCGCGAACGTGCAGCTGTCAACCGCGGGCTATGACGTCACGGGCGGTGACGGCGGCGCGGGCAGCGGCGGTGTCGGCGGCGGCGGTGGCGGCGGTGGCGGCGGCGCTGGACTGGTGCTGCTGAACGGCGGCTCGGTGACCGTGAACGGCGGCGCGGGCGGTTCGGCCAGCGCCATCACGGGCGGCACGGGCAGTTCGTTCGGCAACGGCGGCGCGGGCCTGTTCCTCTACAGCGGCGGCGCGTTGAACGTCGTCAGCGGCACGATCACGGGCGGGGCAGGGGGCACCTTCGCCAGCTGGGCAGGGGCCGGGGCCGCCGGCGTGCTGAGCAACCTGGGAACCATCACCAATGCGGGCACGATCACGGGCGGCGAGGGCGGCTACGGCTATTCGAACGGCGGCGCGGCCGGCATCGGCGTGATCGCCTGGGGCGGCAGCATCGAGAACAGCGCGACCGGCCTCATCGCCGGCGGCGTCGGCGGGCGCGGCAACGGCGGTTCCGGCAGCAACTATTCCGGCGCGGGCGGTGCGGGCATCGTCTTCACGGGCGGCCAGCCGGGGCTGCTGGTCAATGCCGGAACGATCCAGGGCGGGGCGGGCGGCCCTGCCTCCAACGCGATCCGGCGGGGCGCCGGCGGCCGGGGCGTGGTCGGCGCCAGCACGGGCTCCACCACCATCATCAATTCAGGCACGATCATCGGCGGCGTCAGCGTAAACTTCCAGCGCGCCTACGCGATCGAGCTGTTCGGCAGCGACAACCGCCTGGAGCTTCACGCCGGCTCGTGGATCCGTGACGTCACGGCGGTGACCGGCGGCGGCTCCAACAACGTGCTGGCCCTGGGCGGCGCTGACGACGACACGTTCGACGCCATGCATATCGGGTCGGACGGGTCCGTTGACGGCTACGGCTACATGGGCTTCGACACCTTCGAGAAGCTGGGCGCCAGCACCTGGACCCTCACGGGGACGGGCAACCAGACTTGGTCGGTGCGCGAAGGCGTGCTGAAGGGCGACAGCAACAGCCTGGCCGGCGACGTGGTCTTTGTCGGCGGCGCTGGCAGCCGGGGCGTCGTCTTCGACCAGGCGTTCGACGGAGTATATGCCGGGCGGATCTCCAGCGGCGGCACGGTGACCAAGGCCGGCGCGGGTACTCTGACCCTGAGCGGCGAGATCGCATCGGACTGGACGATCTCGGGCGGCGGGGTGATCGCCGGGGCGCGTACGCTGGGCGGAGACGCAACGATCGCCGCCGGCGCGTTCCTGACCCTCGACCAGGTCAGCGACGCGACCTACGGCCACGTGCTTTCCGGCGCCGGCGAGTTCCGGAAGGCCGGCTCGGGAAAACTGATCCTGACCGGAGATTCCTCGGGTTTCACCGGCTCGACCACGGTCGGGTCCGGAACCCTGTCGGTCAACGGCTCCCTGAGCGGTTCGACGTTCACCGTCGCCTCCGGCGCGACCCTGGCCGGCTCGGGGACGGTGGGCGCCGTCACGGTCCAGAGCGGCGGCCGCCTGGCCCCCGGCAATTCGGTCGGATCCCTGTCGATCGACGGCGACCTGACCCTCGCGTCGGGCGCCAGCCTCGACATCGAACTGGGCGCGTCGGGGGCGTCATCGGCCTCGTCCGGCGTCAGCGACCGGGTAGTCGTCAGCGGCGACCTGGCGCTGAATGGCGTGGTCAATCTGTCGCAGAGCGCGGCCTTGGCCGACGGCCTCGTCGGCGTGGGCTACTATCGCCTGATCACCTATGGCGGGACCTTGACGGCCAGCACGGCCGTGATCGGCGCCACGCCGTCGCAGGCCGGCCTGGGCTACGAGCTGCAGACGGGCGGCGGTCGGGTCGACCTGTTCGTCAGCAACGCCTTCATCGTCGGCGACGACACCCTGCAGCACTGGCAGGGCGGCGACGGCGTCTGGAGCGCCGCGGCCACGCAATGGCTGAACCAGGGCGGCAACGCCCCGACGAACTGGGCGGGCAAGCATGCGATCTTCAAGGACGCCGCGGGCTTCGCAGGCGGGCTGATCACGATGCGGGACGCACAGAGCTTCCAGGGCCTGCAGTTCGTCGACGAAGGCTACGAGCTGACGGGAGCCGGCCAGCTGGTCACCGTTTCCACCGGCAGCGAGATCCGTGTGCTGTCCGACGAGGCGAGGATCGGAGCCGCGATTACGGGCGCGGGCGGGGTGATCAAGACCGAAGCCGGCACGCTGATCCTGACAGGCGCCAACAGCTATGCCGGCGGCACCTCGATCCAGGCGGGCACGCTGCAGATCGGCGACGGCGGCGCTTCGGGTTCGATCGTCGGCGACGTCGTCAACAAGGGCGTGCTGGCCTTCGACCGGTCGGATTCCGCCACCTTCGGCGGCCTGGTCTCCGGTTCGGGCGCCGTGCGCATCCTGGGCGGGGGCGTGACGCTCACCGCGAACAACACCTATGCCGGCGGCACGGCCATCGCCTCGGGCGCGCTGCTGAAACTGGGCGCCGGCGGCGCGACGGGCTCGATCGCCGGCGACGTCGTCGCCAACGGCGCACTGGTCTTCGACCGCTCCGACAGCCTGACCTTCGGCGGAACGATCAGCGGCGCCGGACGCCTTCGCCAGGTCGGCGCGGGCAGGACGCAACTGACCGGCGGCTCCGCCGGCTTCACCGGCGCCACCACGGTCGAGCAAGGTACGCTGGTCGTGAACGGCCAATTGGGCGGAACGCTGGACGTCTGGGCCGGTGCTCGTCTCCAGGGCGTCGGCACGGTGGGGACCACGGTGGTGTCGGGCACGATCGCGCCGGGCAATTCGATCGGCACGCTGAACGTCGCCGGCGGCGTCACCTTCAAGACCGGTTCGGTCTTCGAGGTCGAGGCGAACGCGGCGGGACAGGCCGACAGGATCGTCGCGTCTGGCGTCGCCACGATCCAGGGCGGCGCCGTCAGGGTGCTGGCGGGCGCGGGAACCTACAGGCCCGAGACCAGCTATGTGATCCTGCACGCCGACGGCGGCCTGGCGGCCGGGAGCAGGTTCGACGGCGTCACCTCGAACCTGGCCTTCCTTGACCCCTCGCTCAGCTATGACGCCTCCAACGTCTATCTGCGCCTGCGCCGCAACGACATCAGCTTCGCGGACATCGGCGCGACCCCGAACCAGGCCGCGGTGGGGGGCGGCGCCGAAGCCCTGGGCTGGAACAGCCCGGTCTTCGTCGCCGTGGTCAACCTTTCGGCTGATCAGGCGCGCGACGCCTTCGACCAACTGGCCGGTTCCGACTATGCAGGCCTGCGCGGTTCGCTGATCCAGGACAGCCGCTTCGTGCGCGACGCCATCCTGGGGCGCGGCGACCTAGCCGGCGCCGAGGGACGCTCGGCTTGGGGGCAGGCCTTCGGCGGCTGGGGCTCCATGAAGGGCGACGGCAACGCCCAGAGCTACGACCGCGACATCCAAGGGCTGTTGACCGGCTACGACGGCTCATTGGGCCGGGACATCCGCGCCGGCGTCGCCGTGGGCTACAGCGGCGGAGACTTGAAGACCACGCGCGCCACGCACGACGTCGAGACCTACCATCTCGGCGGCTATGTCCTGGCCGAGCGTGGCGGGCTGTCGTTCCAGCTCGGCGGCGCCTATGCATGGCATGACGTAAAGGCCTCGCGCCGGGTTGCGTTCGGAACGTTCGGCGAGGCCTTGTCCAGCGACTATTCGGCCCGCACCTATCAGGCGTTCGGTGAAGTCGCGGTGAAGCGCGAACTGGCGGGCGCGACGGTGCAGCCGTTCGCCGGCCTGGCCTATGTGGCCCTGAGCGACGCCGATGTCAGCGAGCAGGGCGGCGGCGCCGTGCTGCATGGCGGTGGCGATCAGCACCTGACCTATGGTTCGATCGGCGTGCGGCTGAAGAGCGACCTGAGCACCGGCGAGCTTGGCTTGCGCCTCACCGGTTCGGTCGCCCTGCGCCACGCGTTCGGCGATCGCGCGCCGACCATCGACCTGGCCTTTTCCGGCGCGTCGCCGTTCCGGGTCGCCGGCGCGCCGATCGACAAGGACAGCCTCGCCGTCAATCTGGGCATGGAAGCCGACCTCGCCCGATCCGTGGTGCTGGGCGTGACCTATTCGGGAGATTACGGCGACCGCGCGACCGACCACGGCGCTCGCGCCCAGCTCAGCTGGAGGTTCTGACCGCCGCCGCCGGCCGGGCGAGGCGGCGGCGCCCGCAACATCGAGGTCGATCGCGGCGGTGAAATTGCGTATGGCTTGAGCGGCCTTCGGCGGGCGTGGGCCCTGCAAGGGGCAGGCGTCGCGCCGAAGCGTGCGGAACGCGTCCCTGGACGCGTTCCAGAGCTTTGAAGTCAGTCGAAAAATGAAGCCATTTCAGCCGCATAGATTCTCCGTAGCTCCCATGATGGATTGGAGCGACCGCCACTGTCGCTCGCTGCACCGCGTGCTCTCGTCGCGGGCGCTGCTGTATTCGGAGATGGTCACCACCGGCGCGGTGCTGCACGGCGATCGTGAGAAGCTGCTGGGCTACGCGCCCGATCAGCATCCGGTGGCGCTGCAACTGGGGGGCTCGGAGCCCGCCGACCTGGCCGCCGCCGCGCGGATCGGCGAGGACTACGGCTACGACGAGATCAATCTGAACGTCGGCTGCCCGTCCGACCGCGTGCAGAGCGGCCGGTTCGGCGCCTGCCTGATGCGCGAACCCGACCTGGTGGCGGAATGCATGGCCGCCATGTCCGCCGCCGTGAAGGTTCCGGTGACGGTCAAGTGCCGCATCGGGGTCGACGACCAGGATCCGGAGGAGGCGCTGTTCACCCTGGTGGACAAGTGCGTCGCCGCCGGCGTTTCGACCTTCATCGTCCATGCCCGCAAGGCCTGGCTGCAGGGCCTGTCGCCGAAGGAAAACCGCGACGTCCCGCCGCTGGACTATCCGCTGGTCTATCGGCTCAAGCGCGAGCGACCGGACCTGACCATCTCGATCAACGGCGGCGTGCCCAGCGTCGATGCAGCGCTGGAGCACCTGCAGCATGTCGACGGCGTCATGCTGGGCCGCGCGGCCTATCACGAGGCGGGCCTGCTGGGCGCGGTCGATCGCCGGGTGTTCGGCCTGGACGTTCCCGATGTGACGCCCTTCGAGGCCGTCGAGCGCTATCGCCCCTATATCGAGGCCAGCCTGGCCGAGGGCTGGCGTCTGGCGGGCATCACCCGTCACATGCTGGGCCTGTTCCACGGCCTGCCGGGCGCGCGCGCCTGGCGCCGCATCCTTACCGTAGAGGGCGTGGGCGAGGGGGCCGGCATCGAGGTCGTCGACAAGGCCCTGGAGGCCGTCCGCCGCGCCGTCGAGGAGCGCGAGGCCCGTGGCGCCCAGAGCGCAGTCGAAGCCGCCGAAGGCTGAGCATTAGGAACTCTTGCGGCGTCTTGCGGGTTTGCCGCCCGATAAAGACTTCAAGGGACTTCCTGAAATGAAGATGCGGATTTTCGCGGCGACGGCGGGCGTGGCCCTGCTGGCGGCCGCCGGCGCCCACGCCCAGGAGGGCGGCGACTTCGCCGTCGGCGCCAATGTCGGCACGCCCGGCCTGGGCCTGGAAGCGCAGTATCGGCTCAATGACAGCCTGGTCGTGCGCGGCGGCGGCGACTGGCTGGACTTCGACCACGACGAGACCTACGGCGACATCGCCTACAAGGGCAAGATCAAGTCCAAGACCGGCGGCGTCTTCCTCGACTGGCACCCGATGCAGGGCGGCTTCTTCGTCTCGGGCGGCAGCTATTTCGGCAAGCGCAAGCTGAACCTAGCCGGCACGCCCACCCGCGACACCCAGATCGGCGGCGTCACCTTCACCCCCGCCCAGATCGGCACCATCACCGGCGACGTCGAGCTGTCGGACGCCCAGCCGTTCGTCGGTCTGGGCTGGGACAACACCTTCACCGGCGATGGCGCCTGGGGCTTCCGCGCCCTGGCCGGCGTGTCGTTCAGCGACAGCCCGAAGGTTGATCTCACCGCCTCGGGCGGCACGCTGTCGAACGACCCGACCTTCCAGCAGCGCCTGCGCGAGGAAGAGGCCGAGGTCCGCGACGACGCCAAGGACTTCAAGTACTTCCCGGTCGCCCAGGTTGGCGTGACCTACCGGTTCTAGATCGTGCGTGTTCCTCGTCCTTCGACAGGCTCAGGATGAGGAACAGGGTGAAGGCCGTTCATTCGAAAACCTCACCCTGAGCTTGTCGAAGGGCGGGGTTTTCGCGAACGGTCTCAGGCCACCAGCGCCGCGCGGATCGCTCCGGCCGCCGCCTGCGCGTCGGCCGGGGCCAGCAGCACCTGCAAGCCGCGCTGGCCGCCGTTGATGTAGACGCGGTCCAGCACGAAGGCCTCGTCCTCGATGGCGGTCGGGACCTTCTTGCGCTGGCCGAACGGGCTGACCCCGCCCACCTTGAAGCCGGTCAGGCGCTCGGCGTCGGCCGGCTTCATCATGGCCGCCGCCTTGCCGCCGAAGGCCGCCGCCAGCTTCTTCATGCTGACCTCGCGGTCGGACGGCACGATCACGCAGACCGGCTTGCCGTCGACCTGGGCCATCAGGGTCTTGAGCACCTGGCCGGGCTCCACGCCCAGGGCCTCGGCGGCCTGCAGCCCCACGCGCTCGGCATTGGGGTCGTAGTCGTAGGTCGCCACCTCGAAGGCGACGCCGGCCTTGCTGAGCGCCAGGGTGGCGGGCGTGCTCTTGGACATGGAAGCTCCCTTCGACTGCGCGGCGGTTGATGGCGCAAAGCCCAGAACAGGTCTAGCAGTCGCTCGCAGTTTTCCGACGGACCGCCTCACGATGACCCGCGCCGAGATCCAGCCCTTCCACGCCATCGGCATCAGCCGCCTGGCGCACCAGCTGAAGGGGGAGGGCGCGCAGGTCATCCACATGGAGTTCGGCCAGCCCTCGACCGGCGCGCCCGCGCCCGCCATCGCCCGCGCCCATCAGGTGCTCGACAGCGACGGCATGGGCTATTGGGAAAGCCCGGCGCTGAAGGCCCGCATCGCCCGCCACTATCAGGAGACCTACGGCGTCGCCCTCGAGGCCGAGCAGGTGATCCTGACCTGCGGCGCCTCGCCGGCCCTGGTGCTGGCGCTGTCGAGCGCCTTCACGCCCGGCGACCGCATCGCCCTGGCGAGGCCCGGCTACGTCGCCTATCGCAACAGCCTCAAGGCCCTGCATCTGACGCCGGTCGAGATCGCCTGCGGGCCCGAGAGCCGCTACCAACTGACCGCCCAGGCCCTGGCCGCCCTCGACCCGGCCCCGGCCGGCGTGATCATCGCCAGCCCCGCCAATCCCACCGGCACGATCATCCCGCCCGAAGAGCTCAAGGCCATCGCGGAGGTCTGCCGCGAGCGCGGGATCCGCATCGTCTCCGACGAGATCTATCACGGCCTCTCTTATGTCGGCCCGACGCACTCGATGCTGGAGTTCGAGCCGAGCGCCCTGATCGTCAACAGCTTCTCCAAGTACTTCAGCATGGTCGGCTGGCGGCTGGGCTGGCTGGTCGCGCCGGCCGATCTCGTCAGCCGCGCCCGCGCCTTCGTCGGCAACCTGTTCCTGACCGCGCCGTCGCTCAGCCAGCACGCCGGCCTTGCCGCCATGGACGCCCGCGACGAGCTGGAAGGCCATGTCGCCGTCTATCGCGCCAACCGCCAGCTGCTGCTCGACGCCCTGCCGTCGCTGGGCCTGACCGCCATCGCCCCGCCCGACGGCGCCTTCTACATCTGGGCCGATATCGGCCACCTCACGGACGACAGCCTGGCCTTCTGCGAGCGGCTGCTGCGCGAGACCGGCGTGGCCACCGCACCCGGCCTGGACTTCGATCCGGTCGAGGGCCGCCACTTCATCCGCTTCAGTTTCGCGGTCTCGACACAAGAGGTGCGTGAAGCGCTCGAACGCATTCAACCGTGGTTTGCAGCTCAGGTGCAAAATTCCAGATAATGCGTTGACTATCCATTATGTGAGAATAAAGCTGCGCCCGTTCCGGTGATGAAAGGGTGGCGACGGCTGCTCGCGCGGCGTCTCGACCGCCCCGGTTCGGGAGGGCGCACCGCCATGGATCCTTTCAACCGCCGCGATTTCCTGCGCAGCGCCGCCCTGGCCGGCGCCGTCGCCCCGCTCGCCGTTCAAGCCGCCCACGCCGCGCCGAAAGCGCCCGCCAATCTCGACGCCGAGGGCGTGCGCTGGCTGGACGGCGCGGCGCCCGCCGCCCACGAGGGCCAGACCTTCGGCCTGCCCTGGCCGCGCGGCGCGCAGAAGGCCAAGGCCACCTTCGCCATCACGAGCGCCAATGGTGAAGCTGTGCCGGTCCAGACCTGGCCGCTGGCCTACTGGCCCGACGGTTCGCTGAAGTGGACCGGTCACGCCATTCCCGCCGACGCCGGCCGCGCCGAGACCCTCAAGATCGTCGCCGGCAAGCCGGCCGCGCCCGCCGCCGCCGTTTCTGTGCGCGAAACCGCCGATGCGGTCGAGATCGTCAGCGGCGAGCAGTCCTGGACGATCCCGCGCAAGGGCGCCGACATCATCGCCCGCGCTGCCGTCGCCGGCCGAGAGACCGTCCGCAACGTGCGCCTCGTGGCCCTGACCCAGGACAAGCCCGACTTCGAAAGCGGCCCGGTCACCGAGACCCGCTTCGAGGGGCAGATCGAAAGCCTCGTCGTCGAGCAGAAGGGACCGGTGCGCGCGGTCGTGAAGCTGGAAGGCAAGCACCGGGGCGCTGGCCGCGCCTGGCTGCCCTTCACCCTGCGCCTCTACGTCTATGCCGGCGGCCGTTCGCTGCGGATCATGCACAGCTTCGTCTTCGACGGCGACGAGAACCGCGACTTCATCCGGGGCCTGGGCCTCGTCGGCCAGGCGCCGATGACCGACCCGCTCTATGACCGCCACGTCCGCTTCGCCGGCGAGAACGACGGCGTCTGGGGCGAGGGGGTCCGTCCGCTGACCGGCCTGCGCCGCGATCCGGGCAAGGCCTGGCGCGACGCCCAGGTCGCCGGCCAGAAGACGCCGGGACTGGAGGGCATGGCCCCCACCGTCTCCAAGCGCCTCGACCTGATCCCGGCCTGGGGCGACTTCACGCTCAGCCAGCCCAATTCCGACGGCTTCTCGATCAGGAAGCGCACCAGGCCGGGCCACGGCTGGATCGACGCCATCACCAGCGGCCGGGCCACGGGCCTGGGCTATATCGGCGGCGCCAGCGGCGGCGTGGCCTTCGCCATGACCGACTTCTGGAAGCGTTGCCCGACGCGCCTGGATATCCGTAACGCCCACACCGAGACGGCCGAGTTTACCGTCTGGCTGTGGTCGCCCGACGCCCCGGCCATGGACCTGCGCTTCTATCACGACGGCATGGGCATGAACGATCACCCGGCCGAGCGCGAAGGCCTGGAGATCACCTACGAGGACTACGAAAAGAACTGGGGCCGCCCGCTCGGCATCGCCCGCACCAACGAGATCACGCTCTGGGCTTTGCCCTCGACGCCGTCGCGCCCCGACTTCGCGGCCATGGCCGGCCGCCTGCGGCAGACCCCGCGCCTGGTCGCCACGCCCGCCCGCCTGAAGGCGGCGCAGGTGTTCGGCGACTGGAGCCTGGTCGACCGCTCCACCCCGACCCGCCGCGCGCTTGAAGACCAGAACGACGGCCTGCTGGCCTTCTACATGCTCGATGTCGAGCAGCACCGCTGGTACGGTTTCTGGAACCACGGCGACGTCATGCACACCTATGACAGTGACCGTCACGTCTGGCGCTACGACATCGGCGGCTTCGCCTGGGCCAATTCCGAGCTGTCACCGGACCTGTGGCTGTGGCTGTCGTTCGTGCGCTCGGGCCGCGCCGACGTCTTCCGCCTGGCCGAGGCCATGACCCGGCATACCGGGGAAGTCGATGTCTGCCATATCGGCCCGTACCGGGGCCTGGGCACCCGCCACGGCGTCCAGCACTGGGCCGACAGCTCCAAGCAGCCGCGCGTCTCCAACGCCGCCTACCGCCGCTACTACTACTACCTGACCGCCGACGAGCGGGTGGGCGACCTGATGCACGCCCTGATCGACTCCGACGAGAGCCTGACCCGCGTCGACATCGGCCGCAAGCTGCCGGGCGCCCAGCCCTCGCGTCCGCCGGGCGTGGTCGACATGGGCTTCGGCACCAGCTGGAGCGCCATCGCTGCGGCCTGGCTCACCGAGTGGGAGCGCACGGGGAACAAGCACTGGCGCGACCGCATCGTGGCCGGCATGGACACCATCGCAGCCATGCCCAAGCAGTGGTTCGCCGGCGGCACGGACTTCGACCTGAAGACCGGCAAGTTCCTGGGCAAGGGCGACACCGTCAGTGTCTCGCACCTCAACGCCGTGTTCGGCGCCGTCGAGGTGCATTCCGAGCTGTTCCAGCTGATCGACAACCCGCGCTATCGCGACGCCTGGCTCGACTACTGCCAGTTCTACAACGCCCCCGACGCCGAGTTCCGGGCCAAGACCGGCGCGCCGGCCAAGGGCCGCAACCTCAAGGAAGGCCATTCGCGCCTGACCGCCTACGCCGCCTTCCACCGCAAGGATCCTGCCCTGGCCCAGCGGGCCTGGCGCGAATACTTCAGCGGCGACGCGGGCCTCGGCGTCGGCACGATCGCCACCAAGCGCCGCGTCGATGGCCCCGCCGTCATCGAGCCGATGGAGGAGATCCCGCGCATCTCCACAAACGCGTCCTCGCAATGGGGCCTGGCCACGATCCAGAACCTCGCCCTGATCGGCGACGCCCTGGAAGAAGCCCGCGCCAACCTGCCCGCCGCCGGCAAGCGCGGCCAGGACCTGGGCAAGGACACGTTCTAGGAAGGCAAGATCCTCCCCCTCTGGGGGAGGTGGCCGAGAGGGCCGGAGGGGGAGGTTGCGGCTGAGGCTTGAGGCCACCCCCACCAGCCAACAACACACGCCTCCCTCGCCCCTGTGGCGAGGGCCCATGCCGGCCGCTGCTCAGATAGCGGCCGAACGCGAAAGGTCTGAGCAGGCTGAACGATGGATCCTCGCCACAAGGGCGAGGAAGGCGTGAATTTGTGGCGAAGGGGATAGACGCAGCTCCATCCACGGCGAGTTCGCCAAAGAACCCAGCCAATCCAACCCCTTGCAACTTTCTCATCCAATTCAATCAGACGCGCCGAAACCCGCCGCATAATCAATGCCGTCCCCGCCATGGGGAGGGCTCTTGGTACCGGCCCAAGCGTGGCGAGGACCGCATCGAGCGGGGCCGCTGGCCTCGTCGTGGGAAGGGCGGGTTTGCAGGAGCGCTCAGAAGGCGCAAATGGGCCGCCAAGCCGTTCCATGACGAGGCGAGCGGGTCGACAGGGCCGGGATCGTTCAAACCGGCCTAACAGGATCAGCCGAGGCTCGCGCCGGATTACCGCGGAGCTATTGGTCCTGCCCGTCCGAGGGACAGCCGGATCCAGGGTTGAAACAGCACCCGCGCCTTCGGCCCTTCGGAATAACGATGCGGCGGAGCGGTCGACGAAGCCGAAACGCTAAACAAACACACGGTCCCCGGGCTCCGCCCGGCCGCTCCGCGCCTCCCCGAACTAACGCGTGCGAACGCGGGAGACTGCGAACCCGCGCCCAACCTCAAGGAACCTCCCCCTGTGGGGGAGGCGATCGCGTCAGCGATCGGTGGGGGGAGTGATGACGAAACCGGCCCACGCCTCGAAAGCTGAAACCGTCCCCCCACCGGCCTTCGGCCGCCTCCCCCGCGGGGGGGAGGTTCGTCGCCAAAGACCCTCCCCCTGAAGGGGGAGGTGGCCCGGAGGGCCGGAGGGGGAAGTGTCTGATGAGGTCGAGGTGCCCCCAAAGCCAGCAACACCTTCCCCCTCAGTCGGCGGAGTTTATCCTCGGGCCGGCCTTTGGCCGTACCCCGGGGGCCGACAGCTCCCCCTTCAGGGGGAGCATCTTGGACGAAGGGCCGGAGGGGGCGGGGCGGCCCAGTCGCTACTCCGCCGCCTCCAGCATCGGCGGCGGTTCGCGGGTTCCGCCGCGCTGGGCGGCCAGAGGCAGTCGCACCTGGGCCATCAGGCCCTCGCCGGTGTTGGACAGGCGGATCTCGCCGCCATGGGCGCGGACGGTGGTGCGCGAGGTGGCCAGGCCAAGGCCCACCCCCTGTTTGGTCGAGGTGCGGGCCGCCACGCTGCGGTAGAACGGCGTGAACACCCGGCCCAGCTCGTCCTCGCTCATGCCCGGGCCCCGGTCGCGGATCTCGGTCACGGCCTCGTCGCCGTCGACATAGAGGCGCACCCGGGCGCTGTCGCCGTACTTCACCGCGTTGTCGACGAGGTTGGTGAACACCCGTTGCAGGCCCAGGACGTCGATCTCGACCTGCGGCGCGGCCCCGGTCTCCAGCACCACGTCGCCGCCGGTGATCTCGGCGTCGTCGACCACGCATTCGACCAGCGAGCGCAGGTCGACGTGCTGGCGGGCGCCGGCCTCGGCGTTCTCGCGCATGAAGGCCAGCACCGAATTGATCATCGCCTCCATCTGGTCGATGTCCTGGCCGATCTCGCGGCGCAGAGCGGGCGAGGCGCGCTCCAGGCGGAAGCGCATGCGGGTGAGCGGCGTGCGCAGGTCGTGCGAGATGGCCCCGATCATCGCCGTGCGGTCGTTGATGAACCGGGTCAGGCGGGCCTGCATCTGGTTGAAAGCCCGCGCGGCGCGGCCGATCTCGGCCGGACCGTTGGCGGCCAGCACCGGCGAGGACGGGTCGCGGCCCAGGGCCTCGGCGGCGTCGGCGAAGCCGGCCAGCGGCGCCACCAGCCGGCGGGCGAACAGGTAGCCGACCGGGCCGACGATGGCGAACGAGACCAGGAACCACAGCAGCACGCGGCGCTGCCAGCTGTTGGGGAAGCCCTCGGGCTTGGGTTGCAGGGTCACCCAGCGGCCGTCTGCGATGCGCACGGCGGCAACGAAGTCGCCCTCGATATAGGGCGCCGGCGCCAGGCCGAAGAGGCCGCGGGCGGCCGGGGCGGGCAGGGCGCGGCCCTGCGGCTGGGGCTTGGCCTGCGCGACGACCGGCTTGGGCGCGGCCGGTGTCGCCAGGCGCGGCGCGGCGGACACGGTCTCGACAACCGGCCTGGCGCGCGGCGTCAGCGGCGGCGGCGTCACCACGGCGTGGGTGACCATCGGCTCGGGCGCGGGCGGCGGCGCTGGCGCGGCCACCGGCTCGCGCGGCTCGGAGACGGCCACGAAGGTCGAGGTGCGGAACGGAGCGGCGAACAGCGGGTCGGACGAGAAGCGCGGCTGCAGGCGCGGCATCGCGCGGGGCGGTCCGGCCGTGGCGCCGCCGCCGCCGTCGGGGCGGCCGAACTGGCCCGGCGCGCCCTGGCCTGGAAAGCCTTGTGCGGACCGCGTCGGGCGCGCATCGCCGATCACGCCGCCCGGCGGGCGGTAATCGACCCGCGTCGCGCCCTGCGGTCCGCGTCCCGGACGCCACGTCCCGCCCGACATCGGCACGGTGGGGACGGCGTTGGCCGGAAAGCCCACCGAGCCGGGACCGACCGACGGTCGCATGCCGGGCATCGGCGGACGCTGGAAGCCGCCCGGTCCGGCGACGGGCTGGGCCTGGGCATAGGAGGTCAGCAGGAAGGTCAGCGGCGAGGGCGCGGCTTCGGCTCGTTGGCGCATGGCGCCGCCGCCCGCGCCGGCAAACGGTGGCGGGGCGTAGAACAGCAGGCGCACGTCGTCAGGGTCGGCGTTCAGAAGTCGCGCCAGGTCCGCGCTCGATCGCTCCGAGGCGACCCAGCCGGGGCTGTTCAGGCTGGGCGGCTCGTTCTCGACCGTGCGCACCAGCGGTCGACTGGAGCCGGTGTCGATGGCCGCGCCCTTCAGGCCCGCGGCGATGTCGGCCAGGCTGTGCTGCTCGGGCGGCTTGGGCGGCAGCAGCAGGGTCAGGGCCAGGGTGGCCAGCTGGGCGACCACCAGGCTGCCGACCAGCAGGCAGACGATGCGCAGGGCGATCGGCGCGTCGGGGCGGCGCAGCTGGGCGATCAGGCGCTTCACTCGATCACCACCTTGGCGTCCAGCACATAGCCGACGCCGCGATAGGTCTTGATCAGCTCCTGGTCGCTCTGGGCTTCGATCTTGCGGCGCAGGCGGCTGATGTGCAGGTCGACGCCGCGGCCGACGGTCTCGGCGGCCTCGCCGCGGATGACGGTCAGCAGGTCCTCGCGCGACACCACCGAGCGGGCGTTGTCGAGCAGCAGCGACAGGATCGCCAGCTCGCCTCGCGTCAGCAGCAGCAGCATGCCGCCCGGCGCCGTCAGCTGCCGGGCCGACAGGTCCAGGCGAAAGCCGGCGAAGGCGTAGGTGTTGCGCTTGGGGTTGCGGCCCTGCGGCCCCCCGGCGGCCCGGCGGCGCATCAGGGCCTTCACGCGGGCCAGCAGCTCGCGCGGCGGGATCGGCTTGACCACGTAGTCGTCGGCGCCGAGCTCGAGGCCCAGGATCCGGTCCACGGCCTCGCCCATGGCGCTGAGCATCAGGATCGCCGGACCGTCGGGGCGGGCCAGCTGGCGGCACAGCGACAGGCCGTCCTCGCCGGGCAGGTTGACGTCGAGCACCACCACATCGACGGCGTGGGTCTCGAGGATCTCGCGGGCGGCTTCGACGGCGCCGGCCTGGCGCACGGCATAGCCCTGGGCGCCGAGATAGGCGGCCATCTCGCGGCGCAGGACGTCGTCGTCCTCCACGAGCAGGACGGTCGCGGTCTCGGTAATCGAGGCGTCGGGGGTCATCGGCTCCCGGTTATGACATGGCGAGGGCGCCCGCGTCCCGGCCGCGGGAAGGGCGAGAGGGCGGCGGCGCGCGTCATGACGTCGCGGCGGCGCCTGGGGGGCCACTGGCGCGGGAGGCGGGCTCAAGGTTCCGCTCCATGGTTGCGGCGCGGACATGCCTCTTCGATTCGAACATCCGGCGAGGCTCGCCGAAAAGTACGGAATCGTTGCGGATCCAGGCCCATGGAACAGCTTTGCAGTCGTAACACGTCTGCAATTTGTCGCTATGTATCCGCCTTGTATCGTTGGGCGCTGCGGTCGATACGAGAGGCGCGGGCTTGCGGGGAGCTCCGCCCGCCCGCTACCACAGGACGTCGCGCGGACTGCCGGGCGCGAAGGGCCGAGCGGAGCGCATGAGCGACATCACCATCGTCGATATCGCCAAGCAGGCGGGCGTCTCGATCAAGACGGTGTCGCGCGTCATCAACCGCGAGGAGGGCGTCGGCCCGGCCACCCGAGCGCGGGTCGAGGACCTGATCGAAAAGCTCGGCTATCGCCCCAACGTCTCGGCCCGTTCGCTGTCGAGCCGCCGCAGCTATCTTATCGGCGTCGTGTTCATGCGGGTCGGCGCCTATCACTATGTCGGCGAGGTTCAGGTCGGGGCCATGCGGGCCTGCCGCCGGGCCGGCTATCACATGGTCATCGAGCAGGTCGACGATCCGGGGCAGGCGAGGGGGCCGGGCCTGGAGCAGGCCCTGAAGGCAGGCCGCTTCGACGGCCTCGTGCTGACCCCGCCCGTCTGCGACGATCCGGAGATCCTGGCGATCATCGAGGCCCAGGGGCTTTCCTATGTGCGCGTCGCGCCCGACCGCGACTTCGGCCGCTCGCCCTACGTCTTCATGGACGACCAGCAGGCCGCGCACGACATGACGGCCAGGCTCTGGGACCTCGGCCACCGCCGCATCGGCTTCATCGACGGGCCCGCTGACCACGGCTCGGCCCGGCGCCGTCGCGAAGGCTACATGACCGCCATGGCCGAACGCGGCGCGCGCGTACGGCCCGAGTGGATCGCGCCCGGCGACTTCATGCCTCTGTCGGGCCTGGAAGCCGGCGACCAGCTGCTGGGCTTGCCCGAACCGCCGACGGCGATCTTCGCCGCCAACGACTCCATGGCCATGGGCGTGCTGTCGGCGGCCTCCAAGCGCGGCCTGTCGGTGCCCGGCGACCTGTCGGTGGTCGGCTTCGACGACGGCCCGCTGGCGGAGTCGTCCTGGCCGGGCCTGACCACGGTGCACCAGCCGATCGCCGAGATGGCCGAGGCGGCGACCGAAATGCTGATCGAAGGATTCGGCGACCCTCGCTTCCGTAGCCGGACCGCCGCCCGGCAGCTCGACTACCACATCGTCGAGCGCGGATCCTCGACCTCGCGCTAGTGGTAACTCGCGGACGAGTTGAGGTCTTTCGTGCGCCATTACACGCCATTTTAGGCAGTATTGATCCCTAGTTTTCGCCCATACCGGCGGAAAAATCTAGACAGCGGTGTCTTCTGAAAACGGCATAGACAACGTTGTCGTATCGTGGTGTCAATCTACGACAACGTTGTCGTCATCGGGACATTCCGAGACGGAACGGAGCTCAAACCCCGGGACAAGGGGTGGAGGAAACATCGCCCGACGTCGGCTGCGACGGCGGGATCCTGGCTGGAGCGACGCGTCAGCGCCGCCTTCCGGTCCGCGCAGGAAAGGGGAACTACATGCGCACCGTGCTCTTTACGTCGGCCGCCCTGGCGGTCGTGTGCTTCAACGCGCCCGCAGCTTTCGCCCAGGACGCTCCGGTGGCGCTGGACGAGGTGGTCATCACCGCCCAGCGTCGCAGCGAGAACCTGCAGAAGACGCCGCTGACCGTATCGGCGGTGACCGGCGACAAGCTGGAATCCCAGGGGGTCAAGACCGTGGTCGACCTGGCCAGTCAGGTTCCGGCCCTGCAGATCACCTCCAGCGGCTCGGGCGCGGCCCAGGTCTTCCTGCGCGGCATCGGCAGCACCAACACCACCGAGGTCGGCGACCCGGCCGTCGCCTACCACATCGACGGCATCTACCAGGCCCGCTCCACCTCGGTCGGCGCGCTGTTCTACGACATCGACCGGGTGGAAGTGCTGCGCGGCCCGCAGGGCACGCTCTACGGCCGCAACGCCACGGCCGGCGCCATCAACGTCATCACCAAGAAGCCGGTGCTGGGCGAGTACGAGGGCGCGGGTTCGATCGAGGTCGGCAACTACAGCGCCGTCACCACCTCGGGCCTGATCAACGTGCCGATCGGCGACACCTTGGCCGTGCGCGCCTCGTTCCAGCAGAGCCGCCACGACGGCTACGTCAACGCCATCAACCAAGGGCCGGGCACGGGCGGCAACGACCGCTATGACCAGGACGACAAGTCGGCCCGCGTGCGCGTGCTGTGGAAGCCCAGCGACAACTTTTCGCTGATCCTCAACGCCGACTACCTGCACCAGGGCGGCGCCGGCGGCGGCGACGGCACCTACGGGACCACTCGTGTCACCGGCGATCCGTGGACCTGCAACTGCTCGACCAATCTCTATCGTAACAACCGCTTCTTCAGCACCGGCGCCGAGGCCAGCTGGGACCTGGGCTTCGCCAACCTGACCTATCTGGTCGGCTACAACTTCTCCAAGCTCGACCGCACCGGCGAGAACGCCAGCACCGGCGCGCCGAACTACTTCCTGGGCAAGGACTACACCTGGTCGCACGAACTGCGCCTGGGCGGGGATGCCGGCAAGCTGAAGTGGGTGGTCGGCCTCTACCGCTTCACCGAAGACAACAACGTCGACTTCCGCGTCTTCCTGGCCAACAACTCGTACCTGTCGTTCATCCAGCCGGAGATCACGGCCGAGAGCATCGCCGTCTTCGGCCAGACGACCTACGAGGTCACCGACCGGTTCCGCGTCACGGGCGGCCTGCGCTACACCGAGGACAAGAAGGGCCGGGTGGGCGGAACCTACCTGACCAACTCGGCGGGCGCGATCGTCTCGACCGTGGTGGCCAACGTCGCCGACGCCAAGTGGGACGCCACCAACTGGAAGCTGGGCGCCGACTTCGACCTGACCTCGACCTCGATGCTCTATGCCAACGTCGCCACCGGCTACAAGGCGGGCGGCTACTACGACGGCATCGCCGACAACGTCTACGCGCCGGAGAAGATCACCTCCTACGAGGCCGGCGTGAAGAACCGCTTCCTCGACAACCGCCTGCAGGTGAACGCCACGGCGTTCCTCTACGACTACCGCGACTTCCAGGTCAGCGCCCTGGGCACCATCGGCGGGCAGGACGCCACGGTCACCCTCAACGCCGACAAGGCCAAGATCTACGGCCTGGAGTTCGAGACCAACCTGGCGCTGACCGAGCATGACCGGATCGACGCCACCCTGGGCTGGCTGCACGCCGAATACACCGACTTCGTGCTGCCGCGCGGGGACTCGTTCTCGAACAACAACGCCAACGCCACGGTGGCGGCCTGCTACACGGCCAACTACGCGGCCGCGGCTCCGCGCTCGACCGACTTCTCGGGCTGTCGCATGGCCCGCACGCCCGAATGGACCTTCAACCTCGGCTACCAGCACATCTGGGAGCTCAGCTTCGGCGGCGCCCTGACGGGCCGGATCCAGACCCACTACGAGACCAGCAAGAACCTCGAGTACCACGGCTTCGCCGAGAACAAGGAAGGCGCCTTCACCAAGACGGACGTCAGCCTGACCTACGCCAGCCCCGACGATCGCTGGACCCTGCAAGGCTATGTCCGCAACCTCGAGGACGACGACGTGCGCACCGCCTCGGCGCCGAACTCGACCACGGGCCTGGCCACCAACGGCGCCGGCGAATTCTACGCCCCGCCGCGCACCTACGGTCTGCGCCTCGGCGTGACCTTCTAACCACCTCACTCCCCCTCGCGCCCGGCGGATCCTGCCCGTCGGGCGCATCTTTGTTTTTCGTGTAGCCAAGCGAGTTTAGCCGATGATCCTCACACGACGCCTTCTGCTCCTGGCTGCCTCCGCGACCGTGCTCGGCGGCGGCGTCCACGCCGCGCCCAAGCAGCCCGAGCTGGGCGTGCGCGACGGCAAGACGATCACTGTCGACGGGCTGAAGTTCCGCGACCTCGATCGCGACGGAAAGCTGTCGCCCTACGAGGATTGGCGCCTGTCGGCCGAGGTCCGCGCCGCCGACCTGACCGGTCGGATGACGCTGGACGAGAAGGCCGGCCAGATGATGCACGGCACCCTGCCGGCGACCGGCCCAATGGGCGTGGCCGGCATCGGCTCGGGCTACGACATGGCCAAGGCCACGCCCCTGGTCGTGGGCCGCCACGTCACCACCTTCATCACCCGCCTAGCCGGCGCGCCCAGTTTCCTGGCCCAGCAGAACAACGCCATCCAGGCGATCGCCGAGAAGGGCCGCCTGGGCGTGCCGGCGACGATCAGCACCGATCCGCGCCACCATTTCCAGTTCACGGCCGGCGCCAGCGTCGCGCCGGGCGGCTTCTCGCAATGGCCGGAGGCCCCGGGTCTGGCCGCCATCGGCGATACGGCGCTGGTGAAGCGCTTTGGCGACATCGCCCGCCAGGAGTACCGCGCCGTCGGCATCCACCAGGCGCTGTCGCCGATGGCCGACCTGTCGACCGAGCCACGCTGGTCGCGCACCAACGGGACCTTCGGCGAGGACGTCGATCTCGTCGGCAAGATGACCAAGGCCTATGTCCAGGGTTTCCAGGGCGGCGACACGGGCCTTGCGACCGGGGGCGTCTCGGCCGTAGTCAAGCACTGGGTCGGCTATGGCGCCTCGGCCAAGGGCTTCGACGGCCACAACAGCTACGGCCGCTATGCCGTTTTCCCCAAAGGACAATTCGACCTGCACGTGAAGCCGTTCGACGAGGCCTTTGCGGCTGGCGTCGTGGGCGTGATGCCGACCTACGCCATCCTCCAGGACGTGGCTCTGGACGGAAAGCCGCTGGAGCCCGTGGCCGCCGGCTTCTCCAAGCAGTTGCTGACCGACCTTCTGCGGAACAAGCACGGTTTCAAGGGCATCGTGCTGTCGGACTGGGCCATCACCAACGACTGCGGCGAGACCTGCCGCAACGGTTTCCCGGCCGGCGTGACGCCCAGCTTCGAGGGCTTCTCCACCGCCTGGGGCGTCGAGGACATCGCCAAGGTCGACCGCTACGCCAAGGGCGTGAACGCGGGGCTCGATCAGTTCGGCGGCGTCGAGGACACGGCTGAGCTCGTGCAGGCCGTCAAGGCGGGCAAGATCACGGAGGCCCGCATCGACGAGTCGGTGAAGCGCATTCTGCTGGTGAAGTTCGAGCAGGGTCTGTTCGAGAACCCCTATGTCGACCCCAAGGCCGCCGACGCCATCGCCGGCGCCAAGGCCTTCGTCGCCGAGGGCAGGGCGGCCCAGAGCGCGGCCCTGACGCTGCTGGAGAACAAGAACGGCCTGCTGCCGCTGAAGGCCGCCGGCCGCAAGGTCTGGCTCAAGGGCGTTTCGCCCGATGTCGCCAAGGCCTACGGCCTGACGCCGGTGACGGATCTGGCCCAGGCGGACCTTGCAATCATCCGCGTCGAGACCCCGTTCGAGACCCTGCATCCGAACTACACCTTCGGGGTGCGCCAGCACGAGGGCGACCTGTCGTTCAAGGACGGCGCGGCCGACTACGAGGCCATCAAGGCCGCCTCGGCCAAGGTCCCGACCATCGTCAGCGTCTATCTCGACCGGCCGGCGATCCTGACCAATGTCCGCGACAAGGCCGCCGCCCTGGTAGGCGACTTCGGCTCCAGCGACGAAGCCTTGCTTGATGCGTTGACCGGAAAGGCCAAGGCGCGGGGCAAGCTGCCGTTCGAGCTGCCCTCGTCGATGGCCGCGGTCGAAGCCCAGGCCGAAGACGCCCCGCACGACAGCGAAAAGCCGCTCTACCCGATCCACTACGGCCTGACCTACTAGGGGGACCGCCACCATGATCCGCATGACGACCGCCGCCAGCATTGCGGCCCTTTCCCTGGCCGCCGGCGCGGCTCACGCCCAGCAGCCGTGGATGAACACCAAGCTCTCGCCCGACGAGCGCGCGGCCCTGCTCGAGAAGGAGATGACCCTCGACGAGCGCATCGGCCTGGTCCACGGCCCGATGTCGATGCCGATCTTCGGCATCAAGAAGCCCGACGGCGCCATCGGTTCGGCCGGCTACATTCCCGGCATCCCGCGCCTGGGCGTGCCGGCCCTGGAAGAGAGCGACGCCAGCCTCGGCGTCACCAATCCGCTGGGCGTGCGGCCAGGTGACGGCGCCACGGCCCTGGCTTCGGGCCTGTCGCTGGCGGCGACCTTCAACACCAAGCTGGCCTATGAGGGCGGCGCGGTGGTCGGCCGCGAAGCCCGCGCCAAGGGCTTCAACGTCCAGCTGGCCGGCGGCGTGAACCTGGCCCGCGACCCGCGCAACGGCCGCAACTTCGAATATCTGGGCGAAGACCCCTGGCTGGCCGGCAACCTGGTCGCCGCCCAGATCAACGGTATCCAGGCCCAGGGCATCGTCTCGACGATCAAGCACTTCTCGCTGAACGGCCAGGAGACCAGCCGCCACTTCGCCAACTCGGTGATCGACGAGGCGGCTCATCGCGAAAGCGACCTGCTGGCCTTCCAGATCGCCATCGAGAAGAGCCAGCCGGGCTCGGTGATGTGCGCCTACAATCTCGTCAACGGCGACTACAGCTGCGGCAACCCGCACCTGCTGAACGACGTGCTGAAGGGCGACTGGGGCTATAAGGGCTGGGTGATGTCGGACTGGGGCGCGGTCCACGCCACCGACTACATCGTCAAGGGCCTGGACCAGCAGTCGGGCGAGCAACTGGACGCCAAGATCTGGTTCGGCGAGCCGCTGAAGGCCGCCGTCGAGAAGGGCGAGATCCCGGCAGCACGCCTGTCGGACGCCACGCGCCGCATCCTGCGCTCGATGTTCGCCGCCGGCCTGTTCGACAAGCCGGTCACCCCGGGCGGCGCCATTGACTATGACGCCAACGCCGAGATCTCGCGCGCGGCGGCCTCGGAAGGCATCGTGCTGCTGAAGAACCACGAAGGCCTGCTGCCGCTGGCCAAGACCGCCAAGACTATCGCCGTGATCGGCGGTCACGCCGACGCCGGCGTGCTGTCGGGCGGCGGCTCCTCGCAGGTGGTGCCTCCTGGCGGCGCCAAGCGCGTCGTCCCGCTGGGCGGCGAGGGCATGATGGGCGCCTTCCGCAGCCAGTACTTCAACGGCTCCTCGCCGCTGGCCGCCATCCGCAAGGCCGCGCCGGACGCCAAGGTCACCTTCGACGACGGCCGCTACATCGCCTCGGCCGTCGCTGCGGCTAAAGCCGCCGACGTGGTGGTGGTGATGGGCAACCAGTGGATGGGCGAGGGTGAGGACGCCTTCGACCTCTCCCTGCCCAATGGCCAGGACGAACTGATCGCCGCCGTGGTCGCCGCCAACCCCAACGCCATCGTCGTGCTGCAAACCGGCGGCCCGGTCTCGATGCCCTGGCTGAACGAGGCCGGCGCGGTGGTCGAGGCCTGGTACGGCGGCGCCAAGGGTGGCGAGGCCATCGCCGACGTGCTGTTCGGCGCGGTCAACCCGTCGGGCCGCCTGCCGGTGACCTTCCCGGCCTCGCTCAGCCAGTATCCGCGTGAGGCTCTGCCCGGTCGCGGCGTGCCGGAGAAGACCAAGTTCGACGTCAACTACACCGAGGGCGCCGACGTCGGTTACCGCCGCTTCGCCGCCACAGGCGACAAGCCCCTGTTCCCGTTCGGCTACGGCCTGTCCTACACCTCGTTCGCCTATTCGAACCTGAAGGTCGAGGGCGGCCAGAGCGTCACGGTCAGCTTCGACGTCGCCAACACCGGCAAGGTCGAGGGCAAGGACGCCCCGCAGGTCTATCTGACCGGCGCGGCCGGCAAGCCGTTGCAGCGCCTGATCGGCTTCGACAAGGTGTCGCTGAAGCCGGGCGAGACCCGCCGCGTGACCCTGACCGCCGATCCGCGCCTCCTGGCCAGCTTCGACGCCAAGGGCCGTCGCTGGGTCGTCACGGGCGGCGACTATCAGGTGGCGGTCGGCGCCTCGGCTGCGGACCTGACCCTGAAGGGCGGGACCAAGGTCAAGGCCCGGACGCTGAAGCCGTAAGGAGGGGCGTGGCGATGAGATCTCTGGTTTCGGGCCTCGCCCTCTCGCTGGCCATGGGCCTGCCGGCCCTGGCCGCCGGTCCGGTGGTCAAGACCACCGCCGGCCCGGTCGAGGGCGTCGAGAGCGGGACGGTGGCGGCGTTCAAGGGCGTGCCTTTCGCCGCTCCGCCCGTCGGCCCGCTGCGCTGGCGCGCGCCCCAGGCGCCCAAAGCCTGGACCGCCGTCCGCTCGGCCGCCGAATACGGTCCCGACTGCGCGCAGAACCCGTTCCCGGGCGACGCCGCGCCGCTGGGCGTCAAGCCGGCCGAGGACTGCCTCTATGTGAACGTCTGGACGCCCAAGGACGCCATCAAGACCAAGGCCAGAAAGCCGGTCATGGTCTGGATCTACGGCGGCGGTTTCGTCAACGGCGGCTCATCGCCCTCGGTCTATTCGGGCGACCGCTTCGCTCGCGACGGCGTCGTGCTGGTCAGCTTCAACTACCGGGTCGGACGCTTCGGCTTCTTCGCCCACCCGGCGCTGTCGGCCGAAAACGCCGATGGGGGCATGCTGGGCAACTACGCCTTCATGGACCAGATCGCGGCCCTGGAATGGGTGCAGGCCAATATCGAGGCCTTCGGCGGCGACCCGGGCAACGTGACGATCTTTGGGGAGTCGGCCGGCGGCATGTCGGTCAACGCCCTGCTGACCACGCCCCTGGCCAAGGGCCTGTTCCACAAGGCCATCATCCAGTCGGGCGGCGGCCGGCCGCGCCTTCTGCCGTCGCTGCCGATCAAGGCTGGCCCGGGCGAGCGCTCGGCCGAGAGCGTCGGCGTCGCCTTCGCCGCCAAGGCCGGCGTGACCGGGGAGGGTCCTGAGGCTCTGGCCGCCCTGCGCGCCCTGCCGGCCGAGGCGGTGGTCGACGGCCTGAACATGGCCACCTCCGGCGTTCCCACCTGGAACGGCGGGCCGATGTATGATGGCAAGATCGTCACCAAGCCGGTGCTCGACGCTTTCGCCGCCGGCGAGTGGACCAAGATGCCGGTGATGGTCGGGGCCACCGGCGCCGACGGCTTCTTCTTCGGCGGCACGCGCGACCAGGTCTTCGCGCCGTTCGGCGAGCGGCGGGTCGAGGCTGAAAAGCTCTACGACCCGACCGGCGACGGCGACATCAAGGTCTATGGCTGGAAGGCCGCCGGCGACCGGATGTTCATCGAGCCGGCGCGGGAAGTCGCCCGCACCCTGTCGGCGCAGGACGCCCCGGTGTGGTCGTTCCGCTTCTCCTACGTGGCCGAAAGCCAGCGCAAGGAATGGTGGAGCGCCCCGCACGCCACCGAGATCCCGTTCGTGTTCGACACCGTCGACGCTCGCTACGGCGCGGCCCTGACCCCGGCCGATGCGGCCGCCGCCAAGGCCGCCCACGCCTACTGGATCGCGTTTGCGACCAAGGGGGCGCCGGAACCGGCCGGCCTCCCGGCCTGGCCGAAGTACGACGCGGCCGGCGATGCGATCATCGACTTCACCAACGAAGGGGTGAAGGCGGGGCCTGATCCGCTGAAGGCGCGGTTGGATCTGGTGAAGGCCACCACCCCCAAGCCGGCGGGCCAGTGACATGGCTGTCCGCCTCGCCGACGCGGTGATCGACCGCGACACCTTCCAGGCCCTGCGCAGGGCTCTGCCGGCGGCCACCAAGGCCTGCCTGCAGGAGACCTTCGGCATCAGCGAGACCACCTGGGTCAAGCTGCGCGACGGTCGACCGGTGAAGCAGGCGACCCTGGAGCGGCTGCTGGAGCGGTATCGCCGGGTGTGCGGGGAAACGAGCCGGCGGGCGGCGTGAGTGCTTGGCCCTCGTCCTTCGACAAGCTCAGGATGAGGGCCATTGATGCGGCGGTTCAGTAGAAAACCTCACCCTGAGCTTGTCGAAGGGCGAGGTTTTCGCTTCCGCTGTCAGCCGCCGATCTTCGGCAACCCGTCCATGATCGCCGTGAGCGCCAGCACGGTCTGGCCCTCCATGGCGCTGTGGCCGGCGTCGGTCTTGACGTAGCTGGCCGGCGGGGCGCCGATCTCGTCCAGGGCCGCCACCAGGCGCGAGGCCTGAGACAGCGGGCAGACCTGGTCGAAGCGGCCGTGGACGATATGGATGTCCAGGCCCTTCAGCGCGCCGACGTTCTTCACGATGTAGTCCGGCTCGAGGAACAGGCCGTTGGCGAAGAAGTGGGCCTCGATCTGGGCGAAGCACAGGGCGAAGTCGGCCTCGCCGAACTTACCGGCGTCGGCGTTGTCGGGGATCATGTTCGAGATCGTGCCTTCCCAGACCGACCAGGCCACGGCCGCTTCCAGCTGGCGCTGACGTTCGGCCTCACTGGCCGGGACCATGTCGAAGATCGCCTTGTAGGCGCCCATGATGTTGCCGCGGTCTTCAGGCCTGATCACCTCGACGAAGGCCTTCCACTCGTCGGGATAGGCGATGTAGGCGCCGGGCTCGGTCAGGGCGTAGGGGGTGTTGGTGAAGGCCGCCGCGTTGCCCTGGTACATGTAGAGCAGGTCTTCGGTCGCGCCCAGGAAGATGCCGCGGAGGATCAGCGAGGCCACCTTGTCGGCGTGGCGGATGGCGTAGGTCAGGGCCAGGGTGCTGCCCCAGCTGCCGCCGAACACATGCATGCGGCCGGTGATGCCCAGCGCGTCGCGCAGCTTGTTGATGTCGTCGACCAGGTGGTCGGTGGTGTTGTTGGTCAGAGCCACCTGCGGGCCGGCCGAGGCGACCGTCGGCTCGCTCTTTCCGCAGCCGCGCTGGTCGAACAGGATCACGCGATAGCGCTTGGGATCGAAGAACCGGGCCATCGGCGGGGCGCAGGCGCCGCCGGGGCCGCCGTGCAGGAACATCACCGGCTCGCCGTCCGGATTGCCGTATTCTTCCCAATAGAGCTTGTGGTCGGGCGCGGTGTCGACCTGCAGCAGGCCGCTCTTGTTGGCGACCGGTTGATCGTACTTCCATTCACCAGTGACCTTGCTGGTGGTCCGCAACCGCGAGAAATTCATAACTCGACCTTTCGTGAGGCTCATCGCCCGTGCCGTTTAGATGCGCTCGTCACCGGCGACCGCAAGTCAAAATCGGCGGCCCTCGACAGGATCCGAGCGTCCGCGTAACCCCAGCCTCGCCCCAGCCCGAAAGGAGGGACCATGGCCAATCCCTTCTCGCTGCTGGCGCCGGCGCTGGTTCCGTCCTGGAACTTCTTCGACGTCATCGCCGCTTCGCCGCGCGTCGAGTACGCCCTGGCCGACACCCGCGACGCCGTCTTGGACGCTTGGGCCGAGTTCCGGCCCCGCCCGCAACGCCTGTCGCCCGCCGCCATGCTGGCGCGGCTGGTCTGGAATCCGCGCTGGAACGAGAGTCTCTATCTGGTCAGCTGCGCCGAGCGCCTGGTCGAGGAGCCGACCGCACATAGCGAGGACGAGATCTTCCGCCGGATCGCCGCTGATCTCGCCACGCGGTCGGACGCGCCGCCGTGGCTGTCATTCCGACTGCTGTTCGTCGATCCCACGGGCGAGCGCGAGGTGCTTTACCAGGCCGCGCCGCGTCTACGGGTGGACATCGACGTCCGATGAGCTTCGACCACGCCCTTCGCCTGACCGAGGTGCTGCTGGCCCTAGCGCTGATCCAGCAGAGTTTGGAGCACCTGCGGGTCTTCCGCCGCGAGCGGCTGCTGTTCGGCGCGCGTATCCTCCTGTGCGTCCTGCTGGTCGCAGGCGTGGCCTCGCCCTGGTCGCTGGTCGGCCTGGCGGGCCTGTCGCTGCTGATCCTCCAGCGCTTCCAGGGCCCCTACAACGGCGGTAGCGACCGGCTGGGCCTGCTGGCGCTGTGGTGCGTGGCCCTCGCCAGGGTGCTGCCTGTCGATCAGGGCCGTGAGCTGGCCTTCGGCTATCTCGGCGTGCAGCTGATGCTGTCCTATTTCATCTCGGGCTGGGTGAAGATCGTGAACCCCGACTGGCGCAGGGGCGCGGCGCTGCGCCAGGTGTTCGCCTTCTCGGCTTATCCCGTCGCCGAGAGCCTGCGCGGCTGGGCTGACCGGCCGCGCCTGCTGCTCGTGATGTCGTGGGCGGTGATGCTGTTCGAACTGGCCTTTCCGCTGACCCTGCTCTCGCAGCCGTCGCTGATGGTCGGCCTGGTGGTCGCGGCGACCTTCCATCTGGCCAATGCCTGCCTGTTCGGCCTCAACCGCTTCTTCTGGACCTGGCTGGCGGCCTATCCCGCCATCCTCTGGCTACAGCAGCGCCTGTTCTAGCCCCAGGCGGGGAAGACGACGCAGGTCGGCCGATCGACCGCGATCGTCTGGCCGGTGGCGGTCAGGCGACCCGAAGCGTCGTTGCGTCCAAGGACCGTCACCGCGCCGGAGCCCTGGTTGGCCGCCAGCAGCCAGTGGCCGGTCGGATCGAGGGCGAAGCTCCACGGCGTCTTGCCGCCCGTGGCGATGCGCTGGATTTCCCGCAGTTCGCCCATGACCTCATCGACCTCGTAGACGACAATGACGTGCTCGACGCGGATCGAGGCGTAGACGAAGCGGCCGTCGTGACTGACCGCCACTTCGGCGCCGTTGATCGGAGGCTCGCCACCCGCCGGCAGGGTCTGCAACAGCTCCGGCCGGCCATCTCGCAAGCGATAGGCGCGCATCTCGGGCGTGATCTCGCTCAGCAGATAGAGGTAGCGGCCGGTCGGGTGCAGCGCCATGTGGCGAGGGCCCGTGCCCGGCGGCAGCACGACGGAGGCCTCGCCCGCCGGACCCAGTGTCCGCGTCGCCGCATCATAGGGATGGACGAAGATCCGGTCGGCCCCGAGGTCGGCGACCAGGGCGTGGCGACCCGTCGGATCGACGATCACCGCATGGGCGTGCGGTCCCTGCTGCTGCGGCGAGGGCCCCGAGCCGGTATTGGCCTGAACCGAGGCTGGCGGTTCCAGCCCGCCGTCGGCGCGGACGGGCAGGGCGGCGACGTGGCCCGTGCCATAGTGGGCGACCAGAAGGCCGCCGGCCTTGTCGTCCAGCGACATGTGCGCCGGGCCGCCGCCGCCCGAGGCGACCGTCGAGAGCACGGTCAGGGCGCCGGTCGCGGGATCGGCCTTCAGGGCGTGGACCTGGCCCTGTTCGCCGGGGCCGTAACCGGTTTCGCTCAGCGCATAGACAAGCGGGCGGTCGGAGTGGGCGACGAGCCAGGTCGGTCGTTGCAGGGGCGCGACGACGCCGATCGCCTTGAGGCCGCCGGTCCTGGTGTTCAGCCGGGCGGCGAAGACGCCCTGGCCGTTCTTGTCGGCCTGGGTTCCGATGTAGACCAGTCGTTCTTCCCGCGGGGCTGCCTGCGCGGTCTGGGCCGCCATCAGTCCGAGGGCCCCGGCGGCGATCGCGCGGCGAGTGGGCGAACCGTGTCTGGAATCGGTCATCGGCGTCTCCTCCACCTACGATTGTCAGGCTTTGGAAGGGGCGTCGATAAGACCACTCGGGTTTCTGCGTCGCAGAAAATCGCGCCGGGTTTGACGGAAGTTTCGCGCCCGTGCATCGCTCCCTCCAGAACAACTCGACCAGAGTGGGTGGGACGGAAACGGTGTCGGAGGGGCGTGCGCGCGTCGTGGCTTGGATCGGGCGGGAAATCCTGCCCCACGAAGCCGACCTGCGCGCCTGGCTGCGGCGGGCCTTCGCCACGGCCGGCGACGTAGACGACATCGTGCAGGAGACCTACTGCCGCCTGGCGGGCCTTTCCCATGTCGACCACATCGGCGAGCCGCGCGCCTACCTGTTCCAGGCCGCCCGCAGCGTCGCGCTGGAGCAGCTGCGGCGGGCGCGGGTGGTGCGGATCGACACGGTGACGGAAATCGACGCGCTGAACGTCGAACTGGATGAGCCTTCGCCCGAGCGCATCGCCGGCGGGCGGCGCGAGCTGGAGCGGGTTGCGCGCCTGATCGCCGCATTGCCCGACCGCTGCCGCCGGATCTTCGAGATGCGCAAGATCGAGGGGCTGCCGCAACGCGAGATCGCCCGCCGCATGGGCGTGACCGAGAACGTGGTCGAGAACGAATCCGTGAGGGGGCTGCGCGCCATCCTCGCCGCCCTCGCCGAGGGTGAAACCGAAGAAGTCACGGCCGTGAGGAGGCCGAGTACGCATGACCGAACGCGAAAGCGCCGCTGACATCGAGGCGGCCGCCGCCCGATGGGTGGTGCGCGCCGATCGCGGGGATCTGGACCCGGCCGAGCTGGAGGCCTGGCTGGCCGCCGACACGCGCCGCCAGGGCGCCTTCGTGCGCGCCCAGGCCGCCTGGGGTCTGCTGGATCGTGGTCGTGCGCTCGAGGTTGAGGAGGCGCCGCGACGTCTCCACGTCGGCCGCCGAGGGCTGCTGGCCGGCTTCGGCGCGGCGGCTGCCGCCTGCGTTGCGGTGGTCGTGACGCCGCGACTGCTTGCCGCCCGCTACGGCACCGCCGTGGGCGAGATCCGTCGCGTGCCTCTGGCCGACGGTTCGCTGGCCGCGATCAACACCGACACCGCGCTGGAAGTGGCCATGAAGCCGCGTAAGCGCGAGGTGCGGCTCGACCGGGGCGAGGCATGGTTCCAGGTCGCCAAGGACGCCGAGCGGCCGTTCGTAGTGGAGAGCGGTCCGGTACGGGTGAGGGCGGTCGGCACGGCCTTCTCGGTGCGTCGCCGTGACGGCGGCTGCGAGGTGCTGGTCACCGAGGGCGTGGTCGAGGTCTGGTCCGAAGGCGCGGGCGAGGGGCCTCGCCGGGTAACGGCTGGCGAGCGGGTCTTCGCTTCGGACAGCGCCGGGGCGGCGCGGCCGATCCCGGCTTCTCTGGAGATCACCCGCGAACTGGCCTGGCGCGAGGGCCAGATCGTGCTCGACGGCGAGGCCTTCGGCGCGGCGGCCGAGGAGTTCAACCGCTACAACGCCCGCAAGATCGTCATCGCCGACCCGGCCCTGGCCGAGCAGAAGCTGGTCGGCTGGTTCCGCACCAACGAGCCCGAAAGCTTCGCTCGCGCCGCCGCAGCCAGCTTCGGTGCGCGCGTGACGGTGCGCGGCGACGCCATCCTCGTGCAGTCGGTCGCGCCCTTGGCGGAATAGGGATTTTGACCGTTCACGGAGGACGGTCTTCGAAAAATATCGCCGAGCTCTGACGGAAACCGGTTTCCCGCCCATCGCTCAAGACAGGCGCTCCCAGAAGCGCCGTGCGAAACAAACAATAGGGAGGGCGCGGAATGGGTTATCCGCGAGACGTCTACGGGAAATCGGCCCTGATGCTGGCGGCGGGCGCCGCCGCGGTGCTGGCCAGCAGCCAGGCCCAGGCCCAGACGCGCAAGTTCGACGTGCCGGCCCAGGCCGCGGCCACCGGCATCCCCCAGTTCGGCAAGCAGGCCGACCTCCAGATCTTGGCTCCGCAGGCGGCCGTCCAGGGCAAGCGAGTCAACGCCGTGCGCGGGACCTTCACCGTGGCCGAGGGCCTTTCGCGCCTGCTCGACGGCGCCAACCTGACCATCGTCTCCAACGACGGCCGCACCGCGGTGCTCGGCCAGAAGGGCTCGGTGCAGCTGGCCTCGACCGCGCCGGTGGCCATCCCGCAGCAGTCCGAACCGATCGGCGACACCATCGAGGAGCCGGCGGCCGTCGAGGAGGTGGTCGTCACCGGCTTCCGCGCCAGCCTGGGCAGCGCCCTGAACATCAAGAAGCGCACCAGCGGCGTCGTCGACGTCATCAAGGCCGAGGACATCGCCGATTTCCCGGACGCCAACCTCGCCGAGTCCATCCAGCGCGTGCCGGGCGTGTCGATCGCCCGCGACGCCGGCGAAGGCCGCCAGATCACCGTCCGGGGCCTGGGGCCGCAATTCACCCGCGTGCGCATCAACGGCGTCGAGGGCCAGAGCACGGCCAGCGGCACCGACAGCTCGGGCGGCGCCAACCGCAACCGCTCGTTCGACTTCAACGTCTTCGCCTCGGAACTCTTCAACAGCATCACCGTGCGCAAGACCGCCTCGGCCTCGACCGAGGAAGGCTCGCTGGGCGCCACCGTCGATCTGCAGACGGGCCGGCCGTTCGACTACAAGGGCGCGACCCTCGTGGTCTCGGCCCAGCAGGGCTACAACGACCTGTCGGAAAGCTGGGATCCGCGCTTTGCCTTGCTGGCCTCCAACACCTGGGCCGACGGCAAGCTCGGAGCCCTCGTGTCGGTGGCCTACACCGAACGCAACCTGCTGGAAGAGGGGCACGGCTCCGGCGGCTGGTTGAACGGCACGGAGGTCGGCGGCTTCAGCCCGGCCTCGACCTTCACCCAGGCCAGTTCGGCCAGCGTCTTCACCCCGCGCTTCCCGCGGTACGGCCGCCTGACCCACGACCAGAAGCGCCTAGGGGTCACCACCTCGCTGCAGTTCCGGCCCGACGAGAAGACCCTGGTCACGGCCGATTTCCTCTATTCGGACTTCAAGGCCACCCGCACCGAGAACTGGCTGGAAGCCCTGTCCTTCGCCCGCAACGCCGCCCAGGGCGGCCGCCCGGAGATCATCGTCCGCGACGGCGTGGTCAATTCCAAGGGCGACATGGTCTATGGCCTGTTCGACGACGTCGACGTCGAGAGCGAGACCCGCTTCGACAAGCTCGACACCAAGTACACCCAAGGCACCTTCACGGTCGAACATCGCTTCTCTGACCGCTTCAAGGTGACGGGCCTAGTCGGGTTCTCGAAGTCGGACTTCGACAATCCGATCCAGACGACGGTGATCCTCAACCGCGAGAACGCCGACGGTTTCTCGTACGACTATCGGAACAACGCCAAGCTGCCGGCGATGAACTTCGGCTTCGATGTCACCGACCCGCTGGCCTACAACTTCGGCGCGGCGCGCTCGGAGATCCGCCTGCGGCCGCAGGGTGTGACCAACACCATCCAGACCGCCCAGCTCGACGGCGACTACGAGCTGAACGACACCTTCCGCCTGAAGGCCGGGGTGAACCTCAAGAAGTACGAGTTCGACTCCTGGGCCCTGGCGCGGGTCAACGAGTCCGTCGTGCCGACCCTGCCGGCCGGCGTCACCCTGGCCAGCCTGACCAACCTGGTCAGCGGTTTTGGCAAGAACCTCGGCGGCTCGGGCTATCCCACCAACTGGGCCGCGCCGGATCTGAACGCCTTCGCCAAGCTGTTCGACATCTACAGCGGCACGGGCCTGTTCGAACTGTCGGGCGCCAGCAACGCCAACGCCCGCGGCAACATCCGCAGCGTCGAGGAGAAGGACACCGCCGCCTATGTGCAGCTGGACTTCAACTCCGACCGCTTCGCCTGGCCGATCCGCGGCGATGTCGGCGTGCGCTACGTCAAGACCGAGCAGAGCTCGACCGGCTACCAGTTGGTCGCCGGCGCGGCCCAGCAGGCCACCGTCGATCGCGACTACGAGGACGTGCTGCCGGCCCTGAACCTGACGGCCGAGGTGACGCCCGACTTTCTGCTGCGCTTCGGCGCGGCCAAGGTCATGACCCGACCCAACCTGGGCAGCCTGACGCCCGGCGGCAGCCTCAGCGTCGTGGGCGTGTTCAGCGTCAGTTCGGGCAACCCGTATCTCGACCCGATCCGGGCCACGACCTACGACCTGTCGGCCGAATGGTACTTCGCCAAGGACGCCCTGCTGTCGGTCGGCCTGTTCTACAAGGACATCGACAGCTACATCCAGACGCAGCGGATCTCGCAGACCTTCGCCGCCTCGGGCCTGCCGACCAGCCTGCTCGACGGTCTGGCCGGCGTGTCGGCCAACGACACCTTCCTGTTCAGCAAGCCGGTCAATACCGAGGGCGGCCCGCTGAAGGGGATCGAGATCAGCTACCAGCAGCCGTTCAGCTTCCTGCCGGGCCCGCTGCGCCATACGGGCGCGATCTTCAACGTCACGATCGTCGACTCCAAGATCGACTACATCTCGTCGCGCTCGGCCACCGGCTTCGTGCAGAACGATCTGGTGGGCCTGTCGAAGAACGCCTTCAACGCCACCCTCTATTACGAGGACAGCAAGTTCAGCGCCCGCGTCTCCGGCGCCTATCGCGACAAGTACCTGACCGCCGTGCCCAGCGGCACCTCGACCAACGACATCGACGGGGTGCGCGACACCTTCACCGTCGACGCCTCGGCCTCGTACCAGATCAACAAGCGCCTGAAGGTCACCTTCGAGGGGTTGAACCTGACCGACGCCTTCAACGAGCAGTACACCGACAGCGTGCGCGACAGCATCTACGTCTATTCGCACACCGGCCGGCAGTACAATTTCGGCCTGAGGTACTCCTTCTAGGCCGGACCGGACCTTCCTCCTCCCAGGGGAATGTTGGGCGTCGGCCGTCCCTCCCGGCCGGCGCCCGCTCTTTTTCTTTCGAGGCTTCGATGACGATGGTTTCGCGACGGGCCGTGGCGGCCGGGCTCCTGCTGCTTCCTGGCGTCGCCTCGGCCGCGCCGCGCTACGACGCCGTGCTCAAGCGACCCGACGACCCGCGCCGGTTCTCTGCCCCGACCTACGACAAGCTTTCAGCAGCCGTGGCCGCTGCGCCGACCAACGGGACGCGGCCCTTCCGCATCCTGGTGACAAAGGGGGCGTTCGACGAGCAGGTCGTGATCGACAAGCCGTTCATCCACCTGGTGGGCGAGAGCCGCACTGGCTCGATCATCACCCACCTGGCCGCCTCGGGCCTGACTGCGCCGGACGGCAAGCGCTGGGGCACGTTCCGCACGCCGACCCTGTTCGTCCGCGCGCCGGATTTCGCCGCTCGCAACCTGACCATCCGCAACGCCTTCGACGGCCTGGCTGAGATGACCAAGCCCGGCGGCCTGCACTCGCACGACGGCGGCGGCCCGCAGGCCGTAGCCCTGATGCTCGACAAGGGCAGCGACCGGGCGCGGCTGACGCAAGTCGACATCCTCAGCTACCAGGACACCCTGTTCCCCGACGCCGGCCGCAGCCTGTTTGAGCGCTGCCTGATCGCCGGCAGCTACGACTTCATCTTCGGGGCGGGCAGGGCGTTCTTCAGGGACTGCGAGATCCGCTCGCTGCCACGGCCGGTCGATCCGGTCGACGGCTATGTCGTCGCGCCCAGCACGCCGATCGACCAGCCTTTCGGCTTCGTCTTCAAGGACTGCCGCTTGACCAAGGCCGCCGGCACGGCGAGGCATTCGGTCTATCTGGGACGACCCTGGCGGCCCTCCAGCCAGTTCCCGGACGGGCGCTACGGCGATCCGAAATTCGTCGGGGCGACCGCCTTCATCGACTGCTGGATGGACGACCACGTGGCTCCGGAAGGCTGGACGCAGATGTGGTACACCGGCAAGGACGGCAATCCGCGCACCATGCTCCAGCCCGAGGACGCCCGCTTCTCGCAGTACGGTTCCAAGGGCCCCGGCGCGGCCGCCTTCCGTCGTGGACGGGCGTTGAGCGCCGCCGAGGCCGGGGCGATGAGCGTCGACGCCGTCCTGGCCGGCTGGCGCGTCTGAGGCTTCAGCGCGCGAATGGGAAGGGGGTCACCGACTTGCTGGCCTCTTCCACCAGCAGGGTGCGGTTGATCGGGGCGGCGGCGCGCTGTGGGCAGGCCGGCCGCTCGCAGATCCGGCACGAGGGCCCGATCTCCACCGCCAGCGGCGAGGCGATGTCCAGCCCTCGCGAGGCGGCCAGCTTGCTGGCGAACTTCAGTTCGCAGCCCAGGCCGATGACCAGTTCGTCCTCCAGGCCCGCCTGCAGGCCCGAGGTCCGACGCACGGTGCGCGACAGAGTGAAGTAGCGCTCGCCGTCGGGGGTCTCGATCACCTGGGTGACGATACGGCCGGGGGTCTTGAAGCTGTCGTGGACGTTCCAGCGCGGGCACGCCCCGCCGAAGCGCGAGAACGGGAAGGGGCCGGCGGCGAAGCGCTTGGAGATGTTCCCCGCCGCGTCCAGCCGCATCATGAAGAACGGGATCCCCCGCGCGCCGGGACGGCTCAGCGTCGTCAGGCGCTGGGCGGCCTGCTCGTAGCTGACGCCGAAGCGCGGCCGCACCCGCTCGATGTCGTAGCCGCTGGCTTCCATGGCCGCGTGGAACGGCTCGTAGGGCATCATGATCGCCGCGGCGAGGTAGTTGTCGAGGAACACCTTCAGCAGTTGCCGAGTGGCCCGATCGGGTGCTGCGAAACGATCGGCCAGGCGGGTCAGCGCCTCGGGCGCCTCCATCAGGCCCAACTGGTAGCACATCGCGAAGATGCGGCTGGCCGGGGCCAGGGTCTCCGACACCATCAGCCGCTTGCGGTGGTGGTCGTAGCGTCGCAGCGAGCCGGCCATGACCTCGGCCGGCATCACCCGCATCTGGATGCCGTGCCGGGCGACCAGGCGTTCGCGCACGGCTGGACCCAGGTCCTGCAGGTCGGCGTCGAGTTGCGCGACGATGGCCTCGGCCGCCGTCTCCAGTTCGGCGAAGTGATTGCGCTGCGAGCCCACCAGGTCGCGCACCCAGTCGGTTGGCGACTGCGACGACGAGGAGGGCAGGCCGTCCGGGCGCTCGAAGGCGCCCATGTCGATCATCCGGCCGCGATCCAGATAGGCGCGGTAGAGGCGGGCCATGGCCTCGGCCAGGCCAGGCGACAACTCGGCCACTTCCGCCACCTCGTGCCGGCCGATGCCAAGATCGGTGAACATCTTGTCGGCCAGCACCTCCTCCAGCCCCGCGCCGCCGCCGGGATCGTCGGCCGACAGGGTGCGCAGATCCAGGTCATAGGCCTCGGCCAGCCGCAGCAGCATCTGGGCGGTCACCGGCCGCTGGTTGCGCTCTAGCAGGTTCAGGTAGCTGGGCGACACGCCCAGCTCGTCGGCCATGCGGCTCTGGGTGACGCCCAGGTCGCGGCGTAGGCGCTTCAGGCGCCCGCCCAGGAACAGCTTTTTGTCGGTCGTGACCATGTCTGTCACGTTGTCACGACTTTACAAAATACACAAAGTCGATTTGTGACAAATCGTCTTCAATAGGTTCGACCGCCTTGCCGCATCGGCGTTAGCTCCCTGTCACAGCTTACAGCCCGCCTCCCAACAAGCGGGCCCCGATGGGGAAGAATGACGACCATGCGCAAGACCTACGCCGAGCACCGCCAGGACCTTACCGCCCGCTATCCGCAAGGCGTGACGCCCGGCGGCGTCGCCATCGACGACATCATCCAGCTGAAGCTGCAGAACACCTTCAACACCCACCTGGACATCGCTCGCGAGATGGCCGTGGTCATGCGCGCCGACATGGCCGCCTATGACGCCGACAGCAGCAAGTTCACCCAGTCGTTGGGCTGCTGGTCGGGCTTCCACGCCCAGCAGATGATCAAGTCGGTCAAGCGCCTGCGCGGCACCACCAAGGGCGCCTACGTCTACCTGTCGGGCTGGATGGTCGCGGGTCTTCGCAACCGCTTCGGCCACCTGCCGGATCAGTCGATGCACGAGAAGACCTCGGTCGTCGACCTGATCGAAGAGATCTACGTCTCGCTGCGCCAGGCCGATGAAGTGGCGATCAACGATCTGTTCAAGGCCTTGAAGACCGCCCGCGACGCCGGCGACCAGGTCGCCGAGCAGGCCGCGATCAAGGCCATCGACACCTTCGAGACCCACGTCGTTCCGATCATCGCCGACATCGACGCGGGCTTCGGCAACGAGCACGCCACCTACCTGCTGGCCAAGGAGATGATCAAGGCCGGCGCCTGCTGCCTGCAGATCGAGAACCAGGTCAGCGACGCCAAGCAGTGCGGCCACCAGGACGGCAAGGTCACCGTGCCGCGCGAGGACTTCATCGAGAAGCTGCGCGCCTGTCGCCTGGCCTTCGAGGAACTGGGTGTCGACGAGGGCGTCATCGTCGCCCGCACCGACAGCCTGGGCGCGGGCCTGACCCAGAAGGTTCCGGTCAGCCAGGGCGCGGGCGATCTGGCCGCCGAATACATCAAGTGGCTGAAGACCGAGGCCATCACGCCCGAGAACCCGCTGCGCGACGGCGAGATGGCGATCATGAAGGACGGCGCCTTCGTCAAGCCGGTGCGCATGGCCAACGGCCTGTTCGCCTTCCAGGACGGCACGGGCCGCGCCCGGGTCATCGAGGACTGCATCGCCAACCTGACGCAAGGCGGCGCCGATCTGCTCTGGATCGAGACCGACACGCCGAACGTCGACGAGATCGCCTCGATGGTGGCCGAGGTCCGCAAGGCCGTGCCGAACGCCAAGCTGACCTACAACAACTCGCCGTCGTTCAACTGGACCCTGAACCTGCGCAAGCAGGTCCGCGCCCAGTGGATCGCCGAGGGCAAGATCCACGAGGACTCCTATCCCGACGGCAACGTCCTGATGTCGGCCGAGTACGACGCCACTGATCTGGGCCGTGAAGCCGATGATCGCCTGGCCCGCTTCCAGGTCGATATCTCGGCCCGCGCCGGGGTGTTCCACAACCTGATCACCCTGCCGACCTTCCACCTGACCGCCAAGAGCGTCGACGAGCTGTCGCGCGGCTACTTCGGCGACCAGCGGATGCAGGCCTACGTCAACTCGGTGCAGCGCGAGGAGATCCGTCGCGGGGTCTCGGCCGTCAAGCACCAGCACGAGGTCGGCTCCGACCTCGGCGACACCTTCAAGGAAATGGTGGGCGGCGAGCGGGCCCTGAAGGCCGGCGGCCACGCCAACACGATGAACCAGTTCGCCGCCGAATAGCCCGGCGTCCGAAAACCCACCCATCACCCCTTGGCGAAAACCTACAGGAGAGAACGCCATGACCAACGTCACGCAATTCGCTCCGGCCGCGATGCCGGACTCGTCGGCCCAGGATCGCGCCGTGGACCGTCTGGCCGAGGCCTCGCACCGCCTCAACGAAGCCGTCCGCCGCGCCATCGAGGCCGGCTACTCGGTGGAGCTGGTGCGCACCTCGCGCCACCATGACGGCTCGGGCAACTGGGGCGACCAGATCGTTCCGACCATTCGCGCCAACGACGCCCCCAAGAGCGCTTAAAGACGCTCGGGCGCCCGCGGGCGAGGGGAGGCGCCTGCTTCCTCCTCTCGCCCGCCACACTGCAATCGTCATCCCGGAGAGCGCTCGCCGCTCATCCGGGACCCAGGGCCGCCGCGCGGCGTCGAGGCCTCTTCGCGGTGGCCGGCGCTACGCGGCGGTCCCTGGGCTCCGGCTTCGACTTGGGTGCGCTGAGCGCATCCGATAAACCCTCTCCCAAGTCCGCGTCCCAACACCACGGAACACGCCATGCCTCTCGACATCGCCGCCAACGCCCAGATCCTCGGCCCGATCGAGGGTCGTGCGGTAGAGATCCTCACGCCTGAGGCCGTGGCCTTCGTGGCCGACCTGCACCGCCGCTTCGACGGCCGTCGCCGCGAGCTGCTGGCCGCCCGCCAGGCGCGCCAGGCCCGCTTCGACGCCGGCGAGCTGCCCGATTTCCTGGCCGAGACCTCGCATGTCCGCGCCGCCGACTGGCGCGTCGCCCCGATCCCCGCCGACCTGACCGATCGTCGCGTCGAGATCACCGGGCCGGTCGATCGCAAGATGATCATCAACGCTCTGAACTGCGGGGCGAAGGTGTTCATGGCCGACTTCGAGGACGCCACGGCCCCCACCTGGGCCAATGTCGTCGAAGGCCAGGTCAACCTGAAGGACCGCTGGAACGGCGTCTTGGACCACGTCGATCCGAAGTCCGGAAAGAGCTATGCGCTGGGAGCCAACCCGGCCGTCCTGAAGGTCCGCCCGCGCGGCTGGCATCTTCCCGAACGCCACCTCGAAGTCGACGGCGCGCCTGTCGCCGGCGCTCTGTTCGACTTCGGCCTCTATGTCTTCCACAACGCCAAGGCGGCGATCGAGAAGGGCTCGGGCCCTTATTTCTACCTGCCCAAGCTTGAGAGCCACCTTGAGGCGCGCCTCTGGAACGAGGTCTTCGTCCGCGCCCAGGAGGCCCTGGGCCTGCCCGTGGGCACATTCAAGGCTACGGTGCTGATCGAGACCATCCCGGCCGCCTTCGAGATGGACGAGATCCTGTTCGAGCTGAAGGACCACATCGTGGGTCTCAACTGCGGCCGCTGGGACTACATCTTCTCGTTCATCAAGCGCCTGGGCCGCCGCCCCGAATTCCTGACTCCGGACCGTTCGGCCATGGTGATGGGCAAGGCCTTCCTCGGCGCCTATTCGCTGAAGCTGGTCCAGACCTGCCACCGCCGCGGCGCCTTCGCCATGGGCGGCATGGCCGCCCAGATCCCGGTCAAGGGCGACGAGGCCGCCAACCAGGCCGCCTTCGCCAAGGTCCGCGCCGACAAGGAGCGCGAGGCCGGCGCCGGTCACGACGGCACCTGGGTGGCCCACCCCGATCTCGTGCCGGTAGCCATGGAGGTCTTCGATCGCCTGATGCCCACGCCCAACCAGCTCGACAAGACGCTGGAGGGGCTGGAGATCACGCAGAGCCAGATGCTGGAGCTGCACGACGGCGCCCGCACCGAGGCCGGGGCCCGCGAGGCCGTCCGCGTCGGCGTGCGCTACACCCAGGCCTGGCTGGAAGGCCGGGGCGCGGTCCCGCTCTACAACCTGATGGAAGACGCCGCGACCGCCGAGATCTGCCGCACCCAGCTGTGGCAGTGGGTGCGCCTGGGCGCCGAGCTCGACGACGGCCGGGTGCTGACCTCGGAGCTGTTCGTCAGCCTGTTCACCCAGGAAATGGCGGACCTGCGCCGCGAGTTCGGCTCGCCGCGCCTGGAGGAGGCCGCGCATCTCTTCACCCGCATGGTGCTGTCCGACACGCTGGAGGAGTTCCTGACCCTTCCGGCCTATGAATTGATCGGCTGATCGGTTGATCGACCGGTCTCGGCGAGGCGGCGCTTCATCCCCCCGAAGCGCCGCCTCGTTGCGTCGGATCGCTGACACTTAAGGACCGGAAAGGCCGGAGCCATGCGGGCGCCGGCGCGTTTGACGCTCGACCAGTAACGAAGGCGGGCGTCGTCATGACCAGCTTCTCCCTGCGTCGGGATATCCTCACCCGACCCATCTTCCATTGGGCCCAAGGCGTGCTGCCGGCCCTGTCCCAGACCGAGCGGGACGCAATCGACGCCGGCGACGTCTGGTGGGACGCGGCGCTGTTCACCGGCGACCCCGACTGGAACGAACTCCTGTCGTTCCCCAAGCCCCAGCTGCGCCCTGACGAGCAGGCCTTCATGGACGGCCCGGTCGAAAAGCTCTGCGCCATGGTCGACGAATGGACCATGACCTGGGAGACCCGCGACCTGTCGCCCGAGGTCTGGACCTTCCTGAAGGAAAACAAGTTCTTCGGGATGATCATTCCCAAGCAGTACGGAGGCCTGGGCTTCTCGGCTTTCGGCCACGCCGAGGTCGTGCGCCGCATCGCCACCCGTTCGGTGACCACGGCGGTGACCACCATGGTGCCCAACTCGCTGGGCCCGGGCGAGCTGATCATGCGGTTCGGCACCAAGGCCCAGCAGGACCACTGGCTGCCGCGCCTGGCCGACGGGCGAGAAATCCCCGCCTTCGGCCTGACCAGCCCCGAAGCGGGCTCCGACGCCTCGGCCATGGTCGACGAGGGCGTGGTCTGCCGCGGAACCTGGGAGGGCAAGGAGGTTCTGGGCATCCGCCTGAACTGGCACAAGCGCTACATCACCCTGGGACCCGTCTGCACGGTGCTGGGCCTGGCCTTCAAGCTGCGCGACCCCGACCACCTGCTGGGCGAACGCGAGGACATCGGCATCACCTGCGCCCTGGTTCCGACCACGACGCCGGGCGTCGAGATCGGCCGCCGCCACCTGCCGGCCTTCCAGACCTTCCAGAACGGCCCCAACTGGGGCAAGGACGTCTTCATTCCCATGGACCTCGTGATCGGCGGCGTCGATCGGGTGGGGCAGGGGTGGAAGATGCTGATGACGGCCCTGGCGGCCGGGCGCGGGATCTCGCTGCCGGCCCTGTCGGGCGCCGCGGCCGCCTTCAGCGCCCTGACCACCGGCGCCTATTCGCGAGTGCGCCAGCAATTCGGCGTCTCGATCGGCAAGTTCGAGGGCGTGCAGGAACGCCTGGCCCGCATCGCCGGTAACGCCTACCTCGTCGACGGCGCCCGCCGCCTGACCTGCGCCGGCCTCGACATGGGCAAGCATCCGTCGGTGATCTCGGCCCTGCTGAAGTCCGGCGCCACCGAGCGCATGCGCGTCGTCGTCAACGACGCCATGGACGTCCATGGCGGCAAGGCGATCATCGAAGGGCCGCGCAACTACATGGGCGCGCAGTACCGGGCCATCCCGGTCGGCATCACAGTCGAGGGCGCCAACATCCTGACCCGCAGCCTGATGGTCTTCGGCCAGGGCGCGATCCGCGCGCATCCGTTCATGCTCAAGGAGATCCTGGCGCTCGGCGACGCCAACGCCCAACGCGGGCTCGAACAGTTCGACGAGGCGTTCTGGAGCCACGTCGCCCACGCCCTGCGCAACGGGATCCGCACCTTCGCCCGCAGCTGGACGAACGGCGCCCTGTCGCCGGCGCCGGACGCCGGCCGCGCCACGCGCTTCTATCGCCAGGCCGGCCGCTACAGCGCCGGCTTCGCCCTGGCCTCGGACCTGGCCCTGCTTACCCTCGGCGGCGACCTCAAGCGCAAGGAGATGCTGTCGGCGCGCCTGGGCGACATTCTCTCGGAGCTCTACTTCCTGTCCGGCGCGCTGAAGCGCTGGGAGGACGAGGGCCGCCAGGACGCCGACTTCCCGCTGCTGCAATGGTGCGCCGACACCGCCTTCGCCACGATCGAGCAGCGCTTCGACGAGGTGTTCGCCAACCTGCCCAACCGCCTGGCCGGCTGGCTGCTGCGGGCGGCGATCCTGCCGTTCGGCGTCCACCGGCGCGGGCCCTCGGACCGCACGACCCAGGCCTGCGCCGAACTGCTGCTGCATCCGTCCGAGACCCGTGACCGCCTGGTCGAGAACGTCTATGTTGGCGGCCAGGATCAGGCCGTCGGCCAACTGATCGACGCCTTCGAGCGCGTGGTCGCCACCCAGCCGATCCATGATCGCCTCAAGGCCCAGAAGATCCGCGACTGGAAGGTCGCCGCCGAACGGGGGCTCGTCACCGACGCGGAGATCGCCGAGCTGGAAGCGGCCGACAAGGCTGTGGCCGAGGTCATCGCCGTCGACGACTTCGCCCATGACGGCCTGGCCACCGAGGTCAAGGCGCAGGCCAGGCCCGACGCCGTCAGCGACAAGCGCGCCAGGGCCCAGGGCGACGGCGAGATCCCGCAGCGTCCCGGCCAGGGCGAGGCCCGCAGCTTCGAGGTTCGTGCGTGAGCCGGCCGGTCTATGTGGTCGACGGCGCCCGCACGCCGTTCCTCAAGGCGCGGAAAGGACCGGGGCCGTTCACCCCGGTCGACCTGGCCGTCCAATGCGGTCGTCCGCTGCTGCTGCGCCAACCGTTCGCGCCTGACGCCTTCGACCAGGTGATCCTCGGCTGCGTCAACGTGATCGCCGACGAGCAGAACCCGGCCCGCGTCGCCGCCCTGCGCCTGGGTTGCGGACCGGAGATGACGGCCTTCACCGTAGCCATCAACTGCGGCTCGGGCATGCAGTCGATCGACACCGCCTTCCGCTACATCCGTGAAGGCTCTTCCGACCTGATCCTGGCCGGCGGGGCGGAGGCCCTGAGCCACGCGCCGCTGGTGCTCAAGCAGTCGGCCGTCGAGTGGCTGTCGGCCTTCCAGGGCGCGAAGTCGCCGCTGGACAAGGCCAAGGCCGCCGCCGCCTTCCGGCCCGACATGCTGCAACCGGTCATCGGCCTGGAGCGCGGCTTGACCGACCCCATCACCGACCTGGGCATGGGCCAGACCGCCGAGGTGCTGGCCCACTATTTCGGGATCAGCCGCGAGCAGGCCGACGCCTATGCGGTCGAGAGCCACAAGCGTCTGGCCAAGGCCCAGGCCGAGGGCTGGCTGGCCGGCGAGGTCGAGCCCGCCTTCGCCCCTGACGGCGCGGTGTTCGACCACGACGACGGCGTGCGCCCCGACAGTTCCGTCGAGAAGCTGGCCACGCTGAAGCCCGCCTTCGAGCGGCCGTTCGGCAAGGTCACCCCCGGCAACAGTTCGCAGATCACCGATGGCGCCTCATGGGTGATCCTGGCCTCGGAAGAGGCCGTGAAGAAGCATGGGCTGACGCCGCGCGCTGTCATTCTCGACAGCGAATGGGCCGCTCTGGACCCGTCTATCATGGGCCTTGGGCCGGTGCTGTCGTCCTCGGCCCTGCTCAGGCGTGCGGGCCTGTCGCTGGCCGACGTGGACCTGTGGGAACTGAACGAGGCCTTCGCCGCCCAGGTTCTGGCCTGCCTGGCGGCCTGGGAGGACGAAGCGTTCGGCCGCGAGATCCTGGGGCTGCCCGGCGCGGCCGGGACCATCGACCGCGAGCGCCTGAACGTCGACGGCGGCGCGGTCAGCCTGGGGCATCCGGTCGGGGCCAGCGGCAACCGCATCGTGCTGCACCTGATCACCGCTCTGGAGCGCCTGGACCTCAAGCGCGGGATCGCCACCGAGTGCATCGGCGGCGGCCAGGGCGGCGCCATGCTCATCGAACGGGTCTGAGGAGGGAAACGACCATGCAAGACCGTGTCCTGACCCTGCTCGAACCGCGCGACTTCGACCTTGGCCCCAGGCCGGTGGGCGAGGCTCCGTACCGGCACTGGACGCTGACTCGCGACATCGACAATGTCGCCTGGGCGGTGCTCGACAAGGCCGGCGCCGGGGCCAACACCCTCGACGACGCCGTGCTGGTCGAGCTGGACCAGATCCTCGACCGGCTGGAGGCCGATCGTCCGGCCGGGCTCGTCATTCGCTCGGCCAAGGCATCGGGTTTCATCGCCGGGGCCGATGTCGGCCAGTTCCGCGGTGCGTCCGACGTCTCGGAGGTCGAGCAGCGCATGGCCCGGGCCCACGCCATTACCGACCGGCTCGAGGCCGTGACCTTCCCGACCGTGGCGGTGGCCCATGGCTACGCCCTGGGCGGCGGGCTGGAGGTGGCCCTGGCCTGCCACAACCGCATCGCGGTCGAGGGCGCCAAGTTCGGCTTCCCCGAAGTCCAGCTGGGCCTGCATCCCGGCCTTGGCGGCACGGCGCGGTTCACGCGGCTGATCGATCCGCTGCAGGCGATGCAGTTCATGCTGACCGGCAAGACGATCCCCGCCCGAAAGGCCAGGAGCCTGGGCCTGGTCGACGCCGTCGTGCCCGAGCGCCATGTCCGCGCGGCCGTGCGCGCCGCCGTGAAGGGCGAACTGAAGCATGAACAGCCCGGCATCCTTGATCGCCTGAAGGACAGCGGCCCGGCCCGCCGCATCGCCGCCAGGCGCATGCGCGAGGAGGCCGCCAGGCAGGCGCCGGGCGAGCACTATCCGGCGCCGGGCGCGCTGATCGACCTGTGGGAGCGCCACGGCGGCGACTTCGAGGCGATGAAAGCGGCCGAGATCGGTTCTTTCGCCCGGCTGATGGTGTCCGAAACGGCCCAGAACCTGATCCGGGTCTTCTTCCTGCGCGAGAAGCTCAAGGGCCTGGCCGGCGGCAAGTCGGCGATCAGGCGCGTTCATGTGATCGGCGCGGGGGCCATGGGCGGCGACATCGCCGCCTGGTGCGCCTGGAGCGGCCTCACCGTCACCCTGACCGACGTCAAGGCCGAGCCAATCGGCGGGGCGATCAAGCGGGCGGCTGCGCTCTACGGCAAGATCGGGCGCGACGACCGCCTGAAGGTGCGCGACGCGCTCGATCGCCTGATCCCCGACCTCAAGGGGCAGGGGGCGCGGCTGGCCGACCTGGTGATCGAGGCCGCGCCCGAGAAGGTCGATCTGAAGAAGGGGCTCTACGCCAAGCTCGAACCGGCGATGAAGACGGCCGCGATCCTGGCCACCAACACCTCGTCGATCCCGCTGGAGACCCTGCGCGAGGGGCTACAGCGTCCCGAACGCCTGGTGGGTCTGCACTTCTTCAACCCGGTCTCGCGGATGCAGCTTGTCGAGGTGGTGCGCCACGACGGCCTGGACCCCGAGGTCGAGACCGCCGCTCGGGCTTTCGCCGGCGCCATCGATCGCCTGCCGGCCCCCGCCAGGAGCGCCCCGGGCTTCATCGTCAACCGCGCCCTGACGCCCTATCTGGCCGAGGCCCTGGTCATGCTCGACGAGGGTGTCGTCAAGGAAACGATCGACAAGGCGGCCGAGGATTTCGGCATGCCGATGGGGCCGATCGAACTGGCCGATCAGGTCGGGCTCGACATCTGCCTGGCCGTGGCCGACATGCTGAAGCGCGAGCTGGGCTGGGCCGTTCCCGACGCGCCGCAATGGCTGCGCGACAAGGTCGAACAGAAGAAGCTCGGCAAGAAGACCGGTGAGGGCCTCTACGTCTGGAAGGAGGACGGGCCGGTCAAGGCGCACGACGCGCCCAAGCCCGAACCCGACATGGCCGATCGCCTGATCCTGCCCCTGGTCAATACCGCCGCCGCCCTGCTGGGCGAAGGCGTGTCGGACGATCCCGACGTCATCGATGCGGCGATGATCTTCGGCGCGGGCTTCGCGCCGTTCCGGGGCGGGCCGCTGCACTATGCCCGTCGGCGCGGCGTGGGCGAGGTCAAGGCGCGCCTGGAGGAACTGGCCGGCAAGTACGGCGAGCGCTTCAAGCCGGCGGCGGGTTGGTCCAAGCTGGAGGGATGACGCCGCACTTCACCGATCCGGATGCGCTGGCCGATGCGATCATCGAACGCGTCGGCCGCCGCATCGTGCTGGGCCTGCCGCTGGGCCTGGGCAAGGCCAACCACGTCGCCAACGCTCTGGTAGCGAGGGCGCTGAAGGATCCGTCGGTCCATCTGCACGTCTTCACGGCGCTGACCCTGGAGCCGCCGCGCCCCAAGTCCGACCTGGAGAAGCGGTTCCTCGGCCCGATCATCGAGCGCACGCTGGGCGGCTATCCGCTACTGGCCTATGCCGAGCTGCAACGGCGCGACGCCCTGCCTTCCAATATCGAGGTCGACGAGTTCTTCTTCCAGGCCGGTACGCGGCTCAACACGCCGAGCGCCCAGCGCAGCTACATCTCGGCCAACTACACCCATGCCGCCGGCTATCTGCGTGAGCGTGGCGTCAACGTGGTGGCCCAGCTCGTAGCGGGGCGCGGCGATCGCTTCAGCCTGTCGTGCAACACCGACATCACGCTGGACCTGCTGGCGGCGCGAAAGGCCGGAGACGCCGCGTTCCTGCTGGTGGGCCAGGTCAACGACGAGCTGCCGTTCATGCCCGGTGACGGCGACCTGCCGGCCGAGGCCTTCAGTCACCTGCTCCACGGCCCGGAGGTGCAGTTTCCGCTGTTCGCGCCGCCAAAGGAGCCGATCCCCGACGCCTCCTACGCCATCGGCTTCCACGCCGCCTCCCTGGTGAGGGACGGGGGCACGATCCAGATGGGCATCGGGGCGATCAGCGATGCGGTGGCGCAGGGGCTGATCGTGCGTCACCGGCGAGCGGATGTCTTCGTCGACACGGTCCGGCGCCTGTCGCCCGACGGGACGGCGCCGGTCGCCTGCGGGCCGTTCGACACCGGTCTCTATGCGGCCACCGAGATGTTCGTCGACTGCCTGCTCGACCTCTGGAGGGCCGGCGTGCTCAAGCGCGAGGTCGATGGGGCCGTTCTGCACGGCGGTTTCTTCCTGGGACCTCGCGCCTTCTACCGGGCCCTGCGGGAGATGCCGGACGACGAACGCGCCAAGTTCCAGATGCAGGCCATCTCCGGCATCAACGAGATCTACGGCGACGAGGCGGCCCGCCGCGCGGCCCGGGTCGACGCCCGCTTCGTCAACACCGCCATGATGGCGACGTTGCTGGGGGCGGCGATCTCCGACGGTCTCGACGACGGCCGTGTGGTCAGTGGCGTGGGCGGCCAGTACAACTTCGTCGCCCAGGCCTTCGCGCTCGAGGGCGCGCGCTCGATCATCACCCTGCCGGCGTCCCGGGGGAGCGGCCGCAAGGCGGCGTCCAACATCCTGTGGTCCTACGCCCACGGCACGATCCCGCGACACCTGAAGGACGTCGTCGTCACCGAGTACGGCGTCGCCGACCTGCGCGGCCGGACCGATCGCGACACCATCGTTCGTATGCTGAACCTCGCGGATTCCCGCTTCCAGCCTGAATTGCTCGACGCGGCCAAGCGGTCCGGCAAGATCGAGGCAGGCTACGTCATCCCCGAGCCGTTCCGCCGCAACACGCCCGAGCGGATCGCCGAGGCGCTGAAGCCGGCCAAGGACGCGGGACTGGCGCCGCTGCTGCCGTTCGGCTCGGACTTCGACGCCGCCGAGCAGGATCTGCTGCCGGTGCTCGGCCGCCTGAAGGCCGCCCAGGCCGACCCCCGCGCGCTGCTGGACTATGTCTTGAAAGGGCTGTCCGCGCCGGCGCCGGAGGCGGCCCTTCGCCGCCTCGGACTGGAAAGCCCCGGGACTTTCGGCGAGCGGGTGCTGGCCTGGGCGGTGCGGGGCGCGGCGAGCGCCTAGTCGAAGCCGGCCAGCGCGGGCGCCGACTGCCAGACGATCGCCACCGCCGCGACCGCCGACCCCAGAGCCGCCAGCCGGGCCCGAAACCGGTCGACCGGCTCTCCGTCTCGCGTTCCTCGCCAGGCGCGGATTGCCAGGACGACGGCGACGGCGACACAGGCCAGGGTGAGAACGACCAGCACCGGCCCGTATGGTCCGCGCGCCTGAGGCGGGGCGATGTCGGCGAGGCTGGCGATCAGGTAGACCCCGGCGAAGTGGACCGCCCAGACGATAAGTCCGCCCAGCAGCTGCAGCCAGGCTTTCATGACAGTCCCGCCGGGAACAGGCGCATCAGGCCTAGCCCCACCAGCCCTTGCCCGGCGGTGTAGCCCAGGAACAGCCCAACCAGTTGGACCGTCGCCGGCCGGTCGGCGGCGACATAGCCGAACAGGCCGCGCAGCAGGACGTACAGCGCCATGATCGCCGACACGGCCACGAAGAAGCCCTGCCAGGACAGGATGGAATAGACGATCGCCCCCTGGGCGCTGAGCTTGGCGGCCAGGCCGCCGCCGCGCCAGGCGGTCAGGTCGACCGCGAAGGCCGCCGCCAGCAGGGCGCCCGACAGCAGGATCATGGCGACCGCCTGCCAGGGGCCGTGCCTGGCGTCTCGGACCAGGCGATGGTTGGCGAGCCAGGCCAGCACCCCCGCCGCCAGCGTCATCGCGCCCGCCGCGGCCAGCGACCCGGTCCCGGGCGGCGGCCGCCAGGCCTCCATATTGCGGCTCCACAGGAAGACGTAGGAGAACACCGACATCGCCAGCACCATGCCGCCGACCACCAGGGTGGTGACCATCGCCCACCAGCCGGTGCTGGATGGGCCCGTGGCGTAGGTCGACAGCTCGATCCCGGCGCCGACGTCCACGGTTCTCTGCTTCTGCGGATGGTCGAGAAACCAGCACCAGCGCAGCACGCAGGCGATCGCCAGCATGCCGCTGGCCACCGAGGCGACATAGGCCTGCACGGTCAGCAGCAGGAAGAACCCCGCTGTGAACACCGCCGCCCACACGTGCCAGCCCGAAGGAACCGGCATGGGCAGCAGGTGCTGCGGTTCGGCGTTGATCGGGCTGGTCACCAGGGTCTCGCGCCCCCCCGTCGGCGTTCCGGGAAGGAAGTAGCGCCCGGCGGCGACGTCGCGACCCAGGTTCTTCTGGTCCCACAACGGGTAGAGCGAGCGCACGATCGGGATGCTGCGCGTCGAATAGAGCCCGGTGGGGAGCCATTCCAGCCCGCCGCCCTCGTAGACGTTGCCGGCGTCCTTCGGCCCGAACGGCCGGAAATTGCGGATCATGTCGATGATCCAGATCAGCACTCCGGCGGCGAACACGAAGGCGCCCAGGGTCGAGATCAGGTTCGGCCATTCCCAGTCGCGGCCGCCGGCATAGGTGTAGATCCGCCGCGGCATGCCCATCAGGCCCACCAGGTGCATCGGCAGGAAGGCCAGGTGCATGCCGGCGAACATCAGCCAGAACACCCAGCGTCCCAGGCGCTCGCTCAGCGGCCGGGCCGAGCTCATCGGCGTCCAGTAGTAGATGGCCGCGAACAGCGGAAAGACCATGCCGCCGATCAGCACGTAGTGCAGGTGGGCGACGATGAAATAGGTGTCGTGGGCCTGCCAGTCGAAGGGAACCATGGCAGCCATCACGCCGGTCAATCCGCCCATCACGAAAACGAGCAGCGAGCCCAGCACGAAGAGGCCAGGCGTGTTGAACCGCATCCGGCCGCTGGCGACGGTGGCGATCCAGGCGAACACTTGCACGCCGGCCGGCAGGCTGACCGCCATCGAGGCGGCCGAGAACAGCCCGATCGACACGCCCGGCATGCCGGTGGTGAACATGTGGTGGGCCCAGACCCCGAAGCTGATGAAGCCCGTCGCCAGGAAGGCCAGGACCACCAGCCAGTGTCCGACCAGCGGCGTGCGGGCCACGGCCGGCACGATGGTGGACATCGCTCCCGCCGCCGGCAGGAAGATGATGTAGACTTCCGGGTGACCGAAGAACCAGAAGAGGTGCTGCCACAGCATCGGGTCGCCGCCACGCGCCGCGTCGAAGAAGGGCCAGCCGAGCGCGCGTTCCAGCTCCAGAAGGGTGGTGGCCAGGATCACCGACGGGAAGGCGATGATGATCATCCCGGCGAACACCAGCATGGCCCAGGCGAAGATCGGCAGCTTGTCCAGGCTCATGCCCGGCGCGCGGGTCTTCAGGACGCCGACGATGATTTCGATGGCGCCGGCGATGGCCGAGATTTCGATGAAGCCGATGCCCAGTAGCCAGAAATCGGCGTTGATGCCTGGCGAGTAGGTCGTCGAGGTCAGCGGCGGATACATGAACCAGCCGCCGTTCGGCGCCAGGCCGAAGAACAGCGAGCAGAAGAACGCCAGCCCGCCGATCAGATAGGCCCAGAAGGCGTAGGCCGACAGCCGCGGGAAGGGCAGGTCGCGCGCCCCCAGCATCTGCGGCAGCAGCAGCACGCCCAGCGCCTCGACCGCCGGCACGGCGAACAGGAACATCATCACCGTGCCGTGCATGGTGAAGACCTGGTTGTAGGTCTCTTGCGGCAGCACGCCGTTGTAGGGCAGGGCCAACTGGGCGCGCATCAGAAGCGCCAGCACGCCGGCCAGCACGAAGAACAGCATGGCCGCGCCCACGTAGTAGACGCCCACATAGTTGTTGTTGATGACCGTGATCCATTCCCACCGCCTGGGTGCGCACCAGATGCGCTCCAGTTCGGCGAGCTCGCCGGCCGGGCGGCGGCCCTTGGTGGGGAAGCGGTCGTAGAGGGCGGTGTCGAAGCCGGTTTCCGACGCTTCCGGCGGACCGCTCACTTCAGGCCCTCCAGATAGGTGGCGACCTCGCGCAGTTCCCGGCCCTTCAGCACGGGGTAGGCGGGCATGCGGTTGCCGGGCTTGATCGCCTGGCTGTCGCCGATCCAGCCCGCCATCGTTCCGGCGTTGTTGGGCAGGACCCCCGCGCCCAGGGTGCGGCGGGCGCCGACATGGGTCAGGTCGGGGCCGGCCAGGCCATTGGCGTCCGTGCCGCGGATGGCGTGGCAGGCGCCGCATCCGGCCCTGTCGAACACCGCCTTGCCCGCCGCCTGGTTCGGGGAGGGCGCAGCCGGCGCGGCCTGCCGCGCCTTCCAGGCCTCGTAGTCGGCCGGAGCGTGGGCGACCACCACCAGCGCCATCAGGGCGTGGGGTCCGCCGCAGAACTCCGCGCATTGCGCGCCGTATTCGCCCGGCTTGTCGGCCTGGACGCGCAGGATGTTGCGCCGGCCCGGGATCATGTCGAGCTTGCCGTTCAGGCGCGGAATCCAGAGGGAGTGGATGACGTCGGTAGACTCCAGCTCCAGCGCCACCGGGCGGCCCGTGGGAATGTGGATTTCGTTGGCGTCCTGGAAGGCCTCGGCGCCGCCGGCGTCCAGATAGGCCACGCGCCACCACCACATTTCGCCCGTCACCCGGATGCGTTCCTCGCCCGGCCGGGGCGGCTCGCTCATTCTGTGGGTCAGTGACAGGCCCCAGGCCAGCAGGGCGCTCAGCACCACGACGGGAAAGGCGACGCCCGCGACCCAGACCAGCCGCTCGCCGCCCAGCCTCCGTCGCCAGGCGCGCGGGGCGAACAGGGCGATGGCGAGCGCGACCACGACCACCGCCAGCACCGTGGCCACCACCGCCAGCAGGCCCCAGGTCAGGCTATTGAGCGGGGCGGCGAACGGGCCGGCCGGGTCCATGGCCGGCGGCGGCCAGCCCTTGAAGCTGTCGTGGGCGGGTGGGGCGTCAGTCTGCATCGAGCGTGTAGAGATAGGCCGCGACGTCGCGGGCTTGGCTTTCGGTCAGGCCGGAAGCGGGCATGGCGGTGTCCTGGGCCATGGCCGGCGCATCGCGCAGCCAGGCCGCCAGCGTGTCTGGGCGGTTGGGAAAGCGGCCGCCGAGCGTCGACTGGCCGGCGAAGCCCGCCAGCGAGCCGCCCACCGCGCCGCGAGGCCATTTCACGCCTGGGATCGCGTGGCAGGCGGCGCAACCTTCGGCTTCGATCAGGGCGAGCCCTCGGGCGGGATCGGCGCCGGCCAGCTGGCGCGGTGGGATCGACTTGTCGGCGCAGGCCACCAGGGTCGCCCCGGCCAGCCCGATCATCGCCGCACTCGCTGTCCTGGCTCCACCGATCACCAAGGCCCCTTCGAAAACCCGAAGGCTCAACCCGTCGGAACGGTCGCGGTTCCGCAGGGTTTAGGCCGAGTGGGTCGTTTTGCTTTCTCCCTCCTGGCGCTCGCCGCGCTCGCCGCCTGCGATCGCGCGCAAACGCGCACCGATGCGCTGCTCAGCGCAGACGGGCGAACCATCGCCATGAGCGGCGGTGCGGGCGGCGCTGCGCATGCCTGCTTTTCCTGTCATGGGCTGGACGGCGAGGGCGACGGCGTCTCAGTTCCGCGCCTGGCTGGTCTCGACGCCGGCTATCTGCAGAAGCAGATGGAGGACTACGCCTCGGGCATCCGGCCCGACAAGGTGATGGGGCCGGTCGCAAAGCCGCTGGACGACGACGCCCGCCGCGCCGTCGCCGCCTACTACGCGGCCTTGCCGGTCAAGGCGACCGGCGGTGCGGCTGCGCCGCCGCCTGCGCTCTGGACGGCCGGCGATCCCGCCCGCGACGTCGCCCCCTGCGCCGCCTGCCATGGCCGCGAGGGGCAGGGCGTGGGTTCGGGGCAGCCCGCCCTGGCCGGCCAGCCCGCCGCCTATACGATCGACCAGTTCGACCGCTGGAAGCGCGCGGTGCGCCGCAACGATGCGCGCGGCGTGATGACCGCGATCGCCGGCAAGCTCACCGAAAGCGAAGTCGCCGCCTTAGCGGCCTGGTTAGAGACGCGACCCGCTTCTCCAAGGCCCGCCAGCGGCGCTGCCAGCGCGTCCGCCGTCGAGGCCGCTGCGGCAGGATCGGCAGCATCCCGTGAAGGACGTCGTCGCGATCGATGAGGTGGTGCTTCAGCGCGGCTCCCACATGGATGGGGATCATGGCCAGCAGGCTGAAAGCCAGGCCCCAGTGCAGCCACTCGGCGATCGTCTCGATGGTCCAGCGCGTCGCGTTCGACAGCTCGCCAAACGGCAGCAGCGGCCAGGGGGCGAGGGTCAGCAGGGTGAGCTCGGTTTCCCGCGCGGTGGCCGAGACCATGGCCCAGCCGCTGAGCGGCAGTCCGAACAGGCAGGTGTAGAAGACGTAGTGGGTGACGTGCGCGGCCGTGCTTTCCCAGCCGGGCTTGTCGGCGTCGTTGATGACCGCCGGCGCGAACAGCCGCCAGCCGACCCGGCCCAGCACCAGGACCAGCATCAGCACGCCGACCAGGTAGTGGACCTCATAGGCGCCCGCCATCTGCGCGCCGGGGGCGGCGCGGCCCATCCATAAGCCCCAGCCCAGTTGGAACATCACCAGTGCGGCCATGGTCCAGTGGAACAGGATCGCCACCGGCGAATAGCGGCCCTGGTCGGCATGACCGGCCGCCCATTCGAAGGCGTTCTCTATCAGCCGGTCGATCATGCGGCGGCTGGCCTCGTCGCCTTGCGCAGCCGCCCGCCCAGCAAGGCCAGGGCGGCCAGGAGGTAGATGGCGGACGCCGGGATCCACATGACAAGTCCCGCCAATTGCTGGTCGTCCAGCGGCGACAGGCCCCAGGCGGCGGTGGTCAGGGCGTGCGGCGCGTAGATCGCGCGCGGCAGGAACGTCAGCAATGCGCCCAAAAGGCCCATCTGCACCGTGGTCGCCAGCAATGCGGCCACAGCGGCGGGAGCCGGAGCCGCGCGCACCGCTCGCCAGAAGCAAAGGGCGACGGCCGCGAGGCTGGCCTGCATCAGCCAATAGACGCCGTCGTTCGACAGCGCGGCCTCATAGGCGACGGGTGCGTGCCATGCCCAGAACACAGCCGCGAATGCGAGCGTGAAAAGCGCGAGACCGTTGCGGCGGGGGGCGGGCAGGGCCCAGGCCAGCAAGGGGGCGAGCGCCCCGCTCAGCAGGACGTGATGCACCGTGCGGGCTGTGAACAGCGCCGAACTGAGGGCGCACAGGGGAGAGACGAAGACGAGCGCCAGGACCACGATCGCCGCCGTCGCCGGCGTCCGGCGGGCGGGGAGGGCGATCCACAGCGTTCCAGCCAGTACGGCCAGCGCCGCCAGCAGGACGGGGTCGAGGTTCCACCGCATCCAGAGATCATCCGGCGCGGGGCCCTTTCCGCAGTATGGAATCCAGACGTCTCGCCCGGCCATGCGCCCTCCAGAAACTCCAGGGGGACAACACGGCAGGGACGCCGGACGTTCCGGCGGGGGTCAGGCGATGATCTTGACCATGGTGGCCAGGATCTCCTCCTTCGAGCGCACGCCCATCTTGCCGTGGATGTGCTTGATATGGGTGCGGACCGTCAGGATCGACACGCCCTTCAGCTCGGCGATCCGGTCGGCGCTGTGGCCCGCGATGATCTCGGCCAGGATCCGGGCTTCCATGATGCTCAGGCCGAACAGGGCCTCGAGGCGGGGCAGGTGGGCGGGGGCGTCGAAGTCCTTCAGCACGATGACGATGGCGCGATCGTCAGCGTCCTCCACGACCCGCATGCGCAGCAGGAAGCGACGGTCCTGGTCCTCATTCTCGATGAACTGGCAGACCTCGTGGCCGGCCAGGGCCTCGGCCATCCGTTCCATCAGGAACTGATGCGTGCGGCGGTCGGCGCCGCCGATCTTGCCGCCGCGGTCGACCAGCGGGCTGGGGCCCGACAGCATGGCGGCCGCGGCGCGCGAGCGCCAGAGCACCGTGGCGGTCTGGTCGATGACGATGCGAGCGACTTGGTCTTCGTCGAGGCAGAAGCGCACGGCGCTCGCGTCGATGATGGTGGCGGCTTGGGTACCGTCCATTCCTTTCCCTCCCTGGCCGGCCTTTGACCGGCTGGACCCCGCTTCTTTGGCCGGGTCGACTTGTTCCTTACTTAAAGCCAACTAGGGATGGGTTATCCACAACCTGGGATTAAATCGGATGTCGTAGCGTCAGTTTGACGCAATCCATGTTGAGAATGCCTATCACCAAGAACTAAGTCACCCATTTGTATTACTAGGTGTGGGTTAGATGTCCGTATTTTATTCAAATTCTCCTGGTGGGTGAAACTGTACTAGCTACCCAAGGTGGGGGATTTCAGGTCCTCGGTTCTCTGCAATCGTTCATTAAGAACTTGTTAAGAGAAACGGGGTCTGGGACATGGCTGGCAAGCAACTGACGCTTCCTCGCGCCGTGCGCACCCAGCGCAAGCCGTCCTATAGGGACTGGATACTTGGCGGGAGCTTGCTGGCGGGAGTTATCCTCGCGGCCAGCGTGACGGAGAGCCGGGCGCAGGTCACCGCCTACGCCGGCGGTTCGCCTCCGAACATCGTTCTGTCCATTCCGGTGACGGCTTCCGTGGGCGGACGCTGCGGCTTCTCCCCCGGCGCCGCGCCGAGCGGCAGCAAGGACGTGGGCGAGGTCAACAACGCCTTCACGGCGGACTTCCCCTTCACCTTGCAATGCACGGTGCCTTTCCGGGCGGCGGTGATTTCGGCCAACGGCGGGCTGCTGGCGTCCGGGGTTACTCCGGCCGTCGGCTACACCAACCTGGCGCCCTATCTGGTCGATCTGAACCTGGTCGGAGACAGCGGCGTCGGCACGGCCAGCGCCACCTGCGACACCAGCGACCTCAAGACCACCTCGGGCGCGACCTGCGGCTTCAAGGGGCCGGCCTCGGCCTCGCAGGGCCTGCGCCTTAACGGCTCGTCCTACGACGTGGGCGGCTCGTACGTGCGGGTTCATCGCGCCGCCTACGCCGGCGCCCAGATCCTGGCCGCGGCCAACACCTATTCGGACTCGCTCACGGTGACGCTCAGCGTCTCGCCGTGACCCGCCTTCCGGGCCCGCTCCCCCGGCGGATCCGGCGTCTTTCAGGGGGAGGGGGTGCAAGCCCCGGAACAAGCAGAAGTCGGCCGGGCCGACGCAAGACTTTGGGAGTGAAGAGATGAAGAAGACGATCCTTCTCGGCGCCGCCGCCCTGCTGGGCCTGGCGATCGCCCCGGCCGCCATGGCCCAGACGGTCACCGGCACGGTCAACGTCACCGGCAGCGTCGCCGCCAAGTGCGTCGTCATCACCGGCGGCAGCGGCGGCACGTTCTCGGGCTCGATCCCGCTGGGCGAACTGGCCCAGGCCGACGGCACCCTGTCGACCACCCTGTCGGGCTCGACCAACGCCAGCCCCGGCGGCTCCACCCAGTTCCGCGTGAACTGCAACACCGCCGCCCCCAAGGTGACGCTGAGCTCGACCCGCCTGTCGCTGACCCCCAGCGCCGCCGCCCCGACCGGCTATACCGGCGACATCGACTACACCGCCGCCCTGGATGCGGCCCTGTCGAACAGCACGACCCAGACGGTCAGCTACGTGACCGCCGCGGCCCTGCCGGCCGCCACCGTCCAGAGCCTGTCGAGCAGCCTGGCCAACAGCGCCGGCAACCTGACGGTCAAGGCCTACGCCCTGAACACCGCTTCGGGCGCGCTGCTGATGGCCGGCAACTACCAAAGCACGATCTCGATCACGATCGAGCCCTCGTGACCGGACGAGAAAGGGAGGAAGCGCCATGCGTAGCACCTTTCTCCTGACCGTCGCCGCGGCGAGCCTCGCGCTCGCCGCCGCCTCGGGGCAGGCCCAGGCACAAAGCGTGACCGGCACGGTGCAGGTCAACGGCACGGTGGCCAATCGCTGCCTGTTCGTGACCAACAACGTGGTCCTGGATCTGGGCGAGCTGTCGCTGCAGACCGGCGACGTCTCGGCCATCGGGCGGCTCGACGCTCCCAAGCTGACCAGCCGCACGGCCACGCTGAACGGTTGGTGCAACGGGGTGTCGGCGACCATGGCCGTCGAGGCCCAGCCGATCTTCAACACCAGCTTCACCAGCGCGGCCCCGACCGGGTTCGAGCGTCGGGTCGACTACACCGCCACCGCCACGGCTTCGCCCGCCGGCGGCTCGGTGTCGGCCTCCGACAGCACGCTGGCGTCCGGCGCGGGCCCGGCCAGCACCACGGGCCTCTTCGCCAGCGACATCGTCGTCAGCTTCGCCAACGCGGCCACGCCGGCCGGCGGGCGCCTCGTCTCCGGGTCCTATTCGGGTTCGGTGGCGGTGACTTTGGCTCCGGCCACCTGAGGGGAGAAAGGTCGTCATGATCCTGCACCGAACCTGCCTTGTCGGACTCGCGGCGACCGCTCTTCTCGCCCCGCTGGCCGGCGCGACTGGCGCCTGGGCCCAGGACCCCGTCCAGGGAGCCGTCGGTCTCGACGCCCAGGTCGCCCAGGTCTGCGTGCTGGGCGCGCCCAGCCCCGGATCCTTGGCGCTGGGCCAGATTTCCGAAGGATCCGGCGCGCGGGTCGGGCGGCTGGCGACCATCGCCAACCAGTCCATCCAGCTGCCCGGCACCTTCTGCAACTACGCCGGCGCGGCCCTGGCCATCTCGGCCTCGCCGCTGGCGGTGACCGGAACCACGACCCAGCCGGGCTTCGTCGGATCGGTGGACTACACCTGCACGATCAGCGCCTGGGGCGCGACGTCGGCCACGGTCCGCACCGCCGCAGGCAGCACCTCGGGCGTGGGCTCGTCCTCGACCAGCAGCGCACCGAAGGAAACGGACCTGACCCTGGTGGTCTCCGACTTCGCCACGGCGACCGACGCCCAGCTGCAGCCGGGCGCGTACCTCGCGCTCGTCACCATCACCCTCGGGCCCGACGCGGGCCTGGCCGCCTCGGGGAGCTGAACCATGCGGCGCGCTCTTCTTCTCATCGCCCTGGCCCCGCTGGCGCTGGCCGGCGCCGCCTCGGCCCAGACCTACGGACCGTCCGACAGCGTCGGGCCGATCCAGATCACGGCCACCGTGCCCAACAACATCTGCACGATCGGCGACCTCAGCGACGGCGACAACCTGTTCGACGTCGGAGTGATGATCGACACCACCACGGGCCTGCTGCTGCCGAACCTGGCCGCGCCGCCGAAGGTGCTGACCGGCACGCAGTGCGGCGCGCCCAGCCAGCTGACCATCGCCGCCACCCAGATGACGGCCCAGGCCTTCCTGACCGCGCCGCCCTCGGGCTTCTCGCGCGCGGTCGACTACACGGCCACGGCCTCGGGGTGGACCCCGGTCGACGCCAGCTTCTCGACGGGGGCGGCCGCCAACGCCGGCGCTTCCCAGACCCGCGACAGCGGCGGCTCGGGCCAGATCACCATCAGCCTGTCGAACTTCGCCACGTCCGGCGGACCCAGCCTGCGGCCGGTCGCCGACGACACCTACCAGGGGGCGATCGTCGTCACCCTGGCGGCGGCGAGCTGAGGGGGAGGGCGCCATGACCAGAACCAACCGCTTCAAGGCCGCCGTCCTCGCCGGGGCCTCGGCCGTCACCCTGCTGCTGCTGGGCCAGATGGCTCGCGCGCAGGATACCGACAACACCCGTGACTTCGTCGTGCGGGGACAGGTGCCGAAGGTCTGCACCATCGCCTCGCCGACCATCGGCGCGGGCCAGGTCGTCAACTTCCTCAGCCTGACCGGCGGCACGCTGCAGGTCGATCAGCTGACCGATCCCGTCACCCTGTCGACCCGCGCGGCCTCGGCCCAGGTGAACTTCGCGGCGGTGTGCAACTACGCCCACCAGATCGTGCTCGAGAGCCAGAACAACGGCCTGTGGCGCTCGGAGCTGGGCCTGACCCCGGCGCCGACCGGCTTCAGCGACGCGGTGCCCTACACCGCGACCCTGGCCTGGGGCCCGGTCAACAACCGCTTCGAGGCCGACGCCAGCGCCCGTCGCATCCGCGACAGCGCCCAGCTGGTCGACCAGCCGGTCGTCGGCGACGTGACCCTGCGGCTGGATATCCAGCCCGGCGCCACGAACCTCCAGACCAACGCCCCGCTGGTGTCCGGCGTCTACCGCGACACCCTGCGCCTGACGGTGGAACCCCAATGAAGACCGTCCTTCTCCTTGCCGCCGCCGCGACGCTGGGCGTCGCCGCCGCCGCTTCGGCCCAGACGCTTCCGACGGGCGACGAGGCCTCCAGCGAACTGCAGCTGATCGGCCAGGCGCCCAGCGCCTGCGTGCTGTCGCCGCCGGCCGCCGCCGCGGGCGCCAACACCAGCTTCGCCGCCCAGGGCGGCCAGGCCGGGGTGGTGCGCTTCACCCAGTTCGTCGACCCGCAGACCGCCCAGCCGCGCGACGCCTCGATCAGCCTGGCCTTCCCGGTGGTCTGCAACTCGGCCCACCGCCTGGTGGTGCGCACCGACGGCGCGGGCCTGAGCCGCGTCGGCGGCGCGGCGACCGCCCCGGGCTTCCGCGATCGTCTCGACTTCCAGCTGACGGCCGACTGGGCCGGAGCCAGCGCGTCGGGGACGAGCGCCACGACCACCCCGATCAACCTGGTCACCGCCAACGGCGCGGCCGGGCAGATGAACCTCGTCGTCGCCGTCACCGGCGGCGGCGCCCCGATGGTCGCCGGCGACTACGCCGGAACCCTGGTCGTCGAGCTCGAGGCCCAGAACTGAAACACGAAACGAACTGAATCCATGAGGAGCGGACACCGAATGACTCGTTCGAAAACCATCCGAGGGCGCTTGCTGGGGGCGGCGTGCGCCGGTCTCCTGGCGCTCGCGGGGCTGGCGGCGCAGGGGGCGCCGGGCCTGGGCGGGGGCGCCCTGGCCATGACCGTCCAGCCGGTCGTCATCGATCTCAAGCCGACCGGTCGGGGCATGTCCCAGATCGTCACGGTCCAGAACACCTTCGCCACCCCCTTGCCGGTCGAGCTGCGGGCCGAGGAGCTGTCCTTCGACGAGAAAGGCGCCCGTCCCAGCGACACGCCGAGCAACGACCTGCTGATCTTTCCGCCCCAGGCGGTGATCCAGCCGGGCGAGACGCAGTCGTTTCGCATCCAGTGGGTGGGCGATCCGGCCCTGACGCAGAGCAAGCACTACTACGTCACCGTCGCCCAGATGCCGGTGAAGCTGCCGGAGGGCCAGTCGGCCATCCAGATCCTCTACAACTTCCAGGTCCTGGCCAGCGTCGCGCCCTCGGGCGGCAAGCCGGCCCTGGCCCTGTCGAAGAGCGAGATCGGCGCGGACGCCGACGGCAAGCCCGTCCCGGTCGTCTACGTCGCCAACACGTCCAACACGCACGGATACCTGTCCCGCGGAAAGCTGAAGATCATCGAGAAGGACGCCTCGGGCAAGGCGGTCTTCCAACGGACCATTCCCGGTCCGGAGATCCAACAGACGATCGGCTTCGGCCTGATCGCCCCCGGCCAGACGCGGCGCATCGCCGTTCCCATCGAACTGCCCTTGACGGCGGCAGCAGGAGGCTCCCTTGAGGCCCAATTCTCGTCCGACGAAGGGCGCTAGGTCGCGCGCCTACCGCCGCTGGCTGATGGCGGGATGCCTGGCCGGCGCGGTTCCCTTCGCCGCCCCCTTGGCCGCCCTGGCCGAGCCCATTCCCTACGCCATGCTGGCCTCCACCCAGGAGCCGACCAGCGCGCCCTCGGCCGGCGCGGCCACCGCGGCCGACGCCCGCCGCCAGCTGAACCCCACGGGTCGCGACGTGACCCTGACGGTTCCGCTGAAGGACGGCGAGTTCTATGTCGGCGACATGCCGCTGGCGATCTCGGCCGACGGCCAGCTGTCGATGCCGTCCGACCGCCTGCTCAGCCTGGTCGCGCCGCTGCTCGACGCGCCCGCGGTCGGCGCGCTGCGCACGGCCCTGGCCGGACGCAGCGTGGTGTCGCCCGAGGTGGTCGCCTCGGCCGGCATGACCATGACCTACGACCCCCGGGCGCTCGAGCTGCGGATGAACATTCCGCCCGAGCTGAAGGTGGTGCGCAGCCTCCAGGTCACGCCGATGGACCGCATGGGCCTTGGCTCATACGTCGCCCCGGCCGGCTTCAGCGGCTATCTCAACATCCGCGGCTCGGTCGACTATGTGGAGCAGGGCTTCGACGAGGGTCTCGGTGATCCGACCTTCCTGCTCGACAGCGCCGTGCGCCTGAACGGCGTGGTGTTCGAGAACGAGGCCGTCTGGCAACCGGGCGGAATCGAGGACTTCCAGCGGCTGGGCACGCGCTTCGTCTATGACGACGTCAAGAACGTGCTGCGCTGGACCGCCGGCGACCTGCAGGCCGTCGGCCGCGGGTTCCAGTCCGCGCCCGACATGGCGGGGATCTCGATCTTCCGCTCCTACAGCGTGCTGCAGCCGCAGACGATCGCCCGCCCGCGTGGTCGCGAGAGCTTCACCCTGGCCCGGACCTCCGACGTCAGCGTGATCCTCAACAACCAGCTGACCCGGCGCATCCGCCTGGATCCCGGCCGCTACAACGTGCGCGACTTCCCGTTCGCCCAGGGCGCCAACGACGTGCGCCTGGTCATCGAGGACGACACCGGCCGCCGCGAGACGTTGCAGTTCAACGTCTTCTTCGACCGCTCGCAGCTGGATCCCGGGCTGTCGGAATTCGGCCTGTTCGCCGGCGTGAAAGCGCCGCTGCTGCTCGACGGCCCAGACTATACCGAGGAGTGGACGGTCAGCGGCTTCTACCGCCGCGGCATCACCGACCGCGTGACCCTGGGCGTCAACGGCCAGGCCGACGACACCACCGTGATGATGGGCGCCGAGGGCCTGTTCGGCACCAAGGTCGGTACGCTGGGAGTCGATTTTGCGCTGTCGCACATCGACACCTACGGCTCGGGCTATGCGGCCATCGTCAGCTTCCAGCGGCTGTTCCAGTTCGCCGGCGGCCGCGCCGACGCCCTGAACCTGTCGTTCGAGACCCGCAGCCGCGAGTTCGGGCCCGTGGGGACCTTCTTCCCCGACAATCGTTACAACTACGAGATCGGGGTCGGCTATTCGCACGCCTTCAGCGATGCGATCTACGCCAGCTTTGACGGTCGCTACTCCAGCGGCCGGGACGAGTATCCCGACGCCAGCGCCTATCGCCTGGGCATGGGCTACCGCCTGACCTCGAACCTCGCGGTCACCGCCAACGTCATGTACGACGACGTGCCCGGCCGCCGCGAGACCTCTGCTCTGATCTCGCTGTCCTGGCAGTTCTCGAACAATTCGAGCCTGCGGGCCGAGTACGACGGCCGCGAGGACCGGGCGCGGATCGCCTATCAGACGATCCACGGCCAGGGCGTGGGCTCCTACAACGCCTTCGCCGAGGTCTCGCGCTCGCCCGACGACTCCGCCTTCAACGGCAGCATCAACTACATCGCCAACCGGGCGGAGCTGGGCGTGTCGCACTTCCAGGCCTTCGATGGTCCCGACAACGGCCGCACCTCGCTGCGGGCCGGAACCTCGATCGGCTTCGCCGACGGCGCGGTTTCGGTGGGGCGGCCGGTCTACGACAGCTTCGCCATCGTCAAGGGCCACAAGAGCCTGAAGGGCGCCGACGTCGTCGTGAACCCGACCCCGTTCGGCTACACCTCGAACACGGGCGAGCTGGGCACGGCGCTGGAAACCAACCTGGCGGCCTATGCCGAGCGGACCATCACGGTCGACGCGCCCAACGCGCCGGCCGGTTACGATCTCGGTTCGGGCTCCTTCCGTCTCTTCCCGCCGTATCGCTCGGGTTATCGCCTGGAGGTCGGCTCGGACTACTCGATCACCGCCATCGGCCGGATGGTCGACGCGGAAGGCCAGCCCCTGTCGCTGGTCTCGGGCCGCGCGGTCGAGATGACGCCCGGATCCAAGAGCGAGCCGATCACCATTTTCACCAACCGCGTTGGCCGGTTCGGCGCCTCGGGCCTGCGGCCCGGTCGCTGGCGGCTCGAAATGGGGACGACGCCCCCGACGGTCTACTATCTCGACGTCCCGGCCAGCGCCGAGGGCTTCGTCAAGACCGACGACCTCAAGCCCAGCGCGTCGGGAGGCTGACATGAAACGCCGATCGCATTCCCTGTTTATCGGACTGGCCGCCGGCGTCGGCGGGGTCCTGCTGGTCTCGGGCGCGGCCCAGGCCCAGTGCGTGACCTTCGATCCCGTCGTGCTGTCGGGCACCTTCGATCCGTTCAACCCGACCGGCACGACGGTGCAGACCCTGGCCATCACCGCGCGACGCCCGCCGGCGGTGGGCGGCAAGAAGACGCAGGAGGTGAACTTCATCTACCTGCGCCGGCCCGACACGCCCTCGAGCCTGACCATCGTCCAGACCTCGACCGGCGGCCAGATCCTCGAGAACCCGCCGGGGCACGTGCTCGACCCCAACAACGTCAATCCCAACGAGGTCGAGCTGAACTTCGGCGGCGTCGGCCAGCCCGACGTGCAGACGTTCATGGTGACGATCACCGTGCCCAGCGGCGCCGACCTGCCGGCCGGCACGACCGACCTGTTCCTGGACCAGAAGTACTACTGCAAGCGCACCGGCGGCGCGGCCGACGAGCAGGGCGTCATTCCCAACTCGCTCGACATCCGCATCAACGTGCTCAGCGCCCTGCAGGCCAGCTTCGTCGGCCCGGCGCTGGACTTCGGCGAGATCGGTTCGCTGGCCACGGCCTCGCTGCCGTCGACGCCCAACTCGGTCAAGCAGCGCACCGGCAACGTGCGGGTGGCCAGCTCGGGGCCGTATTCGGTGGCCCTGACCTCGGCCAACCAGTTCCGGATGACCTATGCGGGCGGCAACCTGGCCACGACGAACCAGCGGATTCCATACCAGCTGGACTTCCTGGGCCAGTCCAAGACTACGGCCTCGCCGACCTTCAACACCGTCACCTGCGCCCGGGCCGGCCTGTCGGGCCAGTACCTGGCGGTGACGCCGACCCTGTTGGAAGGCGGGGCGGGCAAGGTCCCGTCGCCCAACTACCAGGACATCCTGACGGTCACCGTCACCCCCCTGGCCGTGCCGACGGCCACGACGCCCGTCGCCTGCATGTAACCTTCGGCCCAGCCTGAAAAAGCCCCGCCGGCGCGAGCCGACGGGGCTTTCTTTTTGCCGACCGCCCGGGGGGAAGGGCGGAGCAAAAACGGGGTCAGAGCGCGGTGATGTTCACCGACAGGTCGCCGACTTGGCCGGCGTCGGCGCCGGGATCCAGGCGCAGGCTGTGGCTCTGTGAGGCCGCGGTGCTCGAACGGCTGATCAGGGTGACGCCGGTCGGCGACAGCTGGATCTTCTGGCCGTCGACATAGACGGCCGCGTCGCTCAGGCCCTGGGCGTGCGTCAGGCGCACTTCGTAGCCCGAGGCGCTGTTGCAGAACTCGGTCATGCGGCCCAGGTCCGTAGGACCGGTGCTGGAGGCGGTGGCGGCGTCCAGGCTGACGCGGCAGATGACCGGCACGTGCCCTTCGAGACGAAGCTCGTAGCTGGCCGGCGCGGCGGAAGCGGTAGTGGCGGCCAGAGCGGTGAAGGCGGCGGCCAGGATCATCGGAAAGCGCATTGCAAACCCCAAGAGTGAGGATGATGGGAGGATCATCGTGAGGGAGGGTTAAGCAGAGCGCCCTAAAGCATGGTAAACGATTTGCATAGTAAGAATGACAGCATGTCGCACTTAAATATAGTCTATATCAAATGTCTAATTTGATTTGAATAGTGCATTCTTACTATGCGTGTTCGCGGCGCCCGTGAGGCGGGTCCGCGAAGCGAATTTCTGGGTTGTGTTAGCGAGGTTTGGCGCGCGCGTGCGCGATCGACCGGCGCCGGGTCAGGACGAGGGGGTGCTGATGTCCTGACCCGGCGCTCGGCGGGCGGGGCGCGCCGCCGAGGATCGTCGATGGCGTTGCGGACAGCCTCGGCGAGCCGGTCATTCGTCGCGGCGGTGACAAAACGGGGGGATTTGCCCTCGCGACCTGTAAATATTAACATATACAGATTGCGCTACAATAATTCAGCCTTACTAATCGTAAGAATAGATGCCTGATCTCTTCTATTCGAGGATGTCGGCTGAAGAGATGACCGAGACCAGTTCGGCCTGGCGGTGAACTCCGACCTTGACCATGGCTGACGCCATCTGCACGCGCAGGGTGTTGATGCTGACCTTGCGTTCGGCGGCGATCTCGGCCGGCTCGCGGCCCTGGGCCACGCGCGCGACGATCTCGGCTTCGGCCGGCGAGAAGTTGAACATCATCCGCGCACGCTCGGCGATGTGCGGAGAGGCGCGGCCGACTTCGCGGACGGTGACCAGGGCGCAGCGGAAGCCGCTGTCGTCGGTGCTGAAGGGCTCGATCAGGACCACCAGCGGCTTCTGGCTGCGCGAGCGGTGGATCAGCATGGCGCCGGAGCGGCCCTGGCGCACGGCCGCGGCGATGCGGTTGTGCAGCGCCTCGGACTCGAAGCCGTTCTCGGCCGTCAGCAGGCCGCCTTTCTCCGAGAGGCCGTCGCCGTGGGCGACATAGCTCCAGGCCAGGTCGTTGGCCGCGTAGACGCAGCCTTCGCTGTCGGCGACGATCACGCCGAAGTTCACCAGGTTGAGGATGGCGTTGGCGACATGCGACTCGAAGACGCCACGCTCGACTTCCGAATCCACCACCTCGATCATCTTGATCAGTCCCATGTGCGACGCCCCGTATGGATCGCCGCTGACGGTGGAAAAGGCCGGGTTTCAGTGCGATGAAACTCTTGATTGTACTGTTATCGCAATTGAAAACCGTGTTGCTTTATTCGTCTCGCCCGCGGCTGGTTTGATGATTTGATATTATTTCCAGCGGGCTCGCATACCCCCCATTGGGTAGTCGAAAAGACTAAAAGATCGAAGACAACGTTATCAAATTTGCACTAAAGGCGTGATTTTCTCCTGCTGCGCGACAAGCGCGTAAATACAGGAAAACGTCTCTTCTTGCTTTCAGAGCTGTAAGTGGGTCAGGCGCTGGCTGATCGCCAGCATTCCGGTCACCGCGCCCACGTGCAGGGCGCCGACCGCGATCGCCACGCCGTAGGGGATGCCCGCGCGGGTGCGGATCCAGCCGCCGAAGGCGCCGGCGTAGGGACGGGCGGCCATGGCCGCCAGGGCCAGGGCGCCACCGGCGATGGCCGTGGCGACCAGCAGCAGCAGCAGGTTCTCCATACCCGCGAACAGCGCCGCCACCGCCAGCAGCTTGACGTCGCCAGCGCCGATCAGCCGCCGCGCGAACATCGGCACGCCGGCCAGCAGAACCAGGCCGAAGGCGCTGAAGCTCGACAGCCAGTTGGGCGTCGACCAGGTCAGAAGCTGGGCGAAGACGAACAGCACGGCCAGCGCCGCGACGGTCCAGTTGGGGATCTTGCGGGTCCAGGCGTCCCAGCCGGCCGCGACGATGAACAGCGCCGCGTAGGCGACCGAGCCGGCCAGGCGAACGAAGTCTATTTCCATCGGAGGATCTCCACGCGGCCCTTAGGAGCCGCCGCCGGGCATGGGAACGACCTCGGCGGGCGGTCCGCCGGCCAGGGTCGTTTGCGGCTGCGCCAGGGCCTGAAGCACGCCGGCGGCCGGTTCGCGGCCCTGCAGGCGGGCCGAGTAGGCCATGTTGCCGAGCACGATCCGCGAGTGAGGGTCGACCGCCAGCGCGCGGGCGTAGTAGCGCTCGCTCAGATCGAAGCGGCCCAGCTTGTCGTAGACCACGCCCTGGCCGTTGAGCACCCGCACGTCGGTCGGGGCGCGTGTCGCGGCCAGTTGGAGCAGTTCCAGCGCCAGGGCGTAGTCGCGGTCCTTGATGGCCTGCGCGGCGCGGCCGTAGAGCCGGTCGACCGCCGCGGCGGGATCCGGCGGGGGCAGGGCGGCCAGGGCGCGGATCTCGGTCTGGGCGGGCTTGGGGCCCATGAAGGCGCCGGCCAGCTGCTTGAGCGTGGCGCAGCCCGACAGCGGGACGAGCAGGGCGCAGACGGCGGAAGCGACGAGGAGCTTGCGCATCTCTAGTGCCTCTTCATGGCGGGCATGAGGTTGTGGACGACGTCGAGGCCGGCCGGCAGCAGCAGGGCGGTGATGATCACCGGCAGGATGCAGGCCACCAGCGGGATGGTCAGCAGCACCGGGATCCGCATGGCCTTCTCCTCGCCCTTCAGGAACCGCCGCTCGCGCAGCTCTCCGGAATAGGAGCGCAGGGTCTGGGTGATGCTGGCGCCCAGGCTGTCGGTCTGGATCATCAGGGCGGCGAAGGCGCGCAGGGCGTCGACATTGACCCGGTCGGCCATGCGCCGCAGGGCGTCGGCTCGGCTGCGCCCGGCACGCAGTTCCTGGGAGACCTGGCTGAACTCGCGCGAGATCTCCGGATGCGAGGGCTTGATCTCCTGGCTGACGCGGATGAAGGCCGCGTCGACGCCCAGGCCCGCCTCGACGCAGACCACCATCAGGTCCAGCGCGTCGGGGAACTGGTGCTCGAGGCGTTCGCGTCGGCCCGAGGCCTTCAGGTCGACGAAGATCGCCGGGATCACCAAACCCAGGCCGCACAGCAGCAGGGCCCCGGCGATCAGCGGCAGGCCGACCACCGGCTTGGCCGACAGCTTCTGGGCCAGCAGCAGGATCGCCGGCAGGCCCACGGCGCTGATCACCCGCACCAGGAAGTAGCCTGGCACGGCGGCCGGGCCCTCGAAACCGGCCTCGGCCAGGGTACGGGCCAGGCCCGTGCGCTTCTCGGGGGTGTCGGCGCGAGGCGTGCGGGCCTGCAGCCAGCTCAGAAGCGGCGTCTTGGGCTTGGAGTCCTTGAGCAGCCCCCCGGCGGGGCCCGTGGCCAGGGCCGCACCGCCCGCCGCCCGCTCGCGCATCCGGCGCTTGAGGGCGGCGCCCGCGTCGACCTGGCGGAACACCAGCAGGGCCATGGCGCCCACCGCCAGGAAGACGGCGACCTGCAGCCCGACGGAAACGAGAAGGTCCATGGCGAGGCCTCAATACTTGAAGGTGACGATCCGGCGGATCATCAGCTGGCCGATGAGGTAGAGGACCACGACGCCGCCCACGACGGGCCAGAACGCCGGATCCGAGAACTTGGCAGTGTAGAATTCGGGGCGGAACACGCTGACCACGCCCACGCAGAACAGCGGCAGCAGGCTAAGGATCAGGGCCGACATCCGGCCTTCGCTCGACAGGGCGCGGATGCGCTTGGCCAGCGAGGCGCGGCCACGGATGACGCTGGCCAGGCCGTGCAGGATCTCGGCCAGGTTGCCGCCGGTCTCGCTCTGGATGGCGATGCTGACGGCGAAGAAGGCCACGTCCGGCGAGCCGGTGCGGCGGGCCAGGTTCGACAGGGCGTCGCGGAACTCGACGCCATAGGTGGTCTCGTCCAGAACCAAGCCGAACTCGGTGCCGATCGGGTCGGGCATCTCCTGGGTGACCAGGCCCACGGCCGAGATCACCGGATGGCCCGCGCGCAGGGCCCGGATCATCACGTCCAGGGCCAGGGGCAACTGTTCCTCCAGCTTGGCCAGGCGCGCGGCGTGGCGCTGGACGATCCACATCGCCGCCACGGCGCCGCTGACGGCGGTCGCGCCCACGGCGGTGACCAGCACCTGCGAGAACGGTGTCTCGACCGGCTGGCCGCGCAGGAACACCAGGGCCAACAGCCACAGGCCCGCCGCCACGGCCGCCACCACGCCCAGCACCTGCAGCGGACCGGCGGTCAGTCCGGCCTGGCGCAGGTAGAGCGTGGCCCGACCGTGCAGGGCGCCATAGGGCGTGCGGTCGATCCAGCTGCCGCGCGGATCGCGCACCAGCGACTCGTAGACCTTCTCCTGGCTCATGCCGCCGGCCATCAGGGTCAGGCGGCGATTGACCCGCTGGGTCTGCTCGCGAGCCGAGAGCAGCAGGCCGAAGATGGTCTGACCCGCCAGCACCGCGGCCACGAAGGCCAGCACCAGGGCCATGGGAAAGAGCAGTCCCTGCATGGCGTCACCCCGAGATCCGGCCAGGCGAGAAGAGATTGGAGGGCAGGTCCACGCCGCGGGCGTGCAGCACCTCCATGAACCGCGGGCGAACCCCCGTGGCCTCGTAGGTCCCGGCCACCTTGCCGTCGGTCGAGCGACCCGCGCGGCGGAAGCGGAAGATCTCCTGCATGCAGATGACGTCCTCCTCCATGCCGGTGATCTCCGACACCGACACGATGCGGCGGTGGCCGTCCTCCATCCGCTCGGCCTGCACCACCACGTGGATGGCCGAAGCGATCTGGCCGCGCACGGAGCGGGCGGGAATGTCCAGGCCCGCCATGCCGACCATCTGCTCCACCCGCGAGAGGGCGTCGCGCGGGGTGTTGGCGTGCACGGTGGTCATCGAGCCGTCGTGGCCGGTGTTCATGGCCTGCAGCATGTCGAAGGCCTCGCCTGAGCGGACTTCGCCGACGATGATGCGGTCGGGCCGCATGCGCAGGGCGTTGCGGACCAGTTCCCGTTGCTGCACCTCGCCCTGGCCCTCGATGTTGGCGGGGCGGGTCTCCAGGCGGCCGACGTGCGGCTGCTGGAGTTGCAGCTCAGCGGAGTCCTCGATGGTGATGATCCGCTCGCGCTCGTCGATATAGGCCGACATGGCGTTGAGCAGGGTGGTCTTGCCCGAGCCCGTGCCGCCCGAGATCAGCACGTTGCGCCGGGCCTGGACGACGGCCTCCAGCACCATGGCCATTTCCTGGGTGATGCTGCCCAGCTCGACCAGCCGGCTCATGGCCAGCGGCACGCGCGAGAACTTGCGGATCGAGACCAAGGGGCCGTCCACGGCCAGTGGCGGGATGATGGCGTTGACGCGGCTGCCGTCGGCCAGGCGCGCGTCGACCATCGGCTGGCTCTCGTCGATGCGGCGGCCGACAGCGGCGACGATCTTGTTGATGATCCGCACCAGGTGGCGGGTGTCCTGGAACCGCACGTTGGTGCGATGCAGGCGGCCCTGCCGCTCGACATAGACCATCTCGTGGGTGTTGATCAGGATGTCGGTGACGGTGTCGTCCTTCAGCAGCGGCTCGAGCGGGCCAAGGCCAAGGAGCTCGTCGAGGATCTCGTCGACCAACTGGTCGGTCTGGGCCGGGGTCAGCAGGCGCTTCTCGTCGGCCAGCAGACCGCTGACCGCGCCGCGGATCTCCTGGCGCAGGGTCTCGCGCGGGGTGCGGTCCAGCAGGCTGAGGTTCAGAAGGTCGATCAGCCGCTGATGCAGCCGCACCTTCAGTCCCAGGGCGTCGTCGATCGGCGCGGGCTGGGCGAAATCGGCGGCGGCGGCAAGGCTTTCGACCCGGCGGGTTTCTTCGCTCCAGAGCATGGCTTACCTCCCGACCTGGGCGAGGGCGACGGGCTGGGCGGGGACCAGGGTGTCGGCCAGGCGGCTGATCGCGGCCTCGAGCTTGCTGCCCCGGCGCACGGCGCTCAGCGCCAGGCCCTGGTTGATCGCTTGATGCATCAGCTTGCGGTCCTCAGGGACAACGAGGTCGAACGGCCGGCCGATGGCCTGCTCGGCGGCCTTCAGCGACAGGCCGCTGGCGCTGTCGGGCTCGACCTGGTTGCAGACCAGGGTCACCGGCACGTCGTCCAGCCGCTGGGCAGTCAGCATGTGCAGCTGGCGGCGGGCCAGATGCACGTGCGGCACCGACAGGTGGGTCACCAGCACGATCCGCTGCGACTGCCGCAACAGGCGGTTGGTCCAGGCGGTCCAGACCGTGGGCAGGTCCACCAGGGTGGTCTCGAAGTCGCGGCGCAGGGCGGCCATCAGGCCGTCGACCACGGCGGGGCTGAGGGCCTCGACCGGCATCATCTCCTGCGGTGCGCCCAGCACGGCGACGCCGCTGCGGTGGGTGGGCAGGGACGTGGCGAAGGGCATTTCCTCTACCGCGCCGCCGGCGGCCAGCACCTGGCCGATCGTCACCGCGTCGCCGACGTCGAGATAGAGCGCCGCGGCGCCCATCTGCACGTCCAGGTCGGCCAGGCAGACGCCGGCCGAGCCGGTGCGTCCGGCTAGCATCACCGCCGTCTGGGCGGCCAGCGAGGTGGCGCCGACGCCGCCGCCGGCCTTCAGCACGCTGATGATCTCGCCGCTGCGCTTGTGGGCCCGGCCGGTGTCGAGCCGGCAGAAGATCCGCTCCAGGGCGATGGCCAGGGTGGTGTCGCTGACCGGGGCCGGCAGCACGTCGGCCGCGCCCTGGTGCAGCAGGCGGCGGGTGGCCTCGATGTCGGCGCCGCGCATGGCCACCAGCACCTCGAAGCGTCCGGCGCTGGAGGCGATCCGCGAGGTCATGCGCTCCAGCTCGGCGGGATCGCCGGCGTCCACGCCGACGATCAGCAGGTCGAAGGCGTGGGCGGCCCGCTCGGGCCAGGCGCAGTCTAGCAGCCGGAAGGTGACCGCCGGGAACATCCCCGACAGCATCGCCACCGGCGGATCCGCGCCCAGGCCCGCGCCGCACAGGCCCACGCGCCAGGCTGTCGGGCGTTGGCTGGACGGGGGTGGCGGCGCAACCGTCTTGGGGCGGCCGAAATGGAGCAGGCTCATGACAGGCTCTCTCCGCTGAGTGTCGACGTCATGGTCGGCAGGTTGAAGGGCGCGACGCCGAAGATCTGCAGCGCCACGCTCTGGAAGGTGAGGTTGGCGACGCTGACGCTGACCAGCGGCTCCATGTCGGGGGCGTAGGGGTTGCCCACCTTGCCGATGCCGACATGGCGATAGGTGATGGTCACGTCCGCGGCCGTGATGTCGGGCTGGTAGGCCTGCATCTTGTTGAGGACGGCCGTGAAGGTGGTGTTGTCGAAGCCCGGCGAGCCGCCGCTGCCCTGCGTCTGGGTGCAGGTCGTGTTCGAGCCGGTGCAGCTGAAGGCCATGTCGGGCACGGTGCCGCCGCCGCCATAGGTGGCGGTGCCGTCGTAGCCAGCCATGTAGGTCGAGACCATCGGGCTGACGACGGCCAGGCGCGCGCCCTCGCGGGTGGCGGTCTTTGCGGTGTTGATGGTCCAGCCCAGCCGGCCCATGTCGATCACCGCCAACAGCATGACGATGAAGGCGAAGCACACCAGGCCGAACTCGGTCGCCGTGGCGGCGCTTTCGTCGCGGACCAGCCGCGATGCGGTGGTGCGGAGCCGGGTCATTCTGTCCACGCCTGTTGAGAGCTGACCGTGAACGAGGTGAGGGTGATGCCGGTCAGCGGGCCGAAGGATTCGATGTAGGGCGGCGTCGCGGCGACCTGCACGCGGGGCGCGCCGGTCATGCCGTCGTAGCGGCCCGAATAGGTCCCGCCGGCGTTGCTGACGCAGGTGACGGTGACCGTCACCGTGGCGTTGCTGGTCCAGGTCGCGATCAGCGGCGAGCCCGAGCCGTCCTTGGTGCCGGTGCGGGTCAGGTTCTGGACGTTGGTGACGTCGCCGGCGTTGGTCAGGCCCGCGCAAGTCATCGGCAGGCGGGCGGCGTAGCGGGCGGCGTCGCGCACCGACGAGACGGCGATGTGATAGTTCCAGAACAGCCGTCCCGCGCCGACGAAGGCGAAGCACAGCAGCACCATGAACGGCAGCACCAGGGCGAACTCCACCGCCGCCGAGCCTTCGCGCCCGGCCCAGAGCCGTTCAGCCAGCCGTCGGGCAAGGGGAGGGCGCTCAGTCATAGAGCCGCACCGAGTAGAGCATGGTCTCCGTGCCGACCGCCGACGTGTCGGTGGTCGAGCCGACGACCTCGCCATAGATCGAGTTGCTGACGGCCGGGCCGATCAGGAACAGGTCGACATAGGCGATGACGTGGACGGTGGAGCTGCCGTGGACGTTGTCGGCGTTGCAGTTGACGACCACGGCCGAGATCGTGCGGCGATCAGGCGTGGCCTGGGCGCCGGTCGTGTTGCACTGGGGGCGGGCGTAGTCGTGCGAGCCGCTGTTGGCGGTCTGGCCGTCGGAGAAGGCGCCGGCCGGGGTCGAGATCGTCCCGCTCAGCATGGCCAGCTCCCACTTGTAGACCTGGTAGCGCGTCGGGCTGGTGACGCCGGCCGCCGGAGCGGGGCCATAGGCGTTCCAGCCCGTGCCGGTGGAACCTGCGGGAACCTGCGGGATGTAGGTCGTCGGGTTGATGCCCGAGTGGTTGGTGGCGAAGTACTGCGCCTTGTTCCAGACCCCGCTGCCCACCACGCTCGACTGGTTGCAGTCGCGGGGCAGGCCCATGCCGCCGGCCACCGCCGCGCTGCTCGAGCAGCTGTTGCTGGGAACCGAGACGCTCGGGGTGCAGGAACTGTTGCCGGCGTTGGTCTTGGCCCCGACCAGGGTGTTCATCGCGGGTCGGAACAGCGGGTCGTTCTTCAGCCCGCTGGCCGAGGACTTGTAGATGTCGAAGCGGACGTTGAAGTAGTCGTCGGCCGAGGCGATGTTGCCGGTCTGGGTCTGCACCACGGAGCCGAAGCACTCGGTCAGCGGCGGATAGCGGCCCATGGCGTTCTTGACGTCGGCCGCGCCCGATCCCACCGACAGGAAGCCGAAGTTCCCCGGCCCCCAGGCGCCGTTGCCGCCTGGGGGCGGGGTCAGGACGAAGTTCTTGCCGATATAGGTGTCGCCGTCGAACACCAGGCTGGTCGCCTCGTTCGGGTTGCAGATCATCAGCGGCGGCACCTTGCAGATCGCCGTGCCGTAGCCGGCCACCGCGCGGGCGGTGGCGTTGAAGCCGGCGACGCCGGTCAGGGCGCCGAACACCAGGCCGCGAGAGCGCGGCGCCAGGTTGATGCGGATGAACTTGGCGGTGGCGTCGGTGGTGGCGGTGACGTCCGGGTCGCGGCTGGACAGGAAGGTGATGTCGCTGGCCGCGACGGCCACGTTGCTTTCGAAAGTGTCGCCCAGGGCCTGGCGGTTGCTGACCAGGCTGCCCATGGCCGCCGTCTGGGCCCGCCCCATGGCCCCGCTCATGCCGTCCAGCTGGCTGGCGCCGGCCAGGGCCGCGGCGTCCACCGCGTTCTCCAGTTCGGCCCGCAGGGCCAGGGCCCGGCTGACGTCGAAGGCCAGGCCCCCGATGGCGACCAGTCCGATCAGGGCCACCCCGGTGAGGGTGGCCACCGTGCCGGAGCGATCCTGGACGAAGCGACGAAGAAGGCGAGGGGCGCGCGACATGGTCAGTTGGCCGGAGACTTGGCCGCTCCCTTGTTGTCGATGCTGGAGGTGCTGGCCTGGACGGGCTGGATCACCTGGTTCTTGCCGTAGCGGGTCACCGCCAGGGCGGCCCGGGTCCCGTCGCCGCCTGGCTGCAGCACGCCTTCGTAGCGGGCTTCCGGATCGGCGATCTGGGCGGCGAGGTTGCTGCGCAGGGCGACGCCGAAGTCGGGCGACAGGTCCTTGCGGGCGTCGGTGCAGCCGGCGAGGGCGGCCCCGGACACGGTCAGGGCCGCGGCGGCCAGCAGGATCCTATTGAAGGACATGGCCTTGAGGTCCATCGACCCCTCCCTTGGCTGGTTGCGAGCTGGACTGGGTCTTGCCCAGCAGGAACAGTTCGGTGTCGGACGGCGGCACGAAGTTGTCGGCGGGGGTCGCCTGGCGGGCCCGGGTCGGGCGCACCAGATGCGGCGTGACCAGGATCACCAATTCGGTCTGGTTGCGCTGGTAGCTCGTCGAGCGGAACAGCGAGCCCAGGATCGGCAGGTCGCCCAGCATCGGGAACTGCCGGATCTGATCCTGGTAGTCGTCGCGGATCAGGCCCGCGATCGTGAAGGACTCGCCGTCGCGCAGTTCGACTGTGGTCTTGGCGCGGCGCACCTTGATGCCGGGGATCCGCAGCCCGTTGCTGACGAACGAGGCGTTGGGGTCGATGCTCGAGACCTCGGGATTGACCACCAGGTTCACCATGCCGTCCTGCAGGACGGTGGGGGTGAAGGCCAGGCCGATGCCGAACTGCTTGAACTCGACCGTGATCGTCGTCTGGCCGCCGCTCTGGTTCTGGGCCACGGGGACGGGGAATTCGCCGCCGGCCAGGAAGTTGGCGGTGTCGCCCGACATGGCCGTCAGGTTCGGCTCGGCCAGGGTCTTGACCAGGCCCTTGGTCTCCAGCGCGTCGAACAGCACGTCCAGATCCACGTCGCCGGCCCGCAGCGGGAACTTCAGCAGGCCGAAAGTGTCGGTCAGCGTGGTGGCCACGCCCGTGTCGCCGGTGCCGATGACGAAGTTGTGGTAGTTCGGCGAGGCCGGGTTGGCGGTGTTCATGTTCAGCCGCAGGGCCTTGGCCGTGGCGCGCTCCATCTCGACGATGCGCACCGACAGGGTGACCTGCTGGCTGCCCTGGACCGAAAGCATGTTGACCACCTGGCCGGGCGCGAAGCTCTCGGCCAGGGCCGCGGCGCGGCCGGCGACGGCGCCGCTGCTGGCGGTGCCGGTCAGCACGATCGACTGGTTGCCCGAGGCGACCTTCAGGTTCTCCTCGTTGGGCAGGGCGTCGCGCATCCGCTGGCGCAGGGTCTCGACGTCGGCGCCGACCACCACGTTGGCGGCGGCCACCAGCTTGCGGCCCGGGCCGTAGGCGGTCAGCGTCGTGCCGCCCAGCTTCTTGCCGACCACGTAGACCGACCGCGAGGTCAGGGGCAGCACGTCGGCGGTGTCGGGGTTGCCGATCATGATGTCCGTGTACGGAGCGGGCAGCTCCAGGACCTGGGCCTTGCCGACGGCGACATTGACCTCGACCTTGCGGACGGCGACGTCGGAGATGGCGGCGGGGGCTTGGGCCGAGGCGGTGGTCGGGACTGCCGCCAGCAGGGGCAGCAGGCCGGCGGCCGCGGCCAGCAGCGAGCGTTTCAGGGTCATGTGAGCGGGTCCTGCGCCGCGCGCGTCAGCGGCGCGCCGGCGGGAGGGAAGGGGAGCGAGCGGGGCCATGGTCACAGCCCCACCCGATAGCCGGTCGTCTCGACGCCGCGGGTCACGCGGACCTCGGTCGACGACGGCGGCATGGACGAAGAGGCCGGTCGCGGCGCCGCGGGGCGGCGGGGGGCGACGGCCCGGACGGGCGTCGGCGCGGACGCGTTGACCTGGGTGGGGCCCATGCCCCGCGACAGGTCGGCCAGCGTCATGGTCCGGCGGCCCAGCGGCGCCTGGTCGGAGATCTGGCGCAGGGCCAGCGACACGGCGCCCACGGCCTGGGCCAGGGTGATGGCCTGGGCCTGGTCGGGCGTGACCTCGACGGTGATCGCCTTGACCACCACCGGCTTGTCGGCGCCCTGGTCGTCGGACTGGTCGACGCCGACGACGCGGACGTTCTCGGCCAGCACCTGGGTCAGGCTGGTCTCGGGCTGGTTGTTGTCCTTGCTGCGGGTCAGCAGCACGTCCACCCGGTCGCCCGGCAGCACGAACCCGCCGACGCCGGCGACGTCGTTGGCCCGCAGCGACACCGCCCGCATGCCTTCGCCCAGCGAGCTGGCGAGGTTGGAGCGGCCGCCCGAGCCCGACACGCGGTCGGCCAGGATCGGCTCGTTGGCGGCGATGTCCTTCAGCGCGATGCGCGCGCCGCCCGGGCCGGAAGCGGCCTCTGGAATGGAGCGGAAGGCGCCCGCCGGCACGGCGTCGGCCGGATAGTGTGCGACCTTCAGCACCGCGGACTGGAGCTTGAAGCCTCTCGCCAGAGGCTGGGAGGCCACGACGACGGGCGTCGAGCCGGTTTCCTTGACCACCGGGGCGTCCACGCGCCCGGCGCTCATATAGACCCGTGCGGCGAGCACGGCGCCCAGGCCCAGCACAGCGGCCGCGCCAAGGGATATGACGGTCTTCGTCTGCATTGTTGCAACCCCCTCCCCACGTCAGCAGGGAGCCTGTCCTGGCTCACCGCCATGGGTCGGCGACGCGGCTTGCCGCCCCGCGCCGCCGACGACTTGGCTCAGCAGTTGGCGGCCGACGGATTGGCCACGCAGGTGGCGGCGTCCGTGATGGCGACCCCGATGTTGGTGCCCAGCAGCACCGCCGCGACGGCGATCGCGCTGCCGATGATGGCCAGGATCAGGGCGTATTCGGCCGCGGCCGCGCCGTCTTCTTCGAAGATCAGTTCGCGCAGAGTATTCATGACGTATCCTCCTCTAAGTTTTCTCAACCGCGCATCATTTGCTGCGGACAAAGAAGAGGTTTCCCCCTTCGCCGTGGATTTAACGGCTTAACGGTTTGGTAAGTAAATACATCGGCCGCTTTAATGCAAAATTGATACGGGCGGCGGATCGGCGTATGTAAAACGCACTATTTTTCAGTATCTAGGGCGCAAACGTCGCGTGTTTGGCGAATATGCTTTCAAGTGCATCGATTATTCTGCCGCCGTAGGGTTGTCGTTGCGAGCCTTTCGCTTGGCGAGTTATCGGAAACCCGCCTCTGAAAGTTGTACTACTCAATTTGGGGACGCTGAATTTTCAGCTCTGAGCATCGTGCAGGAGCCCTTCAGGCACGGTGAAGAGGCGTGCTGAAGGCGGGTCTTCTATTTGATTTAATTAAACTTATTGTTCTTCGGGAGCGGGGTGGTGCGACAGGATGACGCCCCGGTCGAGAGCCGGCGTTCGAACGCGATGTGCCGATTGTCACTGCCGCGTGCATCAACCGCGAAGAGAAACTGCTGGTTTGTGAACTCGAATATCACCATCGAGTCACGCTTTGACGCCTGGGGGATAAGATCGTGGCGAAGAAGCAAGGCGCATCCAGGCTGGCCCAGGCCGCCGCGCTCGTCGACCAGCTGATCCAGGCGATTGACGCCGAAGGCCTTTCCCGCAGCGAGGCGGCCTCGGCCGCCGCCCAGGTTCTGGGCCTGGTTCAGAGCCTGTCCCTGCGCGGTGATCCCGACGCCGGGGCCCTGAAAGCCGCCCTCGGCCGACTGGCCGAACGCCTGGCCCTGGCCAAGGACGATCCGACCGCGCCAGAGGCGCCGATCGCCGCGGCCACGGTCGCCGGTTCCCGCTTCGCCAAGCGGCTCAAGCGCCTGGCCATGATCGTCACCGCGGGCGCGGTCCTGTCGGCCCCCTTGGCCGCCGCGGCGCGCGAAAGTGGCGCGGGGCTGGCCGGAACGCTGGCGGGGTCTTCCGCCGTTTCGATGGCCCTGATGGGCGCGCTGCCTGTCTATAGTGTCGGCGACACGATCCTGAACCCGGTCTCTGGCGCCAACGAGCAGGTGGTCGAGACCCTGACCAGCACGGCCGTCCGCACCGACGCCGGCAACATCATCCTTCTGGCCACTACGGTCGGCGACGTCTTCACCGACCCGCAGACCGGCAAGAACTACGAGGTGACCGCCGTCACCCTGAACGCCGACAATCGCGTGGTCGGCGTCACCGTCAAGGAAGCCGGCACGGCCAACTTCTCCAACCTGGTCGTGGTCACCAACAAGTCGACCGACATCGGCAATGTCGTCACTCCGCCGGGCACGGGGGGCAGCGGGGCGGGCAGCTTCGCGTTCACCCCGGCCACGGGCGACGTCAACACCTTCGCCGACGCCAAGTTCGGGGCCAACGGCGGCAACGGCCACGACGGCGGCGGGGTCAGCATCTGCATTCCGCTGATCGGCTGCGCCACCATCGCCTATTCGCCCAGCGCCGGCGGCGCCGGCCAGGCCGGGCCGACCGTCACCCACGACCTGACCGTGGCCAACAACGGCAACATCCAGGTCGTCTCCGACAACCTGCCCGGCGTGGTGGTGTCCAGCGTCGGCGGCAACGGCGGTTCGGGCGGCGACGCCTACGGCAACATCAAGGGTGCGGCGGGCGGCGCGGCGGGCGCCGGCGGCGCGGTCACCCTGAGCAGCGCCGTGACCATCGTCACCGACGGGATCAATTCGCACGGGATCTTCGCCCAGAGCCGCAGCGGCCAGGGCGGTCAGGGCGGCACGGGCTACATCGCCGGCAGCGGCGGCACGGGCGGCACGGCCGGCCAGGGCGGCGCAGTGAACGTCACCAACACCGGCGCCATCTACACCGGCAAGGCCGGGGCGATCGGCATACTGGCCCAGAGCCTGGGCGGCGCGGCCGGAGGCGGCGGCGACAGCTACGGCATCATCGGCGACGCGGGCAGCGGCTCGGTCGGCGGCAACGGCGGCGCGGTGCTGGTCCAGCAGGCGGGCCTCATCCAGACCAAGGGCAAGGACGCCTATGGCGTGCTGGCCCAGTCGATCGGCGGCTCTGGCGGCAACGCCGGCGACGCCGGCGGGATCGTCACCTTCGGCGACAGCGGCCAGGCCGGCGGCAGGGGCGGCTCGGCCGAGATCGTCGCCAAGGCCGGTTCGACCACGCTCACCGAAGGCGAGGGCGCCCACGCCCTGTTCGCGCAATCGGTGGGCGGGGGCGGTGGCAACGGCGGCGTCTCCATCGGCCTCGTGGCCCTCGGTTCGGGCGGCGGCGCGGGCGGTGACGGCGGGACGGCCAAGGTCACCGTCGAGAGCGGCGCGACCGTGACGACCAAGAACGCCGACGCCCACGCCATCTTCGCCCAATCGGTCGGCGGCGGCGGCGGCAGCGCCGGTGTCAGCGGCGGCCTCGTGGCGCTGGGCGCCAAGGCCGACGCCGGCGGCCTGGGTGGTGCGGTCGAGGTTTCCAGCAGCGGGATCGTGTCGACCGACGGCGTCGACTCCCGGGGGATCTTCGCCCAGTCGGTGGGCGGTGGCGGCGGCGCGGCCTCGGGTACGGGCGGGCTGGTCTCGCTGGGCGGCGCGGGCGCGCTGGGCGGTACGGGCGGTTCGGTCACGGTGACCACCGGCGCCGGCGGTTCGGTGAAGACCACCAAGCAGGGGGCCGACGGCGTCTTCGCCCAGTCGGTGGGCGGTGGCGGCGGCTCGGGCGCCAGCTCCGGCGGCGTCGTGGCCCTGGGCGGCACGGCCGGCGGCGGCGGCGCGGGCGGCGCGGTGACCGTCACCAACGGCGGGGTGATCGAGACGGGCGGCGACAAGGCGCGCGGGATCTTCGCCCAGTCGGTGGGCGGCGGCGGCGGCTCCGGCGGCGACGGCGGCGGTCTGGTCACCATCGGCGGCAAGGGCGGCGCGGCCAGCACCGGCGGTGCGGTGACGGTGGCCAACACCGGCGCGATCACCACCAAGGGCGATCTGTCCAGCGCCATCCAGGCCCAGAGCGTCGGCGGCGGCGGCGGCGACGGCGGCAGCACCGGCGGCGTCTTCCTGACCATCGGCGGCGGCGGCAATGCCGGCGGCGGCTCGGGCCTGGTCACGGTCAAGCACGCGGGCGACCTCTTCACCGGCGGCAATGACTCCCACGGCATCTTCGCCCAGAGCGTGGGCGGCGGCGGCGGCAGCGGGGGCTCCAGCGTATCGATCAGCGCCTTCGCGGGCGTCGCCATCGGCGGCGAGGGCTCGGTGGGCGGCGATGGCGGCAAGGTCGACATCGACCTCAGCCAGAGCACGGTCACCACCGGCGGCTCCACCAGCCTCGTCAATCCTCTGATCGTCACGAGCGGCGAGCGCTCGCGCGGGATCTTCGCCCAGAGCGTGGGCGGCGGCGGCGGCAACGGCGGCTTCGCGGCCCAGGTCTCGGCGGGCTACGGCGTCGGGGCCAGCGCCGCCGTGGGCGGTCGCGGCGGGGCCGGCGGCAAGGGCGGCGAGGTCGACATCGACGGCGACGTGCTGATCCTGACCAAGGGCGACTATTCCGAAGGCCTGTTCGCCCAGTCGGTGGGCGGCGGCGGCGGCAGCGGCGGCTTTGCGCTGTCGTTCGCATTCGCGGCCGGCGAAACGGCGGCGGCGGCGTTCTCGGTCGCCCTGGGCGGCAAGGGCGGCGACGGCGGCGAAGGCGGCTTGGTCGACATCAAGTCGGGCGGGGCGATCCTCACCGAAGGCAAGTTCTCGACCGGCCTCGTCGCCCAGAGCGTGGGCGGCGGCGGCGGCAATGGCGGCTACACCGTGGCGTTCTCCGGCGCGGGCGCCGGCGTGGCTTCGGCCTCGGCGGCCGTGGGCGTCGGCGGCAGCGGCGGCAAGGGCGGCAAGGGCGGCGTCGTCGACGTCGACTTCGACGGCGCCATCACCACCGGCGACGACGACGCCATCGGCGCGCTGATCCAGTCGGTCGGCGGCGGCGGCGGCGGCGGCGGCTTCAATGTTTCGGGCACGGTCGCCGTAGCCGGCACGGCGGGGGGCGGGGCCTCGGCCGGGGTCGGCGGCAGCGGCGGCGACGGCGGCATCGGCGACAGCGCTACGGGCCGCATCGGCGGCGACGTCTCCACCAGCGGCAAGCGCTCGACGGCCGTGATCGTCCAGAGCGTGGGCGGTGGCGGCGGCAGCGGCGGCTTCAATGTCGCCGGCTCGATCGGCGGCGGCGGCACGGCCGGCGTCGGGGTTTCGGTCGGCGTCGGCGGCGCGGGCGGCAAGGGCGGCAACGCCGGGACCGCCGATGGTACGGTCGAGGGCGACATCCACACCAAGGGCGACCAGTCCGGCGGCCTCTTGGTGCAGAGCGTGGGCGGCGGCGGCGGCTCGGGCGGTTTCAACGTTTCCGGCTCGATCGGCGTGGCCCAGACGGCCGGCGCGGGGATCTCGGTCGGGGTCGGCGGCGCGGGCGGCGGCGGCGGTGACGGCATGCTGGTCATCGGCAGGATGGTCGGCGACACCCTGACCGAAGGCGCCGACGCCGACGGCGTCGTGGCCCAGAGCATCGGCGGCGGCGGCGGCAGCGGCGGCTTCAACGTCGCCGGCTCGATCGGCGGCGCGGCCACGGCGGCCGGCGGCATCAGTGTGGGCGTCGGCGGCAGCGGCGGCGACGGCGGCAAGGGCGGCGAGGTCCGTCTCGACGTCATCGGAACGACTACTACCAAGGGCGCGCACAGCGACGCGATTATCGCCCAGAGCGTGGGCGGCGGCGGCGGCAGCGGCGGCTTCTCGGTCGCGGGCGGCATCGCCCTCTCGGCCAACGGCGCCGGCACGGTCAGCGTCGCGGTCGGCGGCTCAGGCGGCAAGGGCGGCGACGCCGACATCGTCACCCTCAAGGTCAACGACGGCGTGGCCGACCCGCTTGGCGACCTGATCGCAGCTGTGACCGAGGGTGAAGGCGCTCGCGCCATTGTCGCCCAGTCGGTGGGCGGCGGCGGCGGCAGCGGCGGCTTCTCGATCGCCGGCGGCTTCTCGGCCGCCAAGAGCGGCGCGGGCAATATCGGCGTCGGGGTCGGCGGCGGCGGCGAGAAGGGCGGCGACGGCAAGGCGGTCACCGGCAAGATCACCGGCGACGTCGGCGCCAAGGGCGCCGACGCGTCCGGCGTGCTCGTCCAGAGCGTGGGCGGCGGCGGCGGCAGTGGCGGCTTCAACGTCACCGGCGGCATTTCGGCCTCCAAGACCGCGGCGGGCAACATCCTGGTCGGCGTGGGCGGCTTTGGCGGAACCGGCGGCGCTGCCGGCAAGGTCGATGGCGGCGTCACCGGCGACATCGTCACCGTGGGCGATCGCGCCTTCGGGGCCAGTTACCAGAGCCTGGGCGGCGGCGGCGGCGCGGGCGCCTTCAACATCACCGGCGGGATCAGCCTGGCCGCCAGCGGCGGCGGGACCGGCACGCTGGGCGTCGGGGTCGGCGGCTTCGGCGGCGACGGCGGCAAGGCCGGCGAGGTGGACGCCACGCTGACCGGCAATATCTCCACCAAGGGCGACGACGCCCACGGCGCCCTGCTGCAGAGCGTGGGCGGCGGCGGCGGCTCGGGCGGCTTCAACGTCACCGGCCTCGTCAGCGCCTCGCAGGGGACCAACGGCGCCATCGGCTTCGGCCTGGGCGGCTTCGGCGGCGGCGGCGGCGACGCCGACATCGTCAAGGGCGTGCTGACCGGCAATGTCACCACCGAGGGCGACGGCTCGTTCGGCGCCATGCTGCAGAGCCTGGGCGGCGGCGGCGGCAACGGCGGGATCAATGTCAGCGGCTCGGTCGCGCTGTCGGCCGGCAACAACGCCGCGGTGGCCATAGGCCTGGGCGTCGGCGGCTTCGGCGGCGGCGCGGGCGTCGGCAAGGACGTCACCGGAACCGTCACCGGCCGCTACCAGACCTCGGGCGACGAGGCCGACGGCGTGGTGGCCCAGTCGATCGGCGGCGGCGGCGGCTCGGGCGGTCTCAACGTCTCGGGCGCGGTGGCGGTCAGCGCCGGCACGGCGGGAACCGGATCGGTCGGCATCGGCGGCTTCGGCGGCAAGGGCGGCGCCTCAGGCGTCGTGAAACTGACCCGCGTCGGCGACACCCTCACCGACGGCGCCAATTCCGACGGGATCATCGCCCAGAGCATCGCCGGCGGCGGCGGCCAGGGCGGCATCAACGTCGCCGGCGGCCTGTCGGCCACCACCAAGGGCACGGCCGGCAGCTTCGGCTTCGGCCTGGGCGGCTTCGGCGGCGACGGCGGCCAGGCGGGCGACGTCAAGGCCAGCGTCACGGGCAATGTCTGGGCCCAGGGCCTGGAATCCGACATCACCACGCCCGAGCAGGTGGTCAAGATCCCGCTGCTGGGCTCGGATTTCGAATTCACCATCGCGGCCGATCGCACGCGCCTCAACGGCTCCAACGGCGTCATGGCCCAGAGCGTGGGCGGCGGCGGCGGCTCGGGCGGCCTCAACGTCACAGGCCAGTTGTCTCTGACCAAGCCGGGCGGATCCTCGGCCAGCCGCTCCATCGCACTGGGTGTCGGCGGCTTCGGCGGCAAGGGCGGCGACGCCGGCGAGGTGGGCCTGACCATCGCCGGTCCCACCGCCGACCACGTGCAGGTCACCGCCGTGGGCGACGACCGTTATGCGGCCGTGGCCCAGTCGATCGGCGGCGGCGGCGGCGCGGGCGGCATCAACGTCTCGGGCGGCATCGCCATGGACGGCCAGCTGGTCGCGGGCGTCGGCGGCTTCGGCGGCGACGGCGGCAAGGGCAAGGACGTCAAGGCCGACGTCACCGCCAACCTGTTCGCGGCGGGCGACCGGTCGCGCGGCCTGATGGCCCAGTCGATCGGCGGCGGCGGCGGCGCGGGCGGCATCAACATCTCCGGCGGGATCAGCGCCGACACCTCGGGCGACGAGCCCTCGATCGTCTTCGGCCTCGGCGGCTTCGGCGGCGCGGGCAACATCAGCGGCGACGTCACCGTCGCCCAGGACGGCCAGGTCTGGGTCGAAGGCGTCGACGCCATCGGCGTGCTTGTGCAGAGCGTCGCCGGCGGCGGCGGTTCGGGCGGCCTCAACGTCGCGGCCGACGTCAATCTGGGCAAGTCGACCTCGTCCTCTAACGGCTTCGCCATCGCCGTCGGGATCGGCGGCCAGGGCGGGACCGGCGCCGATGCGGGCGACGTCTCGCTGGACAGCCTGGGCGACGTGATCGTCAACGGCAGGCTGAAGGCCAATCCGGCCGCGGGCGAGGACACGCTCGAGGCCGTCGACTTAACCGGCGGGGCCAAGGGCATCCTGGTTCAATCCATCGGCGGCGGCGGCGGGGTGGGCGGCGTCAGCGCAACCGGCGCCATCGCGCCGTTCGGCAATCCCGTCGCCCTGGGCATCGGCGGTTCGGGCGGTTCGGGTGGAAACGCCGGGGCGGTCGACGTCTTGCGCGGCTATGCCGCCGACGGCTCGGTCGACGCCCGCCTGATCCGCACTTTCGGCTACGACTCCGACGGCCTGGTGGCCCAGAGCGTCGGCGGCGGCGGCGGCACGGCGGGTATGAACTTCACCATCGCCGCCACCGTGGCCAACAAGACCGACAATCCGGTCGCCGCCATCATCACCGTCGGCGGCGACGGCGCGGGGGCGGGATCGGGCAGCACGGTCGACGTCACCCACGCGGGCAATATCGTCACCGACGGCGCCCACAGCGACGGCCTCCTGGCCCAGAGCGTCGGCGGCGGCGGCGGCTCGGGCAATTTCAACATCGGCGCAGGCGTGCTCAAGGACGCCTCCGCCCTGAACATGGCCATCGGCGGCGCCACCGGCGCGGCGGGCGACGGCGGCGACGTCACGGTCGACCATCTCGGGACCATCGTCACCAAGGGCGACAACTCGGCGGGCCTGCGCGCCCAGTCGATCGGCGGCGGCGGCGGCAATACCGGCCTCGACATGGCCATGGGTCCGCTGAACCGCAACGAGGTCAACATCACCATCGGCCGCATCGGCGGTTCGGGCGGCGTCGGCGGCAAGGTCGACGTGACCTCCAGGGGCGTCATCGACACGACCGGCGACGAGTCCTCGGCCATCTTCGCCCAGAGCGTGGGCGGCGGCGGCGGCGCCTCCAGCGCCACCACCGTCAGCATCACTGGCACGCGCGGCCAGGGCGAGAACGCCGAGTCCTTCGGCGGCGCGATCAGCGTCGGCCTCGACGGCGGCCTGGCGGCCGAGGGCGGCGACGTCAAGGTCGACGCCGGGGGCGCTCTGACCACGCGCGGCGACGACGCCCGCGGGATCTTCGCCCAGAGCCTGGGCGGCGGCGGCGGCGTCGGCGGCGGCGCGTCCAACACCATCGTCCGCGCCTCGGCCGCAGCGGCCGTGGGCGTGGGCGGCAAGGGCGGGGTCGGCGCGATCTCGGGCAAGGTCGAGGTCGACAGCGCCGCGACCATCGTCACCGAGGGCGCGCGTTCCGACGGGATCCTGGCCCAGGCTGTCGGCGGCGGCGGCGGCCTTGGCGGCATGACCCGCACGATCGCCTTCCAGGTCGGCGGCGCGCCCTCGGGCACGACCACCCGCACCGCCACGGTCAGCGTCGGCGGCGACGGTGGTTCCGGCGCGGTGGGCGGCGCCGTGGACGTCGCAAGCAGCGGTATCGTCCATACCAAGGGCGACGACGCCTTCGGCATCCGCGCCCAGTCGATCGGCGGCGGCGGCGGCATCGGCGGCGCGGTGCTCAACGTCCGCGCCCAGGGTACGAACAGCAACGACTCCTTCGACCTCAACATCGGCGGCTCGGGCGGAACCGGCGGCGCCGGCGGCGCGGTCGAGGTGCTCAACACCGGCCTCATCGTCACCGAGGGCCGCGGCGCGGCGGGCGTCGCCGCCAACAGCATCGGCGGCGGCGGCGGCGACGGCGGCCTCGTGATCGACGTCGTCGGCGGCTACACCGGCGCCGACAAGCAGAGCCATCGCTACGTGCTGAACATAGGCGGCGCCGGCGGCGACGGCGGCACGGGCGGCGAGGTCACCGTGACCAACCGCGCCGTGGCCGGCGTCAAGGACAGCGGCACGATCTCGACCTCGGGCGAGCGCGCCTACGGCCTCTTCGCCCAGAGCCTGGGCGGCGGCGGCGGCAACGGCTCGACCATCCTGTCGCTGACGGCGCTGAAAAGCGGCGAGAACAGCGCCTCGGTCGGCCTCAACATCGGCGGCGTCGGCGGAACCGGCAACACCGCCGGCAAGGTCGTGGTCGACAACGCCGGCCTGATCCAGACCACGGGCGCGGACGCTTATGGCGTGCTGGCCCAGTCGATCGGCGGCGGCGGCGGCAATGGCGGCATGGTCATCGCCGCCAACCTGCTGATCGGCGCGCTCGGCAACGCGCCGCTCGTCTCGCTGGGCGGCATCGGCGGCGACGGCGGAGACGGCGGCGAGGTCATCGTCACCAACAGCGGCCGCATCCTGACCACCGGCGCCCGCGCCCATGGCGTCGTGGCCCAGAGCATCGGCGGCGGCGGCGGCGACGCCCAGATGGCCTTCAGCCTGACCGGCGAGGCCAAGAGCCTGATCCTGTCCAACGCCCTGGCCGCCACGGTCGGCGCCATCGGCGGCGGTTCGGGCGGGCAGGGCGGGGCGGTCGCCGTCAACCACTCGGGCGACATCACCGTGCTCGGCGACGGCGCCATGGCCATCAAGGCCGAGAGCATCAACGGCGGCGGCGGCACGCTGGGCCTCGACTTCTCGGGGATCATCGGCCTGCCCGGCCAGCCCTACATCAAGCCGGACGGCTCCACCGGCCGCGTCGACCCGATGGTCGTCGCCAAGGCCGGCGCCGAGAACGTCTCCGGCGCGGCCGGCGGTCTCGTCACCGTCAGGACCACCGGCACGTTCGGCGCGGCCGGGAAGAACGGCGTGGCCTCGTTCGCCCAGTCGATCGGCGGCGGCGGCGGGGCGATCGACCTCAAGCTGCTGCTTTCGGGCCAACTGGACGAGGTCAATGTCGACGCCCCGGTCGCCACCCAGGTGCAACTGGGCCTGGGCGGCTCCGGCGGCCAGAATGTCGGCGGCGGCGCGATCGCCAGCGAGCACGCCGGCCAGATCGTCACCACCGGCGTCAACACTTCCGGCGTGCTGGCCCAGTCGGTCGGCGGCGGCGGCGGCCGCGCCAGCGGCGATATCGCGGTGCCGGCCGGGGCCCTGCTGGGCGCCACGACCCTGACCCTGGGCGGCGCGAACCAGACCGACGCGGCCGGCGGCGGCGTCTCGCGCATCCAGGGCGGGGCGGTCACCACCACGGCGGCCGGCGCCACCGGGGCGATCCTGCAGTCGATCGGCGGCGGCGGCGGCTCGGCGGGCCTCAACCTGTCGGGCGCGGGCGCCGGCGGTGCGAGCGTGGTCGCTTCGCTCGGCGCGCAAGGCGGTTCGGGCCTGGCCGGCGGCGGCGTCACCGGCGCCTTCAGCGGCGGCGTCACCACCCAGGGCGACCACGGCCTGGGCCTTGTCGCCCAGTCGATCGGCGCGGGCGGTGGCGAGGTGCACGTCACCGGCTCGCCCAAGCTTTCGGTCACCCTGGGCGGGACCGGCGGCGCGACGGGCGACGGCGGCGACGTGATCCTGACCAACACCGGCGCGATCCGCACGGCCGGCGCGGGCTCGCACGGCGTCTTCCTGCAGTCGGTCGGCGGCGGCGGCGGCGCGGCCTTCGGCGGCTCGACGGCCTCGACCGTGGCGCTCAGCGCCGGCGGTGTCGGCGACGGCGGCCACATCGACTTCCGCCAGACCGGTGACATCGTCGCGACCGGTAGCGGCGCCTACGGCGTCGTCGCCCAGAGCCTGGGCGGCGGCGGCGGCTGGGTCGACGGCAAGTTCGCCGGCGCGGCCGGCGGCGCCGGCGCGGGCGGGGCCATCGATCTGCTGCTCTCGGGCCAGGTCTATGCGGGCGGCGCCGACTCAACCGCCGTCTTCGCCCAGAGCCTGGGCGCGGACGGGGCGGGGAACATCGCCCTGCGCACCACCGGTTCGGTGCGCGGCGGTTCGGGAACGGGCGCCGGCGTCCAGATCAGCGGCGGCGCGGCCAACAGCCTCGCCAATACCGGCCTGATCTCGGCCGTCTCGGGCAAGGCCATCGTTTCGGGCCAGGGCGACGAGCGCGTCGACAACCGCGGCGTCGTCATCGGCGACATCGACCTGGGCGCGGGGAACAACGCCTTCGACAACCAGATCGGCGGGGCCTTCATGGCCTTCAAGACCATCGACCTGCGCGACCCGGCCGGAACCGGCCCGCTGTCGGCGTCGAGGGGCGGGATCTCCACGCTCGCCGTCTCGGCCCAGGCCGTGCCCAATGGCGCGGCGACCTTCACCAACAGCGGCGACTTCCTGGTCGGCCTGTCGGCCTCCCGCGTGCCGATCGACCTGGCCGGCGGCGCGACCTTCGCCAATCTCGACGGCCTCGGCGACGCCGGGACCAACGCCTACTACGGCGCGCGGGTGATCAGCACCGTCGCCCTCGACGGCCATTTCGTGCAGACGGCGACCGGCCGTTCGGTGTTCGACGTCGCCTTCGGGCCCTACGGCTCCGACCGCGTCGACGTCACCGGCGACGTGGTCCTGGCCGGAACCGGCGACGTCACCCTGACCTGGTTGCAGGACGCCAAGCCCGTGACCCTGTTCACGGCGGGCGGCTCGATCACGGACAACGGGTTCAAGGTCACCGACACCCTGGCCATGGACTACCGCATCCAGACCAGCGGCGGCGCCGTGCAACTGGCCTTCGACACCCATTTCGATCAGGGCTTCCTGGCCCTGAACGAACGGGCCGTGGGCAAGCACATGAACTCGGCGATCACCCTGGGCGACAGCGGCGGCGTCGGCCGCCTGACAGCCCTGATCGGCAATCTGCGGGTCGGGCAGGAGGCCGCCTACAAGGCGATCTTCGCCAGCCTCAACCCCGAACCGCACCTGGCCCCGCTGCGCAGCCAGCTGGCTTCGGCCAACGGCTTCTCGCAGGCCATGTTCGGCTGCGCCAACCCGACCTTGCGCGTGGACGGCAAGTGCTCGTGGGCGACCATCGAGCGGGCGACCGCCGACGGCGAGCGCGACGCCGACACCCTGGCCGTCAAGGCCGAGGGCGGCCGCCTGCGCGGCGGCTTCGAGCAGACCCTGGACGGCGGCTGGTCGTTTGCAACGGCCGTGGGTTACGAGCGCCTCGACCGGGTCATCGTCGACGGCGGCCGCTCGTGGTCGCAGGGCCAGGGCTTCAACGCCGGGGCGGGCTTCAAGCGCCGGTCGGGCGGGGCCGAAATGGCCTTCTCGCTGTCGGGCGGCTGGCAGTGGATGGAGACCGCGCGCCTCGTCGAGCTCTTCACCATCGGCCGGGCCGAGTCCGATCCGGAAAGCGGCTATGTCCGCGCCGACGCCCGTTTCGCCTACGTCGTGGAGAACGGCCGCCTGTTCGTGCGTCCGGCGCTCAATGTCTGGGGCACGGGCCTGCACCAGCGCCGCTTCGAGGAGCGCGGGCTGGACGGCATGGGCGCGCGGGGCCTTTCCGACACCCAGTGGATCGCCACGGCCAATCCCGAGCTGACCCTGGGCTTTGTCATGAAGGAAACCGCCCGCAGCCAGGCGGCGGTATCGTTCACCGTCGGCGGCCTGTTCAACTCGACCGACAAGATCCAGATGCCGTTCCAGCTGATGGGCGCCAACGCTTCGTCCGACCCGGCCGACATCCGCACCGCGCTCGACAAGTCGGGCTGGCGCGCGGGCATCGATTTCCAGGTGATCGGCGACGACCGCGTCTCGGTGAAGTTCAACTACACCACCGAATTCGGCGACCGCACCAGCAACCAGGCCGCCGGCCTGAACCTGCGGGTGCGGTTCTAGAGGCGATTGATGTTCATGGGCTCGCCATTCTCCAACCCGCCAAATCCCCGCGAAGGCGGGGACCCAAGCTGACTTTCAGGGGGTGGCGAGGCCATGGATCACCTGCGGCCTCGGCTTGGATCCCCGCCTTCGCGGGGATGCACGGTGGAAAATTGGTCAAGCCCTATAGGGTGTCGGTTGTAGCTTGAGCAAAGCCTTCGGGACGGCGCCGTTTCTGCACGGCTCGTCCCGAAGTTGTCCCCAAAGGTGCGACATCCGGGGCACAGTCGGGTTTAATTGACGCAACGGCGCACAACGCTCTGGCGGCGAAGCGGCTTGATCTCCATGTGGGGGCTCGAAGGACCCCCATGGACAACTTGCTTCAATCCGTCGCCGCTTTCGTCACCGAGCACCAGAGCTGGGCGGGCTTGATCCTTGGGGCGCTTACCTTCGCCGAATCCCTCGTTCTGATCGGCGCCTTCGTGCCCGCGACGGCGCTGATGCTGCTGGCCGGCACCCTGATCGGCGGCGGCGTGCTCGATCCCTTCGAAGTCCTGGCCTGGTGCACCATCGGCGCTGTGCTGGGCGATGCGGTGTCCTACGCCCTGGGCCGTCGCCTGGGTCCGCGCGTGCTGCGCATCCCGGCCTTCCGCGACCATCGCCGCACCATCGCCCGCACCCGCCTGTTCAACCGCCGCTTCGGCGTTGCGTCGATCTTCATCGGCCGCTTCTTCGGGCCGCTGCGGGCCTTCGTGCCGATCATGGCCGGCATCCTGCAGATGAAGTGGTGGACCTTCCAGACCGCCAACCTGCTGTCGGCCGTGGTCTGGATCGCCAGCCTGCTGGCCCCCGGCTACCTGGCCGCTCGCAGCCTGTCGGGCGTCAGCCTGGAACTGGGCCTGGCGATCGCCGCCGGCGTGGCCCTGACCGTGCTTGGCGCCTTCCTTGGTCTGCGCTTCGCCGCCTCGCGCCGCAGCATCGCCGCCGCCAAGGCCAAGGCCGCCTCGGCTTCGGCTGAAAGCGTCGCGCCGATCGTCGAGTTGAAGCCCAAGCGCGCCTGAGGCCTTCTCAGGCCGCCGCGCCCTGGGCGACCCAGCGCCCGACCAGGCGGCCGCCGCGATCGTGGATCCGCACCTCTACCGGTTCGGCGGCGTCCGCCGCCAGCTTGCGCGCGCGCCGTTCGGCCTCGCCGCCGCCGGCGAAATGCAGCACCTCGCCGGTGGCGTGAACCCGCACGCACCAGCCGCCTTCACACGGAACGACATCGACGACCCCTGGCATGTCGTACCCCTTCGTACGCTGAACTCGGGCTGCCAAACGCCGCCCTCGGCAAAGGGTTCACGGCGTCGTTCACCCTCTTTGAGACGAAGTGTTGCGAGGGGCTGGCGTTTTGTCTGAGTTTTCATAAAATGACACAAAATATCAAAATGTGGGATTAGCGTTTCGTCGCGTCCCTGGGAGAAAACGATGGCCCATTCCCTGACGCGTGGCGTCTCGCGCCTGGCCCTGGCGGCCGTTCTTGGCCTCTGCGCCCTGCCGGCCTTCGCCGCCGATCGGGTGACCACGCCGCTGGCGGAGGGGTGGACCTTCTTCCAGGGCGACCCCGAGGGCGCCGAGACGGCGGCCTTCGACGACAGCGGCTGGGCCAAGGTTTCCGTGCCGCACGACTGGGCGATCAGCGGGCCGTTCGACATCAAGGCCCGCGCCGGCGGAGCAGGCGGCTTCCTTCCCACCGGCATCGGCTGGTACCGCAAGGCCCTCGACGTCAAGCCGCCCGCGCCGGGCCGCCGGGTCTATGTCGAGCTCGACGGCGTGATGGAGCGCAGCGGCGTCTGGATCAACGGCCACCACCTGGGCCATCGCCCCAGCGGCTATGTGGCCCTGCGCTACGACATCACCGATTTCATCAAGGCCGACGGTCCCAATGTGCTGGCCGTGCGCGCCGACACCGAGCATGCGCCGTCCTCGCGCTGGTACGCGGGCTCGGGCGTCTACGGCAAGGTGCGCCTGATCGAGAGCGCCGCCCAGCACGTCGAGCAGGGCGGGGCCTTCGTCAGCGTGACGAAGATCGCCGAGGGCAAGGCTGTGGCCGACATCGCCGTCGACATCGTCAACGACGCCAATGCGGCGGCCAAGGCGGGCCTGGAGGTCGTGCTGCGCGACCCGTCCGGCAAGGAGGTCGCCCGCGGCGCCGTCCCCGCCGTCGCCATCGATCCGGCCCGCACCGAAACCCTGAAACTGTCGCTCGACATCGCCTCGCCCAAGCGCTGGGACCTCGAGGCGCCCAACCTCTATCGCGCCGAGATCCGCGTGGTGGGCGAGGGCGGGGCGGGCCTCGACGCCGAGACCGTGCCCTTCGGCGTGCGCGAGGCCGCCTTCAAGGCCGACAGCGGCTTCTGGCTCAACGGCAGGAACATCAAGCTCAAGGGCGTGGCCCTGCACATGGACGGCGGCGCGGTCGGCGCGGCCGTGCCCATGGACGTCTGGCGCCAGCGCCTGGCGGCCCTGAAGGCCCAGGGCGTCAACGCCATCCGCACCGCCCACAACCCGCCGTCGCCCGACTTCCTGGATCTCTGCGACCAGATGGGCTTCGTGGTCATGGACGAGCTGTTCGACCAGTGGAACGTCTCCAAGACGCCCGGCGACTACCACCTGTTCTTCAGCGACTGGCACAAGCGCGACGCTCGCGACATGGTCCGCCGCGACCGCAACCACCCCAGCATCGTGATCTGGAGCGCCGGCAACGAGATCCACGACACCGCCTATCCGGTGCAGGCGAAGGCGGCCCTGACCAGCCTGCTGAACGTCATGCACGCCACCGACCCGACCCGGCCGGTGACCATGGGCCTGTTCCGCCCCAACGTGACCGGCGACTACCGGAACGGCTTCGCCGACATGCTCGACGTCGTCGGCCAGAACTATCGCGAGAACGAGCTGATCGCGGCCCACAAGCAGAACCCGGCCCGGATCATCGTCGGCGCCGAGAACAGCAAGACCCGCACCTCCTGGGTCGCCGTGCGCGACTACCCGGCCTATGCCGGCATGTTCCTGTGGACGGGTATCGACTACCTGGGCGAGGCCGACCGCAGCGGCTGGCCCAACATCGACAACCCGGCTGGCATCGTCGACCGCACCGGCGCGCTGAAGATCATCGGCATGCAGCGGGCCTCGTGGTGGTCCGAGAAGCCGGTGCTGCACGTGGTCCGCAACGCCCTGCCGGCCGCGCCGCCGCCGTCGTCCGACGGCGCCGGTCCCGCGCCGGCCTTGCCGACCATGGTCGCCGTCGCCACGCCCGCCCCCAAGGTCGCCGTGTTCGACGACTGGACCCCGGAAGACTTGTCGCCGCACGAGGAGACCATCGAGGTCTATTCCAACTGCGCCAGCGTCGATGTTTCGCTCAACGGCCGTTGGCTGGGCGCCAAGGCCCTGCCGGCCGACGCCTCGCCGCGCCAGTGGGCCGTCACCTTCGCTCCGGGCGAAGTGAAGGCGGCCTGCCGCGATCCGGGCGTGAAGCTGGAGGATACGCTGCGCACCGCCGGCAAGCCGGCCCGCATCGAGCTGACCGCCGAGACCGACAAGGTGGGCAAGGGCTTCGACGACCTGGCCTTCGTCCGCGCCCAGGTGGTCGACGCCAAGGGCGTCGTCGTGCCCTCGGCCAGCGACGCGATCACCTTCCAGGTTTCCGGCGCCGGGGCCTTCGTGGCCGCCGACAACGCCGCGCCGACCGACCACACCGCCTTCGCCTCGCCGACCCGCAAGGCCTGGCAGGGCAAGGCCGTGGCCCTGGTGCGCGGGGCGGGCGAGGGGGCTTCGCTGACGATCACCGCCTCCGCCCCGGGCCTTACCGCCGGCAAGGTCTCGCTAAAGGCGGTTCAATGAACATGTTCTGCGACAAAGCGTCACTTTTCGCAGGAAGGGGCTTGAAAACCCAGCTGGTAGCGCTAACTACAGCCTCGTGAGGCGCGAGCGCCTCTGCCCTTCCTGGGCGTTTCCTCCCTAATGAACTAAGCCCGGCGGGTAACCGCCGGGCTTCTTTTTTTGCTCATTTGTCCGTCGTGACCCGGAAGACCATCTTGTTCTGGTAGGTCTGGCCCGGATCCAGCCGCACCGGCGCGAACTGCGGCTTGTTGGGCGCGTCAGGGAAGTGCTGGGGCTCCAGCGCGATGCCGTCGCCCTGGCGATAGATCTTGCCGCTCTTGCCGATCGTCGTGCCGTCGATGAAGTTGCCGGCGTAGAACTGGATGCCCGGCTGCTCGGTCAGGATCTCCAGCACCCGGCCGCTCTTGGGATCGGCCAGCCGCGCGCCCAGGCGCAGGGCGCCGCCCGACTTGCCCGTCAGCACGTAGTTGTGGTCGTAGCCGCGCCCGGCGACGATCTGCGGATCGCTGGCGTCGCGGATCTGGTCGCCCACGGCCTTGGGCTTGCGGAAGTCGAACACGGTGCCGGCCACGGGCGTCGTCTCGCCCGTCGGGATCAGCTCGCCGTCCACGGGGCTGTAGCCGTCGGCCGGGATGGTCAGCACATTGCCCATGGCGCCGTCGGCCGAGCCCTCGCCGGCGACGTTGAACAGGGCGTGGTTGGTGATGTTGACGATGGTCGGCTTGTCGGTCGTCGCGCCATAGGTCACCGTCAGCTGGTTCTGTTCGTCCAGGGCGTAGGTCGCCGTGGCGGTCAGCGTGCCGGGATAGCCTTCCTCGCCGTCGGGGCTGACGTGCTGGAAGGTCACCGAGGCCACCGGGCCGGCCTTGGCCTCGACCACCGTCCAGACCACCTTGTCGAAGCCTTTGACGCCGCCGTGCAGGGCGGCCACGCCGTTGTTGTTGAGCGCCAGCTGGTAGGTCTTGCCATCCAGCGTGAACTTGCCCTTGCCGATGCGGTTGGCGAAGCGGCCCACCGAGCCGCCGAAATAGTTGGCCGCCTTCACGTATTCGGCCGCGTCCTTGTAGCCGAGCACGATGTCGGCCTTCTTGCCGGCCCGGTCGGGGGCGATCAGGGCCTGCAAGGTCGCGCCATAGGTGATGACGGTGGCGCTCACCCCTTTGGCGTTGGTCAGGGTAATGGCCTCGACGGCCTGGCCGTCCGGCGTCTGGCCGAAGGATTTGCGGCTGATTTCGGCGCTTTGAGCCGCCATCGGAGCCATCAGGGGCGCGGCCGCGGCGGCGGCGAACAGGGCAAGGCTCGGCAGGGCGTGGCGCCAGGTCTTCATCGGGTTTCCTCTCAGGCGGGTCGCTCGCGCTCTCTGTCGGCGTTGACGACCATCAGGCCGCCATATACTCAGACAAAAAATCGCCGCGCAACGTCAAGACGTCGGCCGGCCCGACACGGGAGACCCGGGAATGCCCGCACCGATCACCACGTCTGCAGGAGCCGGCGCGGCCAGCGTGGGCGACGCCCGCGCCCAGCGCTCCGCCCTTACCCTGCTGGCCAGCCTCTTCTTCATGTGGGGCTTCATCACGGTCATCAACAACACCCTGCTGCCGCACCTGCGCTCGGTGTTCGACCTCAGCTACACCCAGACCACCCTGATCGAGTCGGTGTGGTTCATCGCCTACTTCTTCGCCTCGATCCCGTCGGCCAAGCTGATCGAGGCCATCGGCTACAAGAAGTCGATGGTCACCGGTCTTCTGATCATGGCCGTCGGCGCGCTCTTGATGATCCCGGCCGCCCGCATCCCGTCCTACGGCGTGGTGCTGACGGCGCTCTTCATCATCGCTTCGGGCATCACCCTGCTGCAGGTCGCCGCCAACCCCTATGTGGCCGTGGTCGGTCCGCCTGAGACGGCGTCCTCGCGCCTCAACCTGGTGCAGGCCTTCAACTCGCTGGGCACCACCCTGGCCCCGCTGTTCGGCGGCTACCTGATCCTCAGCCGCAGCGCCTCGGGCAACGCCGAGGCCGGCCATGTCATGACCCAGGCCGAGCGCCTGGCCGACGCCCAGTCGGTGCAGCTGCCCTACTTCATCGTCGCCGTGGTGCTGGTGCTGCTGGCCGTGGTCATCGGCCGCTACAAGCTGCCGGACCTGGGCGGTTCGAGCCGCCGCGCCGCCGCCGAGGACCGCAAGAAGCACTCGCTGCTCAAGCACCGCAACCTGGTGCTCGGCATCCCGGCCATCTTCATCTACCTGATCGCCGAAATCGGCGTCTCCAACCTGTTCATCAATTTCGTGTCCGATCCCAAGATCGGTAACCTGACCCACGCCCAGGCCTCGAACTACCTGTTCCTGCTGTGGGGCGGCATGATGGTCGGCCGCTTCATCGGCAGCTTCTGGATGCGCAAGGTCGATCCGGGCAAGGTGCTGGCCATCTTCTCCAGCCTGGCCTTCGTGGTGATGGTCATCACCGTCTTCGCCAGCGGCCCGGCCGCCATGTGGAGCCTGATCGCCGTGGGCCTGTTCCACTCGATCATGTTCCCGACCATCTTCACCCTGGGCATCAAGGGCCTGGGCGCCCTGACCGAGGAAGGCTCGGGCCTTCTGGTCATGGCCATCGCCGGCGGCGCGCTGGTGGTGGTGCAGGGCGTGCTGGCCGACAAGTTCGGCCTGCAGATCTCGTTCCTGCTCACCGCCGTCTGCGAGCTCTACGTCCTGTTCTACGCCCTGTGGGGCAGCAAGACGACGGTCGAGGAAGAGCCCGTAGCCCTCGAAGCCCAGTCGGCCCCGGCCGAGTGATCGGGTAGGGGAGCGGTTCGCCCGTTCCCCATCGCCCAAACGAAAAGGCCTCGCACCCTGCGGTGCGAGGCCTTTTTCTTTGCTTGATCCTGATCGGTCCCCAATTTCCGAGCATCCCCGCGAAGGCGGGGATCCAAGCCGAGTCTGCGGGCCTAGCTACGAACGCGCCACATTCTCAGAGCCAGCTTGGGTCCCCGCCTTCGCGGGGAGGCTCGGACCAATGGGGGAACCTCAGAGCGCCTTCACCGCCACCGTCACCTGCGCCGGAGCCGCGTCCTGGGCCAGGGCGTTGCGCACCGGCAGGGTGAACGGCGCGGCCTCGATCTCGAACACGTCGCCGACCTGCGTCTGGAAGCCTTCTGAGAACGACAGGGTGGCCGTGCCGAAGAAGTGCACGTGCACGTCGCCGGGGCGACGGAACAGCGCGTACTTGAAGTGGTGGTGCTCCAGGTTGGCGATGGTGTGGGACATGTTGGCCTCGCCCGACAGGAAGGGCTTTTCCCAGACCGTCTGCCCGCCGCGCACGATGCGGCTGGCGCCGCGGACGTCGGCCGGCAGCTCGCCGCTCAGCAGCTCGGGGCCCAGCGCCGCCTGGCGCAGCTTCGAGTGGGCCAGCCACAGATAGTTGCCGCGCTCGATCACGTGGTCGGAGAACTCGTTGGCCAGGCAGAAGCCCAGGCGATGCGGCGTGCCGTCCGGACCGATCAGGTAGACGCCGGCGATCTCGGGCTCCTCGCCGCCGTCCTTGGCGAACGAGGGCGAGGTCAGGGGCTGGCCGGGGCCGACCAGCTGCCCGCCGTCGCCCTTGTAGAACCATTCCGGCTGCACGCCTTCCTGGCCGTCGGCCGGCTTGCCGCCCTCGACGCCCATGAGGAACATCCGCATGGAGTCGGTCAGCTGTTCACCGGACTGGGCGGCCTTGTGCATCTTGTCGCGACCCTCGGCCGAGCCCAGGTGCGTCAGGCCGGTGCCGGTCATGATCAGGTGGGCCGGGTCGACATGGTCGATCGGCGCCAGCACGCGGCCTTCCGCCAGAGCGGCGGCGACGTCGATCGCCTCGCCCAGCGGCTGGGCGGCGTCAGCCAGGCTGACACCCTTGTCGATGGCCAACTGGCCCAGGGCGTACAGGGTGTCGGCGGATCCGACCTTGCGGGCGGCGCCCGTCTCGTCCACCGCCGCCAGGGCGCGGGCGCCGTCAGGCGTCTTGAGCTGCACGAACCGCAGGGACATCGGGAGGATCCTCTCGTCTATAATTAGTCAGACAAATAGCGATCGGCGCGAGCCTGTCAAACCCGGATCGTCGGCCTCCGCGCGGGTCTCGGCATGGCGGTCGGTCAGCCTTCCAGAACCCTGTGATCCCTTCTATCACCTGATTTATCATACTTTTAAGCGCTGCCTGACGAGCGTCCAGTCATTCGCCGTCGGGTGAATTTTCTTGTCGTCAGACAATTAGTCTCGCTAGAGTCGCTCGGTGAACCGGCGGCGACGCCGTTCGGTGATTTGCGGAGGCGGCGTGAGCAAGGGCAAGAGTACGGGCGCGGACGGTGAGTTCGAGCGCGAAGAGGGCTTTTCCGGTCGCATCCACGGCTCGATCGCCCGCACGCTCGGCATCGCCATCGTCTCGGGTCAGTACGCGCCGGGCGACGTGCTCAACAACGAGATCGACGCCAGCGAACAGCTGAACGTCTCGCGCAGCGCCTATCGCGAGGCCATCCGCATCCTGGCCGCCAAGGGCCTGGTCGAAAGCCGCCCCAAGGCAGGCACCCGCGTCAGCCCGCGCTCGCGCTGGAGCCTGCTGGATCCCGAGGTCCTGGCCTGGTTCTTCGAGGCCGAGCCCTCCGAGGAATTCCTGACCAGCCTGCACGAGCTGCGGATGATCGTCGAACCCTCGGCCGCCGCCCTGGCCGCCGAGCGCCGCAATGACGACCAGCTCGAGCGCATGCGCAACGCCCTGATCCAGATGCAGCAGCACACCCTGTCGACCGAGGCCGGCCGCGCCGCCGACCGCGACTTCCACGACACCGTGCTCGAGGCCACCGACAACGAGCCCCTGCGCACCCTGTCCAGCAGCATCGGCGCGGCCGTGCGCTGGACCACGATCTTCAAGCAGCGCGACCGCGAACTGGCCCGCGACCCGATCCCCGACCACTGGAAGGTCTTCGACGCCATCGCCGCCAGCCGCCCCGATCAGGCCCGCCAGGCCATGGAGCGCCTCGTGGGCCTGGCCCAGGACGACACCCGCGCCGCCATCGCCCGCCGCACCGGCGGAGGGGCTTAGAAGATCCTCCCCCTGTGGGGGAGGCGATCGCGCAGCGATCGGTGGGGGGAAGTTTCAGTTGCCAGGACGGTAGCTGTTTTCACTCCGGAAAATCCCCGCGCAAGCGGGGACCCAGGCTTTTTCTGAAACCCACTCACCCCATTACCGCCTCCCTCGCCCCTGTGGCGAGGGCCCATGCCGGCCGCTGCTCAGGCGGCGGCTGGGCTCGAAAGGTCTGAGCAGGCTGAACGATGGATCCTCGCCACAAGGGCGAGGAAGGCGTGAGTTGGGTTGGGCTCGGAAAGTGGGCCGGACGGGGATAGAGCAGCGTGGATCCCCGGCGATTGCCGAAAAGAGTTCCACGAACTCAACCGCTTGCAACTTTCTCATCCAATTCAATCAGACGCGCTCAAACCGCCCTCATAATCAAACCCGTCCCCGCCATGGGGAGGGCTCTTGGTACCGGCCCAAGCGTGGCGAGGACCGCATCGAGCGGGG
>NZ_JARQWV010000009.1 GCF_029543245.1 Caulobacter endophyticus
TCGCCTTCACCGACATCGGCAATCCCTCCGCTTCAAAAGCAAGGAATCACAGCCAGCCGATTTCGCAACAGTCCCCCATCAAGGGGGAGGGAAGCGCTTTATCCTGAAGCGCAGGCGATGCCCCTCCCCCATGGCGCACGCGCCCGCGACCCGCTAAACCCGCGCCATGCTGCGTCTTTCCGAACTGAAGCTGCCCCTGGACCATCCGCCGGAGGCCATGGCTCCGGCCATTTGCGCGCGCCTGTGCGTCGACCCGGCCGACCTGCTGGAGGTCAAGCTCTGGCGGCGGGCGCATGACGCGCGCAAGAAGTCCGCGATCCTGATGGTCTACACGGTCGACGTCGCCCTGCGCGACGAGGCGGCTGTGCTGGAGCGCTTCAAGGGCGACAGCCAGGTGCGCCCGACGCCCGACACCGACTATCGCTTCACGGCCCGCGCGCCGGAAGGCTTCGACGGCCCGCGCCCGGTGGTCATCGGCGCCGGGCCCTGCGGCCTGTTCGCGGGGCTGGTGCTGGCCCAGATGGGCTTCAAGCCGATCATCCTCGACCGCGGCAAGGTGGTGCGCGAGCGCACCAAGGACACCTGGGCCCTGTGGCGCAAGAGCGAGCTGAACCCGGAGTCGAACGTTCAGTTCGGCGAAGGGGGCGCGGGCACCTTCTCGGACGGCAAGCTCTACAGCCAGATCAAGGATCCGCGCTTCCTGGGCCGCAAGGTGCTGGAAGAATTCGTCGCCGCCGGCGCGCCCGAAGAGATCCTGACCGAGGCCCACCCGCACATCGGCACCTTCCGCCTGGTGCACATGGTCGAGAACATCCGCGCCCTGATCGAGGGCCTGGGCGGCGAATACCGCTGGCAGCACCGGGTCACCGACTTCGAGATCGAGACGGGCGAGGACGGCCAGCGCAAGCTCAAGGGCCTGCACCTGTCGACCGGCGAATTCCTGGAGACCGAGCACGTGGTGCTGGCCGTGGGCCACTCCTCGCGCGACACCTTCCAGACCCTGCACGACCGCGGCGTTCACATCGAGGCCAAGCCGTTCTCGATCGGCGTGCGCATCGAGCATCCGCAGTCGTGGATGGACAAGGCCCGCTTCGGCGCCTGCGCCGGCCACCCGGACCTGGGCGCGGCCGACTACAGCCTGTCGCACCACTGCTCCAACGGCCGCACGGTCTACAGCTTCTGCATGTGCCCGGGCGGCACGGTGGTGGCGGCGACCTCGGAGCCGAACCGGGTCGTGACCAACGGCATGAGCCAGTATTCGCGCAACGAACGCAACGCCAACTCCGGCTTCGTCGTGGCCATCGATCCCGAGCGCGACTATCCGGGCCACCCGCTGGCCGGCATCGAGTTCCAGCGCAAGTGGGAGAGCCTGGCCTTCACCGCCGGCGGCGGCGACTACAAGGCCCCGGCCCAGAAGGTCGGCGACTTCCTGGCCGGCCGCCCGTCGGAAGCCCTGGGCGAGGTCTCGCCTTCGTACAAGCCGGGCGTCCACATGACCGACCTGGCCGAATGCCTGCCGCCGTTCGTGCTGGAGGCCATGCGCGAGGCCCTGCCCGTGTTCGGCCGCCAGATCGCCGGCTACGACCATCCGGACGTGCTGATGACCGGGGTCGAGACCCGCACCTCCTCGCCGATCCGCATCACCCGCGGCAAGGACCTCCAGAGCCTCAACACCGCCGGCCTGTTCCCGGCCGGCGAAGGCGCGGGCTATGCCGGCGGCATCCTGTCGGCCGGCGTAGACGGCATCAAGGTGGCCGAGGCGGTGGCGGCGGCCTATGTGGCCAAGGGACTGGCGGCGGCGACATAGATCGCATTGGTCCCCGCCCGCCGTCGCGCGGCTACGCAATTTCCGCGTGCATAATCACATAACGCAACCAGACTCGACAATGCCGGCATGCTCATGATCAATGGGCGCCGACGTCGAGGGCCGGCGTGATCGCGCCCTCTTCATGCCGCGACCGAACGGACCCGCTCGAACCGATGGGCCGACGACTGGGCACGGACGTCTTCGTCAAGCGTGCCGCGTCGAACCGTCCTCTGGAGCGCCCATGTCCGAGATTCTCATCACGCACGAAATGCTCACCCTGCTGGCCGAGCGTTCGTCCTACGCCGTTCCCGCCGGCGAGCTGGTCTTCTTCGGCTTTCGGGGCCTGCTTCCGCTGGATGTGACGGGCACGGAGTTCGCCGCCAGCCACCGCACCCGCCTGACCAGCTTCGACCACCAGCGCATGCGCTGCACCCTTGGCCAATGGCGGCCCAGTCAGGGCGTTCTGGCGCTGTTTCCAGGCTCGACCGTTCCCAACCTGTCGGCGATCCAGACGGCCAAGGCCAAGCAGGGTATCGGCGCCAACATGCTGATGCTGGGCCGCTACGCCTATGACAGGGGCGTGCACAAGAAGGACAAGCCGACCGGGCACCGCGCCTTCCGGCAAGGCATGTTCTTCCCGGTCTGGCGCAACGCCGACGACCTGGATTTCGACCTGGCCGACCGCCTGGACACCAGCGGACGGGTCCCGGACAACTATCCCTGGGACAATCTTCATTGCGCGTTCCACGACAATGTCGACACCCCGGGCTTTTCCAGCAACGGCTGCCAGGTGGTGTCGGGACGCCCCAGCATGGCGGCCAACAACCACCGCCCGGAGACCGGTCCCTGGGCGCGCTTCGTGACCAACGCCTACGGCCCCCAGGCCAACAACCAGACCCGTTTCACCTATCTGCTGTTCTCGGGCGCCGAGGCTGGGCTGGTGTCGGCGCGGCCGGACGGCCCCCTGCCCCGCACCGTGCGGTTCGGCTCGCGCGGGCCCTGGGTCGAGGCCGTCCAGAAGGGACTGCAAAAGAACGGCTTTCCGTTTCTGGGCGCCGACGGCGACTTCGGCCGCGACACCCTCGAGGCCGTGATGGGCTTCCAGGCCCAGGAGTTTGGCAAGGGCCAAGCCGACGGCGTGGTCGGGCCCAATACGGCCGGCGCCCTCGAGATCGACTGGCCGCCTCTGGAGACCGGCTCGTCTCGCGCGCCCTCGCCCCAGCCGACGGCCCAGCCTGCTCAAGCCCTCGAAAGCACCCAGCCCGTCGTCGCGGCTCAGCCTTCGCCCCTTCCGGCTGACTGGCTGGCCTCGGCCGTCAAGATCACGCCCGGCTTCGAGGTGGCGGGCGACCCCTACCAGGGCGTCTCCGGCGACTTCGACGGCATGGGAATCTCGTGCGGCGCGCTGCAATGGAATATCGGCAAGAAGTCGCTTCAGCCCATGGTGCTGGCGGTTTCGAAGCCCGTCGTCCTGGCGGCCATGCCGACCCTGGGCGCCGACATGTGGCGCGCCTGCTCCAGCGAGGTTCAGACCGGCCTGGGCATCGTCCGAGGCTGGCAGAACGCGACCAAGCTCACGCCGGTCGCACGAACCGAGCTGCGAGCGCTGATGGGAACGCCCCAGATGCGGGCCGAGCAGAACAGCAGGATCGCGGCCTTGGGCGAACGCGCCAGGAAGGCCGCCGACGCCTGGGCGGCCAGCGCCGGCCGGGGCCGGGCGACCAAGCACGAGTTCCTGTGGTTCTTCGACCTCGCCACCCAGAACGGCTCTCTGGAAGGCATCGATTTCGCGGACGTGCAGGACTTCATCCGGCACAACCAGACTTCCGGCGCCGCCAACGTGATCTGCAACTACCTGGCCGGGCTGACCGGCCCGTCGGGGCACATCAAGGACGCCAAGAAGAACGCCCAGCTCTGGCGCACGCCCGCCACGCCGCTGGCGCTGGAGCTGCTGGTGCTGTCCTATCTGAGGTCCGGATCAGCCCTGCCGCAGTGGCGGCACGTCGTCCTCAACCGCAAGGGCTGCATCGCCGCAGGCCGGGGCTGGGTCAATTCGTCGGAATACGACCTGACCTCGCACATCGCCTAGGGCCTCGCCCCCGAACGAAAGAAGGCCCGGACGATCGCTCGTCCGGGCCTTCGTCGTTTCGATCCGTAAGACCGGTCAGGCCGCTTCGGCCTGTTCCGCGGGAAGGCGGATCAGGTAGTCGAAGGCCGACAGCGAGGCCTTGGCGCCCTCGCCCATGGCGATGATGATCTGCTTGTACGGCGTGGTGGTGGCGTCGCCGGCCGCGAACACGCCCGGCATGGTCGTCTCGCCACGGTAGTCGACCTCGATCTCGCCGCGGCTCGACAGAGCCACGTTCGAGTCCTTCAGCCACTCGGTGTTGGGCACCAGGCCGATCTGCACGAACACGCCTTCCAGGTCGACGCGGTGGGCCGTGTCATGGTTGCGGTCCTTGTAGGACAGACCGTTCACCTTGGCGCCGTCGCCGTGGATCTCGGTGGTCATGGCCGAGGTGACGATCTTGACGTTCGGCAGGCTGGCGAGCTTGCGCTGCAGCACCGCGTCGGCGCGCAGCTGGCTGTCGTACTCGATCAGGGTGACGTGGGCGACGATGCCGGCCAGGTCGATGGCCGCCTCGACGCCGCTGTTGCCGCCGCCGATCACCGCCACGCGCTTGCCCTTGAACAGCGGGCCGTCGCAGTGCGGGCAATAGGCCACGCCCTTGTTCTTGTACTCGGCCTCGCCGGGCACGTTGACGTTCCGCCAGCGGGCGCCGGTGGACAGGATCACGGTGCGCGACTTCAGGCTGGCGCCGTTCTCGAGCTTGACCTCGATCAGACCGCCTTCGGTCTTGGGGGCGACCAGGCCGACGGCCTTCTGCAGGTTCATCACGTCGACGTCGTACTGCTTGACGTGCTGCTCCAGCGCCGTGGCCAGCTTGGGGCCTTCGGTGTGCTGCACCGAGATGAAGTTCTCGATGGCCATGGTGTCGAGCACCTGGCCGCCGAAGCGCTCGGCCGCAACGCCGGTGCGGATGCCCTTGCGGGCGGCGTAGACGGCCGCAGCCGCGCCGGCGGGACCGCCGCCGATGACCAGCACCTCGAAGGCGTCCTTGGTCTTGATCTTCTCGGCCATCCGGGCTTCGGCGCCGGTGTCGAGCTTGGCCAGGATCTGCTCGACCTCCATGCGGCCCTGGCCGAACGGCTGGCCGTTCAGCAGGATGGTCGGCACGGCCATGACCTGGCGCTGCTCGACTTCAGCCTGGAACAGCGCGCCGTCGATGGCGACGTGGCGGATGCGGGGGTTCAGGGCGCTCATGGTGTTGAGCGCCTGCACCACGTCGGGGCAGTTCTGGCAGGACTGCGAGAAATAGGTCTCGAAGCTGTAGTCGCCGTCCAGGGCCTTGATGCGCTCGATCACATCGGCGTCGAGGCGCGGCGGGTGGCCGCCGACATGCAGCAGGGCCAGCACCAGCGAGGTGAACTCGTGGCCCAGCGGCAGACCGGCGAAGCGTACATCGGCGTCGCCGACGGCGCGGGTGACGGCGAACGAGGGCTTGCGGGCGTCGTCGCCGGCGAGGTTGAGGCTGACCTTGTCGGACGTCGCGGCGACGTCTTCCAGCAGGGACAGCATGTCCTTGGAACCCTTGTCGTCGCCGAGCGACGCGACCAGTTCGATCGGCTGGCGCAGGTTCTGCAGGTAGGTGCTCAGTTGGGTCTTCAGACCAGCGTCCAGCATGACGGGCTCCCAGAAAACGAGGGGGAGGAGGAAGTGCGTTCGATTGTCGGGGGAGGATCGAACGCGGCGAACGATCGGAGGGTTGCGCCGCCGCTCCAGACGGAGCGAAGCGGCGGCGCGGGCAGTTCAGGTAGTCTTAGATCTTGCCGACGAGGTCGAGCGACGGGGCCAGGGTCTTTTCACCCTCTTCCCACTTCGCCGGGCAGACTTCGCCCGGGTGCGAAGCCACGTACTGGGCGGCCTTGATCTTGCGCAGCAGTTCGATGGCGTTGCGGCCGATGCCTTCGGCGGTCACTTCCATGAACTGGATCACGCCTTGCGGGTCGACCAGGAAGGTGCCGCGGTCGGCCAGGCCGATGCCCGGACGCATGATCTCGAAGTTGTTGGTGATCGTGCCCGACGGGTCGCCGACCATGGTGTACTTGATCTTGCCGATGGCCGGCGAGCTGTCGTGCCAGGCCTTGTGCGAGAAGTGGGTGTCGGTCGACACGGCGTAGATCTCGACGCCCAGGCGGGTGAAGACGTCGTAGTTGTCGGCCAGGTCTTCCAGCTCGGTCGGGCAGACGAAGGTGAAATCGGCCGGGTAGAAGAAGAAGACCGACCACTTGCCCTTGGTGTCGGCGTCGCTAACCGTGACGAACTTGCCGTCCTTGTAGGCCTGGGCGGTGAAGGGTTTGATCTCGGTGTTGATCAGCGACATGGGACGCTCCGTTGGAAAAGGATGCGTCGTAGGTATCGCGATGCAGCAAATAGGTCCAATCGATAAAATCAGTTCCGAAGATAGATCGTTCCTATCTCCGTTTCACGACGCCTTACGATCAAGCTTAGCCTTGGCGAGGGCTTGCGGGACATAGGGTTCAGCGGCCGGAAGGCAGCGAACCAGGACCTCTACGGTGAGCTGGCGATCGGTGATGATCGGCGGCGCCTCGCCGAACACCGATCGCCAAAGTTCAGCCAGTTCTTCGCAGGTGCGATCAGTCACATGAAATCCTCGTTTCCGAGGAAGGAAAGCCTTATGACGCAAGGGGTTGCTGGTTAATAAGCGGGGCTGGAGCCGAAATTCCCTCTCTCTAAGAGAGAGGGATTTCAAACGGCGTCGCCGGCAGGCGGTTGACGCCATAGAGGTTCAGCACCGGACTGTCGGCCCAGGCGAAGCGGACCTTTACGGCGGCATAGCCGGCCGGGACCGTCAGGCGGACCTTGTCGCCCTCCACCGCCGCATCGACGAAGCGGCACGACTCGGCCCCGTCGCACAGCTCGAAGCCCGCGGGGCGACCCGAACCGTAGACCACCGCCGGCTGGTCCAGCGTCACCACGATGTCGGCGCCGTCGCGCGCGGCCGAGAGCGGCGCGGGGCCCGAGGCGTTCAGGCCGGTCTCGCCATGGGCCAGCTTGCGCGCCAGGCCGCCCAGACGCAGGCCGACCTGCAGCTTGTCGGCCGGATGGATGTCGTAGGGCGAGCCGAGATCGACGGCCGAGGCCAGGCCCGTGGCCGGATCGGCCGCGACCGTGCGGCGCTGCACGTCGCGCAGCTCGGCCCAGCGCGAGACGCCGGGCTTGTCGGTTTGCGGCCCGAAGGCGGCCAGTTGCACCATCAGGAACGGCGCGTCGGGCGCGGCGAAAGCCTTGCGCCAGTCGGCGATCAGGGCCGGCATCAACCGGGCGTATTCCTTGGCCTCGGTGACGTTCGACTCGCCCTGGTACCAGGCGAAGCCCTTGACGCCGTAGGGCGCCAGCGGCGCGATCATGCCGTTGTGCAGGGTCGACAGGCCCGAAGCGCCCAGCCACGGCGCGTGCGGCGGCAGGCCGGTGTCGGAAAGCTTGGTCGAGACCTTGTAGCGCCAGGCTCCGCCCATGGGGACGAACGAGCCGTCGGCCAGCTTCAGGCCCTTGTCCTTGGCGGGACCCCAGGCGCCGCCGCCGCCGCCCGTGTCGATGGCGCGCACGGCGATGACGTTACGGCCGGCCTTCAGCGTTCCGGCCGGCAGCGCATAGGCGCGCTTGAAGTCCCAGCCTTCCTGCGAGCCCACCTGGCGGCCGTTGACGAAGGTGGTGTCCATGTCGTCGACGGGACCCAGGATCAGGGTCGCGCCTTGCGTTGCCTGGGCCTTGGTCAGGGTGATCTCGGCGCGCAGCCAGATCGTGCCGTCGAAGGTCTCCAGGCCCGGATTGGTCTCCCAGAACTGCTCGGCCGGCATGGTCGCCCAGGCGCGGTCGTCGAAGTCGGGCTTGGCCCAGCCCGCGGCATGGGGCTCGGTCTTGGCGGCCCAGCGGTCGAGCATCGCGCCCCAGCGGGCCATGCCCTTGGCCGGATCCTTGGCGTAGTCGGCCAGCACCGACAGCCCCTCGTCATAGCCGCCCAGGGCCTTCAGCCCCTGGCCGCTGATCCAGTCCTGGATGATCGAACCGCCCCAGGTGGCGTCGATCAGGCCGATCGGCGCCCCCGTGCTCTTGCGGATGTCGCGGCCCATGAAGAAGCAGGCGGCCGAGAAGTTGTTGGCGCTGTCGTAGCTGGAAGTCTTCCAGACGGCCTGGGCCGGCAGCGTATCGCTCGGGTTGGGCAGGCTGGTGCGGCCGGTCTGCAGCAGGCGCACGTGCGGGTCGACGGCGGCGGCCGCCTCGACCTCGCCATTGAGGGCGCGGCGCAGCGGATACTCCATGTTCGACTGACCCGAGCACAGCCAGACGTCGCCCATCAAGAGGTCGGAAACGGTCTGGGTCGCCTCGCCCGCCTTGACGGTCAGGGTCAGGGGCTGGCCCGTGGCCGGGCGGGCGGGCAGTTGCGCGGTCCAGCGGCCGCCGGCGTCGGCCGTGGCGGCGACCGCCTGGCCGGAGAGGTCCACGGAGACGGCGGCGCCGGGCGCGGCCATGCCCCAGACCTGGATCGGCCGGTCGCGCTGGAGCACGGCATGGTCGGTGAACACCGAAGCCAGCAGCGGCGCGGCCGCGGCCGGCGAAACGACGGCCAGGGCGGCGGCCCCGGCGAGCAGGTGACGGGTCAGGCGCACGCGAGGTCTCCGCTTAGGTCACAACTCAAATCGTCATCCCGGGCGAAGGCGCATAGCGCGGATAACCGGGATGACATCCGTCTAGTCAGGCCGGATCGACATTCAGCGGTTCTCCGCTCCCCAATCCGTCAGATCCCCGCGAAGGCGGGGATCCAAGCTGGATTTCAGGATCGGGAACGGCCGTGGATCATCTCCAAGCTCGGCTTGGATCCCCGCCTTCGCGGGGATGCTCGGAGAAAGATGGCCAAGGGTTCCGACTGTCGCTCCGCTTCAGTCCGCCTTGGCCGGGCAGGTCGTGCCGGTCGGGTCGGTGGTCAGCTTCACGCCGCTGATCGAGACCGTCAGGGTCCCGGCCGTAGCCAGCGAGAACGGGGCTTCGACCTTGGTCACGTCCGTGCCGGCCGCCTGGAAGCACTTCAGCGGCACCTTCAGGCTGGTCCACTCGCCGACCTTGGCGCCCGACAGCACCGAGGTGACGTCGAGCTTGCCGGCGCCGATGCCCAGGGTCGTCTTGGCCGACGGGGCGGCGTCGACGCGCCAATTCACCTGCAGGGCGATCTCGGCGTTGGTCTGGAAGGTCAGGTCGAAGGCCTTGTCGGCGGCGATCTCGGCCGCGGCGGGAACGCCGCCGGCGAAGGTCAGCTGGCGGCCGGCCTCCTGCACGTTGCCGGCGTCGACCGGCTTGATGTTCACCGAGGTGGTCGGCAGCAGGCGGAACTCGAACGGCGCCGGGGTCTTGCCGCCGACGAAGTAATTGCTGTCGTTGGCCGCAATGGCGGTGACGCCCGAGACTTCCGACAGCTTGGCCACCTTGCCCGGCTTGGCGTAGCTGAGGCCATAGCCGTAGGCGAACAGCGGCGCGTAGCCCTTGTCGCCCTTGTTCAGCGAGAACTGCGCGGCGGTCTTGGGCCAGCTGAACGACAGCTTCCCGTTGAAGTCGCGGCGCGGCTTGCCGGCGGCGTCGCCCACCAGCACGTCGGCGATCCCGCCGCCTTCCGAGCCCGGCAGCCAGGCGGCGACGAAGGCGTCCGAGGCGTTGATCTCGGGGTTCACCCACAGCGGACGGCCCGACAGGAAGACGGCGACCACCGGCACGCCGGCGGCCTTCAGCTTCTTGAGCAGGGCCAGGTCGGTCTTGTCGCCCTGCTGGTACTCGAGCGACTTCAGGTCGCCCACGCCCTCGGCGTAGGGTTGCTCGCCGAACACCACGACGGCGACGTCAGGCTTGTCGGTGAAGCTGCCGTCGACGCTGAGCGTCGCGCTGCCGCCCGAGGCTTCCACCGCGTCCTTGAAGCCCGAATAGATCGACTGGGCGTTGGGGAAGTCGCTGTTCTTGTTGTCGGTGCCCTGCCACGACAGGGTCCAGCCGCCCGACTGCTGGCCGATGTCGTCGGCGCCGGAGCCAGCGACCAGCACCTTCGCGCTGGCCTTGATCGGCAGAACGCCGCCGTTGTTCTTCAGCAGCACCAGCGACTTGGCCACGGCCTCGCGGGCGATGGCGCGGTGGTCGGCGTTGCCGAGCACGCCTTCGCGGCCTTCCCACGGACGGTCGGCGCGGAACAGGCCAAGCTTCACCTTCACGCGCAGGATGCGACGCACGGCGTCGTCGATGCGGGCCATCGGCACCTCGCCCGACTTGGCCTGAGCCAGCAGGTTGTCATAGAGGCCCTTCCAGCTGTCGGGGGCCATGTACATGTCCAGGCCCGCATTGGCGGCCTGGGCGCAGTTGGTCGGCGTACAGCCCTCGACCTGGCCGTGGCCGTTCCAGTCGCCGACGACGAAGCCGTCGAAACCCATGCGGCCCTTCAGCACGTCGGTCAGCAGCGACTTGTTGCCGTGCATCTTCTGGCCGTTCCAGCTGTTGAACGAGGCCATGATGGTCATGGTCCCGGCGTTGATGGCCGGGACGTAGCCCTGGGCGTGCAGGCGGATCAGCTCGGCTTCCGAAACCTGGGTGTCGCCCTGGTCCTTGCCGCCCGTGGTGCCGCCGTCGCCCAGGAAGTGCTTGGCGCTGGCCGCCACGTGGCCCTTCTGCAGGGCCTGGCCCTCGCTGACGGCGCCCTGGAGGCCCAGGATCATCTCGCGGGCGTACTGACGGACGATCTCGGGGTCTTCCGAATAGCCCTCGTAGGTGCGGCCCCAGCGGTCGTCGCGCGGCACGGCCAGGGTCGGACCGAAGGCCCAGTCGAAGCCTGACACCGCTGTCTCCTGGCCCGTGGCGGCGCCGATCTTGCGGATCAGTTCAGGATCCCGGGCGGCGCCCAGGGCGATGTTGTGCGGGAAGAGCGTGGCGCCGACGAGGTTGTTGTTGCCGTGCACGGCGTCGATGCCGAACATCAGCGGGATGTTGGTCCCGCCGCGCTGGGCGGCGGCGTCGCGGAACGCCTTGACGGTGTCGACCCAGGGGCCGACCGGCGAGCGGTCGGGCGCGCCCAGGGGCGGCGAGCTGCCGCCGGCCAGGATCGAACCCAGCGGATAGGTCTTGAGGTCCTCGGCCTTGATCGAGGCGGTATCGGCCTGGATCATCTGGCCGATCTTCTCTTCCAGCGTCATCTTGGCCAGCAGGCCGTCGACGAAGGCTTCGGTGGCCGGATCGACCAGGCCCTGGCTCTTGGCCGCGGGCCATTGGGCCGGATGGGCGGTGCTCTTGGGACCGTCGGCGGCGAAGGCCGGAGCCGACAGAAGGGTGGTCGCCATCAGGGCGATGGTCAGGGTCCTGGTGTTCATGCTCCCCCGCTCTTCCTTGCTTTGGGCGGTCTGGAAGCCGCCTGGATGTTACCGGTATCGAAAGCTCGACGCCGATGCATACACGGTCTAATTAATACGACAAACACCGAGACAACGAATTTTAGGGAGACGTTGCAATGGGGGTCGTTCGAAGCGCTTTGCTGGCTGGAGCCGCATTGACAGCGCTGTATAGCGCGAAAGCCTCGGCCGAAACCCGCACCCTCTCCTCCCCTGACGGCGCCATCTCGATTCAAGTCTCCGACGAGTCGGGACAGGCCCGCTACGCCGTCGCCTATCGCGGCAAGACCCTGATCGCGCCCTCCGGGCTGGGACTGGAGCTCTCCAAGGGTGGGCGCTTTTCCTATGGCGTGAAGATCGTCGGCGCGGAGACTTCGAGCGGCGAGGACGCCTACGACCTGCCCGCCGCCAAGGTCAGCCGCGTGGTCCAGAAGCGCAACGAACTGGCCGTCGACTTCCAGGAAGAGGGCGGCCGACGCTTGCGGGTGATCTTCCGCGCCTACGACCAGGGCGTGGCCTTCCGCTATGTGCTGCCCCAGCAGGAGGCGACCGCCGCCACCGACGTGCGCGACGAGGTGACCAGCTTCGACTTTCCCAGGGACTACGGCTGCTTTGGCCTGAACCTGGGCAAGTTCGGCAGCAGCCACGAGGGCGAGTTCGACCCTGTCCAGGCCTCGAAGTTCCGCGAGCACAATCTGTTCGACGCCCCGCTGGTCTGCCAGGGCGACAACGCCGCCTTCGCCATCGCCGAGGCCGACCTGAAGGACTGGGCGGGAATGTACCTGCGCGGCAAGGGCGACGGACGGCTTGGCGTCGGCGTGAAGCTGTCGCCGCGCCTGGACGACCCCAGCGTCGCGGTGCGCACGCGCCTGGGCGCCGCCGTCGCCTCGCCCTGGCGGGTGATCATGATCGCGCCCAAGGCCGGGCAGCTGGTCGAGAACACCCTGCTGACCACGCTGAGCGCGCCCTCCGTGGTCGAGGACACCAGCTGGATCAAGCCGGGCAAGGCCGCCTGGGACTGGTGGAACGGCCCGACGCTGAAGGCCGTGCCGAACGCCGGCATGAACCCGCAGACCATCCGCGCCTATATCGACTTCGCCGCGCAGAACGGCCTCGAATATATGCTGATCGACGAGGGCTGGAACGTGGGCGCCGGCGGCGCCTCGGTGGTGCGGCCGGGCGTCGACGTCACCCGCCCCAAGCCCGAACTCGACCTGCCGGGCCTGATCGCCTACGGCGCCGACAAGAAGGTCGGCGTCTGGCTGTGGCTGAACTGGAAGGCGCTGGACGCCCAGATGGACGAGGCCCTGGCCCTCTACGAGCAGTGGGGGATCAAGGGGATCAAGGTCGACTTCATGGACCGTGACGATCAAGCGATGGTCGACTTCTACCACCGCCTGCTGAATAAGGCCGCCCAGCACCATCTGATGGTCGACCTGCACGGCGCCTATCACCCCACGGGCCTGATCCGGACCTATCCGCACTATCTGACCCAGGAAGGCGTGCTGGGGGCCGAGTACAACAAGTGGAGCACGCGGATCACCGCGTCCCACAACGTCATGCTGGCCTATACGCGCCTCTTGCTGGGGCCGATGGACTACACCCCCGGCGGCTTCCGCAACGTGGCGCCCGCCAGGTTCGAGCCGCGCGACCGCCTGCCCTTCGTGCAGACCACGCGCGGCCAGGCCCTGGCGATGTTCGTCGTCTACGACAGCCCCTTCACCATCATCGCCGACAGCCCCGACACCTATGCCGAAAGCCCCCAGGGCCTGGACTTCGCCGCCGCCGTGCCGACCACCTGGGACGAGGTGCGCTACGTGACCGGCGAGATCGGCCAGTCGATCGTCGTCGCCCGCCGCAAGGGCGACGAATGGTGGCTCGGCGCGCTGAACAACGAGACCGCCCGAACGGTGAAGGTCCCGCTCGTCTTCCTGGGCAAGGGCCCGTGGAAGGCCGACGTCCGCCAGGACGGCGCGACCCCGACCGGTATCGAGGTTTCGAACCCTGAAGTTTCCGCCACCTCGACCCTGACCCTGAAACTCGCCGCCAGCGGCGGCGCGGCCGCGCGCATGACGCCGGTCCAGTAAGAATGAGCCAGTCCATGCCCTTCACCCGCCGCGCCCTCCTCGGCGCGACCGCCGGCCTCGCCGCTTCGCCCGCCCTGGCCGCGTCACGCGGTCCCTTCAAGGCTTCGTGGGAGTCGCTTGCCGCCGGCTACAAGACGCCGGACTGGTTCCGCGACGCCAAGCTCGGCATCTGGTCGCACTGGGGTCCGCAGTGCGTGCCCGAGTTCGGCGACTGGTACGGCCGGCAGATGTACCAGCAGGGCAACCCGTTCTACGAACACCACGTCAAGACCTACGGGCACCCGACCCAGTTCGGCTTCATGGAATTCATCCCGCGCTGGAAGGCCGACGCCTGGGATCCCGAAGCCCTGATGAAGACCTATGTCGCCGCAGGCGCGAAGTTCTTCATGTCGATGGCCAACCACCACGACAATCTCGACCTGTTCGACAGCCGCTATCACGCCTGGAACTCGACCCGCGTGGGCCCCAAGCGCGACATCGTCGGGACCTGGGAAAAGGTCGCCCGCCGCCATGGCATGAAGTTCGCCGTGTCCAACCACGCCGCCCACGCCTGGCACTGGTGGCAGACCGCCTATGGCTACGACGCCGAGGGCCCGCTGAAGGGCCAGCGCTATGACGCCTTCCGCCTGAAGAAGGCCGACGGCAAGGGCAAGTGGTGGCAGGGCCTGGACCCGCAGGAACTCTATACCGGCCCCAACATGGTGATCCCCGACGGGATGAACTCGATCGCCGAAGCCAACGACTGGCACGACAAGCACGACGGCGAGTGGATCGAGACTCCGCCGGCCAACAACCCCGCCTTCGTGCGCCAATGGCTGCTGCGCCAGAACGATCTGGTCGACCGCTACAAGCCCGACATGGTCTATTTCGACAACTACGCCCTGCCGCTGGGCCAGGCGGGGCTGGAGGCGACTGCGCACTTCTACAACCAGGCCGTCCGCCGCACCGGCAGGACCGACGTCGTCGTCACCGGCAAGAAGCTGACCGCCTTCCAGCGCAAGGCCATTGTGGAAGATGTCGAGCGCGGCTTCTCCGACCGGCTGCGCGACGAGCCCTGGCAGACCGACACCTGCATCGGCAACTGGCACTATGACCGCGGCCTCTACGAGCGCGACGGCTACAAGACCGCCAAGGACGTGGTCCAGCGCCTGACCGACGTGGTCAGCAAGAACGGCACGCTGATGCTGTCGATCCCCCAGCGCGGCGACGGCTCGATCGACGACAAGGAAGCCAAGGTGCTGGCCGAGATGGCCGGCTGGATCGCCGTCAACGGCGAGGCGATCTATTCGACCCGCCCGTGGAAGATCTACGGCGAGGGTCCCACGCGCCTGGTCGAGGGCATGCAGAACGAGGGCGACGCCAAGCCGTTCGAGCCCCGCGACATCCGCTTCACCACCAAGGCCGGCGCGCTCTACGCCCTGCCGCTGGTCGAGCCGGGCCGCGAGATGGTGATCGAGAGCCTGGCGACCGGCGCGCCGCATGCTGGCGGCGAGGTGCGCAAGGTCAGCCTGCTTGGCGGCGATCCCCTGCCCTTCACCCGCGACGACAAGGGCCTGAAGGTGACCCTGCCCGAGCGGCGGCCGGCCTTCACCCCGGTGGTGAAGATCGAAGGTCCGGGGCTGGCCTAAGCCTTTCAAACGCTCGTATGCTCCCTCTCGAAACCGAGGGAGCATACGCCATGACCGATCTTTCCGGCCGCACCGTCCTGATCACCGGCGCCTCGTCGGGCATCGGCGCGAACCTGGCGCTGGCCGCCGCCAAGGCCGGCGCGCGGGTGGCGGTGGCGGCGCGGCGGGCCGACCGGCTGGCGGCCCTGGTCGGCGAGATCGAGGCGACCGGCGGCGCGGCCCTCGCCGTTTCCATGGACGTCGAGGACGAGGCCTCGGTGATCGCCGCCTACGACGCGTTGGAAGCCGCCTGGGGGCCGCCCAACTCGGTGATCGCCAACGCCGGGATCAACGTGAGGGCCTCGGCGCTGGATATCGCCATCGAGGACTTCGACAAGATCCTGGGGGTCAACACCCGGGGCGTGTTCCTGACCGCCCGCGAGGGCGCGCGGCGGATGATCAAGGCGGGCGTCGAGGCGCGCGGCCGGGTGCTGCTGGTCGCCTCGATCGGAGCTCACAAGGTGCTGCCGGGCATCACCGCCTATTGCGCGTCCAAGGCCGCCACCGCCCACATGGGCAAGAGCCTAGCCCGCGAATGGGCCGGCAAGGGCATCAACGTCAACGTCCTGTGCCCCGGCTACATCCGCACCGAACTCAACGACGCCTGGTTCGACAGCGAGGGCGGCCAGAAGCTGGTGGCCGGCTTCCCGCGCCGGCGGCTGATGGACACCAGCGACCTGGAGGCCACGGCGCTGTACCTGGCCTCAGACGCCTCTAAGGCGGTGACGGGATCGGTGTTCACGGTGGACGACGGGCAGTCGCTTTAAAGGCCCCTCCCCCTGAAGGGGGAGGTGGCCCGAAGGGCGGGAGGGGGAAGTCTTGGCTGCCGCAAAGACTTCCCGGCCGTGGCGAAACCTTCCCTCTCCGTCGGCTTCGCCGACACCTCTCCCTTCAGGGAGAGGGAAAGAAAAACGCCCCCCGAACCGAAGCTCGGAGGGCGCTCTCTCAACTCAGAAACTCAGGATCAACGCAGCTTGGCGCTGAGGGCGATCCCGACGATGCGCGGCTCGTTGTAGACGGCCGCCATGTAGTTCTCGATCACGCCCTTAAGGTTCTTCTCGTTGGTGATGTTGCGGGCGAACAGGGCGACCTCGTAGGCGCCGTCGCCGCCTTCGTAGCCGAGCTTCAGCCCGCCTTCGAAGTTGCCCTTCGAGTAGAACTCGGCCGTGTCGTACAGCACGAAGTTCGTATAGCCCTGCTTGTTCCAGTCGGTGGCGGCGAACAGCTTGCCGTCGGCGCCCACCGGCAGCTCGTAGCGCGCCGTGAAGCTGAGGTTGTACTCGGGCGCGTTGGGCAGCGGCTGGCCGTCGATCTGGGTGAAGTAGTTGGTCCCGAAGGCTCCAGGGATCGCGATCGTCGGCGTCTTGACCGTGCAGACCACCACGCTGTTGAGCGCGCAGACCTGGGCGTAGACCCGCTTGTCGTTGATCTCGCTGTGCAGCAGGCTCAGACCCGCCGTCAGGGTCAGGTTGGCGATCGGGCGCCACTCGGCGTCGGCTTCCATGCCGTAGGCCTTGGCTTCATCGGCGTTGAACAGCACGCCGTTTCCGTTGGCGTCGTTGCCGTTCAGCTGGATGTCGCTGACCTTGTAGGTGAAGGCCGAGGCGTTCAGGCGCAGGCTGTTGTCGAGCAGGACGCTCTTGAAGCCGGCTTCCCACGACAGGATCGTCTCGGAGTCGGCGGTCGTGAAGTCGGAGTTAAACACCGCCGAACGGCCCTGGATGGTCGGACCGCGGAAGCCCTTGGCCACGCGCGCATAGACGCTGAGGTCGGGGTTCACTTCGTAGAGGGCGCTCAGGTCCCAGCTGGGCTGCTCGTCCGACAGGCGCACGAAGCGACGGCCCGTATAGGTGTCGGCGCCGGCGGCGGTCAGCGAGGTCTTGGCCAGGCGGGTCTTCTTGGCGTCATAGGTGTCGCGCGCGCCGGCCGTGATGGTCAGGGCGTCGGTCACCTTGTAGCTGACCTGACCGAACAGTGCCCACGAGGTGTTGAGGTTGTTCAGGCGCACCCAGTTGTTGGGATTGCGAGCCGCCACGCCGGTGTTGAGGAAGTAGCCGCGCTGGTAGAAATCGGTGGTGTCGCGCGAGTCGAAGTACAGCGCGCCGACCTGCCACTTCAGGCGGTCCTCGCCGTTGCTGGCCAGGCGGATTTCCTGGGTCAGCTGGTCGAGGTCGCGGACCTGGCCCATCGATTGGCCGAAGCCGTTGGCCACGCCGCCGACCGGGAAGTTGGCGCCGGCGCCGCCGTCGGTGTCGCCACGGCTGTAGCCGCTGGTGGTCTCGTAGGCGCTGATCGAGGTCAGGGTCATGCCGCCGAAGTCGTAGGCGACGTTCAGCGAGGCGCCCTTGGTGTCATAGGCCTGCGGATTGTCTTGCGCCTCGTCGTAGGCGACGCTGTCACGCGGAGCGCTGACGGCGTTGGAGCCCTTCTTGATGGCGTTGCGCAGGAAGAGGGTCGAGGTGCCCTCGTAGTTGCGCACGTGGGCCGAGGCCAGGACCGTCAGTTGCTCGGTCGGCTTGGCCAGGATCTGCAGGCGCGCGTCCTTCTCGTCGAAGCCGCCCATGGCGTTCTTGCGCGGGGTTACGGTGCCGTCGAGGCTCGTGCCGGCGAAGGTGTTGTCCACCCAATCGTCGCGGTGCTGGTACAGGGCCGAGACGCGGAACATCAGCTTGTCGCCGGCGATCGGACCGCCGATGCCGCCGTCGAAGGTGGTCGTGCCGTAGGTGCCGTACGAGGCGCTGGCGCGGCCCTGGAAGGTCTCGCTCGGGCGGATGGTGTCGAACTTGACGATACCGGCGGTGGTGTTGCGGCCGAACAGCGAACCCTGCGGGCCGCGCAGCACTTCAACCTGCTGGACGTCGAACACCGGGTTCGACTTCAGCACCACGTGCTCGAGGACGACGTCGTCCTGGATGATCGACACCGGCTGGGAGGCGCCGAGGTAGAAGTCGATGTTGCCCAGGCCCCGGATGTAGAAGCGCGGGAAGATGCGGCCCGTCGTGGTCTCGGCGTAGAAGCTGGGAACCTTGCCCGACAGCGAGATGATGTCGTCGCCGCCGCCCTGGATGGCGCGCAGCTGGTCGCCGGCGACCACGCCGACCGACACCGGGGTGTCCTGCAGGTTCACCGAGCGGCGCTCGGCGGTGACGATGATCTCTTCCAGGCTGGTGGAGTCGGCGGCTTCCTGGGCGTTGGCGGCGACGCCGAACGCGAGCGCGCCGAGCGCGCTGGTCAGCATCAGCGCCGACCGGCCGAAGGTCTTGTTGGACACGAAGTAATCCCCTTTTTACGTAGAAGTGTCTGCGGTTGTTGATTATTTCCGCAAGACAGCGTTCGGATACCAGCCGGATGCAAAGCTGTCATGACACCGCTCGCGGACGGACGGGGATAAAGTCCGCCCGCGAACAATAAAGCGGCAGAACGTCGTTAGATCTGCGACAGCCCCAGCCACAGCAGGCCCGCCAGCAGGAACACGAAGGCCAGCTGGGCGGAGAACCAGACGATGGTGGTCTTGAGCAGGGCTCCGAAGACGTTGGAGCCGTAGACCCCGCGCAGGGTCATGAACAGGTTCACCGGCGCCCACAGCAACGCCACGAGCACGCCGATGTCGCGCGCCGGGGCCGGCAGGATCATCACCACCGCCCACAGCAGGAAGATGAACGACAGGTAGTTCATCGACACGATCAGGTGGTCGTACATGTAGAACTTGCGACGATAGAAGTAGCAGGCGCCCAGGCTGAGGGCGAGGATCGGCAGCAGGAACACCGCCAGCCGGTGGCCCCAGCCGAACACCACGGCGACGAAGTAGCCGGGCGTGGCCACGACTTTATTCAGCTGGGTGTTGAACCACTCCAGCTTGGCCCGCTCGGTCGGCTCGACCTCGCCCACATCGATGAAGGTGCGCTTGCCGTTGGCGTCGACCCCGTCGGAGAGCAGGCCGCCCTCCTTCATCTGCTGCTGGATGTCGTTGGTCACCTCGCCGGGGATGGCCCTGACGCTGCCGTTGATGCTGGGCGGAACGGGCTTGCCGTGCTCATCGGTCTTGGCCGGACCGTGCGGGGCGGCCTTGGCGTCGCCGTGCTGCCCCTGCGCCGCGTGGTCGCCCTTGTGCTGGGCGTCGTGCATGGCCCTGTGGATCACGACCTCGGCCGACAGGATGAACAGCAGCAGCGAGACCAGGAACAGGCGGAACGGCGGCACGTGCCGGGCGCGCTTGCCGTCGAGATATTCGCGACTCAGCGTGCCGGGGCGGGCGAACAGCCACGGCAGGGTGCGCCACAGGCGGCCGTCGAAGTGGAACATCCCCTCGATGGCTTCCCAGGTGACGTGCAGGATCGACTTGTGGTGATCCGAGGCTTCCTGGCCGCAGGCGTGGCAGTAGTGCCCGACCAGTTCGGTCTCGCAGTTGTCGCACTTGGTGCCCGGCGGCGGCGCGGGATGGCTCGAACGGCCATCCGACTTGAACCGCGCCATCCAACCGCCCAGCGCACCGCCGCTGATCGCCTCGAGTTCCTTCACGCCACGTCCCCACGCACGCCCCAAGCGCGATTCAGCCCGCGCTCGCGTGGTGATGTACGACAGCTTGGGCGTGCATGCACCTGTCGACTGGTCCGCGCGCGAGCGACAGCCAGCGACTGCCTACTATCGCCGCGCCTCAGCGCGCGGGGCCGAAGCGGGCGACCAGGTCGTAGGCCTCGCCCGGGAACAGCTGGCGCACGCGAGTGACCGGCGCGCCGGCCCGCCAGGTGCGGCGCTCGACGGCCAGCAGCGCCGCGCCGGGATCCAGCGCCAGCAGTTCGGCGATGGCGGGCTCGGCCCCCACGGCGCTGATCCGGCTTTCCGCTTCCGTCCACGGCACGTGGTGCAGCAGCCAGGCGCCGGGCGGCTCGGCGGCGAAGTCGGCGGCGGCGGCCTCGGGCACGGCCGCGAGACTGATCAGTCGGTCCTCCAGCGCGAAGGGTCGCCCACCGGCGATGTGCAGGCCGCGCAGGGCGACGAGGTCGCCCTCCCCGGCCAGTTCGACCTCGTCGCCGTCATCGGAATCGGCGGGTCGGCGCTCGGCCGCCAGCAGCCGAAAGGCGTAGGTCTCGCCCCGAGCGGTGATCTCGGCCTGGATGTCGGGAATGTCGAGGACAGTGGAATGCACCTTGGGCCGGGCCACGAACGAGCCCGCACGACGGCGGCGCACGATCAGCCCGGCCTCGGCCAGGGCCGACATCGCCTTGTTCACGGTCATCCGCGAGCAGCCGTACTGGGCCATCAGCTCGCTTTCGAACGGGACGCGGTGGCCCGGCGCCCACGCGCCCGAGCGGACCAGGCCCTCGATCTCGTCGCGGATACGCTGGTGCAGCGGAACGGCGCTCACGACAGCAGGCTCTTGAGCACCTGGCGATAGCGCTCGGCGATCGCCTCGCGATGCCGGTGGCGGCCGCCGGAGACCACAGGACGGCCCGCGCGCCAGACACTGTCGATCGCGCCGTGGCGGCCGGCGAAAACCAGGCTGTCGACCAGGGCGTCACCGCCGCGCCCGACGATGGCCGGATGCTCGCGATCCAGGGTGACGAAGTCGGCCGGCGCGCCGCGACGCAGGCCCGGGCGGCCCGCGCCCAGGGCCTGGCTGCCGCCCGCCACCGCCGCGCGCCACAACTCGCCGCCGGTCGAGCGCTTGGGACCGCCGGCCAACACGTTGCGGGCGCGGCGGGTCAAGCGCTGGGAATATTCCAGCACCCGCAGCTCCTCGGCCGCGTCGATCAGCACATTGCTGTCCGAGCCGATCCCGAAGGCGCCGCCGGCGGCCTGGTAGTCGTGGGCGGGGAAGACGCCGTCGCCGAGATTGGCCTCGGTGATCGGGCAAAGGCCCGCGACCGCACCGCTCTTGGCCAGGCGTTCGGTCTCGACCGCGTTCATGTGGGTGGCGTGGACCAGGCACCATTGCTTGCCGACGTCGGCGTGGTTCATCAGCCAGCGCACCGGACGCTGGCCGGTGGCGGCCAGGCAGTCGTCGACCTCTTTCGTCTGCTCGGCGATGTGGATGTGAATGGGACCGCCGGCCGCCAGCGGCGTGATGGCGGTCAGCTCTTCGGCGGTGACGGCGCGCAGGCTGTGCGGCGCGACGCCGACCACCGCGTCGGGCAGGCCGGCGACGGCCGCGCGGCTGGCTTCCAGCAGGCGGGCATAGCCGTCGACGTCGGTGACGAAGCGCTTCTGCCCCTCGCCGGGCGCCGCGCCGCCGAAGCCCGAATGGGCGTAGAACACCGGCAGCAGGGTCAGGCCGATGCCCGTCTCCTGGGCTGCGGCGGCGATCCGTGCGCCCATCTCGGCCGGGTTGTCGAAGGCCGCGCCGTCCGTGTCGTGGTGCAGATAGTGGAACTCGCCGACGCGGGTGAAGCCGCTTTCCAGCATCTCGACCTGGCCCATGGCGGCGATGGCCTGCAAGGCGTCGGGGTCCAGCCGCTCGACGAAGCGGTACATCAGCTCGCGCCAGGTCCAGAAGCTGTCGCTTCCCTCGCCGCGCGCCTCGGTCAGGCCGGCCATGGCCCGCTGGAAAGCGTGGCTGTGCAGGTTGGGCATGCCCGGCAGGGCCGCGCCCAGGCGGAGCTCGGAACCGGCGACGACGTCGGTATCGATGCGGGCGATGCGGCCTTCCGACAGGGTCAGACGAACGCCCTTGGCCCAGCCGTCGGCCAGCAGGGCGCTCTCGCACCAGACGACGACGTCCTTGGACGTTTCGGGAGCCGCCTGCGGCGCGGGTTCGCTCGGCGTCTCGACGGCGACCTCTTCAGACAGATGGCCGGACGTCTCTTCCGGGCCTTCAAGATTCTCGGCGTCGCTCACTGGACAATCCTCGTCGCTCGCGAATATGTCTATACATATTGAACCGCACCGCAAGGGTCGCGGAGCACGACTCAAGACGTCACGGGAGGCGCTGGCGATGCGGTGCGATCGGGTTTGGATCAAGGCCCGGCTTGCGACCCTCGCCGAAGGCGCGCCGGACCTGGGCGTCGTCGAAGACGGCGTGATCGCCGCCAAGGACGGCCGGATCCTCTACGCCGGCCCCGCCAGCGACGCCCCCGCCTTCGACGCGGCCGAGACCATCGACTGCGAAGGCCGCTGGATCACGCCCGGTCTGATCGACCCGCACACCCACCTGATCTTCGGCGGCGACCGCGCGCACGAGTTCGAGCTGCGGCTGGCCGGCGCGTCCTACGAAGAGATCGCCCGGGCTGGCGGCGGCATCGTCTCGACCATGAAGGCCACCCGCGAGGCCAGCGAAGACGAACTGGTCGCCGCCGCCCTGCCTCGCCTGGACGCCCTGATCGCCGAGGGGCTGACGACGATCGAGGTCAAGTCCGGCTACGGCCTGTCGCTGGAACACGAGCTCAAGAGCCTGCGCGCCGCCCGCGCCCTGGCCAAGGCTCGGCCCGTCTCGGTCAAGACCACCTTCCTCGGCGCCCACGCCCTGCCGCCGGAGTTCAAGGGCGACGCCGACGGTTACATCGACCTCGTCTGCAACGAGATGATCCCCGCCGTCGCCGCCGAAGAATTGGCCGACGCGGTGGACGGTTTCTGCGAAGGCATCGGCTTTTCCCCCGGCCAGATCCGCCGGGTGTTCGAAACGGCCCGCGCCCATGGCCTGCCGGTGAAGCTGCACGCCGAGCAGCTGTCGAACCTGCACGGCGCGGCGCTGGCCGCCGAGTTCGGGGCGCTGTCGGCCGATCACCTGGAACATCTGGACGAGGCCGGGATCGCAGCCATGGCCAGGGCCGGGACCACGGCGGTGCTGCTGCCCGGGGCCTACTACTTCGTGCGCGAGACGAAGCTGCCGCCGATCGAAGCCCTGCGCGCGGCCGGCGTGCCTATGGCCTTGGCGACCGACTGCAACCCCGGCACCTCGCCGCTGACCAGCCTGCTGCTGACCATGAACATGGCCGCCACCCTTTTCCGCCTGACGGTGGACGAGTGCCTGGCCGGCGTGACCCGGCAGGCCGCCCGAGCCCTCGGCGTGCTGGCCGACCGCGGGACCCTGGAGGCCGGCAAGGCCTGTGACCTTTGCATCTGGGACGTCGAGCGTCCCGCCGAACTTGTCTACCGCATGGGCTTCAATCCGCTCCATGCGCGCGTCTGGAGTGCTCTGTCGTGACCACCGAAGTCCTGCATCCCGGCGAGGTCAGCCTCGCCCAGTGGAAGTCCGTCTATCGCGGCGCGGCCGCACGCCTTGCGGACAGCGCCTGGCCGGTGATCGAGGCCAGCGCGGCGGCGGTCACCCGTATCCTGGCCAAGGGCGAGCCCGTCTACGGCATCAATACGGGCTTTGGGAAACTGGCCAGCGTACGCATCGGCGACGAGGACCTGGCCACGCTTCAACGCAATATCGTGCTGTCCCACGCCGCCGGCACGGGCGAGCCTTCGCCGGTTCCGGTGATCCGCCTGATGATGGCGCTGAAGCTGGCCAGCCTGGCGCAAGGCGCCTCGGGCGTGCGGGTCGAAACCGTGAAGCTGCTGGAGTCCATGCTGACGCTGGGCCTGACGCCGGTGGTGCCGAGCCAGGGCTCGGTGGGCGCTTCCGGCGACCTCGCGCCGCTGTCCCACATGGCCGCGACCATGATCGGGGTCGGCGAGATCGATGTCGGCGGCGTGCGCAAGCCGGCGCTGGAAGCCCTGAGCCGCGCGGGTCTCGCCCCTGTCGAGCTCGGCCCGAAGGAAGGCCTGGCCCTGCTGAACGGCACCCAGTTCTCGACCGCCAACGCCCTCGCCGGCCTGTTCGAGGCCGAGGTGCTGTTCCAGTCGGCCCTGGTCACCGGCGCGCTGTCGACCGAGGCCGCCAAGGGCTCGGACACGCCCTTCGACCCGCGCATCCACGCCCTGCGCCGCCATGCCGGACAGATCGAGACCGCCGCGGCCCTGCGCGCCCTGATGGCGACGTCCGACATCCGCGCTTCGCACCTGAAGGAGGACGAGCGCGTGCAGGACCCCTACTGCCTGCGCTGCCAGCCGCAAGTGATGGGCGCGGCGCTGGACGTCCTGCGCCAGGCCGCCACCACCCTGGCCACCGAGGCCAACGGCGTTTCGGACAACCCGCTGATCTTCCCGGAAGCGGACGAAGCCCTGTCCGGCGGTAACTTCCACGCCGAGCCGGTGGCCTTCGCCGCCGACATGATCGCCCTGGCGGTCTGCGAGATCGGCTCGATCAGCGAGCGCCGCATCGCCATGCTGGTGGATCCTGCGCTGTCGGGCCTGCCGGCGTTCCTGACGCCCAAGCCCGGCCTCAACTCCGGCTTCATGATCCCGCAGGTCACAGCCGCAGCCCTGGTCTCGGAGAACAAGCAGAAGGCCTATCCGGCCAGCGTCGACTCCATCCCCACCTCGGCCAATCAGGAGGACCACGTGTCGATGGCCGCCCACGGGGCGCGCCGCCTGCTGTCGATGGTCGAGAACGCGACGGCGGTGATCGGCATTGAACTTCTGGCCGCCGCGCAGGGCTGCGACTTCCATGCGCCGCTGACCTCCAGCGCCGTCCTCGAGGCGGTGCGGGGCGCGGTGCGTAGCAAGGTTGCGCACCTGTCGGACGACCGTCACTTCCATCCCGACATGGAAGCGGCCAACATCCTGGTGCGGACCGGCGCGGTCATCGACGCGGCGGCCGGCGTTCCCTTGCCCGGAGCGACCACATGAGCAGCGACTGGCTGGAAGTCTGGCGGGGCGACGCGCCGCTGATCGTCAGTATCCCCCACTCGGGATCCTTCATTCCCGAGGACATCGAAAAACGCCTCGTCTCGCCCTGGCTGGCCCGCAAGGACGCCGACTGGTGGATCGAGCGGCTCTACAACTTCGCCGACGACCTGGGCGCGACCACCGTGCGGACGGCGGTGTCGCGCACGGTGATCGACGTCAACCGCGACCCGTCGGGCGCCTCGCTCTATCCGGGGATGGCGACCACCGCGCTCTGCCCCACCGACACCTTCGATGGCGAGCGGCTCTATGCCGAGGGCTTCGAGCCGGACGAGGCCGAGATCGCCGCCCGCCGCGAGCGCTGGTTCGTGCCCTATCACGACGCGCTGCGGGCCGAGATCGACCGGCTGCTGGCGCTGCACGGCAAGGTGGTGCTGTACGACGCCCACTCGATCCGCTCGCGCGCGCCGCGGCTTTTCCCGGGCGAACTGCCGGTGTTCAACATCGGAACGAACTCGGGAAAGAGTTGCGACCAGGCCCTGACCGCCGCCGTCGAGGCCGCCTGCGAAAGCTCGGGCCTGCCGATGGTGGTCAACGGCCGCTTCAAGGGCGGCTGGATCACCCGCCACTACGGCAAGCCCGAGCGCGGCATCCACGCCGTGCAGATGGAGCTGGCCTGCCGCGGCTACATCGACGACCCCTCGCCCCGCATCACCCCGCAATCCTGGCCCTCGCCCTACCGCCCGCAAAAGGCCGCGCCGATGCGCAGCGTGCTGGGCGACGTGCTCAAGGCCTGCGTGGAATTCGCTTCTCAAGATCCTCCCCCGTGAAACGGGGGAGGGGGACCGCGAAGCGGTGGAGGGGGCGACCGCCGCACTCCGTCCCTCGCCCCCTCCGTCACGGCGCGTACTCGCGCCGCGCCACCTCCCCCGCTTCGCGAGGGAGGTGCATGCCCGCCCTGCCCTCCTCTCAGACGAGTCCTGCATGACCCGCCTCGACAACACCCGCGTCATCCGCCCCGCCACCGGACCTGAGCTCACCGCCAAGTCCTGGCTGACCGAAGCGCCGCTGCGGATGCTGATGAACAACCTGCACCCCGATGTCGCCGAGCGGCCCGAGGAGTTGGTGGTCTATGGCGGCATCGGCCGCGCGGCGCGCGACTGGGAGAGCTACGACAAGATCGTCGAGACCCTTCGCAGGCTGGAGGACGACCAGACGCTGCTGGTTCAATCCGGCAAACCGGTCGGCGTATTCCGCACCCACGCCGACGCGCCGCGGGTGCTGATCGCCAACTCCAACCTGGTGCCGCGTTGGGCCAACTGGGAGCACTTCAACGAGCTCGATAAGCGAGGTTTGGCCATGTACGGCCAGATGACCGCCGGCTCGTGGATCTATATCGGTGCCCAGGGCATCGTGCAGGGCACCTACGAGACCTTCGTCGAGATGGGCCGCCAGCACTATGCCGGTGATCTCTCCGGAAAGTGGCTGCTGACGGCGGGCTTAGGGGGCATGGGCGGGGCCCAGCCGCTGGCCTCGGTGTTCGCCGGCGCCTCGTGCCTGGCCATCGAATGCCAGCCCTCGCGGATCGAGATGCGGCTGCGCACCGGCTATCTCGACAGGTCGACTGACAGCCTGGACGAAGCCCTGGCCTGGATCGAGGAGTCGTGCGCGGCCAAGACCCCGATCTCGGTCGGCCTGCTGGGCAACGCCGCCGAACTACTGCCGGAAATGTTCAAGCGCGGGATCCGCCCCGACCTGCTGACCGACCAGACCAGCGCCCACGACCCCATCAACGGCTATCTGCCGGCGGGCTGGAGTCTGGAACAGTGGATGGACGCCCGCGAGCGCGATCCGGAGAGCGTCAACCGCGCCGCCCGCGCCTCGATGGCCGTGCACGTCCAGGCCATGCTCGACTTCCAGGCCGCTGGCGTCCCCACGGTCGACTACGGCAACAACATCCGCCAGATGGCGCTGGAGGAAGGCGTAAAGAACGCCTTCGACTTCCCCGGTTTCGTGCCGGCCTATATCCGCCCGCTGTTCTGCCGAGGGATCGGTCCGTTCCGCTGGGCGGCGCTGTCGGGCGATCCGGAAGACATCGCCAAGACCGACGCCAAGGTCAAAGAGCTGATCCCGGACAATCCTCACCTGCACAACTGGCTCGACATGGCCGGGGCGCGGATCAAGTTCCAGGGCCTGCCCGCCCGCATCTGCTGGGTCGGGCTGGGCGATCGCCACCGCCTGGGCCTGGCCTTCAACGAGATGGTCGCCAAGGGCGAGCTGAAGGCCCCCGTCGTGATCGGCCGCGATCACCTGGACTCGGGCTCGGTCGCCTCGCCCAACCGCGAGACCGAGGCGATGATGGACGGTTCGGACGCGGTGTCGGACTGGCCGCTGCTGAACGCCCTGCTCAACACCGCCTCGGGCGCCACCTGGGTGTCGCTGCACCACGGCGGCGGCGTGGGCATGGGCTTCTCGCAGCACTCGGGCATGGTCATCGTCTGCGACGGCACGGATGCGGCCGCCAAGCGCATCGAGCGCGTGCTGTGGAACGACCCGGCCACCGGCGTCATGCGCCACGCCGACGCTGGCTACGACATAGCCAAGGACTGCGCGCGCGAGCACGGCCTGGACCTGCCGGGCATCCTCTAAAACCTTCAAAGCCCTACCAAGTTCGTCATCCCGGAAAGCCCGCAGGGCTTATCCGGGACCGGGGGGCCAAGCGCAGTGCGCCAGCCAAGTCGAAGGCGGCGAACCCAAGCGCCGCGTCCAGTCGCCTGGGTCCCGGCTCTACGCTGCGCTTCGGCCGGGATGACGACATCTATTGCGATGGAAGGTCACCCCATGCGCCTCCTCCCCGCCGCCGAACGCACACCCTCGCCCTGGAAGAACGGCGGCGGGACGACCTGGGAGATCGCCGCCCAGCCGCCGCGCGCGGACCTGTCCGCCTTCGACTGGCGGCTGAGCATCGCGCAGGTCGCGGCGGCCGGTCCGTTCTCCGTCTTCCCCGGCGTCGACCGGGTGCTGACGGTGATCGCCGGCGCGGGCCTGCGGTTGACCATCGAAGGCCAGAGCGAGGTCGTGCTGGACGAGACCTCGAAGCCCCTGCCCTTTCCCGGCGACGCAGCCGCATCCGCAACGCTGGACGCCGGTCCGATCCGCGACCTCAACCTGATGGTCCGGCGCGGTGCCTGGCGGGGCTTGGTCAGGCGGATCGACGGCGCGGAGACGATCACCGCTACGGCGCGGATCACCGTGCTGGTCGCGCTCGCCCCCGCCCGCGCGGGCGATCTGGCGCTCGCGGTCGAGGACGCGCTCATCGTCGATCCCGATGCAACCTTGACCGTAGACGGGCGTTTGCTGCTGATCGGCATCGATCCGGCCTGACCTCGTCGCCGGCGGGATCGATCCGTTGCGGAGCCCGAAATGACCAGTAGCCTCTACGTGACCTTCCGCGCCGGCGCGCTGGAAGCGGCCCTGCCGCAGGCGGCGGTGGCCGAGATCCTGCCGCTGCCAGAACTGGTCGCAGCCCCCGGCGCGCCGCGCGTGCTGGCCGGCTTCGTCAATCTCGGCGGCGAGGCGATCCCGGCCCTGGCTCTGGACCGTCTGCTGGACGCCGAGGGCGGCGAGCCGCCCCCCGCCCTCTATCGCCATCTGATCCGCCTGCGCCCCCTGGCTGGCGCGCCGGCCGTGACCCTGCTGGTCGACCGCGTCACCGACGCCGCCGCCCACGCGCCCGACACGCAAGAGGTCGAAGAGGCCGACAGCCTGGGCGGCTGCATCGCCGAGACCGCCCTGATCGACGGCCGGCTGACGCCCGTGCTATCGCCCGAGCACCTGCTGCTGGCCGAGGAGAAGGCCCGCCTGGACGAGTTCGCCCGCCGGGCCCAGGAACGCCTGGCCGCCTGGGAAAGCGAGCCGGCGTGAAACCGCTCCGGGCGGCCCCGCGCCCCCTGGCCCCTCGCTTATTGGCTCTCGCCGCCGACGAGCCGTTCCAGCGCCTCAAGCGCGCGGTGATCGCCCGCACCGGCCACCACTACTACGCCGACAAGGACGAGGTGCTGTGGGACCGCGTGCAGCGGCGCCTGCTGGCGACACGTGACCGCGACGTCAGCGCCTATCTGAAACGCCTCTCCGGCGACGATGGCGAAGCGGAATGGGCTGCGCTCGAGACCGAGATCACCATCGGCGAGACCTTCTTCTTCCGCTACGCCGAACAGTTCACGGCGCTGCGCGAGACGATCCTGCCCGACATCCTCGAGCGCCGAGCGCAAGACAAGCGGATCCGCATCTGGAGCGCCGGCTGCGCCACCGGGGCCGAGCCCTATTCGATCGCCATCCTGCTGTCGCAGATGCTGGGCGAGGCGATCGGCGAATGGCGGATCTCGATCCTCGGCGGCGACATCAACGCCGCCTTCCTGGAGACCGCGCGCAAGGGCCAATTCGGCCGCTGGGCGCTGCGGGCGGTCAGCGACGCCGACCGCGCCCAGTGGTTTAGCGAGACGGCCCGCAACACCTGGACACTGAAAAGCGCCTATCGCGGCCTTGTCAGGTTCGAGCGCCAGAACCTGCTCGACCTGCTAGGCCCCGCCCCGCCGCTGGAGCTGACCGAGTTCGACCTGATCCTGTGCCGCAACGTGCTGATCTACTTCCACCACGAAGTGGTCGAACAGCTCGTAGGCGCACTGGGAAGCCGGCTGGCGCCCGACGGCTGGCTGCTGCTGGGCCATGCCGAACCTAACCCCGCCTTCGGCAAGCTGCTGGACGTGACCCAGCTGCCGGGCACGGTGGCCTATCGCCCGGCCGATCCGGAGCGCCCGGCCCAGTCAAGTCCCAGCTTCGAAGCCTTCGCGGCGCCGGAGCCCGAGCCCTCGTCCCAGCATCTGGCCGAGGCGCCCTCGCCGCGCTGGCGGCCGGCGCCGATCCCGACGCCCGTTCCCTCCCCTGCGCCGCCGGTCGCCGATCTGGTGGAGAGCGTGCGACGCCTGGCCGACGCCGGCGACTACCTCGCCGCCGAGGCCGCCTGCCGGCAGGCCCTGGCGCTGGCCCCCGAGGATCCGGCCCTGCACCTGCATGACGGCCTGGTGTTGCAGGCGCTGGGGCGTCCCGGTCCGGCCGAGGCGGCGTTCAAGCGGGCCCTCTATCTCGATCGCGGCTTCGCCCTGGCCCACTATCACCTGGGCCTGCTGCTGCTCGACCGTGGACGGAGCAAGGCCGCCGCCCGTTCGCTGAAGACCGCAGCCCAGATCGCCGGAACCGTTCCGCCGGATACGCGTTTGGCCCACGGCGCAGGTCTGGACGCCGGCCAGCTGCGCAAGAGCGTCCGTCTGCTGCTGCAGTCGCTCGTGGGGGTGTAAGAACGAGATGAGTAAGGCCGACGCCGTATCCGGCGACGGATTGGGGGGACTTTTGGACGATGCGCGCGCCAAGGCGATCCTGGCGGCGCGCACCCGTCGGCTGGCCGAGCGTCGGATTGCGCCCCAACCCGAAACGCCGCTGGAAGACGTGCTGCTGTGCCAGGCTGGCGCGGGCCTGTTCGCCCTGCCGCTCGTCGCCGTGGAACGCGTGACCCCGTTCGAGCCTCGCCGCCTGACCCCGGCAAGCGGGCGTCCTGGTCTGCTTGGCCTGGCCAGCGTCGAGGGCCGGCTGCGCCGCGTGCTCGATCTTTCCCGCCTGACCGGCGGCGCGCCTGCCGCGCCCGACGCCCCCGGCTTCATCATCGCCCTGCGCGGTGCGGGGAGCCTGGCCTTGCGCGTCGACGCCGCGCCCGGCGCCGCCAAGGTCTCCCGCGAAGCGATCGGTTCCGACGCCTTCGAGGGCGGCGCACGCGGCGCCGTGGCCGAAGGCCCCGGCGACCTGCCCGGCCGCACCGTCACCCTTCTTCATCTCGACGACCTCGTCGCCGACCACCTTTCCGCCGCCTTGGGGGCAAGAGCCTAGTGACCATCGCCAACCGCATCATCCTCGGCTTCGCGGCCGTCACCGTCCTGCTGCTGGGCGTGGGCCTGTTCGGCCTCGTCCAAATCGGCGTGGTCAAGGACACCACCGAAACCATCGTCACCCGCGACATGGCCGTGGTCCGCCAGGTCGCCCAGATCCGCACCACCGCCAACGAGATGCGCGCGGCCAGCGACGCGGTGATCACCAGCTATCTGTCGCGCTCGGCCGGCGGCGCCGGCGGCAACGAGGAAGACCCCGTCACCCGCTGGCGCCAGCGCGGCGTCGACATGGACACGGCGCTGGAAAAGGCCGCCTCGGCCGCCCGCGACTATCGCCAGGGCGCCCTGTCGGCCGAGCGCGCCGACGCCTGGCGCCGCATCGAGGACTACCTGAACCAGACCGCGGCCTCCTCGCGCCAGGGCCGCACCGACACCGAGAACCTGTTCAGCGCCATCCGCCGCAACGACAGCGCCGGCGTGGCCGCCGCCCAGACCGCCCTGGTGCAGCGTCGCGGCGAATTCGGACGCGGCATCCAGGGCGCGGAAGACGTGCTGGACGACGCCATCCTGTCGGGTCAGCGCCGCATCAACGACGTCTACAAGGTCAGCCAGGTGTCGATCATCGTCGCCCTTGTCGTGGCCGCCGTGATCGCTGGCGCGATCACCTGGGCGATCCGAGGTTCGATCGTCGGTCCGCTGGGGGCCTTCATGGGCTTCGTGGCCAAGGTGGGCGAAGGCGACCTGACCGGCCGCGCCGCCGCGACCAGCACCGACGAGATCGGCAAGCTGGGCGGCACGCTCAACACCATGGTCGACGGCCTGGTCGTGCTGGCCCGCCAGAGCCGGGAGGCGACCGAAAACCTCAACGCCGCCACCGCCGAGATCCGCGCCTCGACCCAGGAGCAGGCCGCCAGCGTCGAAGAACAGCTGGCCGCCGTACAGGAGACCGCCGCCACCGTCGACGAGATCACTCACTCCGGCGCCCAGATCGGCAAGCGCGCCCAGGAAGTGATCGCTTCGGCCCAGGCGACGGCCCACACCAGCAACGAGGGCCTGCGCGCCGTCGACGAGACCGCCAAGGCCATGGACGCCATCCGCGAGCAGGCCGAGGCCGTGGCCGAGAACATCGTCGCCCTGTCGGAAAAGACCCAGGCGATCGGCGACATCATCGCCACCGTCAACGACATCTCCGAGCGCTCGCACCTGCTGGCCCTGAACGCCGCCATCGAGGCCGCCTCGGCCGGCGAGAACGGCCGTAGCTTCGCGGTCGTGGCCTCGGAGATGAAGATGCTGGCCGACCAGGCCAAGGAGGCCACCACCCAGGTGCGCTCGATCCTCGGCGACATCCAGCGCGGCATCAACGCCTCGGTCATGCTGACCGAGGAGGCCGTCAAGCGCGTGGCCGCCGGCAAGGAACGCACCGACACCACCCAGCGCACGATCACCGAGATCACCGGCCGGGTGCAGGAGAGCGTCCAGACCTTCCAGCAGATCGTCGCCTCGACCAACCAGCAGCAGTTGGGCATCGAGCAGGTGATGGGCGCGCTGCAGAACATCCGCCAGGCCAGCCAGCAGACCGCCGCCGGCACCCGCCAGCTGGACGAGGCCGCCGCCAACCTGTCGGACCTGTCGCGCCAGCTGCTGGCCCTGTCCGAGCGCTACCGGACCTGATCGCGACGTGCCCGACATCCGGCGACAGCTTCTGGCGGCGTTCGACCTCGAGCACCGCGAGCACCTCCAGGCGATCCGCCAGGCCATAGCGGCCGGCGGCGAGGCCGACACGCGCGAGATCTTCCGCCGGGCCCACAGCCTGAAGGGCGCGGCGCGGGCCGTCGACCTGCCCGCCGTCGAGGAGCAGGCCCACGCGCTGGAAAGCCTGTGCGCCGAGCTGATGGACGGCTCGCGCTCGCTCGACGCCGACACGGTCAGGACGCTGGAGGGCCTGCTCGACGCGGTGGAGGACGCCGCCGGCGCCGCCTACGCCCCGCCCGCGCCGAAGCCGGCCGCGACCGCCGCGCCCGTCGCCGAGGAGGCGGTGGAGTACGTGCGCATCGACGTCGAGGCGGTCTCGGGCCTGTCCCGCGCCATGCAGACTCTAGCGGGCGATGTGCTCGACCACGGGGCCATCGACGAGGACCTGCGCCGCCTGGCCGCCGACGCCCGCAAGCTGGAACGCCGCTGGCGCGATGTGCGCGGCGGCGTGGCGGCGCGCACGCGCGACGTCGAGCAAGGACTGAAGGACCTGTCGCGGGCGCTCAACGAGCTGTCGGTGCGCCGGGTGCGGGCCGGCTGGGCGCTGGACCAGGGCCTTTCGGACCTGCGCGGCCGGGTCGAGGAGATCAGCCAGGCCCCGGCCGAGACCGTGTTCGGCGGCTTCGCCACCATGGTCCGAGACATCGCCCGCGACGCCGACGTGCTGGTCGACGTGCGGGTCACGGGCCTGGACACTCGCGCCGACCGCCGGGTGCTGCAGGCCCTGAAAGACCCGGTGATGCACCTGCTGCGCAACGCCGTCAGCCACGGCCGTGAGGCGCCGCAGGCCCGCGCGGCCGCCGGCAAGCCCGAGCGCCTGACCGTGGCCATGACCGTCTCGGCCGCCTCCGGCCGGCTGCGCATCGACATCGCCGACGACGGCCCCGGCCCCGACCTCGCCCGACTGGAAGCCGCCGCCGTCGAGAAGGGCCTGATGTCGCCCCGGCCCGAGGGCGCGCCCGCCCCAACGCCCGAGGAGCTTCTGGCCCACGCCTTCGCCCCTGGCGTCTCCACCGCCCAGGGCGTCGACAAACTGGCCGGCCGCGGCATGGGCCTGTCCGTCGTCGCCGAAGCCGTGCGCAAGCTGCGCGGCGAGTTGCGCCTGACCGCCGGCCGCCCCTGGGGCGCGCGGGTGGCGCTGTCGACCCCGCTGTCGGCGGCGCGGCAATCACTGCTGTTCGTCGACATCCAGGGCCGCCAGGCCGCCCTGCCCTCGCTGGGCGTGCGCCGACTGTTGCGCCTGGACGCCACCCAGCTGGAAACGGTGGAAGGACACCCGGCGGCACGGATCGCGATCGACGGCGACGACGTTATCGTCCCCATGGTTCCGCTTTCCGCCCTGCTGTCCGGCGTCGCCGCCGAGGTTCCCGTCCACGCCGGCGCGGTGTCGGCCGTGCTGCTCAGCCACGGGCGCCGCCATGTCGCCCTGGCCGTCGACGCCCTGTGCGACGTGCGCTCGGCCCTGGTCGAGGACCTGGACGCCGACGATCTCGACGCCGACCTGATCGCCGGCGCGGTGCAGCTGGACGACCAGGCCCCCGCCCTGGCCCTCGATCCCGACGCCCTGGTGCGCCGCTGGCTGCGCGACCAGCGCCAGCTGGCCGCCAGCGGCCTGGGCTTTGCCGAAGAGGCCGAGGACGCCGACGAGACGACCCGCACCATCCTGGTGGTCGACGACTCCATCACCACCCGCACGCTGGAAAAGAGCATCCTGGAGGCCCAGGGCTATCGCGTGCTGCTGGCGGTCGACGGGCTGGACGCCCTGAACCTGCTGCGCTCGGGCCAGGCGATGATCGACCTCGTCGTGGCCGATATCGAGATGCCGCGCATGGACGGCTTCTCGCTGCTGCAGGCGGTGAAGGCCGACGCGGCCCTGGCCGCCACGCCGGTGATCCTGATGACCTCGCGCGCCGACGCCGCCGACGTGCGCCGGGGTCTCGACCTGGGCGCCGAGGCCTACATCACCAAGCAGAAGTTCGACCAGCGCGAGCTCTTGGCCGCGATCGGGCAACTGCTGTGAAGGCGTCGGGCAAGACCGTGCGGGTGATGATCGTCGAGGATTCGACGGTGGTGCGCACCCTGCTGACCCACATCGTCGAGCGCGATCCGCGCCTGACGGTCGCCGCCGCCGTCGCCTCGGCCGAGGAGGCCCTGGCCTGCATCGGCCAGGTCAGGCCCGACGTCATCTCGATGGACATCCGCCTGCCCGGCATGGACGGGCTGGAGGCCACGGCCCGGATCATGTCGGACCATCCGACGCCGATCGTCGTCATCGCCGACGCGGTCGAGGACGCCTCGCTGAAGATCTCGATGAACGCCCTGCGGGCCGGCGCCCTTACCGTGGTGGAAAAACCCGTGGGCCTGGCCACCGACGGCTACGAACGGCTGGCCGACACCATCTGCACCCAGCTCTTCATCATGAGCAGCGTGCCGGTGATCCGGCGCCGGGCCATCGGCGGCGGAGCGCGCGCCCCGCGCGAGACCGCGCCCGTCGCCACGGCCGCCGACTTCCAGGACCTCGGCTACCTGGCGCTGGCCGCCTCGACCGGCGGACCGCCGGCCCTGGCCCGGGTGCTGGACGCCCTGCCCGCCGACTTCCCCGCCCCGGTCCTGATCGTCCAGCACATGGGTGCGGCCTTCATGGAAGGTTTCGCCAGCTGGCTGGACAGCCTGTCGCCGATCCGCGTCGGCGTGGCCAGGGACGGCGAGCTGGCCCTGCCCGGCCGCGCCTATGTCGCTCCCGGCGATCGCCACCTGACGCTGACGCCCGGTGGCGTGCTGCGGCTGTCGGGCGCCGCGCCCGTCAGCGGCCAGCGGCCTTCGGCGACGGTGCTCTTCCAGTCGCTGGCCCGGTCGGTGGGCTCGCGCTCGGTGGCGGCCCTGCTGACCGGCATGGGCGAGGACGGCGCCAAGGGCCTGTCCGAACTGCGCGCCGCCGGCGGCTTCACCATCGCCGAGCACGAGAGCAGCGCCGTGGTCTACGGCATGCCCGCCGCCGCCGTGAAGCTGGGCGCGGCCCGCGCCGTGCTGGGCCTAGACCTGATCGGCCCACGCATCGCCCAGCTGGCCAAGCGCCGGGAGGACGCATGACCGCCTCCGTCCTGGTCGTCGAGGATTCCGAAACCCAGGCCCTGCGCCTGCGCGGCCTCCTGGAGGCCGAGGGCTTTTCGGTGTCGTGCGCGACCAGCGGCGAGGCGGCGCTGGAGCACCTGAACGCCCACCTGCCCGACCTGATCGTCGCCGACTTCCACCTGCCCGGAATGGACGGCCGGGAACTGTCGCGGCAGATCCGTCTGAACGGCCGCACCCGGGCCCTGCCGGTGCTGATGCTGACCGGCGCGCGCGAGAGCGACCTGGAGCGCCAGGGCCTGGAAAGCGGCGCCGACGCCTATGTCGCCAAGTCGGCCGATCCCAAGGTGGTGATCGTGCGGCTGAAGGCGCTGCTGCGCCGGGCCCGCGCCGAGACGGCCGCCCCCAAGGCCTCCGAGCCCTTCCGCCGCGCCCGGGTTCTGGTTTCTCATCCCAGCGCCACCCTGCGCCTGCGCCTTGGCCACCTGCTCGAGCACGACGGCTACGAGGTGGCGACGCTGGACCGGCTGGATCCGGATGCGATCGCCCTCGACGGCGAGCTCGACGGCGTGGTGGTGGGGGTGCGCGGCGGCGACCGCGACGACCTGGCCCTGCTGGCCGCCCTGGACGCCCGCCGCGCGCGACTGCCCGCGCCGTTCCAGCTCCTGGCCTTCGGCGGCGAGGAGACCGACCGCGACCTGCTGACCGACGCCCTCGAAGCCGGCGCCGACGACGTGGTGCCCGCCTCGGCCAACGACGAGGTGGTGCGCGCCCGGGTCCGCGCCCAGTTGCGCCGCAAGCTGATGGCCGACGAGGCCCGTCGCAGCGCCGGCCAGGCCCGCGCCCAGGAGCTTGCCCTGGCCCGCGCCGAAGCCCGCGCCGCCGTCGCCGACGACCTGGCCAGCGCCAACCGCCAGCTGAAGGACGCGCAGGGCCAGCTGGTCCAGGCCGCCAAGATGGCCTCTCTGGGCGAACTGGTCGCCGGCATCGCCCACGAGATCAACAACCCGCTTGCCTTCCTGCTGGGCCACCAGGACACCGTCGAGCGCCTGGTCGCCGCGGCCGCCGAGGAAAGCCCCACCCCCGGTCTCGACAAGGCCAAGGCCCGCTTGGCCTCGATGCGGGTGGGGATGAAGCGCATCCAGGACCTCGTGTTGAACCTGCGCAAGTTCTCGCGCCTGGACGAGGGCGACCGCCACGTGCTGGACGCCGCCGACTCCATCGAGACCGTGCTGGCCCTGCTGACCCACAAGCTGGGCGACGGCATCGAGGTGCGCCGCGACTACGCCGCCCGCAACACCCTGGAAGGCTCGCCCGCACTGCTGAACCAGGTGGTGATGAACATCGTCGGCAACGCCGCCGACGCCCTGGAAGGTCAGGGAACCATCGCCATCGCCACCCGCGACCAGGACGGCGACTTCGTCATCGTGGTCGAGGACTCCGGCCCCGGCGTACCGGCCGACCTGCGCGACCGCATCTTCGAACCGTTCTTCACCACCAAGCCCGTGGGCGCCGGCACCGGCCTTGGCCTGGCCATCGCCTACAACGTGGTGCGCGCCCACGGCGGCGCGATCGCCATCGACCAGGGCGACCTGGGCGGCGCGCGCTTCACCATCACCATCCCGCCACCTGCCACCGACGGAGAAGGCCGATGAGCGCCTCCGGGGGCGAGCGCCCGACGATCCTGGTCGTCGACGACGAGCCCGACATCCTGGTCGCCCTGGAAGACCTGCTGGAGGACCGCTACCGCGTCCTGACCAGCAATGCGCCGGGCAAGGCCCTCGACATCCTGGCCCAGGAGCCTTCGGTCGCCCTGATCCTGTCGGACCAGCGGATGCCCGGCCTGACCGGCGACCAGTTCCTGGCCGCCGCGCGATCGATCAGCGACGCCGACTCGATCCTGCTGACCGGCTACGCCGACCTTTCGGCCGTGGTCGCCGCCCTGAACCTGGGCGGCGTCAGCGGCTATGTCGCCAAGCCGTGGGAGCCCGAGGCCCTGCGCGCGGCCGTCGCCGCCGGTGTCGAGCGCACGCGCCTGCGCCGCGCCCTGCGCACCGAGCAGGCCCTGCTGCGCGGCCTCATGCACAGCATCCCGGCCGTCATCGCCTTCAAGGACGCGCAAGGCCGCGTCGTGCGCACCAACGCCTCCGCCGAGCACGCCTTCGACGACGCGCCCGAGGCGGCGCAGGCCCTGGCCGCCGGCCAGCCGGTGCAGGTGGTGACCGAAGAGGCCACCCTGGCGGGGCCGGTCTGGACCGAGCGCCAGTACGTGCCGCTGCGTGACGAGGCCGGCCACCTGCTGGTCATCGAGCGCGACATCACCGACCAGAAGATGGCCGAGATCCGCCTGCGCCAGGCCGACAAGCTGCAGGCCCTGGGCACCCTGGCCGGCGGCGTGGCGCACGACTTCAACAACCTGCTGACCGCGATCCTGGGCAGCCTGGAGCTGGCCGGCCGCCGCCTGCCCGACGCCGACAAGGTGCGGCGCTATCTCGACAACGCCAGCCTGGCCGCCCGCAAGGGCGCGGCCTTGACCCACCGTTTGCTAGGCTTCAGCCGTCAGCAGGAGAGCCAGCCCAAGGTGGTCGACGTCGCCGACACCCTGATGGGCATGGACGCCATCCTGGTGCGCACGCTCGGCGGCTCGGCCCGGATCACCTGGGACCTGCCTGAAGACCTCTGGTCGGCCCATGTCGAGCCCGACCAGCTGGAGCTGGCCGTGCTGAACCTGTCGGTCAACGCCCGCGACGCCATGCCGGACGGCGGGGAGATCACGATCAGCGCCCGAAACCTGGCCATGGCCGGCGAGACCTCGCGCCACGACCTGCCCGACGGCGACTACGTTCTGGTCACCGTGCGCGACACCGGCGAAGGCATTTCGCCCGAACTGATGGCGCGGATCTTTGAGCCGTTCTTCACCACCAAGCCCGTCGGCAAGGGCACCGGCCTTGGTCTGTCGATGGTCTACGGCTTCGCCCAGCGTTCGGGCGGGGCGATCGACATCGAGAGCCAGCCCGGCGAGGGCACGGCGGTGAACCTCTACCTGCCGCGCGGCTCGGGCGACTGCGGTCCGGGCGAGGACTGCGCGCCGGTCGAAACCGCCCTGGACAGGCAGCCCTCGCGCACCGTGCTGGTGGTCGACGATGATCCCACCGTGCGGGCGGTGACCGTGGCCATGGTCCGCGACCTCGGCCACCGGGTTATCGAGGCCGAGGACGGCGAGCAGGCCCTGCGCAAGGTGCGCGAGGCCGGCCCCGACCTGATGATCGCCGACTTCGCCATGCCCGGCATGACCGGCCTGGAACTGGCCCGGGCGGCCGAGGAGCTGTCGCCCGGTATCCGGGTCATACTGGTCACCGGCCACGCCGACGTGACGCCCGACCGCACGGACCTGTCGATGGTGCGCAAACCCTTCGAGAACAGGGAACTGGCCGACCGCATCCGCTCAGTCCTGGCCGGCGCGTAAGTCGACATTCGAACAATGTTCGATTGAATCTCAGGCTTTCAGCTTGAGCATAGACAAGCACATGCGCGTCGTCCTGACGCAGCAATCCTGCCTTTTCATCGCCTTATCTGAATGGTTAACGACGCCCGTGGCGCGCTGAACGCCCCACGACGCGAAACGATCCATAGGATGGCGACATGCATTTTCAGGCGTTGAAGAAGCTTCCTCCCCAGGCGCGGATCGCCCTGGGTCTGACGGTGCTCTTCGCGCCGATGGCGGGTCTGGCGATGGAAAACCCGCACGCGAACCGGTCGGCGCGACCGGCGGTGCAGACCCTGCTGAACAGGCTGGACGAGGCGCCGCCCCAGCCCGTGCGCATGGAGACGGTGTGGAAGGGCTCCGACGTCGACGGCGACGGCGCCCCCGACTTCGCCAATCCCACCGGCGCGGCCCCGCGCGAGCATGACGACTTCGGCGACGGCGCGTTCGGCGCCCGCCGCGACGGCGGCTCGCGCAAGCACGAGGGCGTCGACTACGTCGCCGTGGCCGGCCAGGCCGCCAAGGCCCCGATGTCGGGCTATGTCACCAAGATCGGCTACGCCTACGCCGACGCGCCGGACCTGCGCTTCGTCGAGATCACCAACCCGGCCCTCGGCTACGTGGCCCGCGCCTTCTATGTCGATCCGGACGTCGAGGTCGGCCAGACCATCCGCCTGGGCCAGGTGATCGGCAAGGTCGCCAGCTTGCAGAAGCACTATCCGGGCATCACCGACCACGTGCACCTGGAAGTCATCAAGCCCGGCGGCCGGCGGATCAACGCCGCGGCCCTGATCCAGCCGAAGCTGGTGGTTGCGGCGTAAGAACCCTCTCCCCGAAGGGGGAGGTGGCCGCGAAGCGGTGGAGGGGGGAGTTGCGATCGAGGTGGAGCTCTCTTCCCCCTCCGTCGCCTTCGGCGACACCTTCCCCTTCATGGAGAGGGTCTATTTCCCCTCGTCCGCGTAGATCGCCGTACCCCGACCCTTCGCCGTGGCCCAGCCGCGGTACATGCCCGAGCTGTTCATCGGGAAGGCGACGTCGCCCTTGGCGTTCATGGTGATCATGCCGCCGTCGCCACCGATGTCGCCGATGGCCTTGATGGTGGCGTCGCCGGCGGTCTTGAGGTCCTCGCCCTTCCAGGCGATGCGGGCGCAGACCTGGTGGGCGGCGCTGGTGCGGATGAAGTATTCGCCCGAGCCCGTGGCCGAGACCGCGCAGACGCCGTCCTGGGCATAGGTTCCCGCGCCGATGATGGGGCTGTCGCCGATGCGCCCCCATTTCTTGCCGACCATGCCGCCGGTCGAGGTGGCGGCCGCCAGGTGACCCTTGGCGTCGATCGCCACGGCGCCGACCGTGCCGTAGAGGTGGGTCGGGTCCAGCGCCGCCTTCTGCTTGGCGCGCCAGGCCTCCAGCTGCTTCCAACGCTCCTCGGTGCGGAAGTAGCTGGGATCGACCTGCTCCAGCCCCTGCTCGAGCGAGAACTTGTCGGCGCCCTCGCGAGCCAGCATCACGTGCGGCGACTTTTCCATCACCGTCCGCGCCAGGCTGATCGGGTGCTTGGTGCGGGTCACCCCCGCCACCGCGCCGGCCTTGAGGGTGGCGCCGTCCATGATCGAGGCGTCCAGCTCGTTCTTGCCATCGGCGGTGAAGACCGCGCCGCGGCCTGCGTTGAACAGCGGATTGTCCTCCAGCACCTTCACCGCCGCCTCGACGGCGTCGAGGCTGGAACCGCCCTTGTCCAGCACGGCCGAGCCGGCCTTCAGCGCTTCGTCGAGACCGGCGCGGTAGGCCGCGTCCTTTTCCGGCGTCAGGCTGCCGCGGTTGATCACGCCCGCCCCGCCGTGGATGGCCAGCGACCAGTCGCCGGCGAAGGCGGCCGGCGCGGCGGTCAGCGAGGCCGCGAGCGCGGCGGCGGCGATGATCTTGGACATGCGACTCTCCGGGGGATCTCGCCGCGATAAGAGCATCTTCGCGGCGGCGTTTCACTGGCGCTTAAGGCGAAGCTCGCTCTAAGGTCGCGTCATGCTTGGAAACGAGGTTCACCGCATCGGCCCCTCCCCATCTGCGCGCCGGGTGAGCTGGTGGGCGGCGGTGAGCGCGATCGCCATCGCCTTGTGGACCGGGTTCTGGCCCTATCCCTATCCGCTGGCCATCGCCGCCAGCGCCCTGGCGCCGTGGGCGGGCGTGCTGATCGTCAGGCGCTTTCCTGAGCTGTCCCTGTTCGGCGGCGAGCGCGACGACGGGGCCGAGGAGCTTGGCATGCTCTGGGCCTCGCCCAGCCTGGCCCTGGCCTTTCGCGCTTTCGACCATGCCTTCTGCGACGCCTGGCTGACGGCCGCCCCCGCGATCCTGCCCGGCGCGGCCCTCTGGATCGCAATGATGGCGGCCGACACCCAGCACCGCAGCCGGGGAACCATGGTCTGCGCGGCCGTCTTCGCCTGGGCGTGGGGCTGGGGGTTGCTGACCTACGCCGACGTCACCCTGGCCGGCCGCGCTACGAGTTCGTCGCCGGGGTGATCGACGACATCGGCGCCACCGCCCGCGACGAGCCGACCTTCGACGTGACCGCCACGGTGGCCGGACGGCGCCGCACCTTCGAGGGCCTGGTCGTCTCCGAAGCGATCTATGCCTCGCATCCCAGCGGCGGCCCGATCTGCCTGGAAGTGCATCGCGGCCTGCTGGGCGCGCGCTACGTCTACGCCGTGGCCTGCCCGGGGCTCTGAACGACGAAAGGCCCGGCGTCGCCGCCGGGCCCTCGCTGGACTATGGGGATCGCCCCCTACTTCCGGGTCAGCGCAACCGGCTGGCCGTCGTACTCCACCGTCAGATCGGCGGCGGCGTCGAAGTCGGTCGGCCTGGCGCCCTTGCCGATGAAGCGGACCTTGAAGGTGCGCTTTTCGACCATGCCCTTGAAGCTGCCCGAGCGGGCGCCGATGGTCACCCTACCGGTGGCGTCGTCATAGGAGATCGGCGTGCGGGCCCAGGCGCCGCGGGCGTAGCCGTTGGACAGGCCGTCGTCTTCATAGAGCTCGTACTTGCCGTCCTTGCCGGTGAACACCAGCAGGGTGATCGGCGCGTCGGGCTTCTCGCCGACATACTGCTGGACGACCGTGGTCGGCACGATGGCGCCGGCCTTCACGAACAACGGCATGCGGGCCAGCGGCGCGTCGGCCTTGACCGTCTGGCCGCCCTTGAAGGCCTTGCCGGTCTCGAAGTCGTACCAGGTTCCCGCCGGCAGGTAGACGCCGCGCGAGCGGGCCTTGAAGGCGGTGACCGGCGCGACCAGGAAGTCCTGGCCGAACAGGTACTGGTCGTCGACGTTCCGGGCCTTGGCGTCGTTGGGATAGTCCATCACCAGGCCGCGCATCATGCTGCCGTCGCGGTGATAGGTGTCGGCGGCCAGGGTGTAGACATAGGGCATCAGCCGGTAGCGAAGCTCGTCGTACCAGGCCAGCGACTTGTAGATGTCGCTGCCCTCGTCGGCCAGTTCGTAGATCTCCCGGAACGGCAGCTCGCCGTGGCTGCGGAACAGCGGGCTGAAGGCGCCGAACTGGAACCAGCGCAGGTTCAGCTCCTGCCACTCGGCCCAGTGGGCGGGATCCTTGGTCTCATAGCGCTTCTCGACCGAGAAGCCGCCGATGTCCGTCGTCCAGTTGGGAATGCCCGACATCGACAGGTTCACGCCGGCCGAGATCTGGTCGCGGAAGTCGTCCCAGCGGGCCACGACGTCGCCGCTCCACACCGCCGAGGCGTTGCGTTGCAAGCCGCCGAAGCCCGAGCGGGTCAGGATGAACGGGCGGACGTCGGGGTTGTCCTTGATCTCGCCCTCATAGACGCCGCGGGTGTGCTCCAGGGCGTAGCTGTTGAAGTATTCCGCGCCCGGGCCGAGCGCCGTGGGGCTCATGCGCAGGGTGCGCTCGGGCACGTCGACGTTGGAGTGCAGGTCGGGCTCGGAGGCGTCCATCCACCAGGCGTCGACGCCGTAGACCTTCAGGTCGCGCTTGACCTGCTTCCAGTAGATGTCGCGGGCTTCCTGGCTATAGGGGTCGTAGAACGAGTTCAGGTAGCCGGGACCCACCCAGTCAAGCGCGCCCCGCTCGATGTTGCGCTTGTACATGTGGCCCTTGGCGTCCAGCTCCTTGAAATTATCCGTGGTCGGATAGAACTTCGGCCAGATCGAGATCATGAAGTGGGCGTTCATCCCGTGGATGTCGTCGACCATCTTCTGCGGGCTGGGGAAGCGCGTTTCGTCGAACTTGTGGGTGCCCCACTCGGGATCTTTCCAGTAGCGCCAGTCCATGACGATGTTGTCGAGCGGCAGGCCGCGTTTGCGGTACTCCTTCACCACGCCGACGATCTGGTCTTGCGTCTCGTAGCGCTGGCGCGACTGCCAGAAGCCATAGACCCAGCGCGGCATCATCACCGCCGAACCGGTCAGGTCGCGATAGCCCGACACCACCTGATCCAGGTCGTCGCCGCCGATGTAGTAGTAGTCGATGGCCTTGCCGACTTCCGAGGTCAACTGCAGCGAATGGCGGTCGAGAGCCGGCATCGGGTCGTTGTGCAGCAGGCCGATATAGCCGTCGTCGGGCGTCCACTCGACGCGCACCTTGTGCTTCTTGCCCGGCGTCAGCTTGGCGTCGAAGTTGTGGTACCAGGGGTTCCAGTTCTGCCGCCAGCGGTCGATCACCAGTTGGCCGTCCAGCCACACCTTGGCGTAGCCGCTGGAATAGAGCTTGAAGTTGTGCTCGCCGGCCTTGTCGGTCTGGACGAAGCCCTCCCAGGTCACGGTCTGGCCCGGCAGGTTCTTCTTGGCGGCGTCCTGCAGCTCGGCCGGCCAGTTCGGCAGGTCCTTCAGGAAGCGGTAGTCGATGTCCTTTTCGACCCGCGTCACCTTCAGCTGGCCGTTCTGGTAGTATTTGGCCGTGAAGCCGCCGGCCTTGCCGTCGGCGTCGAAGATCTTCAGGTCGCGCGAGGCGACGTCATAGGGGATCGGGTTGCCGAAGCGGGTGATCGAGTTGTTGTCCCACAGCAGGCCGTAGCCCCTGGACGACAGCAGCATCGGCACGGCGATGGCGCGGTTGTACTGCAGCAGTTCGACGTCGCGGCCATTGTAGTTCATCTGGCCGTTCTGGTGCTGGCCCAGGCCATAGAAGGCCTCGTCCGTACCCGGATTGAACTGCTGGCGAACGCTGTAGAAGTCCTGCCCCTCGACCTTTACCGGCGTGAAGGCGCCGCGATCGCGCTCGGCCAGCACCTTGGCGCCCTTGGCGTCGAGGAAGTCGACCGTGCCGTCCTTCAGCGAAACCTGGGCCGTGGCCTTGGCCGTCTTCAGCGTCAGCACCCCGCCCTTCTCGTCGACCGTGAAGCCGCCGGTCACCGGCTTGGCCGTGACCATCAGGCTGGGCGGCGCATCGAAGGTGTCGGTCGGCGAGGCCGTGACGTGGATGATGCGCTCGCCCATCACCTGCAGCCGCACCTTCTTGGCCGGACCCGAGGCGGGGGTCACCACCACGCCGTCGGCGGTCTTCTCGAAGCCGCCGTCGAGGGCGAAGGCGCTGGTCGTGGCCAGCAGGGCCAGGGCGAGGCCGGCAGCCAGGCCGCGCCCTCGATAGATGCTGCGCATGTCGTTCTTCTTCCCTGTTCTCGTTGTTCTGTTTGGGGCGAAAACCTCGCCCTTCGACAAGCTCAGGGTGAGGTTTTCAAATGCCGGCCGCACCATGATCCTCATCCTGAGCTTGTCGAAGGACGAGGATCACGCACCGGCCTAGTAGGTCGCCAGCTTCACCTTCAGGATCTGGGGCAAGGTGGTCAGGTTCAGCCCGTAGTCGACCTGGTCGCCGTTCCACACGCGGTCGAACACCCACTGGCCCTTGTCGTCGAAGTGCCCTTCCTCGACCCGCGAGACCATGAACCGCTCGCCCTTGGCCGAACCGAAGGTCAGGCGGGCGCGGTAGCCGGTGATCAGGAACTCGTCGGGCGACAGCTGGGCGATCAGGGCACCGGCGTCGGGGATCTCGCGGTCGGGCTGCTTCTCGGCCTTGGCCATCCACGGGGCCTCGATCGAGCCGAACTGCCACTCGCCATAGGTTACGCGCACGTTCCAGCGGCCGCCCAGGTCGATGGTCTCGGGCTTGCCGCCCTCCTGCTCGCCCACGCCCCAGACCTTGCCCTCGTAGGACAGGCGGGCCCACTCGCGGGCCATCGGGGCCAGCAGTCGGTAGTGGACGGCGAAGTTCTCGATCGCCTTGGCGTCGATCGTCTTGGCGCCCAGCGGGTAGTTCGAATAGCCGGTGTAGTCGATGCCGAACGGGGCGAAGCCGATGCCCTGGTGGCCCAGCACGTCATAGATGTAGCGGGCATAGGCCTTGTCGCTGCCGATCTCCGGCACGAACAGGGCGTTGTCGGGACGGCCGTACTGCTCAAGCGTCTTACGAACCTTCTCGCTCTCGCGCATGTAGATGTCTGGCGCCAGCGCGTCGATCGACGGCGCGGCGGCCTTCCAGACGTCGAGCACGTTCCAGGTCGGGCCGCCCGACGAGTAGGTGAACGGGTCCTGGTCGTTGAAGGGGTCGCGCAGGGCGGCGTTGACGTACATCGGCAGCGGCAGCACCTGCTTGCCGGCGGCGGCGATCTCGTCGACATAGCGGCCGATCGACCAGGCGTAGAAGAACTCGTCGGCGTCCTTGCCGAACACTTCCTTCCAGGTCCCCGGCTTCTTGTTCATCGCCTTGACCAGATCTTTCGGGACCTGGCCGTCGAAGATCTTCTGGGCGGTCGGCGAGAAGTCGCGGATGGCGCTGTAGGCCCCGACCTCGTTCTCGGGCTGGACCATGATCACGGTGTGGTCCGGATCGTTGGCCTTGATGAAGCGCATCAGCTCGACGAAGGCCTTCTTGTCGGCCTCCAGGGTCGCGCGGAAGTGCGGCGACAGCGAGTTCTTGACCTCCCCCTTGCCGTTGATCAGGCGCGGGAAGCGCTTGTTGTCGAGCTTGACCCACTCCGGAGCGTACTGCGGGCCGTTGTTCTTCCAGGTGGCGAACCACAGGATGACCAGCTTGGTGTCGTTCTCGCGCGCCTGCTTGAGCAGCAGGTCGAGATAGGAAAAGTCGAACTCGCCCTCGACCGGCTCGATCTGCTCCCAGGCGATCGGGATCTCCAGGGTGTTGGCGTGCAGGGCCTTCACCGCCGGCCACACCTTGGGCATCTGCGAGGGATAGTTGGCGGCGTTGTTGGCCTGGACGCCCAGCATCAGGAACGGCTTGCCGTCGACCAGCAGGGCGTGCTTGCCGTCCTTGGTCACCAGCTTGGGCAGCGGGACTTGCGCGAAGGACGGCGCGGCGACGGCCAGGCTGAGGATCGCGCCGAGGGCGGCCATGCCGTGCCTGCCCCACTTGGGCTTGTGGGAAAACGTCACGCGGGGAACCTCCATGCTGGCGAGCCGGTCTGGAAACCTATGCCTGCATCGATCGCCCGCGGCGGAAAGTAAGCGCTGTCAATCGGGATGGACATCCCTCGCCTCCTCCCGTTCCGGCGGCCGCGCGAGAGACTTAAGCCCCGCCAACTCGTTACCGCTACCATTCTTATAAATACGACAATTAGCGGAGGCGGCCGTTATTGCAACCGGTTTTCACCGGCCTTTCGACCGGGCGGCGCACCGAGCAACTCTTTGTAACGATGGGATAAAGGCAAAAAAAATCCGCGCATCGCCGCAGGAGCGATGCGCGGGGAAAAGAAACGCGCGGCTTCGGGGAGAAGAGCCCGCGCGATGCGCTGACGACCGAAGGTCACCAGGACGAAAAGCGATCCGAGATCGCAATCCGCCGATGAACGATACGTATAATCATACAAATGAAGAGGCAACCCTTTTTGTCCGCCTCGCGGCTATTCCGGCAAAGAAAAAGCCGCGGATCGCCAACGCGGTCCGCGGCTGCAGTGAAGACGCGAGTTCGGGGAGGAACCTCGCGGTGACAGGCCCACCCTCCCCCGAAGGAAAGAGCGGGCGCCGCCGGATCAGAAGTCGACGCGCAAGGTCGCCGAGACGCGACGATCGACCAGGATGCTGTCGCGCGGACGCGTTTCCTTGCCGAAGAACGTATCGCGCTGGGTGTCCGTCAGGTTCACGCCTTCGATGGTGAAGGCCATGTGGTCATTGATGTCGTAGGTCGCCGAGGCGTCCAGCTGGCCGAAGGCCTTGCTGTAGACCGGAAGGTTGCCCGTGCCGTTGCCCGAGGTGGTGCGAACGAAGTCGTCACGCCAGTTGTAGGCCAGGCGGAACGAGATCGGGCCCTTCTCGTAGATGCCGACCACGTTGTAGCTGTGCTTGGACAGCCCTTCGAGCGGCACGTTCGGCAGGTCCACGCCCGAGGTGTCGCGCGCCGTGGGGTTCGGCGCCGAGCTGTCGACGTAGGTGTAGTTGGCCTGGACGCCCAGGCCCGACCACAGGCCCGGCAGGAAGTCGAAGAACTGGTTGTAGCCGACTTCGAAGCCCTTGATCTTGCCGTCGTCGCCGTTTTCCGGACGCGTGATGTCGAACAGGGCGGTGCGGCCGTCCGGGAAGCTGATCGGCACGTCGCTGCGGGTGACGTTGTAGATGAAGCCGTCGACCTTCTTGTAGAAGGCAGCGGCGTACAGCATGCCGGTCTTGTTGAAGTACCACTCCAGCGAGGCGTCGAACTGGTCGGCCTCGAGCGGACGCAGGTTCGGGTTGCCGAAGGTCACCGTGTTGCGGCCCTGCTGGGTGCTGCCCGGCTGGCCGATGTTGGCGTTGGCGTTCAGCTGGTTGAAGGTCGGACGCGACAGGCCCTTCGAGGCGGCCAGGCGCAGCTGCAGGTCTTCCTTCAGGTGGATCCGCAGGTTCAGGCTTGGCAGCGCCTTGGTGTAGGACTGCGCGACCTCGACCGGCGAATAGATGGTCGTGCCCGAGGTCTCGCCCGGCTGGCCGTAGTTGACGATCGGCGTGATGCCTTCGAAGCCCGCCGAGGTCACGTTGGTGCGGACCACGCGCAGGCCGACATTGCCGTCGACCGGGAACTGGCCGGCGTCGAAGCCGAAGCGGGCCACGCCGTACATGGCGTAGGTCTTCTCGCCTTGGGTGTTGGTGTCGGCCGGGCCGTAGCCCACACCTTCCGACAGACCCAGGGCGTTGAGTGTCGCGCGGTAGTCGAGCGCGATCGAGCGCTTGAACGCCACCGTCGGGCCGAACGAGTCGACCTTGTCACGGAAGAAGTTGTCGAACTGGTTGACCTCGTAGAGGTTCGGATAGTTCGACAGCGGGCTGAAGAAGCCCACGAAGCGATAGGTGCTCGAGCGGGTCACCGCCTCACGGTCGGTGTAGCGCACGCCGACCTTGATCGAGCGCAGAATGCCCGCGTCGGCCGGCTTGTACTCGGCGTCGGCGCGCCAGGCCTTCTCGGTGCCCACCGACTTGTCGATGTGGTCGAGATAGTAGCCCAGATTGAAGTTCGACGGGTTGCTGGCGTAGCCGCTCGGGCCGGTGGTGATCACCGGGATGTCGCCCGAGATGTCGTGGTTGAACACCGGGATCGTGGCGCCGACGTTGACGATCGAGCGCACCGAGTCGGTGATCGCGCGGACGTACTGGAAGTCGGTGCTCAGCGTCAGATCGTCGGTCGCGTCCCACTTGCCGCCGATCGAGTAGTCGGTGGTGACCGAGTGGCGCTGGGTGAAGCTGGTGTTGGAGTCGTACGGCACATTGGCGAACGAGCCGCTGATGAACTCGCCGTTCTCATCGAACTTGAAGGTGCTGCCGGCGACCGGAAGGATCGAGTTGGAGCCGGTGTAAGCGAACACCGAATAGTCCTGCCATTCGAACTTGTAGTCCGAGTGCACGACCTGGCCGTAGATCTCGGTGCGGTCGTTCGGACGCCATTGCAGGCCCAGCACGCCGCCCTTGCGGGTGCGGTCGCCCAGGGTGGTGTTGACGCCGGCGCCGTGCGGCACGGTGACGGTCTTGCCCTCGTAGCCCGGGTAGTTGACGTAGTTCGCGTCGCCCGGCTTCAGGGTGTAGAACGGCTCGGTCGAGATGGTGTCCTGACGGAACGCGCCCTTCTGATAGGCGATGTTGGCCAGCACGCCGATCTCGCCGAAGCGCGTGTCCCAGCGGTCGCTGACCAGCAGCGAGGCCGAGGGCTTGGTCTTCTCGACGAAGTCGTAGGTGTTGGACGTGATGCTGGCCGAAAGCTTGCGACCCGAGAAGTCGAACGGCATGCGGGTGCGCAGGTTCACCAGGCCGCCGATGCCGCCTTCGATGAGGTCGGCCGCCGGGTTCTTGTAGACGTCGACGCCGGCCAGCACTTCCGAAGGCACGTCCTCGAAGCTCAGGCCGCGGCCTTCGCCGGCGGTGAAGCTGTCACGGCCGTTGATCTCGGTGCGCACCTGGGTCAGGCCGCGGATGGCGATGTTGGCGCCTTCACCGTAGTTGCGGTCGATCTGGATGCCGGGGATGCGCTGCAGCGCCTCGGCGACGTTGCGGTCGGGCAGCTTGCCGATGTCGGTGGCGACGATCGAGTCGACGATCTGGCTGGCGTCGCGCTTCATGGCCTGGGCCGAGCGCAGGCTGGCGCGCACGCCGGTGACGACGACTTCTTCGACAGCGGTGTCAGACTGAGCCGTATCGGCGGGCGCTTCTTGCGCGAAGGCCGGAACGGCGAAAGCGGCCAGGACAACGGCCGAAACGCCGGCCAGCTGCGCACGGCGCGTGAAATTGGGGTGCCTCATGCTTCCCTTCCCTGATCGTCGCCCCGGCGCTCTCGCGACGCAGTGGACGTTTTGTGGAACTTGATTGCCGAAACGGGACAGCGCTGTCTTTTTGCCGTCACGTGGGGATGGGTGACCTATATGATACCGGTAACTCGCAAGCAAGCGATCAAAGGATTAATGTGATTAATAGCGGCACGGTGGCGCCAAAAGCACAGGACCGTCCTACGCGAGAGTCCTCGCCAGCACATCCGAACGCGGACGTCGGCGTTTGCGCGCCTTGCTATTATACTATAAATGCGTCGTCGTCGGCTGGATCGTCGGCGACGCTTCAGGAACGGCCATGCAACTCGGGATCGAAGGCGGACACCGCTTAGGCGGCGACGCGAAACCAGACCTTTCCCAAGCCTTCCGGAGCCCGCACTGACCATGGTCGCGTCCGATCCTTCGATCACCATCTTCGGCGACTGGGGCACCTCGCGCCTGCGCCTCTACCTGCGCCAGGGCAAGAGCGTGCTGGACCGTCGCGACGGCCCCGGCATCGGCTCGTTGAGCGTCTCGCCCGAGCAGACCTTCCTCGATCTGGTCGGCGACTGGCGCGAAGCCGGCCCCGAGACCATCCTGCTGTGCGGCATGGTCGGCTCGCGCAACGGCTGGGTCGAGGCCCCCTACGCTCCCTGCCCCGCCGACGCGGCGGCGATCAGCGAACGGCTGGTCAAGGTAGCGGCCCAGGGGCTGACCGTCTCGATCGTGCCGGGCCTTTCCTGCACCAACCCGCTGGGCGGCCCCGACGTCATGCGCGGCGAGGAAACCCAGATCCTCGGCGCCCTGGCGCTGAACCCGCAGCTAAAGACCGGCCGCCACCTGCTGGCCATGCCCGGCACCCACACCAAGTGGGTCGTGGTCGAGGATGGCGCGATCGCCAGCTTCCTCACCGCCCCGGTCGGCGAGACCTTCGCCGTGCTGCGCGAGCACTCGATCCTGGCCAAGGCCGCCGCCGGCGACGCGCCCGCCACGTCGGAAGGCTTCGACCTTGGCCTCTCGCGGATCACCGACAAGGGCGCGGCCCTGCTGCCCCACCTTCTGTTCGAGACCCGCAGCCGCCAGCTGATCGACGACCTGCCCAAGGCCGACGCCATGGGCTTCCTGTCGGGCCTCTTGATCGGCGCCGACGCCGCCGGCGCGGCCGGTTGGTTCGGGCGGCTGGGCAAGGTCGCCCTGATCGGCGCTCCCGCCCTCAACGCCCTCTACGCCAAGGCCATCAAGGCCGCCGGCGGCGACAGCTTCGAGATCGACGGCGACGCCGCCGTTCTTGCCGGCCTGTCTTCCCTTTCGTCCTCAATCACGCGTGATGCCCATGTCCTTGCCTGACGCCCCGCCCATCGTCGCCATCCTGCGTGGCGTGAAGCCCGACGAGATCGTCGAGATCGCCGGCGCCCTCGTCGACGCCGGCATCGGCTACATCGAGATCCCGCTGAACTCGCCCGAGCCGCTGGTCAGCATCGGCAAGCTCTGCGAAGCCTTCGGCGACAAGGCCCTGTGCGGCGCCGGCACCGTCCTGACCCCGCAGGCGGTCGACGACGTGGCCGCGGTCGGCGGCAAGCTGATCGTCACCCCCAACATCGACGCCGACGTCATCTCGCGCGCCGTCGAGCTGGGCCTGACCGTCATGCCCGGCTTCTCCACCCCAACCGAGGCGTTCGTCGCCGTTAAGGCCGGCGCCAAGGCGCTGAAGCTCTATCCGGCCGGCTCGTTCGGTCCCGGCCACCTGAAGGCCGTGCGCGACGTGCTGCCCAAGGACATCGAGATCTACGCCGTCGGCGGCGTCGGCGCGGCCAACCTCAAGCCCTGGCTCGACATCGGCGTGGCCGGCATCGGCGTCGGCGGCGAGCTCTACCGCCCCGGCTACACCGCCGCCGAAGTCGGCGAGCGGGCGCGCGCCCTGGTCGCGGCCTGGAACGCCCAGACCGCCGCCTGAGCGGACCTGAAGTCATAACGAAGAGCAGCCCTAAAGGGGGGAAGCCCACGTGACACTAGCAACCATCGACCTCGCCATCCTGGCGATCTACGCCGTGGCGATCTTCGCCCTGGCTCAGTGGGTTTCCCGCGACAAGGGCGGGCACAAGAAGGACTCGACCGACTACTTCCTCGCGTCGAAGGCCCTGCCCTGGTGGGCGATCGGCGCCTCGCTGATCGCCGCCAACATCTCGGCCGAGCAGATCATCGGCATGAGCGGCTCGGGCTACGCCATCGGCCTGGCCATCGCCTCCTATGAGTGGATGGCGGCCCTGACCCTGCTGATCGTCGGCAAGTTCTTCCTGCCGATCTTCCTGAAGAACGGCATCGTCACGATGCCGCAGTTCCTGGAGCAGCGGTACGGCTCGAGCGTGCGCACCCTGATGGCGCTGTTCTGGCTGGCCCTCTACATCTTCGTGAACCTGACCTCGATCCTGTGGCTGGGCTCGATCGCCGTGCACACGGTGACCGGCATGGACCAGATGTGGGCCCTGGTCGCCATCGGCGTCTTCGCCCTGGCCTATCAGCTGTGGGGCGGCCTCAAGGCCGTGGCCCTGACCGACATCGTTCAGGTCACCCTGCTGGTGCTCGGCGGCCTGATCATCGTCTTCCTGTCGCTCAACAAGATCGGCGGCGACGGCGGCGTGGTCGCGGGCTTCACCCAGCTGACCGACAAGTTCCCCGAGCACTTCCACATGATCCTCGACAAGGCCAGCCCGCACTACAAGGAGCTGCCGGGCCTCAGCGTCCTGTTCGGCGGCCTGTGGGTCATGAACGTCAGCTACTGGGGCTTCAACCAGTACATCATCCAGCGCGCCCTCGGCGCCAAGGACCTGCCGGAAGCCCAGAAGGGCATCGCCTTCGCGGCCTATCTGAAGCTCTTGATGCCGGTGATCGTGGTGATCCCGGGCCTCGCCGCCCTGATCCTGGCGCCCAACCTCGCCAAGCCCGACCAAGCCTATCCGGAGATGATGAAGCTGCTGCCGCCCGGCCTGCTGGGCCTGGTGTTCGCCGCCCTGGTGGCCGCGATCGTCGCGTCGCTGGCGGCCAAGATCAACTCGATCGCCACTATCTTCACCCTCGACCTCTACGCCAAGGCCAAGCCGGGTTCGAGCGAGCAGCACCTGGTGCTGGTCGGCCGCATCACCGCCGTCCTGGCCGTGATCGTCGGCATCCTGACCGCCAAGCCGCTGCTGGGCGCCGCCGATCAGGTGTTCCAGCTGATCCAGGAATACACCGGCTTCTTCACCCCGGGCATCGTGGTGATCTTCATGCTGGGCCTGTTCTGGAAGCGCGCCACCACCGCCAGCGCCCTAGTCGCCACGGCCGGTTCGGTGATCCTGTCGCTGGTCCTGAAGTTCGCCCTGCCCGACATGCCGTTCATGAACCGCGTGGGCCTGGTCTTCGTCCTGGCGCTGGTCGCGGCGGTGATCGTCTCGCTGGTCTTCCCGCAGAAGAAGGAAGTGAACGTCGTCAGCCTCGAAGGTGTCAGCTACCGGACCAAGACCACCTTCAACATCGCCGGCCTGGGCGTGATCCTCATCCTGATCGCGCTGTACGCCACGTGGTGGTGATTTCCAGCCAGCAGCCGGCCGCGATCATCGCGGCCGGCGACGTGCTCGGCGAGGGGCCGGTGTGGGACAGCCATGCCGGCCGCCTGCTGTGGACCGACATCCAGAGCCGTCGCCTTCGCGCCTTCGCCCCCGCCGACGGCGTGGTCGAGACCTTCGCCGCTCCCGAGCGCATCGGCTCGATCGCCCTGCTGCCCGGCGAGAGCAGCCGCGTCATCGCCGCCTTCGAGACCGGCCTTGGCCTGTTCGATCTGGCCTCGGGCCAGGTGGATTGGCTGCACCGCGTCGAAGCCGAGGCCAATGGCCGCCGCTTCAACGACGGCCGCGTCGACCGCTCGGGCCGCTTCTGGGCCGGGACCATGGTCGAGGACGAGGCCATTCGCCATCGCGCCGAGGCCGGCGTCTGGCGCCTGGACCATGCCGGCGCCTTCACGCCCCACTTCGGCGGCGTGCAGATCGCCAACGGCCTGGCGTTCAGCCCCGACGGCAAGACCGCCTATTTCTCCGACAGCCCGCTGCAGACCATCTTCGCCTTCGACCTCGACGAGGACGGCACGCTCTCGAACCGCCGGGTCTTCGCGCAGGTGACCGAGGGCTACCCCGACGGGGCCACGGTCGACGCCGACGGCTGTCTCTGGAGCGCCCGCTGGGCGGCCGGGACCGTGGTTCGCCATGCCCCCGACGGCCGCGTGCTGGAGACCCTGCACGTGCCGGCCAGCCAGCCCACCTGCGTCGCGTTCGGCGGCGAGGACCTACGCACGCTGTACGTCACTTCGGCTCGCGACGAGCTGTCGGATGACGAATTGGTCAGACAACCACACGCAGGCGATGTATTCGCGTATGACGTGACCATTCCGGGCCTGCCCGAACCACGTTACACAGGGGTGATTCCCTCCGCGTCCGACGTATAGAAAAGAAGACTTGGCGATGCGCACCCAGCCCGGACTGAGTTTGACTTACGGCCTCGTGGAATCACTGGGCCAGTCCATCGTCACGGGCGAGTACGCCGAGGTCGGCTTCCCCACCGAGGGCGAGCTGTCCAAGAAGTTCGGGGCCAGCCGCACGGTCACGCGCGAGGCGGTGAAGATGCTCACCGCCAAGGGCCTGCTCAGCGCCCGCCCCCGCCACGGCACGGTGGTCGAGCCGGAAGCCAACTGGAACCTGCTCGACCCCGACGTCCTGCGCTGGCTGCTGGAACGCAAGTTCTCGCTGAAGCTGCTGTCGGACTTCACCGAGATGCGGCTGGGGATCGAGCCGGTCGCCGCGGCCCTGGCCGCCCGGAACGCCGACGAGGACGGCCTCAACGCCATCCGCAAGGGCCTGGCCCGGATGAAGGCCGCCGGCGAGGGCGAGGACGACCCCCTGGCCGCCGACATCGCCTTCCACATCGCCATCCTCAGCGCCACCAAGAACCCGTTCTACAGCGAGCTGCATGAGCTGGTGAACACGGCGCTGCGGATCTCGATCCGCTTCACCAACCGCATCAAGGGCCGCACCGCCTCGATTCCCTCGCACGAGGACGTGGCCAACGCGATCATCGCCCGCGACGCCGTGGCCGCGCAGAACGCCATGCAGGCGATCATCGTCGACGTGCTGGAACTGATCCGCGCGGCCTCGGCGACCGAGGCCCAGGCGGCCCGCAAGGAAGCCTGACCCCGGGTCCCCGCGCCTTACCCCGATTTAACTCGTCGAACCCCGTTTCTCGTCTAGAAGTCCCAGCTGGGAATTTGACGTTGAAGGGGCAGGTCGTGGGTTACGGGTTCAAGGGGTCTTTCGGGCGCACGACAGCGCTGGCCCTGGTTCTGACGGTTTCGGCCGCCGGTCTTGCCGCCTGCGGCAAGGACAAGAAGGCCGAGGCCAAGTCCAGCAAGCCCGTCGCCGCCCAGACCGTCAGCGTCTCGCCGGTCACGGTGCTGCCGCTGCCCCGCGTGATCAACGCCTCGGGCACCATCTCGGCCTGGGAAGAGGTGCCGGTCGGCGCCGAGACCGGCGGCCTGACCGCCACCGCCGTCAACGCCGAGGAAGGCCAGTTCGTCCGCCAGGGCCAGGTGCTGGTGGCGCTGAACGACACCCTTCTGCGCGCCCAGCTGCGCCAGCAGGACGCTTCGGTCGCCAGCGCCCGCGCCACCCTCGCCGAGGCCGAGGCCTCGCTGAAGCGTTCGCGCGAACTGCTGGCCAAGGGCTTCCTGTCGCAAGCCTCGCTCGACACCGCCACCGCCCGCCAGGCCACCGCCGCCGCCCAGGTGGCCGCCGCCGAAGCCGCCCGGGGCGAGACCGCGGCCCGCGTGGCCCAGGCCTCGATCCGCGCCCCGGTCTCGGGCCTGATCGTCCGCCGCAGCGTCACCAAGGGCCAGATCGTCAACGCCGGCAGCGAGCTTTTCCGCATCGTCCGCGACGGCCGCATGGAGCTGGACGCCGAAATCCCCGAGACCGACCTTGGCGTGGTCAAGGCCGGCATGCCCGCCAGCATCACATCCGAGCAGGTCGGCCGGGCCGACGGCAGCGTCCGGATCGTCACCTCCGAGGTCGACACCCAGACCCGCCTGGGCGTGGCCCGCATCGCACTGACCTCGATGGGCGCTTTCCGCCCGGGGATGTTCGCCCGCGCCCAGATCCAGGCCGGTGACCAGGCCTCGCCGGTCGTGCCCAGCGCCGCGATCCTCTACCGCCAGAACCAGCCGGGCGTGTTCATGGTCGACCGCAGCAGGAAGGCGCAGTTCCGCAAGGTCGGCATCGTGGCCCGCACTGGCGACATCACCGCCGTGTCCGGCGTCTCGGCCGGCGAAGAGGTGGTGGTCCAGGGCGCCGGCTTCCTGGGCGACGGCGACGCCGTGCGGGTGGCGACCCACCTGCCCGCGCCCGCCCTGCCGGCCGCCAAGCGCTAGGCTGCGACGATGGACGCCAACAACATCTCACGCTGGGCGATCAAGAACCCGATCCCCGTCCTCATGCTGTTCGTGATGCTGACCCTGGCCGGCATCGTCGGCTTCAACAGCATGCGGATCAATAACAACCCTGACGTCGACCTGCCCCTGGTGGTGGTGTCGGCCTCGCGTCCGGGCGCTGCGCCCAGCGAGCTGGAAACCCAGGTCACCCGCCTGATCGAGGATTCGATCGCGGGCCTGGGCCAGGTCCGCCACATCACCTCGACCGTGGGCGACGGCTTCTCCTCGACCTTCATCGAGTTCGAACTGGGCGTCGACCACGAGCGCGTCACCAACGACGTGCGCAACGCCATGTCGAACCTGCAGTCCGCCCTGCCGCAGGACATGCAGATCCCCAACGTCACCCGCATCGACATCTCGGGCGATCCGCTGATCACCTACGTGGTCCAGGCGCCGGGCCTGACGCCCGAGCAGCGCAGCTGGTTCGTCGACAACGACGTGGCCCGCACCCTGCTGGCGATCCGCGGCATCGGCGAGGTCAACAGGCTGGGGGGCGTCAGTCGCGAGATCCAGGTGGCCCTGGATCCCGACCGCCTGTCGTCGCGGGGCGTCACCGCCGCCTCCGTCAGCCAGGCCCTGGCCAGCACCAACGCCGACCTGCCCGGCGGCCGGGTGACCGTTTCGGGCTCCGAGCGCGCCATCCGCACCCTGGGCGCGGCCGGTTCGGTGGAGCAGCTGCGCGAGACCCGCATCCCGCTGGGCAACGGCGGCACGGTGCGCCTGGGCGACCTGGGCGAGGTCACCGACCGTTGGGCCGAGCCACGCAACCGCGCCCGCTTCGACAACCAGGAAGTCGTGACCTTCAACATGGTCCGCTCGCGCGGGGCCAGCGAGGTCAAGGTCGCCGAGAAGGTGCGCAAGGCCGTCGAGAAGCTCGACAAGGAACATCCCGAGCTGACGATCCAGGAAATCACCTCGAACGTGAAGTACATCGAGGAGAGCTATTGGGCGTCGATGGAAGCGCTGATCCTCGGCGCGGTGCTGGCCGTGCTGGTGGTGCTGCTGTTCCTGCGCGACTGGCGCGCCACCTTCCTGGCGGCCGTGGCCATCCCGCTGTCGCTGCTGCCGACCTTCGCGATCATGGCGCCGCTGGGCCAGTCGCTGAACGGCGTCACCCTGCTGGCCCTGTCGCTGACCGTGGGCATCCTGGTCGACGACGCCATCGTCGAGATCGAGAACATCGTCCGCCACATGCGCGGCGGCAAGTCGCCCTACAACGCGGCGATGGAGGCCGCCGACGAGATCGGCCTGGCCGTGGTGGCCACCACCTTCACCATCGTGGCGGTGTTCGCGCCTACCGGCTTCATGCCCGGGATCATCGGCCAGTTCTTCAAGGCCTTCGCCCTGGCCGCCTGCGTCTCGGTGCTGTTCTCGCTGCTGGTCGCCCGCATGCTAACGCCGCTGATGGGCGCCTACATGCTCAAGCCGCATCACAAGCCCGACACCGACCCGTTCTGGATGCCGGGTTACCTGAAGGCGCTGAGCTGGGGCCTGGACAACAAGTGGAAGGTCGCCCTGATGGCCCTTCCGATCCTGGTCGGCTCGTACTTCCTGGCCAAGAGCCTGCCGTTCGAGTTCCAGCCGGCGGCCGACCGCGGCCGCGCGCCGTTCTCGATCGAACTGCCGCCCGGCGCCACGCTGGACGAGACCGACGCCGTGGCCCAGCGCGTCACCCGCGAGCTGAAGGCCCGCCCTGAGGTCAAGAGCGTCTACGCCTCGGTGGGCAACGACGGGGTGAACAAGGCCCGGATCACCGCCGACCTCGTGCCGAAGGGCGAGCGGATGAACCAGCAGCAGTTCAGCCGCCTGATGGTCGACCAGTTCAAGGCCATTCCCGGCGCACGCATCGGCGCGGGCAACAACAGCGGCGGCGGTCCCGGCGACGGCGGCAGCTACACCCTGCGCCTCGTGGGCGACGACGGCCCCGAGCTGGAAGCGGCCGCCCGCCGCGTCGAGGCCCAGATGCGCACGGTTCCGGGCCTGGCCAACGTGGTCAACACCGCCTCGATCGCCCGTCCGGAGATCATCGTCACCCCGCGTCCCGACCAGGCCGCCCGCATGGGCGTCTCGGCCGGCGCGATCTCGCAGGCCGTGCGGGTGGCGACCATCGGCGACATCGACCAGTCGCTGCCCAAGTACAATCTGGGCGACCGCCAGGTGCCGATCCGCCTGCGCCTGACCCAGAACGCCCTCGAGGACCTGTCGGTGCTCGAGACCCTGAAGGTGCCCTCGTCCACCGGCGCCTCGGTGCCGCTGAACGCGGTGGCCGACATCCGCTTCGGCGCCGGTCCCTCGCAGATCAACCGGCAGGACCGCGCCCGCGTCGCCGAGATCACCGCCGAACTCGACGGCATCGTGGTCGGCGAGGCCGGCAAGCTGGTGCACGCCCTCAGCTCGGTCAAGGACCTGCCCACCGGCGTCAAGGAAGTGGCCGCCGGCGACGCCGAGTTCATGATGGAGATGGCCACCGGCTTCGCCATGGCGCTCTTCACGGGCCTGCTGCTGATGTATGTCGTGCTGGTGCTGCTGTTCCGCAGCTTCGCCCACCCGGTGACCATCATGGCCGCCCTGCCGCTGGCCATCGGGGGCGCCTTCGCCCTACTGAAGCTGGTCAACAGCAGCTTCTCGATGTCGAGCCTGATCGGCATCCTGATGCTGATGGGCATCGCCGCCAAGAACTCGATCCTGCTGGTCGAGTACGCGATCATGGCCATGAAGGACGGCCAGATGACCCGGCGCGAGGCCCTGCTCGACGCCGCGCACAAGCGGGCCCGCCCGATCCTGATGACCACCGTGGCCATGGGCGCGGGCATGGTGCCGGTGGCCGTGGGCTTCGGCGCCGACGTCGAGTTCCGGGCTCCGATGGCGATCACCGTCATCGGCGGTCTGATCACCTCGACCTTCCTGTCGCTGCTGTTCATCCCAGTGGTGTTCGTGCTGATGGACCAGCTGAAGAACTGGTCCAACAAGCTGCTGGGGCGGTTCTTCCACCACTCCCACCAACACCCCGCCCATGGGACGCACCAGGATGAACCGGTGCTGGTCGGCCGGGACTGACGATCAGGGGCGGACCTTCGGGTCCGCCCCTTTTTCGTGCGCGTCAGGCAGGCGAGCCGGCGACGCGCCGCAGGGCCGAGGCCAGGATCGCGCGCTTGCCCGGCGCGCCCAGCGACAGCCGCGCGCCCCGCGCCTCGACGCCCGGCGCGGCGAACAGCGACGCCGCCGCCAGCGACAGCCCCTGGGCCGGGCCGCCCGCCGCCCGCTCCAGCCAGACGTGCAGGCAGCCGTCCGGGCCGATCGCCTCGGGCAGGATCTCGGCCGCCAGGGCCCGGCGGGCGGCGGCCTCGGCGCGGACCCCGGCCAGGATCGCCTCGGCGGTTCCGTCGCGGATCCAGGCGGTGGCCACGGCCGCCATCAGCGGCGCGGGCATCTGGCACAGGGCATGGCCGGCGGTCGCCAGACGCGCGGCCCCCGCAGCGTCGGGCGCGGCCACATAGGCGATCCGCAGGCCCGGCGTCAGGGCCTTGGCCAGAGTCGCCACGTGCCAGGTCCGCTCCGGCGCCAGACGCGCCAGGGCGGCCGGCGCGGGATCGGGCAACCGGCCGTAGGCGTCGTCCTCGAGGATGCGGGCGCCCGCCGCCGCGCAGACGTCGACGATCGCCGCGCGGCGGGCCGGGCTCATCGTCGCCGTGGTCGGGTTCTGCCAGGTGGGCGTGACCACCACCAGCCGCGCGCCCCTGGCCGCCAGACGCTCGGCCAAGGCCTCGGGGACGATCCCCTCCCCGTCCATCGGGCAGGACAACGCGCGGACGCCGCGCGCGGCCAGGGCCGCCAGCAGGCCAGGATAGGTCAGGGCCTCGACGATCACCGTATCGCCGGGCGCGGTCTCCACCGTCAGGATCGCCGATAGGGCCGCCTGCGCCCCGGCGCAGATCACCACCCGTTCGGGGTCCACTACGCCCAGGCCCGGCGCGAGCCAGGCCGCCCCCGCCGCCCGCTGGGCCAGGGAGCCTGGACCGGCGTGATAGGCCATCAGCGTCGCCGGATCGGTGCGGGCCAGCACGCCCGCCGTCGCCTCACGCAGCAGTGCGGCCAGCGACAGCCCCTCGGGCGGCGGCGGCAGGTTCATGGAGAGGTCGATGAGGCCGGCCTCCTCTTCGCCCGTCCGCCGGCGCACGAAGGTGCCGCGCCCGGCTGCGCCTTCCACCAGCCCCTGCTCGCGCGCCAGGGCGTAGGCGCGGGTGACGGTGGTGAAGTCGACGCCCAGCAGGCCGGCCACCGTCCGCTGCGGCGGCAACTGCTCGCCGGCCGACAGCTCGCCGTCGGCGATCGCGCCGCGCAGGGCCTCGAACACCCGGCGATAGATCGGCCCCTCCCCCGCGGCCACCCGCCGCAGCCATGCCGCGCCCGCCGGCAGAACGGCGTCTCTTGCGTCGCCCATCATTGATCCATACATTTATACAGTAATGTATGGATCAATTTTCGGATTGTAGGTAGGGGTCATGACGCCCGGACACGAGTTTTTCGATCCGCCCTCGCCCATCGTCAGCGGCTTTCGCCAGCGCTGCCCGCGCTGCGGCGAGGGCAAGCTGTTCAAGGGCTTCCTGGCGCTGGCCCCGTCCTGCGACCAGTGCGGCCTGGACTACGGCTTCGCCGAGCCGGCCGACGGCCCGGCCTTCTTCGTGATGAGCGGCGTCGGCATCCTGGTGACCTTCGTCTTCGCCTGGGTCGAGGTGGTCTACCGCCCGCCGATCTGGGTGCACTTCGTGACCGTGTTCCCGGCCCTGATCCTAGGCTGCCTGGCCACCTTGCGGCCGGTGAAGGCCTGGCTGGTGGCCTCGCAGTTCGTCAACAAGGCCGAGGAGGGCAAGTTCGAGAGCCTGGGCCGCCACGACCACGATCCGCGGCGGCTCTAGAGGCCCCTCGCCTACTTCTTCTCGAGCAGCAGCGTCCCCTGCTTCTGGACCTGGCCGGTGATCTTGCCGGCGATCATGCCCAGCAGGCCCGGCAGGACGATCTCGACGATCACCACGTTGGCGGCGACGTTCAGCTTGCCGGTGATGTTCTGGCCCATGACCAGGGCCGAGAAGTCGAGCACGTCGTCGCGCCAGGCCTTGGTGACATTGGCCAGGCCGCCGGGGATCTGGGCGCCCAGCTGCTCGAAGCCGTTCTCGATCCGTCGCTTGGCCTCGGCCACGCCGAGTTCGTGCGGGATGTTGATGGTGACGGGCTTCGACATGGGAACTCCAAAGGCGTGTTGCGCCCCTGACATAAGGATCCGAGGGGCGTTCGGCTATACGTCCAGTTCTGACGCACCAGAGGCGCAGGGTCCAAGCGTCCACGGAGGAAGCCATGACCGACATCGCCATGACCCAGTACTTCGACGCTCCCGTTCGCAGCGCCTCCGTCCGCCGGACCCGTCCGGGCCGCCCCTCGGGGCTGTGGGGCTCGATCAGCTACGCCGGCGTGCTGCTGGTCTGGGCCGGCCTCTTCGTCATCCGTCCGCGTCTGGCCTTGCAGGTCATGGCGGAGCGCCGCGCGGACTCGCCGATCCCGCGCCTCTCCAAGCGCTGATCCTCTCGCCAAACCCGTCGAACGGCGCCAAGCCAGGGGCATGAGCCGCCTCGTCGCCGTCCGCCCCGTCAGCTATCCCCTTGCCGCCCCGTTCCGCATCTCGCGCGGAGTCAAGACCGCCGCCGACGTCGTGATGGTCGAGATCGCCGAGAACGGCCATATCGGCCGCGGCGAGAGCGTGCCCTACGCCCGCTACGGCGAGACGGTGCAGGGCGTCGAGGCGCAACTGGCCCCCGCCGCCCGGCTGATCGCCATGGGCGGCGACCTTGCCGAGGCCCTGGCCCTGCTGCCGGCCGGCGCGGCCCGCAACGCCCTGGACTGCGCCATCTGGGACCTGCGGTCCAAGACCACGGGCGTGCCGATAGCCGCCGCCACGGGCCTTGTCGTCCCGCCCGCCCTCGTCACCGCCGTCACCGTCAGCCTCGATACGCCGGACGCCATGGCGGAGGCGGCCCGCAAGGTCGCCGAGGCGCCGCTGATCAAGATCAAGCTCTCGGCGGAGGACCCAGCCGCCCGCCTGGCCGCCGTAGCCGCCGCGGCTCCAGACTCCGCCCTGATCGTCGATCCCAACGAGGGCTGGACCTTCGACATCCTGCGCGGCCTGGAAGACCAGCTGTCGCGCCTGAACATAGCCCTGGTCGAACAGCCGCTGTCGGCCGGCGAGGACGCCGCCCTGGAAGGCTACGCCCCGCCCTTCCCGATCTGCGCCGACGAGTCGGTGCACACCGCCGCCGACCTGCCGGCCCTGCGCAAGCGCTATCAGGCCGTGAACCTCAAGCTCGACAAGTCCGGCGGCCTGACCGAGGCGCTGGAGATGCTGCGCGCGGCCAAGGACCTGGGCTTCACCCTGATGACCGGCTGCATGGTCGCCTCGTCCCTGGCCATCGCGCCGGCCCTGCACCTTGCCGCCGAATGCGCCTTCGCCGACCTCGACGGACCGTGGTGGCTGAAGGACGACCATCCCGGCGGCCTGCGGGTGGTCGGCGGCCGGATCACGCCGCCGGCCGCGGGCTTCTGGGGCGACGGCGTTGACGCCGAGGGGCTATGGCTGTGAGGGCTTGACCCGCCTCGCATAACGCCGTGCTCTGGCGGGCATGACCGACGCCCTCGCCGAGCCGCCTCCGTCCCCAGGCCGCAAGAACCCGCTGCAAGTCTGGTTCGGAATCTCGCTGTGGAAGCGGATCCTGGCCGCTCTGGTTCTAGGGGCCGTGGTCGGCTATTTCTGGGGCGAAGGCGCCACCAGCCTCAAGTGGATGGGCGACATCTTCGTGCGGCTGATCCGCATGATGGTGGCTCCGCTGGTGTTCGTGATCATCGCCTCGGGCGTGGCCCAGTTGGGCGACGCCAAGCGGCTGGGCGGCATCGGCGTCAAGACCATCGCCATGTACGTGCTGACGACCCTGATCGCGGTCTGCATCGGCCTGTCCATCGCCAGCCTGCTCGGTCCCGGCGTCGGCGCAGACCTGCACAACGCCGCCCCACAGGCCGTGGCTCCGCCCAAGTCGCCGGCCGAGCTGTTCATCGGCATCGTGCCGCTCAACCCGATCAAGGCCCTGGCCGAGGGCGAGACCCTGGCGATCATCTTCTTCGCGGTGCTGGTCGGGGCGGGCGTGATCGTCGCCGGCAAGGACGGCGAGCCCGTCGCCAGGCTGCTGGCCAGCGCCAGCGAGGTGATGCTGCGCATCGTCGGCTTCGTGATGGAGGCCGCGCCGTTCGGGGTGTTCGCCCTGATCGCTGTGGTCATGGGCACGAACGGACCCGAGACCTTCCTGCACGTGGCCAAGCTGGGGGTCTGCGTGATCATCGGTGCGGCGATCCAGACCTTCGTCACCCACGCCGCCGTGGTGCGGCTGGGCGCGTGGCTGCCGCTCCTGCCGTTCTATCGCGGCTGCATGGACGCCATCCTGGTCGGCTTCTCCACCTCGTCCAGTTCGGCCACCCTGCCGGTGGCGATCCGGGTGGCCGAAGAGAACCTGGGGATCAAGCCGTCGATCTCGTCCACCGTCCTGCCGCTGGGCGCCACGATCGGCATGGACGGCACGGCGATGTACGTGGCCATGCTGACCCTGTTCGCCGCCCAGGCGTTCGGCGTGCCGCTGACCCTGGCCGACTACGCCCTGGTGGCGCTGACCACCACCATCGTGGCCATGGGCGTGGCGCCGGTGCCGTCGGGCTCGCTGTTCGTGCTGGCCGCGGTGCTGGCCACCGTCGGCGTCGGCCCCACCCAGACGGCGATCATCGTCGGCTTCATCCTGCCCTTCGACCGCATCCTCGACATGATCCGCACGGTGCCGAACGTGACCTGCGACCTGTCGATCGCCACGGCCGTGGCGCGCTGGGAGAAGGAGATCGACGTCGAGGAATATCTGTCGAAGAAGGACGTGTGACCCTTCTCCCCTTGCGGGAGAAGGTGTCGACAAAGTCGACGGATGAGGGGTCGCACCAACGAAAAGCGCCGCGACGGCTGATCGGCTATCGCGGCGTCTGATTTCTGAGAGACCCCTCACCCGGCCCTTCGGGCCACCCTCTCCCGCAAGGGGAGAGGGATCAGGATCTGCCGATCCGCTTGATTTCCCAGTCCAGCTGGACGCCGGTCTTGGCCAGCACGTCGGCGCGGACGGTGTCGCCCAGGCCTTCCAGGTCGGCGGCCGTGGCCTCGCCGGTGTTGATCAGGAAGTTGCTGTGCAGCGGCGAGAACATCGCGCCGCCAAACAGCTTGCCGCGCCAGCCGGCCTCGTCGACCAGCTTCCACGACGAGTGGCCCGGCGGGTTCTTGAAGGTCGAGCCGCCGGTCTTTTCGCGGATCGGTTGGGTGGTCTCGCGACGGCTGGTGATTTCGGCCATGCGGGCCTTGATCGCCGCCGGCTCTTCGGCGGTCCCTTCATAGGTCGCATCGAGCACGATCACCGTCTCGCCATCCTGCAGGGCGCTGTGGCGGTAGGTGTAGTGCAGATCGTCGACCGACAGCTCGCGCACCACGCCCGCGCGATCCATGACACGCACCGACTTCACGACATTGACGGTCTCGGAGCCGTAGCAGCCGGCGTTCATGATCACCGCGCCGCCGATCGTGCCGGGGATGCCGGCGTAGAACTCCAGCCCGGCGATACCGGCCTCGGCCGCCTTGCGGGCCAGGATGGCGTCGGGCACGGCGCTGCCGGCCTTGATGCGATTGTCGCCCAGGGCCTCGACCGTGTTGAAGCCCTTGCCCAGCCGGATGATCACGCCCTCGACGCCGCCGTCGCGGACCAGCAGGTTGGAGCCGACGCCGATGGCCATCACCGGCACGGCCGGGTCCAGGCTTTTAAGGAAATCAGCCAGGTCCTGCTCGTCGGCCGGCAGGAACACCACGTCGGCCGGCCCGCCGACGCGGAACCAGGTGAACGGGGCCAGGGCCTCGTCGATCAGCAGCTTGCCGCGCACGGCGGGGAGATTGGTCTTCCAGGTCATGGACAACTACTTCGCCAGCGCTTCCAGCTGACCCGGCAGGGCGTAGGCCCACGAGGTAATGTCCCCGGCGCCCAGCAGCACCACGAGGTCGCCGCTGGTCGCCTCGGCCGCGATCAGCTCCGGCAGGGCGGCCGGGCTTTCCAGCGGCAGGGCGCGGCGGTGGCCGAACTTCTTGAGGCCCTCGACCAGGTGATCGCGGTCGACGCCCTCGATCGGCTGCTCGCCCGCCGTATAGACGTCGGCGACGACCACGGTGTCAGCGTCGTTGAAGCAGCTGGAGAACTCGGTCATCAGGTCGCGCAGGCGGGTGTAGCGGTGCGGCTGCACCACGGCGATCACCTTGCCTTGCGTCACCGCGCGGGCGGCCTTGAGCACGGCGGCGATCTCGACCGGGTGGTGGCCGTAGTCGTCGACCACGCGAATGCCGTTGGCCACGCCGGTGGTGGTGAAGCGGCGCTTGACCCCGCCGAAGGCGGCCAGGCCCGCGCGGATGGCGTCGGCGTCCAGGCCCAGTTCGCGGGCCACGGCGACGGCGGCGGTGGCGTTGAGCACGTTGTGGTGCCCGGCCATCGGCATCTTCAGACCCTCGTAGCGCACCGGCTCGCCTTCCAGCGGCGAGACCACGATGTCGAACTTGGCGCCTTCCGGGCCCATCTCGATGTTGGAGACGCGCACCTCGGCCTGCGGGTTGGTGCCGTAGGTCACCAGGCGGCGGTTCTCGATCCGCGAGGTCAGGGCCTGCACTTCCGGATGGTCGGTGCAGACGGCCGCGAAACCGTAGAAGGGGATGTTCTGGATGAAGTCCTGGAAGCCCTTCTTCACCGCGTCGAAGTCGCCCCAGTGGTCCAGGTGCTCGGCGTCGATGTTGGTGACGATGGCCACGGTCGACTTCAGCTTCAGGAACGAGCCGTCGCTCTCGTCGGCCTCGACGACGATCCAGTCGCCCTCGCCGACCTTGGCGTTGGTGCCATAGGCGTTGATGATGCCGCCGTTGACCACCGTCGGGTCCAGGCCGCCGGCGTCGAGCAGGGCCGCGACCATCGAGGTCGTGGTGGTCTTGCCGTGGGTGCCGCCCACGGCGACCGAGAACTGCAGGCGCATCAGCTCGGCCAGCATCTCGGCGCGGCGCACCAGCGGCAGGCGCTTGTCGCGGCCGGCGACCATCTCGGGGTTATCGGCCTTCACCGCCGTCGAATAGACGATGGCCGAGGCGCCTTCGACATTGGCCGCGTCGTGGCCGACGAAGATGCGCGCGCCCAGCTTCTCGAGCCGTTCGGTATTGGCGCTGGCCTTCGCATCGCTGCCCTGCACGGTGTAGCCGATGCGGATCATGATCTCGGCGATGCCGGACATGCCGATGCCGCCGATGCCGATGAAGTGCACGGGGCCGAGTTCGAAGGGGACGGGTCGTCGACGCTGGATCATCGCGTCGGATTAGACGATTTGAGGCCCGCCGTGAACGGGGTCGATGACGCAAACCCGTCACGCCCCCTCGCGAACCGGTGCAAATGTGATAGACGCACGCGCATGAGCTCTACGCCCCTCGACAAGATCCGCAATTTCTCGATCGTGGCCCACATCGACCACGGCAAGTCGACCCTGTCCGACCGCCTGATCCAGACCACGGGCGGCCTGACCGCGCGCGAGATGAGCGCCCAGGTCCTCGACAACATGGACATCGAGAAGGAGCGCGGCATCACCATCAAGGCGCAGACCGTGCGCCTGAACTACAAGGCCGCCGACGGCGAGACCTATGTCCTCAACCTGATGGACACCCCCGGGCACGTCGACTTCGCCTACGAAGTGTCGCGCTCGCTGGCCGCCTGCGAAGGCTCGATCCTGGTCGTCGACGCCTCTCAGGGCGTGGAAGCCCAGACCCTGGCCAACGTCTACCAGGCCATCGACAACAACCACGAGATCGTTCCGGTCCTCAACAAGGTCGACCTGCCGGCCGCCGACGTCGATCGGGTGAAGGCCCAGATCGAGGACGTCATCGGCCTGGACGCCTCGGACGCCGTCGAATGCTCGGCCAAGACCGGCATCGGCATTCCCGACGTGCTGGAAGCCATCGTCACCCGCCTGCCCGCCCCGAAGGGCGACGTCAACGCGCCGCTGAAGGCGCTGCTGGTCGACGCCTGGTACGACGCCTATCTGGGCGTGGTCGTGCTGGTGCGCATCTTCGACGGCACGCTGAAGGCCGGCCAGCAGGTCCGCATGATGCAGACCGGCGCCACCCACCGCATCGACAAGGTCGGCGTGTTCACGCCCAAGGCCACCGACGTGGCCCTGTTGGGCCCGGGCGAGGTCGGCTTCTTCACCGCCTCGATCAAGGAAGTTGCCGACGCCGCCGTCGGCGACACCATCACCGACGAAAAGAAGCAGACGGCCGAACCGCTGAAGGGCTTCAAGGAAGTCGTGCCGGTGGTGTTCTGCGGCCTGTTCCCGGTCGACGCCGCCGACTTCGAGGACCTGCGCGCCGCTGTCGGCAAGCTGCGCCTGAACGACGCCAGCTTCACCTTCGAAATGGAAAGCTCGGCCGCGCTGGGCTTCGGCTTCCGCTGCGGGTTCCTCGGCCTGCTGCACCTGGAAATCATCCAGGAGCGTCTGAGCCGCGAGTTCGACCTCGACCTGATCGCGACCGCCCCGTCGGTGGTCTACAAGATCAAGATGCGCAACGGCGAAGAGATCGAGCTGCACAACCCGGCCGACCTGCCGGACGTCATGCAGATCGAAGAGATCGCCGAGCCCTGGATCAAGGCGACGATCTTCACCCCGGACGAGTATCTGGGCGGCGTCATCAAGCTCTGCCAGGATCGTCGCGGCATGCAGCGCGAGCTGTCCTACGTCGGCAACCGCGCCATGGTCATCTACGACCTGCCGCTGAACGAGGTGGTGTTCGACTTCTATGACCGCCTGAAATCGATCTCGAAGGGCTATGCCAGCTTCGACTACCAGCTCGAGGACTACCGCGCCGGCGACCTGGTGAAGATGTCGATCCTGGTCAACAGCGAGCCGGTCGACGCCCTGTCGATGCTGGTCCACCGCAGCCGCGCCGAAAGCCGCGGCCGCGGCATGTGCGAGAAGATGAAGGAGCTCATCCCGCAGCACATGTTCGTCATCCCGATCCAGGCGGCCATCGGCGGCCGGATCATCGCCCGCGAAACCGTCCGCGCCCTGCGCAAGGACGTGACCGCCAAGTGCTACGGCGGCGACGCCAGCCGAAAGCGCAAACTTCTGGACAAACAGAAGGAAGGCAAGAAGCGGATGCGCCAGTTCGGCAAGGTCGAGATCCCGCAGGAAGCCTTCATCGCCGCCCTCAAGATGGACGAGGATTGATCGGCGGAAGGCCTCGCCCTCCCCGCCTTGTGCGAAATTTCCTATTCCGAAAGCCGCGGCCATCCATTGTGGGTGAGCCGCGGTTTTCATTTCGAAGGCCGCCGGGTCCAGCGCGGAGACGACCATGGCCTTCCCGACCAACGTCAACGACCAGATCACCGACTCCGTCAGCCAGGTGAACACCAAGGTTCTGGGCGACGCGCCCGCCATGGCGATGGGCAATCTGTTTCAGGCCACCTCCCAGGCCCTGTCGAACGCCGCCCACAACGCCACCGAAGGCCAGCAGCAGTCCGACCTGACGACACAGGCCTCGACGACGCAGGGCGTCTCGACGCTGCTGTCGGTCGACACCGCCAGCGCTGGCGAGGCGACGAAGGAAATCTTCGCCGCCACCCCGCCTGCACCGCCGAGCGAACCTTCCGAGCCGGCGATAGAACAGGCCCTCCGAGCCGCCCAGGCGGCGCAGGAAGCGGAGGAGGCGGCGATACAGGCGGCGATGGAACAGGTCGACCCAGCCATACGAGCCGCCATGGCGGCGCAGCAGGCGGCGATGGCGCAATCCGAAGCCGAGGTCCAAGCCGCCATGGCCGCTGCGGCGGCGGGCGTTCCGGAAGACTAGGATCCGCACCCAGGCTTGGGCAGTGAAAACCGCGAATCCTTGACGAAGGTCTCGTCGGTCAGCGTACCCAGGAACGCGACGAGGTCCGCAACCTGGCGATCCTCCAGCCGCATCGCCACGCGATGCCGGCGGATCGCCGTTTCCAGCGTCGGGGCCGAGCCGTCGTGCAGGTAGGGCGCGCTCAGGGCTGCATTGCGCAACGAAGGCGTGCGGAAGCGCCCCGCATCGGCCGCCTCGCCTGTGACGTCGGCGAGGCCCTGGTCGCCGGTGAACGGCGCATCGATGCGGTGGAAGCGAGGCTTGTCCGCGTCGGTGAACAGCGGGCCGGCATGGCAGCTGGCGCAGCGGGCCTTGAACAGCCGCTCGCCGCGCTCGGCCTCGGCTGACACCGCGACGTCCTCTCCCCGGCGCCGCCGATCATAGGGACTGTCGAAAGAGACGAACGTGCGCTGGAAGGCGGCAAGGGCCTTGGCGATGGTGGTCATGCTGACCTTGCCGCCCGCCTCTGGGAACGCCTCGCCGAACATCCTGCGATAGCAGGCTTGGCCGGCCAGGCGCGCGGTCAGCACCGCCTCCTGGCCCGCAAAGCCCATCTCGACCGGCTTGGTCCCGGCGATCGGGATCAGGGCCTGGCTCTCCAACGTCTTCACGCTCGCATCACCCCAGGTCAGCGCGCGGAAATAGCCGACATTGGCCAGGGTCTGGATGTTGCGACGCCCGGGATCGCCATGCACGCCCGGACGGGTGCGGTTGCTGTCGGTAAAGCCGCGCCGCTGCTCGTGGCAGGTGGCGCAGGACATCGTGCCATCGATAGAGAGGTCGGCATCGTAGAACAGCTTGCGGCCCAGTTCGACCTTGGCGTCCGACATCGGATTGTCGGCCGGGACCGGCGGCGGCGCGACGCCCGCCGGCAGCTTCCAGTCGAAGGTCGATACGGCGGCAGGCGCGAAGGCGGCGCTCAGCAGCAGACTGGCCGCCAGAGCCAGCGCCTTACCATAGACCTCCAGCCGCACGCCCCTCCCCCGCCGCGTCAGGGCTTGCGGGCGACCATGATCGGCAGCTCCGGCTGGGCGTTGGCCGAGATCTGGATCAGGTAGTCGCCGGGTGCCAGATCGAAGGTCACCATCTTGCGCACGGTCGAGCAGGCCGGACCCCGGCCGTGGGCGGTCGAGCGCTGGGCCGCGCCGTCCTTCAGAACGTCGATCCAGGCGCCGGTCCCCAGCGCGATCACATAGGCCCCGGCCGTCTCGACCTTCAGCGAGAACAGGCCGCCCTTGCTGACCGTGCCGCCGGGCTTTTCCGGCTGGACGGCGTAGACCACGTCCGGGGTCGGCGCGAGAGCCGCAGCATAGGCCTGGCCGGGCGCCAGCACGGCTTTCGGCAGGCCAGCCGTCGAAGTCGCCGCCGCCAGCGGGACCTTGGCCGCCCAGGCCGCCAGCTCCGGCGGCAGGCCGGCCTCGACGCCGGGCGCGCAGGCTGCGTCCGATTGGGTCTGGGCCAAGGCGGCGGGCGCGGCCAGGGCGAGACCGGCGGCGAGGATCAAGGCAAGACGCATGGCGGGGCTCCTCAGAACTTGACCCGCAGGTCGGCGCGGAAGTTGCGGCCTTCCTCGGGGAAGCCGTCGACCAGCTGGTACTTCTGGCCCAGCAGGTTTCGGGCGCCGAGGATGACGTCGATCTTCGGCGTCACTGTCACCTGGGCGGTCAGGTTGGCCAGCACGTAGCCGCCGGTGCGATAGTAGCGGGCGGGGCTGACCAGCGAGCTCGACGTCACCGTCCAGCGCTTGGACGCCGCCTCGATGCTGGGCGTCAGCGACAGGCGGTCGTTCAGCGTCCAGTCGGCATAGACGAACAGCCTGTGGGTCGGCACGCCAGTCGGGCGGAAGGCGGCGTTGGTCGGGTCGGTCAGCTTGCGGTGCAGGTAGGTATAGGCGCCGCCCAGGGTCAGGCGGTCGCCGGCCTTGAACCTCGCTGCGCCTTCCAGGCCGTAATATTCGCCGTCGCCGGCGTTCTTGGTCTGGTTGACCGTGCCATAGGGCGGGCCCAGCGCCACCGGGATCAGGATCAGGGCGTCGCGCACGTCGCTGTAGAACACCGCCCCCTCGATCTTCAGCAGCGGGGTGAAGTCGACAGAACCGCCCAGCTCGTAGTTGATCGCCCGCTCGGCCTTGACGTCCGGATTGGGCACGGCCTGGCCCATGCGGGCGCTGTAGCGTTCGAACAGGGTCGGGAAGCGGGCGCGCGACGAGACGCTGCCGTGCAGCTGCACGTCGGGCAGCGGCCGCCAGACCAGCGCCGCCTGGCCGTTCCAGGCCACGTCGTCGGTCAGCGGATAGAAGACGAAGGCGTTCGAATTGTAGTCCTGGGCCTGGCTCAGGTCGCGGCGATCGCGCGAGACGCCGACCACCAGGTCGACCTTGTCGCCAAGGCGCTGGGTGTCCTCCAGGGCGACCGAGGTGGTGTCCTCGATCACCGTCTGGCGAGGCTCGGTCCCCGGCGGGGCGAAGCTCTGCTGCCATTCGACGTGCTTGTCGCGACGATAGAAGGCGGCGGCCTTCAGGGTGTTGCTCGCCGTGATGTCGACGTCCAGCTCCAGGTTCCCGCCATAGGCCACGTCGTCATAGTAGGAGCGGAAGGCCCGCCCCAGGGTCTGGCTGTTCTGGCGGGCGTTGTCCCAAGAATAGAGCGCGTTCTCGAAGGTGTTGCGATAGACGCGCGCCTTCAGCACGGCGTTGTCGGCGATCTTCGTGCGCGTCAGCAGCGCCAGGCTGTCGATGTTCCAGTAGGGCCAGGACCAATAGCGCGTGCTGGCCGTGTCGGTGACGTGATAGGGCGCGTTCTTCTCGCCCTCCTGCCGGGTGTAGGTGACCGAGTATTCGTCGGTGGCGTTGGGCGTGAAGCCGGCTTTGAGATTGACGCGCCAGTCCTCGCTCTCGGAGTGGTCGCGGTTGCCGCCGTTCTCCAGCGCTGTGGCCTTGTAGTCGCCCGGCAGCCGCCAGTGGGTGCGCTCGCTGCGCGCGCCGCTGGCCTGGACGTAGAAGCGGTCGGCCTCGCCGCCGATGCGGCCCGACACGGTGTTGCTGCTGAGCGAGCCGTCTCCATCGAAGCCCGCGCCCAGCCGGATCTCGCCCTCGAAGGGCCGCGAGGGCTTGCGGGTCACGAGGTTGATGGCGCCGCCCAGGCCGCCCGGACCGTCCAGCACCGAGACATAGCCCTTGGAAACCTGGACCTCGGAAAGGTCGGCCGTGAGAAACCGCGCGAAGTCGATGCGGTTGTCGGCCGGCAGGAACACCCGCACGCCGTCGATCGACAGGGTGGTCTGGAAGCGGTCGAAGCCTCGAATGAACACCAGCCGCTCGTTGCGCGAGCCGCCGCTGGCGCCCGCCGCCGCGCCAGGGATCAGGTCCAGCGCCTGGTCGACGCTGGCCTTGTCGAACTTGCGCAGGTCTTCGCCCTTGACCGTGCTGCCGCCGATCGTCTCGCCGGCGGCGTTGCGGGCGGTCACCTGCACCTCGCCCAGCGCATAGACGTCGCCCTGGGCGTGGGCGGCGCCGGCCAGCAGCGAACCGGCGAGCAGTACGGAGCGAAACAGCATGAAATCCCCTCGTTATGTAAGTCGACTACATAACGAGTCGCGAGACGCCTCGCCTTGAAGAATTTCTCCACCGGCGCGTGAAACCGACAATGCTAGAGATCGCAGCGTCAACGGAGACCTCCATGCTCAGGATACTGGGCCGCACCTCGTCGCTGAACGTCCGCAAGGTGCTGTGGACCTGCGGCGAACTCGATCTCGCCTATGAGCGCGAAGACTGGGGAACCGGCTACGCCTCGACCAGCCACCCGGCCTTCCTGGCGCTGAACCCCAACGCCCTGGTGCCGGTGCTGATCGACGAGCACGGACCGCTGTGGGAGTCGAACACCATCTGCCGCTACCTCGCCTCGCGCCACGTCGGCGGCGAGTCCCTGCTGTCCACCGAGCCGCGCGGCCGGGCCGCCGTCGAACAGTGGATGGACTGGCAGGCCACCGAGCTGAACACCGCCTGGCGCTACGCCTTCGCCGGCCTGGTGCGCCGCATGCCCGGCTTCGACGATCCGGCCCAGATCGCCGCCAGCATCCACGCCTGGAACGGCGCCATGGTCCTGCTCGATCGCCAGCTCGACCGCACCGGCGCCTTCGCCGCCGGCGAGACCTTCACCCTGGCCGACGTGGTGCTGGGCGTCTCCGTCCACCGCTGGGCCGCCTCCCCCATCGACCGCGCCGCCCTGCCGGCGGTCGAGGCCTATTACGACCGCCTGAAGATGCGCGAGGCGTTCCAGCCCTGGGCGCTACCCGAGGTTCCTTAGGCCTCCCATAGGCCGTCATCCCGGCCGAAGCGAAGCGCAGAGCCGGGACCCAGTCTACGCGATGCGTCGGCCACCGCTTGAACGGCGACCCCAGCGCCGCGCCCAGCCCCCTGGGTCCCGGGTCTACGGTCCGCTCCGCAGACCTCCGCCCGGGATGACGAACTGAATGTGAGTCGTAAGCCGCCGCCCTCCCCTGCCCGTTTCCTGCGCAGCCCCATCGTCCGAACGCTGCGGAACGGTGATCCGCGAACCCATCCGCTCGCCACGCGAACAAAGTGGGCGGCGGGGGCGTAAGGCGGCCTGCTTAGCTCGGTCCCAGCACGCCGCCCGGTCGCGGGCGGCGGCGAAGGGGATAGGGCCGAGCACATGCCAGACGGAGTTCGCGTACCGACCAGAAGACAGCTCTTGACCGCCATCGCCCGGGTAGGCGGGACGGCGGCGCTGTATCAGGCCATCACCACCCTCGGCCACGCCGCCGAGACCCAGTTCCACGGCCCGCCGAACCTCGCGGGCGCAAGGCCCGGCGCCTCGGTGCTGGTGCTGGGGGCGGGCCTGGCCGGTCTGCTGGCGGCCTATGAGCTGACCCGCGCCGGCTACAAGGTGCGGATCCTCGAATACCAGGGCCGCGCGGGCGGCCGGAACTGGTCCCTGCGCGGCGGCGACACCTATACCGAGCTGGGCGGCGCGACCCAGAAGGTCGGCTTCGCCGCCGGCAACTACTTCAACCCCGGCCCGTGGCGGATCCCGCACCATCACCGCACCCTGCTGCACTACTGCAAGCAGTTCGGCGTGGCGCTGGAACCGTTCATCCAGTTCAACCACAACACCTTCGTCCATTCCTCGACCGCGTTCGGCGGCAAGCCGGTGCGCTTCAAGGCCGCCGCGGCCGACTTCGAGGGCAATGTCGCCGAGCTGCTGGCCAAATCGATCAACACCAGGGCGCTGGACGACGCGGTCACGCCGGAGGATCGCGAAAAGCTGCTCGAGGCCCTGAAGGGCTGGGGCATGCTCGACGGCGACTACCGCTACGCCAAGGGCCTGCGCAGCTCGGCCCACCGGGGCTATGACCGGCCGCCCGGCGGCGGGATCGACGGCGCGCCGATCCCCTCCGACCTCTACGCCCTGCACGACGTGCTCGACCCGCAGGTCTGGACCTCGATGGCCTTCTTCATGGGCCATGAGATGCAGACCACCATGTTCCAGCCGGTCGGCGGCATGGACATGATCGGCAAGGCCTTCGCCAGGCAGGTCGAGGGCCTGACGACCTTCAACGCCAAGGTCACGAAGATCGCCCAGGACGACAAGGGCGTGGCCGTCACCTTCAGCGACACCGCCACCGGCAAGGTCGAGACCGCCAAGGCAGACTGGTGCGTTTGCACCATTCCACTTTCCATCCTCGGCCAGATCGACAGCGAGATCAGCGACGACCTGGCCGCCGCCATCAAGGCCGTGCCCTATTCGGGCCAGGTGAAGATCGGCCTGGAGATGAAGCGGCGCTTCTGGGAGGAGGAAGACTCCATCTACGGCGGCCACAGCTTCACCGACCAGGAGATCGCCCTGATCTCCTATCCCAACAACAACCTGTTCGGGAACGGGCCGGCCGTGCTGCTGGGGGCCTTCGCCCGCGAGATGGGGGCCTATCGCCTGGCCGGCATGACGCCGCAGCAACGCATCGAGGTCGCCCTGCAACAGGGCTCGGTCCTGCACCCGCAGAGCTATCGCAAGGAGTTCGCCAACGGCGCCTCGGTGGCCTGGAGCCGCGTGCCCTGGGCGCTGGGCTGCTGCGCCCGCTGGACCGAGGAGACCCGCAAGCAGCACTACCAGACCCTGGTGGCCATGGACCGGCGCATCGTGCTGGCCGGCGAGCACGCCTCCTATGTCGGCTGCTGGATGGAGGGCGCGCTGCTCTCGTCGCTGGACGCTATCACCCGCCTGCACAAGCGCGCCCTGGAGGCCTAGAGCATGACCCGTCCCGTTCTCGTCGCGGCGTCGGCGCTGGTCGCCGTCCTCGCCTGCGCCATCCCCGCCGTCGCCCAGGCCCCGCCCGGCGGCGACACCGGCGGCGGCGTGGTCCGCGTCGCCAAGCCCCTTACCGGCCAGCAGGTCTACGAGGCCGTCTGCCAGGCCTGCCACATGGCCGACGCCAAGGGCGGAACCGGCGCGGGCACGATTCCCGCCCTCGCCGGCAATCCAAAGCTGGCCGCCGCCCCTTACGTCTCCATGGTGGTGGTGCGCGGCCAGGGGGGCATGCCGCCCTTCGCCGGCACGCTGGACGACGAGCAGATCGCTCAGGTCGTCACCTATGTCCGCACCCACTTCGGCAACGCCTACGCCAAGCCGGTGACGGCCGCCGACGTGGCTAAGGTCCCCCACCCGGACCGTTCGGGAGGGCACTAAAGCGTGGCAGCCGAAAGTGTGTGCGGTTTCGGCGTCCGCCACGCTTCAAGTAGATGGCTTGGCGACCGCCCCGGCGGTCGCCAAGCGGGACGTGGGGCGTCCGGCGTGCTACAGCGCGCCGATGAGCAACGAGACCAACGACGCCCCGCCGAACGAAACCCCGATGCAGCGCGCCCTGCGCCTGAAGAAGGCGGCCCAGGGCCGCCACGGCCATGGCCCCAAGGCCTCCAGCGGCAAGGTCGACAAGGCCGACGCCACCGCGCCGACCGGCAAGTCCAAGCCCTGGATGACCCGCTAGGATAAGATGCCGGCCGGAGGACGACTCATGGCCGACAACTTCGTCCTGATCACCGGCTGCTCGGGCGGCGGCAAGTCCAGCCTGCTGGCGCAGCTGGCCGCGCGCGGCTACGCCGTCGTCGAGGAGCCCGGCCGCCGCATCGTCCGGCAGGCGCAAGGGCCGGACGACACCGTCCTGCCCTGGAACGATCCCGCCGCCTTCGCCCGCCGCGCCGTCGAACTGGCCCTGGCCGATCGCGAGGCCGCGCGCGGCCTGCATGGCTGGGTGTTCTTCGACCGCGGCCTAGTCGACGCCGCCAGCGCCCTGGAGGCCGCCACCGGCGAGCCGAGCCTGCGGGCGCTGGACCGCGCCCACCGCTATCACCGCCGCGTCTTTCTCGCGCCGCCCTGGCCGCAGATCCACGTCGCCGACGCCGAACGCCGCCACGGCCTCGACGCGGCGCTGGAGGAATATCACCGCCTGGAAGCCGCCCTGCCCGCCCTCGACTATGAGGTCGTCATCCTGCCGAAGACCTCGGTCGCCGCCCGCGCCGACTTCGTTCTCGCCACCCTGGAAGCCTGAGCCATGCTGATCCGTCCCGAGCGCCCCGAAGACGTCGCCGCCATCGGCGCGGTGACGTCCGCCGCCTTCCTGGGCCGTCCCTACAGCAGCCAGACCGAAGCCCTGATCGTCGCCGCCCTGCGCGCGGCCGGCGCCCTGTCGCTGTCGCTGGTGGCCGAGGTCGACGGCCAGGTGGCCGGCCACATCGCCTTTTCGCCGGTCGATATCGAGGTCTCGTCGGGCGACTGGTACGGCCTTGGCCCGGTGTCGGTGAACCCCGACCAGCAGGGCACGGGCCTTGGCCAGGCCCTGATCCGCGAAGGCCTCAAGCAGCTGGAAGCGCGCGGCGCCGCCGGCTGCGTGCTGCTGGGCTCGCCCAAATATTACGAACGGTTCGGCTTCGTGGCCGACGAGGTTCTGACCTACGGCGGCGAGTCCTCGCCCTACCTGCAACGGCTGATCTTCAAGGGCCGCCCGCCGCGCGGCGCGGTGACCTACCACACGGCGTTCGGGGCTTAAGGTCGGATCCCTATTCCCGTCGCCTTGGAAGCGGACGAACTGACACTCCGCAAAGGGTGGTTATCAGACTTTAACGGCGCTCGACGAAAGCCGGTAGATGGGCGCAGGAAGGGCCGCTTGTGAAGTCGTGAGCTGTGTCGGTCAGCCACCCGCTGTGCCAGCGGTTGGGCGTCAGATGGTGAGCTGAAGGCGAGCGTGCGCGGGCGTCTTCCATATCCATCACGCGCGTCATGTCGGTCGCGGACTTGGATGACTGCACAACGACGAGGGTCTCGAACCGGTCGTGAAGCTTCCCCGCGTCAAACCACTCAAGTCGCCGATAGCAGACTCCCGTAGCATTTTCCGGCGGAGTCGATCGAACCGCATTCCGGTCACAGGCCGTTTGAGCGAACACAGAGAAGCCGACGAAGAGCATTGCGGCTAGATATGCCCGGTTCTTTTTCATGCCAGCACGCTAGCGCTTCGGCGAAGGTCCGCAATGGGTCGTGAACAGAAGTTGGCGCGTAGACGGCCCTAGACCATCCCCACCGTCTTCAGACGCGCCCGGGGGTGGATCTCGTTCTGGCTCATCACCACGGTCTGGCCGCGGAAGCGCTCGATGATCGAGCGGACGTAGGGGCGGATGCCCGGGCTGGTCAGCAGCACCGGCTGTTCGCCTTGCAGGGCGGCGCGCTCGAAGGTGTCGCGCACGCCGCGGATGAAGTCCTGCAGGCGCGAGGGGGCCAGGGCCAGCTGCTTGTCCTCGCCCGGCCCGATCAGGGCTTCGGCGAAGGCCTGCTCCCAGTCGGCCGACAGGGTGATGATCGGCAGGGCGCCGTCCTCGCCGCGATTGGCCCAGCACAGCTGGCGGGCCAGGCGCGCGCGCACCTGCTCGACCAGCTGGGTGACCGAAGCCGTGTGCGGGGCGGCCTCGCCGATGCCTTCCAGGATCTGCGGCAGGTCGCGGATCGAGACGCGCTCCTTGAGCAGGGCCTGCAGCACGCGTTGGATCGTGGCGGCGTTGACGACGCCGGGGATCAGGTCGTCGACGAGCTTCTTCTGGTTTTCCGGCAGCTCCTTCAGGAGCTTCTGCACCTCGGCGTAGGAGAGCAGGTCGGCCATGTTCTCCTTGAGGATCTCGGTCAGGTGCGTGGTCAGCACCGTGGCCGGATCGACGACCGTATAGCCGCGGAACGTCGCCTCTTCGCGCAGGTCGTCGGCGACCCAGGTGGCCGGCAGGCCGAAGGCGGGCTCGCGCACGTGCTCGCCGGGCAGCTCCACCTGGCCGCCGCGCGGGTCCATGGCCATCAGGTGGCCCAGGCGCACTTCGCCCAGACCCGCTTCCATCTCCTTGATGCGGATGGCGTAGCCCTGGTTGGCCAGGCGCATGTTGTCGAGGATGCGCACGGGCGGCATGACGAAGCCGAACTCGGTGGCCAGGGTCTTGCGCAGAGCGCGGATCTGGTCGGTCAGGCGGCGGCCTTCCAGGTCGTTGATCAGGGTCAGCAGGCCGTAGCCCAGCTCGATCTTGACGTCGTCGATGGCCAGGGCCGCGCTGATCGGCTCTTCTTCCGGCTCGGCCGGGGCGGCGGCTGCTGCTGCGGCGGCGGCTTCGGCGGCCTCCTTGGCGGGGGCGAGCTTGGCCTGCTGGGCCCGGCGATAGGCCAGATAGCCCGCACCGACCGCCAGGGCCGCGAACGGGATCAGCGGCATGCCGGGGATCAGGGCGATGACGCCCGACGAGGCCGAGACCATGCCCAGGGCGACGGGGTTCATGGCCAGTTGGGTGGTCAGGGCCTTGTCGGCGCTGCCCTCGACGCCCGCCTTAGACACGACCAGACCGGCGGCGATCGAGATGATCAGGGCCGGGATCTGGCTGACCAGGCCGTCGCCGATGGTCATCAGGGTGTAGGTCGAGGCGGCCTCGCCGAGCGGCACCTTGTGCTGCACGACGCCGATCAGGATGCCGCCGACGATGTTGATGCCGGTGATGATCAGGCCGGCGACCGCGTCGCCCTTCACGAACTTGCTGGCGCCGTCCATGGCGCCGAAGAAGGTGCTTTCCTGTTCCAGTTCCTTGCGGCGGATCTTGGCCTGGTCCTGGTCGATCAGGCCCGTCGACAGGTCGGCGTCGATGGCCATCTGCTTGCCGGGCATCGCGTCCAGGGTGAAGCGCGCGGCCACTTCGGCGATGCGGCCCGAACCCTTGGTGACGACCATGAAGTTCACCACCACCAGGATGATGAAGATGATCACGCCGATGACGAAGTTGCCCTGCATCATCAGGTTGCCGAAGGCGGCGATGACCGCGCCGGCCCCGTGGCCGCCCTCGTGACCATTGCCCAGGATCAGGCGGGTCGAGGCGATGTTGAGGCCCAGGCGGTAAAGGGTCGCGACCAGCAGCACGGTCGGGAAAGAGGTGAATTCCAGCGGCTTCTTGATCAGCACCGCCGTCATCAGGATCAGCACCGAGCCGGTCAGCGACACGGCCAGCAGGATGTCGAGCAGCGCCGGCGGCACCGGCAGGATCAGCAGGACGATGATGCCCACGACGCCGACGGCCAGGCCCATCTCGCCGCGCAGGATCCCTTCCCACAACGACTTGGCGCTGGGGATCGAGGATGCGGCCTTGGGGGCGGCGGCGTCAGCCATGGAAAGCCTTGCTGCTGTGTCTAGGACGGGACCGCTCCGCTTGAAGCGATTTGTGACGGCCCGCCATCTCCTTAATCCAAATTAGCCATGTTCGGCGCCGGACCGATCGTCGCGGGCGCCGAACAGATTCTACACTGGAGGTTTAGGCGGCCGCGCCGACGCCGCCCTGCGGCGGGGGCACGTTGACGCCGGCGTCGCCGTATTCCTTGAGCTTGTTGCGCAGAGTGCGGATCGAGATGCCCAGGATGTTGGCGGCGTGGGTTCGGTTGCCCAGGCAGTGCTCCAGGGTGTCGATGATCAGCGTCTGCTCCATCTCGGCCACGGTCTGGCCGACGAAGCTGCGGGCGACGGCGGCGCTGGCCACGGCTTCGGCCGCCGCCATCGAGGCGCCGCGGGCCACTGCCGCGTCGGGGGCCGGCGCCAGGGGCTGGCCGTCCGGCAGGCGGATGGCGAACTCCTCGATCTCAGCGCCGGTCGACAGCAGCACCGCGCGGTGCATGGCGTTTTCCAGCTCGCGCACGTTGCCCGGCCAGCGGTGGGCGATCAGGCGGCGCTTGGCCTCGGCCGAGATCGGCTTCAGGTCGATGCCGTTGGCGGCCGAGTACTTCTTCACGAAGTGCTCGCACAGATTGATGATGTCGCCCGGGCGCTCGCGCAGCGGCGGCAGGGCCAGGTTCACGACGTTCAGGCGATAGAGCAGGTCTTCGCGGAACACGCCTTCCTTGACCGCGTCGGCCAGGTTGCGGTTCGACGTGGCCAGGATGCGGATGTCGACCTTCACCGGCTTGGTGCCGCCGACGCGGTCGATCTCGCGCTCCTGGATGGCGCGCAGCAGCTTGGCCTGCAGGCGCACGTCCATTTCCGAGATTTCGTCCAACAGCAGGGTGCCGCCGTTGGCTTCCTCGAACTTGCCGATGCGGCGGGCCAGGGCGCCGGTGAAGGCCCCCTTCTCGTGGCCGAACAGCTCGCTTTCCAGCAGGTTCTCGGGGATGGCGGCGCAGTTGACGCTGATGAACGGCGCCTTGGCCCGACGCGATTTCGCGTGGACGTGGCGGGCCATCACTTCCTTACCCGAGCCGCTTTCGCCGGTGATCAGGATCGAGGCGTCAGACGGCGCGACCTGGTCGGCCAGCTTGATCACCTGCTCCATGTTCGGGTCGCGGGCGATCATCGGACGGTTGTCGTCGGTGACGGCGGCCAGGACGGCGGCGATCAGCTCGGCGTCCGGCGGCAGCGGGATGAATTCCTTGGCCCCCGCCTTGATGGCGCCGGCGGCGCGCATCGGGTCGGCGTCGACGCCGCAGGCCACGACCGGCACCCGGATGCGCTCGCTCTCGTTGGCCAGGATCAGGCCGGCGATGTCCAGGCCGTAGTCGACCATCATCAGGTCGGCGCCCTGCCCGGCGCGCAGCGCGTTGGTGGCCTGCTCCGTCGTCTCGACGTGCGAAACCTTGGCCCCGGCGTTCATCGCCATCTTCACGGCGACCGAGAGCTGACCGTTCAGTTTACCAACGACCAAGAGGCGCATTGTCTTGTCTCCGGGCGGCCCTTCCGGACCGATCTTCTACTGCTTCGCCCTCTTTCAGAAGGCGCGGACTGGGGTGGACGGAAAGCTGCGGGGATCAGCCCGCGGCGTCGCCGTCCTTGATGATTTCCGTCATGGTCACGCCCAGGCGCTCGTCGACGACGACGACCTCGCCCCGGGCGACCAGGCGGTTGTTGACGTAGATGTCGATCGCCTCGCCGACCTTGCGGTCGAGCTCGAGGATCGAACCGGCCTGCAGCTGCAGCAGCTGGGCCACCGACATGTTCGAGCGGCCGAGCACGGCCGAGATGTTGACGGGCACGTCGAACACCGGGGCCAGGTCGGAAGCGATCTTGTCGCTCAGCTCGACCGGGATTTCCGAGGCCAGCATGCCGCCGTTGAAATCGTTGAGGGTCAGGTCGTCAGACATGGCGGTCAGCCTTCGCTAGGAAGAAGGGGTTCGGCGTGCAGGCCCTCGGCCGCGATGGCGGCGTCCAGGGCCTCGGCGACGCGCTGCGCCGCCTCGTCGGGATTGAACTCGGCGCGGCCGTCGCCCCAGTCGAGGACGAAGGCGGCGGGCGGCTGAGCGGCGTCGGCGCGGGCGACGATCGCGCCCGGGAAGCCGATGGCGTGGGCGGTCTGCTCCAGGGCCGCCTGGGTGCGCTCCACCAGGTGCGGCGCGACGCGGATGGAAAGCTTCGGCTGGGCCTCGACCTCGCGGGCCAGGGCCAGCAGGGCCGCCGAGGCCGGGGCCTCGGGGAACTGGTCCAGGGCCGCGTCGGCGATCTTGTTGGCGCAGGCAAGCGCCAGGCGCGCGGCGTGCTCACGGTGCTCGTGGGCCACGGCCGACAGGGTCGCCAGCGCGCCGTGCACGGCGTGGGCGATGGCGTTCATGGCCTGGGCGGCTTCCTGCTCGGCGCGGGCCACGGCCGAGCGCTCGCCCTCGGCATAGGCCTCGGCGCGGGCGGCTTCGACCTCTTCGGGCGTGAAGCTCTTCTTCACCTTGGGGGCCTCGTAGGCCACCCCGCCACGGTCGTCGAAGACCGTGTCGAAGGCGAAGCGCTGATAGGTTCCGTTGGTCATGCCGCGCGCCTCAGTAGATCAGCTCGTCGTCGCTGCCCGAACCGGCCAGCATGATCTCGCCCTTGGCGGCGAGGTCCTTGGCGATCTGGACCATGGCGACCTGGGCCTGGTCGACGTCCTTCAGACGCACCGGGCCCATGCTTTCCATGTCCTCGCGCATGATCTTCGAGGCGCGTTCGGACATGTTGGAGAAGAACATCTCGCGCAGCTTGTCCGAGGCGCCCTTCAGGGCCAGGGCCAGCTGTTCCTTGCCGGTGGCGCGCAGCAGGGTCTGCACGCCGCCCGGATCCAGCTTCGACAGGTCCTCGAACACGAACATCAGGGCCCGGATGCGCTCGGCCGCCTCGCGGTTGCGCTCTTCCAGGGCGGCGATGAAGCGGGCCTCGGTCTGGCGGTCGAAGTTGTTGAAGATCTCGGCCATCATCTCGTGGCTGTCGCGCTTGGATGTGCGCGCCAGGTTCGACATGAACTCGATCCGCAGGGTCTGCTCGATCTTGTCGAGGATTTCGCGCTGCACCGGCTCCATGCGCAGCATGCGGGTGACGCATTCCAGCGCGAAGTCTTCCGGCAGGCAGGCCAGCACGCGGGCGGCGTGGTCGCTTTTCACCTTCGACAGCACGACGGCGACGGTCTGGGGGTATTCGTTCTTCAGGTAGTTGGCGAGCACCGCCTCGTTCACGTTGCCCAGCTTGTCCCACATGGTTCGACCCGCCGGACCGCGGATCTCTTCCATCAGCTGGTCGACCTTCTCGGGCGCCATGAACGACATCAGCAGGCGCTGGGTCTGCTCGTAGGAGCCCATGATCGCGCCGGTCGAGCTCATGCCCGAGACGAACTCGACCAGCAGCTCTTCCACCACCGAGGCCGAGACCGTGCCCAGGCTGGCCATGGCCTGCGAGACTTCCTTGATCTCCTCGTCGTCGAGCGCTTCCCAGATGCGGGTGTGCTCTTCGCCCAGGGCGAGCAGGACGATGGCGGCCTTTTCGGGCCCGGCCAGCTTGGCGATGTCTGTGACGGCGGCCTTCATCCGATCACTCCGACTCGTGCAGCCAGTTGCGCAGGATCGCGACCGACTCTTCGGGGTGCTTCTCGACGAACTCCGAGACGCGCTTGATGGACGAGGCCTTCACCTGGCCTTCGATCTTGGCGATGTCGATGCGCTGGTCGATGTCGGAGACCGGGCCGGCGATGGCGATCGGCTCGCCCGACTGGTCGACGACCACCTGCTGGGTGGTGCCGTCCGACAGGGTGACCAGGCGGGTGACCGGCTGGTCGCCCTGGCCCAGGGCCAGCGCGACGGGGTGCTGGCTGGCCGGCTGGGTCAGGCTCTTGATGAACGGACGCACGGCGAACAGCAGGATCAGCAGGGCGACGATGGCCAGCACGCCGATCTCGGCGACGCGCATCAGGTCGTCCTTGTCGAAGCCGGCCATCAGCCCGCCCTTGCCGTCAAGGCCCTGGTCCTCGGCGGTCGGGAAGCGGATGTTGGTGACCTTCACCTGGTCGCCGCGGCCGGCGTCGTAACCGATGGCGGTCTTCACCAGCTCTTCGATCTGGGCGATCTCCTCGGCGCTGCGCGGGGTGTAGGCGCCCGGCTTGCCGTCCTTGCCGGGAGCGGCGGTGACGCCGTCCACGGCCACGGCCACGGCGACCTTCTTCATCGAGCCCGGCTCGGTGACTTCGGTGCGGACCGATTCGGAGATCTCGTAGTTGGTGGTGGTCTCGTTGCTGCCCGAGTTCGAGCCGACAGGCTGGAAGCCGGCCGGCTGGCCGCCGGGGATGTTCTGGGTGGCGGTGACGCCGCTGGTGTCGTCGTTGCGGGTCTCGGACTGGTTGTTGGCGCTGGTGCTTTCCGAGCGCACGACCTGGCCGTCCGGATCGAACTTCTTTTCCTGGGTGGTGATGCGGTTCAGGTCGAGGTCGGCGGTGACCGTGACGCGGGCCTTGCCCGGGCCGAGCACGCCGTCGAGCATTTCCTTGACGCTCTTGGCGATGCGGGCTTCGGCTTCCGACTTGCGGTCCTGGGCCAGGCGGCCGGCCAGGCTCTCGTCGCCGCCGGCCGACAGGGTCTTGCCGTGCTGGTCGATGACGTTGACGCGCTCGGGCTTCATGCCCGGGACCGAGCCGGCGACCAGGTTCTGGACGGCGGCGACCATGTCCGACGACGGCTCGCGGCCGGCGGTGCCGATGGTGACGGCGGCGGACGGCTGCTCGGCGTCTTCCTCGAACAGCTGGCGCTTGGGCAGGACGAGGTGCACGCGGACGTCGCGCACGCCCTGCCAGCCGCGGATGGTGCGTTCCAGCTCGCCCTGCAGGGCGCGCTGGCGGTTCAGCTGCTGGACGAAGTCGGTCTGGCCGATGGCGTTGCCGGTGTCGAAGATCTCGTAGCCGATCGAGCCCGAGGTCACGAGACCCTTGCCCGAAACCAGCAGGCGGGCCGAATTGACCTTGTCGCGGGCGACCATGATGGTCGAGCCGTCGCCCTTGGTCTCGTACTTGATGCCGGCCTGGTCCAGCGCCTGGGTGACGGCCGAGGCTTCCTTGAGGTCGAGATTCGAATACAGCAGCTCGCTCGGCTGCTTGCCCAGCATCATCACAACCGCGGCCAGCACGGCGATGGAGCCGACGGCGACGCCCGCCAGGGCGGCCAGTCGACCGACGCCGAACTTCTGAATCGCGCTCAGGAATTTATCCACTGGGCCTGTCCCTCAAACTGCGTCCGAACGGAGCGCAAGCGAGACGGATGGAAGTCCGCCGTCGCTAGGCAGGATTTACCCAGTCGATGGTTAACGACGGCTTTAGATTTGGGGCGAGAACCCGCCTCCATAGGCGCCAAATGGTCGCGGCCGCGCCCCGGGGGGCGCGGCCGCTGAACAGACCGTTCGGGCGCTTGATGGAGCATAACTCCTCGCGCCCTTTCAGTTTTTCCGCCGTTTAGCGGTACTGCTGAAGCCGGGTGGTCCGCAGACCCGCCAGGCCGTGCCGGTCGATAGACTGCTGCCAGGCGAGGAATTCCTCGTTGGTCAGCTTGTAACGATCGCACGCCTCGTCGAGCGAGAGGAGACCACCGCGGACGGCGGCGACCACCTCGGCCTTACGCCGGATCACCCAACGCTGGGTTTCCGGGGGCGGAAGATCCGACAGGGTAAGAGGCGCACCGGTCGGACCGATGACGTACTTTTCACCCCGGCTGTTCGTGCGCTGCTGCTGCAACATGGCTTTACGCCTTTCCCACAACCATCACTGTTGACGAGGAATATAGGCGCCGGGGAATAACGGCGGCTTAATTCCGGTAGTAAAGAAAGACCTAAACAAGGGACTTCCTCCAGCCATCAGAGTGTATCGATGTGACACACTCTGATTAAGACAAGTTAAGACCTATGATCAGCGCTTAATGCTCAGAAGTTCTTCCAGCATCTGATCGGCGGTAGTGATGATTTTCGACGAGGCCGAGTACGCACGCTGCGTAGTGATCAGGCCGGTGAATTCAGTCGACAGGTCGACAGTCGAAGCTTCCAGCGTCGACGGCGCCAGAGAACCCGCGCCGCCCTGGCCCGGGGTCTTCAAGCTGTAGGTGCCGCTTTCATTGGTGACGCGGTAGGCGTTGCCGTTGACGCCCTTCAGACCGTTGACGTTCGAGAAGGTCGCGATGGCCACCTGGGCGATCCGGCGAGTCACCCCGTTGTCGAAGATGGCCGAGACGTAGCCGTCCTCGTCGACCTCGATGTTGGTCAGGTTGCCGAACGCGGTGCCGTTGGTGTTCACCGACTGGACGACCGACTGGCTGTTGTACTGGGTCAGGCCGCCGGCGGCGCTGGCCAGGTCGATCTGGATGTCCTGGGCGTCGATGCCCAGGCCGTCGGCCCAGCGCGGACCAGCGCCGGTGGCGGTCGGATCGGACGCGCCGATGTTGATCGCCGTCGGGGTCACGCCGCCGAACAGGTTGCCGACCGAAGCCAGCTTACCGTCCGTGGTGAAGGTGATCTTGCCCGAGCTGATCAGGCCGTTGGTGTTGTTGTCCAGGTCGCCCGGCTTGGCGCGCAGTTCGGCGAACCACTCGTTCGGGCCGGGGCCCTTGAGCAGCGACAGGGTCACGGTGCGCTGGCCGCCCTTGGAGTCCGAGACCGGGATCTGGATCTCGAAGTCAGGCTTGACGCCGGTGGTCGGATCCTCGGCGTAGTCGGCCATCGAGCGGGTGGCCGGGTCATAGGCGCCGGCGCTGACCGCGTCGGTCTTGTTGTTCAGGCCCAGGGCCGCGAACGACACGGTGGCGCCGCCGCCGGCGTTGATGTTGGCCGCCGGAGCGCCCGCGCCGGTCGGGGTGAAGCTGGTCAGGGCGCCCGTGGTCGGGTCGAACACGGCCGTGCCGGTGTCGACCACGACGCCCGCGCGGCGGACCTCGACCTGGTATTGGTTACCGGCGCCGGTCGGGCTGTAATAGACGGAGTAGTTGGCCGTGGCGGCGGCCGAGTCGGTCACGCCCGTCTTGTTGGAGACCGCGTTGGCGGCGGCCGACACGGCTTGCTCAGAACGCAGGTTGGCGTTGACGCCGACGCGCGTGGTCTTCTCGGCGGTGCCGCCGACGGTGCCGACGTTGATCGACGACAGCTGGGTCAGGTCCGACGGGTCGGGCGTGATCATGCCGGTGACCGGATCGGCCAGCCAGCCCTGCAGGTAGAGGCCGGCGTCGTTCTTCAGGTAGCCCAGGTTGTCCAGCTGGAACGAACCGGCGCGCGTGAACGAGCGGGTGTCGGTGGCGGTCAGGCCTTCCGGCTTCTCGGTGGTGACGAAGAAGCCCGAGCCGGCGATCGACAGGTCGAGGTTCGAGGTCGTCGACTGGGTCAGGCCCTGCTGGCTGATGAACTGGTGCGTCAGGGCCTTCACGCCGCCGGCGCTGTAGGTGTTGTTCTTGCTCTGCGAGGTGACCAGCGTGGAGAAGTTGGCCGACGAGCGCTTGTAGCCGACGGTGTTGACGTTCGCGATGTTGTCCGAGATCGCGGCCAGGGCCGACGAGTTGGCGACCAGACCGGAGACGCCCGAGAGCATGGCGCTGTTGATGGACATGACTGAAATCCTGCTCGTGAGGTTTGTGTCGAGGGGTTCAGCGCAGTTTGCGTTTGGGTCCCGGGTCGGCCGTCTGGCTCGGTGAGGACCGCGTCGGCGTCATTCTGACGCCCGGTTCATTCCGTGGAGGCCTTAAGCGGCCTCGGCTGGGGTTTCCGGTGTCTTGTCCGGAGCGTTGGTGACGCCGATCACCTGACTGATCGGCACTTTCACGCCGTCGATGGTGACCATGTTCTGGCCGCTCTCGTTGGTCACCGCGGTCACGATGCCCTCGATGCGGCCCTTGGAGGTGGTGGCGATCTTCGTGCCTTCGCCGTCGAGAGCGGTGACGCGCAGGGTGTAGGCGGCGCCGTTGGGCTGCTGGACGCCGGTGGTGCTGTCCTTGCCGTCCCACTCGAAGGTCTTGTCGCCCTTGCTCATGTCGTCGGGCAGCTTGGTGGCGATGACGTTGCCGTACTTGTCGAGCACCTCGATCTTCACCGAGGTGGCGTTGCGGCCGATGGTGTAGCTCCAGTTGGCCTTGCCGTCCTTGAGCACCGAGGTGTCGGTCTCGGCCGTGGCCTGCTTGCCCATCATGTTGACCGCGTCGGCGATGCCGCCGTCGTTCATGCCGACCAGGGCCGCCAGCAGGTCGTTGGTGACCAGCTGCTGCTCGACGCCCGTCATCTGGACGATCTGGCCGGTGAAGGCGTTGGAATCCATCGGCGACAACGGATCCTGGTTCTTCATCTGCGTGGTCAGCAGCTTGAGGAAGGTTTCCTCGCTGCTCGCCAGTTGGTTCCTCGAGTTGTTGATCTTGTCGATCACCGAGGCGCCGGACGTCGCACTGGTCGTGGCCATGACGCTAAACTCCTAGATCTTCACGTCGACGCCGTCGGACTCCGCGAAGCGGAGACCCGGGATCAGCGACGCGGCCGAAACGGTGGGGATGTCGTCGGCCATGGCGCCCGCGAAGGCGCGGCCGGCGAAGGCGCGGCGACCATGGTCACCGCCCTGGAAATCGAAGAAGGCGTTCTGCTGCTGGCCTTGGCCGCCGTTGCCGCCCTGGCTCGACACGTCGAACTTCAGGGCGTTCTCGGCGACGTCGAAGCCGGCCTGGCTCAGCGCCTGGCGCAGTTCGCCGGCGCGGTGGCGCAGATCGGCGGCGGCCTGCGGATTTTCGAAGGCCATGACGGCCGTCAGCTTGCCCTCGGCGCCGATGCGCACCTGCACGTCGACCTTGCCCAGGCCCTCCGGCGTCAGGACGATGTCGAAGCGGGTCGACTTGGCTTCCAGCTTCTTGGCGATCTCGGCCGACATGGCCGCCACGGTCTCGGGCGAGCCGCGCACGATGGCTTCGGCCGGAGCCTGGGCGGCTGCGGCGGCCTGGGCCTGGACGGTCGGGGCGAAGGTCGCCTCGGCCTTGGCGGCGGGCGCATCGACAGGCGCCGCGTCGGCGGCCATCTGGGCGAAGGCGTCGCCGGCGCCCGACTGGGAGCCGCTGTCGCTGTTGGTGGCCGCGTCGTGGGCGGCCTGCTCGGCGGCGACGGCGTGGGCGGTGACCACGGCCTCGCCCTTGGCGGCGACCTCGACCTTGCCGGTCTTGGGCGCGAGGGCCGCGGTCTCGGCGGGCTTGGCGGCCTCGGTCGCGACCTGAGCGACCGGAGCGGCGACTTCGGCGGTTTCCACGGGGGTCGCGGAGGCGGTCGCGGTAAGGGCCTCATCGGCCGAAACCTGAACGGCCTTCACGCTGGCGATCTCATCGCCCAGCGAGGCGGCGGCCGGCTGAGCGGCGTTGGAGGCGGCCTGGGCTTGCGGCTGGGCCTTCGGCGCGGCCGGAGCGTCGGCGGGCGCGGCGGCCGGCGCCTGGGCGGCCAGCTTGGCCAGGTCGATGGCGGGCGCTTCGGCTGCGGCGTCGGCTCCGGCGACCGTCGGCAGGACGGCCTCGGCGTCGATCTTCGGAGCGGCGGCGTCGGCCACCAGGTCGGCGGCGGCCTCCACGGCCTGGGCGGCGGCGGCGACCGGGGCGGCCCCGGCCAGCTTGGCTGCGTCGGAAACGGTGTCGGCCGCGTCGCCGACCAGTTCGGCGGCCTTGGCCAGCAGATCGGCGCCGCCGGCGGCGGACGCTTCGGCGTCGACGTCGGCGGTCTCGGCGGCCGCCTGGCCGGTCGCGGCGGGCTGCTGCTGCTGTTGTTGCGCGCTCATGGCGGCGACCACGGCAGCGCCGGCCTGGGCGGCGGCGGCGTCCTGGCCCGCGGCCTCGTCGGAAGCCTTGCGGTCGTCCCCACGGTCAGCGGCCGGCTTGGGCGAAGCCTTGCCGCCAGCGGCCGGGCGAGCGGCCGGCTTGTCCTGCGTCGCCTCTTCGTTCGCGCCCTTGGCGGCCAGCAGCGCGCTGAAGACGTCGCCCGCGCCGGAGGCGTCGGACGCGCCGGCGCCGCCCTGGACGGGCGTCGGGAGCGGAAGAGAGGCGGCGATCGCGTTCATGCGGGTCGGTACGCTCGGCTGGACGACGGCTCGAACGGAGCACGCCTTGATCCGCCGTCCTCTGAGCAATCACCGGGCCAACCCGGAAATTTCTTTCAACTCATTGATTCAAAAGGCTTTAACTCCTGATTTACCCTTTCATTTCGGCAGGTTGCGGCGGTTTTTGCCGAGCGGAAACGGAAAGAATGACCCCTCGCTTGCCGCGTCGGCGGGTCGCAGGCGGGGCTCGGACCGGGTTGGCGCCATCCTTGCGCTCCCCTTCTCGTCGTCCGCACGGCGCATGGAACCCAACGCCTTGTATTTCAACGGTTTGCACAACGGAAACGAGACGCTCTCGACGCTGACCCGGCAAGTTTCGCCGGGCAAGGTCGCGTCGCGTAGTCCGTGCTTTGCCGAGCGGACAGGAGATCGCTGATGTCGCTGAACACCATCCTGAACACCGCGACGTCGGGGATGATGGCCGCCCAGACGGGCATGCGCGTCGTTTCCGACAACATCGCCAACGTCAACACGCCAGGCTACGTCCGCAAGACGATCAGCCAGTCCAATCTCGTGTCGAACGGCATGGGTGTGGGCGTCAATATCGACGCGATCAAGCGCGCGACCGACCGCTTCCTGCAGTCGGCCAGCCTGAACGCCGCGTCGGACGCCGGGCGCGCCGCCGCTCTCTCGAGCGCGCTGGACAACGCCCAGGAGCTGTTCGGCGACCCCAGCGCCAAGACCAACTTCTTCTCGATGCTGGACGACGTGTTCAGCGCCTTTTCGCAGGCGGCCGACGAGCCGTCCTCGTCGCTGCTGCGCGCCCAGGCGCTGACCAAGGTCGAGGATTTCCTGGGCGACAGCAGCCGCATCACCGCCGGCCTGTCCAGCCTGGGTAAGGACACCGACACCAAGATTTCGGCCGACGTCGACCGCGTGAACGTGCTGCTCAAGCAGATCGACGAGCTGAACACCGACATCACCCGCGCCAAGACCACGGGCGTCGACGCCACCGGTTCGGAGAACATCCAGAGCGGCCTGATCGACGAGCTGTCGTCGCTGATGAACGTGCAGGTCAGCCAGCGCGCCAACGGCGGCGTGCTGATCCGTTCGACCGAGGGCATCAGCCTGGCCGGCGAAGGCGCAGCCGTCGTCAAGTACGAGCAGTCGCCCACCGCCAACGGCTTCCTCACCGTCACCCCGGCCAACAGCGGCGGCCAGGCCAGCCCGCTCTATATCAGCAGCGGCGAGATCAAGGGCCTGCTGGAACTGCGCAACACCGAGCTGCCGGCCCTGTCGGACCAGCTGGGCGAGTTCGTCACCCGCGCCACCGAAGAGCTGAACCGCGCCTCGAACGCCAACTCCTCGGTCCCCGCCCCGGCCACCATGACCGGCCGCAACACGGGCCTGGACGCCACGACCGCCTTCTCGGGCTTCACCGGCAAGACCACCATCGCCCTGACCGACGCCAGCGGCGTCATCCAGCGCCGCATCGAGGTGGACTTCAGCGCCGGCTCGATGACGGTCGACGGCGTCGCCGGCCCGGCCTTCACCCCGGCCAACTTCCTGACCCAGCTGAACGGCGCCCTGGGCGCCGACGGCCAGGCCACCTTCACCAACGGCGCGCTGAGCCTGCAGGCCAACGGCGGTCTGGGCGTGGCCATCGCCGATGATCCGACCAACCCGTCGACCAAGGCCGGCAAGGGCTTCAGCCACTTCTTCGGCATGAACGACGTCGTCCGCCAGACCGGCTATTCGCCGTACGAGACGGGCATGACCACGGCCTCGCAGCACGGCTTCACGCCGGGCGAAGAGATCACCCTGCGCCTGACCGATGTCGAGGGCGGCCGCATCCGCGACGTGAAGGTCACCGTCCCGGCCGGCGGCACCATGCAGGATCTGCTGAACGCCATGAACTCGCGCAGCGACGGCGCGGGCCAGTACGGGAACTTCTCGCTCGATTCCAAGGGCGCGCTGAGCTTCAGCTCGAACAACGCCTCGCCGGTGACCCTTTCGGTGGTCGAAGACCATACCCAGCGCGGCGTCGGCGGCCCTTCGCTCAGCCAGCTGTTCGGCCTGGGCCCGTCCGAGCGCAGCACGCGCGCCTCGGGCTACACCGTCGACGCGGCGATGACGAGCAACCCGTCCCGCCTGCCCTTCGCCAAGCTCGACCTGACCGCGGCCGCCGGCACGCCGGCCCTGGCCGTCGGCGATGCTCGCGGCGCCCTTGCCCTGGCCAAGGCCGGCGACAGTTCGGTGAACTTCTCTTCGGCCGGCGGCGTCGGCGCGGCGACCAGCAGCGTGCTGCGCTACGGCGCCGACTTCGCCGGTTCGATCGCCCGCAAGGCGGCCGCCGCCGAGTCCAAGAAAGACGCCACGGCTTCGGTCAAGATCGAGGTCGACACCCAGCGCCAGTCGCAGGAGGGGGTCAACCTCGACGAAGAGCTCATCAATCTGACGACGTACCAGCAGGCGTTCAACGCCTCGGCCCGCCTGATCCAGGCGAGCAAGGACATGTACGACGTCCTCGTGAACATCATCTGAGGTCCGCCATGACCCGTGTCTCCACCTCCGGCAACTTCGGCGTCATGACGTCGAACCTCATGCTGGCGCAGGTGCGCCAGAACCAGATCGGCGAACAGGTCTCGAGCCAGAAGGTCGCCAGCGACCTGAAGGGCTACGCCAAGAACGCCGAGATGCTGACGGCGATGAAGAGCGCCCAGGCCAAGATCGACGGCTTCCTCGACCAGACCAAGCTCGTCTCCAACCGCCTGGAGATGCAGGACATGGGTATCGAGCGTCTGGCCAACTCGGCCACCAGCGCCCGCGAGGCGATCGCCAACGCCCTGGCCGCCGGCAACGCCACCACGCTCATGCAGCAGCTGCAGAACGCCTTCGGCGACGCGGTGCAGGGCCTCAACACCAAGGCCAACGGCCAGTACGTGTTCTCGGGCGCCAAGAACGACACGGCGACCACCACGGCGACCAGCATGGCCGACCTGACGGCCGCGCCGTCCACGGCCTCTCTGTTCCAGAACGACCAGTACGTCGTCAGCAACCGCATCGACGAGTCGACCACTGTCTCGACCGGCGTGCTGGGCGACGCCCTGGGAACCGACCTGTTCGAGGCCTTCAAGCAGGTGCAAGCCTATGTCGACGCCAACGGCCCGTTCACCGGCAACCTGACCGACACCCAGCAGACCTTCCTCAAGGGCCTGCTGCCGGCCTTCGACGACGCCCACAAGGACCTGGTCACCGCCCAGGGCAAGAACGGTCTGAACCAGAAGCGCTTCGACGACGCCCAGGCCTCCCTTCAGGACCAGTCCGACAGCCTGACGGTGATGATCGGCGGCGTGGTCGACGTCGACATGGCCGAGGCGGTCACCCGTTTGCAGGCCGCCCAGCTGGCCGTGCAGGCCTCGGCCCAGGTGTTCTCGTCGCTGCAGGCCTCGTCGCTGCTGAACGTGCTGAAATAGGTCGAAAACAGGCTGCGGCGCTGCTCCACCTCGCAAAATCGGGGTCGAGGCTCTAAATAGCGCCGATGGACGCCGACCTCGCCCGTTTCGACCCCGCCCACGCCCCCGTTCCCGAGGGCGACGCCCTGATCGCGCGCGCCGCAGAGGCGGTGAAACAGGCCGTCGGCCTGCCCGAGGGAACCCGGATCGTCGCGGCCATGTCCGGGGGCGTCGATTCCACCGTCACCGCCGCCCTGCTGGCCCACGCCGGCTATGACGTGGTGGGCGTGACCCTGCAGCTCTACGACCACGGCGCGGCGATCTCGAAGAAGGGCGCCTGCTGCGCCGGCCAGGACATCATGGACGCCCGCATGGCGGCCGAGCGGATCGGCATCCCGCACTACGTCCTGGACTACGAAAGCCGCTTCAAGGAGCAGGTCATCGAGGACTTCGCCGACGCCTATCTGCGCGGCGAGACCCCGATCCCGTGCGTGCGCTGCAACCAGACCGTCAAGTTCCGCGACCTGCTGGACGTGGCCCGCGACCTGGGCGCCGAGGCCATGGCGACGGGCCACTACGTGCAGCGCGGCTTCACCGCGGCCAGCAACCGCCCGCAGTTGCGCCGCGCCGCCGACCCGGCCAAGGACCAGTCCTATTTCCTGTTCGCCACCACGCGCGAGCAGCTCGACTTCCTGCGCTTCCCGCTCGGCGGCTTTTCAAAGCCTGAGGTGCGCGCGGTCGCGGCCGCGCTGGGCCTGTCGGTGGCCGACAAGCCCGACAGCCAGGACATCTGCTTCGTGCCCGAGGGCAAGTACACCACGGTCATCGACCGCATCCGTCCGCAAGGGGCCGAAGCGGGCGACATCGTGCACCTGGACGGCAAGGTGCTGGGCCGCCACGAGGGCGTCACCCGCTACACCATCGGCCAGCGCCGCGGCCTGAACGTGGGCGGCGGCACGGGCGAGCCGCTGTTCGTCGTCCGCATCGACGCCGACAAGCGCCACGTCGTGGTCGGCCCGCGCGAAGCGCTGCTGACCAAGGCGCTGACCCTGAAGGAAGACAACTGGCTGGGTGGCGAAAGCGACCTGATCGAAGCCGCCAAGGCCCATGCGCCCGTCATGGCCCGCGTGCGCTCGACCCGCGAACCCGTGCCCGGCCGCCTGACGCTGGAAGACGACGGCGGCGTGCGTCTGGTGTTCGACGTCCTCGAAGAAGGCGTCGCCCCCGGCCAGGCCTGCGTGCTCTACGACCCCGCCGATCCCGAGCGCGTACTCGGCGGCGGGTTTATTGCGACGACGCAGCGGGCGATGGACCAATAGCGCCCCTCTCCCCTTGTGGGAGAGGGTGGCCCCACGGAGTGGGGTCGGGTGAGGGGTCGCACATGCGAAAACGCCGCGACAGCTGATCAGCTGTCGCGGCGTCTTGCGTTTGAGAGACCCCTCATCCGTCGGCTTTCGCCGACACCTTCTCCCGCAGGGGGAGAAGGATCAGGTCTCAAAAATCAGTCCAGCGCGCCGATGTACGGCAGGCCGCGGCTCTTGCCTTCGTCGTCGAGGCCGTAGCCGACGAGGTAGCGGGCCGGGGCTTCCCAGGCCACGAAGTCGGGCTCCATGCCGCGCGAGGTCGGCCAGGGCTTGCGGGCGAAGACGGCGGTCAGCACTTCGCTGGCGCCGGCGTCCTTCACGAGGCGCGCGGCTTCCGACAGCGACAGGCCCGTGTCGAACACGTCGTCGACCACCAGGGCGCGGCGGCCGACCAGCGGGCGCTGCAGGTCGGCGCGCACTTCGCAGCGGCCGGTGCTCTTGCGCTCGTCATGGTACGAGGCCAGCCACAGGGCGTCGAAGCGGACGTTGCGACCGGCCTTCCACAGGGCGCGGGTCAGGTCGGCGGCGAACCACAGGCCGCCGGTCAGCAGGCAGACCGCGACGGTGTCGTCGTCGATGCGCGGAGCGATCTGGCGGGCCAGAGCCTCCACCCGCTCGGCGATTTCTTGCTCGGAAATGAGCACTTCGGGGCGGGCGAGATCGGTCATGTCAGGGGATCTTGGTCAATGATGGTCGGCGGGGGCCGGTTCGGCCGCTCCGGTCTCATGACCAGGGGCGTCATGTCCAGCCCCTTCGGCCGCTGAATCGCCCCCATGGGCCTCTTCGGCGGCATGATCCGTGGTCGTCGTGTCCTGGGCGCCGCGCAGTTCGGGCTCGCCATGGCCGGCCTTGGCCGGACCAAGGCCCGTCTTGACCGCTTGGGCCGCGCCCTTCTCGACCGCGAAACCGACCTCAAGGACCTGGGCGCTGGACGGCGGGTCCAGCAGGGTGACCGAGAAGTGACGGGTCTGGCCCGGCGGAATGATCGGATCGGCGGCGGCCGCCAGCTGTCCGGCCACGCGCTTGCCGCCCTTGTTGAGCAGGGCGATGCGCAGCGGCGGGGCCGAGACCGGCTTTTCGGTGATGTTGCGGATCACGCCGGTGACGGTCAGGGCCGCCCGGCCGTCCTGCATCGAGGGCTGGGCGCGGATGCTGCTTTCCTCGACGATCAGGCCGACGGTGTTGATCGGCTGGCGCATCATCGCATAGGCGCCGGCGGTGCTCGGCATGAGCTTGCCGATATTGAGACGGAACACGAAGGCGCAGCCCAGCACCACCACCACGAAGGCGGCCATCGAGGCCCAGACGATGCCGGTGGTCTTGGCTTCCTTCAGGCGGCGCTCGGCGTCGGCGCGGGCCCGGAACACCTTGGGCAGTTCCTCGCCCGGCAGGGCGCTGACCGGCGGCTCGGTCTCCGGCTCGTCGTCCAGGGCGTGCAGCGGATCCATGACGGCCGAGACGGCGGCGTCGTTGGCCGGCCCGGGAGCCGACCCGCCGGCCGGGGCCGCATCGAACAGGTCTTCGTCGGCCGCGGTCTCGTTACGCGCGGTCCATCGCGCCCCGCACGAGGCGCAGCGCACGACGCGCCCGGTCGAACCGACCTTGGCGTCGTCGACGAAATAGCGGCTGGCGCACTCCGGACAGGTCAGTATCATGGCCGCGAATCGGTCATCCCCGCTTTACAGCATTGGAGGTCGCCGATTTTAACCCTGATGTCCAGAAACCCCATCGACACACCCTTGCGGACCGGCGCAGATCAAGACCCCGACGCCGTCCCCGTGGTCCGTTTCGAAGGCGTCTCCATGCGCTACGGGCGGGGCCCTGAAACCCTGCGCGACATCGGGTTTTCCCTTGCCCCAGGCTCGTTTCACTTTCTCACCGGCGCCTCGGGCGCGGGCAAGAGCTCGCTGCTCAAGCTGATCTATCTGGCGCACCGTGCGTCACGGGGTCGCGTCGAGCTGTTCGGCCGCGACGTCAGCCTGGTTCCGGGCGCCGACCTGCCCTTCCTGCGCCGCCGCATCGGCGTGGTGTTCCAGGAATTCCGCCTGCTCGAGCACCTGTCGGTGTTCGACAACGCCGGCCTGCCGCTGCGCATCGCCGGCCGCAAGCCCAATACCTATCGCGACGACGTCGCCGAGCTGCTGCACTGGGTGGGCCTGGGCGAGCGCATGCACGCCCTGCCGGCCACCCTGTCGGGCGGCGAAAAGCAGCGCCTGGCCATCGCCCGCGCCGTGGTCGACCGCCCCGACATCCTGCTGGCCGACGAACCCACCGGCAATGTCGACCCGGCCATGTCGCTGCGCCTGCTGCGCCTGTTCGTCGAGCTCAACCGCCTCGGCACCACGGTGCTGATCGCCACCCACGACGAAGAGCTGGTGGCCCGCGCCGGCCGCCCCGTCCTGCACCTCGAGCACGGCCGTCTGGTCGATGCGGGCGAGGCGCGATGAGCGGGCCTTTCGACCTCAACCGCTGGAAGCCCGGCCCGCTGCTGCCGCCGCGCGACGCCCGCGACGGGGCGCTGGTGTTCGTGGTCGCCGTGCTGTGCTTCCTGGCCTGCCTGACAGCCCTTGCCGCCCTGGCCGCCAACCGCGCCGCCGAGGGCTGGAGCGCCCAGCTGACCGGCTCGGCCACCGTTGTCGTCCGCGCCAAGGCCGGCGAGACCCCCGACAGCGCCGCCGCCCGCGCCGCCGAGACCCTGGCCGGGGTCAAGGGCGTGGTCCAGGCCCAGGCCCTGACCAAGGACAAGGCCGAGGCCCTGCTGGAGCCGTGGATCGGCCGCGACGCCCTGGTCGCCGACCTGCCCACCCCGCGCCTGGTCACCCTTGACCTCGACCCCAAGGCCCCAGCTACCGCCGAGGCACTGACCAAGGCTCTGCACGAGGCCGCCGTCGACGCCGTGGTCGACGACCACAGCCGCTGGATCGCCGACATCGAGCGCGGCGCGGGCCTGGCGCGCTGGGCGGCCCTGGGCGTCTTCGCCCTGATCGCCTCGGCCACGGCCGCCGTCATCACCTTCGCCACGCGCGCGGGCCTGGCCGCCCGCCACGAGGTGATCGAGGTGCTGCACCATTCCGGCGCCGAGGCCGGGTTCATCGCCAGGCTGTTCCAGAACCGGTTCGCCGCCATGGCCGCCAGCGCGGGCTTGCTCGGCGGCGCGGCGGCGGTCATCGTCGGGATCGCGGCGCGGCTGGCGGGGGGCGGCTCGGGCTTCACCCCTGTGCTGCCTCTGGCCTGGGTGGACCTTCTGGCGCCCCTGCCCTGCCCGCTGATCGCCGCCCTGGTCGCGGGGCTGGCCGCGCGCGCCGCGGCCCTCCGCCTGCTGAAGGACATGCCGTGAAGAGCATCGCCGCCTTCCTGATCGTGGTGATGATCTGGGTGCTGGGCCTCTTGGCCTTCACCTCGCGGGTCGAGCGCTCGACCCCGGCCGCCGACCCGCCCGTCGCCGATGGCGTGGTCGTGCTGACCGGCGCCTCGAACCTTCGCCTGGAAGCGGCCACCAAGCTGCTCGAGGCCGGCAAGGGCAAGCGCCTGCTGATCTCCGGCGTCAACCGCGAGGCCACCCGCGCCGACGTGCTGGACGTGACCAAGGCGGTCAAGCCGATCTACGACTGCTGCGTCGACCTCGGCTTCGCGGCCGCCGACACCGTCGGCAACGCCCGCGAGACCGCCGAATGGGCCAAGGCCCGCGGCTACAAGAGCCTGATCGTCGTCACCGCCGACTACCACATGCCGCGCTCGATGCTCGAGCTGCGCGCCACCATGCCGGACGTCGAGCTTTCCGCCTATCCGGTGGCCACCGAAAGCCTGAACGCCCGCCGCTGGTGGAAGCGTTCGCACACGGCCCGGCGGATGATCGTGGAATACTGCAAGTACCTGGCGATCCTGGGGCGCGAGGCGTTCCTGAACCTGGGTCCGAAAGACAAGCCCGCCGAGACGTCGGAGACCGGGCCCGCCGAGACATCGGCAACGGGGAAAGACTCTTGATCTATCTACGCTCGTTCCTGTTCCAGCTGTTCTTCTGGCTGTGGTCGGCGACCATGGCCATCCTGATGCTGGTGACCCTGGTCCTGCCGCGCCCGATCAATCGCGCCGCCATGCGCCTGTGGTCGCAAGGCGTGATCCTGGGCCTGCGCATCCTGGCGGGCGTGCGGGTCGAGGTGCGGGGCCAGGTCCCGACCGGCCCGGCCCTGGTCGCCGCCAAGCACCAGTCGATGTTCGACGTCTTCAGCCAGTTCGCCATCCTGCCCGACGCCTGCTTCGTGATGAAGAAGGAGCTCCTGATGGTGCCGCTGTTCGGGTGGCACGGCCTGAAGGCCAGGATGATCGTGGTCGACCGCGACGGCCATTCGGCGGCGCTGAAGAAGCTGGTGCGCGACAGCGTCGACCGCATGAAGGAAACCCGCCAGGTGGTGATCTTCCCCGAAGGCACTCGCGGCAAGGTCGGCGAGCCCGGCGACTACAAGCCCGGCATCGCCGCGCTCTATCGCGAGCTGGAGCTGCCGGTCACCCCGCTTGCCCTCAACTGCGGCCAGCACTGGCTGCACAAGAGCCTGCTGATCCAGCCGGGCGTCATCGTCTTCGAATACCTGCCGCCCATCCCCGCCGGCCTCAAGCGCGGCGAGTTCATGCGCGAGCTGCAGACGAGGATCGACGGCGCGACCAAGGCGCTGGAAGACGCAAACCTCTGATCCTTCTCCCCTTGCGGGAGAAGGTGTCGGCGACAGCCGACGGATGAGGGATCGCACCCACGAAAAACGCCGCGGCAGCTGATCGGCTGTCGCGGCGTCTTGCATTTGAGAGACCCCTCACCCGACCTCGCTCCGCGAGGCCACCCTCTCCCGCAAGGGGAGAGGGATCAGGCTTCTTTGGCCTCCACCATCTTCAGCAGCGCCTCCATGGCGTGGTCGCGCACTCCGTCCTCGCGCAGGTGGCCGACCAGATCCCGCAGATAGTCGATGTTCGGCCCCGACAGGCCCTTGGCGCCAGCGATCAACTGCGCCTGCTGCTCCAGGGTCAGCGCGCCGGCCCACTGGCCGTGCTTGCGGTCGGACAGAAACACCAGGGCCGGAACCTCGCCATTCCCGTCGATGCGCAGTTTCGACCAAGCCTCGAAATAGGTCTCGGTCGGCTGCTCGCGTTCGCGCAGGTAGGCATAGACCTCGGGCCAGGCGCTTTCGGCCACGCGATAGGCCACTCCGCGCACCGCCCCGCCGGGGGCCAGGCCCAGCACCAGGCCGGGCCGGTCATAGGTGCCCCGATGATGCACCGAATAGATGCAGAAGGCGCGCCTGCGCCCATGGAGAACCGCCGTTCTTCGGTCTATGAACGGGAACCCGGGCCGCCACATCAGCGATCCGTAACCGAACACCCAACGATCGCCGCCCTGCGGCTGCTCGCTCGCCACGCCCAAAACCCTCACCGACCGGAACAGCCCCTTCGCCCATGACCCATAGCGACCCGACGCCGTCCCGCAAGCCCCGCCGTCGCGGCCTCGCCTTGCCTTTCGTGCTCGCGGCCCTGGTCTGCATCGCCTGGAGCGTCGGCTGGTTCTATCTGCGCAACGAGATGATCAAGCGGATGGACGCGACTTCGGCGCACCTGAAGGCCGAGGGCTACGACCTGTCGTGGACCAAGCGCGAGGTCACCGGCTTCCCGTTCCGCCTCGACGTCCAGCTGGAAAACGCCCGAGTCGCCGAACCCACCGGCTGGGCCGTGCGCGCCCCGCAGCTGAAGGGCGAGGCGATGATCTACGGCATCGGCCACTGGATCATCGTCGCCCCCGCCGGCGTCGTCCTGACCCGCCCCGAGAAGGGCGACGTGACGGTCACGGGGCAGGCCCTGCGCGCCAGCCTGGCCGGCTTCGACCAGTATCCGCCGCGCATCTCGGTCGAGGGGGCCAAGCTCGCCTTCACCACCGCCGCCGGCGTCGAGCCCTTCCCGATCAGCTCGACCGAGGCCATGCAGTTGCACCTGCGCTCGGGCCCCGAAGACCAGGGCGCGATCCTGTTCAAGGCCGACGGCGCCAAGGTGGCCTTCACGGGCCTCTTGGGCCGCATCGCCCAGGACCGCACCGCCTCGCTCTACTGGGACTCGCGCCTGGCCAAGGTCTCGGCGCTGCGCGGCGACAACTGGACCGACGCCGTCCGCGACTGGACCGCCGCCGGCGGCGCCATCACCGTCGAGAGCGGCAAGCTGACCGCCGGCGACGCCCTGATCGAGGCCAGGTCGGGCGCCCTGACCGTCGACCAGAACGGCCGCCTGCAAGGCGCGCTGGACGTCACCGTGCGCGAAAAGCCCACCCCGACCGAAGCGATCACCGACGCCCGCTCGGCCGTGGCTGCGGTCGCCGCGGCGGCCGGCAAGGACCCGACGCTCAGCGCCACCCTGGAATTCCAGAACGGCCGCACGCGCCTGGGCCCGTTCGACACGGGGCCTTCACCGATGGTGTACGTGCCGAGATAGGATCTGCCCCCTCTCTCTTTGAGAGAGGGAACTTAAAACCACGCAATTTCCTTCCCCGGCGACGCGGCTATTGCACCCTTCGCGGCAAGGACTATGTTCCGCCCCTCATTTTCGGGGATAGACATGGGTCGCGACGCGGACGAGACGCCGCCCTCGCTGGACGAGGTCCGATGGCGCATCGACGCCATCGATAGCCAACTGCTCGCGCTGATCGACGAGCGGGCGGGTCTTTCGCGCGCCGTGGCCACGGCCAAGCAGGCCGCCGGCGACACCGGCTTTGGCCTGCGCCCGGGCCGCGAGGCCCTGATCGTCCGCAAGCTGCTGTCGGCCGAACGCCACAACGCCCCCGACGGCCTGGTCATCCGCATCTGGCGCGAACTGATGGCCGACAGCCTGTCGCGCCAGGGTCCGTTCCACCTGACGGTCTGGGGCGACGGCCGCACGGTCGAGCTGGCCCGTCTGCGTTTCGGCGCCGCCCCGCCCATGACCGTGGTCGCCGCCGACAAGGACGCCCTGGCCGCCGCCAAGACGCCGTGGGGCGTCTCGGTGTTGGGCCTGCAGCCGGGCAGCGCCTGGTGGGCGCGCCTGCTGGCCGAGCCGACGCTGAACATCTTCGCCGCCCTGCCCTGCCTGACCCGCTGGGGTCCGCAGGCCGCCTTCGCGGTGGCCCAGGTCGAGGTCGAGCCCACCGGCGGCGACCAGACCTTCTGGGTGACCGACAGCCAAAAGAGCGCCGGCGCCGTCGTCGAGGCCCTGGGCGCCGACGGCGTGGCGGCCGAGCCCCTGGCCGAGGCCGGCGGCCTGAAGCTGTTCTCGCTGTCGGGCTTCTACCAGCGCGACGACGAGCGCCTGGCCCGCGCGCCCGGCCAACTGTCTGGCGTCATCGGTGCTGCCCCCGTTCCGTTCGACGTGTAAGTAAGGCCGCGCCTTCTGCGAGGCGCGCCGCCGAGACCCGTGATGACCGCTTCCGACCGCTCCGCCTCGCCCCGCCCGCTGCCCAAGCCGGGGATCCTCGACATCGCCGCCTATGTGGGCGGCAAGTCGAAGGTCGAGGGGATCGCCCATCCGGTGAAGCTGTCGAGCAACGAGAACGTCCTGGGCTGCAGCGAGCAGGCCAAGGCCGCCTATCGCGACGCCGCCGACCGGCTGCACGTCTATCCCGACGGCAAGGCTTCGGGCCTTCGCGCCGCCGTGGCTGAGCGCTACGGTCTGGAGCCCGAGCGCCTGACCTTCGGCGACGGCAGCGACGAGATCTTCGCCCTGCTGTGCCAGGCCTATCTCGAGCCGGGCGACAACATCGTCCAGGGCGAGCACGGCTTCGCCGCCTATGCGATCGGCGCGCGCGCCTGCCAGGCCGAGGTTCGCTTCGCCCCGGAGCCGAACCGCACCATCGACATCGAGGAGATGGTCAAGTGCGTGGACGAACGCACCCGCATCGTCTTCGTCGCCAATCCCGCCAACCCCACCGGCGCCTGGCTGACCGGCGAGGAGATCCGCGACCTGCACGCGGCCCTGCCGCCGTCGGTGATCCTGGTTCTGGACGGCGCCTATGCCGAGTTCTGCACCGACCCGCGCTTCGAGGACGGCCTGGCTTTGGCGCGCGACACGCACAATGTCGTCGTCACCCGCACCTTCTCCAAGATCCACGGCCTGGCCGCCCTGCGTGTCGGCTGGGGCTATGCGGACGTGGGCGTCATCGCGCCGATCGAGCGCATCCGTCCGCCGTTCAACACCTCGATCCCCGCCCAGGAGGCCGCCATCGCCGCCCTGGCCGACCGCGCTTTCGAGGCCGCCTCGGTGGCCCTGGTCGAGCAGTGGCGCCCCTGGCTGGCCCAGCAGTTGGGCGGACTTGGCCTGGCCGTCACGCCGTCGGCCGCCAACTTCGTGCTGGTCGACTTCCCGACCGCGCCAGGCAGGACGGCGTTGGAGGCCGAGGCCTTCCTGGCGAGCAAGGGCTATCTGGTCCGCGCCGTCGCCAACTACGGCCTGCCCAATTCCCTGCGAATCACCATCGGCCGCGAAGAGCACAATCGCGCGGTCGTCGACCTGCTGGCGGAGTTTATGAACCGATGAGCCCCACCGGCCTGCTCTACCCCAAGATGACCGTCGTCGGCGCCGGCCTGATCGGCGGTTCGGTGATCCTGGCCGCCCGCGCCCACGGCGTGGTCGGCGAGGTCACCATCGCCGACGCCAGCGAGGCCCACCGCGCCCGCGCGCTGGAGATCGGCCTCGCCGACCATGTCACCGGCGACCTGGCCGAGGCGGTGAAGGACGCCGACCTGGTGGTCATCGCCACCCCGGTGCTGTCGATCGGCGACGTCGCCGCCGCCGTCGCCCCGCACATGAAGCCGGGCGCCACCCTGACCGACGTCGGCTCGACCAAGGCCACGATCGCCGAGGCCTTCCGCGCGCCTGAGCTGGCCAAGGTGTTCCCGATCCCCGGCCACCCGATCGCCGGCACCGAGCAGTCGGGTCCCGACGCCGGCTTCGCCGAGCTGTTCGAAGGCCGCTGGACCATCCTGACCCCGCTGGCCGACCGCGAGGACGAGGCCTACGCCGCCGCCGTCGCCAAGCTGTCGGCCTTCTGGCGCTCGTTCGGCGCCCAGGTCGAGCTGATGGAGGAAAAGCACCACGATCTGGTGCTGGCCGTCGTCAGCCACCTGCCACACCTGATCGCCTACACCATCGTCGGCAGCGCGGCCGACCTGGAGAACGTCACCGAGAACGAGGTCATCAAGTACTCGGCCTCGGGCTTCCGCGACTTCACCCGCATCGCCGCCAGCGACCCGACCATGTGGCGTGACATCTTCGTGGCCAACAAGGACGCGGTGCTGGAGATGCTTGGCCGCTTCACCGAAGACCTGCAGGCCATGAGCCGCGCCATCCGCTGGGGCGACGCCGACACCCTGCACGCCCACTTCACGCGCACCCGCGCCATCCGTCGCGGCATCGTCGCCGCCGGCCAGGAAAGCGCAGAGCCGAACTTCGGCCGCGACCGCGGAAAGCACTAAACTAGATCCCTCTCTTCGAGAGAGGGAGGGGCCCGCGCCGCAGGCGCGGGAGGGTGAGAGGTTTCACTGCTTGCCGGCGGAACCTCTGAATCCCGCACAAAAACCCGGCAATCTGAAACCCCTCACCCTCCCACTGCTTCGCAGCGGGCCCCTCCCTCTCCCTATGGGAGAGGTTTCTGGTGGGGCGCTGGACTATTTTACACTCGTATAGCAACCTCTCCCCAGCCGCCTCCTGGGGAGAGAGACGATGACCAACACCCGTGACGCCGTGATCATCGGCGGAGGCCACAACGGCCTCGTCTGCGCCTTCTATCTGGCGAGGGCCGGGATGAAGGTCACCGTCTGCGAGGCCCGCGGCGTGGTCGGCGGGGCGGCGGTGACCGAGGAGTTCCATCCCGGTTTCCGCAACTCGGTGGCCAGCTACACGGTCAGCCTGCTCAATCCCCGGGTCATCGCCGACATGGACCTGCACGGCTTTGGCCTGACCTTTCTGGAGCGGCCGATCTCCAACTTCCTGCCGATCAGCGACGACAAGTATCTGAAGCTCGGCGGCGGGCTGGAACGCACCCAAGCCGAGTTCCGCAAGTTCAGCCGCCGCGACGCCGAGATCCTTCCGGCCTATTACGCCATGCTCGACGAGATCGGCGACGTGCTGCGCGATCTGGCCCAGGAGACCCCGCCCAATCTTGGCGACGGCCTGCCGGGGATCCTGCGCGCCCTGCGCCAGGGCGGGCGCCTGGCGATGCTCTCCCGAGAGAGAAAGCGTGATCTGCTCGACCTCTTCACCAAGAGCGCGCGGGATTTCCTCAATGGCTGGTTCGAGAGCGAGCCGGTCAAGGCCGCCTTCGGCTTCGACGCCGTGGTCGGCAACTACGCCAGCCCCGACACGCCCGGCTCGGCCTATGTGCTGCTGCACCACACCTTCGGCGAGGTGAACGGCAAGAAGGGCGCCTGGGGCCACGCGGTCGGCGGCATGGGGGCGATCACCCAGGCCATGGCCAAGGCCTGCGAGAAGGCCGGGGTCGAGATCCTGCTCAACGCCCCCGTCGAGGCCGTGCATGTCGATGGCGCGAAGGCCGTGGGCGTGCAGCTGGTCGACGGCCGCCAGATCATGGCCCCGATCGTCAGCGCCAACGTCAATCCGGCCCTGCTGTACAGGAAACTCGTGCCGCCCTCGGCGCTGCCGGCCGATTTCCGCAAGGCCATCGACGGCTACAAGAACGGCTCGGGCACCTTCCGCATGAACGTCGCCCTGTCGGAGCTGCCGGACTTCACGTCCCTGCCCGGCAAGGCCGCCGCCGAGCATCACCAGAGCGGCATCGTCATCGCCCCCAGCCTCGACTACATGGACGCCGCCTATCGCGACGCCAAGGCCGGCGGCATGAGCCGCGCGCCCATCGTCGAGATGCTGATCCCCTCGACGCTGGACACCAGCCTCGCCCCGCCCGGACAGCACGTGGCCAGCCTGTTCTGCCAGCAGTTTGCGCCCACCCTGCCCGAGGGTCGCTCGTGGGACGACGAGCGCGAGGCCGCCGCCGATCTGATCATCGACACGGTCGACAGGTGGGCCCCCAACTTCAAGGCCTCGGTGCTGGGCCGCGTGATCCTGTCGCCGCTGGATCTCGAACGAAAGTTCGGCCTGATCGGCGGCGACATCATGCACGGCCACATGAGCCTGGATCAGCTGTGGGCCGCCCGCCCGCTGCTGGGCCACGCCAGCCACCGCGCGCCGATCAAGGGCCTCTACATGTGCGGCGCGGGCACGCATCCCGGCGGCGGCGTCTCGGGCAATCCCGGCCGCAACGCCGCCCGCGAAATCCTGCGCGACAAGGATTTCGCCACGGCGGTGAAGCTAGCGGTCGTGGGGCGGTGATGAAGAGGTTTGCGCCCCCTTCCCCCTCGATGGGGGAAGGGCCGGGGATGGGGGTGACCCCGGCGCTGGACGTCGCAACGGCCGCGCCCCCTCCGGACACGCTGTCACCCCCACCCCTGCCCCTCCCCCATCAAAGGGGGAGGGATCGCGCCTTGGCTGGAGAGGCCCTGGGATGAACATGATTTCCAACCACGACCCCCTCTCGGACTGGGGCCTGCCCGGCTGGATCTACGGCTCCGAACGGTTCTTCCGCGAGGAGCAGGACAAGGTCTTCCGGCCGTCCTGGCAGATCGTCTGCCACCTCAACGACATTCCGAAAGCCGGCGACTTCCACACCTTCGACTTCGTGGGCGAGAGCCTGGTCGTGGTGCGCGGCAAGGACGGCGGGGCGCGGGCCTTCGCCAATGTCTGCCGCCATCGCGGCGCGCGGCTGCTGGACGGCCCCACCGGCCGCTGCGGCCGCATCGTCTGCCCCTACCACGCCTGGACCTACGACCTGGAAGGCCGGCTGATCGGCGTGCCGATGCGCGACGACTACCCCGCGCTCGACATGGCCAAGGAGGGCCTGGCCAGGCTCGACACCGAGATATGGCGCGGCTTCGTCTTCGTAAGGCTGGAGGGTGACGGTCCCAGCGTCGCCGAGATGATGGCGCCCTACGAGCACGAGGTCGCCCACTACCGGTTCGAGGACCTGCAGCCCTTCGGCCGCGTCACCCTGCGGCCCCGCGACGTCAACTGGAAGAACATCAGCGACAACTACTCCGACGGCCTGCACATCCCCGTCGCCCATCCGGGCCTCACCCGCCTGTTCGGCAAGGGCTACGGCGTCGAGGCCCAAACTTACGTCGACAAGATGTGGGGCCAGCTGATCGACGAGCCGTCGAACAACCCGTCCGAGCGCCTCTACCAGGACATCCTGCCCGACGTCCCGCACCTGCCGGACGATCGCAAGCGGCTGTGGACCTACTTCAAGCTCTGGCCGAACTTCGCCTTCGACATCTATCCCGACCAGGTGGACTTCATGCAGTTCATCCCGGTCTCGGCCGGCAGGACCATGATCCGCGAGATCGCCTACGCCCTGCCCGACGAGCGGCGCGAGATGAAGGCGGCGCGATACCTGAACTGGCGCATCAATCGCCAGGTCAACGCCGAGGACACCGAACTCGTCGCCCGCGTCCAGCAGGGCATGGCCTCGCGCACCTTCACCGCCGGACCGCTGGCGACCAGCGAAGTGTCTTTGAGGAGCTTCGGGCGCAAGCTGCGGGCGCTGATCCCGGAGAGCCGGCTGCCCCGGCCGCCGGAGGGGTGGTGATGGGCGCGAGCACTCTTCCCCCTTCCCCCTTGATGGGGGAAGGGCTGGGGATGGGGGTGACACGGCGGTTAGGCCGCACCACCCCCACCCAACCCTCCCCCATCAAGGGGGAGGGCTAAACCTTGCGCGCCCCCTTCACCCGCGAAGCCCCCGACGTCCGCCGACAGGCCTTGGTCGCCGCCGCCGAGGCGGTGCTGGCCCGCGAGGGGGTGGCCGCAGCCTCGGTGCGGACGATCTGCGCCGAGGCCGGCGTCTCGGCCGGACTGCTGCGGCACTATTTCGAAGGCGTCGACGACCTGATCGCCGCCGCCTACGAGGCGGTGGACCAGCGGATCGACGCGGCGCTGGAAGCCGCGGTGGCGAGCGCCGCAAATGATCCCCGCGCGCGGCTGTCGGCCTATCTGGCCGCCAGTTTCGCGCCGCCGGTGCTGGATCCCAACCTGCTGGCCGCCTGGATCGGCTTCTGGGGCCTGGTGAAGACCAAGCCGCGCATCGCCGCCATCCACGCCCAATCTTACGCCGCCTATCGCGCCCGGCTGGAGACCCTGCTGGCCGACTGCGGCGCGAAGGACCGCCGGCTGGCGGCGATCGCCCTGACGGCCATGGTCGACGGCCTGTGGCTGGAGCTGTGCCTGGACCCCAGCACCTTCGCCCCGGCCGAGGCCGTGAGGGCGCTGGAGACGGCAGCCGGCGCCTGGCTGGGCTGAAACAGCTCAAGAAAAAGCCGCCCCGACGGATCGGAGCGGCTTCAAGTCGGCCTAGATTCGAATGCGAAGATCAGGCCGCGGCGGCGGCTGCGCCCGCCAGGCCCTTGCGGCCCCAGGTCGGGCGACGCAGTTCCGGCTCGGCCACCTCGACCTGGGCCGTGCGGCCCTGGCTGGTCATGTGGCGGGCCAGAAGCTGGGCCAGGGCGACGGCTTCGTGCTGGCTGGGGCACGAGCTGATCAGGTCGGGCGAGTCGTTCCAGGTCACGTGCCAGACGCCGGCGACGGGACGGACGTAGTAGGTGTTCGAGTCGGCCATGGGGAGGCTCCTTCGGCATCGCGCTGACGCCAGCTTTCCCCCACGGAGCGCTTCGCGACAGCTGTTTCAATGCTGCACAGCAACATCAAGTTGCGCCGCACAATGCACGCGCCGGGCCAGCCGGGAAATGGCTAATTCTCCGGCAAGGTTCCGCCCTTGTAGATAACTCCGCCCTTCATGACCTTGGTCACGTCGGCCAGCACGCCGACATCGGCCAGCGGATCGCCCGCCACCGCGATCAGGTCGGCGTAGCAGCCGGCCTGGGCGCAGCCGACGTCCTTCTCCTTGCCCATCAGGGCCGCGGCGCTGGTCGTCGCCGACTGGATCGCCTGCATCGGGGACATGCCGTACCTGACCATGTAGGGCATCTGCCGGGCGTTCAGCCCGTGCGGATAGACGCCGGCGTCGGTGCCGTAGGCGATGCGCACCCCGGCCTTCACCGCCTTGCGGAAGCCTTCCCTCTGCGCGTCCGTGGTCTCGCGGTTCTTGCGCAGGGTCTCGGCCGGCCAGCCGTTCTTCGTGCCGATCTCGTCGATATAGTCGCCGTTGTAGATGTCGGCGACCAGCCAGGCGCCCCTGGCCTTCATCAGGGCGATCCCCTCGTCGTCGATCAGCGAGCCGTGCTCGATCGAGCGCACGCCCGCCCGCACGGCCACCTTGATGCCCTCGGCCCCGTGCGCATGGGCCGTGGCGTAGGTCCCACGCTTGGCGGCCTCCTCGACGGCGGCCTCGATCTCCTCCTTGGAAAGCTCCAGCTGGCCAGGCTCGGTGCCGACGGTCAGCACCGCGCCGGTGGCGATCAGCTTCAGGAAATCGGCGCCGTGCACCAGGATGTCGCGCGTCTTGCGACGGGTGTCGGCCACGTCCTCGACGACGCCCCGGCGCATCTCCGGTGGAATGCCGACATCGGCGGCGATGCCGGTCACCTCCCCGCCGCCGCCGGGCGTGGTCACATAGGCCCCGGCCACCGACATACGCGGCCCGGGGACCAGACCCTTGTCGATGGCGTCCCTCAGCGCCACGTCGCCGAACGCCCGCCAGGTTCCGACATCGCGCACGCTGGTGAAGCCGGCCATCAGGGTCGCCCGCGCATGGGCCGCGCCGATATAGGCCTGCTCGGCGGCCGTGGTCAGCAGCGGCTCGGCGATGTTCTCGGTCTGCTCCTGGTCGACGATGTGGGTGTGCATGTCGATCAGGCCGGGCAGCACCGTCAGCTTCGACCAGTCGGCCACCGGGCCGTCGGCCGGAGCGCCGGTCCAGGCGGTGACGGCGGTGATCCGCCCGCCCTCGATGCGGATCAGCCGGTCGGTCGAGACCTTGCCCGCCGCCGGATCGATAAGCCTGCCGGCCCGCACGTACGAGACCTGCGCCAGGGCCGAGCCGGCCGCCAGCAGAGCCAGGCCGGCGACGCCGGCGGCCAGGATCGGGCGTGGGATCATCGGCAAGTCCTCAAGCACGCGCCGTCCGGCGCATCAGAAGATGAACGGGCAGGCCGGCCGCCAGCAGCACCAGGCCCCACATCACCGCCTCCCTGCCCGCCCCGAACAGGGTGAAGACCGCGTAGAACCCGGCCAGGATCGCCACCACGGTCAGCAGGCGCGAGCCCGGAACCAGTCCGTCCTTCTGCAACTTCAGCGCCCCCAGGGCGCAGGCCAGATAGGTGAACAGCGAGGCCGTGGTCGCCAAGAGGGCGATGAAGGTGAAGAGATCGGCCATCGACTTGGCGTAGTTGATCCCGACCAGCACCGTCAGGAACAGGCCCGAGACCAGGTGCGCCCGCACCGGCGTTCCGCGGCTGGACGACTTGGCCAGCACGGCCGGAAACACACCGCCCCTGGCCATGGCGTAGGGCATCTCGCCTTGCAGCAGCACCCAGCCGTTCAGCGCGCCGAAGGCGCTGATAGCGGCGAAGGCGGCCACGGCCATGGCCGCGCCCGAGCCCCAGAACCGGCCGATGAACTCGGCCATCGGAGCGTTGGAGGCCTTCAGGGCGTCGGGGGGCGAAAGCAGCACCACCGCCGAGCAGACCAAGAGGTAGACGACGCCGGTGAAGGCCGCGCCGAACAGGGTGGCGCGCGGGATGGTGCGGGCAGGATCCTTGACCTTGTCTGCCGGCACGGTGGCCGACTCCAGGCCCAGCAACGCCCACAGCGTCAGGGCCGAGGCGGCGACGAGGCCGGGTCCGCCCAGCTGCGCAGTGTCCAGCGGCGCGGTGATCGCGGCGGCGCCGTCGCGGCCCAGCAGCCAGGCCGACAGGCCCAGCACCGCCGCCAGCGGCAGGAGCTTGAGCACGGTGGTCACCACCTGCACCTCGCCGGCCAGTCGCGCGCCCAGGCAGTTGACGCCGATCAGGCCCCAGATCAGGGCCAGGGTGACCAGGGCGTGCAGGCCAGGGGTCTTGGCGATGGCCGGGACCAGGACGGACAGATAGCTGACCGCGCCGGTGGCGATGGCCGCATTGCCCACCCACAGCGAGATCCAGTAGGCCCAGGCCACGACGAAACCCGCCGTCCGCCCGAAGGCCTCCTGGGTATAGGCATAGGGCCCGCCCTCGCGCGGCAGGGCCGCCGACAGCCGGGCGAAGACGAAGGCCAGGCAAAGGCCGCCGGCGATGGTGATGATCCAGCCCAGCACGCCGTTCCAGCCGTAAGGCGCCAGCGACGCGGGCAGCATGAACACGCCCGAGCCGATCATGTTGCCCACCACCAGGGCGCTGCACATCCAGAAGCCCAGGGCCTTGGGAGACGAACTACTCATACGGCCATGCTTTCACCCCGGCACGGGACGCGCAACCGCCCCCGCGCGAGGCGGGGGCGACGCGGACTTCCGTCCGTGGTCAGAACTTCTGACCGAACTTCAGGCCGAAGGTCCGGGGCTGGTTGGGGATCACATAGACCTTGTCGGCGCAGACCGCCTCGGCGCACTGCACGAACCGGCTGACGCTGGCGCGCTCGTCCGTCAGGTTGGTCAGGTAGGCCGAGACCGACCAGCTGTCGCGCGAGAAGCCCGCCGACAGGTCGAAGGTCGCATAGCCTTCCTGCTTGCCCAGGATCCCCGCCTCGACCGTACGCAGGTCGGAATAGGACGAGGTCTGCCCCACAGCCGAGGCCTGCACGAAGGCGTCGAAATCGCTCCAGTCGAACTCGTAGCGGGCGGTCAGGTTGGCCTTGAACTTCGGCGTGATCGGCAGGCGCGTGCCCTTGGGCGCCTGCGGGCCGTCTGGGAAGTCGGCCGAGCCGACCGGACAGTCGGTGATCGGAACGCCCGCGCTGTCGGTGGCCCCGCAGTAGTTGGCCGTTAGCTTGGCGTCGGTGTAGGCGGCTGCGGCGTTGATCGTGAAGCCCTCGGCCACCGCGATCGTCAGGTCGGTTTCCGCGCCCTTGATCTCGGCCTCGTTGGCGTTCTTGATCTCGGTCAGGCCGTTGGCCCCCAGGATCGAGAACTGGAACTTGTTCCACTTCTCCAGATAGACCGCGCCGTTCCAGCGGAAGCGGTTCTGGGCCCAGCTGGTCTTCCAGCCGAACTCGTAGTTCTTCAGATAGTCAGACAGGTACGGCGGCAGCGTGCCGCGCCGGTTGATGCCGCCCGGCCGGTAGCCTTCCGAATAGGTCGCGTAGACCAGCTTGGCCGGGTCGATCTTGTAGGTGAGGGTCAGCTTGGGCGTATTGCCCGTCTCCTTCACCCGCTTGTCGAGATTGGTGCAGGGCGAGCCGGAGATCACCGGCCCCTTGAAGCAGGCCCTCTCGCCGGTCGAGCCGTAGCCCGCGCCGTAGCCGTAGAAGCCGACCAGCGAGTTGTCGGCCTCGAAGAAGCGGATGCCGGCCGTGGCCGTCAGGTTGGGCAGGATGTCGAACGACACCTCGCCGAACGCGGCCTTGTCGCGGTCGACGCGCTTCTGCTCGGTCAGCCAGATGGTGCCCGGATGCCCGGTCGGCGACAGAGACGGACCCAGGGCGTCGATCTGGTAGTCCTGGTGAATGCCGTGCGCCTGGCGCTGGTAGAACAGGCCCGCGACGAAGCGCAGGCGCTTTTCCTGCGGCGAGCTGACCCGCAGTTCGTGGCTGATGCGGTTGTAGCGGTCCTTGCCCTGGATGTACTGCGACGGATCCACCGGATTGCCGGCGTCGTCGGTCCAGTAGGCGCCATAGCCGTACAGCGTGTCGTAGAAGTACGAGTAGTCGGTGTAGTCCTGCTCGGTGTCGGTCGTGCGTTGCAGGTACGAACCGGCGTAGACGATGTCGAGGTTGCTGATCTTGCCCTCGATGGCCATCGCCGCCTGCCACCAGCGGTCGTCCGAGCTTTCCGGATAGTAGTGGCTGACCTTCAGGTCGCCGATGTCCGGATCATAGCCGAAGAAACCGCCAGATTTCTGCACCTGGCCCATGATCTGGGGCGTGATCGTCCAGTTCTCGCCCAGCTCGACCTTCACCGCCGCGCGGGCGCCGTGGGTTTCGACCTCGTTGTAGTCCTTCTTGACCACCCCGGCGTTGTCGATCGTCACGCCCGAGGTGGGATAGGTGCGGGTCGAGGCGACATTGTCGATATAGCCGGCGTCGCGCTTGCTCCAGCCGACCATGCGCACGGCCACGGTGTCGGACAGCGGCTGGTTGACGAAGCCCTCGGCCACATAGCCTGTGCCGCCCTGGTCGACCTTGTTGACCTCCAGGCTGTAGCCGGCCTTGAAGCCGGCGGTGCTGGGCTTGTTGGTGATGATCCGGATGGTGCCGGCCTGGGAGCTCGCGCCGTACAGCGTGCCCTGCGGCCCGGCCAGGGCCTCGACCCGTTCGATGTCGTAGATGTGGACGTCGAGCGCGCCCTGGATCGTGGTGATCGGCTGCTCGTCCAGATAGATGCCCACGCTGGGCAGCGAGCCGGAGTGGTTGCCGTCGCCGCCGCTGGCCACGCCCCGCATGTAGACCTGGTTGAAGCCCGGTCCCGAGCCCTGGAACGACACGCTGGGCAGGAACTTCACATAGTCGGCGAAGTCGGCGACCTCCAGCTGCTCCAGCTTGGCCTGGCCCAGCGCCTGGATGCTGACCGGCACGTCCTGAAGATTCTCCGAGCGCTTCTGGGCGGTGACCACCACCTCTTCCAGCGCGACCCCGCTTTCCTGCGCCAGCGCGGCCCCACAAAGCGCGCTGCTCGACATCAGGGCCGTGACCAGCAGGCCCGACCGCATTGTTTTTGAACGCCTAATCGACACGTGTTCACTCCTTGGCCCCAGAGAGAACGACGTTCTTTCAATGTCGTGAGTCCGACAATCCGGCAAAGCTCGCCGGCCGCGCAATTCACCGGACTGTTGCAAAAACGGCAGCGCCGTCTTCCGGTGGTCAAATAACAGGCGCGGCGGGATAGGCCGTCAGAACCGGGCCCAGCGCCGCCTTCAGCGGGCCAAGCCACGGCTCATAGTTGCGCCACTGGTCGACCCCGTCGCGGAAAATCGGCTGGCGCACCTGCTCGGAGCTGGCGGTGCGCACGGCGCGGTCGTTCTGGTGGAAATCCAGGCATGTCGCCTCGAACGGCAGGCCGCAATGATCCAGCAACCGGCGGATCTCGCCTTCCGGGTCCTCGACCATCGCCTCGTAGATCACCCGGTGCACGCGCCCCGGCAGCACCGCGTCGAAGTGCGCCATCAGGTCCACATAGTCGGCGTAGTAGCGGCCGATGTCCTCCAGCCCGTAGCTGAAGGTCTGGCCGCGCGCGAAGTGCTGCTTGAAGCCCGAAAAGCAGCAGCCCAGCGGATGACGACGCGCGTCGATGATCTTGGCGTTGGGCAGCATCAGATGGATCAGCCCGGCGTGGGCGAAGTTGTTGGGCATCTTGTCGACGAAGAACGGCCGGTCGGTCTTGCGCTGCACCCGCGTGCGCTCGAGGTACTCCTCGCCCAGCGCCCGCAGGGCGTCGGCGTCCAGCGTCGCCAGCGCTTCGGGATACAGCCCCTCGCCTCGCCGGCCGCCCAGCCGCTTGGCGATGGCGATGACGTCGGGCAGTTCCATCGTGCCCTCGACCTGCGAGTGGCTGGCCAGGATCTGCTCGATCAGGGTCGAGCCCGAGCGCGGCAGGCCGACGACGAAGATCGGATCAGGCGCGGCCGCGCCCCAGCCTTGCCGCTCGGCGAAGAAGCCCTTTGTAAACAGCGTCTTGCTGCGGGCCACGTGCGCCGTGGCCTCGTCGGCGTCGTAGCGGATCTGGACGCGGCGCAGCTCTGCGCCCCTGGCGTAGTGCCCGAAGCTCGCCTCGTAGCGCCCGGCGTCCTCCAGCGCCTTGCCCAGGGCGTAGTGCAGGTGGAAGCGGTCCTCGTCGCCCAGGTCGGCGCTCGCCAGTTGACCCTCCATGACCGCCAGGTCGGCGTCGGAGAACCGCAGGGTCTTGAGGTTGGCGAGACTCCACCAGGCCTCGCCCAGCATCGGCGCCTGCTCGACGGCCTTGCGGTAGGCGGCCTCGCACTCGGCCCGGCGGCCCAGGGTCTTCAGCGCATGGCCATAGCTCATCCAGCCCTTGGGCTGGTGCGGATGGCGCGCCAGCACCTCGCGATAGATCGCCGTCGCCGCCTCGTACTCGCCGATCCTCACCAGGGCCGCGGCGCGCAGGTTGGCATAGGCCGGATGGCGCGGGTCGGCGGCCTGCAGCAGGTCGAGTTCGCGCAGCGCCTCCAGGGTCTTGTTCTGGCGATAGAGCAAGGTCGCCAGATTGTGCCGCGCGGCCGTAAAGCCGGGCGCGAAGGCCAGGGTCTGGGTCAGGATGCGCTCGGCGTCTTCGTAGCGGCCCAGGCGCGCGGCCACCTCGGCCAGCATCCGCAGCGCCGCCGGCTCGTCGGGCCGGGCTTTGAGATAGGCCCGCAGGCCGTGCTCGGCCTCCGGCAGCCTGCCCTCGACCAGGGCCGAGGCCGCCGCGACCAGCGCCGGATCGCGCACCGAGGCCCGCACCTGCCGATCGCCGGCCGCCTGAGCGCCGACCAGATCGCCCAGCACTGTCAGCCCCACCGACAGCGCCCGCCAGGCCTCTCCGAGATCCGGATCCAGCGCGGTGGCGCGCCGCAGCGCCGCAACGGCCTCCTGGGTGCGCCCAGTGTCCAGCAGCACCAGGCCGTGTTCCAGCTGCACGTCCGGCGCGTTGGGCAGGGCTCGCGACAGCGGGTCGATCACCGGCAGGGCGGCGGCCGTATCGCCCGACAGCCGCAGGGCCGCGGCCAGGATCAGGGTCGCGCCGGGATGACGGGGAACGGCTTCCAGAATCGCCCGCGCCTGCTCGCGCGCCAGCTCGGGGTCACGCGACAACAGGCGCATCGCATGGCCCAGCGCATCGGCGAGACTGCCCGTCGGCTCCGAAACCTGCCCCTGCATGCAACCCCGCGACGCTCTCTACGGCGAGCATCGGAGAACGCCGGTGGGCGGGTGTCAATCGGGCTGGCGCTCGCTCTTAGCAAGGACACGTGGTGTGCCGATAAAAGCCGCCTCCCTCGCCCTTGTGGCGAGGGCCCATGCCGGACACGGCTCAGACAGCGCCGAACATGAAAGGTTTGAGCAGCGGAACGATGGATCCTGGGCACAAGGCCCAGGAAGGCAGATAGGGATTACGCCTCCCGCAGTTCCCTCAGCCCCCGGTCTCGTCCACGGCGATGATCACCGGCTTGCCCCGCGACCAGGGGTCCCACCCGGCTTCGAGCGCCGAGGCGATGGCGGTCGCCACCAGCTTCTTGGGCACTTGCTCGGTCTTCAGCTGCGGCGCGCCGTAGCGGGGCTGCTCGCCAGGCGGGAACTCGATGACGACCTCGCGCTTGCCCTCGACATGGTGCACGGCGATGGCCATGCCGTGCCGCTCGGTCGGGTCCTTGGACCAGTGGGGCGTGCGTTGCAGCCGCCAGACATAGGTCTCGCCGTCGACTTCGATCTCGAATTCCGGGTTCAGCTTGGTTCGCGCCATGACGGGGTGTTAGCGCGCCACGCCCGTCGAAGCCAGTCGCTGCTTGACTCATTTCGACGATTAGCTAATCGTCTTATCATGAGCCAGGTATTCAAGGCCCTTTCCGATCCCACCCGCCGGCGGGTTCTGCAGCTCCTGCGCAAGGGGCCGCTCAGCGCCGGCGAGCTGAGCGATCAGTTCGACGTCTCCAAGCCGACCATGTCGGCCCATTTCGCGGTGCTCCGCGAAGCCGACCTCGTCCACGCCGAGAAGGCCGGCAAGTCGGTCGTCTACCACCTGAAGCTCTCGGTGCTCGAAGAGGCGCTGCTGGGCTTCGTCCACTCGTTCGGCGTCGGCGAGCAAGCATCGGCGCCGAAGCAGGAGGTTACGGAATGAAGAAGGAAGTGATCGCAGACCTCGCCTGGGGCGTCGGCATCGTCGTCCTGGCCCTGGCCGCCAGCCTCGCGCGCAAGCTGGGCTATATCGACACCGACACCGTCAACCGCCTGGTCATGGGGGCCATCGGCCTGATGGTCGCCTGGTTCGGCAACCGCATGCCCAAGCGGTTCGTCCCCAGCGACTGGGGCCGTCGCGTCAACCGGTTCGGCGGCTGGTCGATGGCGCTGAGCGGGCTGGTCTATGCCGGCCTGTGGGCCTTCGCCCCCTTCGAGGTGGCGGTCGTGGGCGGCTGCGGCGCGATCCTGGCCGGCATCGCCCTGACCATCGGCTACTGCCTGTCGCTGCGGGCGAAGTCCAAGGCCCTATAGCCGGTCGCGCAGCGCGTACCAGGAAAGGCCCGCCACCGTCAGCGGCCAGCGCAGCAGCCGGCCGCCTGGGAACGGCGGGGTCGGCAGGCGCGACAGCAGCTCCACCCCGCCCGTCTCGCCCAGGGCCGCATCGGCCAGGAGCTTGCCGAACCACGGCGCCAGCATCACCCCCTGCCCAGAATAGCCGGCCGCCGCCCACACGCCCGGCGCCAGTTCCCGCACGAATGGCGAGCGGTGCACGGTGATCCCCAGGGTTCCGCCCCAGGCGTGGGTCACCTTCACCTCGGCCAGGTCGGGATAGATCTTCAGCATGTGGCGGCGCACGAAGCCCGGCAGGTCCGGCGGAAAGCCCGGCCGGTAGTTCTCGCCGCCACCGAACAGCAGCCGGCCGTCCGGGCTCTTGCGGAAGTAGTTCACGACGAAGCGGCTGTCGGCCACGGCGGCGTTCGAGCGGATGATGGTCTCGGCGCGCTCTCCCAAAGGCTCGGTCGCCAGCACGAAGTTGTTGATCGGCATCACCCGCGCCCGGGCCTCGCCCCCGGCCAGCTCGTCCAGATAGCCGTCGCCGGTCAGGATCAGCTGGTCGCACAGCACCCGGCCCGCCGCGGTCTCGACCACGATCCTTCCGCCCTCGCGCCGCCAGGCCCGGGCGCGGCTGCGCTCGTGGATCACCACTCCCCTGGCCAGCGCCGCCTTCGCCAGGCCCAGGGCCAGGTTCAGCGGATGCAGGTGGCCACCGCCGTTGTCACGCGTCCCGCCGTGATAGACCGCCGTGCCCAGCTCTTCAGCCAGGGCGTCCTCGTCGATCAGCTCCAGCTCGTGATAGCCGTAGCGGGCGGCCATGAACTCGATGTGGTCGAGATCCTCGCCCTCGCCGCCCGTCTTGTGGCGGGCGTGGATCATGCCCGGCGTGAAGTCGCAGGCGATGGCGTGCTCGGCGATGGTCGCGGTCAGGTGCGAGCGGGCGTCCAGCGCCATCTTCCACAGCGCCAGGGCGTCGTCGCGACCGACCGTCTTCTCCAGCCAGGCCTGGTCGTTGCGCTGGCCCATATGCACCTGGCCGCCGTTGCGCCCCGAGGCGCCGGACCCGACCTGCGCGGCCTCCAGCACGACCACCGACACCCCGCGCGAAGCCAGTTCCAGCGCCGCGCCAAGGCCGGTGTAGCCCGCGCCGACGACGCAGACGTCGGCGAAGGCGTCGCCGTCGAGGGCGGGCAGCGGCGGCAGGGCGTGAGCCGTGGCGGCGTACCAGGAGGTGGAAGGATGGCCGGTGTTGTTCATCGCCGACCTCCCCCTCTCCCATAGGGAGAGGGAGGGGCCCATGGCGAAGCCATGGGAGGGTGAGGGGTTTCACGGCCGGCGGCATAACCCCTCATCCTCCCACGCCTGACGGCGCGGGCCCCTCCTTCTCCCTCTGGGAGAAGGTGACCGACAGCCGCCCTAAACATTCAGCAGCAGGAACTCCCGCTCCCACGGGCTGATGGTGCGCATGAAGGTCTCGTACTCGGCCTGCTTCACCCGGGCGTAGGCCGTGCAGAAGGTGGCGCCGAGGATGTCGGTCAGGGCCTTGGCCTCCTCGAACAGGGTCACCGACTCCAGCAGGCTGCGCGGCAGCTCGATGCCCCGGGCCCCGGCGTCGATCTCCACCGGCGCCGTGGGAGCCAGGTTCTGGGTCATGCCCAGATAGCCGCAGGCCAGCACCGCGGCGATGGCCAGGTACGGATTGGCGTCCGACGAGGGGATGCGGTTCTCCACCCGGCGGTTGGCCGGATCGGACGGCGGCACGCGCAGGCCGCAGGTGCGGTTGTCATATCCCCACTGGGTGTTGACCGGCGCGCCGCTGTCGCGGGCGATGCGGCGGTAGCTGTTCACGTAGGGGGCCAGTATGGCCATGATCGCCGGCAGATAGCGCTGCTGCCCGGCGATGAAGGCGTAGAAGGACGGCGTCGCCTCGCCAGTCTTGGGATCCGAGAACAGGTTGTCGCCGTCCTCGGTCAGGATCGACTGGTGCACGTGCATGGCGCTGCCCGGCTCGCCCGCCATCGGCTTGGCCATGAAGGTGGCGTAGATGTCGTGCTCCATCGCCGCCTCGCGGATGGTGCGCTTCATCATGAACACCTGGTCGGCCAGCTCCAGCGGGGTGCCGTGGCGCAGGTTGATCTCCATCTGCGCCACCCCGCTCTCGTGGATCAGGGTGTCGATCTCCAGGCCCTGGCGCTCGGAGTATTCGTACATGTCCTCGAACAGGGCGTCGAACTCGTTGACCGCGCTGATCGAATAGCCCTGGCGGCCGCTCTCGGGCCGGCCCGACCGGCCGACCGGCGGCTTCAGCGGATAGTCCCAGTCGATGTTCTTCTCGACCAGATAGAACTCGATCTCCGGCGCCACGATCGGGCTCCAGCCCTTCTCGCGATACAGAGACAGCACCCGGCGCAGCACCTGGCGGGGGCTTTCCTCCACCGGCCGGCCGTCGGGGTGGAAGGCGTCGTGGATCACCTGGGCGGTCGGGTCCTGCGCCCAGGGCACCGTGGCCAGCGTGGCCAGGTCAGGGGTCAGGAAGATGTCGGTGTCCGACTGCACCGCGTTCACCGCCCCCTCGAACTCGGGGAAGTCGCCGGTGATGGTCTGATAGAACACCGCCAGCGGCAGGTTCATCGACGGGGTCCCTAGGAACTTGCGCACCGGCATGATCTTGCCGCGGGCCACGCCGGCAAGGTCGGGCACGACGCACTCGATCTCCTCGATGTTCTGGCTGCGGAACCAGGCCTGGGCCTCGTCCAGCGTCTTGACCCCCCGGGTGACCTTCGGACCGTCGTGGTTCTTCTTGTGCTTGGGCTTCATGAGGGCGCTCCTCGCGCTTGCTGAAGTTTGGGCTATTGGAAAGGATTGACGATACGGACGCCCTCTACGATCTGGCCGTGCGAGAGGTCCTCGGTGAACAGTTCGGTGCAGCCGGCTGCCCGCGCGGCGGCGATCACGGCGCTGTCCCAGTAAGAAAAGCCGTAGCGCGCCTTGATCTCCAGTGCCGACAGCAACACGGCCAGGGTGTTGTCCTGCACCTTGAAGCGGGTCCAGGTCCGGACGAACTCGGCCGCATCTTCAGGCTCCAACCTTCCGGGTCGCGACGAGCGCGTGGCCTGAACGTAGAACTCCTGCAGCACCTGCACCGACAGCACGCCGTCGGTCCGGTCCAGCAAAGTTCTCGCGGCCGCGCGCTTGACCGCCTCTTCCGGCGCCTCGCTGATCGAATAGATCAGGACGTTGGTGTCGAGGAAGACGGCCACCTACTCCCCACGCCGATAGAGTTCGTCGCGCGGCACATTGTCGGCGGCCCGAAAGCCCCTGATCTTCTCACGCAACTCGAGCTCGCGCCGCTTCAGCCGCTCGAACTCGCTTTCGCCTTGGGCGACCTCGACCAGATACTTGCGCACCATGGCTGAGACGGACGTCTCCTGCTCGGCGGCCCGGATGCGGGCGCGCCGATAGGTTTCGTCGTCGATCGAGACTGTGATATTCTTCATGATCTCACAGTATCACAGTTTCACAGCCACTTTCAGTCCTCCACCTTCGGCTTCAGCGCCCGCAGCACCGGCTCGGCCTCGTCGAGCGATTTGCGGATGATCCCCACCAGTTCGTCGATCTCGGCCTTGGTGATGATCAGCGGCGGGCAGCAGACGATGCTGTCGCGGATGGCCCGCACCATCAGGCCGTTCTTGATGCACAGGTCGCGCACGATCGGCCCGGCCTCGCCCTCCTTGTCGAGGAAGCGATGGTTGGTCCCCTTCTCGCGGACGATCTCGACCGCGCCGATCAGGCCCAGCGAGCGGGTCTCGCCCACCAGTGGATGATCGTTCAGCGACGCCAGCGCCTGGGCCAGGTAGGGGCCCGTCTCGTCGCGGGTGCGCTCGACCAGGCCCTCGCGCTCCATGATCTCGATGTTCTTGAGCGCTACGGCCGCCGCGGTCGGGTGGCCCGAATAGGTAAAGCCGTGGATGAAGTCGCCGCCCTTCTCGCGCAGCTCGGCGACGATGTGGTCGGCCACGCCCACGGCGCTGATCGGCAGGTAGCCGGACGACAGGCCCTTGGCCATGGCGATCAGGTCGGGCTTGATCCCGTAGTGCTGGTGGCCGAACCACGTCCCCAGCCGCCCGAAGCCGCAGATCACCTCGTCGCAGACCAGCAGGATCCCGTACTTGCGGCACAGGGCCTCGACCGCGGGCCAATAGCCGTCCGGCGGAATGATCACCCCGCCCGCCCCCTGCACCGGCTCGCCGATGAAGGCCGCGACGTTCTCGGGGCCGACCTCAAGGATCTTGTCCTCGATCGCCTTGACCGCCCGGTCGCGGAAGGCGGCCGGATCCTCGCCAAAGCCGTCGCCGAACAGGTAGGGCTGCATCACGTGCTCGACGCCGGCGATCGGCAGGTCGCCTTGGCGGTGCATGTGCTTCATCCCGCCCAGCGACACCCCGGCCACGGTCGAGCCGTGATAGGCGTTCCAGCGGCTGATGAAGACGGTGCGGCTCGGCTCCCCCTTCAGCTTCCAATAGTGGCGCACCAGGCGGAAGACCGTGTCGTTCGCCTCCGACCCCGACGAATTGTAGAAGACGTGGCTCAGATACCCGCCCATCTTCTGCGCGATCTTGGCCGCCAGCTGGATCGGCGGCGGCGAGGCCGTCTTGAAGAAGGTGTTGTAGTACGGCAGCTCCAGCATCTGGTCGTAGGCCGCCTGGGCAAGCTCGGTGCGGCCATAGCCGACATTGACGCACCACAGCCCGGCCATGCCGTCGAGGATCCGGTGACCCTCGCCGTCGTGGATGTAGACGCCCTCGGCCCGCGTGATGATCCGGCTGCCGCCCTGCTCGGCGATGACCTTGTGGTCGGCCTGGGCCGGCAGGTGGTGAGCCAGGTCCAGGCGCTTGAGTTCGGCGATGTCGTGGTTGCGGAGGGGGGCGGTCATGTGTGGGTTTCCCGTGCGTTTCTTTTCTCCCTTCCCCCTATGATGGGGGAAGGGTCGGGGATGGGGGTGACAGCGGTTCAGGGCCCGGCGCGCGCCGAACCGCCGTAACCACCCCCACCCCTGGCCCCTCCCCCATCGAGGGGGAGGGGAAACTCTTTGCGTAAGGCCTGGCCAAACAGCTGGAAGAACACCTGGCTCTGCGGATTGGTCTCCGGCTTCCACTCGGGGTGCCACTGCACCGCCAGCACCGGCGCGCCATTGACGCTTGCCGACACCGCCTCGACGACGCCGTCCTGTGCGCGGGCTTCGACGGCCAGGCCTGCGCCCAGCCGGTCGACGCCCTGGTAGTGCACCGAATTGACCACCGCCTGCTCAACGCCAAAGGCCGTCGCCAGCACCCCGCCGGGCGTCAGGTCGATCGGGTGGCGATGGTCGAACATGGCGTTGAAGTCGACCTCGTCGGGCGCGTGGTGGGCGATCAGCTCGGCGCTGGTCGCCATGTCGCGCCGCAGGGTGCCGCCGAAGGCGACATTGATCTCCTGAAAGCCCCGGCACACCCCGAACACCGGCCGGCCCAGGTCGAGCATGGCCTTGATCAGGTCGCGGGTCATGGCGTCGCGATCGTGGTCGAACGGCCCCGGCGCATCCTCCACCGCCTCGTCATAGAAGGCCGGATCCAGGTTCGACGGGCTGCCGGTCAGCATCAGGCCGTCCAGCCGGCTCGCGACCTCCGAGGCCTTCATCAGCCCCGGCATCGACGGCACGAGCAGGGCCGCGGCGTCGGCGTAACGCATCGCGCCAGCGACATAGCGGTTCATCACCGCCTGGGCCGGCTCGATCCCGACGGTGCGGGTGCAGCAGATGACGCCGGCGACGGGACGCATCAGCAATCTCCCCCCTTCGCACTCCCCCGCTCGTCATCCCGGCCGCAGCGAAGCGGAGAGCCGGGACCCAGGACCACCTGCAGTGCGGCGGCCCCTGGGTCCCGGATAGCGCTGCGCGCTTCCGGGATGACGAAGCTTGGAACGGAAGGAAGCGTGGTCACGACAGCAGCACCGCCGGCGAGCAGGCGTGCCAGGCGATCCACACCGCCTCGCCCAGCCGGAAGTCCTCCTGGTCCCAGCGCGTCAGGTTGGGGCGCTGCACCTTCACCCGGCGGCCCCCCTCGATTTCCACCTCATAGGTCGACACCCCGCCCAGATAGGCCTCGTGCTTGATCACGCCCGCCACCGCGTTGGTGCCCTTGGGCGCGTCGCCCATGTTCGGCGGCTCGCCGTCGTCGGGGCGCTTGTGCAGCTCGATCTTCTCGGGCCGGATCGCCGCCCATACCGTGCCGCCGCGCGGGCCGGTCACCCCGTGGTCGAGGAAGATGTCGGTCGGCAGGCCCGGCGAGCGGATCACCGCATGGCTCGGCTCGTCCACCGCCAGCACGCCCTCGAACAGGTTCACGCTGCCGATGAAGTCGGCCACGAAGCGGCTGTTGGGAAACTCGTAGAGGTCGTTGGGCGCGGCCACCTGCTGCAACAGGCCCTTGCTCATCACCGCGCAGCGCGTGGCCAGCGCCAGGGCCTCGTCCTGGTCGTGAGTGACCATGATGAAGGTGATGCCCACCTTCTCCTGCAAGGTGCACAGCTCGGTGCGCATCTGCTCGCGCAGCTTGGCGTCCAGGGCCGACAGCGGCTCGTCCAGCAGCAGCACGCGCGGCCGCTTGACCAGCGCCCGGGCCAGGGCCACGCGCTGGCGCTGACCGCCCGACAGTTGGTCGGGCTTGCGCTGGCCAAGGCCGCCTAGCTGCACCAGCTCCAGCGCCTCCTCGACCCGCCGGTCGCGCTCGGCCTTGCTCACCCGGTCGACCTTCAGGCCATAGGCGACGTTGTCGGCCACGGTCATGTGCGGGAACACCGCGTAGGACTGGAACACCATGTTCACCGGCCGCTTGTTGGGCGGCACGTTCGAGATGTCCTGGCCGTCGATCAGGATCCGCCCTTCCGTCGGCGTCTCGAACCCGGCCAGCATCCGCAGCAGGGTGGTCTTGCCGCAGCCCGACGGCCCCAGCAGAGCGAAGAACTCGCCCTCCCGGATGCTCAGCGACACGTTGTCGACCGCCGCCAGCTTGCCGAAGCGCTTGGTGACGTTCTCGAAGGTGATGATGGGTTTGGGTTCGGTCACTTCGTCATTCCCCCCGAAAACGTCAGCGGCCTGTGCTCCTCGGCCCACGAGGAACCTCCCCCCATGGGGGAGGCGATCGCGCAGCGATCGGTGGGGGGCGTGGCTGCTGGACTTCCGCCCCCGCGGAAGCTGAGAACGTCCCCCCACCGGCCTTCGGCCGCCTCCCCCACGGGGGGAGGTTCCAGTGCGGCGAGGCTCATGCCTTGTCCCCCCCATGCGCCCCGGCCGTCGCCGCAGGATCGCCCTGCAGCTTCAGCGCCACGGCGGTCAGGATCACGGTCAGCACGATCAGGATGGTCGAGGCCGCATTGACCTCGGGCGTCACCGAGAAGCGCACCATCGAATAGACCTTCACCGGGAAGGTCACGGTGTCCGGTCCCGCCGTGAAGAAGGTGATGACGAAGTCGTCCAGGCTGAGCGTGAAGGCGAGCAAAGCCCCGGCCACCAGCGACGGGGTCATGTGCGGCAGGATCACGTCCTTGATGGTGCGGAACTCTCCTGCCCCCAGGTCGCGGGCGGCCTCCTCGAGTTCGCGGTTGAAGCTGGCCATGCGGGCCCGCACCACCACCGCCACGAACGGGAACGAGAAGGTCACGTGGGCGATGATGATCGCCCCCAGGTTCAGCGGCCACACCAGCCCTTGCGGCCAGGGCAGCACCTTGGCGAAGAACACCAGCATGCCCACGCCCATGCAGATCTCTGGCACCACGATCGGCAGGGCCAGCGCCCCGTCCACCACCGTCTTGCCCGGAAACCGGAAGCGCCACAGGGCCAGCGCCACCAGGGCGCCCAGCACCACGCTCAGCAGGGTCGAGACCGCCGCGATGGTCAGGCTGTTGGCGAAGGCCTCGATCAAGCCGTCGTTGTTGAAGGCCTTCTCGTAGTATTTGAGGGTGAAGCCCTTCCAGACGATGTTGCGCCGGCTGTCGTTGAAGCTGAAGGCCATCAGGGCGATCAGCGGCGCATAGAGGAACACCCCCACCGCCAGCAGCCACAGCCGGATCGGCCAGCGGCGCAGGTATTCGAGCGGACCGGGCGGCGAACGCTTGGTCATCCCACGCCTTCCTTCTTCTTGCCCCGCGACAGCAGCGCCTGCACGGCGATGGCGATGAAGGTCAGGTACATCAGCAGGAACGACAGGGCCGCGCCGAACGGCCAGTCGTTGGCGCGCTTGAACTGGCGCTCGATGACGTTGGCGATCATCTGGCTGTCGGGCCCGCCCAGCAGGTCGGGCGTCAGATAGGCGCCCAGCGCCGGGATGAAGGTGATCAGGATCCCCGAGGCGATGCCCGGCAGGGCCAGCGGCACGACGATGCGGAACAGGGTGCGCAGGTGCCCCGCGCCGAGGTCGAGACTGGCCTCGAGCAGCGACTTGTCCAGCCGGTCCAGCGCCGAATAGAGCGGCAGCACCATGAACGGCAGGTGCACGTAGACGAGGCCCAGGATCACCGCGAAATTGTTGTGCAGCAGCTCCAGCGGCTGGTAGGCGCCCAGGGGCGCGACCTTGGCGCCCAGGTTCCAGAACCACTCGAAGGTCTGGTTGACGTAGCCCTCGGTCCGCAGCACCGCGATCAGCGCATAGGTGCGGATCAGCAGGTTGGTCCAGAACGGCAGCATGACCAGCAGCAGCAGCCAGGTCTTGGCCTTCTGGGAAGCGAAGGTGATGGCCAGCGCCACCGGGAAGCCGATCACCAGGCACAGCGCCGTCGTCAGCGCCGCCACCCAGGCCGACTTGACGAAGATCTTCAGGTACAGCGGCTCCAGCGCCCGGGCGTAGTTGGCGATCGTGCCGGTGAACGAGATCTCGGTCAGCCCGACATTGTGGCCGAAGCTGTAGGCCCAGACGATCGCCATCGGCGCGACGAAGAACACCACCAGCCAGACCAGCGGCGGTCCCAGCGCGGCGGCGAACACCGCCTTGGCCTTCTTCCAGCTCTGTTCCATTTTCACGGAGCTCCCCCCTTCCCCCTTGATGGGGGAAGGGTCGGGGTTGGGGGTGACAGCGCGTCAGGACGAACACGGACGGGGATGACGGCAACCGCCGCAACCACCCCCATCCCCAGCCCTTCCCCCATCAAGGGGGAAGGGAGACCACTGCGGCGTCTTAAGCCGCCCGCACGCGGGTGATGATCTCCTCGTAGAGGCTGGCCTTTTCCGCCCCCTCGAAGGCCCCGTACTCGCACTTGGCCATGATGGCGGCGGGCGGGAAGATCACCGGATTGTTCTTGTAGTCGTCCGGCATCAGCGCCTTGGCCGCCGCGTTGGGCGTCGGATAGAGGATGGTCTTGCTGATCTCGGCGCCGGCCTGGGCGTCCAGCAGGTAGTTGATGAACTTGTGGGCGTTGTTCGGACGCGGCGCGCCCTTCGGGATGCACAGGCAGTCCGAGTTGATCAAGGACCCTTCCTTGGGCACGACGAAGTCGATGTCGTCGTCGTCCTTCATCGCCTGGGCGATGTCGCCGTTGTACTCCAGCACCAGGTCGACCTCGCCCGACAGCAACAGGTCCTGGCCGTTGTCGTCGTGGAAGGCCTTCACGAACGGCTTCTGCTTGATCAGCATCTGCTCGATCTTCGGCAGCATGTCGGCCGGGATGTCGTTGACCGAGTGACCCAGGTACTTGGCCGACAGGCGCACCAGGTCGGCGCTTTCCGACAGCAGGGCGATCTTGCCGGCGTACTGGTTGCTGTCGAACAGGTACTTCCAGCTGTCGGGAACGCCCTTCACCTTGCTCTTGCGATAGCCGATGCCCAGCAGCAGCCAGGTGTAGGGCAGCGAGAACTTCCGTCCCGGATCGAACTCCGGGTTCAGGAAACTCGGGTCGATGTTCTTGATGTTGGGGACCTTGGCGTGGTCCAGCGCCTCCAGCATGCCGGCCTGGGCCATGCGGGTGACGAACTCGTTGGAGGGCACGATGACGTCGAAGCCGGGATTGCCCGCCTTCAGCTTGGCGAACAGTTCGTCGTTGGTCGCGAACAGGCTCATGTTCACGTCGACGCCGCTGGCCTTCTTGAAGTCGCCCAGCGTGGTCTCGCCGATATAGGTGTCCCAGTTATAGAAGTTCAGCTTGGCCTCTTCGCCGCCCTCCGACGGCGCGGGCTTCTCGCCGCAGGCGGTGAACGACAGACCGATGGCCGCCGCGCCGAACGCGGTCAGCAGCGAGCGGCGCGAGGCCCCCCGGAAGTGGTTGGTGCTCATGGCCTCGAAACTCCCTCTTTCGTTCGCATGAGGCGGACGAGGCCCCTTCCCCGCCGCCGGTTCAACCTAAAGCCTTACTCCCAGCACTCCGCCGTCAGGCGTTGCGCAGATACCAGTCATAGTCGAGCTGCCCGACCACCTCGAAGAACCGCGCCTGCTCGGTGCGCTTCACCGACACAAACATCTCCACGAACCGCTCGCCCAGATAGTCGGCCAGCACCTCGGACTTCTCGAAGAGGTCGACGGCGGAAAACCAGTTGGACGGCAGGCGCACGTTCTCCTTTGCCGCGGCGGCATAGCCGTCGCCGACCACCGCCGGGCCCGGATCGATCCTGTTGGTGATGCCGTGGTGCGCCGCCGCCAGCAGCGTCGCCATAACGAGGTACGGATTACCGTCGGCCCCGGCGACGCGGTGCTCCACGTGCCGGGTCGGCGCAGGCCCCGCCGGCACGCGCAAGCTGACCGTGCGGTTGTTGACGCCCCAGGTCGGGGCGACGGGCGCATAGGAATTGGCCTTGAAGCGGCGATAGCTATTGGCGTTGGGCGCCAGGATCGCCATGCCCTCGCCCAGCAGCGCCTTCATGCCGCCGATGGCGTGCTTGAGCAGGTCCGAGCCTTCCGGATCCTCGGCGGCGCACAGGTTGTTTCCGTCCGCGTCGTTGAAGCTGACATGCACGTGGAAGCCGTTGCCCGCCTTGTCGGCCCAGGGCTTGGCCATGAAGGTCGCCTCGCAGCCGTGCCGCAAGGCCACCCCCTTGGCGGCGCGCTTGTACAGCACCGCGTCGTCGGCCGCCCTCAGCGCATCGGGCTTGTGCTTGAGGGTCAGCTCCACCTGGGCCGGGGCGAATTCCGAGATCGCGCCTTCCAGCGGCACGCCGATGACGTCGGCGGTGTCCCAAAGCTCGCGCAGGAACGGGGCGTTGGCCTCCAGTTCCGGCAGGCCGTAGACCTGGATGCCGGTCGGCCGCTGGCCGGTCAGCACCGACTTGGCGGGCAGAAGCTCACCGTTCGACCCGCGCTCGATATCGACAAGGTAGTATTCCAGCTCGCAGGCCGCGACCGGCGTCAGGCCGTCGGCGGCGTAGCGGTCCAGCACCCGCTGCAGCACGTGGCGCGGGTCCAGGTCGTTGGGCGTTCCGTCCAGCTCGTACAGCGACAGCATCACCTGGGCGACGTCCGGGCCCAGCCACGGGGCCAGGGTCAGCGTCCCGGGCACGGGCCGCGCGCGACGGTCGGCGTCGCCGTCTTCCCAGACCAGGCCCGTCTCCTCGCAGTCGGCCCCGACGGTGTCGACCACCAGGATCGAGCCCGGCAGGAACCGGCCGTAGTCATAGATCGCCTGCAACTCATGCACCCGCAGCCGCTTGCCGCGCGGCACCCCGGTCATCGAGGTGAAGAACACCTCGACGAACTTCACCTGCGGATGGGCGGCCAGGAAGTCGCGGCATTCGTCTGGAGAGGCGACACTCACCATGACCCCTCTCCCATGGGGAGAGGGAGGGGCCCATGCGCAGCATGGGAGGGTGAGGGGGTAAGGCGCCCGACGGCGTGCCGGCACTCCGGTTGAGGGCGTAACCCCTCACCCTCCCAGCGCTTCGCGCCGGGTCCCTCCCTCTCCCTCTGGGAGAGGGTCCCGATAAGCGACCTCACCATCATTCCAGCCCTCCCATGGCCACGGCGAACGCATCGACCGCCGCGACCAGCCGATCCACCGCCGCGTCCTCGGTGACGGGCGAGACCAGCATCATGTTGTGGAAGGGCGCGATCAGCCCCCCTCGGTTGATCAGCCACAGATGCAGCGCTTCCACGGCCTCATGGTCCAGAACTTTCCGCATCGAGGCGGCGTCGCGCGGCGGCGGGTCGGCGAAGACGAGCTCCACCCGCGCGCCCACATGCACGACCGACCACTTCAGGCCGCGCTCGGCGATCACGCCCTTCAGCCCGGCCACCAACCGCTGCGCGCCGGCCAGCATCCTGGCATAGGCCGCGTCGGTCATGACCTCCGACAGCATGGCCCGCATGGCCGCCATGGCCAGCGCGTTGCCCGACAGCGTGGTGCCGATCCCCGACTGGCCCGGACCGATGCGGCCTTGCGCCTCGTCCATCCGCGCCGACAGTTCCGCCGTCACGCCCCAGACGGCGGCCGGCACGCCGCCGGCCACGGCCTTGCCCAGCACGAAGACGTCGGGCTCCAGGCCATGGGCCCGGGTGTAGCCCCCGGGACCGGTGGAAATCGTGTGGGTCTCGTCGATGATCAGCAGGGCGCCCGCCTCGCGCGTCAGCTTGCGCAGGGCGTCGTGGAAACCTGGATCGGGCAGGATCATCCCGCAGTTGGTCATCACCGGCTCGGCCAGCACGGCGGCGACGTCGCCGGGCGCCAGGGCGGCTTCCAGGGCGGCGAGATCGTTGAACGGCACGACGCGGGTGGTGGCCGTCAGGTCCTGAACCTGGCCCAGCAGGCCGGGCTTCATGGCAGGCTGGCCGTCCTTCAGCACGACGAAGGCGTCCTCGACCATGCCGTGGTAGCAGCCGTCGAACACCAGCACGACCGGCCGCTGCGTCACCGCCCGAGCCCAGCGGATGGCCGCGCGGTTGGCGTCGCTGGCCGTGGTCGCCGCCTGCCACAGCGGCAGGCCGAAGCGCTCGGCCAGCAGTTTGCCGACGATCACCGCCGAGGCGGTCGGCAGCATGAACCCCGCCCCGCGCCTGGCCTGATCGGCGACGGCGGCGGCCATCGACGCGTCGCCGTGGCCGAACATCGACGGCGTGTCGCCCAGGCAGAAGTCGTCATAGAGCCTGCCGTCGACGTCGGTGATCTGCGCCCCCACGCCCTGGGCGGCGAAGATGGGGCTGGGGCAGGCCCAGTCGCCCATCCAGTGCATCGGAACCCCGCCCCGCCAAACGCCCGAGGCCGCCCTGGCCATGGCCACGCTGCGCGGATGCTCGGCCAGGAACCGCGCGCGCTCGGCGGCGATCAGGTCGGAAAGGGTGCGGGTCAGCTCGGCGATCATGCCGACACCCTTCTTTTCCCTTCCCCCTTGATGGGGGAAGGGAGCGCGTATGTGCGGCGCGACGGCGTCATGCCACCCCGCCAAAGCACAGGTACTTCGTCTCGAAATACTCATCGAGACCCTCGGACGATCCCTCGCGGCCCAGGCCCGACTCCTTGACCCCGCCGAACGGCGCCACTTCCGTGGAGATCAGGCCTTCGTTGATGCCGACCATGCCGGCCTCGATGGCCTCGGCCACGCGCCAGCAGCGGCCGACGTCGCGGCTGTAGAAATAGGCCGCCAGGCCGAAGGGCGTAGCGTTGGCCAGGGCGACCGCCTCGTCCTCGGTCTCGAACTTCACGATCGGCGCGACGGGGCCGAAGATCTCCTCGTTGAACAGGCGCATGTCCGCCGTGGCGCCGGTCAGCACGGTGGGCTGGTAGAACAGGCCGCCCAGCTCGTGGCGATCTCCGCCGACCTCGACCCGGGCGCCGGCCGCGACGGCCTCCTTGACCAGGGCCTCGACCTTGACGATGGCCTTGTCGTTGATCAGGGGGCCGATCACCACGCCCTCGCCCGTGCCCGGCCCCACCTTCATCGCCGCCACCTTTTCGGAAAGGCGCTTGGCGAAGGCGTCGTGGATGCCCGCCTGCACGATCAGGCGGTTGGCGCAGACGCAGGTCTGGCCGGTGTTGCGGTACTTGCTGGCGATCGCGCCGTCGACGGCGGCCTCCAGATCGGCGTCGTCGAAGACGATGAACGGCGCATTGCCGCCCAGCTCGAGAGAGAGCTTCTTCATCGTGCCGGCGCACTGGCCGTAGAGCACCTTGCCCACCGGGGTCGAGCCGGTGAACGACAGCTTGCGCACCCGGCCGTCCTCGCACAGGGCCTTGCCGATGGCGCTGGCGTCGGTCCCCGTCACGACGTTGAGCACGCCCGCCGGCACGCCCGCCTCGATAGCCAGACGCGCGATAGCCAGGGCGCACAGCGGCGTCTCGGCCGCCGGCTTGACCACCACGGTGCAGCCGGCCGCCAGGGCCGGGCCGACCTTGCGGGTGATCATGGCGATCGGGAAGTTCCACGGCGCGATGGCCGCGCACACCCCGATCGGCTGCTTGATCGAGGCCAGGCGCTTCTTGGGGTCGGGCGTCGGGATGGTGTGGCCGTAGCCGCGCTTGGCCTCCTCGGCGAACCAGTCGATGAAGCTGGCCCCATAGGCGACCTCGCCCTTCGACTCCGCCAGCGGCTTGCCCTGTTCGGCCGTCATCAGCCGGGCCAGGTCGTCGGCGTGGGCGAGCATCAGGTCGCTCCACCGGCGCAGGATCGCCCCGCGCTCCTTGGCCGTCTTGCCCGCCCAGGCCGGGAACGCCCGGTGCGCCGCCTCGATGGCCACCCGCGTCTCGCCCGCCCCCAGGTTGGCGACCTTGGCGACCACCGACCCGTCGGCCGGATTGGTCACGTCGAAGGTCGCCTCGCCCTCGATCCACAGACCGTCGATAAAGGCTTCGGTTTCGACAAGGTTCAGGGCGGTCATGGGGGCTTACCTCAGCGTTACGGACACCGACTTCAGGTCGGCGTACTTGTGCAACGCATGTAGGCTGCGGTCGCGGCCAAAACCCGACTGCTTGAAGCCTCCGAACGGCATGGTGATGTCGCAGGCGTCCCAGCCGTTGACCCAGACCAGGCCCGCCTTGAGCTTCCGCGCCCCCTTCAGGCCGCGATTGATGTCGCTGGTCCACAGGCCCGCGGCCAGGCCATAGACGGTGTCGTTGGCCAGGGCGAAGGCCTCGTCCTCGCCGGTGAAGGTCATCACGCCCAGGACGGGACCGAACACCTCTTCCCTGGCCAGTTTGTGGCTCGGCTTCACGCCGTCGAAGATGGTCGGCTCCACATAGAAGCCGCCAGTCTCGACGCGCACCTGAGCGCCGCCCAGAACGGGCGCGCCGCCCTCCTCGCGCGCCTTGTCGATGTAGGACAGCGCGGTCTGCATCTGCCGCTCGCTGACCATGGCCCCGAAGCCGGTATCGGGGTCCAGCGGATCGCCGACCTGGATGGTCCTGGCGACCGCGACCACCTTCTCCAGGAACGCGTCCTTGATCGAGGCCTCGACCAGCAGGCGCGAGGCCGCCGTGCAGACCTCGCCCTGGTTATAGAACACGCCCCAGGCGGCGGCCTGGGCGGCCGCATCCAGGTCGGGACAGTCGGCGAAGACGATCTGGGGCGACTTGCCGCCCAGCTCCAGCGACACGCGCTTTAGATTGCTCTGCGCCGCATATTCCATCAGCCGGCGGCCGGTGGGGCCCGAGCCGGTGAAGGCGATCATGTCGACGTCCATCGACCGCGCCAGGGCCTGGCCGGCGACCGCGCCAAAGCCGGGCACCACATTCAGCACGCCCGGCGGCACCCCGGCTTCGAGGGCCAGCTCGCCCAGCTTCAGCGCCGTCAGCGGCGACTGCTCGGCGGGCTTGAGGACGACGGAATTGCCCATGGCCAGGGCCGGCGCGACCTTCCACATCGCCATGTGCAGCGGGAAGTTCCACGGCACGATGGCGCCGATCACGCCCAGCGGCTCGTGGGTGGCGAAGCTCAGCCGATCGGCCGGCGAGGCGCCGACCTCGCCGTAGACCTTGTCCAGGGCCTCGGCGTACCAGCGGGTGGTGTTGATCGCGAGGGGCACGTCGACAGCCCGGGCGTCGCGGATCGGCTTGCCGACGTCCAGGCTCTCCAGCAGGGCCAGGTCCTCGGCGTCGCGCTCCATCAGCTCGGCCAGCCGGAACAGCACCTTCTTCTTCTGGCGCGGATGCAGGTCGCGCCAGCGGCCGTCCTCGAAGGCGGCGCGGGCGGCGGCCACGGCGCGCTCGACATCGGCGACGTCGCAGGCGGCCACCGCATTGAGCACCGCCCCGTCGCGCGGCCCGACATTGTCGAAGGTTCCGCCCGAGGCGGCGTCGACCAGCGCGCCGTCGATCACCGCCCGGCCGGGAAGGGCCAGGCGGCTAAGGTGCTCGGAGATGGCTGCGGGAACGCTCACACCTTGCCTCCTGAAACTGTGATCACAGTTTGCCCCGTCGGAGCGGCTGTCAAGCCGGCGCCGGCCTCGACGGCCGCGCGCATCTTGTCCATGCCTTCGGACAGGTCAGCGGCGATGGCCCGGCGGACGCCTTCGGCGTCGCGGGCCTTCAGGGCGTCCATGGCCTCGGCGTGGCGGTCGGCCGGCAGGCTGCCGGTGCCCACCCGTCCGAACACCACCCGCATGAACGGCCCGATCTGCAGCCACAGCCCGCCGGCCATGGCCAGCAGCACCTCGGCCCCGGCCCGCTCGTAGATGGCGAAATGGAAGGCGTGGTTGGCCACCATGTAGCGGTCGACATCGCCGACCCGCAGGGCCTCTTCCAGGTCCAGGTCGATCGCTTTCAGCCTGCGCACCAAGGCTTCGTCGGCCCGGGGCGCGGCGCGGGCGGCCAGCTCCGGCTCGATCCACTGACGCGCCAGCTCCAGTTGCTCCAGCCGCTCGGCGCTCAGCGAGGGCACGCTCAAGCGTTTGTTGGCCGGGTTGATGGCCAGGGCCCGCTCGGCCACGAGGCGGCGCACGGCGTCGCGCACCGGCATGGGGCTGACCCCCAGCTCGGCGGCCAGGCTGCGCAAGGATACGCCGACGCCCGGCGCGATCTTGCCGGTGATCAGGGCCTGACGGATGGCGTCATAGACCCGGTCATGCACCGCCGTGGAATCGGCCAGGGGACGGCGTGCGCGAACTTCCTTCACCGCTCCCCCTCCTTTCCGTTCGATCCCCGCGAAGGCGGGGATCCAAGCCGACGCTCGATCCATGCGCGGCGCCACCCAGGTCCTGCACCCAAGGCCGCTTGGGTCCCCGCCTTCGCGGGGATCGTACGGTTTAGGGTTGCGCGACCGCGCAAAATTGCGATCACAATGCACGAACCATCGCGCAACGCCAGACCCGAGCCCGCCATGCCCGACTTCGGCGCCAACGACCTCGACGCCTACTGGATGCCGTTCACGCCCAACCGGCGGTTCAAGGCCAATCCGCGTCTGCTCGCCAGCGCCAAGGGCATGCACTACGCCACGCCCGACGGGCGCCAGATCCTCGACGCCACCTCGGGCCTTTGGTGCGTCAACGCCGGCCACGGGCGCGAGACGATCACCGAGGCCATCCGCAGCCAGGCCGGCGAGATGGACTATGCGCCCAGCTTCAACCTTAGCCACCCGCTGGCCTTTTCCTTCGCCTCGCGCCTGGCCCAGGTGACGCCGAAGGGCCTGGACCGGATCTTCTTCACCAACTCGGGCTCGGAGTCGGTCGACACCGCCCTGAAGATCGCCCTGGCCTATCACCGCGCCCGCGGCAAGGGGACCAAGACCCGGCTGATCGGCCGCGAGCGCGGCTATCACGGCGTCGGCTTCGGCGGCATCTCGGTGGGCGGCATACCCAAGAACCGCATGTACTTCGGGTCCCTGCTGACAGGCGTCGACCACCTGCCCCACACCTACGGCATTCCAGAGAACCTGTTCAGCCAGGGCCTGCCCAGGCACGGCGTGCACCTGGCCGACGACCTGGAACGCATCGTCGCCCTGCATGACGCCTCCAACATCGCCGCCGTCATCGTCGAGCCCGTCGCCGGCTCCACGGGCGTGCTGGTCCCGCCCGAAGGCTACCTGCAGAAGCTGCGGGCGATCTGCGACAGGCACGACATCCTCTTGATCTTCGACGAGGTGATCACCGGTTTCGGCCGCGTCGGCGCCCCCTTCGCCGCCGACCGCTTCGGCGTCACGCCCGACCTTCTGTGCATGGCCAAGGGCCTGACCAACGCCGCCGTACCGGCCGGCGCGGTGGCCGCCAGCACCGCCATCTACGAGACCATGCTCGACGGCGCCGACGCGCCCATCGAGCTTTTCCACGGCTACACCTATTCAGGCCACCCGCTGGCCTGCGCGGCCGGCCTGGCGACGCTGGAGATATACAGGAGCGAGGGCCTGTTCGAGCGGGCCCTGGCCAACGAGCCCTACTGGCGCGCGGCGGTACATTCCCTGCGCGACGCCCGCCACGTCATCGACATCCGCGACTTCGGCCTGATCGCCGGGATCGAGCTTTCCCCCCGCCCCGGCGCCCCCACCGCCCGCGCCATGGAAGCCTTCGAAGCCGCCATCGACCAGGGCCTGCTGATCCGCGTTACCGGCGACATCATCGCCCTGTCGCCGCCGCTGATCATCGAGCAAGGCCAGATCGACCAGATCGTCGAGACGATCAGGAAGGTGCTGGCCGCGGTGGAATAGGATCCCTCTCCCCTTGCGGGAGAGGGTGGCCTGCGAAGCAGGTCGGGTGAGGGGTCTCTCAAAACTCGAAGCTGCGCGCAGCGGGCAGGCCGAGCGAGGCGCTCGGATGTCTGAGAAACCCCTCATCCGTCGGCTTCGCCGCCACCTTCTCCCGCAAGGGGAGAAGGAAACCTAGGCCTTCAGCCGCAGCACATTGTCCACCACCCGCTCGGCCACCGGCAGCGGCGCATCCACCGCCTGGCGCTGCACCAGGCAGCCGTACCAGCCCAGGCCCTTGTAGGTCTCGTAGCCGGGGGTCAGGGCGTAGCCGATCGTGCGATCGCCCTGGGCGTAGCTGCCCATGGTCCCATGCGAGGTGTCGAGCTTGAAGCTGTCGGTCAGCACGCCCTGCCCGTCCGAGGCCGCCAGGATCCGATGGTTCTGGTCCAGCAGCAGCACGCGCGAGCGGGCCTTTTCCTCGTCGGTCATGCGCACGCCGTCGACGATGGCCTGGGCCTGCGGGCGCCAGTCGAAATGAACGCCCAGCACGCCGATGACCTTGCCCTTGGCCTGGCCGCCCTCGCGGATGGCCGTGGCGTAGGTGGCCACCGGCGCCTCGTCGAGCAGGCGCTGGCGGGCGATGTCGGCCACCGCGAAATCATCGCCGCTCTTGGTGCGCAGGGCTTCCTGGAACCACGTCGCATTGGCCACCGAGGCGCCCTGCACGCCGCGATACTTGTCGGGGCGGCCGCTGGCGATCACCCGCCCGGCCGCATCGCAGATCCACAGGTCCAGATAGACGGTGTAGGCGTCGAGGATCACCTTCAAACGCTGGCTGGCGTAGTCAGCCGCCTCGCGCGAGGGGGCCATGGCGCAGTCGACAACAGCGCTGTCGGTCGCCCACCAGCGCACGTCGCAGGTGCGCTCATAGAGGTTGCGGTCGATGATCTCGATGGCGTTCAAAGCCAGGTCGGCCAGGCGCTGGCCGCGCAGGTGCGACAGGATCGCCCCGCCGATCGCGGTCAACTCGTCGAGGTCGGCGCGCACCTGGCTTTCCAGGGCCCCGGCCACCTCGTCGATCTGGGTCGAGATCTTCTTGAACTCCTCGGCCACGATGGCGAAGCCCTTGCCGGCCTCGCCCGCGCGGGCGGCGACGATCAGGGCGTTGATCGCCAGCATCTTGGCCGCGCGGTTCACGGTCGAGATCTCGCCGATCTTCTGCCCCGCCACCACGCTGAGGCGTTCGGACAGATCGAGAATGCGCTCCGGACGGAGACTGGCTTCTTCGGCGGACATGGCGTGCTTCCCCCCCGGGACGCGAATCGACGGCAATCCGGTAAGGTTGACACCAGCGTCAGGTTCGGCCGCCCACTTTCGGAAGAAAACTTCGCCTGGCGACGTACGATCGGAACAGGCAGCCCGCACTCGCCCGGATATCGAGCACGAATTGCTCAAGCGCAGGGCAAAGCCACCGCAACCGTAAGGTTATCGTCACACCGGGCGACGCGCAGACGCGAAATGACACCGGTGGACATTCCCCGGCGGCGCGGGCAGGGTCGCGCCATCCGGACGATGCGCGCACGACGCTCGCCGGTCTCGGGGAGAACCGCGCCATGATCCGCTTTCATCGCCTGCTGTCCGGCGCCGCCGCCGTCGCCTTGCTGGGCCTCGCCGGACAGGCCGCCGCCCAAACACCCGCCCAGACCCTGGCCTTTCCCGGCGCCGAGGGCGCGGGCCGGTTCTCGCAAGGCGGCCGCGGCGGCGCGGTGATCAAGGTCACCAACCTGGACGACGCGGGCCCAGGCTCCCTGCGCGCCGCCGTCGAGGCCAAGGGGCCTCGCACCGTCGTCTTCGAGGTCGCCGGCACGATCCAGCTGAAGTCGGACCTGAAGATCAGCGAGCCGCGCATCACCATCGCCGGCCAGACTGCGCCCGGCGGCGGGATCACCCTGCGCGACCATACCCTCGTCGTCTCGGCCGACGACGTGGTCATCCGCTTCATCCGCTCGCGCCTGGGCGACGAGAGCAAGACCGAAAGCGACGCGATCTGGATCAACAACGGCCGGAGGATCATTCTCGACCACGTCTCGGCCAGTTGGTCGGTGGACGAGACCCTGTCGGCCTCGGCCCGCTACGGCGAGGAGGGCCAGGGCTTCTTCGACCTCACGGTGCAGTGGTCGATCATCGCCGAGTCCATGGCCCACTCGCTGCACGCCAAGGGCGATCACGGCTACGGCAGCCTGATCCGCGGCGGCAAGGGCTCGAGGATCAGCTTCCACCACAACCTGTGGGCCAACCACATGGCCCGCATGCCCCGCCCCGGCAACTATGACGGCGCCGACAAGGACCCGGTCGGGGCCTTCTTCGACTTCCGCTCCAACGTCTTCTACAACTGGGGCAAGGGCCACGCGGGCTACGACGCCGACAAGGCGGCGATGGTGGCGTACAACTTCGTCGACAACGCCTACATCATGGGTCCGCAGAGCACCAAGCCGGTGGCCTTCCAGGAGAGCAACAGCCTGGCCAGGGCCTATTTCGGCGGTAACAGCATGCTGACCAACGTGCCCGCCGATCCCTGGAGCCTGGTGATCTTCACGATCCCCGAACCCGCCGGCTATCGCCTGGCGACGCCCGTCGAGGTCGGCCCGGTCAAGCCCGAGCCGGCCGCCCTGGCCTACGAGCGCGTGCTGGCGCAGGCCGGAGCCTCGGTGTTCCGCGACAGCGTCGACGCCCGCATCGTCGCCGGCGTGCGCGACCGCACCGGCAAGGTGATCAACAGCCAGAACGACGTCGGCGGCTGGCCCGTCCTGCCGGCGGGCAAAGTCGCGAAGGACAGCGACGGCGACGGCATTCCCGACGCCTGGGAAAAGGCCCACGGCCTTGATCCGAAGTCCCCCGCCGATGGCGCGGCCCTGGCCGAGGACGGCTCGGGCTACACCAATCTGGAGCTCTATCTGGCCTCGGCCGCCGCCCGACGCGGCTGAGCCCGAAACGAAGAAAGCCGGCGACCGCAAGGCCGCCGGCTTTCGTAAGGACCAAGGTCCGGCGCGCCCCTTTCGGAGCGCGCCGTCCAGGATCAGTAGCGCAGGCGCGCGTTCAGGAAGAACACGCGGCCCAGCACGTCGTAGACGGCCGGATAGCCGCTGTTCGACGGCGAGGCGTTGCCGCCCAGGATCGGATAGGCTTCCTGGGTCAGGTTCTTGACGCCGCCGGTGAAGGCCAGGTTGTCGTTGACGTCCCAGTCGGCCGACAGGTCGAAGTAGTTCTTCGCGCCGATCTTCTCGACGGTGAACACCGCCGAAGAGTCGTCCTGCACGTCGTCCAGGTAGTTCCAGACCAGGTTCACGCCGAACTGCTTGAAGCGCCAGTTGGCCGAGCTGCTGATCTTGTGGCGCGGCAGCGGGTTAACGTTGGGGTTACAACGCGTACCGAACTTGTCGGCGCACTTGATCGGCTGCGAGATGTCGTCCGGGATGATCGTGTATTCCCAGGTGTTGGTATACAGCGAACGAACCGACAGCGAGCCCCAATCCGGCAGGCCGATGTCTTCCAATTGCGTGCGGTAGGTCACGCCGAAATCGAAGCCTTCGACGTTACGCTCAGCGACGTTCTGGTTGATCGACGAGACGTAGTCGATGCTGCCGTTGCCGAGGCGGTTGATGGCCTGGCAGTAGGGCGAGTTCGGGTTGCCGTTGACGATCGGGCCGTAGCAGACCCCCATCAGGTTGGCCGTGCCGCCGCCGAAGGTGTCGATGGCGTCCTTCAGCTCGATGTTGAAGTAGTCCAGCGTCAGCGACAGGCCCGAGACGAACGACGGCGTGTAGACGACGCCGACCGTGGTGGTCTTGGCCTTTTCCGGCTTCAGGTTCGGGTTGCCGCCCGACAGGGTCTGGGTCTGCTGGTTGGCGTTGAGGTTGCCGACCAGAGCCGCCGGAATGCCCGAGTTGATGCAGGCCTGACGGATCGCGGCGGTGACCACGGCGCGGTTCGAGCAGGGGTCGGTCGAGGCCGGGAAGCCGTTCGACTGCGGCGCGTAGAGTTCACCGATCGACGGGGCGCGGATGGCGCTGTTGTACGACACGCGAACCATCAGGTCGTCGATGGGCTTCCAGGTGCCGGCGACCTTGTAGGTCTTAACCGGGTCGGGCTGGGTGGTGTAGTCCGAGATACGGCCGGCCAGTTCCAGATCCAGCGACTTGACCAGCGGCAGGTCCTTCAGGATCGGCACCGCGACTTCGGCGTAGGCTTCGTAGACGTCGAAGCGACCCGTGACGGGCGGGCTGGCGTTGAAGCCGGTCAGGTTGCCGGTGGCAAGGTCCTGGCTCGGGTTGAAGGCGAAGTCTTCAGCGCGGTATTCGGCGCCGATGGCGAAGCCGATCGGACCAGCGGGCAGCGAGAAGGCGTTGCTGGTGTCACCGTTGAACACCAGGCCGGCATACAGTTGCTCGTAGTCTTGCGCCGAGTTGATGCGCGTCTTGATGAAATTCGCGGCGGCCTGCGAGATGTTGCCTTGGCCGTACAGGTTGATCGGCACGCAGCCGCCCGACGGGTCAAGACAGCCGGTGCCGCTGGCGTTCAGCAGCAGGGCCTGCTGGATGCGGGCCAGGCTGGTGTCGCCCAGCAGCGAGTTGCTGCCGTGGGTGTTGCCGTACTGGAAGTAGCTGTCGAAGCCGCCGTTGATGGCCTCGATTTCGCCCTTCAGACCCAGCTGCAGCTGGAAGCCGGTGAAGTCGTAGCGCGAGATACGCGGACCGACTTCCGACAGGCGGCGGTTGAAAACGCCGGTGACGGTGTCGTAGAGGCCGTCGCCGTCGCTGTCCACGTCGGTGAAGGTGCCGGCGGTCCACGAAGCGCTCGACGGGATCGTGTAGGCGGTGCGCGAACCCAGGCTGTTCAGCGCCGTCTTGGCGGCGGCCGTCAGGAACGGGTTGTTGTCCAGCGTGAAGCGGAAGGTGCGGTTGCCGATCGGGGTCGGCGCCAGCTGGGTGACGACCTTGCTGCTGACGAAGTTGCCCTTGGCGTAGGCGATCAGGCCCGGCTTGACTTCATAGCTGGCCAGCGAGGTGACCGAATAGCGCTCTTGCGGGGTCTGGACGTAGTTGACCGGCGCGAAGTTGTAGGTGTCGGTCGTGGGGTTGTAGATGCGCACGTTGCCGTCCGGCAGGAACAGCGCGGTGTTGGCCGGGTTGTTGTTACCCAGCGCCACGAAACGACCGGAAACGAAAGCGCCAACCTGGCCCTGCTCGTTCGAGCCCGAACCGCTGGGCACCAGGCCGTTGCGGGCGGGGTTGTCGCCCCAGGCGGTGCTGAGCATGCCGCCGCGCTCGCCTTGCGTCAGGGCTTCACGCTTGTTGTAGCCCAGGCTGAGGACGACGTTGCCCTTCTTGTCGCCGCCGAAGTTGGCGCCGAAGGTCATCGAGCCCGAGTAGATGGGGGCTTCGCCCTTGTCGGTGGCCTGATAGCCGGCCGACACTTCCAGGCCCTCGAAGTCGTCCTTCAGGATGAAGTTGACGACGCCGGCGATGGCGTCCGAGCCGTACACGGCCGAACCGCCGCCCGACAGCACTTCGATGCGCTTGATCAGGGCCGGCGGGATCAGGTTGATGTCGACGGCGCCGGCTTGGGTGGTCGGGGTCTGACGCTTGCCGTCGACCAGCACCAGGGTGCGGTTGGCGCCGAGGCCGCGAAGGCTGACCGTGGCCGTGCCGTTGCTGCCGTTGTTGACCGTCGAGGTGATGCCCGGGACGGCCTGCGGCAGGGTGTTGATCAGGTTTTCGGTGTTCACCACGCCCGACTGCTGCAGTTCCTTCTCGCCGACGGCGGCGACGGGGCTGCTGGAGGTCAGGTCAGGACGCGCGATGCGCGAACCGGTGACGACGATTTCCTCGACCGCGGCAGGTTCTTCCTGCGCGAAAGCCGGCGAGGCCACCACGACCGGCGCGATCACGCCACACAGCAGGGTGGACGCAAGCAAACGCTTACGCGTGGACAAGGCGTGCAACATCAGACCTCCAAAACATATAGCAGCGCCGCTCGTGTTCCCCCGTGCGGCGCATTTTGCCCCCCCGCGTCGGGCTCGAAGCGGGTCTGCGCGCATGAACGGCGTTTGGCGAACCGGGGTCAATCTTGCCCTGAAGCGTCAGATTACATTTGCTTCACACTGTAACAAAAGGGACGCACTCCGCCCCAAACGCGCCACATATTGCTCAGCAATCGCCCATTCTGGATGAAATTGAGTTCAGATCGCGAAAATGAGTGCAGTCGACCTTATCGATAATCGAAAAAGCCCCCTCGACAGATCAATTGAGCAATCGAGGCAATTTGTTCCAGCTAAGCCACGCAATCTATGGCCCGACGTTGCGTTGTCGACGGTATACGAAAACTGGCGATTGCTGATTTTGAACTCAATACAAGCGAACAGATAACATTGCAATTTGGTAATGATGGATATCCTGGCGCGATCTTCGCGGCAGACCGCCACAAGCCGGCGCCCGTTTTTTCGGCGCCGGACAGATGGAACCCGCAAGGGGCGATTGAACCAGCGAACGCCGATCTGTTAGCTAGAACCCATCGTCGCCCGGGTCGCGACGGGGGGAGATTCGCCGTGAACCAAGCCGCCCTATGACGGCCTTCAAACCCGTCCTGCGCATCCGCGCCGACCTTGATCCTTCTCCGTTCGCCGAAACCTTCGCCCGCGAGGGCGTGGTGCAGATTCCGGTGTTTCTCGAACCGGCCGACGCCGATTCGGCCGCCGCCCTGCTGGACGGTATTTCGGCCTGGGCGATCGTTGCTCCGGACGAAAAGAACGAAACCCTGGTCATCACCAACGAGGCGATCCGCAAGTTCGGCGATCAGGCCGTGCGCCAGTTCCTGCAAGGGGCCCTGAAAAGGGCGTCTCGGGGTTTCTCGTTCATCCACCTGTCCTACCCGCTGCAGGACGAGTACGCCCGCGATCCCTCCGGCCCCGTCCATGCCCTGACCGACCTCGTGCAGGGCCGGGCTTTTCTGGACTTCGGTGCGCAGGTCATCGGCGCCCCGCGCGTGGCCGGCGTTCGCGCCCAGGCCTCGAACTATCGTCCGGGCGACTTCCTGACGCTGCACGACGACAAGCATGGCCGCGACACCCGTCTGGCCGCCTTTACGCTCGGCTTCACCCGCGCCTGGCGCCCCGACTGGGGCGGCCAGTTGCTGTTCCACGACGCCGAAGGCCAGATCGAGCGGGGCTTCATGCCCGGCTTCAATGTCCTGACCCTGTTCAAGGTGCCCAAGGACCACTCCGTGGCGCCGGTCGCCGCCTATGCCGCCGCCAAGCGCCTGTCGGTCACCGGCTGGCTGATCGACGAGCCTCAAGGAGCGCCGCGATGACTCTCTTCCGTCTCCCCTCGCCCCGCGCGGTCGCCGCAACCGGCGTGGCAGCCGCCCTCGCGGTCGGCGCGGCTCAGGCCGCGGCTCCCGTGGCCCCCGCCCTGAAAGCCCTGCTCGACTGCCGGGCGATCGCAGAGAACGACAAGCGGCTGGCCTGCTACGACGCTGCGGTCGACTCCATCACCACCGCCGAGAAGAAGGGCGAGGTCATCATCGTCGATCGCCAGCAGGCCCAGGCCGCGCGTCGCCAGGCCTTCGGCCTTGATCTTTCGGCCCTGTCGATCTTCGACCGCGGCGAGAAGAGCGACGAGCTCGACCGTATCACGGGCCAGGTGACCAAGGCCGTTCGCGGCGCCGACGGTCGCTGGCTCCTGACCCTGGCCGACGGCGCGACCTGGCGACAGTCCGACGATCGCGACCTGCCCTCGCCGCCCAAGCCCGGCTCCAAGGTCGAGATCCGCAAGGCCGCCGCAGGCAGCTACCTGATGAATATCGACGGCCAGATCGCCATCCGCGCCCGCCGGGTGATCGCGCCGTAGAAGCCAGCGAGACCCACGATGCTCAAGTATCTCGACACCGTCCGCGAACTGCTGACGCTCTATCTCGTAGTGCTGCTGGCGGCGGCGGGCTCCTACGCCTTCTTCGAGGGCAAGCCCTATCTGGACGGCGTCTGGTGGGCGTGCGTCACGGCCACCACCGTCGGCTACGGCGACATGTATCCGGCCACTGTCGGCGGACGGGTGACCGCGGTGATCCTGATGCACGTCACCCTGCTGCTGATCCTGCCGCTGCTGATCGGCAACATATGCTCGCGCTGCATCAAGGACGCCAACGAGTTCAGCCACGCCGAGCAGGAAGAGTTGAAGGCCACGCTGGCGCGGCTGGAGGCAAGGCTCACCGAGAAAGACTAGGCGGCCTCGAGACAGGCTTCGCGCAGTCTGGTCAGGGCCTTGGGCGTATCCTTGCGCAATCCCGCGCGCAGCAGAGCCTTGGGGATCGCCCAGTCGACGGCCAGGCGGTTCTCATAAAACACCCGCGTGCCCGCGCCACCGTTCAGGGGCTGCAGGCGCCACTCGCCCTCCTCGGCCTTCAGGTCACCCTCGACCAGACGGAAGCGGATGCGTCGGCGGTCCTCGTAGTCCGACCGGAAAACGATGCGCATGCGCGGGAAAAGCAGGCTTTTGCGCGTGACATGTTCGCGCACGTCCCAGCCCCGCTTCTGATCGCCCGACAGCACCACGCAGCGTTCCAGGTTGGTGATCATCCGCGCCGCGCTCGCGCAATCGGTCAGCACCGCCCATACCTTGTCCGGTGACGCGGGGATGTCGACGACGCCTCGGACCTGACCGCCGGTCGCACCGGCCGGATCAGGCGCGACCTCGGCATGGGCCTCACCACGGGACAGCGTCGCGCGGGCCTGCGGCGACAGCTCGAAGGCGGCGGCCGGCGAAACGCCGAAGCACACCAGAGTCAGGAGCGATAGTGTCCGCAAGGTCGCCTCCAGGAACGGCCCCCAAAGGCAGCTACGTGTCCGACAGGCGATCAGATGCGGGACTAGCCGACCCTCTTCATGCCGATGATCTGGACGGGCGCCTTCAGCATCTCGTCCTTCATCGCCTCGGTATAGGCCGGCCCGCCGGTGGGCATGGCCAGGATCTTCTTCACGATCGGCAGGCCCTCGACCACGGTTCCGAAGGCCGCGAAGCCCAGGTTGTCGCCTTTCGCGCCCGGATGGGCGTCGAGATACGGCATGGCGCTGGCGCAGATGAAGAAGTCGCACGTCGCCGTGCCCGGCGCGTTGCGGGCCATCGAGATCACGCCCGGCTTGTGGCGGATGCCGGTCTTGGTCGTGCTTTCGTGAGCGATCGGCGCAAAGCGGCGCGCGCGCGGCGGCGGCGCGCCCTGGATCGAGCCCGCGCCCTTCACGCCCTTGGTCCGCGAGGCTCGGTAGAAGGTCCCGCCGTCGTACTTCTTGGCGTCCACATAGCGCAGGAAGTTGGCCGAGGTGATCGGGGCCTTCTTGTCCTCCAGCTCCACCACGATCAGGCCGGCGCTGGTCTGGATCGCCACGCGCGGCTTGCCGGCGGCCAGGGCCAGGCCCGGCGTGGCGACGACGAGACCGGCGGCGCCGATCAAGGTGCGGCGGGCGATGTCGGTCATGTGGGCGTCCTAGTCTGTGGTGCGTGATCCTCGTCCTTCGACAAACTCAGGATGAGGATCAAGGCAAGGGCTTGAGTATCGTTGGTCTAGGATAGATGCAGTAGAAACCTCATCCTGAGCTTGTCGAAGCATGCCCTCGGGCGGGCCGCGCCAGCGGCGCGACCCGATGGGGACGAGGTTTCGCGGCTCAGGCCTCCCCCCAGCCCCCGCCGCCCGGCGTCTCGATGATCACCCGGTCGCCGGCCGCGACCTGCGCCTCGTCGGTGGCGGCCAGGACTTGCACCGAGCCGTCCGCCCGCTCGATCCGCGCCAGCCCCAACGCGCCGCTGGCCCCGCCATGCAGGCCGAACGGCGCCACGCGGCGACGGTTGGACAGCAAGGTCACGGTCATCGGCTCGCGGAAGCCGATGGTGCGCACCACCCCGTCGCCGCCTCGATGCTCGCCCGCCCCGCCGGAGCCGCGCCGGATCGAGAACGCCTCGACCCGCACCGGATAGCGCGTCTCCAGCACCTCCGGATCGGTCAGGCGGCTGTTGGTCATGTGGGTCTGCACGGCGTCGGCGCCGTCGAAATCCGGCCCCGCCCCGGCCCCGCCGCAGATGGTCTCGTAGTACTGCCGCCGCTCGTCGCCGAAGGTGAAGTTGTTCATCGTCCCCTGCGCGGCGGCCATCACGCCCAGCGCGCCATAGAGGGCGTCGACCACCACCTGGCTGGTCTCGACATTGCCCGCCACCACCGCCGCCGGATAGCGCGGCTTGAGCATCGAGCCCTCGGGAATGACCAGCTCGACCGGCCGCAGGCAGCCGTCGTTCATCGGGATCTCGTCGTCCACCAGCGTGCGGAAGACGTACAGAGCCGCCGCCCGGCAGATCGAGGCCGGAGCGTTGAAATTGGTCGGAACCTGGTCGCTGGTGCCGGTGAAGTCGACCCGCGCGGTGCGGGCGGCCTGGTCGACGGTGATCGCCACCTTCACCACGCTGCCGTCGTCGAGTTCGTAGGCGAAGGCGCCGTCCGACAGCCTGGCCAGCACGCGGCGCACGGCCTCCTCGGCGTTGTCCTGCACGTGGGCCATATAGGCCTCGACCACGTCCTGGCCGAACTCGGCGACCAGGCCGGTCAGGCTTTCGGCGCCGCGCGCGCAGGCGGCGACCTGGGCTTTCAGATCGCCGATGTTCTGGTCGGGATTGCGGGCCGGCCACTTGCCCGAGGCCAGCAGCGCCCGCGTCTGCGCCTCCAGGAACCGCCCGCCCTCGACCAGCAGGAAGTTCTCGATGAGGACGCCCTCCTCCTCAACCGTCCTGCTGCCCGGCGGCATCGAGCCCGGCGTGATCCCGCCGATGTCGCCCTGGTGGCCGCGCGCGGCGACGTAGAACAGCAAGGCGCCGGCTGCGTCGAACACCGGCATGACCACCGTCACGTCCGGCAGGTGGGTGCCGCCGGCATAGGGGGCGTTGAGCATATAGACGTCGCCGGGCTTCATGCCTCGACCGTCATTGGCCCTGCCATCGCGGATCGCCCGCACGCTGTCGCCCATCGAGCCCAGGTGCACAGGCATGTGCGGGGCGTTGGCGATCAGGTTGCCGTCGCGGTCGAACAGAGCGCAGGAGAAGTCGAGGCGTTCCTTGATGTTCACCGAATAGGCGGTGTTCTGCAGCGCGAACCCCATCTCCTCGGCTACGGCCATGAAGAGGTTGTTGAACACTTCCAGCATCACCGGATCGGCCTGCGTGCCGGCCGCGCGGCGGGGGGCCAGGGCCTCGACGCGGTCGAGGATCAAATTCAGGTGCGCATCGACCTTGGCCCGCCAGCCAGGTTCGACCACGGTGGTGCCGGTGGCCTCGCGGATGATGGCGGGGCCCGACACTTCGGCGTCGACGGCCATCTCATCGCGATCGAAGACGGGTGCCGCATACGTCGATCCAGCCAGCCTGACCTGGACTTCGGCGAGCGGTTCTGGCGCCCCCGTAGACGCACTGGATTTAGGTTCCAGCGCCGCTCCGGCGTCGGCATGGCCGATCGCCTCGACGCTGAGGGTCTCGACCACCAGCGGCGTCGCCGGCGAGACGAAGCCGAAGCGGCGCTGGTGCAGCGCTTCGAACGCGGCCTTCACGCCTTCCGCATCCGTCAGCGGCACGCGCAGAGGGGTGTCGGTGCCGGCGTACTTCAGCAGCAGCGCAGCCTCGGTCTCAACCTTCACCAGCGGCGCGTCCTGAGCGCGCAGGGCGCTTTCCGCCTCGGCCGCCAGGACGGCGGCGCGGGCCGGCAGGGTCGCGGCGGCCTCGTCCAGGCGCTGCTCGATGGTGGTCTCGCGCAGCAGGCGCAGGTCGGCCAGGCCCATGCCGTAGGCGCTGAGCACGCCCGCGAACGGGTGGATCATCACCGTCTTCATGCCCAGGGCGTCGGCCACCAGGCAGGCATGCTGCCCGCCCGCCCCGCCGAAACAGGCCAGCACGTAGCGGGTGACGTCGTAGCCGCGCTGGATCGAGATCTGGCGCACGGCTTTCGCCATGTTCTCGACGGCGATGGTCAGAAAGCCCTCGGCGATCTCGGCCGGGCTCATGACGCGACCGGTGGCCGCCGCGATCTCGGCCGCCAGGGCCTCGAAGCGCTCGACCACCACATCGCGGTCCAGCGGCTGGTCGGCGTCGGGGCCGAAGACGTGCGGGAAGAACTCCGGCTGTAGCTTGCCCAGCATGACGTTGCAGTCCGTCACCGTCAGCGGCCCGCCGCGCCGATAGCAGGCCGGACCCGGATTGGCCCCGGCAGAGGCCGGTCCCACCCGCAGGCGCGCACCGTCGAACGAACAGATCGAGCCGCCGCCGGCCGCCACGGTGTGGATGTTCATCATCGGCGCGCGCATCCGCACGCCGGCCACCACAGTCTCGTAGGCCCGCTCGTACTCGCCGGCATAGTGGCAGACGTCGGTCGAGGTGCCGCCCATGTCGAAGCCGATGACGCGGCTGAACCCCGCCTCGGCCGCCGTCTTGGCCATGCCCACCACGCCGCCGGCCGGACCCGACAGGATGGCGTCCTTGCCGCGGAAGGCCCGCGCGTCGGTCAGACCGCCGTTCGACTGCATGAAGAAGAGCCGCGTCTCCTCGCCCAGGCGCGAGGCGACCTGGTCGACATAGCGGCGCAGGATCGGCGACAGATAGGCGTCGACCACCGCCGTGTCGCCGCGCCCGACCAGCTTCATCAGCGGGCTGACCTCGTGGCTGGCCGACACCTGGGTGAAGCCGACCTCGCGGGCGATCGTCGCCACCCGCGCCTCGTGGTCGGTGAAGCGGAAGCCGTGCAGCAACACGATGGCCACGGCGCGGAAGCCGGCGTCGTACGCGGCCTTGAGGCCTTCGCGGGCGGCGGCTTCGTCCAGCGGACGCACCACCTCGCCGTCGACGCCGACGCGCTCGTCGATCTCGACGACGCGGGTGTAGAGGGCCTCGGGCTTGACGATGTTGCGGTCGAACAGCTTGGGCCGAGCCTGCTGGCCGATGCGCAGGGCGTCGGCGTGGCCCTTGGTGATCGCCAGGACCGTCGGCTCGCCCTTGCGTTCCAGGAGGGCGTTGGTGGCCACCGTGGTGCCCATCTTCACCGCCTCGACCATCCCACCGCCGCCCTGTTCGAGCAGGGCGCGGACGCCCGCGACGGCGGCGTCCTCGTACTGCTCGGGGTTCTCCGACAGCAGCTTGTGGGTGACCAGGCGGCCGTCGGGCCGGCGGGCGACGATGTCGGTGAAGGTGCCGCCGCGATCGATCCAGAATTCCCAGCCGGTCGCGCGCGGATCGTCGAGGGTCATGAGGCGGGGGCTCCGGATCAGTTCGCCCCGTGAATAGCCCCCGCCCCCGCTTCCGTCATTACTTGAAGAGGCCCAGCAGGCTGGCGATGCCCCAGAGGCCCAGGCCCAGGAAGATCAGCGCCGCGCCGATGCGCACGTACTTCAGCGGCACGATCTTGGTCGCCGCCTCGCCCAGGTACACGGCCGGCACATTGGCCAGCATCATGCCCAGCGTCGTGCCGGCGGCCACCAGGGTCACGTTGTGGAACTGCGCGCCCAGGGCCACGGTGGCGATCTGGGTCTTGTCCCCCATCTCGACGAGGAAGAAGGCGACGGCCGTAGTGGCGAACACGCCGTAGCGACCGACCTTGCCGCCGTCCTCGTCGTCGGCCTTGTCGGGGATCAGCGCCCACGCGGCCATGGCGATGAACGACAGGGCGATCAGCCACTGGAACCAGGCGCCCTGCAGGTACTGGGCGACCAGCGAACCGGCCAGCGCCGCCAGGGCGTGGTTCAGCAGGGTGGCGACCAGGATGCCCAGGATGATCGGGACCGGCTTCTTGAACCGCGTGGCCAGGATGATGGCCAGAAGCTGGGTCTTGTCGCCGATCTCGGCGATGGCCACGACCAGGGTCGAGACGAGCAGGGATTCCATGAAACACCGTTGCGGGGCCGAGCGCAGACAAGACAACAGCGACCGTTTCCCCGCCCAGCCCGGACGGAAAACGACGCCATTGGTCTCGCCAGGAAAGCTGTCGGTGCTTTCCTCGCCCGCGCCATGGATCCGAAGAGCCAAGTATGTTGACGGCGGGCCCCGCTGATAGGCGCGGGCGGCTACTCCCCAAGGGATGCCGGCCGTGTACCCGCCGCCGCCCTCAGGATCAAGCAGAGAGCCATTCGCAAGTTGCAGGGTGGTCGGCTGGCGGACGCTCCACGCCCCTCTCTCTTTGAGAGAGGGATCCTAAACCGCCGCAGGCGCTTCGAACCGCAGCATCTGGATCGACACCCGTACCTTGCCGGAAACGAAGTTGCCGCCGGCCGCAGTGAGCACCACCGGCGTGTCGACGTAGAAAGCCGTCGGCCCCACCACGCCGATGTTCGACGCGTTCAGCGCCACGCCCAGCGAGGCGCCGAACTTGCCGGTCTCGCCGGCGATCCCGCAACTGTAGGAGACCGCGCCGGTGACGGCCGCGCTGGTGCGGGTGGAGACGCCCAGCACGATGGAACGGGCCGGGATCACGGCGGCCGTGGTCACCGAGGCGCCCGTGAGCGTCGCCTCGACCTCGACGATCTCGACGCGGATGTCGGCGCCGAACGGCGAGCGGGCGGCGGTCAGGCTCCGGAAAGTCGAGGACAGCGCCACCCAGGCCGAGCCGGTGAACACGGCCATCTGGCCTTCGTCGGCGATCCAGGCGGTGAAGCCGGCGGCGGGCGCGATGGCCTCCCAGGCCCCGGCCTCGAAGCGCATCAGGCTGTGGGCGGGCGCGGCCGCCCAGTCGGCGCCGGTCGCGACGGCGGGACGGATCCACATGGCGCCGTCGGCGGGCGCGGACGGCTGGCCCGAGGTCGTGCGGCTGATCACGCAGGGCTGAACGAGGCCGTCCAGCCGCGCGAGGCCCTCGTTGACGGTGACATGCTTCTGGGCTTGCCCCGCGGCCACATAGGGCAGCGAAAGACGGGGCGTGGCGGCGTCGGACATGAGGCGCTCCTGGCGGGTTTCGAACCCGCCAAGGATCGCCGCGCCGGAGTCGCCGGGGACGAAGCCACCTTTGTCCCCGGCTCCATCCCCGTCCTACTCGGCGGCGAAAGCCAGGCGGTTGCCGGCCGTCAGCGCGGTCTTGGCCGCCAGCTCGGCCTTTGCGTCCTCATATTCTTCCGCCAGCCTGGCGATGCGTTCGGCGACCGGCAGCACTTCCTTGATCGCACCGATGCCCTGGCCCGAGCCCCAGATGTCGCGCCAGGCCTTGGCGTCCTGGTTGCCGCCCGAGCCGAAGCTCATCTTCGAGGGATCGCTTTCCGGCAGGTTGTCGGGGTCGAGACCCGCGGCGACGATCGACTGGCGCAGATAGTTGCCGTGCACGCCGGTGAAGAGGTTCGAATAGACGATGTCGCTGGCGTTGGCCTCGGTGATCGTCCGCTTGTAGGCCTCGGGCGCATTGGCCTCTTCCGTCGCGATGAAGGCCGAGCCGATATAGGCCAGGTCCGCGCCCATGGCCTGGGCCGACAGGATCGAGCGGCCGCTGGCGATGGCGCCCGACAGGGCCACCGGGCCGTCGAACCAGGTGCGGATTTCCTGCACAAGGGCGAAGGGCGAGATCGCGCCCGCGTGGCCGCCGGCGCCGGCCGCCACGGGAATCAGGCCGTCGGCCCCCTTCTCGATGGCCTTGCGGGCGAAGCGGTCGTTGATGACGTCGTGCAGGGTGATGCCGCCGTACGAGTGGATCGCCTGGTTCAGGTCCTCGCGCGCGCCCAGCGAGGTGATCACCACCGGCACCTTGTATTTCACGCACAGCTCGATGTCCTGCTCGAGCCGGTTGTTGGTCTTGTGGACGATCTGGTTCACGGCGAACGGGGCCGAGGGCATGTCCGGATGGGCCTTGTCCCAGGCGGCCAGTTCCTCGGTGATGCGGGCCAGCCACTCGTCCAGCTGCGACAGCGGGCGGGCGTTCAGCGACGGGAACGAGCCGACGATGCCGGCCTTGCACTCGGCGATGACGAGGTCCGGATTGCTGATGATGAACAGCGGCGAGGCGATCACCGGCAGGCGCAGACGGTCACGCAGGATGGGCGGCAGGGCCATGGGACGGGGATCTCCTCGTTCCGCGACGTCACGCGCCGCGCATGTTAACAGCGTTAGCTTAAACGCCTGTTCATGGGACTTGCAAGCGCTTGACCTCCGTGGCGGCAGGCGCGCAACTGCGTCAAAATAGAAGAATGCCGCACTGCAGGAGAACCCCGTCGTGAGCGAGGCGCCCGCCCAACTGGCCGACGACTTCGGCCCGCCCGACGAAGCCCTGGCCCAGGCCAAGTGGTTGAAACTGGTCGAAAAGACCCTGAAAGGGGCCGACTTCGACGAGACCCTGACGCGCGCCACGCCGGACGGCGTCGCCATCCGCCCGCTCTACACCGCCGACGACGCCGTGACCGTGGCCCGCGACCTGCGCGCCCGCGACATCGACCGTCCCTGGGACCTGCGCACCCGCGTCGCCCATCCCGATCCCAAGCACGCCAATGGCGAGATCCTGAAGGACCTGGAGAACGGCGCGGCCTCGGTGCTGCTGGCGCTCGATCCGACAGGTGAGGCCGGCGTCGCCGTCGGTTCGCGCGAGGACCTGGCCCGCGTGCTTGACGGCGTGCTGCTCGACCTGGCGCCCGTGGCGCTGGACGCCGGCTTCCTGGGCCCCAAGGCCGCCGACTGGCTGGCCAGCCTGGCCAAGGCCGCGCCGAACGCTCCCCTCGCCTTCCACATGGATCCGCTGACCGCCTGGATGCAGGCCGGCGTCAGTCCCGGCCCGATCGAGAGCCACTTGTTCAGCGCCGCCACGGTTGGCGCGCGCCTGGCCGAAACCTACGCCACCGCCAGCCTGTTCCTGGCCACGGGCCGCGCGGTGCACGAGGCCGGCGGCTCCAACGCCGAGGAGCTGGCGGTGATGGCCGCCGGCGCCGTCGCCTACGCCAAGGCCCTGGTCCGTTCAGGCCTGTCGATGGAAGACGCCTGGTCGCGGATCGTGCTGGGCGTCAGCCTGGACGGCGAATACTTCACGGGCGTGGCCAAGGTGCGCGCCGTTCGGTCGCTGTGGGCGCAGTTGACCAAGGCCTGCGGCGTCGACGTCCCCGCCCGCATCGAGGCCCGCTCCTCACAGCGGATGCTGGCCCGGGCCGACGCCTGGACCAACCTGCTGCGCCTGACCGCCGCCGGCTTCGCCGGCGCGGTGGGCGGCGCTGATACGGTGATCCTCGGAAACTTCACCGACGCCATCGGCCTGCCGACCGCCTTCGCCCGCCGCCAGGCCCGCAACACCCAGCTCGTCCTGATGGAGGAGAGCCACCTGGGGCGTGTCGCCGACCCGGCCGGCGGGGCCTGGTATCTCGACACCCTGACCGACCAGCTGGCCCGCGCCGCCTGGGGCGGCTTCCAGGCCATCGAGGCCGACGGCGGGATCATCAAGGCGCTGGAAAGCGGCCTGATCGCCGACATCGTCGCCGAGACGCGCGAAGGCCAGGAAGCCTCCTTCGCCGACAAGAGCCGCAAGATCCTGGGCGTCACCGCCTTCCCCAACGCCGACGACAAGACGCCCGATGTGGAGACGCCCGATCCGGCCGCCTTCGCCGTCGATGGTCCCGACCCGCGCCTGCCCGGCCCCGACAGCCGCTGCCCGCCCCTGACGCCCATCCGCTTCGCCGCCGCCTTCGAGGGAGCCTGAGCCATGAGCAAGTTCCCCGACTTCGCCGACATCGCCTTCGAGACGCCTGAACCGACGCCCGCGCCCGCCGCCGGCAAGGCCTGGAGCACGCCCGAGGGCGTTGACGTCGCCCCCGCCTTCACCGCTCAGGATGCGGCGGGCCTCGATTTCACCGACGGCCGCCCCGGCGTCGCGCCCTTCGTGCGCGGCCCCTACCCGACCATGTACGTCACCAACCCGTGGACGATCCGCCAGTACGCGGGCTTCTCCACGGCCGAGGATTCGAACGCCTTCTACCGCCGCAACCTGGCGGCCGGTCAGATGGGCCTATCGGTGGCCTTCGACCTGGCCACCCACCGCGGCTATGACTCAGACCACGAGCGGGTGAAGGGCGACGTCGGCATGGCCGGCGTGGCGATCGACTCGATCCTGGACATGCGCACGCTGTTTTCCGGCATCCCGCTCGACAAGATGAGCGTGTCGATGACCATGAACGGCGCGGTGCTGCCGATCCTGGCGCTCTACATCGTCGCCGCCGAGGAGCAGGGCGTCACGCCTGACAAACTGTCGGGCACGATCCAGAACGACATCCTCAAAGAGTTCATGGTGCGGAACACCTACATCTATCCGCCCGCGCCCTCGATGCGGATCATCTCGGACATCTTCGCCTTCACCTCGGCGAACATGCCCAAGTTCAACTCGATCTCGATCAGCGGCTACCACATGCAGGAGGCCGGGGCCTCGGCCGACTTGGAGCTGGCCTACACCCTCGCCGACGGCATCGAATACGCCCGGGCCGGCGTCGCGGCCGGCATGAGCATCGACGCGTTTGCCCCCAGATTGTCGTTCTTCTGGGCCATCGGCATGAATTACTTCATGGAAGTAGCCAAGATGCGGGCCGCGCGCCTGCTGTGGGCCCGGCTGATGAAGCGCGAGTTCGAGCCCAAGGACGACCGCTCGCTCAGCCTTCGCACCCACAGCCAGACCTCGGGCTGGTCGCTGGCGGCGCAGGACGTGTTCAACAACGTCTCGCGCACCTGCGTCGAGGCCATGGCCGCCGTCAACGGCCAGACCCAGAGCCTGCACACCAACGCCCTGGACGAGGCGCTGGCCCTGCCCACCGACTTCTCGGCCCGCATCGCCCGCAACACCCAGCTGTTCCTGCAGATGGAAAGCGGCACGACCCGCGTCGCCGACCCGTGGGGCGGTTCGTACTACGTCGAGCGCCTGACCCACGACCTGGCGGTCAAGGCCCTGGCCCACATCGAGGAGGTCGAGGCCGCCGGCGGCATGGCCAAGGCCATCGAGCAGGGCATTCCCAAGCTGCGCATCGAGGAAGCCGCCGCCAAGACCCAGGCCCGCATCGACTCCAATCGCCAGAGCGTGGTCGGCGTCAATCGCTACAAGCCCGAGGTGGCCGACGTCATCCCGATGCTGAAGGTCGACAACAGCTCGGTGCGCAACCAGCAACTCGAGAAACTGGCCCGCCTGAAGGCCGAACGCGATCCGGCCGCGACGAAGGCCGCGCTGCAGGCGCTGGAAGACGGGGCGCGCGGCTCGGGCAACCTCCTGGCCCTGGCCGTCGACGCGGCCCGCGCCAAGGCCACCGTCGGCGAGATCAGCGACGCGCTCGAGCGGGTGTTCGGCCGCCACCGGGCCGAGATCAAGTCGATCCAGGGCGTCTACATGAAGGAAGCCGGTTCCGATCCCACCACCGCCCGCGCCAAGGCCATGGTCGAGGCCTTCGCCCAGGCCGACGGCCGCCGCCCGCGCATCCTGGTCGCCAAGATGGGCCAGGACGGCCACGACCGCGGCCAGAAGGTGATCGCCACCGCCTTCGCCGACCTCGGCTTCGACGTCGACATCGGCCCGCTGTTCCAGACCCCGGCCGAAGCCGCCCGCCAGGCCGTGGAGAACGACGTCCACATCGTCGGCGCCAGCTCGCTCGCGGCGGGCCACCTGACGCTCGCCCCCGAACTGAAGGCGGAACTGGGCAAGCAAGGCCGCGCCGACATCATGATGGTGGTCGGCGGCGTGATCCCCCCGCAGGACTTCCAGGCCCTGCGCGACGCCGGCGCCGCGGCGATCTTCCCGCCCGGCACGGTGATCGCCGAGGCGGTGATCGAGCTGCTCGACAAGCTGAACAAGCAGCTCGGCTACACCCAGGGCGAGGCGGCGTGAGGGTCACGACTGCCGACCTTCCTCATCCGTCCGCGTACGAGAGCTTCCATCCCTTCCTGAAGGACGTGTTCAGCCAGTGGCACGCCACGCCCTTCACGCTGGAGGGCCTCGACTTCGCCACCGCCGAGCAGTGGATGATGTACGGCAAGGCGCGCCTGTTCGGCGACGAGGCGGTCGCGACTGCGATCCTGGCCACGCCCGATCCCTCGGTGCAGAAGCGCCTGGGACAGACGGTCGCCGGCTTCGAGCAGGAGGCCTGGGACACCTGGAAGGTCGACATCGTCCATCGCGGCAGCCTGGCGAAGTTCGGCCAGAACGACGGCGCGCGCCGCCAACTCCTGGCCACCGGCGAGGCCATGCTGGTCGAGGCCAATCCTCGCGACTGGATCTGGGGCGTCGGCCTGTCGGTGGACGATCCGGCCGTTCACCAGGCGCAGGACTGGAAGGGCGAGAACCTGCTGGGCCGGATCCTGACGGACGTGCGCAGCAAGCTCGGCTGACGCCCACTCTGCACCGTTTCTCCACCGCCTTCGCCGCGCCGTCTGCACCGCCTTCCCGCCGAATGCGGCTCGCGCTAACGGGAAGGTGAACATGCAGCGGACAGGGCGAAGAACCACGCCGAACCGGGTCTTCCTGGCGACGATCTTTTCGTTCGCTGCGCCGTCAGTGATCCTGAGCCAGGCCGTCTACTGGAGCATTTACGCCGGCCAGCCGTCCTCGTCGCTCAACGACGGCCTGACCCTGATTCCGGTCATGGTGGTCTTCGGCGCCTTCATCGGCTGGCCGTTCGTCCTGGTCGCCATGACCGCCTGGGCGATCCTCGACCGCTTCAACATCCACTACGCCTGGGCGGCGGCCCTGGTCGGGACGGCGACCGGCCTCACGGTCGCCTGGTATACGCTGCGCCAGAAGATGCTGCCGCCCGATCTCGCCTGGCCGCTGTGCATCGGCGCGGGCCTCTTCACTGCCCTCGGCGTCTGGTGGATCGCTTACGGCCGCCAGGGCGCGCTGAAGCGCCCTGCCCCGCCTCGGCGCGCGCCGCTCACGCTCTGACGGCACGGCGTTACGCGCCGTGACACCCGTGCTATCGTCGCGCCCATGAACGCTCCGGGCCGCCTTGCCGAAACCGTCGCGCCGTACCGCTTCACGTATGACGACGTGCTGCGCATGGTCGAGGCCGGCATTCTGGCGGACGACGCCCGCGTCGAGCTGATCGAGGGGGAACTGATCGCGGTGTCGCCGGAAAGCGTTCCTCATGTTCGCTGTCGGCGCTGGCTGACCCAATTCTTCACCCGTCGGCTGTTCGAAGGTCAGTGGGAGATCAATTCGGACGCGCCGATCCGCCTCGACGACCAGACCGCGCCCGAACCCGATCTGGCTATCTTTCCGAGCACGGTGCACGACCGCGATCTCAGGGGCAGCGACATCGTGCTGGCGGTCGAGGTGTCGGTTTCAAGCCAGGCCTTGGATCTGGGCAGGAAGGCCGATCTCTACGCCTCAGCGGGCGTTCGTGAGTATTGGGTCGTGGACGTTTCGAGCCAGCGCCTGATCGTCCATCGCGAACCGACGGCCGGCGGCTATCGCTCGATCTGGGAGGAAGGCGTCCGCGGCGGCGTGGCGCCCCAGGCCTTCCCGCACCTGGAAATCCGTGTCGCAGACCTGCCGCTGACCGACTAGCGCTTCCCGGCCTTCGTCTTCTTCTTCCGGCGCTTGAGGTCGATCTCCTCGGGCGCGCCGTGGCGGGCCTCGATGTCCTTCTGCAGCGCCTTGGCGGCCATCAGGTGGCCGGGGAACAGGGTGTCGACCGCCCAGCCGACGACGGGCACGGCGCTGGTCGAGCTGTCGAACAGCATGTAGGCGGCCATCCGCGCCACGGTCGGCAGCGACGCGCGGGCCTGCCAGGCGTGATACCCAAGCACCGCCGCCGCGCCCAGGCTGTAGGCGGTGTTGGCGCCCGGCACCCAGGCCAGCACGCCGTCGAGGCCGATGCCGATGGGGCCGACCCCGATCAGCCGGTCGGACAGGCGCTTGATGGTCTCGGCGTTGCGCCAGGCCTTGTGCGCCCGCTGTCGATGGCCGGCGGGGCCCTCATCGATCACTTCGCCTTGCAGGACGGCTTCGTCGGTCATGCTGTCTCAACGCCTCGCCGCAAGCTTGGTTGTCAGCCCAGGAACACCACCCGGCGCTTTTCCTTGCCCGAGCGGATGCGTTCGAGCAGGTCGCGATATTCGGCCGTGCCTTGAGCGTCCTTGCGCGATCCCTCGAAATAGATCGTGTCGTCCATGTGCTTGAGCAACATCCCGCCGGCCCACTTCTGGCCGGTGAACAGGGTGTCGGCCACCGCGCCCAGGCCCGGCGGCCCCAGCGGCAGCAGGGCGTCGATCAACAGCACGGCGGTCATCTGGATCAGGATCATCGGTGCGGCCCGGGCGCGCACGCCGTCGAACAGCAGCACCCCGCCCGCGCCCAGCGAGTAGAGCGAGCCCGCCCCGCCGAACCAGGCCAGTATGCCGTCCAGGCCGATGCCCACCGGCCCGACGCCGATGATGTTGTCGGACAGCTTGACCGTGCGCTCGACGCTGCCCCGGATGTTGTGCAGGTCGAGATGCGATTTGGCGAAGAACAACGGCCAGCCCCCCAGCTTCAGCGCGGGCAATCTGCCTCAAGGCCAGGCTTGCCGGAAGCCGGTTTCCCGCCTGAGGGGAAACTTCGCCGTATCGCGTCGCGTGCAACGCCGGAGCCCCTCGCGGCGGGCCCCGTTTATGCTTAACTATGCGCCATGAGCGAAGGACCCGCAGGCATGCTGATCTCGACCACCCCGTTCATCGAGGGCCGTCCGGTCAAGGAGTACAAGGGTGCGGTCTATTCCCAGGCGATCCTCGGCGCCAATGTCGTTCTCGACCTGCTGGCCTCGATCCGCGACTTCATCGGCGGCCGATCCAGTTCCTACGAGCGGGTGCTGGAACGCGCCCGCGAGGACGCCCTGAAGGGCCTGATGAAGGAAGCCCAGAAGGTCGGCGCCAACGCCATCCTGGCGGTCGATCTCGACTACAACACCGTCGGCCCCAACGGCCAGATGATGATGGTTTCGGTTTCCGGCACGGCGGTCGTCCTCTAAGTCGGGGGCGTGTCTCCGCCCGTCCTCGACATCGCCGACCTGGAGCGCCGCCTGCTGGCCGGCGAGCGCGCGGCCCTGGCCCGCGCCATCACCCTGGTCGAGAGCCGCCGCGCCGATCACCAGGCCGCGGCCCGCGAGCTTCTCCAGCGCCTGATGCCCCATACCGGCCGCGCCCAGCGCGTCGGCATCACCGGCGTGCCGGGCGCGGGCAAGTCGACCACCATCGAGAGCCTGGGCTGCACCCTGACGGCGGCCGGCCACAGGGTGGCGGTGCTGGCCGTGGACCCCTCGTCGGGACGCCACGGCGGCTCGATCCTCGGCGACAAGACGCGGATGGAGCGGCTCAGCGTCGATCCCGCCGCCTTCATCCGCCCCTCCCCGTCCGGCGGCGCGTTGGGCGGCGTGGCCCGCAAGACCCGCGAGGCCATGCTGCTGTGCGAGGCGGCCGGCTTCGACGTGGTGATCGTCGAGACCGTGGGCGTGGGCCAGTCCGAGACCGTCGTCGCCGATATGGTCGACATCTTCGTCGCCCTGCTGATCCCCGGCGGCGGCGACGAGCTCCAGGGCATCAAGAAGGGCCTGATCGAGCTGGCCGACCTCCTGGTGATCAACAAGGCCGACGCCGATCCGACCAAGGCCGAACGCTCGGCCCGCGACTATCGCAACGCCCTGCATATCCTGACCCCCGCCCATCGCGACTGGACGCCGCCGGTGCTGACCGCATCGGGCCTGACCGGCGCGGGGCTCGATGTGCTGTGGGGCCAGGTCCAGCGCCACCGCGAGGTGATGACCGCCAATGGCGCGAGAGCCGCCCGCCGCGCCGACCAGGACGCCCGCTGGATGTGGGCCATGGTCAACGACCGCCTGGCCGAGGCCTTCCGCGCCGCGCCGGCCGTGGCTGCGCTGGTGGACGAAACCGAGGGCGCAGTGCGGGCCGGCGATCTGCCGGCCTCGTCCGCCGCTGACCGGCTGCTGAAGGCGTTCGGGCTGTAGACGACGCCCTCCGTTTCCGCGCCAATGCGGCAACGGAGGAAACCGATGGCGCTGATCCTGCACGCCCACCCGCTCTCGTCGTTCTGCCACAAGGCGCTGGTGGCGCTGTACGAACTGGACCTGCCGTTCGAACTGAGGATGGTCGACTTCGGTGATCCGGCCTCGTCGGACGCCTTCCGCGCGCTCTGGCCGATGGCCCGAATGCCGGTGCTGGAGGACACGGGTCGCGGCGCCGTCGTGCCGGAAAGCTCGATCCTGATCGAATACCTTCAGATCCATCATCAGGGCGCCGCCCGCCTGATCCCGCAGGATCCGGATCTGGCGCTGGAGGTGCGGGCCAGAGACCGTTTCTTCGATCTCTCGGTCCAGGTTCCGATGCAGAAGATCGTCAACGACCGCATCCGGCCGGCAGACGCCAAGGACCCTCATGGCCTGGCCGAGGCGAGAGCCCACCTGGCCACCGCTCTCGACATCGTCGAGCGTGACATGGAGGGGCGCACCTGGGCGGCCGGCGAGACGTTCTCGATGGCCGACTGCGCCGCGGCTCCTGCGATGTTCTATGCCGACAAGGTCATGCCGCTGGCGCCCGAGCGCCCGAACGCCGCGGCCTATCTCGAACGGCTGACGGCCCGGCCCTCCTATGCGCGCACGCTGAAGGAGGCCGAGCCCTACATGCGCTTTTTCCCGACGGCCTAAAGTCCGGTCAGGGAAGAAAAGCCTTCAAGATCAATACCTCACCACTCGTCATCCCGGAAAGCGCGAAGCGCTTATCCGGGACCCAGGGGCCGGCGCACTGCCAGTGGCCCCTGGGTCCCGGCTCTGCGGCCCGCTACGCGGACCTCCGGCCGGGATGACGACTTTTATCGCCAAGGCAATTGGGTCCGGCCCCTAAGCCGCCGCTTCCCAGGCGAGGAACTCCGGCGTCTCCAGCAGGCGCTCGCAATAGGCGCCGGCCGCGCCGGTGTCGCCGTAGTCCGACAGGTGCACGCCGTAGGTGCGGAAGCGCGTGGCTACCGGCGTGTAGAAGGCGTCGGCGATCGACCATTCGCCCAGCAGGAACGGCCCGCCCGAACGCTTCAGCAGCTGGTTCCAGCGCTCGGTGATCTTGCGCACGTCCTTCTGGGTGGCTTCCGACAGGTCGGCGTGCTTGATCAGGCCAAGGTCCATGGGGCACTCGCCGCGCAGCGACGAGAAGCCCGAATGCATCTCGGCCGCCGCCGAGCGGGCCAGGGCGCGCAGTTCCGGATCCTCGGGCCACAGCTTGGCCTCGGGGAACTTCTCGGCCAGGTATTCGCAGATCGCCAGCGAGTCCCAGACCACCAGGTCGCCGTCCTTTAGGGCAGGCGCGAGCTTGCTGGGCGAGTGCTTGGCGATGTCGGCTTCGGTGGCGTCGCCGCGCCGCAGCTCGATCTCGATCTCCTTGAACGGCGCGCCGGTCCGCTTGAGGGCCAGCCAGGGCCGCAGTGACCAGGTCGACCACTTCTTGGTGCCGATGACGAGTTCCATGACGGTCTCCTGTTCGATGCAGACTGGCCTTCCGGCTTAACGCGCGTCTACAGTCGCCTCAACGATTAGAACAACTGTTCGAGGAGGAACGCCCATGGCGGAGACGGCAACCCCGTCGCCGGTGATCGCGCCCGTGTCGAGCGGCTATCGCCGCTATGCCCTCTGGGTGCTGCTGATCATCTACACGCTGAACTTCCTCGACCGGCAGGTGGTCAACATCCTGGCCGAGCCGATCAAGCGCGACCTGGGGCTGGCCGACTGGCAGTTGGGCATGATGACGGGCCTGGCGTTTGCGATCTTCTACACGGTGCTGGGCATCCCGATCGCCCGCCTGGCCGAGCGCAAGAACCGGCCGCGGATCATCGCCGCCTCGATCCTGGCCTGGAGCGCCTTCACCGTGCTGTGCGGCTTCGCCCAGAACGTCTGGCAGCTTATCGCCGCCCGTATCGGGGTGGGCGTCGGCGAGGCCGGCTGCACGCCACCGGCCCACTCGCTGATCACCGACTATGTGCCCAAGGAAAAGCGGGCCAGCGCCATCGCCTTCTATTCGATCGGCACGCCGCTGGGCACGCTGGCCGGCATGGCCATGGGCGGGTTGATCGCCGACGCCTACGGCTGGCGCGCGGCCTTCATGGTCGCCGGCGCGCCGGGCGTGCTGTTCGCCATCATCGCCGCCTTCACCCTGGTCGAGCCGCGCAAGCAGCTGGCCGCCGATCTCGCCGGCCGCGCCGCCAGCCAGGTCAGCTTCGGCGCGGCCCTGGCGGTGCTGATGACCAAGAAGACCTTCTGGCTGGTGGCCTTCGCCGCCTCGATCAAGGCCTTCGTCGGCTATGGCCAGGCGCCGTTCATCGCCTCGTACTTCTTCCGCAATCACGGCGCCGACGTCGCCGCCCTGGCCGCCCAGTTCGGGTTGAAGTCGGCCGGGTTCCTGGGCCTGGCCCTGGGCCTGATCGGCGGCACGGCCGGCGTCATCGGCGCCTGGCTGGGCGGACAGTTGGCCGACAAACTCGGGGCCAAGGACCTGCGGGCCTATGTCACCGTGCCGGCGATCGCCTCGCTGGTCACCCTGCCGTTCTACATCGCCGCCGTCAGCCTCGACTCGGTGACCGCCGCCATCGGCATCCTCACCATCCCCATCCTTCTGGGCACGCTGTGGTACGGGCCGGTCTACGCCACGGCCCAGAGCATCGTCGACCCGTCGATGCGGGCCACGGCCTCGGCCGTGCTGCTGTTCGTGATCAACCTGATCGGGCTGGGTCTTGGCCCCGTCGCCGTCGGCGCGCTCAGCGACATGTTCGCCGGGCCGCTAGGCCTGGGCGAGGCCCAGGGCGTACGCTGGGCCCTGATCGTCTCGACGATGTTCGGCCTGGTGGCGTTCGCGCTGTTCTGGGCGGCCCGCAAGACCATTCGCGAGGACATGGTGGGGTGAGACGAAAACCTCCCCCTATGGGGGAGGCGATCGCGCCAGCGATCGGTGGGGGGAGGTAACTTCCAAGCTCGGCGGAAGCTGAAAACGGCCCCCCTCCGGCGCTTCGCGCCACCTCCCCCAGAGGGGGAGGATTTCCTTATCGGCGTGGAAAGCAGTAGGCGAAGGGATACGGATCGGCGGGGACGCCGGTGTCCCAGCGGTCCAGCGCCTTCATCGAGCGGGCGTGGTTGAACTGCGCCAGCGAGACGATCTTCGCCTCACGGACGGGCACTTCCTGCTCAGTCTTGCGGGGGGCGGCTTGCATGAGAGACCTCCGACGCGACGGCCGTTCGACCGGCCTTGTATGAGGCCAGTAGGCGCTCCCTTTCCTGAACATCCCCGCCCCTTTCCGTTATCTCCGGTTCATCCCCGCGCCGCAAAGCCGCCACCATTCCGAAGCTTCGAAAAGGGGGTGGCGCTCTGCCTGACCTTGGATCACAGTCGGCGCAAATAGAACAAACGTTTGAAGGGAGAGAGTCAGGATGGGCCAGGCGCGTGCGCCGGGCGGCGAGCGGCCGCTCTATTCCAAGGGGTACAAGGCCTCGGTGCTGGCGCTCTTGCTGGCGACCTACACCTTCAACTTCATCGACCGCACGATCATCGCCACCATCGGCCAGGCCATCAAGGTCGACCTGCATCTGACCGACACCCAGCTTGGCCTGCTGGGCGGCCTCTACTTCGCCCTGCTCTACACCATCCTCGGCATTCCGATCGCCCGTCTGGCCGAGCGCTGGAACCGGGTGTCGATCATCTCGCTGTCGCTGGTCATCTGGTCGGGCTTCACGGCCCTCTGCGGCACCGCGGCCAGCTTCGCGCAGCTGGCGCTCTATCGCTTCGGGGTGGGCGTCGGCGAGGCCGGCTGCTCGCCGCCCAGCCACTCGCTGATCAGCGACTATTACGCGCCCAAGCAGCGGGCCTCGGCCCTGTCGATCTACAGCTTCGGCATTCCGCTGGGCACGATGTTCGGCGCCGTCGCGGGCGGCTGGCTGGCCCAGGAACTGTCCTGGCGGGCGGCCTTCGTCATCGTCGGCCTGCCGGGCATCCTGCTGGCCATCCTGGTCAAGCTGGTCGTCAAGGAACCGCCGCGCGGCCATTCCGACGTCGTCGAGACGCCGCTGGAGCCGAAGGCCGTCCCCCCCGCCGAACCGGCCAAGCCGGCCTTCTCGCTGCAGAAGGAGTTTTCCGAACTCTGGGCCGTGACCAAGATCCTGTTCGGCAAGTGGCCCGTACTGCACATGGTGCTGGGCGTGACCATCGCCTCGTTCGGCTCCTACGGCTCGGGCGCGTTCGTGCCGCCCTACTTCGTGCGCGCCTTCGGCCTGGGCCTGGCGCAGGTCGGCCTGATCGTCGGCCTGATCGGGGGCTTCTCGGCGGGTCTCGGCACCCTGGTCGGCGGCTTCCTCAGCGACTGGGCCGGCAAGCGCAGCGCCAAGTGGTACGCCCTGACGCCCGCCATCGGCCTCATCCTCTGCACGCCGATCTACATCATCGCCTACCTGCAGACCGAGTGGCAGATGACGGCGCTGATCCTGCTGATCCCAGGCGTCTTCCACTACGTCTATCTCGCCCCGACCTTCGGCGTGGTGCAGAACTCGGTGGAGCCGCGCCGCCGCGCCACCGCCACGGCCCTGCTGTTCTTCTTTCTCAACCTGATCGCCCTGGGCGGCGGGCCGGTGTTCACCGGCTGGCTGATCGACCACCTGGCCGGCTTCCACTTCAACCACCCGGACGCGAGCGGCATCTTCACCGCCCTCGGCGGGATGTTCTCGCCCGGCCCGATCGACTTCGCGAGCGCCTGCCCCGGCGGCATCGCGCCCAAGGGCGCGCCGGTCGAAGCCGCCAAGGCCTGCGGCGGCGCCATGGCCCGCGCCACCCAGCAGGGGATCATCGTCTCGCTCTGCTTCTACGCCTGGGCCGGCGTGCACTACGCCCTGGCGGCCATCGGCATGGTCAAGCACATGAAGTCGCGCGCCTAGATAGGATCCTTCTCCCCTTGCGGGAGAAGGTGTCGGCGAAGCCGACGGATGAGGGGTTTCTCGGATCGCGCCGCCGCACCCGGTCGTGCAGCTTTCTCGCCGGATCTATTTGAGAGACCCCTCACCCGACCTGCTTCGCAGGCCACCCTCTCCCGCAAGGGGAGAGGGACGCCGGTCCTAAGTAATAACCCGCTTCCCTTGACTCTCCGGCCTCACGCGACGAAACCCCCGGCCCATGATCAGCCGCTACGCCCGCCCCGAAGCCGCCGCCATCTGGTCCAGCCAGACCAAGTACAAGATCTGGTTCGAGATCGAGGCCCATGCCGCAGACGCCATGGCCGAGCTGGGGGTCATCCCCAAGCTCGCCGCGGAGACCATCTGGGAGAAGGGCCGCGACGCGGTCTGGGACAGCGACCGCATCGACGAGATCGAACGCGTCACCAAGCACGACGTCATCGCCTTCCTGACCCACGTGTCGGAAATCGTCGGCCCCGAGGCCCGCTTCCTGCACCAGGGCATGACCAGCTCGGACGTGCTTGACACCTGCTTCGCCGTGCAGCTGTCGCGCGCCACCGACCTGCTGCTGGACGGCGTGGACCTGGTTCTCGCCGCCCTCAAGCGCCGCGCGCTGGAGCACAAGTTCACCGTCTGCGTCGGCCGCAGCCATGGCATCCACGCCGAGCCGATCACCTTCGGCCTGAAGCTGGCCGGCTACTACGCCGAGTTCCAGCGCGCCAAGGAGCGCCTGGCGATGGCCAAGTTCGAGATCGCCACCTGCGCGATCTCGGGCGCCGTCGGCACCTTCGCCAATGTCGATCCGCGCGTCGAACAGCACGTGGCCGACAAGATGGGCCTGGCCGTCGAGCCGGTCTCGACCCAGGTCATCCCGCGCGACCGTCACGCCGCCTACTTCGCCGCCCTGGGCGTCGTGGCCTCGTCGATCGAGCGCCTGGCCACCGAGATCCGCCACCTGCAGCGCACGGAAGTCCTCGAAGCCGAAGAGCCGTTCGATCCGGGCCAGAAGGGCTCGTCGGCCATGCCGCACAAGCGCAACCCGATCCTGACCGAGAACCTGACGGGCCTGGCCCGTCTGGTCCGTTCGGCCGTGGTGCCGGCGATGGAGAACGTCGCCCTCTGGCACGAGCGCGACATCAGCCACTCGTCGGTCGAGCGCGGCATCGGCCCGGACGCCACGATCCACCTCGACTTCGCCCTGCGCCGCCTGGCCGGCGTCATCGAGCGCTTCAACATCTATCCCGACAACATGGCCAAGAACCTCGACAAGCTCGGGGGCCTGGTGTTCTCGCAGCGCGTCATGCTGGCCCTGACGCACAAGGACGTGTCGCGCGAAGACGCCTACGCCGCCGTCCAGGGCAACGCCATGAAGGTGTGGCGCGGCGAAGGCCGCTTCCTCGACTTCCTCAAGGCCGACCCGGTGGTCTCCAAGGCCCTGACCGACGCCGAGCTCGAGGAACTGTTCGACCTCGGCTACCACACCAAGAACGTCGACGTGATCTTCAAGCGCGTCTTCGGCGAGCAGGCCTGAACCCGTTGAGCGAGCCGCCGATCCTTCGTCTCAATCCGGCGCTGGATCCGGCGGCCCTCGCGGCCGCCTACGCCCGGGACGGCATGGTCCGCATCCCGGGCGTTTTCGAGCCGGCGGTGGCCGACATCCTGGCCAGGATGCTCGAAAAGGCTATCGACTGGGACGTCATCTGCTCGACCGAGACCGGCAAGGCCGAGGTGCTCGACCGGGCGACGATCCAGAGGCTGGGCGGGGCGGCCGTGGCTGAGAAGCTGAAGGCCGCCACCCTGCGGGCCCGCACCGGCTTCGCCTACGTCTATCTCGGCTATCCGATGATCAACGCCTACCTCGCCGGGCGTAATCCGGGCCATCCGATCCACGACCTGACCGAGTTCCTCAACGGACCGGAGATGACCCAGTTCGGGGCCCAGGTGATCGGCGTGCCCGGGATCACCAAGCTGGACGCCCAGGCCACGCTCTACCGGCCAGGCGACTTTCTCACCCGCCACGACGACACCGGCGACGGCGACCGGCGGGCGGCCTACACCATCAGCCTGACCCGCGAATGGCGCAGCGACTGGGGCGGCCAGTTGCTGTTCCACGACGAGCTGGGCGACATCGAGCGCGGCTTCGCGCCGGCCTTCAACACCATGACCATCTTCAAGGTGCCCCGGCAGCACTCGGTGGCCCCCGTCGCGCCCTATGCCGGCGCACCGCGGCTGATGATCACCGGCTGGCTGAAGGACAGCCCGCCGGACGGCACGCCCAGGGCCGAGTGAGCGAGCAGGAACGCAAGCGCGGTTTCCCGCCGGTCATTGATCAGGACGTGCGCGTGCTGGTGCTGGGCAGCCTGCCCGGCGACGCCTCGCTGGCGGCGGCGCAGTACTACGGACATCCCCGCAACGGCTTCTGGCGGCTGATCGGCGCGGTCGTCGGCCGCGACCTGGCGCCCCTGCCCTATGATGCCCGGCTGGCCGCACTGCTGGCGGCGGGCGTGGGGCTGTGGGACGTCCATGCCGAGGCGGTCCGCCCCGGCAGCCTGGACGCGGCGATCAAGGACGCCGCCGACAACGATCTTCTGGGATTGGTCGACGGCCTGCCGCGCCTACGGGCCGTTGCCTTCAACGGCGCGGCCGCCGCCAAGGCCGGGACCCGGCTGCTGGCCTCGCGCGCCGATCGGCTGGCGCTGGTCGCCCTCCCCTCGTCGAGCCCCGCCCACGCGGCCATGGGCTTCGAGGCCAAGCGCGAGGCATGGCTGGCGCTCCAGGAGTGGCTGGCGTGAACGCTCCTCCCCCGCGAACGGGGGAGGAGAGAAACGCGATCAGGCGCTGACGTTCTTCACCGGCACGTTCTCGACGTGCACGTTGAGATAGTCGAAGCCGCCCTTGCCGTTCCAGCTCTTGTCGACCGCCAGGGCCGCCTTGAACTTCGCCAGGAACGAGCCGATGGCTGGCGGCGGCACGCTGTAGACGAACTCGCCGGTCAGCGAGACCAGCAGGTCGGCCTGGCCGAAACCGGTCTGGTAGACGTGGCCCGAGACCGGGAAGCGGTGCTGGCCGCCGATGACCGCCTGGCTGATCTCGGCGATGCCGCTGACATTGCCCGAGGGCGCGTCGACGGTGAGCGCGAAATTGACGATCGGAGCGCCGGGCGTGCCGACGTTTCCGACCTGAAGCTTGACCAGATAGAGGCCGATCGGGCCGATCTCGGCCGATTGGGAATGCAGGTTGCCGACGTCGTCAGCCATGTTTGCGTCCTCCGGTTAGCGGAGCGGTCGCTTGATCGCCGCCCCGTTGTCGACGATGCGCTTCATGGGCGAATTCGCCGCCCGATAAAGCCTGGGGACGATTTCAGTTTTTCGACAACCTTAAGGTGCGCAAATTCACAGATGCGCGATAGCGGCCAAAGAAAAAGGCCCGGCCGGTGCAAAACCGGCCGGGCCTTTTCCAGTCGCCTTTCGGCGGATCGCTTATTCGCCGGCGCGAACCTGTTCGCGGGCGAAGGCCAGCAGCTCGGCCATCTTCATGCGGACTTCGCCTTCCGAGACCGCGACGCCCGAACCCTTCAGGTCCTCGAAGACCTTGCGGAACACGTCCTCGTCGCCGGGCTGCTCGAAGTCCGACTTCACGACGGCGCGGGCGTATTCCTCGACCGTGGCCAGGCCCATCAGGCCGGCGGCCCATTCGCCCAGCAGGCGGTTGCGGCGCGCGGTGGCCTTGAACTCCAGCTCCTGGTCGTTCGCGAACTTGCGTTCGAAAGCCTGTTCGCGGTCGTCGAAGGTCGTCATGAAAGCCCCAAGTTTTCCGAAGCGCTTCCCGCCGAGAGGGTGCAACCCTGGGCGGTAGTACGGCGCTCCAGTGTAAGAGAGTAGTTCGGTTTCGTCCCCTGCGAACATGGTGTGTCCGCGAGACGAAGTGTTCTTGTGGCGGCTCCATATCCCGGCCAGCGGCGGGGGGCAATCGCTCGCGACGCCGCAGGGCGAAGGTTTACCACGATGGCAGCCCGCGTTTGCGGAAAAGGCCGTGTTCAGGTAGGTTCCCGCCGACATTTTTCAGTGAGCGGCCTTGAGTCGAACGCCGCGCGCAGCTATCCGCCGCGCGCGCTTTTCGTTTTCTCGGGAGTCTTCCGGGCAAGGACGGCGCGCTTATTCGCAGGAAGGGCCTCGACGAGAGCCATGACCCGTCGCAAGAAGATCTACGAAGGCAAGGCCAAGATCCTGTACGAGGGCCCCGAGCCCGGCACCCTGATCCAGTATTTCAAGGACGACGCCACCGCGTTCAACGCGCAGAAGAAGGCCGTTCTCGAAGGCAAGGGCGTGATCAACAACCGCATCAGCGAGTACATCATGACTCGCCTGAACGCGATCGGCGTCCAGAACCACTTCATCCGCCGCCTGAACCTGCGCGAGCAGCTGATCAAGGAAGTCGAGATCGTTCCGCTGGAAGTCGTCGTGCGCAACATCGCCGCCGGCTCGATCGCCACGCGCCTGGGCCTGACCGAAGGCCAGCCGCTGCCGCGCTCGATCATCGAGTTCTACTACAAGGATGACAAGCTCGGCGACCCGATGGTCTCCGAAGAGCACATCACCGCGTTCAACTGGGCCGCCACCCAGGAGATCGACGACATGATGGCCATGGCCCTGCGCGTGAACGACTACCTGTCGGGCCTGTTCAGCGGCGTCGGCATCACGCTGGTGGACTTCAAGATCGAGTTCGGCCGCGTCTATGAGGGCGACTTCTCGCGGATCATCCTGGCCGACGAGATCAGCCCCGACAGCTGCCGCCTGTGGGACGCCGCCACCAACGAGAAGCTGGACAAGGACCGCTTCCGTCGCGACCTGGGCAACGTCATCGAGAGCTACACCGAAGTGGCCCGCCGCCTCGGCATCATGAAGGAAATGCCCACCGTCATCCAAGGCGGCGTGCACTAAGGAAACCCCTTCTCCCATAGGGAGAAGGAGGGGCCCGCGCGTCCTTGGACGCGTGGGAGGATGAGGGGTTTCACCCTTTCCGGACGGCCCCGTAACCCCTCACCCTCCCATGCTGCGCATGGGCCCCTCCCTCTCCCTCTGGGAGAGGGTCGCGAAAAGGTCAGACGCGATGAAAGCCACCGTCCACGTGTTCCTGAAGCCCGGCGTGCTCGACGTCCAGGGCAAGGCCGTCGAGAACGCCCTGCATGGCCTGGGCTGGCCGTCGGTGAAGGACGCCCGCGTCGGCCGCGTCATCGAGTTCGATCTCGACGCCACGGACGCCGAAGCCGCCAAGGCCGAGGTCAAGTCGATGTGCGAGAAGCTGCTGGCCAACACGGTCATCGAAAGCTACCGCATCGACATCGCCTGAGGCGGACCGTGGGATCGAGCGCTCTCCATCCCACCCGCCAGCGGATGCTCGACGTCTTCGGCGTCGAGCGCCTGCACGACTTCCGGGGGCCGGCCTGGACGCGGATCGAGCTGATCCCCGACGCCACGGCCCCCGACCGTCTTCCCTCCCCCTTCACGCCCGCCGCCCGCCTCCTGCGCGAGCTCGACACCGCCCGGGCGGTCGTCGCCGCCATGTTCGGCCGCTCCGAGCGCGTGACCCTGGAACTGGGCTGGAGCGCCGACGACAAGGCGCCGTTCAAGCGCCTGTCGCACCTCGGATACGACCTGCCGCGCGAGCCGCACTGGCGCCTGCGCCCCGATCCCGACGACGCCCCCGACTGGTGGTGGAACCTGCGCTATGTCGAGCTGGCGCCCACGCCCGACGCGCTGGCGCCCTTCCTGCTGGCCGCAGTCGGCGGCTTCCAGAAACGCGGCCTGATCAACCTGTCGGTCGGCGTCGTCGATTTCGAGACGGGCCTGGCGCTGGAGTTCTACGACGCCAGGGGCATGACCCCGATGGCCGTCACGCCCGAACGCCTGGCCCCGGCCTACTGGCGGTTCCGCGACTGGGTGCGCGACGTCGAGATCGAGCGCTGCGACGCCTTGCTGGCCCCCTGGCGGGATGCGCCGCCGCGCCTGACGGTGGTCTGAAGCCTCAGACCGTCCGCCAGTCGGCCCCGGTCGCCGCGAACAGCCGCACCGCGTCGGCCAGCTTGCGTCCCTCGATCCGCGCCCGCGACTGGCGGGCGGCGTTCTGGGCGCGCTGGGCGTCGATCACCTCCAGCATCGTACCGCCGCCGCGATCGAAGGCCAGGCGGGCCAGGCGCAGCCGCTCGGACGTCTGGCGCTCTACCCGCGCCTGCGCCGCCAGGGCGGCTTCGTCGGCCGACAGGGCCGCCAGGGCGTCGGCCACCTGGCCGAAGGCCGTAAGCACGGTCTGCTGATAACGGGCCGAGGCGACGCGGGCGGCCGCTCTCGCCTGTTCGCGCCGCGCCTTCAGGGCGCCGCCGTTGAACAGCGGCGCGGTCAGGCCCGCGCCCACGTCCCAGCCGCTGGCGTCGTAGCTGAACAGGTCCTTGGGCTTGAGCGCCCCCTGCGTCAGCGAAGCGCTGAGCTTGAGGTTCGGATAAAGATCGGCCGTCGCCACGCCGATGTCGGCGGTGGCCGCGTGCAGCTCGGCCTCGGCCGCCAGTATGTCCGGCCGCTTGCGCACCAGGGCCGAGGGCAGGACCACCGGCACGGGCGCCGAAAGCTTCAGCGTGTCCAGCGTGAAGGCCGGCGGGGTCCATTCGGCCGGCGCCTTGCCGACCAGAACGGCCAGGGCGTGGCGGGCCGCGGCCAGTTCGCCCAGCAGCGGCGGCAGCAGGGCGCGGTCCTGCTCCAGCTGGGCCTGGGCCGAGACCCCGGCCAGGCGGGTGGCGCCGCCCAGGGCGTCGGCCTTGCGGACCAGCTCGATATTGGTCTCGTCGTCGGCGATCATCTGCTGGACGCTGGCGATCTCGGCTTGCAGCGCCGCGATGGTCGCCGCCTGCAAGGCGATGTTGGCCGTCAGCGACAGATAGGCGGCCTCGGCGCGGCGGCCTTCGGCCTCGACCCGCGCGGTCGCGCCCTCAATGCGGCGCCTGCTGCCGCCCCACAGGTCGAGGTCGTAGCCGACGCCCGCCCCCACCGAATAGAGGCTGAAGGTCGGGTTGCTGAGCTTGATGTCGCCAAAGCCGGTGAAGCCGAAGGCCTGGAGGTTGGCGCGCTCGCGGTCGACCCCGGCGTTGGCGCTGGCCTGGGGGCCGGCCTGGCCGCGGGCGACCGCCAGGGCCGACTGGGCGCCGGCCAGGGTGGCGTCGGCCTCCGCCAGCGACGGATTGTCGGCCAGGGCCTGGCGGATCACCGCGTCGAGCTCGGGCGAGCCCAGCGCCGTCCACCACGGACCGACGCCCGTGCTGTCGAGGCTGGCCATGGCCGGAAGCGCCTCGTCCTTGCCGACGTAGCCGGCGGTCTTCGGCGCTTCGGGCGCCTGGAAGTCGGGGCCCACGGTGGTGCAGGCGCTCACCAGAGCAGCGAGGCTGATCGCGCCCATCAGGGTCGCGAGGCGGGTCTTAATGGTCGGCGACATGAACGGTCTCGCCCCCTTTGGCTTTCGGGGTTCGCATGAGCAGGATGAGCGGTGAGCAGGCCACGGTGATGAGCAGCATCAGGCGGAAGTCATCGAGATAGGCCAGCATCGAGGCCTGGCGGTTGATGACGCCGTTGAACGCGGCCATGGCGTTCTGGGTCAGGAACACGCTCTTGGCATAAGCTTGGTAGATCGGGTTGTCGGGCCGGGCGTGCTCGACCAGCACGGCGTGGTGCTTCTCGATGCCGCTGACGAACAGGGCCTGCATGATCGAGATGCCGGCCGCCGAGCCGATGTTGCGCACCAGGGTGAACAGGCCCGCGCCCTCGGCCCGCAGCTCCGGCTTCACCGTGGCGAAGGCGATGGTGCTGAGCGGCACGAAGATCAGCCCCGTCCCCGCCCCCGACAGGAAGCCGGAGACGATGATCAGGTGGGTGTCCATCCCCAGGCTGAACTGGCTCATCTGCCACAGCGACACGACGCTGATGGCCATGCCGATGGTCAGGATCAGCTTGATGTTCATCCGCCCGACCAGTTGGCCGACGGCGAACATGGCGATGAACGAGCCCAGGCCCCGGGGCATGGAGACCAGCCCCGTGAACGCCACGGGATAGCCCAGCAGGGTCTGCATCATCGGCGGCAGCAGGGCGAGCGTGCTGTAGAGCAGTATGCCGATGAAGAAGCCGAAGATGCAGCAGGTGACGAAGTTGGCGTCGGCCAGCAGCGCCCGCGAGACGAACGGCTTTTCGGCCGTGGCCAGCTGCACGCCGAAGATCCACACGCAGATCACGCAGATCACCAAGTAGGTCCAGATCTCGGCAGAGCCGAACCAGTCCTCGCCGGGTCCGCGGTCGAGCATCAGCTGGAAGGCGCCGATAGCGATGGCCAGGCTGGCGAAGCCCAGGATGTCGAAGCGCTTCTTCTCGGTCCCCTTCTTCTCGGAGAGGAAGAAGAACACGCCGCAGAAGGCCAGGATGCCGACCGGCAGGTTGATGAAGAACACCCACCGCCAGTCCAGATTGTCGGTCAGCCAGCCGCCGAGCGCCGGGCCCAGGATCGGCCCCAGCACCGCGCCCGCGCCCCAGACGGCCATGGCCTGGCCGTGGCGGTGGGGCGGGTTGATGTCCAGCAGCACGGCCTGCGACAGCGGGATCAGCGCCGCGCCGAACAGCCCCTGCAACAGGCGGAAGATGACGATCTCGGCCAGGCTGGTGGCGATGCCGCACAGCATCGAGGCGATGGTGAAGCCGATGATGCAGACGTTCAGCACCATCTTGCGGCCCAGGCGCTCGGTCATGAAGCCGGTCAGCGGCGTCATGATCGTGGCGGCCACGATGTAGGAGGTCAGCACCCAGGTGATCTGGTCGGCCGAGGCCGAGACGCTGCCCTGGATGTGCGGCAGGGCGACGTTGGCGATCGTGGTGTCCAGCGAGATCATGATCGTCGCCAGCATGACCGACACGGTGATCGGCCCGCGGTTGGCGACGTCGCGATCGTGGCCGGAAAGGGCCCGCGCGGCGCTCATCACTCGCGACCCGAGCGGACGTCCACGGTGGCCTTGGCGCTGAGGCCCGCGCCCAGGTTGGCGGGCGCGGCGTCGTCGAGGGTCAGGCGCACGGGCACGCGCTGGACCACCTTGACCCAATTGCCGCTGGCGTTCTCGGCCGGCAGCAGAGCGAAGCTGGAGCCGGTGCCGGGGCTGAAGCTGGCGACGTGGGCCTTCAGCGGCTGGTCGTAGGCGTCGACCTTGATGCTGGCCGGCTGGCCGACGCGCATGTGGGCCAGCTGGTCTTCCTTGAAGTTGGCCTCGACCCAGGGCTTGCCCGAGATCAGCCAGAACACCGCCTGCGAGGCGCTGACGCGGGCGCCGACCTGAAGCTGCTCGACCTTGGCCACCACGCCGTCGGTCGGAGCGACCACGGCGGCATAGGAGCGATCGAGCTTGGCGCGCTCGAGGCGGGCCTGGGCCTCCAGCACCTTGGGCTGGCGCTCGGTGGGGGCGTCGGCCGCGCCGCCGAGGTCGGCAAGGGCCGTGGCGATCTGCTGGCGCACGACGGCGATCTGGCGCTGGGCCTGGTCGGCGGCGTGGCGGGCCTCGTCGGCCTGGGCCTGGGTGGCGACGCCGGCGGCCGCCAGATCCTTGCGGCGGGCGGCCTCGCGTTTGGCGTAACCGGCGGTTTCCTCGGCGGCGGCCAGGTCGGCCAGGCGCTGGGCGTAGACGGCGCGGCGGGCCTGCACGTCGAAGCGGGCCTGGGCCAGGGCGGCCTCGGCCTCCGACACGGCGACCTCGTAGTCGGCCGGATCGAGGCGGAACAGCACCTGGCCCTTCTTGACGGCCTGGTTCTCGTGAACCTCGACGCTGACCACCCGGCCGTCGATGCTGGCGCTGATCGCCGTGCGGCTGGCCTGGATGTAGGCGTTGTCGGTGGCCTCGGACTTGCCGCCGGTCAGCAGCACGACGCCGACGCCCGCCAGGATCAGCGCGGGCACGCCGATCATCAGCGGCAGGCGCAGCCGCTGGCCCAGCGTCCTGCCCGGCCGCTTGCGGGCCGCTTCGACCTCGGCCTCGGCGATGGCGTCGTAACCTTCAGCGTCGCTCACGCGCTGCTCCACATGTCTTCGAGTTTCAGGGGAATCCCAGGGGGTCCGTTCGGTCGCGAACCTTGAGCGGCGAAATAGGACTCCGCCGGTCATGAGAGAAATGATATCTCTTCACGTCAGTCATGAATCCCACGAATTTCAAAACCGCCGACCTCAATCTCTTCCGGGTGTTCGTCACCCTGCTGGAGGAGAAGAACGCCACCCGCGCGGGCGAGCGCCTGGGCCTGTCGCAGTCGGCGGTCAGCCACGCCCTGCGGCGGCTGCGCGAGATGGTGGGCGATGATCTCTTCGTGCGCGGCCAGACTGGCCTGCGCCCGACCCCGCGCGCCATGGAGATCGCCGACACCGCCCGCACGGCGCTGAAGCTTCTGGAGACCGCCGTCTCCGCCCAGCGCTTCGATCCCCGCGTCGACCAGCACGCCTTCACCGTCGCGGCCGGTACCTACATCTCCTACGTCCTGGGTCCGCTGATCGCCGAGCGGGTCATGGCCGTGGCCCCCAACGTGCAGGTCCATTTCCGCAGCCTCTACGCCGGCATGACCGAGGACCTCGACACCGGGCGGCTGGACATGGTGATCGGCTGCTTCGAGTCGGTGCCGGGCCGCTTCACCCACACGCGGCTGTTCGACGAGAGCGGCGTCTGGGTCATACGCATCGGGCATCCCGCCGTGGCCGGCGGGATAGACCTGGACGCCCTGGCGCGCCTGCCCCGGCTGGGCGTGACCGGCGGCAACGACGATCCCGACCGCACCTCGGCCGGCCACATCGGCCTGCGCCGCGTGACCTCATGGGGCGAGCGCTACGCCCTGGGCGACGATTCCTACCAGCCGTTCTCGGTGCAGGACTCGTTCAGCGCGCTCAGCATGATCAGCCGCTCAGACATGATCTGCATCCTGCCGAGACGCCTGGCCGAAACCGCCGCCGAGCGCGGCAAGGTGGTGATGATCGAGCCGCCGGCCCCGCCGCCGCCCACGCCCTTCGGCGCGGTGATGCGGGCCAGCGACGGTCCCGACTCGCCCAACGGCTGGCTGCTGGACGTCTGCCGCGAGGCCGCCGCCGGGATCTGACGGCGCCTCCAGGCCGAACACATCCGCATGATAGGCCAAGCGGCGCCGTGAACCGCCACAGCGCCTCCGCGTTCCCGCAGCGCCGGTTTCCGGCTGGCTGGGACGACGACGATGGGCATGGATCGCAGGGGGTTTCTCTTTGGCGCGAGCCTGGCGGCCGCCGCCGCGCCGGCGCTTGCACAGGAGGCGGCCGACCAGCCGCCCATGACCGCCCCGGGCCCCAGCCCCGCCCCCGACTGGGACGCCGTCAAGGCGCAGTTCCAGACCGCGCCCGACCAGGTCAACATGAACGCCATGCTGATCGCCAGTCACCCCAAGCCGGTGCGGGCGGCCATCGACCAGTTCCGCCGCGAGCTCGACTGGCGGCCGGTGACCTTCCTGGAGGACAACAATCGCCGCCTGCAAGGCTACAGCCGCGCGGCGGCCGCCCGCTATCTCGGGGTCGAAGCCCGGCAGGTGGCCCTCACCGACAGCACCACCATGGGCGCGGCCCTGGTCTATTCGGGCCTGAAGCTGCGCCCCGGCGACGAGATCCTGACCACCCATCAGGACTACTACGTCACCCACGAGAGCCTGCGCCACGCGGCCCTGCGCAACGGCGCCAGCATCCGTCGCATCTCGCTGTACGACGACATCGGCCAGGTTTCCGAGCCGCAGATGGTCGGCCGGCTGATGAGCGCGATCACTCCGCGCACGCGGGTTCTGGCCCTGACCTGGGTGCACTCCAGCACCGGTCTGAAAATTCCCCTGCCCGCCATCTCCGCCGCCCTGGCGGGGGTCAACGCCGGCCGGCAGGAGGCCGATCAGGTTCTGCTGGTGGTCGACGGCGTGCACGGCTTCGGCAACCAGGACGCCGACATGAAGACCCTGGGCTGCGACGTCTTCGTGGCCGGCTGCCACAAGTGGCTGTTCGGCCCGCGCGGCACCGGCGTGATCGCCGCCAACGCCAAGGGCTGGGCGGCGCTGCGGCCCACGATCCCCAGCTTCGTCGACTCCGGCGCCTGGAGCGCCTGGATCAACGACGGCCCGTTGCCGGAAGCGGCCGACGGCGTCCTGATGTCGCCGGGCGGCTTCAAGGCCTTCGAGCACGTCTGGGCGATTCCCGCCGCGGTGGACTTCCACGAGAAGATCGGCCGCGCCCAGGTCGCCGACCGCACCGCCCTGCTGGCCGACCAGTTGAAGGCCGGCCTGGCCTTGATGCCCGGCGTACGCCTGGTCACGCCGCGCGACCGGCGGCTGTCGGCCGGCATCACCTCGTTCGACGTGGCGGGCCTGTCGGCCGACGGCGCGGTGCGCGCCCTGCGCCAGCAAGGCGTCGTCGCCTCGGCCGCGCCCTACGCCGTGCAGCATGTGCGCCTGACGCCTAGCCTGATGAACAGCCCGGCCGAGGTCGACCGCGCCCTGGCGGCCGTGCGCGAGATCGCGCGGGCTTAAAAGGGTTCAGCCCCCTGACATTCGGCTCGAACGGTGCTACAGGCCCGCGCCATGAAAGCCGCCGTCGTCGTCTTCCCCGGTTCCAACTGCGATCGTGACTGCAAGGTCGCCGTCGAACGCTCCACCGGCGCCCGCGTCGAAATGGTCTGGCACCAGGAGACGGCGCTGCCGGACGACCTGGACCTGATCGTCCTGCCGGGCGGCTTCTCCTACGGCGACTACCTGCGCTGCGGCGCCATGGCCGCCCAGAGCCCGGTCATGAAGGAAGTCGTCTCGGCCGCCAACAAGGGCGTCGCCGTCGTGGGCATCTGCAACGGCTTCCAGGTGCTGACGGAAGTGGGCCTGCTGCCCGGCGCCCTGCTGCGCAACGCCAAGCTCAAGTACATCTGCAAGCCGGTCGAGCTTGACATCGTCAACAGCCAGACCCGCTTCACCGCCGCCTTCGGCGAGCAGCGCGACGCGGTGATGACCGTCGGCAACGGCGAGGGCAACTTCTTCGCCGACGAAGAGACGCTGAACCGCATCGAGGGCGAAGGCCAGGTCGTGTTCCGCTACAAGGACAACCCCAACGGCTCGGCCCGCGACATCGCCGGCATCGTCAACGCCGGCGGCAACGTCCTGGGCCTGATGCCCCACCCCGACCGTTCGTTCGACGCCGACCTCGGCTCGGAAGACGGCGCGATCCTGTTCCGCAGCGTCTTCCAGAGCGCCTGACGACTACGACGCCGGCGGAACGAGTTTCCAGCCGGCGCCGTCGCGCACTACGCGCGCGGATTTCCAATCCGACGATCCGCGCCCGCCGGCAATCACAGCCTCGGGCTCCGTCGATCCGGGCAGGACCTTCACTTCCAGCGTATCGTCATCGATCCAGCGCGGATCGCAGGGCAGGTTCGCCTCGATGTCCGTGACCTTGAAGGCGCCGTCGCGATACTCGGCGATCTGCACGCCATGCAGGTTCTCGCCCTCGAAATCATCGCCTGTCGCGGCGAACAGGGTTCCGTCCGACGAGGCCACCGGCGGGCCGTTCAAGGCGCCGACATTTCCCAGCGTGTCGACGAGCCGCCAGGTCGTCCATTCCCAATGCCCGCCGTAGACGACGTCGAACGGGGCGTTCGGCAGGCGTCCGGCATAGGCGTAGCGAACGAAGCTTTCGCCCTCGCTCAGGTCGTCGACGAAGCGCTTGCCCGAAACCGTCAGAACCGCGCCATCGCGCCTGGCCCGGCCATCGGTCGAGGCGACAAACGGCGCCTCGGCGGCGTCGCGGTTCTCACCGACCGCAGTCTCGAAAACGCGGAAACGGGGCGGGAACTCGCCCCTGGGCTTGGCCTCGCCACGCGATACCGCCCAATCGGCGGAGGTGTAGTGACAGTAGTCGCCCCGATAGTCCGCCCGGAAAACATCGCCCGAGAACGGCGCCAGCAACGTGGCTTCAGCCGGGGCTTCGGAAACCTTTGCCGCATGGGTGGCGGGCGAAGTCTTCTGCTCGGCGTCTCGACCGCAACCGGTGACCATCGTGGCAGCCAACACCGCCACGCCCGCGTGTTTCCAGCTCATCGCGCCCCCTCAGATTGATATGGAAGGAAGCACGCGCGGCGGCGCCGCTCAAGCCGCCGCGCACGCACGAAAAAGGGCCGGCGGAGCGACGCCGGCCCTTCCTCCGATGGAGCGCTGCTAACGCTCGCCAGAGCATTTTCCGACGAAGCGGGTACCGGTTCGTCGTCAGAAAATGCGCTGAAGCTTCAGATCAGCGGTCGCGATCGCGCTCCGGCTGATTTTCCTGGCCGCCCGGGTTGCGGCCCTGCTCGTTCTGGCGCTGCTGCTGTTGCTGGCCCGGCGCCTGGCGCTGCGGGTTCTGCTGTTGCTGCTGCGGATTGCGGGTTTGTTCGCCCATGGGCCTTACTCCTCTTCGTTCCGCGCGCTGCGATGCGCACGGGATGAAGAACGGGCGCCAGACTCCGGCCGTTCCTTCGGCGCAGCTGCCTTAGTTCCTGCTTAGCTTATGTTTTTACGGAAGTTTTCGCGCCAGACGTCGGAGCGCCGAGCGGATGTCGGTATGGGTGAAGTCGTCGCCTTTGAAGAGCAGGGGCTCTTCCATGACCTTTGCTAGGGCATAGGTAAAGCAGTCGCCATAGTTGAGATTGGCGCGATGCCTTCCCTTGCCATAGGTGCGCCGCGCCTCGGCCGCCACGAAAGCCTGCTGAGCCGTAACGGCCACGATTGTTATTCCAAGCTCGGCAATATCTGCGTCAAGAAGCGCTATGCCATTGTCGAGATCGAGTTTGCGAAAATAGACCTCGGCGCATTCCAGATACGAGGCCACCGACATCTTCCTCACCCAGCTGTCGCGGATCAGATCGTGAAAAATCTCACGCTCAGGCTCGGCCAAAGCAATGGCGATGAAGGCCGAGGTGTCTACTATCATCCGATGGGCTGGCCGTACTCGTCATACAGCTCTTCCTCCTCGATCTCCCTGAGAGACCGAGGATCTTGCGTTCGTGGCCTCGCATCGAGGCGGGCAAAGAAAGCTCGTTTTCTGGCTTCCTGCTCCTCAGCCGTGAGGTCAGCCCCCGAAAGACGGACTTTCCGCTCCACCAGCGCCTGATGATAAACCTCAAACAGGCTTTCTCCAGTGACGTCAGCGATTTCTCGCGCCAGTCGCTCGGTTTCCTCCGGGAGAATGAGAATGCCCATTTCGCGCTTGGCCTCCAGTTGGAAATCTAGCGGAATCCCCGCAGCCGCGCTAGAAGGCGCGCCCATGAGCGCACCGACCAACGCCCCCGCCAAGTCCATGGCCGATACGGCCGCCGAGTTCGGCCTGAAGCCCGAGGAATACGCGGTCGTCCTCGACCGTCTGGGCCGCGAGCCCAACCTCGTCGAGCTGGGCGTGTTTTCGGTGATGTGGTCCGAGCACTGCTCGTACAAGTCGTCGAAGAACCAGCTGAAGAAGTTCCCGATCAGCGGTCCGCGCGTGATCTGCGGTCCGGGCGAGAACGCCGGCGTCATCGACATCGACGACGGCGACGCGATCATCTTCAAGATGGAAAGCCACAACCACCCGTCCTACATCGAGCCCTATCAGGGCGCGGCGACGGGCGTGGGCGGCATCATGCGCGACGTCTTCACCATGGGCGCGCGCCCCATCGCCCTGCTGAACGCCCTGCGCTTCGGCGAGCCGGCTCACCCCAAGACCAAGCGCCTGGTGGACGGCGTGGTCGCCGGCATCGCCGGCTATGGCAACTGCGTTGGTGTCCCGACGGTCGCCGGCGAGACCAACTTCCACAAGGGCTACAACGGCAACATCCTGGTCAACGCCATGTGCGTGGGCCTGGCCAAGGCCGACAGCATCTTCTACTCGGCCGCCCCGGGCCCGGGCCTGGCGGTCGTCTATTTCGGCTCCAAGACCGGCCGCGACGGCATCCACGGCGCGACCATGTCGTCGGCCGAGTTCTCGGAGGACTCCGAGGAGAAGCGTCCCACCGTCCAGGTCGGCGACCCCTTCGCCGAAAAGCTGCTGATCGAGGCCACGCTGGAGCTGATGGCCACCGGCGCCGTCGCCGCCATCCAGGATATGGGCGCGGCCGGCCTCACGTCGTCGTCGGTCGAGATGGCCGGCAAGGGCGGCGTCGGCATCGAGCTGAACATGGACATGGTCCCGCAGCGCGAAACCGGCATGTCGGCCTACGAGATGATGCTGTCGGAAAGCCAGGAGCGCATGCTGGCGGTCCTCAAGCCCGGCCGCGAGCAAGACGGCCACGCCATCTTCGAGAAGTGGGGCCTGGACGCCGCCGTCATCGGCTACACCACCGACACCGGTCGCCTGGTGCTCAAGCACCACGGCGAGACCGTCTGCGACGTGCCGCTGGCCCCGCTGTTCGACGATGCGCCGCTCTATGACCGTCCGTGGACCGATCCCAAGGTCGACGCCCGCCTCGACCCGGCCAAGGTGGCCGCGCCCGGCAACTGGGAAGAGGCCGTGCTCAAGGTCCTCGGCTGCCCCGACATGGCCTCCAAGCGCTGGCTGTGGGAGCAGTACGACCGTCACGTGATGGCCGACACCCTGGAAGACAGCGCCACCGGCTGCGACGCCGGCATCGTGCGCATCCACGGCACCGGCAAGGCCGTGGCCGTGACCAGCGACTGCACCCCGCGCTACGTCCAGGCCGACCCGTACGAAGGCGGCAAGCAGGCCGTCGCCGAAGCCTGGCGCAACCTGACGGCCGCCGGCTCGCTGCCGATCGCCATCACCGACAACCTCAACTTCGGCAGCCCCGAGAAGCCCGAGACCATGGGCCAGATCGTGCGCGCCACCGACGGCATGGCCGAGGCCTGCCGCGCGCTCGACTTCCCGGTCGTGAGCGGCAATGTCAGCCTCTACAACGAGACCAACGGCGTCGCCATTCCGCCGACCCCGACCGTCGGCGCCGTCGGCCTGCTGGCCGACTACGACCTGCGCACGGGCTTTGGCAATGTGGCCGAGGGCGACACCCTGGTGCTGATCGGCGAGACGCACGGCGAGCTGGGCGCCTCGATATATCTGCGCGAGATCCTGGGCCGCGAGGACGGCGCGCCGCCGCCGGTCGACCTGGCCGTCGAGCGCAAGAACGGCGACTTCGTCCGCGGCCTGATCGGCTCGGGCCTGGTGGCCGGCGTGCACGACCTGTCTGACGGCGGCCTGCTGGTCGCCGCGGCCGATATCGCGCTGGCCAGCAAGGTCGGCGTCACCCTGAACGCCACCAGCCACGCCCACGCTCACCCCTACCTGTTCGGCGAGGACCAGGCCCGCTACCTGGTGGCGACGCCCGATCCGGACGCGCTGCTGGAAGCGGCCAAGGACGCCGGCGTGCACGCCAACGTCGCGGGCGTGGCCGGCGGCGAGGCCTTCGCCTCCACGGGCCTGTTCTCGATCCCGCTGACCAAGCTGCGCGAGGCGAACGAAGCCTGGCTGCCGGCGTTCATGGGCTGATCGCCGGCCTCACTGTCGAGATCTGGGCGAAAGTACGAAAGAGTGTCCCGAATGCGTCTTCCGCTGATCGCCGCCGCCCTGCTGACCCTGGCCGCCTGCGCCCCGACGGCTCCGCCGCCGTCGCCGACGCAAGCGGCTTCGGGCAGCGACACCGCCGAGACCTGCGCGGCCCGCGGCGGCCAGATCGAGACCGTGGGCCGCCGGGGCCTGCCCACCTGCGTCGTGCCCTATGCCGACGCCGGCAAGGCCTGCACCGACAACGCCCAGTGCCAGGGCGGCTGCATCGTCGAGGGCAATCTCGAGCCCAACGACGCCCCGGTGACCGGCCAGTGCAAGCGCTCGAACGTGCAGTTCGGCTGCTACGCCAAGGTCGTGAACGGCAAGGCGTCCGGCGCGATCTGCGTCGACTGACGCCCCGCTAGATCGTTTCGTAAGTCACTGAGAAAACACCGTCGGCCGCCTGGACGACGGTGGCCTTGGCGCGTTCGCGCCCGGTGAACTCGATGACCGCGCCGGGCCTGGCCGACAGGTCCAGCACCTTGCCGCGCACATAGCGCCCCTCGATCAGGTGGAACACCGGGCGCGGCCGGATCTGGTAGGTGACGTGCGGCCGGGCGTCGAACACCGCCGCCGGCACGGGCTCGTTGCTGTCGATCTGCTTGGTCATGCCCAGCACCACGCCGTCGCCTTCCGGAAAGTCGGCCTTGGTGTCGATCGCGAAGTGACCGGGCTCGGCGGCGCCGGCAGTGAGCTTCTCGGCGAAGCCCCGGCTGGGTCCCTCGTGCTCCATGTGGGTGATCGTGACGAGGTCGCGAGCCAGAGGGTTCACCGGCGCCGTGAACGCCGCCGTGATCACGCGCTCGACCTCCACCCTGGCCGGAAAGGCGAAAAGGGCCTGCACCGCCTCGCTGAAGGTGGTGGCGCGCGGCGTGTTCGGTTCGACATAGTCGAAAGGCGCACAAACGGCGGACCATACCGCCACCGGCGCGCCGTCCAGGGTCACCTCCGGCGGCGCGGGCAGCAGCGCATAGCTGCGAACCTTGTCGCCGGCGTTCACGATCTCGATCGTCCAGACAGCCATGCGAGACCCGCTCCGTCAGTTCGGCTCGTAGGTGACGGCGAAGGTCCCGTCGGCCTTGGCCACGACCGTCGCCGTCAGCTTGTCCTGGTCGAAGTCGATGGCGACCAGCGACGGCGGATGCAGCGCCAGCGCCTCGCCGCGCAGCGGACGCCCCTGCGCCAGATGGAAGCGGTGCGACGGCTCGATCACGAACACGCCGCCGGGCTGGGGCGGGAAGCCGGCGATCGGGGTCGGCATGTCGCTGTCGCCGTACTTGCCCAGCCCGATCGTCGCGGGCGGCGGGAACGAACCATTGGACAGCGGATCGGGCGTGTGCAGCGAGACCGTGCCGTAGTCCGACCGATCATGCTCCACGGGCCCGAAGAGGGCGGGGTTGTCGAGCAGGTCGACGCGGTCGCGCGCCCGGGCGTCGACCGGCACGTTGGCGTTCTCCGTCAGCACCACGCCGGGTGCGGGCTTGGCGCTGAAGTCCACGAAGATGGCGATGCTCTCGCTGAAGGTCGAGCGGCGGCGATCGCCCGGCTGGATCCCCGGATAGGTGATCCAGGCGCAGGGGTGAACCGCGACCGCCTGGCCCGAGAAACGGACCTCGGGCGGCTGGCTGAAGAGGTAGAGGTCCTTGGCCTCACTGGTTTCGTTGATCAACTCGATCGTCCAGATCGCCATCGTACGCCCCTGCCCACGACGCGCCGCTCGCGTCGAAATCGGGCGCAACCTGGACATGAATCGAAGAGCTTCGCAATTGACGATGGCGCACATCGGCGCCGCCACGGCCTTCCGGTCAGAAATGTCATCCGCGCGTCAGCCTGGCGACCGGAGCGCTCTGGCACCTAGGCTGCAGTTCTCGCCCGGCCGCTACCGAGCCCCCTTCCCGCCCCAGCCGTGGCGGTCGGCGCGAGGACGCTGTATCAAAGCTGTTCGAAGGAGGCCTTCCGCCTCCGCCGCACGAACACCGCGCCGCCGGGCCGCCGCCACCATGAAGATCCTGATCGTCGAGGACGAACCCAAGACCGTCGCCTATCTGCGCAAGGGGCTGACGGAACAGGGCTACTCCGTCGATTTCGTCGGCGACGGCGAGGACGGCCTGCACCTGGCCCAGACGCTCGACTACGACGCCATCGTGCTGGACGGCATGCTGCCGGGCCTCGACGGCGTGGCCATGCTGGAGCGCCTGCGCCAGACCCGCCAGACGCCGGTGATCATGCTGACGGCCCGCGACAGCGTCGACGACCGCCTGCGCGGCCTGGGTGCCGGGGCCGACGACTATCTGGTCAAGCCGTTCTCGTTCCTGGAGCTGCTGGCGCGCCTGCAAGCCATCACCCGGCGCGGCCGCGGCGAGGCCACCACCATCACCGTCGGCGACCTGCATCTGGACCTGCTGGCCCGCCGCGCCACCCGCGCCGGCCGCCGTCTGAACCTGACCGCCAAGGAGTTCGCCCTGCTGGCCGTGCTGGGCCGGCGCCAGTCGCAGATCGTCTCCAAGACGATCATCACCGAGCTGGTCTGGGACATCAATTTCGACACCAACACCAATGTGGTCGAGGTGGCCATCAAGCGCCTGCGGGCCAAGATCGACGGCATGTTCGAGACCAAGCTGCTGCACACCGTGCGCGGCATGGGCTACGTGCTCGAATACCGTCCGGACGGAGGCCCCGAATGACCCCCGCCTCCATCGCGCCCAAGTCGATAGCCGGGCGGCTGGCCCTGATGTTCGCCATCGCCACCACCCTGGTCTCGGTGCTGGCGGGCGTGGCCATCTTCGGCTTCCAGAGCCTGGAGCTGCGCCGCCACCAGGCCGAGGAACTGAACGCCCGCATGGAGATCATCGACGCGATGATCCGCCACGCCGGCGATCCCAAGCGCTGGCCGATGCTGGGCGACAAGCTGGAGTCGTTCACCCCGGCCAACGGCGGCGTGCGCTACCGGGTCGACTGTCCCGACGCCCGCTTCCGCTTCGCCCCCGACGACGCCCTGGCCCGGGCGCGCGACGGCGTCGACCTGATCCATTTCGACGGCAAGCGCTACATGACGCTGACCCGCCGCGTGCCGCCCTATCTGGAGCGGCCGGAGGTGCGGCTGGTGATCGCCGCCGACACCGCGCCGTTCGACGCCTCGCGTCGCGTCCTGGGCGTGGGCGTGCTGGCCGTATCGCTGGTGACCATCGCCCTGGTCAGCCTGCTGGGCTGGTGGGTGGCCAAGCGAGGCCTCGCGCCCGTCGACCGCCTGTCGCAGCGGGCCCGGGCCCTGAACCCCAACGATCTTGGCCTGCGCATGCCGACCCACGACCTGCCGACCGAGCTGGTGGGCCTGATGACGGCCTTCAACGGCGCGCTGGACCGGTTGCAGGACGCCTATGAGCGCCTGGCCTCGTTCAACGCCGACGTGGCCCACGAACTGCGCACCCCGCTGGGCAACCTGATCGGCCAGACCCAGGTGGCCCTGTCCCGCCCCCGCGAGGCCGGCGAGCTGGAGGAGGTGCTGCACTCGAACCTCGAAGAGCTGGACCGCCTGCGCTGCATCATCAACGACATGCTGTTCATGGCCCGCGCCGACCAGGGGGCCCTGGCGGCCAATCTGGAGCCGGTGTCTCTGGCCGGCCTGACCCACAAGACCGCCGACTTCCTGGACGTCCTGTTCGAGGACGCCGGCGTGGCGCTGAAGGTGGTGGGCGACGGCATGGTGGCCGCCGACGCCTCGCTGCTGGGCCGGGCGGTGACCAACCTGCTCGACAACGCCATCCGCCACGGCGTCGACTGCAAGACCGTGCGCGTGACCATCGAGCCGCAGGACGGCAAGGTCTGCCTGGGCGTACGCAATCGCGGCGGCCCCATACCCGAGGCGCATCTGGCGCGGCTGTTCGACCGCTTCTACCGCCTCGACCGCGCCCGCGAGCACAGCCACGACGTCCACGGCCTGGGCCTGGCCGTGGTCAAGGCCATCGTCACCATGCACGGCGGCACGGTGTTCGCCCGCTGCGAGGACGGCGAGGTGCTGATCGGCTTCATCCTGCCCGGCGGCGTCGTCCAGGCCGAAGCGCAGGACCCCGCAACCCGCCGGAGCGAACCGGTCGAGGCCTGAGCGCCTTCACAAAGCCACGGTTCGCCACCTAAGCGTTACCGAGGCGAACCTTGAGGCGAGCCGCCCAGGCTGGGGGGACCGGCCCCTATGGATGTCGGGGACTTCCATGATCCTAGCCATGCTCGCCGCCGCCGCGCTCAGCGCCTCGGCCCCACCACCGGTCGCAAGCAACGCCGCGCCCCTCGATCCCGCCGCCGTGAAGGCGGTCGAGGCGACGGCCTATGACTATGTGGACGGCCAGTTGGAGGGCGACGTCGCCCGGGTCGCCCGCTCGCTGCACCCGGATCTCGCCAAGCGCGCCATCCGCTCAAAGCCCGATCCCGACGAAACCCTGGGGCTTCGGCGCATGAACCGCGACGAACTGGTCGACCTGACCCGGCAAGGCGCGCTCAAGACCCCCCGCGAGCAATGGAACCGCAGCGTGCGGGTGCTCGACATCGCCGGCAACGTGGCGGTGGCGCGGGTGGAAACGCCTTGGTTCGTCGACCATCTGAACCTCGGCCGCTTCGGCGACCGCTGGGTGATCGTCAACGCGCTTTGGTATCCTAAGCCCCGGCCGCCGGCGGCGAAGTCCTAGATCGCATCGGCACTCAACAATTCGGGCCTTTTCTCACCGAGCATCCCCGCGAAGGCGGGGATCCAAGCTGCGTTTCAGGAAGAAGCGCGGCGGTGAGCGACCCGCCAACTCCGCTTGGGTCCCCGCCTTCGCGGGGAAAGACGGGTCTGGGGAGCGCTGCCGTTTGAATGTCGACCCGACCTACGCCCCCTCCCCGCCCGTCCAGCCGCCGCCGAGCGCGCGGATCAGGTCGACGCTGGCCGCCAGGCGGCGGGTGCGCAGGTCCAGGGCCGAACGGCGGGCGTCCAGTTCGGCGGTCTGAGCGGTGACCACGTCGAGATAGCTGGCCGCGCCTTCCCTATAGCGGGTCGTGGCCAGGGCCGCGGTGCGGGCGGCGGCATTGACGGCCTCGTCCTGGCGGGCCTGGGCGGCGGCCAGGCGGTTGGCCAGCGCCATCTGGTCCTCGACCTCGCGGAAGGCGTCCAGCACCGTCTGGCGATAGCCGCCGGCGGCCTCGTCGAACACCGCGCGGCTGCGCGCGACCTCGGCCTTTCGGGCGCCGCCGTCCAGCAGCGGCAAGGCCGCGGCGGCGGGTCCCAGCGCCCAGACGCGGTTGGCCGTGGTCAGAAGCTCGCCGCCGGTCGACTGCCAGCCGCCGCTGGCGGCCAGGGTCACGGTCGGGAACCAGGCGGCGCGAGCCACGCCGATGCGGGCGTTGGCGGCGGCCACCCGGCGCTCGGCCGCGGCGATGTCGGGGCGGCGCTGCAAGACCAGCGACGGCGTGCTGACCGGCGTGAGCGGCGCATCCGACAGCCCCTCGACCGAGGCCACCGAGAAGCTGGAAGCCGGCTCGCCGACCAGCACCGCCAGGGCGTGCTCCAGCAGGGCGCGATCGGCCTTGGCCTGCTCCTGCTGGGCCAGGGCGGTGGCCAGCTGGGTCTCGGCGCGGCCGGTGTCGAGCGCGCTCGACGCCCCGCCGACCTGGCGACGCCGGGTCAGGTCCAGCGCCTGGCGATAGGCGTCGGCGGTCGAGGCCAGCACGGCGATCTGGGCGTCGGCCCCGCGCAGCTGGAAATAGGCGTCGGCCAGTTGCGCCTGCAGGCTCAGCCGCACGGCGGCCAGGTCGGCGGCGCTGGCTTGCGCGTCGGCGCGGCCGGCCTCGACCTGGCTGCGCACCCGGCCCCAGAGATCCAGCTCGTACGAAGCCGACGCGCTCAGGCCGACAGGATCGGTGCGGCCCGACGAGATCGTGCGCTGACTGGCGGCGCCGGCGTCGACGCCCACCGTGGGATAGAGGTCCGTCCGGGCCTGGCGAGCCAGGGCGCGGGCCTGGTCGTAGCGCGCCACGGCCTGGGCCAGGCTGGCGTTTCCGGCCACGAGCCGCTGCTCCAGCCCCGCCAGGGTCGGATCGGCGAACACCGACCACCAGTCGCCCGCCGGCGCGGCGTCGGCCCCGCTCGCCGGCGTCCAGGGCCCGGTGTCGCGGAAGGCGGCGGGGGTCGAGACGGCGGGCGGCGCATAGGCCGGCGCGGTGCTGCAAGCCGCCAAGCTCAGCAGCGCCAGGGGCAGAAGGGCGTCAGCCGCGCGCACCGGTCGCTCCCTTGGCTTGCGCCGTCTTGGCTTGAGCGGGCTTGGGCTGGATGGCGCGCACGCTGTCGCCGTCGGCGATGGCGTCAGGCGGGCTGCTGACCACCCATTCATTGGCCGAAAGACCCGTGGCCAGCTCCAGTTCCGAACCGTGATCCTTGGCGATCGTGACCTTGCGGATCTGGACCTTGCCGTTGTTGTCGACCACGGCGATCGCCGTGCCTTCCTTGCGGAACAGCAGGGTGTTGGCCGGCACGCGCAGGGTCGCCGGCGCGCTCGCCGCCCCCTTGCCGAGGTCCAGGCTGACCTGGGCGTAGGCGCCGGGCTTCAGGCGGCCGGCGGCGTTGTCGACCTCCAGCTGCACCAGCATGGCGCCCGACTGGGCGTCGACGGCGTCGGCGGCGCGCACCAGATGCGCCTGGAACGACTGGCCCGGCAGGTCGGGGCTCGAGAAGCTGGCGGTCATGCCCGGACGGATCGAGGCCGCCATGCTCTGGGGCACGCTGACATAGAGGCGCAGGCGACGGGTGTCCGACACCGTGAACAGGGGCGACGGCGCGCCGCCGCCGGCGCTGATCAGGGCGCCCAGATCGGTGTCGCGACTGGTCACAACGCCGTCGAACGGGGCGACGATGCGCTTGAAGGCCGCCAGGCTTTCCAGCCGGCGCACATTGGCGGCGGCCTCGTTGCGCATGGCCTCGCGGGCGGCGAGATCCCCCTGCTTCTCGTCGGCCTCCTGCTGCGAGACGGCGTTCTCGCCCACCAGGCGCTTCCAGCGGGCGGCGCCGACGGCGGCCAGGTCACGCTGGGCCGAGGCGGTGGCCAGGGCGGCGCGGGCGGCGACCAGCTGCTGGTCCACTTCCGGGGCGTCGATCTCGGCCAGCACCTGGCCGGCCTTCACGGGCTGGCCGATGTCGACGTACCAGCGGCGCAGATAGCCGTCGGTGCGGGCGTAGACCGGCGCTTGGTTCCAGGCCTGCAGGCGGCCGGGCAACACCAGCGCGCCGTCCTCGCCGGCGGTGGGCCGCACGACGCTGACGGTGACGACGCCGGCGTCCTGGCTGGCGCTGGCCAGGTCCTTGCCGGCCATGAAGCGGGCGGCCGCCCCCGTCGCCAGGATCAGGGCGAAACCCGCAGCGCCGACCAGCGCCAGGCGGCGCAGCCGACGCGGATCGGTCTTGGGCAGGGTGTCAGGCATGGACATGTCCTTCGGTGGACGGGGTCTCGGCGCGCGGACGGCGGCCGTGGACGATGGCGAAGATGGTCGGGACGAACAGCAGCGAGGCGCAGGTGGCGAAGATCAGGCCGCCGATCACGGCGCGGCCCAGGGGCGCGTTCTGCTCGGCGCCCTCGCCCAGGGCCAGGGCCATGGGCCCCATGCCGATGATCATGGCCAGGGCGGTCATCAGCACCGGGCGGAAGCGGGTGACCCCGGCCTCGAAGGCGGCCTGGATGGCGTCGCCGGTGGCCGCCAGCCGCTCGCGGGCGAAGCTGACCACCAGGATCGAGTTGGCCGTGGCCACGCCCATGCACATGATCGCACCGGTCAGGGCCGGCACCGACAGCGGCGTGCCGGTGGCGAACAGCATCCAGGCGATGCCCGCCAGGGCGGCCGGCAGGGCCGAGATGATCACGAACGGGTCCAGCCAGGACTGGAAGTTGATGACGATCAGCAGATAGATCATCACCACCGCGCCCAAGAGGCCCCAGCCCATGCCGGAGAAGGCGGTGTTCATGGTCTGGTACTGGCCGCGCAGGGTGACGCGCACCTTGGCCGGCTTGTCCTTCTCCAGGCTCTTGAGAACCTTCTGGACGTCGGCCGCCACGCCGCCCAGGTCGCGGCCTTGCGTCGCCGCATAGACATTGACCATCGGCTGGATGTTGTACTGCGAGACCACAGCCGGGGTCGCCCCGCGGCTCAGCGCGCCAAGCCCGCCCAGCACCTGCGGCGCCTCGCCCGGCACGCGGCTGCCGGTGACCGGGATCGCGCCCAGCTTCTCGAAGCTGTCGATCAGATATTCCGGCGTCTGGGCGACGATCGGATAGGACACCCCGTTCTGCGGGTTCAGCCAGAACACCGGCGCGGTCTGGCCGCTGCCGGCCACGGCCCCTGCCAGGCTGGCCGTGACGTCGCGCTCGTCCAGGCCCAGGGCGTGGATGCGGGTGCGGTCGGCGTCGAAGCGCAGTTGCGGCGAACCGGTGGGCTGCTGGATGCGGACGTCGGCGATGCCCTCGACGCCCCGAACGGCTCGCAGGATCTTCTGCGCGTAGGCCTGGTTGGTCGCCGCATCGCCGCCCGCCACCTGGATGTCGATCGGCGCGGGGCTGCCGAAGTTCAGGATCTGGCTGGTGACGTCGGCCGGCAGGAACGAGAAGGTCGCGGTCGGGAAGGCCTTGGGCAGTTCCTGGCGCAGCGCCCTGACGTAGTCGTCGGTCGGCTTGTGACCCTTCTTCAGGCTGATCAGTATGTCGCCGTCCATCGGACCGATGGTGCCCGAGGCGTTGTAGGCGACGTTGATGCCGCTCGTGGACAGGCCGATGTTGTCGACGATGGTGTCGATCTCGGCGCTGGGGATGATCGTGCGCACCTGCCGCTGGATGCGGTCGAACAGCGCCGCCGACTCCTCGACGCGATAGCCGCTGGGCGCGCGGACGTGCATGGCGATCGAGCCGGAGTCCACGGCCGGGAAGAAGTTGCGGCCCAGGAACGGAACCAGCGCCAGGCTCAGCACCGCAAACGCCAGGAAGCCGGCGACGAACTTGCCCCGTGCGCCCAGCGCAAAGCCCAGCAGTCCGGCATAGGCGTCGCGCACCTTGGCGAACACCCGCTCGAAGCCGCGCTGGAAGCGCACCAGGCGGTTCTTCGAGGGCGCCTCCTGGTCGTGCGGGGCGTGCGGCTTCAGCAGAAAGGCCGCCATGGTCGGCACCAGGGTCCGCGACAGGATGAACGAGGCGATCATCGCGAAGACGACCGACATCGCCATCGGCACGAACAGGAAGCCCGACACGCCCGGCAGGAAGAACATCGGCACGAAGACGATGCAGATGCACAACAAGCTGACGAAGGCCGGCGTGACGATCTGGGCCGCGCCGTCGAGGATCGCGGTCTTGACGTCCTTGCCGTGCTCCAGGTGCCAGTTGATGTTCTCGATGGTCACCGTGGCGTCGTCGACCAGGATGCCGACGGCCAGCGCCAGGCCGCCCAGCGTCATGACGTTCAGCGTCTGGCCGAAGGCGGCCAGGGTCGCCACCGCCGCCAGCACGGCCAGCGGGATCGACACGGCGATGATCACCGTCGAGCGCCAGCTGCCCAGGAACAGCAGGATCATCAGCGAGGTCAGCACCGCGGCCAGCGCGCCCTCGTGAACCACCCCCTCGACGGCCGCCTTCACGAAGGTCGACTGGTCGTTCAGCGGCGTGATCGACAGCTCGGCCGGCAGCTGGGCCTTCAGCTCGGGCAGCGCGCCCTTGATGCCGTCGACGATGGCGATGGTCGAGGTCGCGCCCGACTTCAGCACCGTCATCAGCACCGAGCGCTGGCCGTCCACGTGGACGACGTTCTGCTGCGGCGCCGAGCCGTCGCGCACATGGGCCACGTCGCCCAGGCGGATCGTGGCGCCGTTCACGGTGCGCACCGGCAGGGCGTTCAGCTCGTCGACCGAGCCCGGGGCGTTGTTGAGCCGCAGGCTGTACTGGAACTCGCCGATCTTCACGAAGCCGGCGGGGGTGATCTGGGTCTGGGCGGCGATGGCGGCGCCGACGTCGGTGGCCGACAGCCCCTTGGACAGCAGGGCCTGCGGGTCGATGTCGACCTGGATCTGGCGGGTCTTGCCGCCGAACGGGAACGGCACGGCCGCGCCGGGCACGGTGACCAGGCGCGTGCGGATGAAGTTGACGCCGTAGTCGAACAGCTGCTGCTCGCTCATGCCCTGGCCCGACAGCGCCAGCTGCACGATCGGCACGGTCGAGGCGTTGTAGTTCAGCACCAGCGGCGGCGTCGTGCCGGTCGGCATCTGGCGCAGCAGGGTCTGGGAGACGGCGGTGATCTGGGCGTTGGCCAGGCGAATGTCGGCGCCGGGCTGGAAGTAGACCTTCACCACCCCGATGCCCTGCAGCGAGGTGGCCTCGATGTGCTCGATGTCGTTGACCGTCGTGGTCAGGGCCCGCTGGTAGGGCGTCAGGATCCGGCCCGACATGTCTTCCGGCGACAGGCCGTTATAGGTGAAGGCCACCGCCACGACGGGGACGCGGATCTCCGGAAAGATGTCGGTCGGGGTGCGCAGGATCGCCAGCACGCCGACGATGAGGATCATCGCGGCCATGACGACGAAGGTGTAGGGACGCGCCAAAGCCGTCCGCACAAGCGAGATCATCGAGAAATCCGTCGTTCCGGAGAGGTTGCGACGGATGTAGCGGCGCCATCGGGTCGTCAGGCTGACGCGCGCCTGACAAGGCGGTCAGCAACGGTGGACAACCTTGGCCGCAGCAGCCTCAGCCGCGGTCGCGGCGCGCCTCGATCTCGGCGACCCGGCGGCGCACCGCCTCGCCCGCAACTGGACCGGCGGCGTAGGTGAAGCGCTCGCCGTCGATCGGCCGGCCGCTGACCGCGTCGACGACGATGGGCTCGGCCGCCCTGCCCGTCGCGCGGTCCACCAGCTGACCGGCGATCCCTTCCTGCGCGAAGTGGCGATTGCCGAAGGCCAGCATCGCCGTCAGCACCGGAGCGAAGTCCCGGCCCATGGGGGTGAGCACATATTCGTGGCGCACCGGCCGCTCCTGATACGGCCGCCGCTCGAGAAAGCCGGATTGTACTAGTCCGGCCAGCCGCTTGGTGAGGATGTTGGGCGCGACGCCGAGGCTCTTCTCGAACGCGTCGAAGCGGGTCAGCCCCTGCTGGGCGTCCCGCAGGATCATCAGGCTCCAGGCGTCGCCGACACGTTCGAGCGTGCGGCCGACGGGGCACTGTCCGGGATCGAAGGCGCGCGTGGTCATGAGATGAAGATAGTCGGTCGATAGCAAAATGAAAGCCAGTCACTTGCAATTCGAAAGTAACTAGCCATCTGCAAGTCACCCCGCCGCGACGAGCGTGGCGGCCAGCATCCCGAGGGGATCGAGACATGAGCAAGAAGCAGTTTCCCGGCGCGGCCCTGGTCACCGGCGCCTCCACCGGCATCGGCGCCACCTATGCCGACCGCCTGGCCCGCCGCGGCCACGACCTTGTGCTGGTCGCCCGCGACGCGGCGCGCCTGGCCGCCCTCGCCGAACGCCTGCGCGGCGAGGCCGGCGTCAAGGTCGACATCCTCCAGGCCGACCTGACCAACGCCGTCGACCTGGCCCGGGTCGAGGCCCGCCTGCGCGACGACGACGCCATCGACATCCTGATCAACAACGCCGGCGCGGCGCTGGGCGGCGACTTCGTCGACCAGGACGTCGACAAGGTCGACAACCTGATCCAGCTGAACGTGGTCTCGGTGACGCGCCTGGCCCATGCGGCGGCCGGCGCCTTCAACGCCCGCGGTCGCGGCGCCATCGTCAACATCTCGTCGGTGGTGGGCCTGCTGCCCGAGTTCCGCTCGCCGGTCTACGGCGCGACCAAGGCCTATGTGACCTACTTCACGCAAGGCCTGCGCAGCCAGCTGTCCGAAGCGATCAAGCTCCAGGCGGTGCTGCCCGGCGCCACCCGCACCGAGATCTGGGACCGCTCGGGCGGCAGCGTCGACGCGCTGGACCCGTCGACGGTGATGGAGGTCGGCGACCTCGTCGACGCGGCGCTGGCGGGCTTCGACCAGGGCGAGTTGGTCACCATCCCCTCGCTGCCCGAGGCCGGCGACTTCGCCGCCTATGACGCGGCCCGGTTGAACCTGGCGCCCAACCTGTCGCGCGACCGGCCCGCGCCCCGCTACGGCGTGGCCTGAACCCCGATGTCGGCGGCGGCCGGATCGCGGAACGAAAGCCGCCGCCGGCCGCTAACCCTTGTGGGGCCTGGGAGGCGCAGCATGTCGGTCATCGCCAATCTCGACGAGTTCATCCTGGAAGAGACCGAACACGGCATCTTCCTGACGGTCACCGCCGACGACGACCAGACCATGCGCGTCAGGGTCACGCTCGACGACCTCGAGGAGATCATGGAGGTCATCGACGAGGTGTTCGGCGTCGAGGTCGAGGCCGCCAACGACGAGGCGGAGTGATCTTTCCAATCCTTCTCCCCTTGCGGGAGAAGGTGTCGCCCCCCGGGTCCGGCTGAAGGCCGGCCCGAGGATAAACTCCGTCGACGGATGAGGGGTCGCATGTACTAGAACGCCGCGACGGCTGATCGGCTGTCGCGGCGTCTTGCTTTTGAGAGACCCCTCACCCGACCTCCCTCCGGGAGGCCACCCTCTCCCGCAAGGGGAGAGGGGGCGCTACGCGACCTCCACCGTCAGGTGCCGCAGTTCGTGCACGGGCGTCAGCCGCTCGCGCACGGCCTGCGCCGACAGGCCTGCGACGCTGACGATGGCCGCATGGGCCTGCGGGCCCACCTTCCAGACGTGCAGGTCGAGGATACGGGCGTCGCCGGAGACTTCCAGCAGCTCGCGCATCTCGTCGGCCACGTGGTCGTCGGTGGCGTCGAGCAGGATGGCGGCGGTGTCGCGCATCAGGCCCCAGGCCCAGCGACCGATGACCACCGCGCCGACCACGCCCATGATCGGGTCCAGCCAGGTCCAGCCGAACTGCCGGCCGGCGATCAGGGCGACGATGGCCAGCACCGAGGTCAGGGCGTCGGCCAGCACGTGCATGTAGGCCGAGCGCAGGTTGTTGTCGTGCCCATGGCCGCGCCCATGGTCGTGCCCATGGTCATGATGGTGGTCATGACCGTGATCGTGATGGTGGTCGTGCCGATGATGGTGGTGGCCGTGATGATGCCCGCCCGACAGCAGGGCCGCGCTGGCCAGGTTCACCGCCAGGCCGACCACGGCGATGACGATGGCCTCGATGAAGGCGATCGAGGACGGCTCGAACAGGCGGCGCACCGACTCCACGGCCACGCCGATGGCCACCACCGCCAGCACCAGGGCCGAGGCGAAGCCGGCCAGGTCGCCGACCTTGCCGGTGCCGAAGCTGTAGCGGCGGCTCGTGGCATGCTTGCGGGCATAGGCGTAGGCGGCGGCCGCCACGGCCAGGGCCCCGGCGTGGGTGGCCATGTGGAAGCCGTCGGCCAGCAGGGCCATCGAGCCGGTCCACCAGCCGGCCAGGATCTCGACCACCATCATCACCGCCGTCAGGGCCACCACCCACAGGGTGCGGCGGGCGTTGGCGTCGTGGTCGGCGGCCAGGAAGACGTGGTCGTGCGGATGCGGCGGGGCGGTGACGGCGGCGGTCATGTCGGAGCTCATTTGGAATAACGGCGGAAGGCCTCGATCACCTCGGCCGCGCCCTTCTCGCGCTCGGCGTCGGAAAGGCCGGGCGCGGCGACGTGCTCGCGCAGGTGGGTCTCGACGATCTCGTCGAGCAGGCCGTTGAGGGCGCCGCGCGTGGCGGCCACCAGATGCAGGGTCTTGGCGCAGTCATGATCATCAGCGATCGCGCGTTCGATCGCCGCGACCTGGCCGGCGATGCGGCGGACGCGCTTGAGCAGGGCGTCATTGTCGGTGGAAAGGTGAGCCATAGGGTACCCCCCTATAGTATATTCAAGGCGAAGGGAACCTCGCCTCGCCAGGAACGGATCCACCGATCCAGATCCTCCCCCTGAAGGGGGAGGTGGCCCGGAGGGCCGGAGGGGGAAGTATTCGCTGAGGCCAGCGTATCCCACCAACTAACCAACAAAGCCCGCCTCCCTCGCCCTTGTGGCGAGGGCCCATGCCGGCGGCTGCTCAAACGGCGGCCGAACGCGAAAGGTCTGAGCAGGCTGAACGATGGGTCCTCGCCACAGGGGCGAGGAAGGCGTGAGTTTGGGGCGAAGGGGATAGAGCAGCGTGGATCCCCGGCGGCTTCCGAAAAGAATCCAACCAATCCAGCCACTTGCAACTTTCTCATCCAATTCAATCAGACGCGCTGAAACCCGCCGCATAATCAAACCCGTCCCCGCCATGGGGAGGGCTCTTGGTACCGGCCCAAGCGTGGCGAGGACCGC